>NZ_VSSR01000042.1 GCF_008123515.1 Bradyrhizobium cytisi
TGTAATAGAACGCACGCAACAGCGTCCCGCGGCTCTGAAATTCCTTCAGAAGGCGCTTGTAGTCGATGTCGAAGCCCAGAGTTTTCGCAGTTGCGTAAAGATTGGCCCCGTCGATGAAGAGCGCGATCTTGTTGGTAGGGGAAGGTGACATTCAGTTTGCTCGCGTAGTGTTCGTGATAAATCGTTTATTGTTGGCGCGGCGGCAGCAAGCCGCGCAATTCAAAGTCCTGCCAAAACCCGTCGAAACCGCAAATCCGGAGAAGTCGGGGCAATCAAGGTATAGTTATGGCGGACCTTCATACACCCGTCGCCGCCCTCAATGGCGGCCCGGGAAACCACCCATCCCAGCCCCAATGTGGAGGTAGCAGAGGCGTTTGGCGAGGCCAAATCACAAATTTGCCTTGCGAAACCGCCCCGGCCCCTATAACTACCCCCAATCATCCACATATTTCGTCCCACCCACAACGGAGCGACAGTCTATGGCTCGCGTCACCGTAGAAGATTGTATCGACAAGGTCGACAACCGGTTTGACCTGGTCCTGCTGGCCGCCCACCGTGCCCGCATGATCTCGTCCGGTTCACAACTAACGGTTGACCGCGATAACGACAAGAACCCTGTTGTATCTTTGCGTGAAATTGCCGACGAGACCATCTCGCCGGAGGATCTCCGCGAGGAGCTCGTGCACTCCCTCCAGAAGTTCGTCGAGGTGGACGAGCCCGAGCCGGATACGGTGCCGCTGATCGGTTCCGCCGGCGCCAGCGTCGATGCCGACGATACCGAAGTCGCCGTGGAGCGCATGACCGAAGAGGAGCTCCTGAAGGGCCTCGAAGGCCTCGCGCCGCCCGAAGAGCAGCCCGAGGAGGACGAGTAATCGTCCTATCGTGATCGTCGACTTCTTGTGATCTTATCAAAGGCCCGAACCCGTGTTCGGGCCTTTGCTTTTGTTGGCGTTTTCGTGGTTACCATAGCGCTGCCGGATTGCGCCGCGCGCCTGTCATTGAATTGATCGGCCGTGTCCGCGATCGGAGCTTAGGATGTATACAACGGGCCGTTTCATGGTCCGTTTGAAGGCAGGACGGCATGGTGTATCGACGCCGCAGACCCACGCAGATGCAGGCCGCAACCGAATCGGTTGCCGTGGCCCCGACTGCGCCGGTGGCACGGCCAGCGAAGCCGCGCGCGCGCATGATGCGTCAATATGACCTCGTCGAACGCGTCCGGTCCTACAATCCGAGCACCGACGAAGATCTGCTGAACCGCGCCTATGTCTACGCCATGAAGGCGCACGGCTCGCAGACCCGCGCTTCCGGCGACCCGTATTTCTCGCATCCGCTCGAAGTCGCGGCGATTCTCACCGACCTGAAGCTCGATGACGCGACCATCGTCGCCGCGCTGCTGCACGACACGATCGAGGACACCGAGGCGACGCGGGCGGAGATAGATCAGCTGTTCGGCCCCGAGATCGGCGCGCTGGTTGAGGGCCTGACCAAGCTGAAGCGGCTCGAGCTGGTGTCGCGCGAGGCCAAGCAGGCCGAGAACCTACGCAAATTGTTGCTGGCGATTGCCGACGATGTCCGCGTGCTCCTGGTCAAGCTCGCCGACCGCCTGCACAACATGCGCACGCTCGACTTCGTGCCGACCGAGTCGCGGCGGCGCATTGCCGAGGAGACGCTCGACATCTACGCGCCGCTGGCCGGGCGTATGGGCATGCAGGAAATGCGCGAGGAGCTGGAGGACCTGTCCTTCCGCACCCTCGATCCCGAGGCCTATTCGGTGGTGATGCAGCGGCTCGATGCGCTCGCCGAGCGCAACCGCAATCTGATCGGCGAGATCGAGGACCAGCTCTCCAACAATCTGCGCCACAGGGGTCTCGGCGCGCGGGTCTATGGCCGCCGCAAGAAGCCGTTTTCGATCTGGACCAAGATGGAGCGCAAGTCGGTCGGCTTCGAGCAATTGTCCGATATCTTCGGCTTCCGCGTCGTCGTCAACGACATCGAGGCCTGCTATCGCGCGCTCGGCATCGTCCACACAACGTGGCCAGTCGTGCCGGGGCGTTTCAAGGACTACATCTCGACGCCGAAGCAGAACGACTACCGCTCGATCCACACCACCGTGATCGGCCCCGGCAACCAGCGCGTCGAGCTCCAGATCCGCACCGAGGCGATGGACCAGATCGCCGAGCGCGGCATCGCCGCGCACGTCTTCTACAAGGAAGGTGTGGGCTCGCCGACCGAATTCCTCAAGCGCGAATCCACCGCGTTCGCCTGGCTGCGCCACACCATCGGCATCCTCTCCGAGAGCGCCAACCCCGAGGAATTTCTCGAGCACACCAAGCTCGAGCTGTTCCACGACCAGGTGTTCTGCTTCACCCCGAAGGGCAAGCTGATCGCGCTGCCGCGCCATGCCAATGTGATCGACTTCGCCTATGCCGTGCATACCGACGTCGGCAACAGCGCGGTCGGCTGCAAGATCAACGGCCAGTTCGCGCCGCTGTCGTCTGAGCTTCAGAACGGCGACGAGGTCGAGGTGCTGACCTCGGAAGCCCAGTCGGCGCCGCCCTCGGCCTGGGAGACGCTCGCGGTCACCGGCAAGGCGCGCGCTGCGATCCGGCGTGCCACGCGCACCGCGGTGCGCGATCAATATGTCGGCCTCGGCCGGCGCATCGTCGAGCGCCTGTTCGAGCGCGCCAAGATCGAATACGCCGATGACAAGCTCAAGGGTGCGCTGCCGCGGCTGGCGCGCACCTCGATCGAGGACGTCATGGCCGCGGTCGGCCGCGGCGAGATCAAGGCCTCCCACGTCGCGCGCGCGATGTATCCCGACTACAAGGAGGAGCGCGTCGCGCGCTACGGCGTCAAGAAGGGGCTCGCCGCCAAGCTCAAGGAGAAGGCGCTGGAGCCGCCGCGCCGCCCGGTTGCGATCCCCATTGGCGGCAACAATTCCGACCTGCCGGTGAAGTTCGCGCCGAACGGCGGCGCCGTGCCCGGCGATCGCATCGTCGGCATCGTCACGCCGGGCGAGGGGATCACGATCTATCCGATCCAGTCGCCGGCGCTGAAGGATTTCGAGGAGGAGCCGGAGCGCTGGCTCGACGTCCGCTGGGACATCGAGGATTCGGCGCCGCAACGCTTCCCGGCGCGCATCAAGGTCGAGAATGTCAACGAGCCCGGCGCACTGGCGCAGATCGCGACCGTGATCGCCGAGCATGACGGCAACATCGACAATATCAGCATGCAGCGCCGCTCGCCCGACTTCACAGAGACGACGATCGATCTCGAAGTCTACGATCTCAAGCATTTGAGCGCGATCCTGGCCCAGCTGCGCGCCAAGGCGGTCGTCGCCCGCGTCGAACGTGTTAATGGATAGGCGTCTGTCGCAATCGCCTGTACCTCCGATCTCGTGAGTCCTGAAATGCCTGCATCTCCGCTCCGCCTCGGCGTCAATATCGATCATGTCGCGACCGTCCGTAACGCTCGCGGCGGCCGCCATCCCGATCCGGTCCGCGCCGCGCTGCTTGCGATCGAGGCCGGCGCCGACGGTATCACCGCGCATCTGCGCGAAGACCGCAGGCACATCCGCGACGAGGACATGGCGCGGCTGAAGGCGCAGATCTCCAAGCCGCTGAATTTCGAGATGGCGGCGACCGACGACATGATGCGCATCTCGCTCGCAACCAAGCCGCATGCGGTGTGCCTGGTGCCGGAGCGGCGCCAGGAGGTGACGACCGAGGGCGGCCTCGACGTGGTCGGCCAGCACAATGCGCTCGCGCCCCATATCGCGCGGCTGAACGATGTCGGCATCCGCGTCTCGCTGTTCATTGCTGCGGACCCTGCGCAAATCGAGATGGCGGCGCGGCTGCGCGCGCCTGTGATCGAGATCCACACCGGCGCCTGGTGCGACGCCGTGGTCGACGGCCACAGCGACAAGGCCGAGGCTGAATGGCGGCGGATCGTGGCGGGCGTGAAGCTCGCGAAGGACGCAGGCCTCGAGGTCCATGCCGGCCACGGGTTGGACTACGCGACGGCCGAGAAGATTGCCGCGCTGCCTGAAATCATGGAGCTCAACATCGGCTACTACATGATCGGCGAGGCGCTGTTCGTCGGTCTTGCGGAGACGGTGCGCACGATGCGCGCGGCAATGGATGTCGGACGGAGCCGGGCATGATCATCGGGATCGGCTCCGACCTCATCGACATCACCCGCGTGGCGAAGGTGATGGAGCGCCATGGCGAGCGTTTCCTCGACCGCATCTTCACTGCGGCCGAGCGGGCCAAGGCGGAGCGGCGGGCCAAGAACGAGAAGATGGTGGTGGCGACCTACGCCAAGCGCTTTGCCGCCAAGGAGGCCTGCTCCAAGGCCCTCGGCACCGGCATCAGGCAGGGCGTGTGGTGGCGCGACATGGGCGTGGTCAACCTGCCCGGGGGCCGGCCGTCGATGCGGCTGACCGGGGGGGCGCTGGCCCGGCTCCTGGCCCTGACGCCCGAGGGATTCGAGGCCCAGATCGACCTGTCGATCACGGACGACTGGCCGTTGGCGCAGGCCTTCGTGGTCATTTCCGCCGTGCCGCGGGCGAAGCCCTGAAGGTCGGCGTTAATTTTATAATTCGTATTAAAAATCAATACCTTATTTGTTTTTGATGCGATCCTTGATTGCGTGGCCTGCGACAACCGTCTAAAAGTCCGCGGACGCAAATCAGGCTGGTCGAATTCGGCTTTACGCCGGAATTGGCCCTCACTATCAGAATCAGGACAATCTCCTTGGGCTGCGAATCGGTGGGCCGTTCGCGGGAGGAGGGCCTTCTGTGATCGCCGGCCGGAATTGAGAGAGCAATGAGCGTGACTTCGGGAACGAAAACTGAAAGCGGCGTCGGCGAGACGATCCGGGTCGTGATCCATGCTCTCCTGATCGCGCTGGTGATCCGCACCTTCCTGTTCCAGCCGTTCAACATCCCGTCCGGCTCGATGAAGGCGACGCTGCTGGTCGGCGACTATCTGTTCGTCTCGAAATATTCCTACGGCTACAGCCACTACTCGATTCCGTTCTCGCCGCCGCTGTTCTCGGGACGGATCTGGGGCTCGGATCCGAACCGCGGCGACATCGTCGTGTTCCGGCTGCCGAAGGACGACACCACCGACTACATCAAGCGCGTGATCGGCTTGCCTGGCGACCACGTCCAGATGAAGGAGGGTCTGCTCTACATCAACGACACCCCGGTCGAGCGCCAGCGCATGAGCGAGTATGTCGGCGAGGATCCCTGCGGCTCCGAAGGCAGCGGCATCTCGCGTGTGAAGCGCTGGAAGGAGACGCTGCCGAACGGTGTCTCCTACGAGACGCTCGATTGCGCCGACAACGGCTACATGGACAACACCAACGTCTACACCGTGCCATCAGGCCATTTCTTCATGATGGGCGACAACCGCGACAACTCCACCGACAGCCGCTTCCTCGGCCAGGTCGGCTATGTGCCGCAGGAGAACCTGATCGGCCGTGCCCAGATGATCTTCTTCTCGATCGCCGAAGGCGAGCATGCCTGGATGTTCTGGCGCTGGCCGTGGGCGGTGCGCTGGAATCGTTTCTTCAAAATCGTCCGATGAAAGACGAAGCCAAGGACATCACGACCCAATCGATCGAGGCGCAAGCCGCTCCTGAGGGCGAAGCTGCAACCAAGACGCTTGCGACCAAAACGCCTGATACCAAGGCGCCTGATACCAAGACTGCTGAAACCAAGGCTCCGGCGAAGAAGAAGCGGACGCGGAGCAGCAAGGCCAAGGCGGCAGCTGATGCGAATGCGGCGCTCGAGGCGCGCATCGGCCACAACTTCGCCGATCCGAACCTGCTGATGCAGGCGATCACCCACGTTTCGGCGCTGAAGTCCGGACGCAAGCGCGGCGACAGCTATCAGCGGCTGGAGTTCCTCGGCGACCACGTGCTCGGGCTCGTCGTGTCCGACATGCTCTATCATGCCTTCCCGAATGCCGATGAGGGCGAGTTGTCCAAGCGGCTTGCCGAGCTCGTGCGCAAGGAGAGCTGCGCCGACGTCGCCAAGTCGCTCGGTCTGCTCGATGACATCAAGCTCGGTTCGGTCGGCTCCAGCGCCGATGCGCGCCTGCGCAAGTCCATTCTCGGTGATATCTGCGAGGCGGTGATCGGCGCGATCTTCCTCGACGGAGGCCATGCGGCGGCGGACGAGTTCGTCAAGCGCAACTGGACCGAGCGCATGCACAAGCCGCGGCGGCCGCTGCGCGATCCCAAGACCGTGCTGCAGGAATGGGCGCAGGGGAAGGGGCTGCCGACGCCTGTCTATCGCGAGGTCGAGCGCACCGGCCCGCATCACGATCCGGAGTTCCGCGTTGCTGTTGACCTGCCGGGTTTGGCGCCGGCCGAAGGCACCGGCGGCAGCAAGCGCGCGGCGGAGAAGGTCGCGGCCTCCGTCATGATCGAGCGCGAAGGCGTTGGTGGCGGCAATGACGGCTGAAGCGAGCGGCGAGGCGCCCATTGCTACGCGCTGCGGCTTCGTTGCGCTGATCGGCGCGCCGAATGTCGGCAAGTCCACGCTGGTCAATGCGCTGGTCGGGGCCAAGGTCACAATCGTCTCGCGCAAGGTGCAGACCACGCGCGCGCTGATCCGCGGCATCGTGATCGAGAACAACGCGCAAGTAATCCTGGTCGACACGCCTGGCATCTTCCTGCCCAAGCGCCGGCTCGACCGCGCCATGGTCTCGACCGCCTGGAGCGGGGCGCATGACGCCGATCTCGTCTGCGTGCTGCTCGACGCCAAGGCCGGGATCGACGAGGAAGCCGAGGCGATCCTCGGCAAGGTTGCCAGCGTGAAACACGAGAAGATCCTAGTCATCAACAAGGTCGACCTGGTCCAGCGCGAGAAGCTGCTGGCGCTGGCGCAGGCCGCCAACGAGCGCATGCCGTTCGCGAAGACCTTCATGATCGCGGCAATCTCGGGCGACGGCGTCGATGACCTCAGGCAGACGCTGGCCGCGATGGTGCCGCCGGGTCCGTTCCTCTATCCCGAGGACCAGATGTCGGATGCGCCGATGCGGCAGCTTGCGGCCGAGATCACGCGCGAGAAGATCTATCGCAAGCTGCACCAGGAATTGCCCTACCAGTCCACGGTCGAGACCGACAAGTGGGAGGAGCGCAAGGACAAGTCGGTGCGCATCGAGCAGACGATCTTCGTGGAGCGCGAAAGCCAGCGCAAGATCGTGCTCGGCGCTGGCGGCGCTACCATCAAGTCGATCGGCGCGGACGCGCGCAAGGAAATCGCCGAGATTCTAGGCGTGCCGGTGCATCTGTTCCTGTTCGTCAAGGTGCGCGAGAACTGGGGCGACGATCCCGATCGCTATCGCGAGATGGGCCTGGAATTTCCCAAGGAATAAGCAAGAACAGATCGGTATTTGATGAGTGTGCCCCGTAACGTCCAGCGCTTCGAAGCGTTGCTCTATGCGTCGCTGATGCTGGATGCGCTGTCTGTGGCGGTGCAGGACCGCACGCCCACCACCGAGATGACCGAGCAGATGATCATGACGTCGACGCTGCTCGCCGGCGTAATGATTTCTCTGCTGATCTATTTCGTCTGGCTGGCGGCGCGCTGGCGCAAGAACTGGCCGCGCTGGGTGCTGGCCGCAGCGCTGGTGCTCTCCGTGATCTCGCTCGGCCAGATCATCGGCGAGAGGGGCATGGAGCTCGACAGCGCCATCGAGATCGTCTCCTGCGTGCTGACGGTGTTCGGGCTATATTTCTCGTTCACCGGCGACGCGCAGGGCTGGTTCAACGCGTGAGGTCTCGCGCGGTGCCGTAGGTTTGCAAAGGCGCGCCCTGGCGCGCCGTGCCCACCATTGATCGTCCGCGTCGCGTGGATCAAATTGGTGGGCACGCTTCCGCTTTGCCCACCCTACAAGCGCTCGAATTGCGCTACAATCGATCCCATGGAATGGACCGACGAAGGCATCGTGCTGGGCGTGCGGCGGCATGGCGAAAGCAGCGCCATCGTCGAGCTCTTGACGCGCCAGCACGGCCGGCATCTCGGTCTCGTGCGCGGCGGTGCCGGCTCGCGGATGCGGCCGCTCTTGCAGCCGGGGAACAGCGTCAGCGCGGTGTGGCGGGCGCGGCTCGACGAGCATCTCGGCACCTACGCGATCGAGGGATTGAAGTTGCGCGCGGCGACGCTGCTGGAATCGTCCCATGGCGTCTACGGCGTCACGCATCTGGCCTCGATTGCGCGGCTGCTGCCGGAGCGCGATCCGCACAACGACATCTTCGCGCTACTCGAACATTCGCTCGACGATTTCGACGACATCGGCAGCGCGGCCGTGCATCTCATTCATTTCGAGCTGGCGATGCTCGCAGAGCTCGGCTTCGGGCTCGCTCTTGAGAATTGCGCGGTGACCGGAGAGACCACAGACCTGATCTACGTCTCGCCCAAATCAGGCGGCGCGGTGTCCCGCGGCGCGGGCGAGCCGTGGCGCGACCGGCTGCTGCGGCTGCCATCCTTCCTGCGCCGTGGCGAAACCGCGAGCGAGCTTACCGATCAGGATCTCCAGGACGGCTTTCGGCTGACCGGCCTGTTCCTGCTGCGCCATGTTCTGGAGCCGCGGGGGCAAGTCCATTCCGACGCGCGCGCCGGCTTCATCAATGCGCTGACGCGGCAGCAGGCCAAAACCGCCCTTCCTGCGTCCTGAAAAGGGGGCAACTCGTCGCCATGACGTCAGCGCGGCTCTGTATTGCCCAATCAGGCAGCTCTTGGCGGAACCAAAGCGGGTTTCCCGGATTGGCCCCTGGGTTCCAACCCCCGGGGGATAACCTGATGCTGATCAAGGGACTTATCGTATCGGCAGCGCTGATGGCGCTGGCGCCGGACGCCCTCGCAGGCGAGCAACCAAGCGTGTTTCGTCGCGCTTCCTGCACGGTCGTCAGGTTCTATGTCGCCAAATATTCCGCTGCGGCCGCAGAGGCATGGGCGCGGTCCAAGGGCGCAACGGAGGCCGAGATCGAGGCCGCCCGGCGTTGCCTGGCCAATGCGCCTGTCACCGCTCAGGCGAAGGTCCAGCCAACTGTAGCCGCCGGCTGGGCAGGGCAGTAGAAGCCCGCACGGAACCAATCCATCCTTGCCCGATTCGCTTCCACGGTTTAACCGGGCGGCATGGGAAAACGAATCGTTCCGCCGGAAGAACCGGCCGAAATTCATGATGTGCCGCTGCGTGAAGCGCTGGAAGAGCGCTATCTTGCGTACGCGCTCTCTACCATCATGCATCGCGCGCTGCCCGACGCGCGCGACGGCCTGAAGCCGGTGCACCGGCGCATTCTCTACGGCATGCGCCTGCTCAGGCTGGACCCGGGGTCCGGTTTCAAGAAGTCCGCCAAGATCGTCGGCGACGTGATGGGCTCGTTCCATCCGCACGGCGACCAGGCGATCTACGATGCCATGGTGCGCCTCGCGCAGGATTTCTCCTCGCGCTACCCGCTGGTCGACGGCCAGGGTAATTTCGGCAATATCGACGGCGATAATCCGGCCGCCTACCGTTACACCGAAGCGCGCATGACTGATGTCGCGCGGCTTCTGCTCGACGGCATCGACGAGGACGGCGTCGAGTTCCGTCCCAACTACGATGGCCAGTCGAAAGAGCCGGTGGTTCTGCCGGGTGGCTTTCCGAACCTGCTCGCCAACGGCGCGCAGGGCATCGCGGTCGGCATGGCGACCTCGATCCCGCCGCACAACGCCGCGGAGCTTTGCGATGCCGCGCTGCATCTGATCGAGAAGCCCGACGCGAAATCCAAGGCGCTTCTGAAGTGGGTGAAGGGTCCGGATTTCCCGACCGGCGGCATCTGCGTCGATTCCAAGCAGGCCATCGCTGAGGCCTACACCACCGGCCGCGGCTCGTTCCGTGTTCGCGCCCGATGGGAGCAGGAGGAGGGTACGCGCGGCACCTGGGTCGTCGTCGTCACCGAGATCCCCTTTCTGGTGCAGAAGTCGCGCATGGTCGAGAAGATCGCCGAGCTTCTCGACCAGAAGAAGCTGCCTCTGGTTGGCGAGGTCCGCGACGAATCCGCCGAAGACGTGCGTCTTATCATCGAGCCGAAGTCGAAGAATGTCGATCCGGCCTTGATGATGGAATCGCTGTTTCGGCTGACCGAGCTGGAAAGCAAGATTCCGCTGAACCTCAACGTGTTGATGAAGGGCCGCATCCCCAGGGTTGTCGGCCTCGCGGAGTGCCTGCGCGAATGGCTCGACCATCTGCGTGACGTCCTGATCCGCCGCAGCAATTTTCGCAAGACGCAGATCGAGAACCGGCTCGAGATCCTCGGCGGTTATCTGATCGCCTTCCTGAACATCGATGAGGTGATCAGGATCATCCGCACCGAGGACGAGCCGAAGCCGGTTCTTATGAAGACATTCAAGCTTACGGAGGTGCAGGCCGAGGCGATCCTCGATATGCGCCTGCGTCGCCTGCGCAAGCTTGAGGAAATGGAGATCCGTACCGAGGACAAGGATCTGCGCAAGGAGCTGAAGGGCATCGAGGGACTGCTCGCGTCCGAGCCCGAGCAATGGAAGAAGGTCGCCGAGCAGGTCGGCAAGGTCCGCGACATGTTCGGACCCAAGACGCCGCTCGGCAAGCGCCGCACCACCTTTGCGGATGCGCCCGAGCACGATCTTGCCGCGATGGAGGAAGCGCTCGTCGAGCGTGAGCCGGTGACGGTCGTCGTCTCCGACAAGGGCTGGATCCGCACCATGAAGGGCCATGTCGAGGATCTCTCGGGGCTCGCCTTCAAGCAGGACGACAAGCTCGGCTTCGCCTTCTTCGCGGAGACGACCTCGAAGCTGCTGCTGTTCGCGACCAACGGAAAGTTCTACTCGCTCGATGTCGCGAAACTGCCGGGCGGCCGCGGTCATGGTGAGCCGATCCGCCAATACATCGACCTCGAGCCGGAGGCCGCTCCTGTCACGCTGTTCGTCAACAAGGGCGGACGCAAATTCCTGGTCGCGAGCCACGAGGGCCAGGGCTTTGTCGTCAACGAGGACGATTGCGTCGGCACCACCAAGAAGGGCAAGCAGGTCCTCAACGTCGACATGCCGAACGAGGCGCGCACGGTCACCGAGGTGATCGGCGATACCGTCGCGGTGATCGGCGAGAACCGCAAGATGCTGATCTTCCCGCTCGACCAGGTGCCGGAGATGGCGCGTGGCCGCGGCGTGAGGCTGCAAAAATACAAGGACGGCGGCCTTTCTGACATCGCTGTCTTCGAGGCCAAGGCGGGCCTTACGTGGAAGGACTCGGCGGGGCGCGAATTCTCGGCGACCATGAAGGAGCTCGCCGAATGGCAAGGCACCCGCGCCGACGCCGGCCGCCTGCCGCCGAAGGGTTTCCCGAAGTCGAACAAGTTCGGCAGGGTGATCGGGTAGGGCGGCTCTCGCCTCCTCGTCATTGCGAGCGCAGCGAAGCAATCCAGAATCTTTCCGCGGAGACAGTCTGGATTGCTTCGCGCCGCTCGCAATGACGGAGCAAGCGGCGAGACTGTCGCCCTCCAATTCACATTTCAAACAGCAGACACATCTTTGCATTCTCGCGGCGCCTTTCGCCCGAGTTTTGTCTCGCAAGCGCTCTCGTGGAGACGAGGGCGCAGGGAAGGCCGGGCGCCGGCTGGCACCCGCAAGGTCCGTGCGCCATAGAAATGCACACGGGGTGGACCGCAGGTTCGCCGGATCACCCGGCCTTCCCTGCGCGATGGTTTTAACGTGTCCTTCGTGCTCTCCCCGGGGAGCGATGCACTATTGCCCCCGTCGCCCTGCAGATGACCGATGCGCGTGCCCGGTCGGGCCGCAACGTCGCCGCAGGACTTGACGCACAGGCTCCGGGCGTCAGGACCACACGACTTATTCGTCCGCGCACGTCTTCGCTGGAACTCCGGGAGCGCTTGTGCTCACGCCCGGAGCCATGCGAAGACGCTGTCAGCGTCGTGTCGTAGGCACGACGATCATTGCTCACGGCCAAGGCCGCCCTGCAATGCCGCTCGCGCCCGACGCCGTCGCGTCCATCGCTGCCTGGCCCGCGGTTCGTGACGATCGCGATCCGCCCCTTGTCGAAGGCCAGGGTGTTTCGCTTGTACGCGAAATCAGAATTTCGGTAAAGTGGAATATTTTGCCTGGCGGGACTTGACGCGTGAGCTCATGCCGAGCACAGCTGTTTTGCCCGACGGGCAACGATCCATGGGGCGTTGTGACGAGTACGTTGAGGACGGTTCTGATGAACGGCAGTTTCAGAGCCATTGCGGGACTTGAGGCGCCGATACAACTTGCGCCGGAGCGCCCAAGCTCAGATGCGAGGACGAGCGGCCACAGGCGACCTTGAATATGTGTAGGCCAAGTCTGCATCCTGCCTAAGATGCGATAAGCATGTCGAGCCACAACAAGAACGCCAATACAGCTACCAACACCACGAATGCAACGCCCAGCCACAGAGATCTCCGCCACGAAGCGTAATACTCCTTTGAGAATTGGCCAGGCAGGGGGACCCGAAGCGAAAACAGGCTGCTGCGTCGATCCCACCACTCGCCGGCTCTGAAAAACGCCGTTCCGATTCCAAGAGCGAAAACTACGACAGCGCATCCGAGGTCCGCAAACATCAATAAATGAAGAACGTCGTGCAGCACTTCGCGAACCATACGATCAACCCTAGCTCGTCTCCGTCGGCGCGCTCATATTAGACAACGCCAGCAGTGTCGCCAATTGGCCCATCGGCGCCGTGGCGGCGCACCGCGTAGAGGCCCGCTCTACCCATCCTACGGGCTCTAGGTTCTAGATCACTCCCGCCGTCCGCAGCGCCACACCCGCCGCGCAGCTGCCCCCGAGCACCGTCAGCATCCCGAGCTTGAAGCGGAAGATCGCGGTTGCGGCCGCGATCGACAGCACGAGCGCGGGCACATCGACGCTCCCCAGCACCGGCCTGTCGAAATCCAGCGGGAATGCGTGCACCGGCACGGTGTCGCGGAACAGCGTGTGCAGCGCGAACCAGATCGAGAGGTTGAGGATCACGCCGACGACGGCCGCGGTGATTGCGCCGAGCGCGCTGGCGAGGCCGGTATTGCCGCGCAAGCGCTCGATGTAGGGGGCTCCGACGAAGATCCAGAGGAAGCAGGGCGTGAACGTGACCCAGGTCGCGAGCAATCCGCCGAGCGTTGCGGCGAGCATTGGCGACAGGCCGCTTGGGTCGCGATAGGCCGCCATGAAGCCGACGAACTGGAGCACCATGATCAGCGGCCCGGGCGTGGTCTCGGCCATGCCGAGGCCGTCGAGCATCTCGTCCGGCTTGAGCCAGTGATAATGCTCGACCGCCTGCTGGGCGACATAAGCCAGCACCGCATAGGCGCCGCCGAAGGTGACCAGCGCCATTTTTGAGAAGAACAGCGCGATCTGGCTGAACACGCTGGCCTGTCCGAGGGCCAGAAGGAGCGCGATCACCGGCACCAGCCAGAGCGCCAGCCACAACGCGCCGACGCGGATCGTGCGGCCGGTGTCGGGGCGGACGTGATCGGGCACGGCTTCGCCGAGCATGCTGTCGATCAAGGCGCCGTTGCCGCCGTTGCCGTGACCGGCCGGCGCGAACTCGGGACGGCCCTGTTTGGCGCCGACATAGCCGATCGCGCCGGCGGCGATGATGATGATGGGGAAGGGCACCGCGAAGAAGAAGATGGCGACGAAGGCGATTGCGGCGAGCGCGATCATGATGCGGTTCTTTAGCGCGCGCTTGCCGACCCGCACCACAGCCTCGACGACGATGGCGAGCACGGCGGCCTTCAGCCCGAAGAACAGCGCCTCGACGAAGCTGACATTGCCGAAGGCGGCGTAGACGTAGCTCAGGCCCATGATGGCGATGATGCCGGGCAGAATGAATAGTCCGCCCGCCATTAGTCCGCCCGCGGTTCGGTGCATCAACCAGCCGACATAAGTCGCGAGTTGTTGCGCCTCCGGTCCGGGCAGCAGCATGCAGTAGTTCAGCGCATGCAGAAAGCGGCCCTCGGAGATCCAGTTCTTCTCTTCGACCAGGATCCGATGCATCACCGCGATCTGGCCCGCGGGCCCGCCAAAACTTAGGCAGGCGACGCGGAGCCAAACGCGAAAGGCCTCGCCGAAGCTGATGCCGTGACCGGCATCAGCTCCTGCTTGGGCATTACGGATATCCATCACGCCTTCGCCTTGTTGGTCGGCCAGTTGTGAGTTTCTCCGGTCGCATCGCGGCACCAGCGATAGAAGGCGTCGTAGAGCAGCATGCCGGCCTCGAGCTGGTCGAGATCGTCATCATACATCCGCGACAGCCCGAGGGATGCCGCGAGCAGGCCGGGCGCCTCCGGCGCGAGATCCGGCCGCGCGGTGTCGGCGCCGCGCACCAGCGTGGCGAGCCGCAGCAGCGCCGGCGTGGCAATGCCGAACTCCTCGATCATGACATCGAAGGTGCAGAGCTCGCCGCGGTGGCTCCAGAACACGTTCTCGATGTCGAAGGGGGCGCCGTTGAAGCGCTCACCGACCGCGACCACCTCGGATGGTGCAACAAACAAGAACACCGCATTGGGATCGACGAAGCGGCGGATCAGCCAGGGACAGGCGATGCGGTCGACCTTGGGCCGCGCCCGCGTCACCCAGACGGTGCGGCCTTTCGCATCGCGTGGCGGCAGCTTGCGGGTATCGACGAGCGGCAGGTTTGCCGCCTTCCAGCCCTCGAAGCCGCCTTCCAGCGTCTCGGCCCGGACGCCGAGTTGCCTGAGCCAGGCCGCGGTGCCCTGCGCAAGCTTTTCGCCGCGAAAGCATGACACGATCGCGGAGCGGCCGGCGAAGGCGGTACCCCACTCAGCAACATTCTCATGGTTCAGCTTGATCGAGCCGGGGATCAGCCGCCGGTCAGCGGCAAAATCCTCCTCGGTGCGGACATCGATCAGAGCAGGGGCGTTGGCCGTGCCGATCAGGCGCGCCAGCTTGTCGGATGATATGGTCGTGAAACTTGACATGATGCGTCCTCGCATAAAGCAAACGGGACGCGATACTTGGGCATGTCGCCTCGTGGGGAGATCGCTCAAATCCCCATGGCGCTGATTACAGCGAAATCGCGCCACGCTGTCAATCGCCGGTTTCATTGGTACTGAGCGTTCGAAAGATATGTGGCTCGGGCCTATACTGGCCGGGTGGAAGCGGAATTCTGCGGCAGGGGCGGGGTTGATCCTCGGTCGCAGCTAGTAGGCGCTGCCAGGGAGGACCAAGGATGACACGCAAGATCACGCTCGCTCTCGCCGTTGCCGCATTCGCGCTGTCCGCCCAGGCTGCGTTCGCGCAAAAGCCGGCTGTCGAGAGACTCTACATCATCAATTGCGGTGAGGGTGTTGCCGGGGACATCGGGCGCTGGTCACCCGGAGTGAACGAAGGCCAGTCGATGGATTTCGTCGACACCTGCTATCTCATCAAGCATAGCCAGGGCTGGTTCCTGTGGGACACCGGCATCCCCGACGCCGTCGCCGCGATGCCGAACGGGCTTGCGCCTGCCGATCCGAAGGCCGTGACCTGGAAGCGGCCGAAGACGCTCGCAGTCCAGCTCGAGCAGATCGGCGTCAAGCCCACCGACATCAAGGCGATGGGCGTCTCGCATACGCACCCCGATCACATTGGTAATGTCGAGATGTTTCCGCAAGCGACGCTCTACGTGCAGAAGGCCGAATATGACTGGCCGGGTGCCAACAACGAGCCGCGCTTCAAGCCGTCGCATCCGGTCGAGCTGCTCGCGGGCGACAAGGACGTGTTCGGCGACGGCAGCATCACCATCCTTTCGACGCCCGGTCACACGCCGGGGCACCAGTCGCTGCTGGTGAAATTGCCGAAGACCGGGGCGGTCGTGCTTTCCGGCGACGCTGTCCACTTCAAGAGCAATTGGGAGGCCCGGCGCGTTCCCGTCAACAATGTCAGCAAGGACCAGTCGGTCGCCTCGATGCAGAAGATCGCCGACACGCTCGACAAGGAGAAGGGGCAGCTCTGGATCAACCACGACAAGGCCCAGCGCGACAGCCAGAAGATGTCGCCGGAGTTTTATGAATAGCTTCGCCGGCGACCCTGTTGCCACCAAGGTGGCAGCAGGGATGTGCTAGCCGCCTCCAGAAGCTCCGGGACGGGAGGCGAAGCGCGGGGGAAGGGCTCGGGGTCGCGATCGCTCTGGCGTCAAGCAGCATTGGCGGCACGGCGGCTGCGATCACCCGCTATCTCGTTGTCGGCGCCGATCCAGTCATGCTAGCGATCCTGCGCTGGGGGATCGGCTTTCTGTGCCTGCTGCCGTGTGCGCTGCTGCTCCGTGTGCGCTGGCCGCAGCGCGCGGACTGGCCGGCCGTGATGGCGCTCGGCATCTGCTTCTTCGGCCTGTTCTTCATCCTCTACAATATTGCAGTCTCTTACACGACTGCCGCGCGCGCCAGTCTGGCGCTGGCGACGCTGCCGCTCCACACCATGGTCGTCGGTGCGATCCTTGGCGTGGAACGGCTGACGGCGCGCAAGATCGGCGGCGTCGGCATTGCCGTGCTCGGCGTTGCCGCGGCATTGGCGGCTGGCCTGGCGCAGAGCCCGCCGGGCGCCTGGCGCGGCGAGCTGATCATGACCGGCGCGGTGTTCTGCATGGCCTTCTACAACGTGCTGGCGCGACCGCTCATGCAGCGCTCGAGTGCGCTCGGCTTTCTGACGGTCGGCATGGGCGCGGGCGCTGCGGTGCTGGTGATCGTGGGCCTTGCGAAGGGCAGCTTTGCCGCGCTCGACCATTTCACGACGGCGCAATGGATCGCCGGAATCTATCTCGGCGCAGGCGGCGGCGCGCTCGCCTTCATCCTCTGGGTCATAGCGCTGGCGCGCGCGACGCCAACACGCGTTGCCAACACCATGACGGTCAATCCGATCGCGGCGACCTTGCTGGCGGCACTACTGATCGGCGAGCCGATCACGCCGAATCTCCTGATCGGGCTGGTCGCCGTATTCGCCGGCATCTGGATCGCGACCACCCAGCCGAACCGGCCTAGCTCTCCGGCTTAGCTTTTCGGCGCAGTGACCGTCGGCGGGCTCGTGTCCGGCGTCTTCTTCGGCTTTAGCGTGCCGGCATAGAAGGAGACGAGCCAGACCAGGATGATGGCGAGGAGATAGACGCCCCAGGCCTGCGGAGGCGTGATGGCCCAGCGCAGGAGGCCTTGGAACGTGCGGGGCGGGCTTTTGTCGTCGGTCATGGTGCGCTTGTGCGCGAAAGCGCAGGCTCGGTCAATCCGGCCGCGGCGCCGCGCGGATCAGGAACAGCGCAGCCAGCGCTGACAGGCTGAGCGCGGACGAGACCATCAGCACCTTGGCGCCCATGACATCGATGAGCAGCCCGAAGGCCAGCGGCGCCACCGCCTGCGCCATTCGCGCCGGCGCGCCGATGATGCCGAGGCGGTAGCCAAAATCCTTCGGGCCGAAGATCGACAGTGGCAGCGTGCCACGCGCGATGGTGAGGATGCCGTTGCCGGAGCCGTGGAACAGCGCAAACGCGCTCGCCGCAGGAGCTCCAAAGATGGCGACGACGGCAGCTCCGATCGGATGGGTGAGGCAGGCGAGCCGCGTCGACCACAGCGGATTAAAGCGACTGAGAAAGCCTGCTTCGAGCAGGCGCGCGACCACTTGCGCCGGACCGATCAGGGCGCCGGCCGCGATCGCCTCAACATGGGTCGCGCCCATGGTCTCCAGGATGCGCGGAAAATGCACGGCCATCGCGCCGGTGACGGTCCAGACCGCGGCGAAGACGAAGGCCAGCAGGATGATGGTGCGGTCGAGCGGAAGATGCGGTTTTTCCGCCGTCGAAGCCGCCTGCTTGGCGCCCTTGATCGCCGGAAGCATGAAGAAATTGAGCGGCAGGCCGATCAGGATGTTGGCGGCAGCCCAGGCGAAGCACGTGTCGCGCCAGCCGATATGGGCGAGCCCCCAGGCAGTGAGGGGCCAGCCGACGGTCGAGGCAAAGCCCGCCATCAGCGTGATGCCGGTGATGGGCCTGCGGGCTTCGGTGCCATAGATGCGGCCGAGCGCGGCGAAAGCGGCATCATAGAGCCCCATCGCCATGCCGATGCCGAGCACGAGCCAGGCGAACGCCATCACCGGAACGGACTGCGACAATCCAAGGAGCACGAGGCCGGCGGCAATGGTCAGGTTCGAGACCGACAGCACCTGCCGCCCGCCGAAGAGATCGATCTGCCGCCCGATCCGCGGCCCCAGCATCGCGGAGATCACCAGCGAAGCCGAGAACGCGCCAAAGATCCAGTTGGTGGAGATGCCGAGATCGTGCGCCATCGGATCGGCGAGCAGGGCCGGCAAATAATAGCTGGAGGCCCAGGCCAGGGTCTGAGTCGTGCCGAGCGCCAGGATGATTGGAAGCTGGCGCCCGCTCATGTCGCCGTATGTCTGGTCGTCGGTGTCATCATTTGCATTTGCAGCCCGAGGCGCGGGCGCGTCAACAGCGTCCACGACATATTCGACCTGCTGCGGGCGGGAGCCTTGGTTGGGCGCGGCCTTCCGCTCGTCACGAAGGCACGCCATAATGGCGCATGCAATTGACCTCGCGCCTTGCGCTGATGAACTGGCTGGCCGGCCAGGGGCTCACCGGCCTGCCCGAACCCGAACTCTTGCGCGGCTTCTGCGAGCGCTGCCGAGCCGAAGGGCTGGAACTCTCGCGCGGGCTCGTCGTCATCGACACGCTGCATCCGATTTACGAGGGCCGCGCCTTCCGCTGGAGCGATACGCCGACCAACGAGAGCGACGTGGTCGAATACGGCTCGACCGCCGAGGGCGACGCGGCCAAGAACTGGCGCCGCTCGGTGTTTTATCATTTGCTCGAGCATGGCCACGACGAGATGGTGATCGACCTCGCCGACGCGCCCTCGCTCGATTTCTCGCAAATCGGCGACCTCGCCGAAACGGGTCACCGCCATTTCCTGGCTTTCGTGCACCGCTTCGGCGAGACCGGAGCGCTCGGGCAGATGGACTGCCTCTACTCCTCCTGGACCACGCGACGCGACGATGGCTTCACGGAAGCCGAACTCGCCGCGCTGCGCGATCTCGTGCCGGTGCTCGGACTCGCGATCAAGTCGGCGCAGCAGGTCGACATTGTGCGGACGCTGGGGCGCGTCTATCTCGGACGCGATGCGTCGGAGCAGGTCCTGCGCGGGCGCATTTCGCGCGGCGTCACCGAGCGCATCAATGCCGTGCTCTGGTATTCGGATCTGCGCGGCTCGACCGGGATCAGCGAGAGCATTGGGCCGGACGAGATCATCCCGTTTCTCAACGACTATGCCCAGGCCGTGATCGACGCGATCCACGAGGCCGGCGGCGACGTGCTGAAGCTGATCGGCGACGGCGTGCTCGCGATGTTCTGGGGCGAGGACATGGCGGATGCGCGGCGGGCCGCGCTACGGGCCGAGCACCTGTTCCGCAAGAATATCGGGGCGCTGAATGAACGTCGGGCGGTGGAAGGCCGTCCGACGACGTCGGCCTATATCGGGCTGCATGTCGGCGAGGTCTTCTACGGCAATATCGGCAGCGAGGACCGGCTCGATTTCACCGTGGTGGGACCGACCGTCAACGAGGTCAGCCGCATCGCCTCGATGAGCCGCTCGGTCGACCGCGAACTGCTGGCCTCGGCAGAGTTCTACAAGGGCCTCGACGCCGCCGGCCGCCGCTACCTCGTCTCCACCGGTCGCTACGCGCTCCGCGGCATCGGCCGCGCGCAGGATCTCTACACGCTCGATCCCGAGGTCGACGCGAGCGAGCCGGTGACCGGGAGCTACGAGCGGTATCTGGCGAATTAGCACCGCGCAGTCACTTCGTCCCCCACCATGGCCGGCTGCCGATCCAGCGCTACCGCAGGCGAGTGCCAAATGATGAGCGCCTGCACGGCGAACACGGCTGCGGCGAGGTAGAGGCACGCTTCCGCGCTGTAAAGGCCGCCGACGATGGCGCCGAGCGCCGAGCCGAGCGGGCGGGCGCCGTAGCTCATGATGTTGATCGCGGACACGCGCCCGAGCAGGCGCGGCGGCGTCACCGACTGGCGCAAGGTCGTGGTCGAGATCACCCAAAGGATCGGCCCGACGCCGAGCAGGAAGAAGCTGAGGCCCGCAAGCCACGGTGAGGGTACCAGCACCGTCAGCGCCATCACGGCAGCTGCGACGAAGCCGGTGACCGGGCCGAGGCCGACCACGGTGCCGAAGGCGATGCGCTTCATCACGCGTGTCGCAAACAGCGCGCCGATCACCATCCCGACGCCGTACATCGCCAGCACGGCGCCGACGCCGGCGGCGGTCAGGCCGAGATGGCGCACCGCGTAGGGCACGAACACCGCGATCTGCAGGAACCAGCCGGTGTTGAAGATGAATTGCGTGACGAACACCGGCCGCAGCAGCGGATGGTGAAACACGAAGGCCGCGCCCTCGCGGATGTCCTGGAACGGATGGCGCCGCGGCGCCGGTGCACGCGCCGGTTCATAAATGCCAGAGAGCAGCACCACAGCAATGGCCGAGAGCGCCGCGGCAAAGCCGAAGGCCGGGCTTGCGCCCCACCAACCGACCAGCGCGCCGCCGAGCGCGGGCCCGCTTGCGAAGGCAATGGTGCGTGCAAGCTCGATGCGGGCATTCGCAGCCGGCAGCAGCTCCGCGCTCACCAGCGAGGGCACCAGGGCCGGCGCGGCCACGCTGTAGACGACAGTGCCACAGACGGCGGCAAAACCGAGCAACGCCAGCAGCGGCAGGTTGAGCGCGCCGAGCGCGAGCAGCAGCACGATCGTTGCCAGCGCCACCGCCCGCAGCGCCTCGGCGCCCGCCATCAGCGAGCGGCGGGAGATGCGATCGGCAAGCAGGCCGGCCGGAATGGCGAATAGGACGAAGGGTAGGGTGAGGGCGGTCTGGAGCAGGCCGGTCTGGCCCTCCGCCACGCCCAGCGTCAGCACGGCGACGATCGGGGCCGCGGCCAGCGCGATCTGCTCGGCCGACTGGGCCGCGAGGTTGGACCAGGCGAGGCGATTGAAGGTTTTTGGGAGGCGAGGCGGATTTGACATGGCGCGTTTCCTGCAAAGTCGAGCTGCCGCCAGTAGGCGCCTCTTGGGACGGCCAAACCCACCCGCTTCCCGACAGGGCTGCGGAACCGATGCGGCTAGATGCAGTTGCAAATGAGTTGCAATAAGCCTCGACTTCAGTATTGTGCCAGCATGGATGCCCGATCGCCTGATCTGACCCCTGAAGCCACCGGCTGGCGCGCCGACGCGCCGACCACCAAGAGCCTGGCCGAGGTGAACGCCACGGTGGCCATCCCCGCAGCGGGGGCATGGTGGCGGCGGCTGCTGGCCTTTGTCGGCCCGGGCTACATGGTCTCGGTCGGCTATATGGACCCCGGCAACTGGGCGACCGACCTCGCCGGCGGATCGAGGTTCGGCTACACGCTGCTCTCGGTCATCCTGCTCTCGAACTTGATGGCGATCCTGCTGCAGTCGCTGGCGGCGCGGCTCGGCATCGTCACCGATCGCGATCTCGCGCAGGCCTGCCGTGCGACCTATTCGCCCGCGACCAACTTCATGCTCTGGCTCGCTTGCGAAGCAGCGATCATCGCCTGCGATCTCGCCGAGGTGATCGGCACCGCGATTGCGCTCAAGCTGCTGTTCGGCATTCCCCTGGTCGGCGGCGCGCTGATCGCTGCGCTGGACGCCTTCCTGCTTCTCATCCTGATGAATCGTGGCTTCCGTTTCCTCGAAGCCTTCGTCATCGCGCTGCTCGCCGTGATCGCAGTCTGCTTCACGGTCCAGCTTGCCGCGGCCGCGCCGCCGGTTGCCGAGATGTTGAGGGGATTTGTGCCGAAGACCGAGATCTTCACCAACCCCGAGATGCTTTACATCGCGATCGGCATCATCGGCGCAACGGTGATGCCGCATAATCTTTATCTGCACTCCTCGATCGTGCAGACGCGCGCCTACGAGCGTAACGACGAAGGGCGCCGCGAGGCGATCAAATGGGCGACGACGGACTCGACCATCGCCCTGATGCTGGCGTTGTTCATCAATGCCGCGATCCTCGTGGTCGCCGCCGCGACCTTCCACAAGAGCGGCCATTCCGACGTCGCCGAGATCGGTCAGGCCTTTGAGCTGCTGTCGCCGCTGCTCGGTCTCGGCATCGCCTCGACATTGTTCGCGGTGGCGCTGCTGGCGTCAGGCCTCAACTCGACGGTGACGGCGACGCTGGCCGGCCAGATCGTGATGGAAGGCTTTCTCGATTTGCGCCTGCCGAGCTGGGCGCGCCGCCTTGTGACGCGCGGTATTGCGATCGTTCCGGTGATCATTGTCACCGCGATCTACGGCGAGCGCGGCACCGCGGATTTGCTGGTGTTCAGCCAGGTCGTGCTGTCGATGCAGCTGCCCTTCGCGGTCATCCCGCTGGTCCGCTTCGTGTCCGACCGCCGCAAGATGGGGCAGTTCACCATTCCGGTCTCCGTTGCCGCGATCGCGTGGATTGTCGCGGGCGTCATCGTGGTTTTGAATCTGAAGCTGCTGGCGGATACGCTGTTCGGGTGAGGATCTTCACCGGTCGTTCGCCTCGTCTCGATCAAACTTGAAATCGGAGGGGAGGCGACCGCGCAGAGCCCGCAGGCGCTCAAATAGCTTACTTCGATCGCGCGCAGAGAGTTCGCTCGTGTCGGCCTTCGGTACCGCGCTCTTTTCCGATTCGTCGTTCATCGGTGAGCCTTTGAACAACTCGATGTTAATCCTGCGGCTCGGACGCGGCGTCGCCCTGCGCGTCGATGCGCAGCCAGCCTGAGGGCGCGAGGCGCTGCTGCGGCAGGAAGCGGGCCTTGTAGTCCATCTTCTTGGAGCCCTCGATCCAGTAGCCGAGATAGACGTAAGGAAGGCCTTGCCGGCGGGCGCGTGCGATGTGGTCGAGGATCATGAAGGTGCCCATCGAGCGGCTGACCTGGCTCGGCTCGAAGAACGAATAGACCATCGACAGGCCGTCGCTGAGCACGTCGGTGAGCGCGACCGCGATCAACTCCTCGCCGCGGCCGGTGATGCCGCTGTCGGGACCGCGCTTGCGATACTCGATGATCCGGGTCTCGACATGGCTGTCCTCGACCATCATGGCGTAGTCGAGCACAGTCATGTCGGCCATGCCGCCATGGCGGTGGCGGGCATCGAGATAGGCGCGGAACACCGAATATTGCTCAGAGGTCGGGACTGCGCTGCGCTGCTCGCCGATGATGTCGGCGTTGCGTGCCATCACCTTGCGGAAGTTGCGGGAAGGGCGGAACTCGTTGGCGATGACGCGGACCGACACGCAGGCCCGGCACTGGTCACAAGCCGGCCGGTAGGCGATCGACTGGCTGCGGCGGAACCCGCCATGGGTCAGGAGGTCATTGAGGTCGCCGGCGCGCTCACCCACGAGGTGCGTAAACACCTTGCGCTCATGGCGGCCCGGCAGATACGGGCAGGGGGACGGCGCCGTGAGGTAAAATTGTGGGGTGTCGCGCGAGTGCTGGGTCAAGGGACGTCGTGGGCCTCCGAAGTGAATGTCAGCATCGCGCTACGAAAGCTCCGGGTCAATCGGTCCGCTTGGCAGGTCAGGTCAGCCAGCTTAAGCGGACTTGGTTGATAGGTCCTTGATCAGTACGTCCTGGCCGCTTGCGGCACCGGTGCACGGACCGAGTTGTTGATCACGACCGTTCCCAGCACGAAATCGTGCAGCAGGCGCCGGCGGCCGTTGAACAGGCCGACCAGCACGACGAACGGCGACAGGAACGACACCGTCACCCAGAACAGCACGGCATGGGTGGCGCCGAGGACAAAATAGCCGGGCGCGCCGTACCAGGTGCGCAATTCAAGGTCCATGATCCGCATCCCGATCGTCGCGGAGGAGGGACCGCCGATGCAGGCGCCATAATAGACGATGGCCCAGACCACGGAGGCGGGCCAGGCCAGCCAGAACAGCGCCCAGCCGAGACCGAGCGTGACCACGCCGAACACCGCGATGAAGATGTAGCCGAGGATGACGGGAACGGAGATCACGACCATGTCGATCAGGAACGCGAACACCCGCCGCGTCGCGACACCGCGGAACAGTTCCGGATGCAGATAGGGATCGTAGGCGTGAGCCGCGCCATCACTGCGCCAGGCGCCTGCACCACCCGAATCATAAGACATCGTCCGTCCTCCCAGGGAAAACTCCCGTGGCAGGACATGGGAACAGGCTATTCCCCTGCCAAGGGCGCGCAGAGGTTAACAAGCCGAAATATTCCGGCGATTCGGGGGCGGGGGAGGCGTCACGACGACGCGGGAGATACGCCCACCGGCTACGAGAGCTTATCCTTGGCTCCGCAGCTTCTCTGCCGCCTTCGGCGCAAAATAGCTGAGCACGCCGTCCGCGCCGGCGCGCTTGAAGGCCAAGAGGCTCTCCATCATCGCGCGGTCGCCATCGAGCCAGCCATTGTTGGCGGCGGCTGCGATCATCGCGTATTCGCCGGAGACTTGGTAGGCGAAGGTCGGCATCGCAAACGTGTCCTTCACGCGGCGGAGCACGTCCAGATAGGGCATGCCCGGCTTCACCATCACCATGTCGGCGCCTTCCGAGATGTCGAGCTCGACCTCGCGCAGCGCTTCGTCGGTGTTGGCGCTGTCCATCTGGTAGGTGCGCTTGTCGCCGGTCAGCGTCTTGGCCGAGCCGATCGCGTCGCGGAACGGGCCGTAGAAGGCGGAGGCGTATTTGGCCGCATAGGCCATGATCTGCACGTCGAGCAGACCGGTGCGGTCGAGTGCCTCGCGGATCGCCGCGACGCGGCCGTCCATCATGTCCGAGGGGGCAATGATGTCGCAGCCGGCTTCGGCCTGCACCAGCGCCTGACGCACCAGCACCGCGACCGTCTCGTCGTTCAAAATCTTGCCGTCGGCGATCAGGCCGTCATGGCCGTGGCTGGTGAAGGGATCGAGCGCGACATCGCAGAGGATGCCGAGATCGGGAAACTCCTTCTTGATCGCGCGCACCGCCTGGCAGACCAGATTGTTCGGGTTGGTCGCTTCCGAGCCTTCCTCGTCGCGCAAGGACGGGTCGGTGTAGGGAAATAGTGCAAGGCAAGGGATCGTCAGCTTCATGGCGCGCTCGGCCTCGACCACGGCCTGATCGACGCTGAGACGCTCGACACCGGGCATCGAGGCAATCTGCTCGCGCTTGTTGTTGCCGTCGATCAAAAACAGCGGCCAGATCAGGTCGTCGGTGGTGAGCACGTTCTCGCGCACCATGCGCCGGGCCCATTCGGCCTTGCGGTTGCGGCGCGGGCGGACGGTCAGATCGAGGGCATGGGGCACCACTGCACCAGTCCCGCGCGCGACCTCGCGCAGTTCGATCGGACGTCCGTATTTGATCGCCATCACTCTTCCTCCGGCTGGAATTATTCTTATACCAGCTCGCGTGGTTCCCGTCACCGCGGCTTGACCTGCCGCAAGGCAGAATCGAACTGAGCCGCGCTGCCGATTGATTTTGCGGGGCGAAACAGCCAGAAGGGGGCCATGTCCGAGATCTCCACCCGCGATGCGGCCCGCGACAGCGCCAATGCCAGGGACGCCGTCAGAGACAGCGCCCGCGACAGCGCGATGTCGGTTGCGGCGATCTCGTCGGAGCGGCCCGAGTCCGATGATAATGTCTGGACGCGCCGGCTGGTGCTGTTCCTGCGGGTGATGGCGCTGCTGTCGATCCTGAAGGGCCTCTATCACTGGGCGCAGGTGACGGGTTTCGTCGGCGGCGAGGACGAGGCGTTCGAGAACCAGTCGATGGCTTGGCAGGCCTCGACCATCTACTTCGCCGTGATCGAGCTCGTCGCCGCCGTCGGCCTCTGGCTCGCCACGCCCTGGGGCGCGGTGGTGTGGCTCACGACCGTGGTCTCGATGGCGGTGATCGAGCTGATGTTCCCCGGCATCTATGGCGGCAGCCTGGTCGTGGTCGGCGTCGAGGCCTTCATGCTCGCCGCCTATCTCGCGCTCGCCTGGATGGCAGCGCGCGAGCGGCCGCCATAGCAGGCAAACTCTCGTGCCCCGGACGCGACGCAGCGCGCCGCACGTGCGGCGTGATGCGTTGCAGAGCCGGGGCCCATGTCTCCACAACCTCTGCTCCGGCTTCTTGGTCCCGGATCTTCGCTGCGCTCGTCCGGGACACGAGCGAAGTTGTCGCTACTTGGTTGACCACTCCTTGCGTAAAATTCGAGGTAACTTTTCATTGACCTCGCGATATCCGCCACAGCTCCTAAGCGTGCGTTTCGAAACGGGGCGGGGCTGTTCTGGAATGCGACAGAACGTGCGGACGGAGGGTGAACAGGACCTTGCGACGGTCAACAGAGGGTTGCGAAAAGCCCTTGTGGTACAGGCTTAATCCGCAATTCACTGTCTTAAATTCATGATCTCTTTATTCTCTTATTTAAGCCGATCTTCAAACGCCCCCCTTAAGTTGCACCTATCAGACGGGACACAAGTTTCGTCGAATGAGTGTCGATAAAAACGACAACAGGGGAAGTGTCATGATGAAAGCCGTCGCAACTGCGGCAGATACCGCAGAGCGCGTTTCGGGCCCGCAGGGTTCGGTGCAGTCGCTCTATCTGGAAGCATTGACTCTGGTGGAGCGGTTGCATCGCCGTCTCCTCGACGTGATCAAGGACGAGTTCGATCGTCGTGGCCGCGCCGACATCAATTCCGTGCAGGCGCTCCTGCTCTATAACATCGGCGACAAGGAGCTGACCGCGGGCGAACTGCGCACGCGCGGTTACTATCTCGGCTCCAACGTCTCCTACAATCTGAAGAAGCTCGTCGAGCTCGGCTTCCTCGACCATCAGCGCTCGCGCGTCGATCGCCGCTCGGTGCGCATCCGCCTGACGCCGCAGGGCCAGGAAATCCGCCGCATCGTCGACTCACTCTACCAGAAGCACGTCAAGACCGTTGAACAGGTCGGCGGCATCTCGGGCGAGGAGTTCTCGACCCTCAACAAGTCGCTGCACCGCCTCGAGCGGTTCTGGACCGACCAGATCCTGTATCGGCTCTGAGCTTTCGAAGGGATTTGGCCAAGCCGGCCCATAACAAGACCGGCAAGCCTTCCCGAAAGCGTCTGCCGAACGTGCCTGGACTTCCCCCTAGCGCGCTGGCCCGGCTTCTGCCCGGACCGGCGCGTTTTGTCGTCTCGCGGTTGCGAAAAAATCGACAGTCCGGCGGAACCAGTTCCCTGCCTTCCGGTTATTTCTCCGGATCGGAGGATGTGATGCTGGTCGAACGCGGGTTGCAGGCTACGAACGTCGAGCTCGTGAGCGATTCCTACGCGATCGCCGCGAATTACCTTCGCCGCTCCGGTGCGATCCCCGACACGCTCGTCACCAATGAGCGCCTGCTCGAGATCATCATCAAGCTGCTCCAGCAGGGTGAATTCAACAAGATCAGGCTGGCCAACAAGGCCATTGTCAGGTTCGAGGCGCAGTCCGGCGCCCGAGCCGCCTGATCAAAACTCCCGAAATCCCAGCGAACCAGAGGGGTGCCATGGAAGCCGCCATCGACCGCATCATGCAGACCTATGACCTGCTCGCCAACCGCACGTCCGCGGCGAGCGCAGAGGCGCGGGCCAAGGTGACCAACTACCTCAACACCTTGATGGAAGCCGGCGAGACGGACCCCCACAGGTTGACGGTGTGCGGCCTGACCTATCTGCGCCAGCTCGACGGCAGCGTGGACCCCGTGAAGGCGGGGTATACCGGGTTGTAGGGCGAAATCTGGCAGGCGCCAGCACGCCATTTTGGGTCCGAATCGGGCTCTTCTGGGATGATCGGATCGGTGCGGTTCCGGAGAGCCGTCCACGCTCCAAATCCTTCGATCCCCACCATATCTTGCATAAATGTCAGGCCCGACCCGCAACTACTTGGCCGGGGGCGGGCGATGTGGTAGATCGCGCTCGCCGCTTCCGATCACCACACCAGACCCGCCCGCAGCCCGCCAAAAGGCTGCGGCGGTGGAGATATTCGCAAGATGACCTTCGCCAAAACCGCCTCCGCGCCCGATTCGTTTTTCACCGCCTCGCTCGAGCAGGCCGACCCGGAAATCGCCGCCGCCATCAAGGGCGAGCTCGGCCGGCAGCGCCATGAAGTCGAGCTGATCGCCTCCGAGAACATCGTCAGCCGGGCCGTGCTGGAAGCGCAGGGCTCGGTGATGACCAACAAGTACGCAGAGGGTTATCCGGGCGCGCGCTACTACGGCGGTTGTGAGTGGGTTGACGTCGCCGAGAACCTCGCGATCGATCGCGCCAAGAAGCTGTTCGGTGCCAACTTCGCCAACGTGCAGCCGAACTCGGGCAGCCAGATGAACCAGGCGGTGTTCCTGGCGCTGCTCCAGCCCGGCGACACCTTCATGGGCCTCGACCTCGCGGCCGGCGGCCATCTCACCCACGGCTCGCCCGTCAACATGAGCGGCAAGTGGTTCAAGGCCGCGCACTACACCGTGCGCCGCGAGGACCAGGTCATCGATATGGACGCGGTCGCCAGGCAGGCTGAAGAGGTCAAGCCGAAGTTGATCGTCGCCGGCGGCTCGGCCTATTCGCGCGCCTGGGACTTCAAGCGTTTCCGCGAGATCGCGGACTCGGTCGGCGCGTATCTGCTGGTCGACATGGCGCACTTCGCTGGCCTCGTTGCCGGCGGCGTGCATGCCTCGCCCGTGCCGCATGCCCATGTCACCACAACCACGACGCACAAGTCGCTGCGCGGTCCGCGCGGCGGCCTGATCCTCAGCAATGACGAGGTGCTCGCCAAGAAGCTCAACTCGGCGATCTTCCCCGGCCTGCAGGGCGGCCCGCTGATGCATGTGATCGCGGCCAAGGCGGTTGCCTTCGGCGAGGCGCTGCGTCCGGACTTCAAGGTCTACGCGAAGAACGTCGTCGAGAACGCCAAGGCGCTGGCCGAGACGCTGAAGAGCCATGGCTTCGATATTGTCTCCGGCGGCACCGATAACCATCTGATGCTGGTTGACCTCAGGCCGAAGGGCCTGAAGGGCAACGTCTCGGAGAAGGCGCTGGTCCGCGCCGCCATCACCTGCAACAAGAACGGCATTCCGTTCGACCCCGAAAAGCCGTTCGTCACCTCGGGCCTGCGTCTCGGCACGCCCGCGGCGACGACCCGCGGCTTCGGCGTCGCCGAATTCCAGCAGGTTGGCGGCATGATCGCCGAGGTCCTCAACGCGATCGCGCAGTCCGACGACGGCAAGGCGCCGCTGGTCGAGGCCGCGATCAAGGAACGGGTCAAGGCGCTCACCGACCGGTTCCCGATCTATCAATAAGGTCCAAGTAAACTGGTCAAGGTACACGGATGCGCTGCCCGAACTGCAACAGTCTCGATACGCAGGTAAAGGACTCGCGTCCGACCGAGGATTCCTCCGTCATCCGCAGGCGGCGCGTGTGCGTCCCCTGCAATTTTCGCTTCACCACCTTCGAGCGCGTGCAGCTGCGCGAGCTCACGGTGATCAAGCGCAACGGCCGCCGCGTGCCGTTCGACCGCGACAAGCTGATGCGTTCGGTGTCGATCAGCTTGCGCAAGCGGCAGGTCGAGCCGGAGCGGGTGGAGAAGATGGTCTCCACCATCGTGCGCGAGCTCGAGACCGGCGGCGAGGCCGAAATCTCCTCCGAGGTGATCGGCGAGACCGTGATGGAGCATCTGCGTACGCTCGACGACGTCGCCTATGTGCGCTTCGCCTCCGTCTACCGCAATTTCCGCGAGGCCAAGGATTTCGCCGACGTGCTCGGCGAGCTCTCCGGCGAGGAGGAAGCGCGGCTCGCCGCGATCCGCAAATGATCTTCCGTATCCTGGAGGATCAGTTCGCCGAGAAGATCCGCGAGACCAAGGACGCCGATCGCCGCTTCATGCAGCTTGCGCTGTCGTTGGGCCGGCGCGGGCAGGGGCGGACCTGGCCCAATCCAGCCGTCGGCGCCGTGATCGTCAGGGACGGTGTTATCGTCGGCCGTGGCTGGACGCAGCCCGGCGGACGGCCACATGCCGAGCCTGAGGCGTTACGACGGGCCGGCGAGGGGGCGCGCGGCGCCACGCTTTATGTCACACTCGAGCCATGCTCACATTTCGGCAAGTCGCCGCCTTGCGCAGACGCGGTGATCGCAGCCGGCATCAAACGCGTGGTGGCGGCGATTGAGGATCCCAATCCGGAAGTGGCGGGGCAGGGCCATGCGCGCTTGCGCGCGGCCGGCATCACCGTGGATGTCGGCCCGTGCGCCGCGGAGGCCGCGTTCGACCACGCCGGTCATTTCCGCCGCATCCGCGACAAGCGTCCCCATGTGATCCTGAAGCTCGCGGTTTCACCTGACGGCAAGATCGGCGCTGCCGGCGGCAAGCCGATCGCGATTACGGGCGAAGCTGTGCGCAACCGCGTGCATCTGTTGCGCGCCTCGTGCGATGCCATCCTGGTCGGCATCGGCACGGTGCTGGCGGACGATCCGCAGCTCAATTGCCGCCTCCCGGGCATGGAAGCGCGTTCTCCCGTGCGTGTCGTGCTCGACCAGAATTTGCGCATTTCGGCCGCGGGCCAGCTTGTTCATTCCGCGCGCGAGACGCCGCTCTGGGTCGTCAGCTCCGAACTCGCCGAAGCCGCCGCGGCGACACGCCTTGGCGCTGCCGGCACGCGGGTGATCCGCGTACCGCCGGGTAGAGGAGCCGGGCTCGACCTTCCGGCCGTTCTGCATGCGCTCGCCGAGAAGGGCATCACGCGGCTGATGGTCGAGGGCGGCAGCCGCGTTGCGGCATCGTTCGTGTCCGCCGACCTCGTCGACGAGATCTGGCTGTTCCGCGGAGCGGAAGAGGTCGGCGCTGGCGGGGTCGATGCGCTCGATGCATTGCCCCTGTCGAAAATCACGCAGTCGCAGGCCTACAAGGTTCATGCTAGCGAGACATTCGGTCACGATACTCTCACCATCTACGAGCGCGCCTAACATGTTCACCGGCATTGTCACCGATATCGGCGAGATCGTCAGCTTCAAGCCCGTGGCGCAGGGCCAGCTGCACCGGCTGCGCATCGCCTGCAGCTACGATCGGACCACCATCGCCGACGGCGCCTCGATCGCCTGCAACGGCGTCTGCCTCACCGTCGTCGCCTCAGGCGTCGCTGAAGGCAAAACCTGGTTCGACGTCGATGCCGCCGCCGAGACGCTGGCGCTGACGACCGCGAAGCACTGGAAGCTCGGCACGCGGCTCAATCTCGAGCGTGCGCTCAAGATCGGCGACGAGCTCGGCGGCCACATCGTCGCCGGCCATGCCGACGGCATCGCAACCATCGTCAGCCGCGAGGACCTACCCGAGATGGCACGGTTCGAACTCTCCACCACGCGGGAGCTGGCGCGCTTCATCGCCACCAAGGGCTCGATCACGCTCGACGGCGTCTCGCTGACGGTCAATACGGTGAAGGACGTGACCTTTTCCGTGCTGATTATCCCGCATACGCTTGATGTCACGACGATCGGCGGCTGGAAGGCGGGCACTGAGGTCAATATCGAGGTTGATTTGATGGCCCGCTATGCGGCGCGCCTGACGGAAATGACGGTTTAAAACTTGGCTTACCCGCCTGCGGCGACTACATAGCGCCGACCCCAGTAAACGGATTGAGACGATGGCAGACGCGCGGCGCGCACCCCTGAAGGACCAGACCGACATTTCCGGCGCACGTGCGCTGATTGTCGAGGCGCGGTTCTATGACGATCTCCAGGACGCGCTTCTGGACGGCGCGGTGGCCGAACTGAAGACGGCAGGCCTGACGCACGACGTCATCACGGTTCCCGGTGCGCTGGAGATCCCGGCGGCAGTGGCGATCGCGGTCGACGCGGCTGCGGCGAACGGCAAGCCCTACGACGCGGTGGTCGCGCTCGGCTGCGTCATCCGCGGCGATACCATCCATTTCGAGATCGTCTCGCAGGAATCCTCGCGCGCGCTAATGGATCTTGCGGTGGTGCGAAAGCTGCCGCTCGGCAACGGCATTCTCACCGTCAACAATGAGGACCAAGCCTGGGCGCGGGCGCGCGCCAGCGAGCTCAACAAGGGCGGCGATGCCGCTCGCGCGGCGATCGCGATGCTCCGCATCAAGCGCCGCCTGGCGCGGGCCTGAGCCATGGCTGACACCAGGAAGCCGGCGGGGCTTACGGAGAAGAAAGCGAACCGGCGCGGTGCGGCACGGCTCGCGGCCGTCCAGGCGCTGTACCAGATGGACATCGCCGGCGCCGGCATCAACGACATCTTTGCGGAGTTCGAGAGCCACTGGCTCGGCAACGAGGTCGAGGGCGATACTTACCTGCCGGCGGAAGCCGCATTCTTCCGCGACGTCGTCTCCGGTGTCGTGCGCGACCAGAAGAAGCTCGACCCTCTGATCGACGAGGCATTATCGAAGGGTTGGCCGCTGAAGCGGATCGAGGCGATCCTGCGCGCGGTGTTGCGGGCAGGGGCCTATGAGCTCCAGCACCGCAAGGACGTGCCGGGCCGTGTCGTGGTCTCCGAATATGTCGACGTCGCCAATGCCTTCGTCGACCGCGAGGAGACCGGCATGGTCAACGCCGTGCTCGACCAGATCGGCCGCCAGTTTCGCGGTGATGAGTTCGGGCGGGGGTAGGATCAGGCGGAGGGCGGTGAACTGATGCGATGCTGCTGCCCCATACTCCGGTGTCATGCCCCGCGAAGGCGGGGCATCCAGTACGCCGCGGCCTATCGATTTCATACGAACGTCTCTGGAATACTGGATCGCCCGGTCAAGCCGGGCGATGACAGCGGTATGTGGGGTTGACGCTGATGACCACTCCGCACAATCCCTCCGCCGAAGACTCCCTCATCGCGCGCTACTTCAAGCCGCTGGCGACCGATCCCGGTGCGTTCGGGCTGGTCGATGACGCCGCGATCCTGTCCTCGTCCGGCGACGACATCGTCGTCACCACCGATGCCGTGGTCGAGGGCGTGCATTATCTTGCCACCGATCCGCCCGATACCATCGCGCGCAAGGCGCTGCGGGTGAACCTGTCCGATCTTGCCGCCAAGGGGGCTGCGCCCGCCGGCTTCGTGCTGACTCTGGCGCTGCGCGGCAAGGAGGATGCCTGGCTCAGGCCGTTTGCGGATGCGCTCGGCGAGGACGCCGAGAGCTTCGCCTGCCCGCTGCTCGGTGGCGACACGGTGTCGACGCCGGGACCGCAGATGATCTCGATCACCGCCTTCGGCCGCGTGCCGAGGGGGCGGATGGTTGGCCGCACCGGCGCACGGCCGGGCGACGTTATTTTGGTGACGGGGACGATCGGCGATGCCGCGCTCGGTCTCGACGTGCTCACCGGCGGCGCGGTGGCCACAGCGCTGGCACCCGATCCAGCTGCGAGAGACGCGCTGATCTCGCGCTATCGGATCCCTCAGCCGCGCAATGTGCTGGCGCAGTCGGTGCGCGACCACGCGACAGCGGCGATGGACGTGTCCGACGGGCTCGCCGGCGACCTGACGAAACTCTGCGCGGCGTCCGGCGTCTCCGCCACGGTCAATGTGGCGAGCGTGCCGCTCTCGGCCGCGGCGGCAGGGCTGGTTGCCCGTAGCGCCATTTGCGTTGAGACGCTGCTTGCCGGGGGCGACGATTACGAGGTGCTGTGCACGGTATCGTCGGAACAGAGCGATGCGCTGATGGAAGCGGGGCGGGCGGTGGGCCTGGCCGTCACCGCGATCGGCACCATCGTCGCGGGCCATGAGCGGCCGCGTTTCCTGGACGGGCAGGGCCAGGAGTTGACCTTGAAGCGTCTGTCCTACAGCCACTTCTAGCAATTGCGCCGGGCCGGCGGCCGGGCGCGCGGGATTAGGTCTAAATACTTGCCGAGATCGGCTTTTTCGGCCTCATCCGGCGTTGCACCCTCAATTTGATTTTGGCAAGCTTGTGACCGACCAGGGCCACACCTTCTGCGAGGGGCGGCCCTGTTCAACATAAGGGCGCCGCACCGCTTGACGGAAAAACAAAAGGCGCCGGGGGTACGTACATCAAGGATCTGAGGCAAAAATCACATGACAGCATTATGGTTGATTGTGCTCTGCGGAGTGCTTTCCGTCGTCTACGCGATTTGGGCGACGTCTTCGGTGTTGAGTGCGGATGCGGGGTCACCGCGCATGCAGGAGATCGCGGGAGCTGTGCGTGAAGGCGCACAAGCGTATCTCCGGCGCCAGTACACCACGATCGGCATCGTCGGCATCGTCATCTTCGTGCTGCTTGCCTATTTCCTTGGGCTCTATGTCGCGATCGGCTTTTTGATCGGCGCCATCCTGTCGGGGGCGGCCGGCTTCATCGGCATGAACGTCTCGGTCCGCGCCAATGTGCGCACCGCCCAGGCCGCGACGACGTCGCTCGCCGGCGGCCTCGAGCTCGCCTTCAAGGCGGGTGCGATCACCGGCATGCTGGTGGCGGGTCTCGCGCTGCTCGGCGTGACGCTCTATTTCGGCTTCCTGGTCCACTCGCTGAAGCTCGCGCCCGATAGCCGCACCGTGGTCGACGCCCTGGTGGCGCTCGGGTTCGGCGCGTCCCTGATCTCGATCTTCGCCCGTCTCGGCGGCGGCATCTTCACCAAGGGTGCGGACGTCGGCGGCGATCTCGTCGGCAAGGTCGAAGCGGGCATTCCCGAGGACGATCCGCGCAACCCGGCCACGATCGCCGACAACGTCGGTGACAACGTCGGTGACTGCGCCGGCATGGCCGCCGATTTGTTCGAGACCTATGCTGTGACCGCGGTCGCAACCATGGTGCTCGCGGCGATCTTCTTCGCCAAGACGCCGATCCTCTCCGACATGATGACGCTGCCGCTCGCCATCGGCGGCATCTGCATCATCACCTCGATCATCGGCACGTTCTTCGTCAAGCTCGGGCCGAGCCAGTCGATCATGGGCGCGCTCTACAAGGGCCTGATCGCAACCGGCATCCTGTCGCTGATCGGAATCGCCGGCGTGATCTACTACCTGATCGGCTTCGGCAAGCTCGACGGCGTCGACTACACCGGCATGTCGCTGTTCGAATGCGGAATCGTCGGCCTCGTCGTCACCGCGTTGATCATCTGGATCACCGAATACTACACCGGCACAGACTATCGCCCGGTGAAGTCGATCGCGGCGGCGTCGGTGACCGGCCATGGCACCAACGTGATCCAGGGCCTTGCGATCTCGATGGAAGCGACCGCGCTGCCCGCGCTCGTCATCATCGCCGGCATCCTGGTCACCTACAGCCTCGCCGGCCTGTTTGGCATCGCGATCGCGACCGCCACCATGCTGGCGCTGGCCGGCATGGTTGTCGCGCTCGACGCGTTCGGCCCGGTGACGGACAACGCCGGCGGCATCGCCGAGATGGCGGGCTTGCCGAAGGAGGTGCGCAAGTCGACCGACGCGCTCGACGCGGTCGGCAACACCACCAAGGCGGTGACCAAGGGCTACGCGATCGGCTCCGCCGGTCTCGGCGCCCTCGTGCTGTTCGCGGCCTACAACCAGGACCTCAAGTTCTTCATCGCCGACTCCGCGCATCATGCCTACTTCGCCGGCGTCAACCCGGACTTCTCGCTCAACAATCCGTACGTGGTGGTGGGCCTGTTGTTCGGCGGTCTGCTGCCGTATCTGTTCGGCGCGATGGGCATGACCGCAGTCGGCCGCGCGGCCAGTGCGATCGTCGAGGAGGTGCGTCGCCAGTTCCGCGAGAAGCCGGGCATCATGCAGGGCACCGACAAGCCGGACTACGGCAAGGCGGTCGACCTGCTCACCAAGGCGGCGATCAAGGAGATGATCATCCCCTCGCTGCTTCCGGTGCTGTCGCCGATCGTCGTCTACTTCCTGATCTACGCCATCGCGGGCGGCGGCTTCGCCGGCAAGTCGGCGGCGTTCTCGGCGGTCGGCGCGATGCTGCTCGGCGTGATCGTGACGGGCCTGTTCGTCGCGATCTCGATGACCTCGGGCGGGGGCGCCTGGGACAACGCCAAGAAGTATATCGAGGACGGTCATTTCGGCGGCAAGGGCTCTGATGCCCACAAGGCCGCCGTGACCGGCGACACCGTCGGCGATCCCTACAAGGACACGGCGGGCCCGGCGGTGAACCCGATGATCAAGATCACGAATATCGTGGCGCTGTTGCTGCTGGCGGTTTTGGCGCACTGAGCCGCGACGACACAAGACAAAACCCCGCGGCGCGAACCGCGGGGTTTTTGTTCCTGGTGGCAGCGCAAGGCTACTGCACATCCATCTGCAGGCCTTCCTTCTGGATGATGCCGGCGAACTTCTTCGTCTCGGCGTCCACGAAATCCGCGAATTGCTGCGGCGTGCCGTAGTCGGCGCGGGCGCCCATGGCGGTGATCTGCTTCTTCATGTCGTCGCGCTCCAGCATCGCCTTGACCTGCAGATTGAGCGCCTCGAGCACGGGGGCCGGGACGCCCTTCGGCAGAAACACCGAGAACCATGACGACACATCGAAATTCGCAAGCTCCGGCGCGCACTCGCGCATGGTCGGCAGGTTCGGTGCGAGATCACTCCGCTCGGTCGTGGTGACGCAGAGGCCGTTGAGCGTGCCGTTCTGAACCTGCGGCAGGCTCGGATAGAGATTGTCGAACAGGATCTGAATGTCGCCGGCAAGCGCGGCCTGAAGCGCAGGCCCGGCGCCACGGAACGGGATGTGCGTCATCTTCAGCCCGGTGAGCTGGAGGAACCAGGCGCCGGTGAGGTGAGGGCTCTGGCCGACGCCGGAGGAGGCGTAGCTGAGCTTGTCCGGATTGGCCTTGAGAAAGGCAATCAGCTCGGCGACCGACTTGATGCCGGTCTTCGGATGCGCCGACACGATGTTCGGGATCCGGATCATGTTGGACACCGGTTGGAGCTGATCCGGCTTGTAGCCGAGGTTCTTGAAGATGCTGTAGGCGATCGCGTTCGGACCGGGGTTGCCGATCAGGATGGTGTGACCGTCGGCCTTGGATCGAACGACCTCGGCCGTTCCGATCGTGCCACCGCCGCCCGAGCGATTCTCCACCACCGCGGTCTGGCCCCAGGCGGACTGGAGATGGGCCGCGAGCAGCCGCCCCATCACGTCAGTCGAGCCGCCGGCTGCAGCCGGCACGATGACGCGGATGTTCTCGGTCGGCTTCCAGTCCGCAAGACTCGACCGCGGCAGGATGGCTGCGGCCGACAGACCGGCGGCACCGGCGAGCACGCGGCGGCGAGACAGAACTTTGTTGGGCACGAATCCACTCCCTGCTTCTTGTTTTGCAGCGAGCGTATGGAACCCGGCGTGCAACGGCAAGTCGCATTGGGCGGCGGGCGGAGAGCGGCACGACGCCGCAGGCCGAAATGTCAGCTCACGATCTCAGTTAAAACTGAGCAGCTTGAACAGCGGCGCGAGGTAGCTCATCTCCTGACCCGAGGTCGGCGTGGTTCGGCTGATGGAGTCGAAGATCTTGCCGTCCTGGAGGCCGTAATTCGCAAGGCGGCGCACGCGCCGGTTCTTATCGAAATAGACGGCGATCACGCGCTGGTCGACCACCTTCTGGTTCATGAAGGCGACCATGCGCTCCGAGCGCTGCGAGATGTAGTAAAACACTTCACCGTCCAGCGTCGCGACCGTGGAGGGCGTGCCCATCACGATCAGCACCTGGTCCTGGCTCGCGCCGATCGGAATCTGCTCGAGTGCGCCGGGCGGCAGGATGTAGCCCTTCTGGAATTGCTCGCCGGTGCATCCCGCGAGGGCGCCACCGACCAGAGCCACGGCCGCAAGCATGCGCAAGCCGCGCCAGCGTGCATAAAGGCCGCGCCGCTTGTCTGCGCGCAGGCTGGTCTGGTTCGTTATCGTCATAGCGGAACTGATTCCGTCCCCTTGCGTCGCGCGAGGCGCTGAAGTACCGGGCGGAGGTTCTGAATGCAACTCGCGCGCGCCCGCTTGCGGAAACCACAATGCTTTGGCCGTTCAATCACTTCAGGAAACCCCGGCTAGCCCCGGCCGGCACCATTGAGGCCATCTATGGCATGATCGTGACGCAGGCGCGAGAACCCATATTTTACCGGGACTTGGGCGTGCCGGATACGGTTAATGGCCGTTTCGACCTGTTGCTGCTGCACCTCTGGCTGTTGCTGCGGCGCTTAAGGACCGCGCAGGGCGGGGTGGAGCTGTCGCAGGCCCTGTTCGACCGCTTCTGCGAGGACATGGACGACAATCTGCGCGAAATGGGCGTAGGCGACCAGACCGTCCCGAAGCGGATGCGGGCCTTCGGCGAGGCCTTTTACGGCCGCGTCCAGGCTTACGACCAGGCGATCGACGCCGGCGCCGAGGGGCTGGCGCAGGCGATCTGCAAGAATATCTTGAACGGCGTCGGGCTGGATCAGGCGCAGCGGCTTGCCGGTTACGCACAGGCCGCGAATGCGGGTCTCGGTCAGATCGACGATCCCGCGCTACTGCTCGGATCCTTCAAATTTCCCGCACCGCCTCGCGAGGATGGAACGTTATGAGCCGACCTTTAGCCGCAACTGAGCCCGACCCCTGGCGCGCGCCTGTGACCGTTGCGCACATTCCCGACACCGGCTTGCACCGTGAGCTGGAGGCCTCGGCCGCGGAGCGACAGGCGATGGCGGGTCTTGCGGGCGTGCACGACATTCTGTCGGCTCAGGCCACCTTTGATGTCGTGCCGAAGAGTGGCGGCCGGCTCCAGGTCACCGGCCGTGTTCGTGCCCGGGTCGGCCAGACCTGCGTGGTCACGCTCGATCCGATCGAGAGCGAGATCGACGAGGAGATCGATCTGACCTTTGCGCCAGAGGCCAAGACGCGACGGTTGGAAGACCTGATCGAGGAAGGGCAGGACGGCGAGGAGCCGACGGAGGTCGCCAATCCGGCGGAGGCCATCGTCAACGGAATCATCGATCTCGGCCGTATCGCGACCGACGCGCTGTTCCTGGCGATCGATCCCTATCCCCGCAAGCCCGGGGCCGTGTTCGAGGCGGAGGTCACCGCACTCGACCCCAAGGACCATCCGTTCGCGGCGCTGGAGGCGCTCCAGGGGAACAAGCGGGGCAAGAAGAAAGACAAATAGCTGGGCATTCCCCGTAGCACCGCTGTGCTACGGGGGTGTGAGGTGCTTGCGGCGCTGGTTTGAAAGCTCACTCCAGCTATTTGATATTTAAGTTGTTTTTGTGAATTCGAGCATCCGCTAGCGGATCGCCCTTAATCCAAAAGGCTGGGGGCAAGAGGTTGTTTCGGGATAACAAAACGCTATTGTCCCGGCTGGTCCGGGTGCGGCGTGGCGCTTGGCCGGTCGCCATGTCCATGGCGAACCCATTTCGCGGTCCCGCTAGCGGCGGACGACCGCGCCAGACCAGGTTTCCGGGATTTTGATGCCAAGCAAGGTTCGTATTGCGCTTGACGCCATGGGGGGCGACGTCGGCGCCCCTGTCGTCATTCCAGGCGCGGCCGTCTCGCTCGGCAGGCATCCCGAGACCGAGTTCCTGCTGGTCGGGGACCGCGCCAGGATCGAGCCCGAGCTCGACCGCCACCCCAGGCTCAAGGCCGCTTCCCGGATCATTCATACCGACGTTGCCGTCAGCGGCGAGGACAAGCCGAGCCAGGCACTGCGCCGCGGCCGCAAGACCTCCTCGATGTGGCTTGCCATCGACGCGGTGAAGAAGGGGGAGGCGGATGTTGCCGTTTCCGCCGGTAATACCGGCGCGCTGATGGCGATGGCGCGCTTCCATCTACGCACGCTGCCTGGCATCGACCGCCCCGCGATCACCGCAGTGTGGCCGACCATGCGCGGCTCGTCCGTCGTGCTCGATCTCGGCGCCACGATCGGCGGCGATGCGCGCCATCTGGTGGCGCTCGCGGTGATGGGCGCGGCGATGGCGAGCGTGGTGTTCGGCAAGAAGCGCCCGACGGTCGGCCTGCTCAACATCGGGACCGAGGAGATCAAGGGGCACGAGGAGATCCGTGAGGCCGGTGAAACCCTGCGCGCGATGAACCTGCCGGAACTCGATTACATTGGCTTCGTCGAGGGCGACGGTATCGGCAAGGGGCTGGCCGATGTGATCGTGACCGAGGGCTATAGCGGCAACATCGCGCTCAAGGCCGCCGAAGGAACCGCGCGCCAGATGGCGGACTTGCTTCGGAACGAGATTCAGCGGAGCTGGCTCTCCAGGCTCGGTTATCTCTTTGCCCGCAATGCCTTCCAGGCCCTGCGCGACAAGATGGACCCGAACAAGTCGAACGGTGGCGTGCTGCTCGGGTTGAACGGGCTCGTGGTCAAGAGCCATGGCGGGATCAACGCCGAAGGCTTTGCCTATGCGATCGATGTTGGATATGACATGGCCAAATTCGATCTTCTGAACAAGATCAATCAGATGCTTAACCGCGATGGAGGCGCGCTCGGTTCCGCGCCAACCGCGCCGGAGGATGTTTCGTGACCAAGATTCGTTCGGTCGTGCTCGGCTGCGGCTCCTATCTGCCGGAGCAGGTGATGACCAACGCCCAATTGGCGACGCGCATCGACACGTCCGACGAGTGGATCGTGCAGCGGACCGGCATCCGCGAGCGCCACATCGCCGCCGATGGCGAGTTCACCTCGCACCTCGCGATCAAGGCGGCGCAGGCCGCGCTCGCCGATGCGGGGCTGGGCGCGCAGTCGATTGACCTGATCGTGCTCGCGACCTCGACGCCGGACAACACGTTCCCTGCGACTGCGGTTGCTGTGCAGCACGCGCTCGGCATCAATCACGGCGCGGCCTTCGACCTCCAGGCGGTGTGCTCGGGCTTCCTGTTCGCGCTTGCGACTGCCGATAATTTTCTGCGCTCTGGCGCCTTCAAGCGCGCCTTGGTCATCGGTGCCGAGACCTTCTCGCGCATCCTCGACTGGAACGACCGCGGCACCTGCGTGCTGTTCGGCGACGGCGCCGGCGCGGTCGTGCTGGAGGCGCAGGAGCAGCCGGGCAAGGCTGCAACCGACCGCGGCGTGGTAACCACGCATCTGCGCTCCGATGGCCGCCACAAGGCAAAGCTGTTCGTCGACGGCGGGCCATCCTCGACACAGACGGTGGGCCATTTGCGCATGGAAGGCCGCGAGGTCTTCAAGCATGCGGTCGGCATGATCACCGACGTCATCGTCGATGCCTTCGAGGCGACCGGGCTCAATGCCGACAGCATCGACTGGTTCGTGCCGCACCAGGCCAACAAGCGAATCATCGACGCCTCCGCCCACAAGCTCCATATCGCGCCGGAGAAGGTGGTGCTGACGGTGGACCGTCACGGCAACACCTCCGCCGCCTCGATCCCGCTGGCGCTGTCGGTGGCGCGCAAGGACGGCCGCATCAAGCGCGGCGACATGATTCTCATGGAGGCGATGGGCGGCGGCTTCACCTGGGGCTCCGCGCTGGTGCGCTGGTAAAGCCACATTCGATAAAATTTTGCCGGAATTGGCCGCGATTATCGATGCGTCTGCATTGATGAGCGGTGTTGACCGCTGTAACGTAAGCTCATAATTTCAGACGACAATTGTTCGCCGTGATGTGGGGCAGGGCGATGACCGATACAAGTAAAACCGTAACGCGTGTTGATCTCTGTGAGGCCGTCTACCAGAAGGTGGGACTGTCGCGCACGGAATCGTCCGCCTTCGTGGAACTCGTGCTGAAGGAGATCACCGACTGCCTTGAGAAGGGCGAGACGGTGAAATTGTCCTCGTTCGGCTCCTTCATGGTCCGCAAGAAGGGCCAGCGCATCGGCCGCAACCCGAAGACCGGCACCGAGGTGCCGATCTCGCCGCGCCGGGTGATGGTGTTCAAGCCATCGGCGATCCTGAAACAGCGGATCAACGCCCAGCACCGCACCAATGGCGACGCCAGCAAGGCTCAACCCGAGGCGTAAGCCGCCCCGCGCGAAGGATTTGGCATTTGGACAAGGCGCCGGATGCGTTCCGAACCATCAGCGAAGTAGCGCAGGAACTCGACATTCCGCAGCACGTGCTGCGGTTCTGGGAGACGCGATTCTCCCAGATCAAGCCGATGAAGCGCAGCGGCGGTCGCCGCTATTACCGCCCGGACGACGTCGATCTGCTCAAGGGCATCCGCCGTCTGCTCTACGGCGAGGGCTACACCATCCGCGGGGTGCAGCGGATCCTGAAAGAGCACGGCGTCAAATCGGTGCAGGGCCTGGCCGACGGCTCGGCCGCGGTCTCGTTCGGGGCGATCGAGGACGCCATCGGGGCAAGCCTGGTGGAGCCGGACGACGAGGCGCCCATCAAAGGCGTCACTGAAGCCGACGAAAACGACTACCAGGGCGACGAAGAGGAGGGCATCGACTTCCGCTTCGCGGAGGTCGACGACGAGGACATCCTCACCACCTTCCGCAAAGGCGGCACCCCCGCCGGGCCCGCCGGCCCCAGTGCGCTGGATCGCGAGCGGCTCGGACGGGTGCTCGCCGACCTCGTTGCCTGCCGGGAGATGCTCGATCAGGCGCTGAAGGACGGCTGAGGCGGTTTCCGTCCTCTTTGCGGTCGGTTCCGGGGGCTTTGGGCGAAGACACCAAAATGGTTTGGCTCGCCTTGCGCAAAGCAGCGATCCTAGCTAATGGAACGACGTTCGGAGCGTGGCGCAGCCCGGTTAGCGCACTAGTCTGGGAGACTAGGGGTCGGAGGTTCAAATCCTCTCGCTCCGACCATTTTTCTCAATGAAATCAAATTAGTTTTAAGGCGGTCGGTTCACGGCCGATCGCCCGTTTACATTTGGTTTACAGTTTTGTTCGGGCGACGTTCTCACCGTGCCTTCATTCGAGCTTGGAGAAGGACTTCCCACTATCCATGTTCATGACGTGCTTTGGGATCCCCGCCTGATTGGCGACAAGGCGCCATTTCCGGCGAAACTCCGCCGTTGACCAGGGCAATCCAGTTACGTCGTTTATGACGATCGGCCCATCATGAGGGAGATGATCTCGAGTGAGTTGCTCGACAGAAACTCGGGCACAGATCGCTAGCTCCTCCATGACCATCGTTGCGTTCTTGATGTCAAATTGAACCTCTGGCGCTCGCTTGCTGCCGACGTGCCGCAGAATGAACCTTTCATCCAAATCGGACCACCGCAGACCCTTTACCCATTTCTCCTCTCTGCCCTCAGTCTCACGTCTCACGCTAGAGTGCTCGGCTTCGTTGATGGGGACCCACTCGCCTATGACCGCCCTTTGATTTAGGCGGAGCTCAAATTGAAGCGCTTGGGCGAGAGCTAGTGAATACCAGCCGAACCACTCGCGCGCCTTTGCTCTAATTTGCCTCGCCTGTTCCGACGATAGCGTTTTCCTACGAGGCAGAGGCCTTTCGAATCGCATTTCGGTCATCAGCTCGGCTAACCGACGGCAGTCCTTGTTTTCGAGAATGGTGGCTCCAAACCGCAGCACCACCCGCAGGCGACTGATGAGCGAATGCGCTGTGGCGATTTTCCCCTTGCCAAGCCAGCCGTCGTGCCAAGCGACCAGATTACGAGCTCGAATTTGTTTGAGTGAGCGATGCCCGTGTTCTTTTGTGATCCGCGCAAGTAACCTCTCGTGCTTAACGCGCACTCCATGACTCAATTTTCGAAACGACGACTGAGGGTCAGTACGATAGCTTTCGATCAATCCGCCCACTGTATCCGGCATCAGAATTATCAACCGCGCAGGTAGGCCGAGAGAACAACGGCAACAATCACGATGGTGCCAAGAATGCCTAAAATGCCTTCGGCGCGAATTTGAGTACCAAGAAATTTAATGTCGAGTCGTTGGGGATGCCGCATTGCGTTTCCAATCTGAAGCCGTGAGGTGGTCGCGTTGATTGATCGCATCGCTCGGCCCGCGCACAACTGCCCCAAATCAAAAAAACGCGAACGCGTATCCTTTCAAAGACTTAGCAAAATGCGGTTGCATGCGCGCTCTATGGCGAAAGAGCGCTGATGGCATTTCCGGACGCACACTATACGGCTAAGTGGTTGCTGGATCTGCGAAATCTTCGCGCAGGGCGGATCGCGAGTAGGCTAATCAGTCAAGGACTGTGACTGACACCATTCGAACGATAAGCAAATCAATGACTTAAGTTGTTGCTCGCTCTCTAGCATAGAGCGCGCATGACTAACTCGTCGTACGATAATTCACGTTTGTTGTGGATCTGCTCGCTTGAGACTTGTCCCGATGGTCCTCTAGCTTCTTGATCGCATTCGCCGCCAGCACGCCGCGCCGTGCAAGATAGAGGTCAATCACCTTCTGCGCCTTGTCGACGCTCCAACATAGCGCCTCGGCTATCTCGGGCGCGGTCGCGCCTGCCTCGGCCAGTAGCGTCGCGGCCGTGCCACGGTTGTCATGGAAATTGAGGTCGGAGGTTTTGACGCATTCGGCGCTGGCGGCGTTTGCCTTTCCGTTGATGTCGTCGACCTTGTCGCAGTCCTCGCGCCAGTGCTCGTTGAAATACCGCTTGGTGTAGGCCTTGCCCGTCGGCGTCAGCATCACCAGCGCGCCGGCCTTCGTTTCCTTGAGCGCGTCGAGATGCGCCTTCAGCTCGCGCGTCGCCGGGATCCAGAGCAGCTTGCCGGTCTTGGTCGAGCGGATCTGCACGCGCTGCCCGTCATAGCGTGTCCAGGGAAACTTGCGCACGTCGCTGGCGCGCATCGCGGTGTTGCGGACCATGATCATCGCCGTCGCCATGGCGGGCCGCGCCGTGCGGATGAACTGCTGCTGCAGCTCCTCCGGCCAGGTGAGCTCCGACCGGTTGCTCTTGTAGAGCCGCGCGAAGGTGTCGAGCGGATTGAACTTGATGACGGCCTTTTCCTTCGCGTAGGACAGCACGCGCGCCAGCGCCGCCACCAGATTGTCGGCTGATCGCGGCGAGCCCTTGCCGAGCTCGTTGTGCCAGGCGAGGGCGTCCTTGCGAAACTCCAGCGCATCATCGGCGTCGTTGAACGTGGCGGCGGGGCAGCTGCCCCAACGCGCTTCGATCCGCTTCAGCTTCCAGACATACTGCTTCCGGTGCTCTTCGCTGAGGCCGTCGAAATAAGCGGACTGGTCGAAGTGCCGGATGAGCTGCACCATGGTGTCTTCGCCCCTGGTGCGCATCTTCTTCTCGGCATCAGCGTAGCTCTCCGCGAGCCTCGCTTCATCGAGCGGCAGGCCTGTCGCGCGATGATAGAGGTGGACCTTGATCGATCCATCCTTCTGCCGCTTCTTGACGCGATGGATGCCCTTCAGCTTCAGCGGCTTGTCAGGCGGCTTGGGTCTTCCGCGCATTCTCGGCCTTCCAGCGCTGGTAGGGGGTCAGCTCGGCGGCGTAGTCTGTCACAAGGCCGGAGGCGCGGTCCAGAGCCGCGTCGAGGGCTTTCCGGTCCCATCGGTTGGTGCCCGGGATGGCCTTGGGGACGATTCCCTTTTGGAGCCAACTGTCGAACGCTGCCAGCGTGTTACAGCCGCAATAGGCTGCAGCCTCATCCTTGGTCAGGCAGCGCTTCTCGGTCATGCGCCGGTGTCCGGGGCGCGCCAGCTGAGCGGCGCCTCGAGCGCAAGCATGGATAAAAGGCCGCTGCTCCCTGCAGATCCCGGGGCGGCCAGGACTGTTTCCGACGGAGGGGCTTGCGAGGCCTTGGCCGGAAGCAGGAGCGGCGGAGTTCCGGTCATGGCGTCGGAGACAGCGCTCTGCCGCGCTTCCAGCAGCGCGTCCTCGGCGAGCACGGCCACGTCGCCGTAGCGGAAGCCGCCGGCGGCGAGCAGGCGAATCGCCTCGCGCTCGGTCTCGGGAATGCCGACCTTGCGCAGATGTGCAGCCATGGCGACAACGATATCCCTGCCATTGGCAGGGCCGCGGCTAGCGAAGCTCGCGGGGCGAAGCAAGGTCATGCCACCACCTCAGCCATCTGCTTCTCCTGCCGCCGCTGCGCGACGATGCGCGCGGCGTCGGTGTGCTGCTTCAGCTGCGCTCCGGTCCAACCCATGCGAATGAGGTCAACATAGACGACGCCATCGGAGCGCGTGGTCTGCAGGACGAAGTCGTCGGCGAGCTGGTTGACGGCCGCGGGACCGTCGAGATCGGCGCGGCAGGGCGCGATGGCGGCCGGCGCCAGTCGCTCGGCGAGGTCGGCCTTGTTCTGCTCGGCACGGGCCTTGAGCGCGAGCTCGGCTTCGTAGGCGCTGCGCGCGGCGAGGCAGGAGTGGATCGAGGCGTTGCGCATCATGCGCCGGCCGGTCGCGTCCATCACGGGCAGGATGTGCCGCCCAGCCTTGGGATGCATCAGATCGAGGAATCGACGGATGTTCGGCAGGTAAGCGAGGCTGTGCAGCTTCAGCTGGTACTTGAAATCGCTCTCTGAAATGTCGGCTTTGGAAATGTCTTGGGCAGGCTGTCGCGGCATGTCCGTCTCCCGTTGCGAAGCGGGAGGGAATATCGATATCTACACGAAAGATGTCAACACGAATTATGTTTGAGTGTGGCTGACCATCCAAACCAGATAGAGGATGCCGGCGCCGAGGCCGACTACGACCAGCTTGAAAAACAGCGTGAAGGCGCGGCTTGTCGTCCGGTCGATCGCCTGCATGGCGGGCACGGGCAAGACCCAGCCCAGCACGATCCGGGCCGCCGCAAAGACGATCCCGCCGCCGATCGCGATCACTAGGATCACCGCAAGCATCAGGCCTTCTCCTTCAGCGCGCGCTGCATCAGCCGTCGCTTGCCGGCAGCATCAAGGCTCCTCCACTTGCCGCGGCGCACGACCGAATGCACTTCGGTGGCGCTCTGGATCTTCACATTGCGCATCGGCGGGGCGTTGAAGCTCTCGAGGTCGAACTGGCCTTTGCGGGCGCCGGCCACGATCCGCTTCAGATAGCGGCTGCCGTCCGACGTCGTCACCAGCGTCTCGAAGTTGAGCAGCTCGAACGGCGGCTGCTCGCGCTTGACCACGATGATGATATCGCCGTCGTCGTAGCGCGGGAACATGGAATCGCCCGCCACCCGATAGGCTGCGGCGTTGTCCGGCAGCTGGTAGGGCACCTCGATCTCCTCGATCCCATCGGGCCCGGTGTTTTCGGCGCTGGTGTCGACCACGCCGCCGGCGCCGACCAGGCCCTCGACGATCACGACGTTGCGGCGCGCCTGCGATCCCTCCTCGGTCAGCAGCCAGCTGGCCGTGACCTTGAATGCCCTGGCGTACCTCTCGGCGACATCCACAGAAAATTCATTCTGCCCGTTTTCGTGCGCGGCATAGGTCGACGTCGGCCAGCGAAATTTCTTCGCAGCCGCCATTGCCGAGCCATATCCGGCCTTTTTCCGCGCCGCGCGCAGGCGCTCACCCATGGTCTCCATGGGGCCATAATCACAAATCGTGTTGACACAAGTCATGTTGACCTCATCAACATGAATCATGTAATTCGGCGTCATGGCACACGCTGATTCGCGCAGCACAGGTTCGGGAAATGCCCCGTCAGACAAGACGGTCTCCGACGTGTTCGCCGTGTTCGGCGGTCCGGCCGCCTTCGCGCGCACCTTCGGCCTGAAGAATCCGTCGACGGCTTCGGAGATGAAGCGGCGCGAGAGCATCTCGGTCGGCCTGTGGCCGGCGATCGTGGCCGAGGGTGCGGTCCTTAATGTCGAGTGGCTGACCTACGAATGTCTCACGCTGATGCACGCTAAAACCTCACAGCTGGCTGGAGAAGCCCGATGAGCCGCAGCATGCGCAAAGGGGCGAAAAACGCCAAATTGGCCGCCTTCCAGATCCGGAAGGAGAGCTTCCGCGCCGGGAATCAGATTTCCCCAGTCATGCAAAAAGTGAAGAGCTTGCTGCCGGCCGGTACCGCCGCGAAAACGCTGGCGTTTTTGCTCGATGAGCAGGTCAACGCCTGCGAAAAGCTGCTCTGTGGCGCGCGGGCCGAGAATGCCGAGATCCTGGCCAAGCTGCTCTGCCTGAAAGAGCACGACATTGGCCGCCAGGTGCTGCTCACCCTCGGTGAGGGCCGGAACGTCGATTACATCGAAGAGGTTCGCCGCCGCGCGTCGCTCAAGGCGATGAAGCGCAACCTCGACGAAGCCAGCCAGCTCTATGCGAAGGCCCTGCAAGCGGAGATCTCAGGCTGATGGCGCGCACAACCGACATCCGCGAAGGGCCGATCATCTAGCCCCTCGCACGACCCAGTAACCCACAAGCGTTTCGAGCCCAACCGCCGCAGGACATGGTCCTGCGAACGAGGAGACATGTCTTCATGATTGCCGCGAAGATCCTGATCTCGATCGCATTGGTTTTCATCGCGCTCAGTCTTGCATGCGCGATGACGCTTGGCCGGCGGCAGCGACACCCGTCGGCCAAGCCCTCCTTCGGATACACGCGCGAACAGCTCGTTGCGCTGACCTCGCGTGCGCACGTCCGGGCCGCTGCAGATCCGATGGATCTTCGGCGGCCTCTTTCATTCAGCTCCGCGCGGTCGCCCTCCGCCGGCGAGGCGGACGGCGGGGGCCTGGTGCAGCCGGGGCTATCCGCCGTCCGCAGTTTCTCCGTGATCAGGGGAGGGCGCGATGGCTGACCAGCTGCCGTTCTCCTCGCGCCAGGTGGCGAACATGCTGGCGGTGCGCGCCGTCAAGCATGCCTCCGAGTTTCTTGGGGGGAAGTTCGGGCTGACTCTGCTCGGCATGCACGCCGAACAGCTGCAGCTCGACCTGCTGATGAGCGATCCGCTGGCCAATGGCCTGCTCAATCCGGTGCGGCTGCTCAATCTGGCCATATTGTCGACGGCGCGTCTCACCGCAGAGGTGGCGGCTGGTGAGATCGAAACTGCCGCGCGGCTTGATCGCTGGATGCATGTCATCGGCTCGTTGGCCGAACTCGTCCAGCACGAGCGCGCCCGGTTCGCGCGAGAGCATGGAGCCGCCGCATGAGGCCGCTGTCTCAAACGCTCACGGAGCTGATCGGCTTCACCGAAGAGATGCTGACCAAGCCCGCGCGGCACCATGGCTTGGCGGCCGAAACGCGATTTCCCTTGCTCGCCCAGGAGATCCGCGATGCCGACAAACGGCCGTCGGAAGGCATCCGGGCGACGTCCAGCGGCATCGCGATCGTCGCGTGCCCCGAGGCCTATTTCGCCGGCGAGATGGACCCGACGTCGCGCTGGCTGGCCGCGATCGGCGGCCTGCTGCCACTGCTGCGCGGCGAGGCCTGGCAGGCGCTGCGGAATGAGAAGGAAGCGGCCGGGGAGGGGTATCGGCGATGAGCCAATTGCGCCCCATCAAGCCGATGACAGCCCCGGATTTGAAGCCCGCGACCGAGTTCGGGCCGAAGCCGCGGGCCATTTGGGTGACACCCACCAGCCTTATGGTCGACGGCACCTATCAGCGCGATCTTTCCGAGCGGTCGATCCGATTGATCCGGCGCACCATCGAAACCTTCCGCTGGAATCGCTACAAGCCGCCGATCGCGGTGCAGATGGGGCCGGCCACGTTGCACGTGATCGACGGCCAGCACACCGCCATCATCGCTGCAACGCTGAAAATCCCTGAGATCCTGATCGTGGTCGTCGGCGCCGACACCGTCGATGAGCGAGCGCGGGCTTTTGTCGGTCACAACTCCGACCGCATCAAGGTGACGCCGTTTGACATCTATCGCGCGCTGCTGGCCTCCGGCGATCCCGACGCCGTTGACGTCGACAACGTCTGTAAGCGCGCCGGCGTCCGCATCCGCGATATCTCGCCGTCGTCAGCGATCGCTGAAGGCGATACGGCCGCGCTCGGCCTGGTCAGGGGCCTGGTCAAGCGTCGCGGCGTGGTGCTCGCGCGCAAGGTTTTGCAATGCCTGGTCAAGGCCAAGCGGGCGCCGATCACGGGGGCGGAGATCCGATCGACGACAGGGGCGTGATCCACGGCGCGCGCTCGATCATGTCCGGCCGGGTCGAGCCCGACGACAGTTTGGATTATTTCCCGACGCCGCCCTGGGCGACGCGCGCGCTGTTCGAGCACGTGTTCGACCACCTTAAGATCGACGCGCAGCGCTATAGCGCGCGCGAGCCCGCCTGCGGCGAGGGCCACATCGCCGAGGTGCTCGAAGAGTACTGCGCCGAGGTCTTTGCCGGCGACATCTTCGACTACGGCTATGGCGAGGTTGGCGACTTCCTCAACGAGCACACCAGCCAGACCGCCGATCTCTTCATCACCAATCCGCCGTTCGACGAGAAGGCCGAAGCGTTCCTGACGCGCATGCTGGAGACCACTGATGCAGTCGACGCATTTGCAGGTGCCGCTGAAGAACCTTCGTCCAGGTCACGAGGCGCCGAACCATCCCGGCAACGCCCGCGTCACCGGCCGCGAGGACGGCATTGCCGAGCTTGCTGCGCATATCCACGCCCGCGGCAAGATCGATGACTTGCTCGTCTATGACGACGGCGTGCCGCACACCTATTTTGTCGCCAATGGCAACCGTTCGCTGGCCGCGCTGCGAATGATCTATGGCGAGGAATCGTCGGAGCCTGTCGACTGCAAGTTGACAACGGCCGAGCGGGCGTTCGAGGATTCGCTGGCGGTCTCGGTCACCGCCAAGAAATTCCACCCCGTCGACGAATTCGAGGCCTATGCCAGGCTCAAGACCGAGCACGGCAAGACCGAAGAGGAGATTGCCAAGCAGTATGGCATGACCACCCGCGAGGTGCTCCAAGCCCTGGCGCTCGGCGGCAGCCTGTCGCCGCATGTGCGAGATCTGTGGCGGCAGGGCCGGATCGAGACGGAAGTCGTGCACGCGTTGCCGATGGTCGGCCAGCACGACGCTCAGGACAGGCTGCTGAAGAAGCTCTCACCAGAGGGCAGGTATGACCGCCTCGTCGTGACGTCGACGGTCGAGGATGCCTCGAAGGTGTTTCGATCCAAGATCGCGGCTGCGGCATCGAAACTGGCGCGGCGCTGATGCTCTCGATCAAGTACGATCTGTCGAACCTGAAGCACATCAGCAACGCGCTGCATGCTGCCGGCGAGCAGATGCCGCTGGTGCTCAACCGGGCCATCAACCACACCGGCGACAAGGCGTTGACGCAGATGCGCAACGTACTCGTCGGCCAGACCGGCCTGAAGCGCCGCACGTTGGTGCGGGCTGTGAAGGGAACCAAGGCCTTCGGCGCCGGCGCCTATGTGATCCGCAGCAAGGGCGGCAATGTCCGTCTCAAGTTCTTCGCTGCGCGTGAGACCCGCAAGGGTGTGTCCGCTGCCCCGTGGAACAGCCGGCGTATTTATACCGGGTCGTTCATGAAGGGCGGCCGCTTCCCCAATCGTGTCGCTCTCAATCTCGGCGGCGCCGTGCTCAAGCGCGTCGGCAAGAGCCGCCATCCGCTCGAGACCATCCGCTCCGGCCTGTTCATCCCGGAGGAGATGGTGAAGGGGCAGTCGGAAGCCGCCTTCTTCGCCGTCATCGACCGCGACCTGCCGGGACGTATTGCCCATGAGCTCTATCGCGTCCTCGGCTGAGCGGGTCCTTCCCGAGCCCCCATCCACCGCGGCCCGAAATGGGCCCGGGGGTTCGCCAGTTGGACGGGGTTTGAAACTGACCTGACACCCCTGACGCGCCTGACACATGACACCTGACACGGCCCCTGACGTCCCGGATGAAGGCCTGTGGGTCAGCATTTCGGAGCTCGCGGCGCTCAAAGGCGTCAAGAAGCAATCGATTTCGGAGAAGGTTGCGCGCCTGATCGCGGCCGGCCGACTGACAGCGAAGGCCGGCAAGGGCAAGATCAAGCTGATCAACCTCGCGCAATACGATCTTGCGGTCGGGGAGGTGGGGGACGGCGCCCGGGAGCTTGGGGCCGCGACCAAAGCCGCCAACGTGGGTCGCTCTCCGGCCGCAACGACCGTGTCGCAGGCCGACAATGGTCGATATCGGGACGAACAGGCTCGCGACAAGGCCTATTCGGCCGATCTGAAGTTCATCGAGCTCGAACGCGCCCGCGGCAACCTGCTGCCGGTCGCCGAGTTCGACGCGGTGGCGGAAGACGCGGCAAGCCGCATCGCCGACATCTGCGACGGGCTGATGGCGCGGGACTCGGAATTGATCGCGATCGCGGTGAAGGAGGGCGAGAACGGCATGCGCGCCGCGCTCAAGCGCATCACCCGTGCCCAACGTGAGGCGATCGTGCGCGCGATGAAGGACATGGCGATGACCGCCCGGGCTCGCGCGCAGGCCGCCGCCGGCGCCGTCCCGATCCAGGCCGAGATGCCACTCGCCGATGACGATCCAGTTCCTGCAGACGGCGTATGATCGGCTTGCGACGGTGTTTGACGGGGCACTGTCGCCCCGCGAGGAGATCTCTTTCGCCGACTGGCTGCCGAAGAACGTCAAGCTGGTCGACGGGCCGAACGCCGGCGAGCTCTGGAATGCCGACGGCGCGCCGTACCTGGTCGAGATCGCCCGCTGCCTCTCCGATGATCACCCCTGCACCGAGGTGAGCATCCGCAAGTCGGAGCAGTCGGGCGCTTCGATCCTTGGTCTCGCCTGGTGCCTCTACATCGCCGACTGCGAGCCGGCCAACACGCTCTATGCGACACCCGGCATCGAGTTCTTGCGTGACCTGAACAACGCAAAACTGCAGCCGATGATCGAGGCCTGGCAGAAGCACACCAGGCGCGACGGCATCGGCAACAACAGGCCGCCGGTGATCTATCCGCTGGCGCGCACGGTTGCGGGCTCGACCACGTTCGAGAAGGTTTTTGCCGGCGGCCGGCTGTGGCTCGCCAACGCGCATTCCGTCATGGACATGAGCGGCAAGACCGCGAAGAAGGGCGTGCGGGACGAGTTCTCGAAGTGGCAGAATATTCCGGGCTTCGGCGATCCGGATACGCTGTTCAAGGGACGCTTCACCGCGTTTCGCCGGCGCAAGAACTTCAAGATTCTGAACATCTCGACTCCCGAGGTCGACACTGGCGACGCCAGCGGCGATACCGAAGGCCATTGTCGCATCACGCTGAAATTCGAGCGCGGCGATCAGCGCTATTGGAATTGCCTCTGTCCGGAGTGCCGCAAATTCTTCGTGCACCGGTTCGAGCGGTTTCAGATCGACGAGAAGCGGCCGCATCGCTCGGTCTATCTGTGCGATTGCGGCCACAGCGTCAGCGAGAGCGAGCGTGTCGACGCGGTGCGCGCCGGCCTCTGGGTGCCCGAGAGCCGTGACGACGAGTTCGAGCGGCAGCCGAGCTTCCACATCGACGCCTTCATCTCACTGATGATGAGCTATGAGGCGATCGCGGAGGATTATCTCGGCTCGCGCAAGAGCGAGACCGCGAAAAAGGATTTCTCGACCCTAAAGATGGGGCGGGCCTATCGCTTTCGCGGCGACGCGCCGGATCACATGCGGCTGTTCGAGCGTCGCGAGGATTATCGCCGCGGCCACGTGCCGCCGCCTGCGCTGCTGCTCGCGATCGCGGCCGACGTGCAGAAGACCGGGATCTACTACGAGGTCCTCGCTGTCGCGCCAAACCGCGAGAGCTGGGTCATCGATGCGGACTTCCTGCCGGGCACGACGACTGATCACGACGATGGTGCGTTCCTCGCGCTGACCGAACTTTACCACCGGTCCTGGCCGGACGCCTATGACAGCAAGCGGCGGCCCGACACCTTCGTGGTCGACGCCAACTACAACACCGGCGCGGTCAAGACCTGGACGCGGATGCATCCGGGCACGCAAGCGGTGATCGGCCGCGATGGTTGGGGCCGGCCGCCGCTGTCAGCGGCAACGCCGCAGGATATCGACTACCGCGGAAAGACCATCAAGGGCGGCGCCACCGTGCGCTTCGTCGGCACGTGGCCGCTAAAGAGCACGTTCTACGCCTATGTGAGCCTGGTGGCGAAAGCCGACGGCTCGGCGATCGTCTATCCGGTCGGCTATTGCCATTTCGGCCAGTTTCAGGACGAGGCCTACTTCAAGCAGATCACGAGCGAGCACCTCGTCGAGCAGAAGAAGGGCGGTAAGTCAGCGAAGGTCCGTAAGCAGCAGGTTTGGGACGTGCGCGCCAAGGGCCTCGACAATCACTACCTCGATTGCCGGATCTACAACATGGCGGCGCTCGATGCGTATTTCGCGAGCTTCACCGCCGACGATTGGGCGCTGCTCGCCTCCGAGCGCGGGATTCCTGAGGATCTGCGCAAGCCGGACCTGTTCTCGCCGCGCGCGTTCCAGCGCGGCGCCGACATGGTGACGGGTGAAGTGCCTATCGAGACGCCGAAGGCTGATGATCCGTGGGCAAGGCTCGCTGAGATGAACCGGGGAATTTGATGTCCGACCAGGAGATGCTCGACCAGGCCAAGGCCGCGCTACATCAGCTGATGATGGGCGTCGCTGTCGTCGAGTGCGAATGGCAGGGTCAACGCACCAAGTTCTCGGTCGCCAACGCCGATCGGCTGAAGGCCTACATCGCCGAGCTCGAGGCGCGCATCGCCGGTCAGCCATTCCGCGGCGCCATGGGATTTGTTTTCTGAGATGACCCTCGCCATCTACGATGACGCCGGCCGGCCAGTCTCGGCGGATCGCATCGCCGCGATCCGGTCCGGGTACGGTGACGTGCCGGAGCCGGCCTATCGTTCGGGCGGTTTCCGCGGCCAGGAGTTCGCGGCCTGGGCGCCGCCGCCGACCTCGGCCGATTCCGCGGTGCTGCCGTATCGCGACCTCTCGGTGGCGCGCACCCGCGACGTCGTGCGCAACGATCCGACCGCGGCCTCCGGCGTCGCCCGCTTGGTCGAGATGCTGGTCGGCGCCAAGCTGACGCTGTCGAGCAAGCCCGATGCCCGCGCGCTCGGCCTGGATGCAACCGACAAGGGCCATCGCAAGATCCTGCGCGATCTCTCCGGCGCCATCGAGTCCGAATGGTACCAGTTCGGCAACGATCCGCAGCGGCGCTGCGATGCGCAGCAGCGGCTTTCGATCAACGGCATCTTCCGTTTGCTGGCGCGCACCTTCGCGACCATGAACGAGACCACCGCGGTGATGAAGTGGAAGCCGGCGCGCGGCGGCCGCTATGCCACCTGCGTCCGCGCCGTCGACCCCGACCGGCTGTCGAACCCGTATAGTCAGCCGACCACGCAAGCCCTGCGCGGCGGCATCGAGTTCGACGACGACGGCGTGCCGCTCGGCTACCACCTGCGCAATGGCCATCCTGCCGACTGGTACATCGTGCCGCCGCCGCTGACCTGGACCCGGATCCCGGCGCGCACCGCGACCGGCCGGCCCGTCTTCATCCACGGCTTCGAGCCCGAGCGCGAGGACCAGGCCCGCGCCATGACGCCGTTCGCGGCGCTGGTGAAGCGGCTGCACATGGTCGGCAAGTTCTCCGACACCGAGCTCGCCTCGGCGACCGTCAACGCGCTGTTTGCCGCCTTCGTCAAGTCGTCGCTGCCGGTCGGCGAGGCAACCGCCGCCTTCACGCCCCAGACGGTGCAGACGCTGGAGGGCAAGCGGCTGAACTACTGGGCCGAGAACCCGGCGCGGATCGGCGGCGTGCGCATCCCGGTGATGCCGATCGGCGACGAGATCCAGATCAATTCCTCGCCGCGGCAGACCACGGCGTTCCCGGACTTCCAGAAGGCGTTCCTGCAGTCGATCGCGGCTGCGCTTGGCATCTCCTACCAGCAGCTCTCCGGCGATTGGGAGAGCATCAATTATTCCAGCGCGCGCGCCGCGCTCAACGAGGTCTGGCGGCACATCCAGATGCTGTTCGCCGCCTTCGTCGACCAGGTGGTGCTGCCGATCCACTACTGCCAGCTCGAGGAGGCCTTCGACCGCGGCTACATCAAGCCGCCCGTGGGCTGCCCCGATTTCTGGGACATGCCGGGCGCTTACCTGCGCTCGCGCTGGATCGGCCCCGGCCGCGGCTATGTCGATCCGGTCAAGGAGGCGCAAGGCGCCTCGTTGCGCATGGGCGCGATGATCTCGACCTTGGAAGACGAATGCGCCGATCTCGGCCGCGATCTCGAGGACACGCTCGACCAGATCGCGAACGAGGAGGAGATGCTGAAGGAGCGCAGCCTGACGCGCGTCATCTCCGCGGGCAGCGGGCTGCAGCCGGATCCGTCGGACGCCGGCAATGACGAGGATCCGAGCGAGAAGGCAAGCGACAAGAAGGCCAACGCATGACGCTGCTGATGCCGCATATCGCCTCGCGAATGTTCAACACGCCGCTGATGATCGACGCCGGCAAGCTGGCGGCGATCCTCACCGGCCTCGGCGCCCGCATCGTCGACGGCGGCGTCGAGTTCGGCGATATCGCCGCGGTCGAGCACGCGCCGTTCGCCAACGGGCGGCCGTCGGAGTCGTTCGGCCGGCTCGGCGATCGCCTGGGCCGCGCCTATGAGCAGGCCGGCGCCGGCAACCGCATCTTCGACCGCCTCGGGCCGGTCGCGGTGATCCCGATCGAGGGTACGCTGATCCACAAGGGCGCCTTCCTGGGCCAGTCGTCCGGAGAGACCTCCTATGAGGGCCTGCAGACCCGCATCAACGCGGTGCGGCGGGACTCGAGCGTGCGCGGCGTCGCCTTCGAGGTCGATACCTTCGGCGGCGAGGGCGCCGGCCTGTTCGACACGGCGCACATGATTGCCGAGCTCAGCAGAGAGAAGCCGACGCTCGCGATCGTCAACGACTTCGCCTACTCGGCCGGCTACGCGCTGGCCTCGGCCGCGCGCCAGATTGTGCTGTCGAGCGCCGGTGGCGTCGGCTCGATCGGCGTCGTCACCATGCATCTCGATCATTCCAAGCGCCTCGAGCGCGCCGGCACCAAGGTGACGGTGATTCATTCCGGCAAGCACAAGGCCGACGGCCATCCGTTCGGCGAGCTGCCGCCGGAGGTCGCCACCAAGATCCAGAATCGCGTCGATGCCATGCGCGACCAGTTCGCGGCCATGGTCAGCGAATTTCGCGGACCGCGGCTGTCCAAGGCGGCTGCGCTCGCGACCGAGGCCGACGTGTTCTACGGCGAGGATGCCGTCAAGGCCGGCCTGGCGGACGCCGTGGCGCGGCCGTCGGAGGCCTTCAGCCAGTTCGTTTCCCTGATCCGCTGAACCCAGCGGCCTTCCACCACCCACGGCTTCGCAAGCGGCGGGCCACAACAGGAGTTGCCAATGTCTGGTTTGTCCGGAATTGCCGCTGTGCTCGCGGCCGTCGGTTTGAGCGCAGAGTCGAAGGATTCAGTGCCGCGCGCCGCGCTCGACAGCGCGATCAACGCCGCGCTTGCCGAGGGCGAGAAGGCCGGCATCATCAAGGCCGGCACCGACGCCAGCGAGATCTCGGCCGAGGCCGTCACCCAGGAGCGCACCCGCGCCAGGTCGATCCTCGGCCATGCCGACGCCAAGGGCCGCGAGGATCTCGCTCACCATCTCGCCTTCGAGACCGATATGAGCGCCGAGGCCGCGACCGCGATGCTCGGCAAGGCGCCGAAGGCCGCCGAGGTCAAGACGTCGCGCCTGGACGGCAACGTGCCGGACCCGAAGGTCGAGACCAGCACCGAGGCGCCCAAGCCGGGCGAGGGCCTCAATGCGGCGATCGACCGACAGGTCGCCGAGCGTGCCAAGCGCGTCGCCTGACTTTCTCACCCGGCGGGGTAGCTCAGGCCGGTAGAGCGTCGGACTCATAATCCGAAGGTCGCTGGTTCGAATCCAGCCCCCGCAACCATCCTTCAACCGAACAAGGGATTGCTTCCATGGTTCTCAAGACTCTCTCGCTGACCGAGCCGCGCATTGAAAGCAATGTGCTGAAGTACGTCGTCGACGATTTCATCTCCAAGGCGCAGGAGGTCCTGCAGGCCGGCTCCGGCTCCGACAACGTCGCCGACGTCGGCACCGTGCTCGGCGCCATCACCGTCGGCGCGCTGAGCGCGGCCTATGCCGCGCGCGCCGGCAACACCGGCAACTTCACCAACGCCTTCGCCAACCCGGCGGTCGCGCCTGGCTCGAAGCTCGGTGTCTATACCGTCACCTTCCTGGCGGCGACCCGGTTCCGGGTTGAAGACCCCGACGGCATCGAGCTCGGCGAAGGCACGACTGGCGTCGCCTTCACCAACCAGCTCAAGTTCACCATCACCGCCGGCGGCACCCCCGCCGTGGTTGGCGATGCCGCCGACGTCACGGTTACTGCGGCGGCCGTCGCGACCCGCAAGCTGGTGCCAATCAACTTCGCGGCGACCGACGGCAGCCAGAATGCTTATGCCATCGCGCTGCAGAAGAAGATCGCGCCGAATGGCGGCAGCGACCAGAACATCCTGACGGTGCGGCGCCTGGCCTGCATCGATCCGAACTATCTGATCTGGCCGGCTGGTGCGACGACCAACCAGATGAATGCGGCGCTCGCCCAGCTCGAGCTCAACCATATCATTCAGCGTCCCAGCTAGGGCGCCGTCTCCAAAAACCTTCCTTTCCCGTCCACCCTGGCCCCGGCATTGCCGGAGGCACCTTACGCATGAGGATCTCCGGCAATGTCTGAGCTCGATACCGTCAACTTCCCGTTCACCGCGATTCAGCTCTCGAGCGCGGTGAACCGCATTCCCAACAATTACGGCCTGCTCAATGCGCTCGGCCTGTTTCCGTCGTCAGGCTCGATGTCGACCATCGTCGAGATCACGCTCGAGGACGGCACCATCCGCGTGCTGGCGGCCAAGGAGCGCGGCGCGCCGGGCACGGCGAACGACCGCGGCAGCCGCAAGTCGTTCTGGGTCGAGGTGCCGCATTTCCCCATGGAAGATCTGATCACGCCGCGCGACCTGCAGAACATGCTGACCATCGTGGCGCAGTCCAAGACGCCACGCACGCTCGACGACGAGATGGCCAAGCGCCTGTTCGCGATCCGCGCCAAGCACGCCATCACCCTGGAATGGGTGCGCATGGGCGCGCTGAAGGGGCTGATCACCGACGGCAACGGCGATACGCTGCTCGACGTCTACAATTTCTTCGGCATCACCAAGACCACCATCGACTTCCTGCTCGGCACCTCGACCACCGACATCATCAGCCTGTGCGCCCAGCTGCGGCAGTCGATCGCCACCAACCTGAAGGGCGAAACCATGACCCGCCCCGAGGTGCTGGTCTCGACCTCGTTCTTCAACAAGTTCACCCAGCATCCGAAGGTGGAGAAGTTCTGGCTGAACTGGCAGGCGGCCAGCGAGCTCGCCCGGGCCAAGTTCGATCCGATGGGCGGCCAGCTCGGCCGCACCTTCGAATTCCAGCAGATCTTGTTCCGCGAATATTACGGCGTCGCGCCGGTCGGCAAGCCGCCGACCTCGACGCCGTTCGTGCCGATCGATTACGGCTATGCCTATCCCGCCGGCACCCAGAACATGTTCGAGACCTGGAACGCGCCGGCTGACGACATCCGCGTCGTCAACCAGCCGGGCCAGGAGATCTGGATCTCGCCGAAGATCCTCGACCACGGCGAGGGCGTCGAGCTGAAGTCGCAGTCGAACTGCCTGGCGCTGTGCAAGCGGCCCGAGGCGCTCGTCGAAGTTCGCACCTCCAACTGAGCTGCACCCGCTCGCCGTCCCGGTCGGCGAGCGGGGATTCGGCCGGCAAGCGCGCGGCGCCGGTGGCAGGAAGGCCGCGCATTTTCTCCCGAGGTTTGCCCGATCCGATGCCCAGTCCTTTCGAGCAGGCCGCGGCCCAAACCTCGGCTGCGGTCGACTCCATCTTCGGCGAGCTCTTCACCTTCACGGCGATGAAGGAGAATGGCGACGTCGATGCCAAGCGCGTTGTGGATCCCGACCGGCCAGACTTCGATGCGATCGGCGCCTATCTGGCGGCGACGTCGTCGCTCTATCCGCACGCCCGCGGGTCGATTGCCGACGATCATGTACAGAAGACGGCGGCCTCTCAGCCGCTGGTGTCGATCGACAATGCCAATCTGCGCTGGCCGGTCGTGACGGGCGATCGCTGCACCAGGCAGAAGACCGGCGAAGTATTCGAAGTGTCGCGTCCGATGCCTGACGGCGTCAAGCGCACGATCTTTCATCTCACGGCGCGCAAGCGGCCGCCGCTACCGCTGGTGTTTGTACCGCGGCTCGACTTTAGCGATGCACGTAACAGCGGCCTGCTCGCCGCAATCGGAGCCTGATCAAATGAGCATTGTCGTCAAGGACGGAAACGGTGCGCCGCAGACCATCAGCACGATCGATGATCTTGTGAGCGTCGTCGCGACCGGCGCGAAGCAGGATACCGGCAACACGTCAATTGGCGGCCTGACCGAAACCGCCCCGGCGTCGGACACCGCTTCCAGCGGCCTCAATGGCCGCCTGCAACGTGTCGCGCAGAGGATTACGTCGCTCATTGCGTTGCTGCCGGCCGCCCTCGGCACGTCTGGCGGCCTCAAGACCGAGCCGCAGGCTGGTGAGAACCACCTCGGCGAGGTCGGCGGCAATACGGCCGTCGCCGGTGGCACCGTCACGCGGCAAGCTAACACGGCGGCCTATGCTCTCGGCCAGCACATCGCGGCCGCGACGCCAGCGGCAATTCCTTGCGCGGTCGCGCGCAAGAATGCCGGCACGGGCGTGATCACTGGCGTGCGCCTGAGCAAATCGAGTGCGTCGCTCACCAACGCGAGCTTCCGCGTGCATCTCTTCAAGACCGCGCCAGCCACGCTGCCCGCAGACGCCGCGACGTTTGCCGCGGGCGTTAGCGGAGTGGCCGCAGTCGCACTCGGTTATGTCGATATCACCATGGACCAGGCCTATTCGGACGGCGCGAAGGGCTTTGCCTCCATCAATGCCAAGGCGTTCGATACAGCAGCCGGCTCTCAGAACATCTATGCGCTGATCGAGGCGAGGGCGGCCTATACGCCGGCGAGCGCCGAGGTATTCACAGTCGCTCTGGAAGCCCTGCGGGATTGATGCTGGTGGCCTTTACAATTCGGGCGAGGCGTGGCGATGTAATGTCATGCTATCGCGCCGAGCATTTTTTGGTGGTGTCATGAGCCCGGTGCTAGCAACGACGGTGTCGCGCGCCACTCTCTTTGGGAGGGTGGGCACGACAGGCCGCCAGCCGACCTACTACTTCTCGGCGGCCGGCAGCGACTCCAACGACGGCAAGACCCTCGCCACGCCCAAGCAGACGATTGCGGCATTCAATGCGTTGGCGCTGGTGGCGACCGATTACGTCGTGTTCCGGCAAGGCGACACGTTCGCCGGGACGATGACAATTCCGGGCGGCGGCTCTGTTCTTTCTAACATCATCATCGGATCTTACGGCCTGGGTGCGGCCCCCATCATTGCGCCAGCCAGCGGGAACGACGGTATCGATGCCGTCAACATGGGCTATCTAACGGTCCAAAACCTCGCCGTGACGGGCGGTGGCGGCACTACCGGGCATGGCATATTCTTCCACAACACCACCGCAAGCACACTCTACAGCAATAACATTGTGTCGGGCTGCGCTGTCACCGGCTTTGCGGGCAGCGGCATCCGCTTCGGCGTCGACAACCCGACCTTCACTGGTTACGACGGAACGCAGATCCTCAATTGTACAGCAAACGGCAACGCGCTCGCGCTTGGTGGGGCAAATCAGACGGCTGGTATTACCATCGTCGGGTCCGCTACCGGGACGCCGCAGATCAGCTCTGTGTGGGCGCACACCAACCTTCTGATTTCTGGATGCACGGCCAGCAACAACACTGGCGTTGCTGGTACCCCGAACCACTGCGGTTCTGGCATTTACATCAACGGTTGCAATACAGGCCTGATCAGCGGCAGCCTCGCCTCCAACAACGGCGCGAACTGCAATGCCACCTCGGGCCCGACCGGAATGTGGACATCTCAATCGCGCGGCGTCGTCTTCTCTGGCTGTGAAAGCGCGTCCAACAAGACCGGCAACATCGACGGCGGTGGCTTCGATATCGACGGCGGCTGCGATCTCTGCCGCGTTGAATACTGTTATAGCCACGACAATGTCGGTCCGGGCATCATGTGCTTCTGCTATGACAGCGCCAACTTCATCGGCAATCGGCAGAACGTCATTCGCTTCAATATCAGCGCCAACGACTCCTTGGCCGCCGCGCGTGGCGGCATCTCGATCGAGGCGCAGTCCAGCAACGTCAACACCGGCAATCTCGTCTACCACAACACGATTATCGGTAATTCGAACACGGTTGGCTCGTCAGCCCTCGCCTCTGTTACCGCAGGCGCAAGCCTCACCGGCACCATCGCCAACAACATCATCGTCAGCACCCGCAGCAACTGCGGCGTCGTCAAGACGACCGGCTCTGTCACCGGACTCGGCACGCTAACCGGGAATGACTACTATGCTCTTGGGACGTTCTCGATCAATTGGAACGGAACGAACTACACGACCTTTGCTGCGTGGCAGACCGCGACCGGACAAGAGAAGATTTCGGCGGCGAACGTTGGCTTCAGCGCAAACCCCGAACTGTATCTTCTTCCTGGCTCCAATCTTAGCAGTGGTAACAAAGAGTTTGCTCGCATCACGAAGAATTCGACCCTCCTCAATGCCGGTGTAAATCTATCGACGCAATACGGCATCGATCCGGGTACGAGGGATTTCTTCGGTGGGTCCGTGTCTGCGGCAGGCGCCTACACGCCAGGATGCAGTTGGGCTGGTTCTGCACTTTCGATCGTCATGTTCGCGACGCCGGGAGACTTCACGCAGACGATTCCGGCAGATATCGTTTCGCTCTATTCAGTTGAGGCGATAGGCGGCGGCGCCGGCAATGCTGCCGCTCAAACGGGCGCCGGGGCTGGCGCCTACGCGCGGATCAATGCCACGACAACGCCGCTTGTCGCGGGCGTCACGCAGATCAGCGGCCATGTTGGCGCGGGCGGGGCGGGCGGCACTGCCAGCTCCGCAAACAACGGTGAAGCCAGTTGGTGGAATGCAACGTCGCTTTCTAACGCTCAGTCTCTCGGGTCTGCCGTTTGCTGCGCAGCTGATCTTGGTCTGACGACGGCCACGAGCACGGGCGGCGTCGGAGGCCGTGCGGCCAACAGTGTCGGTACCACGACATTCAACGGTGGCAGCGGTGGCAACAAGGGCGGGAACGCCAATGGCGGCGGCGGCGGTGCGGGTGGACCGTTCGGCGCGGGCGCCAGCGGCGGTATCGGCGGTAATGCTGGATTTGGCGGCGGTGGCGGCGGTGGTGCCGGTGGCGGCACGACGCCAGCCACACCAGTCACCGTCAATGGCGGCAATGGCGGCAATGGTCCGTACTCAAATGGCGGCGGTGTAGGCTCTGGCGCGACTGCGCCGGGTAATGCAGGTGCAATTGGGGGCGGCGGCGCTGGTGGTCTTGGTGCCGGAACAGCAGAACCGGGCGGAAATGGTGGCGCTGGTGTTGAGTGGGGGAGCAACGGCGGCGCAGGCGGCGGCTCCGGCGCTGGTGTGGGTATCACGACCCAATCAATTGTTGCAGGTAACTATGGCGGCGGCGGCGGCGGTCGTAATGGCGGTCCCGGTGCGCAAGGCGCAGTGCGCTTCGCTTACAAGACGGCGGGGGTGGTGTAACGGCCACGGTTGCCAACCCATGCTCGATCGTGGCAATGATTTGTCATGTTCGGAAACATCACGAAATTGTTCCGCGTCTTCAGAAGCCTCCCGGCGTTCGCCATCTATCGGATGTCGACGGCCAGGACGATCGTCGACGCGGATATTGCGCGTTGGCAGAAGGTCGGCGAAACCGACAAGCACGGCCTCGGGGCGGCCTTCTTTGCGCTGACAAAAAAAGAAGAGTTCCGTAGCGTTCTTTACTATCGCATGCCGGCGTGCCGAGCATTCGCCTGGCTGATGGGGCGCGGTGCGCCAGCGCTGTACCTCAACACGCCCAACATCGGTCCCGGCCTGTACCTCCAACATGGATTTGCGACCGTCGTGACCGCCAAATCGATCGGGAGGAATTGCCTCATTAACCAGCAGGTGACGATCGGTTATCGCGGCTTCGACAAAGCGCCGCACATTGGAGACAATGTGAGCATCAGGGCCGGGGCAAAGATCTTGGGCGATGTCACGATAGGTGACAATTCGGTGATCGGAGCCGGCGCTGTCGTCATCAGGAGTGTGCCGCCTGACTGCGTTGTGGTAGGCAACCCCGCCGTTATAGTGCGCCGGAATGGTGTGAAATGCCGAGAGGCATTGTAGCGCGCTCCTCTCGCGGCGCCTGAAGAAGCGGACACTGTGGGAACGTCTGATAGCAGTGCAACTCCCGATGATATTGAATGAGATACGCCCGCGTAATATCGATCATCCTGTGGCTTTTTCCCTCGATTGCTTGTGCCGCCGAACTTCTTGTGCCGCCCGGCTCGATTGTGGCTTTCGAAGGCGATAGCCTAACCTACGGTATCGATTTCTCCGAAACTCACGGAAAGCCACGAATAAATGGGTCCGTACAACCTCGGAGCCTTGTTCCATTTCCTGAAGAGGTAGCAAGGCTGCTTTCCGGCCGTGTCGAAATTCTAAACCGCGGCTACCCTGGTGACCGTAGCGTTGATGGGATTAAGAGATGGGCCGAGGTGCCCCCCGCATCGATCGTCTTCATCATGTATGGCACCAATGATTTTGGGAACTTTGGTCACCGAGCGGAAGGAAGTATCGATCCGCATTCGTTCAAAGCAAACCTGCGTGAACTGGTGCTCCGACGCAAAAAAGCTGGGTCCCAAATCGTTTTGTTGACGCCACCGCCTTTGGAGGACCGAGATCTCGACATAGGGTTGGAAGATTATCGGCGTATCGTCAGGGAAGTGGCGAAACAAGAGAATACGCGAATTGTTGAGACCGCGGGTCTGATCAAGGACGTTCCGTCCAAGTGGACAGACAGCACGCATCTAAGCGCAGCGTCAAATCGAGCTTTGGCAGCGGGGCTGGCTGCGATGATTGAGATCAGCGGTCAAGGCGCAAGCAACTCACAATAAGTCGGTAGTGCGTACCCAGCGCGGGCGGTGACCATTTAACCCTGCTCGCCGTGTCTCACGAGTACAGTGGTGACGTCTAGCGACAGCGAATAGACTAGCTTCCTCAAAGCCAGAAATTCATTCGCGAAGAACGCTATTTCTGCTGAAGTGTAGGCATAGATCGGTCTGAGGTGAGGCGCCGCGTGGGGTGGCAAATCTTCTCGAAATTTTTGCTTTTTTGTTGCATGGGTTGGCGGCAGTAGTGCAAGGCCGCGTATATAACCCAACGGGCTCGTGTAGGGACCAACGATCGCGTGGGCAATATCGTTTCGACGATCAGAAAACCTCTCCACGAGGTCGTTCAGCCGGCGAAACTCTTCCCGCTGTCTGGGCGTATCTGCAGTCGGTTCGCTCTCGAGAAAGAATGCATCGGCCGCGGCCTTCACCATGCCGGCTCTCGCGCGAAATCCCGTGATTGATCCGTAAGCCCTCATGGGGGGCAGGAAGTACCAGGAAGGGCTCAGGAAGGCCCCGAACAGCGAAGCGTAAGCACTTTCCAAAGTCTCCCATGCACTGAGCGCTCGTCCAACGCTTTCATACAATGCCCGTTCGGACCAGTCGCCCTTTTCCGGGAGGGGTGGACGCACGTGCGGCTGGCCGGTCGGCTGGTAAACTCGAGGTTTTCGGTCTTCGATGGTGATGGAAGACTCGACGATTTCGATTTCCGATGGCCCGAGCTCCGTCACAGGATCATGGATCAAAACGAGGCACCTAGGCAGGGCACTCATCAAATGCATCACTTCATCGGTTGTCGGACCATCGAGGGCCTCAATACCGGTGATGTACCGATCGTCACTCACTTGTCTCGGATTGGCATTCGGAACCAGTTCTCGAAGCTTGTCGGCTTGCACTTTGGAAAGCAGCAGAACTTCTCTCTCGATCGTCATTCTTGCAAAAGTCCTTGGGTTTCGGAACGGTCCATCGCAAGCTAGGCTACTAGCCAGTGAGCTGCCCGTCCAATCGTTCCCGAGACTTGCATCCGCTCCGTTCAAACCCGGCCACTCCGTCTGGGGGGCTGTTTACTCCCTTCAAGCCTGCCGCCGGCAGCAAGCCGAAGCGACCTGCAGGCGGCAACGGGCTTAACGCGGCACCTCTGCGTCGCGGGTGGCCGCAACTGCATTCGCGCGGTCTGTCGCCTGCCCCTCGTGTGATCGGAGCATTGCTTTGAATTGCTCCCTTATGTCCGCGCCTGGCTGCGCGAGACATTCGCCGCCTTCACCGGCGCCGGCATCCAAGAGCTGATCGAGCAGAGCAGGGCGTAGGGAACGTTTGTTGCTGGTTGTGAGCGCTTACGTCTCCGAGCCTTCTCTCGCGAGCGTGTGAAAAGACCGGATCAAACGCTTGTAGCGTAGCATCGGTTTCTCGATGACCCACCAAGACACGTAACCGAGCGCGCACGCGAGGGGCAGCGACAGCGCGAACACGACAAGCGGGGTGGGGCCGACGAACGATCGGACGACTTGTTCGACCGGCCAGCCGTAGAGGTAGACTCCATAGGAGATGTCACCCAGCCTGTGAAGGTCTGGAAGGCGGATCGCGTGCGTGGTCGCGAGCAACAACACTAGCGGCGCGCCCGCAAGCGGGAAGATTTGCAGCAGCATCTCCTCGTAAGCCGCAATGAGGAGCACGACAGTCGCTAACATCACCACAGCGACGAGAATTGCTGGTCGTTGCGTCTGGAGCGAAATGAGATAGCAGGCAGCGCCGGCAAAGAACGCCGGCGCCACGAACAGGAAATCAGCCAATCTTGACGGATAAAACCCGAGAGCATTCACAAGACACATGGCGAGGGAAATTCCGCCGACGGTCCACACGTTGAACATACGGGCTATTTTCAGGAGGGCGAGCGCGACGTAACAGCAGACTTCGTAAGAGATCGTCCACAGTGAACCGTTGATCAGACTTCCGAGCCAGCCTGTCGGCTCGCCATAGAACGTCACCGCCTCAATTTCGTGAGTGCGACCAGGCCAAAACAGGTTGCCCAGCACGTACTTGACCGCTTGCTTGATGTCGTGAATTGACGTCAAGAAGTGCAGCGGGCCGTCGTCGTGATAGAGTGGGCCCACGATGAAGGCCGATAGCACAAGACAGACCAGCAAGGCTGGGTAAATTCGCAAAATGCGGCGCCACAGGTAATTGATCGTCGATGGTGCAGTTAGGAGGCTCTGCGAGACCAGAAAGCCACTAACAATAAAGAAGACGAAGACGCCGAATATTCCAAGAATATGTCCCTCGCCTAGCAGCCGTACGAACGGCTCGCGCGCTTCGCTGCCGTCGCCGATCAGGAAGGCGTGCGAGAAGATCACAGAGCTCGCCGCCGCAAGCCGGATGAAATTGAAATGGGGGTAGGTGGTGCGCTCGGCGGACAATGGACTGCGTCTTGATCCCAAAAAATGCAGGCTGCTGTCGCTCGCAACAGTTGTCAAGGCAGGAGACGTTCGCTTCATTGAGTCTGGGCGCTCTGTTGCCTCCGCTCGTAGGTTGGCGATAACAAGAGCGAACCCTGTCTGGTCCAGATTGTGTCGAAGCAACGGGCGGCCGCTCCGTTTGGGCCGCCGGACGCGCTAGATTGGAGAATGGACGATTGCACGTCGTCCAAACTGCGGTAGCGAGTGATCTGCATGGTCGGTGCTCGCTTTCGCAGTCATCTGCCAACCTAACTAGTCGCGAGTCCTCTAGGCTTCGCTTCTCCGGCGACTTCAGGGCGGGATAGGCGCGATAAATGTCCCGGCTCGAGATGGCAGGCAGCCCGCGCGCCAGCACGTAGCCGGCGATCCAGAGGGCGTGCTCGTCCATCGTCGATGCGCCCAGGTCCTTCAAGTAGAACGTCAACGCGTGCGAATAGACAAACTCTGTCAGATACCGGCGCGCCCGCGCCGCGGTGTCGCGGCCGATCATGGCGGGAATGGTGCCCCCAAAGCCGCCAGCTGCCCCGTGGTGCTCGATGAAGTGGAAAACGAGGGAAAGCCTGCCGAACTCGTTGGGCATCTTGTCGAGCCACTGGCGCAGCGTGGGGGACGCATCAGGCCGGGCGATCTCTTTGGCCTTGAACGCTTCGACGGCGTGCAATTCCGCATCCGCCTCCGGTGAGAAGCGAAACAGCGTGCCGTTGGCCGCGTCTGCGATCGCATTGGCAGCGTTCGCCAGGCGCTTGCCGGTTACGGTATCGGGGGCGATGTCGGCGCCGTTTCCGGAGCGATGAATGGTGATGGGCGTGAACCGCTGCAGCAGCTCGACGCCGCACAAATCCATCAGCCAGGAGGGCGCCGGCGACAGCGATCTGTTATTGTGGAAGCTATAAGGGGAGACGCCGTCGATGGTGGACCCGGGCCCGATCAGCACGTCGTCAACCGACGACAATATGCTCATGCGATCGCACAGAAAGTCCGGCCGGCCTTGCACTGACGCGCCAACTGGCAGCTCGAACATGACGTAGCTGCCGACGAGCTCTCCCACGAGCACGAGGCTGCCGGTCCGCCCACCATGCTGCTGGAATAGTGTGCCGAGCGTGTCGCGGAACACCTCGTCAGTGCATCGAGGATCAATCCGAATTGCGAGCAAATTGTCGGTGGCGATTCCGATGTTAGCGTCTGGCCAGAGGGCCCACCATTCTCGTATCTGCTTTTCGTCAGTAGTAGCCGCAGTGTCGGCCTCGGGAAAAGCAGGTTCGTCGGTGTTAGCTGCCAACGGATAACCTTTTCGAATCGGCTCGCGAAGACCGGCTTGTCGTTCACGCCCTTCGTATATTTGCCGCTCAGCTTGAGCGCTTGCCGGATCAGGTCGACCGCCGCCGGCGACAAGGGCACCGTGTGCTCGGTCTTCTTGTTCTTCGTCCGAAGCCTGGGGATGATCCAGTGGGGAGTAGGGCCGTCGAGGTCGTGGAGTTCTGACAGCATCATCCCTGCCACCTCGCCGGGGCGCTGAGCAGTCAGAAGGACGCCTTTGAGTGCCAGTCGGACGGTTTCGGTCGCCTCCACCTCGGAGTCGCCGAGTGCGACGAGGAGGATCCGGCGCATCCGGCCGCTAAGCTTATAGGCAAACGTCCAGGTTTTGATGCCGGCGGGTGTGCAGCGGATGGATAGCCCCCGGCACCTGGCATCTCCGATCTCAATACGCCCGTCGGGCGCCTTAAGCGCCTTCACGAAGCGGTCCGTCAGCGCCTGGCGGGAAACCCTGGGAAACTTTTGCATCGGATACCAAGATATCCGACGGGATGTTCCGATACAAGGCGAGACGCCAAAACTCTTTGTAGTGCAAGCACTTCTGAGAAGTATTGAGACTTACTGAGCATCCGCGAGAAACCGAATTTGCATCACTGGGAGACTAGGGGTCGGAGGTTCAAATCCTCTCGCTCCGACCATTTTTTTAAATCGTCTTTCGGGCGGATCGGCCGTCGGCGTGGAACTGGTCCCGCCCCGCGTCCGCTTGATCTCTGTCACCTCAAAAACCCCACCACCATCCGTGTCGTCTCGTCCACCAGCGTCCGCACCATCTTGTCCGACAGCATCGCGGCCTGGTTCAGCACCGTGTTGTGCGCGATCGCTTCGATTGTGCTGACGCAGATGAAGGTTGCGACATCGAGGTCGATCTTGCGGATTTCCTTGCGGTGGCCGTCGAAATAGGCGCGGACGAGAGTGTGGATCTCGCGGTTGAAGGCTTCGACGTCGAGCTTTCCGGCGCGCGGGATCTGCTCGGCGAGGACGCGATGCAGTTCGGGGTTGATGCGGTGCGCCTCGATCGCGACGGTGACGAGGCGGCGCACGGCTTTGTCGAGCGGCATGTCGGTGATTTCGATCAGCGCTGAACGGACGATGCCCATGATCTCCTCGTTGTGACGATTGATCACGGCGGCGACGAGCGCCTCCTTGCTCGGGAAATACTGATAGAGCGAGCCGACACTGACGCCGGCGATTTCGGCGATCCGGTTGGTGCTCGTCTTCTCAAAGCCTTCGCGGACCAGAATGCGAGCAGTTGCCTCGACGAGCGCGTCGACGGTGGCGCGGGATCGCTCCTGCAAGGCATTTTTCCGGGGTTTTGTCGGAGGTTTGCGCGCCATGATCCTGCATTCCGAATGCGAGTAGGAAAAGCGAGTGAATGCTCGCATTATAGGCGAGATCGGTCGCCGATGAATAGAGTCAAGTTGGTGCCGGCCAAGCGCGGCAGGTGAGGGTAGGAGCATGAGCGTTGCGAAGATGCTGTCGATCGGGCGGCTTTGCGAATGCAATTTCGCGCAGGCGAAGCCTTCAAACGATCCCGCGCCGAGCTTGCAGAGCCGCGCCTTCAACTTGCTGCTGCGGCAGCTTCCGTACAAGCAGCAGCTTGCCTCGGCCGAGGCCGTGCAGGCGCATGTACGGAAGCTCGCGCTGGCGCCGGCCTCGCATGAGCCGACGGGGCTTGGCCGCAGCGTCGAGGCCACGCTGACGAAGATGGGCGGATGGCCGGTCTATTATACGGCGCCGTCGTCGGGGCACGAAGGCTGCAACCACGTGATGTTCCTGCATGGCGGCGGCTACATCAACGAGATCGTGCCGGCGCATTGGCGCTTCGTCGGCCACATGACGCGCAAGGCGGGCGTCGTCTGCGTCGTGCCGATCTACCCGCTTGCGCCGCGCGCGACCGCGAAGGATGTCGTGCCGAAGACGGCCGAGCTGGTACGGATGCTGCTGGAGGATGCGGGGTCCGCAAAGGTCACGGTGGTCGGCAATTCGGCCGGCGCCGGCCTCGCGCTCGCCGCCTGCCAGTGGCTGCGCGATCGCGGGCATCGGCAGCCGAACCGGCAGATCCTGATCTCGCCCGCAGCCGATGCCGCCGTGAGGCGTCCGGAGCAGGTTGAAATCGCTGTGCGCGATCCGATACAGGACATTCCGGGAATCGTCGAAGCGGGGCGGCTCTATGCAGGCGAGCTCGAAGTCGGCCATCCCTTCGTCAGCCCTCTCAACGGTGCCTTCCGTTCGCTGGCGCCGATGACGATCTTTTCGGGCACGCGCGATCTGCTGTATCCTGATAGCGTCGATCTTGCCGCGCGGGCGAGGGCCGCGGGCGTGCCGGTCGAGCTGCATCTGCTCCGTGACCAGCCGCACAATTACGCGCTGATGCCGACGCCGGAGGGGCGGCAGGCCCGGGCGATCATCTTGCGTGCGATTGCTTGAGGGTGGGTGCGTGACGATTGTCACAAAGCGCGCCGCCGCAACGGGTCTGGCGCTAGCTGTGCTCGCGCGGGGAAAAGCGGCCCCAGGCGTTTCCTCGATAGGCGTCGTTTTGCGGGGGCCTTAGGCGTGGCCCTTGATCTCGTAGTGACCCGGTACGCATTTGTAGCGGTCGAGGCGCCAGTTGGCGTGATAGATCGGGTGCTCGCCCATCCACTTGGCAAGCGGTGCCTGCGCACCGACCGCACACGCCATCATCGACATATCGGGCGTCATGTTGCTGTCGGTCACGATCTCCTCGACACAGCTGCCCGAGGCAGCAGCGCTAAGCCGGCAGAGCACGGCAACGACGGTAATAAACATTCCAGTCACCTCTTCGGTAGTTTCGACCACGAGGAGGATGCAAGCCGAGTGCCACAACCTGTGTCGGAAACGACACGCCAGCTGGGCCTGCTCGCCCCAGCGTTCCCCATTTGATGATTCGGATTGTAAAAAGATTGCCCATAAACCGAAGCCGGACAAATACGGGGAACCAACAGGGACAAGGCGCAGGAATGAGCGATTGTGGGGGCAGCGCCGCGCGATCCGCCCTTCACAAGGCCGGCGCAGCCGATACGGTCGGCAGCCGTGCGGATACTCGTCAAAAGAGCGGGGCCGCCACGGGACCAAGGAAACGCGAGGGCAGAACATGAAGGTGCGACCGACCGGCGTGATCCCGCCGATGACGACGCCGTTCCGGAAGGACGGCGAGATCGACACCAAGCTCGTGGCGCCCCAGGTCGACTGGATGATCGGCGCCGGCGCGCATGGCGTTGCGGCCGGAGGCTCGACCGGCGAGGGGCACACGCTCGACCACGAGGAATATCGCGACTTGATGGAAGCGACCGTGGATGCGGTGAAGGGACGCATTCCCGTGATCGCCGGCGTCATCGTGGACTCCACGCGCGATGCGATCCGCCGCGGCAGGCTCGTGCGCGACATGAATGTCGCAGCGCTCCAGGTGACCCCGGTGCACTACCTGTTCAAGCCTGATGACGAGGCAATGGTGGCGCATTTTCGCGCCATAGCGGATGAGACCGGCATGCCCATCATCATCTACAACGTCGTGCCGTGGTCGTACCTGTCGCCGGCCTTGCTGACGCGAATCATGACCGAGGTGCCGCTGGTCGTCGGTGTCAAGCAGAGCGCGGGCGACCTCAAGCTGTTCGCAGACCTCATGATGATGGCGCCGGACAAGCTGATCTACAGCGCAGTCGACGCCCTGATGTATCCGTCTTACACGTTGGGAGCGCACGGCTCGATAGCCGCGATCCTGACCGCGGCGCCGCACGCCTCCGTCGCGCTGTGGGATGCGGTGAAGGCAGGCGATCATCCGCGTGCGCTCGACCTGCACAAGAAGCTGCTGACGCTGTGGAACGCCGTCATCGCCGATAATCTGCCGGCCTGCACCCGCTACGCGCAGACCCTCCAGGGCCTGCCCAGAACCTATCCGCGTGCGCCGATGCCGGAGCCCTCGCCAGCACAGCAGGCTGCGACCCGTAAGGCGCTGGAAGCCATCGGCGCGTTGAAGGGACCGCAAGTCGAGGCGGCCGAATAGCCCGCACCCCGAAATAACTGATGTCGAGCAGCATCGCCGATCCGCTTTTACCTGCGGCGGCGGCGCTGCTACATTTCACGCGCGTCGCCTGCGGCGCGCCAACGACGAAGAAACATGCCGATAAGGGGAGGGGCCGAAGTCCCATGAAAGAGTTTGCTGGAAAGATCGCCGTCATCACCGGTGGTGGCACGGGCATGGGGCGCGAGCTCGCCCGGCAGCTTGTTGCCGAGGGCTGTAACGTCGCGATGTGCGACGTCTCGGAGGCCACGATGGCGGAGACCAGGCGGCTCTGCGAGGTCGAGAAGCTGCCGCAGGGCCTGCGCGTCACGACCCATGTCGCCGACGTCTCGATCGAGGATCACCTCAAGCGCTTCCGCGACGAGCTCGCCGAGCAGCAGAAGACGGACAAGATCCATCTGCTGTTCAACAACGCCGGTATCGGCGGTGGCGGCAGCCTGTTCACCAATACGCGCGAGCAGTGGGAGCGCACCTTCAACATCTGCTGGGGCGGCGTCTATCTCGGCGTCCGCACCTTCCTGCCGATGCTGGTCAAGGCCGACGAAGCCCACATCATCAACACCGCCAGCGTCAACGGCTTCTGGGCCTCGATCGGCATGAACCAGGCGCACACCGCCTACAGCTCGGCCAAGTTCGCGGTGAAGGGTTTTAGCGAGGCGCTGATCAACGACCTCCGCTTGCACGCGCCGCACGTCAAATGCTCGGTGGTGATGCCCGGCCATATCGGCACCTCGATCGTCTCCAACTCACGCAAGGTGCAGAGCGGCGACGGATCGGAGCGTCTCAACGCCGAGGAGGTCGTGCTGACGCGCAAGCGCATGGTTGCGGCCGGTGTGCCAGATGCTGACAAAAAGTCGGACGAGGAGATCCAGGCGGCGTTCGCCGAACGCGCCCGCACCTTCCTCGAGGAGGCGCCAACGACGGCGGCGCAGGCCGCCAGGATCATCCTTGACGGCGTGAAGGCGGAGCGCTGGCGCATCCTGGTCGGCGAGGATGCCAAGCTGCTCGACGAACGCGTGCGCGCGGCGCCCGAGCAGGCGTATGATCGCGCATTCTACGAAAGTTTCACCCAGGAAGCCGGCTGGCGACTCGGCTGACTCTCTTTGGCGGGGACTGTCAGCGAGCGCGCGCAGATGTAGGGATGATGAGCATCATCGCAAGAGGTGCGCAGGTGATTTGTTCAGGTAATTTTACTCGGGCAATTATTTGGAAATTTTACTTGGAAATTTTACCTGCGCCACGCGCGTGCATGCTCTTATGACGATACGGAATGTCGCGCATGCGACATATGACACGCGTTCAAGCGATGGTGATCTCGAACGGGTCCCATTCGGCGCGCGGCAGCTTGGTTGGCGAACTGAAATAGTTTAGTGAATCGGGATAGCGCCACGACAAAGCGTAGCTCCGATGATACCGGCATGCCTCTCCGACGACTTTATCCTCTGCCCGGAGGGAGAGGATATCTCCGCTGAGTTCACGCGGCTGCTTACGGCGGCGCAAGAGGGCGGCGCCACCATCGCCGAATGCCTGATGATCGCGCGGCAGCTGAAGCGCGGCGACGAGCGGTCCTGGCATCGCGAGTGGAAGAAGCTGGCACAGGCCAACCGGCATCGTGCCGAGGCGGCGTTCGCGGAAGGCCATATGGCGACGGCACAGCGCAACTGGCTGCGCGCGATGAACTACTACGGTGCGGCCGCGATGCCTCTCGATCCCGCCGACGAGCGCCGCTGGGTCGCAGTGCTCGCGATGCAGGAATGCGCCCGCCGTTTCCTCACGGCGCGCGGGCCGGCCGGCGAAGTCGTGACAATCCCGTGGATCGAAGGACATTCGTTGCAGGGCTATTTCCTGCCTGCGCCTGCGGCGAACGGTCGCGCTCCGACGGTGATCTGCATCGGTGAGCCCGGTCACCGCAAGGAAGAGTTCCTGTTCAAGCTCGCGCCACATGCGCGCGAGCGCGGGTTGTCGATGCTCGCGCTGGACCTGCTCGGCGACCAGCGTGACGATTACGCCGACACGCTTATGCAGCGCCGGGATCTCGAAAGCTCGGTTGCCAGCGCGATGGATTATCTGGAGCAGCGCAAGGACGTCGATTTCGATCGCGTTGCGATCGTGGCGGACGGGTGGGGCTCTTCGTTCGTGGCGCGTGCGGTGCTGCAGGAGCCGCGTCTCGCCGCGGCCGTCTGCGACGGCGGCCTGTGGGACCTGCACGAGCGGTCCTTCTTTGCCAGCCGTTTTGCAATGAGCAACCTCAGCGTCGTCCCGGTGCCGCATGCGCCGCTGATGGCGTCCGGCGCCGAATGTCCGGTGTTGATCACGCTCGGCGAGGACGGCTGGCTCAAGGCCGATCGGGCGCGTCAGATCCTGCAAAGATCCCAACTCGGCAGCTCGGATATCGTGCTGAAAGTGTTCACCGCGGCGGAGACCGGCGCTGCCCAGGCTCACGCCGACAATCCGAGCCTTGCCAACGAATACATCTTCGACTGGCTCGAATCGCGACTCGGTGCCGTCGGCAAGCGGGTCTGAGCGCGGGGCCTCCTGGCTCAAAAACGGATGCGCGCCTCAGAAGTCGAGGGAGATTCTGACGCAGGCCTTTTCGAGCCGGCCCTTCAACGTCGCGAGCTTGGCGGTGAACTCCGTCAGCTCGTTCTCGTCGAACTCCTGGAAGACGAATTCGCGAATCGTCTTGTACTGCTCGTTGAGGCTCGCGATGTGCTTCTGGGTCTTTTCGACCAGCGACAGCCGCACTACGCGGGCGTCGGTCGGTGAGGGGCGGCGGCGCAGCAGGCCTTTCTTCTCCAGCAGCTTGGACTGGGTGGTGACGAAGGACGGGTCGACATGAAGCAGCTTCGAGACCACGTTGACGGGCACGCCGTCGTCCTTGTCGAGGTCGGAAATCGCCATCAGGATCAGCCATTGCGGTCCGCTGATGCCGAGCGTCCTGGCCCAGAACTGACGCAGCTCCTCCAGATACATGTTGATCGACGATATTTCCCAGGTGAATCGCCTGATGATATCGAGATTGCCGGTGGAGCGGAGGCGCGCCCCTTCTTTCCTTGTCGCTGACACAGCGTCACTCCCGCGAGCGGATTTCTTTCCGGCTGGTGGTTCGTGGCGGCCATAGTCCACGCAAGTCTGCCCTGATGCAAGTGCAGAGCAGGGTAATTGTGTCACGGAAACTACAAATATGATCCGGTCAGCCTTTTTAGCTCAGGCCCGTTAACTCAGGCCCGGTGTTGCGCCACGGACACAGAGTTAGCGAAACCACAAAGCTGAGCTAATAAACTATTTTGATTAAGGGAACGGCGCAGGCATATTGATCCGTGACGGTGGGGGTTCTCGATCGTCCCGTTGCAGGTGGTTCGCTCACGTCCCTCGCGTCGAATGCGGGTGTGTCCGAAAGCGCAAAGCGGCCGAGCGGATATGAAGAGACGGGGATATGGGGGGCCTCACGGTCCGGTCTCCGCAAAATGTGCAACTTGGAGGTTTTAAATGAGAATGGTGAAGAGCCTTTTGCTCGGCACTGCGGCGGGTCTTATCGCCGTCGGTGGAGCTCAGGCGGCTGATCTTCCGGTCAAGGCCAAGGCGGTCGAATACGTGAAGATCTGCTCGCTGTACGGTGCGGGTTTCTACTACATGCCGGGCACCGACACCTGCATCAAGCTGGGTGGTTATGTGCGCGCCGACGCTATCCTCGGCGGCGCCGGCGACTACGGTTTCAACAACAGCACCGCCGCGGTGAACGGTGGCTCAAACAACCGTCTGACCAACTACTATTACAGCCGCGCTCGTATGGACCTCAACGTCGATACCCGCACGGCGACCGAATATGGCGTTGTCCGCACCTACGCTGATATGGTCTTCACTTACGACACGTCCAACGTCACCGGCAGCAGCCCGTCGGCGATCTCGCCCAGTGCGCCTGCGCTCGGTCTCTTCCATGCGTTCATCCAGTTCGCTGGCTTCACCATGGGCCGCACGGTCTCGATCTTCGATGCCCCGTGGCAGAGCTATCCGGCTGGCGGTCCCGATTCCATTCCGGGCGGCAGCAATCACACCAACGGTATCAACCAGTTCGCCTATACCGCTGACTTCGGCCAGGGCATCACCGGTTCGATCGCGTTGGAGGAGGAGACGACGGCGTCGAACGGCCAGTCGAACCTCTGGAACACCTCCGGCTTCGCTTCACCGGCCGCTGCTGCCACTGCGTTGATTACGGGTAGTTCTTACGGCTCCAGCGATTGGGGTGGAACGCGCGTCCCGGATATCACCGGCGCGGTCCGTGTTGACCAGGCTTGGGGTCTTGCCCAGTTCTCGGTTGCCGCGCATGACCTCCATCCTGGCTACTACGGCACGACTGAACCGACCGGTCATCCGTCGGACAAGTGGGGTTGGGCTGTGCAGGGGTCGTTGTCGATCAAGAACATCCCGACTGGTGCTGGCGACGTTATCAACTTGCAGGCCGTCTACACGGACGGTGCAACGCGTTATAACTTCCAGAGCCTGTTTCCGCAGAGCTTCCTCATGTTCAGCGGTAGCAGCACAGCGTATCAGAGCGTCGGCTTTGCCGGTCTTGCTGATGGCGTCTTCGGCGCTGGCGGCAGCATCGATACCGTCAAGACCTGGGGCCTCCGTGGTGGCTATACCCACAACTGGAGCCCGAACTGGGCGAGCGCCGTCTACGGCGGTTATGCCCAGCTGAAGTACGGTACCACGGGCAAGGCCCTGATCTGCGCCAACTTCGCCGCCATTGCGAACGCCGGGGCGACTTGTAACCCGGACTTCAACTTCGGCGTCATCGGTGTCAACACCGTGTGGACCCCGGTCAAGAACCTGGCGTTCACTGCCGACCTGAGCTGGTCGCGTCTGGACCAGAAGTACTCTGGCTCTATCACTGCCCCGGCCATTTCGACTGCCGCCAAGCCGGCTGCGGTGTATGAGCTGAAGGACCAGAACTCGGTGACCATGATGCTGCGCGCTCAGCGCAACTTCTGATATCGATCGCGCAAATCGATCGGAGAACCCCGGCGGGAAACCGCCGGGGCTTTTTTCTGGAGCGGTGGTGATTTCGAGAAACCGAACTCCCCTGCACAGACGGCGAAGACGAGCTATGCGAATCCATCGCCACCAAACTTATTTACTTACCTGAGTTGCTCAGCTATATAGCTGTCAGCCGTTTCGAAGAAATCACGGCTCTTAGCTTCACGCTAAGCCTCCAGAAACCTCCGGTAGTGCCCTGCCGGAGGTTTTTTCGTTGTGGGGCAGGGGGACGGCGGGCTTCAGCCGCGCATGACACGCCCACGCGAGTTCGGCCGGTAGGCGAGGCGGCTGTGGCCGGCGCAATAGGACTGTCCGTCGTGCGCGGCGTTGCCGCAGAAGCAGAAATCCTCGGCGCCGGGCGTCGAGATCGGCCAGCGGCAACGGTTTTCGCCGAGCTCCATCAGCGAGCAGCGATTGGCCTCGTCGATCGGCCCGGTCGCGACAGGCCCATCCGCTTCGCCGTAGATCGTGGCGAGCATCTCAAATTGCAGCCGGGGCACCGCTTTTGGCGCGCGTGGGGCGCTAGGCCTGTTTTGATTCCTGTCTTGATTCCTATCCTGGAGCCTGCGTTCGTCGACCGAGCGGCCACGCGTGAGATTGAGGCGTGACAGCTTGCCGATCACGGCGTTGCGGCTGACGCCGATGTCGGCGGCGATCTCGCGGCAGGACAGGCCAGCCTCGAAGTGCTGCTTCAGAAGTTCGATGCGTTCGTTGGTCCAGGTTGGTGAGAGAACAGGCATTGTAACGGTCCCAGGTTGCGACAATCGACCAACCGCAGCTCGAGATCCGTCCGCTTCACGTTCGGCGTGCGCTCACGTCCTGCCATTGTCGCGAATCGACAAAAGCCCGTCCTTGATGGCGAGACGGATGCCTTCCTCGATCAATGTCCGCGCGACGCCGGGAACGCTGGTGCCGTGGGTGCCCTGTCTCACCAACTTCTCCAGGTAGGTGATGGTCGAGAGCGCCAAGGTTACGGGAATGCGGTCAGTCTCGGCTTTTTCGGTGGCCATGGCCCGAACGCTAGCCTCTTACTCGGGTACATAAAAGTAACGATTAAGACTCTATTTAGGTTCAGGGGCAGAAGTCAAATGCAGGCTGAGCCCATCGCTTAGCCCGTTGGAATCGCGAACGAAATCAGACGTGATTCAGCGCGCCGCCGGCATGTCCAGGCGGTGGGCGCGCGTGGAGTGGTCAGGAAGTGCCGGCGCGGTCAGCCGTGCACGATCGCCTTTTCGATCATGCAATGGATGCCCTTGGAGCCGTTGACGGTCTGGGTCACCCGCAGATCGGCCGCGAGACTGCACAGTGTATATGCGTCCTCGCGCGACAGGTTTCGCGTCTCGCCAAGCAGCACGATCATGTCGCGCAGCGCCCGCACCGCGCATTGGTCGAGGTCGGGGTCCATCGCCATGGTCATGTAGTGGGTCGTCGTCTCCGCGCGCGGATAGTCGAACCGCAAATCCTTGCGCAGCGTCAGCCGGAAGCGGCCCTGCAACGCCGTTTCGATCGCGGTGACGCAGACCTCGCCGTCGCCCTGCACGCCATGACCGTCACCGCAGGAGAACATCGCGCCCGGGACGAACACCGGCAGATACAACGTCGCGCCGGCGCCGAGCTCCTTGTTGTCGAGATTGCCGCCCATGGCGCGGGGAACGAGCGAGGAGATGCGGCCCCAGGCCGGCGGCGGCGAGACGCCCATCACGCCGAAGAATGGTTTTAGCGGCAGGTCGAGGCCCCACGGCATCCGGCCGACCATCCGCGACCGGTCCAGCGGGATGTTGAGGATTCGTGTCTCGTGGAAGTCGTCGGGCAGGGTGCCGGACAGCGGCTTGATCATGTTCCAGCCCCAGTCCTGGCGGAGCTGGACGTCGAGGATCTCGACTGCGAGCACATCGCCGGGCTCGGCGCCTTCGACCGCGATCGGGCCGGTCAGGATGTGGCCGGGAAGCATGCGCTCGTTTTTGGCATGAACCTCGAACATCTCCGGCGGAATGTGAAACTTGCTGCGGTCCGGCAGCATGTCCGGGCCGCCGCTGATGGTATCGACGGTCACCTCATCGCCGCTGGCGATGGTGAGGGCGGGCTTGAGCGCGGCTTCAAAGAAGCCCCAATGGCAGGTTTCGGGACTTGAATGCAGGTGATGATGGGTCATTTGCCGCGTCCAATCGGTTTCATCAGAACTTGTCGTGAGATCCTGTTATGCAGATCCTGTTATGCCCCGGCTTGACCCGGCAATCGATCCTCTCCCAAGAAGATTTCTGAATGGGCGGACGGGTCAAGCCCGCGCACCACGATCATTTCAGCGAGGTTTCTCCTGTATTTCATTCTTTCCAAGACGTTTGGTGCCGCAGTGGTGCCGATCAATCTTCTGGTCGAACTCGGGATCATCTCGGTCGTGCTGATGGCAACGCGCTTTGCCGGGCTCGGCCGGAAACTGGCCGCGACCACGCTGGTTCTGCTCGCGCTCGCCGCGTTTTCTCCGCTCGGCAATTTGCTGCTCTATCCGCTGGAGTCGCGCTTTCCCGCGTGGGATCCGTCGCGCGGTGTCCCCGACGGCATCGTCGTGCTGGGCGGCTCAGTCGATACCGATCTGTCGGCAGCACATCACACGCCGGTGGTCTCGCACGCGGCCGATCGCCTGCTTGCGCCCGCCGAGCTTGCGCGCCGCTACCCGAATGCGCGCATCGTCTTTACAGGGGGCTCTGGCAACCTGGTCGCAACGGGCGCCAGGGAAGCCGACTATTCTGCACCCATCCTGGAAAATACCGGCATACCCAGAGAACGCCTGATCCTGGAGCGCGAGTCACGCAACACGTACGAGAATGCGATCTTCACGAAGCGGTTGGTGGCGCCGAAGCCGGGCGAGCGCTGGCTGCTGGTTACCTCGGCCTATCACATGCCGCGTTCGATCGGAATTTTCCGCAAGGCTGAATTTGACGTCGAAGCCTATCCCGTGGACTGGCGGATGGGCGGACGTGACGATCTGTTCTCTTTCACCAATGTGGGCGCGGACGGTCTCGGCCGGACCGATACGGCTATGCGCGAATGGATCGGGCTTGTGGCCTCCCGCCTCGTGGGCCGGACCAGCGAGTTGCTTCCCGGGCCGGCCAAGGACTAGAACAGGCCCGAGAGGCCCAACAAGAGGCGCCGGAATCGGCGCGCCGGGAGGATGCCATGCAGCAGCAAGCCGCTGATACGATCGATCTTGCCGGCCTGGTGGCCGATCTCAACAGCCTGCTGCGGCTGAAGACAACGGTGATCGGCATGAAGCTGTTCGCGCATGCCGCGGACATGGAGGCGATCCCGAAGATCAGGCGGCCGAATGCGGTCCACACCACCGACCAGATCGTCAGCATGGCCTCGCGCCTGGGGTGGACCGTCGGCATTACCGGCGACGATCTCGTCGGCGCGCAGTGCCGCGCTGTGATCGGGCTCAGCCCGCAGGACGAGAAATGGCTTGCCGGCGAAAATTATGTCGGCGTCTGGCACGGCACCGCGGAGGATGCGCGCAAGCGCCAGGAGGCACTGGACGTGGTTCCGTTCGGGCAATATCAGGCGCTCGCGGTCAGTCCGCTTGCGAGCGGGCGGCTCGATCCGCCCGACATCTGCCTCGTTTACGCGACGCCCGGGCAGATGATCATCCTGATCAACGGGCTGCAATATACCGGCTACAAGAAGTTCGAATGGGGTGTGGTCGGCGAGACCGCTTGTGCGGATTCCTGGGGGCGGGCGCTCAAGAGCGGCGAGCCCAGCCTGTCCTTGCCATGCTATGCCGAACGGCGCTATGGCGGCGTGCCGGACGAGGAGATGCTGATGGCCTTGAAGCCTGCGCATCTCGCCAAGGCGATCGAGGGCATGAAGGCGCTGGCCAGGAACGGCCTGCGCTATCCGATTCCGCCCTATGGGATTCAAAGCGACGTCCGCGCCGGCATGGGCGTGAGTTACGCCAAGAAATAAAGGTCGACCATGAGCTCTGCGAAATTCGACATCGTCGTCTACGGTGCGACCGGTTTCACCGGTCAGCTCGTCGCTGAATATCTGACTCGGCATTATAAGAGCGACAAGACACTCAAATGGGCGATGGCGGGGCGCAGCCTTGGGAAGCTGAAATCGGTGCGCGATGCGATCGGCGCGCCTGGCAATACGCAGCTCATTGTCGCGGATGCATCGGATGCCGCCTCGCTGAAGGCGATGGCAGAGCAGACGATGTCGGTGATCACGACGGTCGGTCCGTATCAGCTCTACGGCGAGGAACTGCTCGCGGCCTGCGTCGCCACCGGCACGGATTATTTCGATCTCTGCGGTGAGCCGATCTGGATGCGGCAGATGATCGACAAGTATGAGGCGGCTGCAAAGGAAAGCGGCGCGCGCATCGTATTTTCCTGCGGCTTCGACTCCGTGCCGTTCGAGCTCGGTACGTTCTTCGTGCAGGAAGAGGCCAAACGCGTGTTCGGTGCACCGGCGTCGCGTGTAAAAGGCCGCGTGCGCGACATGCGCGGCACGCTGTCGGGCGGCACCGCGGCGAGCGCCAAGGCGACCTTCGATGCGGTCGCCAAGGACATCAGCCTCATTGCAATCCTGAACGACCCGTTCGCGCTGACGCCGGGCTTCTCCGGTCCGAAGCAGCCGAAGGGCAACAGGTCGCTGCTCGAGGAGGATCTGCAATCCTGGGCCGCGCCGTTCATGATGGCGCTGATCAACACCCGCAACGTCCATCGCTCCAACATGCTGATGGGCTTTCCCTACGGTCAGGACTTCGTCTACGACGAGATGGTTCTGACAGGTCCCGGCGAGAAGGGCGAGGCCAACGCCAAGCGCGTGATGGCGGCCAACGCCGAGAAGACTGGCCCGAGCGCGCCGAAGCCGGGTGAGGGACCGTCGAAGGAAGAGCGCGAGAACGGGCTCTTCAATCTGCTTTATGTCGCGATCGCGCCCGACGGCCGCATGGTCCGCGCCGGTGTCACCGGCGACCGCGATCCCGGCTACGGCTCGACCTCGAAGATGATCTCCGAATGCGCCATCTGCATGCTGCGCGACGTGACCGATGTCGCCGCCGGCTTCTGGACCCCGGGCGCAGCGATGCAGGACAAGCTGATCAAGCGGCTGCGGGACAATGCGGGGCTGACGTTCGCAGTGGAAGCATAGGGTCTGCGATCCCCAAGGAGGCGTGATCCGTGTCCGCGAAGTTCGACATCGTCGTCTATGGCGCAACGGGATATACCGGCCAGCTCGTCGCCGAATATCTCGCCACGCACTACCTCGGTGAGGGGGCGCCGGCATGGGCGATGGCGGGGCGCAGCAGAGACAAGCTCGAATCCGTTCGCGACGCGATCGGCGCACCCGCGGACACACCGCTCATCGTTGCGGATGCCGCCGATCCTGCGTCGCTGCGGGCGATGGTCGGTCAGGCGAAGCTGGTCGTCACCACGGTCGGTCCGTACCAGCTTTATGGGTCCGACCTGCTTGCCGCCTGCGTTGCGTCGGGTACCGACTACATGGATCTCTGCGGCGAGCCGATCTGGCTGAAGCAGATGATCGACAGGCATGAAGCGGCCGCCAGGACGAGTGGCGCGCGCGTCATATTCTCCTGCGGCTTCGACTCAATCCCCTTTGAGCTCGGTACGTTCTTCGTGCAAGAGGAAGCCAGGCGCGTGTTCGGAGCGCCGGCGCCGCGCGTCAAAGGGCGCGTCCGCGACCTCAGCTGGAAGTTCTCCGGCGGCACCTCGGCGAGCGCGAGGGTCACCTTCGAGGCGGTTGCGCAGGACCTCAGCCTGGTCTCGATCCTCAAGGACCCGTTTGCATTGACGCCCGGCTTCGAAGGACCCAAGCAGCCGCGTGGCAACAAGCCGGTTTTCGAGGAGGACCTGCAATCCTGGTCCGCCCCGTTCGCGATGGCGACGCTCAACACGCGCAACGTCCATCGCTCCAACATGCTGATGGGATTCCCGTATGGCAGGGATTTCGTCTACGACGAGATGGTGCTGACGGGAGCGGGGGACGAAGGACAGGTCAACGCCAGGCGCGTCATGGCCGCCAACAGCGAAAAGACCGGCCCCGAGGCGCTCAAGCCCGGTGAGGGACCGTCGAAGGAAGAGCGCGACAACGGCCATTACGACCTGCTTTATGTCGCGATTGCGCCCGACGGCCGTCAGGTCCGCGCGGCCGTGAAGGGCGATCTCGATCCGGGCTATGCCTCAACGGCGAAGATGGTTTCCGAATGTGCGATCTGCCTGCTGCGCGACACGCCGGATGTTCCGGCCGGGCTCTGGACCCCAGGCGCAGCGATGCAGCACAAGCTGATCAAGCGCTTGCGGGAGCATGCGGGGCTGACGTTCGCGGTGGAGAAGTAGGTGCCTTCTTCGCCTCGCCCCGCTTGCGGGGAGAGGCCGACGCGCGGAACGCGCGGCGGGTGAGGGGGAGTCTCCGCGAGTGCAACTTTCACCGTTTTCGCGGAGGCAGCCCCTCACCCCGACCCTCTCCCCGTAAGAACGGGGAGAGGGAGGAGGACTCCTAAACCGCCCGCGCGTCGTACGCGTACATGAACTCCATGCTCTTCGATCCCAACGGCAACAGCCATTTCATCATCTGATTTCTCATCCAAGCGCCGGTGGCGCTGAATTCGCGCTTGCTGTTGCCGTTGCGGCGCGCCAGAACAACGATCTTTTCCGCGCGGGGGCGCCGCTCGGCTTCGAAGGCCTGAAAGGTGGCGGTTAGCTCCTGACCCTCCTGCATCAGACGGGCGAGCCGCATCGCATCTTCCAGCGCGAGCGAAGCGCCCTGGCCGGCATGGGGGCTGGTTGCATGCGCGGCATCGCCGATCAGCAGCGAGCGCTTGCGTGACCAGGTCGGCAAGGTTGCGACGTCGAGCGTGTCGGTGACCACGATGTTCTCGGCTGCCTCGATGATGGCGGGGATCGGATCGTGCCAGCCGTGATGGAAGCCGCGCAGATGCTGCTTCAGCGTCGCCGCGTCGAGCGCACGGAACATCGCGGCATCCATGCCGTGCGCCGGCTGCGTGCTCCACCACATCACGCCGTCGCTCGGATCCGGGCTGCAATAGCCGTAGCCGAAGAAGCCGCTCTGCCCGAAGGTGGTCTCGACATGCCGGCCGATCGCGCGGCCGTCGAGCACGGCATGGGGCACGAAGCCGCCGAACCCGATCAGGCCGGTGTTGAACGGCGTTGGCCCGTCCGGCACCACCTGACGCCGCGTGATCGAATGCACGCCATCGGCGCCGATCAGGAGGTCGCCCTCGGCAGTGGTGCCGTCGGCGAAATAGGCGATGATCGGCTGGTCGCCGCGATCCTCGATCTTGATCAGGCGCTTGTCGAAATAGAGCGAGACACAGGCGCACCAGGCCTTGTCGATCAGCATCTCGTTCAGCGTGGCGCGGCAGACATTGACCGCCGGCTGGCCGAAGCGCCGAGCCATGTCGCGGTTGATCGAGCCGAGCCTTCGGCCTTCTTGCGAATAGAAGTCAAAGGACTCTGCGATCGAACCGCGGCTGATCAATTCGCCAGCGAGCCCGATCTCGTCCATGATTTGCATGCCATTCGGCGCGATCTGGAGACCGCCACCAATGCCCTTTGAGTAGGGCCAGGCCTCGTAGATCGCGGATTCGATGCCGGCGCGGCGCAGCAGGATCGCGGCTACGGGCCCGGCGATGCCGGCGCCGATGATCAGGGCCTTGCGGGGACGATGAGGCATTGGCTTGCTCCCGACGTTTCCGTGATGCTAGGAAAAATTACGGTCACTAAATCTCTTAGTGGCTAAGATATATATCGACTAAGAGATGAGGTGAGCCTTGTCAAGGGCGAAGGCGCGCACGGCACTACTGGGAGAATTGGAAGAGGCGATGCGGCGGTCGTCCGCGCAGGGCGTGCTCTATGGGCAAGCCGTTGCGAACGTGGCCGGAATTGCCAATTCCGACCTCGAATGCATGGACATCCTCTATCTCGAGGGACGCGTGACCGCGGGTCGGCTTGCCGAGGTCACGGGGCTCACGACCGGCGCCATCACCGGCGTAGTCGACCGGCTCGAGAAGGCAGGCCTCGTGCGCCGCGAGCGGGACGAGGCCGATCGCCGTAAGGTTTACATCGCCGTCGTGCCGGAGACCGCCATGAAGATCGGCGAGCTCTATGTGCCGATGCAACAGGCGATGGAGAAGGTCTGGAACGCCTATTCCGACGAGGAACTGCGCCTGCTGCTGCGTTTCGCCAACGAGGGCTACAAGGGCGTGCTTGCGGCGACCGCTGCACTGAAGGGCCTGCTCGACACGCCGCCGGAGAAGCGGCCCGCGCTCAAGCTGAAGAAGCATCCTCGCCAGACTTGATCTTGTAGGCCTGTGCGGCCGCGATCATGCCCCACATCGCGCCGAGCATCATCCAGAAGTGCCGCCAGTGGTCGGTGTCGATCACGAAACTTTCGCCGACGGTGCCGACGAAGGCCGCGAACACCGCGAGATAAGCGCGCTGCCAGGGCACGCGGACGAAGACCTGGCGGAGGCCCGTGATGACGGTGGTGAAGACCAGCGCGGGATAGCACACGCCGGAGAGCCAGCCGCCGGACATGAAGGCGTTCAGATAGGAATTGTGGGTGTCCTCGGGAAAGAACCGGTGGAATTGTAAGGGACCGATGCCGAACGGCAGGTCGAGCGCCATCTCCGCGCCGAGAATGTGCCGGCCGAATCGGCCGAAGCGGCCTTCGTCATAGCTCTGGTCGAAGCTCGCGCGCTGCTTGAACATCTCGGCAATGGAATCGAACGACAGCAGCACCGCAACCAGCGCAAGGCCCAGCACCACGGCGACAATGGCCATGATGATGATGCGCGAGCGCTGCGCATTGGTGCGGCTGGTCAGCACCATCAGCGCCAGCATGAAGGCCGAGGTCAGGACCAGCCCGCCCCAGGCGGCGCGGGAGAAGGCGAGCAGGATCGCCAGCGACATGATGCCGAAGGCGATGACGTTGCGGAAGGCCTTGGCCAGCTTGTCCGAGACCACGCTCTGGAGCGCGAACAGAGCCGGCAGGATCAGGAAGGCGCCGAGCACGTTCGGGTCCTTGAAGGTGCCGCGTGCGCGCTCGTACAGCGTCAGGAGATCGTGGCCGCCCGGAACGAGGTTGAAGTAGCCGGCGATCGCCGAAAGCGATGCGATCATCGCGCCGACCACGAGGCCGCGGCGCAGCATGTCCAGGCGCGCCGCCGTGTCCTCGGAGGTCACCATGGCGAAGAACACCACGGTCACCGCCATGTACCACGAGGTCGCGATCCAGCTTGCGACCTCGGACTGGTCGAGCAGCGGGATCGCGCTGATGGTGTAGCCGACATTGAGCAGGACCAGAGCCAGCACCAGCGGCATCAGCACGAGCTTGAGCCGCAGGCCGGTGGCGAAGAAGGCGACGGTGGCGAGCAGCGTCGCGATCTCGTAGGGGCTCGGCTCTATGAAGACGATCGCGCCGGACGCGCCGACCAGCCACACCAGCGCGCGCTGCAGGGCCAGCACGCCGGGCGCAGCGCGAACCGCTGCATTCATTTCCCCGGCTGTTGCCGCATACACCATCACACGCTCACGCTACTGGAAACACAATACTTCCGTCGTCATGCCCCGCCTTGTGCGCACTTGCGCACTGGGGCGGGGCATCCAGTACTCCGAGCTGTTCGTGGCAGTTTCCGCTGCCGGCGATTACTGGATCGCCCGGTCAAGCCGGGCGACGACAGTGGGGCTGGGGGACCACAACTCAATACGCGTTCTCGTTCTTGGTCAGCAGCGAGAGCGGCGTCTTCAGGAGAATGACGAGGTCGAACAGCACCGACCAGTTCTCGATGTAATAGAGGTCGAACTCGACGCGCTTCTGGATCTTCTCTTCGTTGTCGATCTCGCCGCGCCAGCCATTGATCTGGGCCCAGCCGGTGATGCCGGGCTTGACGCGATGGCGGGCGAAATAGCCGTCGACGGCTTCGTCGAACAGGCGGCTCTGCAGCTTGCCCTGTACCGCATGCGGACGCGGGCCGACCAGGGAGAGATTGCCGGAGAACACCACGTTGAAGAGCTGCGGCAGCTCGTCGAGGCTGGTCTTGCGAATGAAGCGGCCGACGCGGGTGACGCGCGGGTCGTTCTTGGTCACGACCTTCGATGCGGTCGGGTCGGCCTGGTGGTGATACATCGAGCGGAACTTGTAGACGTCGATGCGCTCGTTGTTGAAGCCGAACCGCTTCTGGCGGAACAGGACCGGGCCGGGGCTATCGAGCCTCACGGCCAACGCCACCAGCGCCATCACGGGAAGTGCGGCGAGCAGCGCGAGGCTGCCGACGATGCGGTCGAACAGCCACTTCATCACCAGATCCCAGTCGGTGATCGGCGCCTCGAACACGTCGAGCGTCGGCACCTCGCCGAGATAGGAATAGGAGCGGGGTCGGAAGCGCAGCTTGTTGGTGTGCGCGGAGAGGCGGATGTCGACCGGCAACACCCAGAGCTTCTTCAGCATCTCCAGGATGCGCGTCTCGGCGGAGATCGGCAGCGCGAACAGCACCAGATCGACCCGGGTACGGCGGGCGAATTCGACGATGTCGTCGACCTTGCCGAGCTTGTGCGCGCCGGCGCAGGTATCGAGCGCGCGGCTGTCGTTGCGGTCGTCGAACACGCCGAGCACGTGGATGTCGGAATCCTCTTGCGCCTTCAGCGCCTCGACCAGCTGCTCGCCGTTGCTGTCGGAGCCGACGATGATGGTGCGGCGATCGAGCCGGCCCTGGCGCGCCCAGCTGCGCACCAGCGAACGCAGCGCCAGGCGTTCGGCAACCAGCGCCGCAAGGCCGAGGAAGTAGAACGCGGCAAGCCACAGCCGCGACATGTCGCTGCCGAACTTGGCGAAAAAGGAGATACCGATGAACAGCAGGAAGACGAACGACCAGGACGAGATCATCCGCGTCATCTGTCGAAGCTGGCCGCGGAACAGCTGCACCTGATAGATGTCGGCGGCCTGGAAGCAGACCACGGCGGCGAGCGCGACGGCTATGATCTCTGCGGGATAGACCCAGCTGAAGCCGACGAGCGGCATGACGTATGCGACATACACGGCGATGCCGATCACGCTCAGCAGCGCGAAATCGATGGCGCGCGCAAAGCCGGTGATCACGATCGGCGAATAGGCGCGTGCGACCTTCTGGTTCACGACGTCGAGTGCGGCCGGCGTCAGGCGGCGGCGTCGCTCGACAAACGGCTGGTCAGCCGGCTTGGCCGCGGCGCTGGTCGCGGCATCGAGCATCGAGCGTGCGTTGAGCGGTTCCACGGGCGTCCACGTCCATTCCAACGACCCGCGGGCGCGGCTTTGCATCCCCGGGCAAGCATCCCCTGGCACCTCGATTATCGGACAAATCGGAAGATTCTCTAAAGCGGCCTTAATGATGGTTAATGATTTGCAAATGCGTCGCGGTAACCTGCGATCACGCCGTCAACCATCGCCTGCTGGGAGAAATGCGTCGAGATCCGCTCGCGGAGCGACACTGCGCGTTGGGCGGTTCCCTGCGGATTATCGAGCGCGGTCGCGATCGCCTCGGCCATGGCTTCGGCGTTGCTCGTCGCGAACAGGGCCGGGCTCTCCGGCCCGAAGATCTCGGGGATGCCGCCGACGCGCGCTGCGATCATGGGGACGCCGGCCGCGCCCGCCTCGATCACGACATAAGGCATGGAATCGCCGCGCGAGGGAACGACCAACAGGCGCCCCTTGGAAAAGCCGTAGCGCGCCTTGACGTGGCCGGTGAAGCGGATCGCGTCCGCCAGGCCGAGCCGCCCGACCTGCGCTTTCAACGTCGCCGTCTCCTCGCCGTCGCCGCCGAGCGTCAGCGTGACCCTTTTGCCGTTCTCGTGCAGCCGCGCCACTGCGTCGACCAGGAGGTCGGCGCCCTTGATGTGCCTGAATTCGCCGACATAGGCGAGGTCGGTGGCATCGTCGGCGATAACGACGGGCTCGAACTCCTCTGGCGTCACGCCGTTGAAGACGCAATGCACGACGCCCTTGGGCGTGCCGACGATGCGCTGGTAGGTGTCGCGGGCAAAGGCGCTTTCGAACAGGAACAAATCCGTCGCATCCATCAGCGTACGCTCGAGCCGCGCGTAGAACTCGCCCTTCAGGGTATTGAGCGGATAGTGCAGCGAGCCGCCATGCGGGGTGTAGATGCGGATGGTGTCGTCCGCGCGGCGCCGCATGCGCACGAAGGCGCCGGCCTTGGCACCGTGGCCGTGCAGGACGTCCGGCTTGAGCGTGGCGATCAGGCGGCGCATGCGCAGCCACACCAGGAAATCCTCCGGCGAAGGTTCGCGGCGGATCGCCAGCCGGTGCACGCCGAGCTTCAGCCGCGGCGCGAGTTCGGCCAGCGCCTTGTCCGCACGTTCGCCGCCGGTCAGGCCGTCGGCGAGAATCCCGACAAGATGACCGCGATCGACCTGGCCGTTGGCGAGGTCGAGGATGTGCCGGAAGATACCGCCGACGGGCGCACGTACGGCGTGAAGGATGCGAAGCGGCTGGTCGGGAGAGGGGGGCATGATCAAAGCCAGCGCTCGACGGCGAATGCCGAACAATGTTCTCGAAATATCGAGATGGATTAAGGGGCCTCGTGGTTAACAAACGGTGACGAGCGCGCGTGCGTTGCTCGCGAGACGTGGCGATTAACCCAGCGGCAACCTTAATGGAGTGTAATCGGCCCCATTGAGGTACATGTGTGGCGTTGCCCTGCGGGAGTGTTCGATGCGTTTAGCGTTCTGGCGTGCCGGCAAGGACAAGGCCGTCATCGAGCGGGCCGTTTCGAAGGCCAAGCATGAAGCCAAGCCTGAGACCAAGCCCAGAGTTGAAGCTCGGCCCGCGCCGGCCGTTGCGCAGCCGGCATCAGCCGAATCTGGTGACATCGATCTGCACGCGCTTGGCGCCGCGCTTGCGCGCAAGCGCGGCTGGATCATCGTGCCGACGATGCTGGCTCTCGTCGCCTCCGTCGCGATCGTCAATCTCATCACGCCGCGCTACAAATCCGAGTCGCGCATCCTGATCGACGGCCGCGAGAACGTGTTCCTGCGCCCGAGCAGCGACCGCAGCACCGAGGAGCGGCAGGCGCTCGACCCCGAGGCCGTCACCAGCCAGGTGCAGCTCGTGCTGTCGCGCGACCTCGCGCGTGAGATCATCAAGAAGAACAAGCTTGCGGAGCGCCCCGAGTTCGACCCGGTGCTGCAAGGCGTCTCTCCGCTGAAGTCGCTCGCGGCGCTGGTCGGGATCGGCCGCGATCCATTCTCGATGACGCCGGAAGAGCGCGTGCTCGACGCCTATTACGATCGCCTCCAGGCCTACTCCGTCGACAAGTCGCGCGTCATCGTGGTCGAATTCCAGTCGCAGGATCCCGAGCTGGCGGTGCGCGTCGCCAATTCGATCGCGGATGGCTATCTCGTGCTCCAGCAAAATGCGCGCCAGGATCAGGCCCGCAACGCCAGCCAGTGGCTTTCGGGCGAGATCGAGAACCTGCGCAAGAAGGTCTCCGACGCCGAAGCCAAGGTCGAGGACTTCCGCTCCAAATCGTCGCTGTTCGTCGGCACCAACAACACCACGCTGTCGAACCAGCAGATGGGCGAGGTCAACACCCAGCTCAACAATGCACGCTCGATGAGGGCTGACGCAGAGTCCAGGGCTCGGCTGATCAAGGAGATGCTGCAGAGCGGCAAGCCGATCGAGGCCTCCGAGGTGGTGAACTCCGAGCTGATGCGGCGGTTGTCGGAGCAGCGGGTGACGCTGCGTGCTCAGCTCGCCGAACAGTCGTCTACGCTGCTAGGCAATCACCCGCGGATCAAGGAATTGAAGGCGCAGCTCGGCGACCTCGACAATCAGATCCGTGACGAGGCGGCCAAGATCTCGCGCTCGCTCGAAAGCGACGCGCGGATCGCCGGCGGCCGGGTCGACGGCCTGACCGCGAGCCTCGAGCAGCTCAAGAAGCAGGCGACCTCGACCAACGGTCAGGATGTTCAGCTGCGTGCGCTCGAGCGTGAAGCCAAGGCGCAACGCGACCTGCTCGAGACCTATCTTGGAAAATACCGCGAGGCCAGCACTCGCGAGAGCATCGATTCCGCGCCGGCGGAAGGCCGCATCATCTCGCGCGCCATCGTCTCAAACACGCCCGCCTATCCGAAGAAGCTGCCGATCGTGCTGATCGCGACGCTGGCGACACTGCTGCTCTCGTCAGGTCTCGTGGTCACCGGTGAGCTTCTGCGCCAGACCGCGCCGCGCGCCCTTGCTGCGCTCCCGCGGTCTGTGGCTCGCCAGGAGCCGGTCGTCGATGCGCCGGTTGTCGATGCGGTCGAGATCGAGCCGGCCCCGCTTCAGCCAACGATGACGGCCAATGCCGATGTCAGCGAGTTTGCAGAGATCGGGCAACTGGCCGAAAGCCTGATTGCTGCAGGGGCGGGTGCGAAGAAGATCACCGTGCTCGGCACCGCCTCGGGCGATGCCATCACGCTGTCGACCCTGACGCTCGCCCGCCATCTCGCACGCAGCGCGCGCGTCGTCGTGGTCGATCTCGCCGCGTCCTCGCCGACGATTGCTGCGGTGTCGGTCGATCCGACGGCGCCCGGTCTTGCGGAATTGATGCAAGGGCAGGTCTCGTTTGCGCAGGTCATCACGCGCGACAAGCTCTCGCGGCTGCACCTGGTCATGGCTGGCCGTCCCGGCTTCGATCGCAGCCTGCTTCAGTCGCCGCGGGTGACGCTCGCGATCGATGCCCTGCTGCGCGCCTACGACCACGTGCTCGTTGACGCCGGCAGTGCCGAAGACTTGCCTGCAGAGCTGCTGACGGCGAATGCTCGCGCCGTCGTGGTGCCCGATGTCTCGATGGAGGCGGATGCACGCGTGCTGATGTGCGAGCAGCTCAAGGCCGTCGGCTTCAGCGAAGTGACGATGCTGAGCCGGCCGGTGCAGCCGTCGGAAGGGATGGAAGGACCGCGCGTGGTGGCGGCGTAAGGAGAGGGAGCGCCTCGGTGCTTAACCGAACGCTTGCCGCAGCCGTCGCGCCAGGTCGAACAGCATCTGGTTCTGCTTGACCAGGCGCTTACCGTGGTTGAGTGAGGACATCGCCATCGCCGCGAGCTTGCCGCGCGAGGTCAAGGGCACGAAGCTGTCAAAAATGTCCTCGTCGTCCTTGCAGAACATGCGCTTGTACTCGTCCGTGCCGATACCGAGGTCGAGCGAGCGATAGCCGCGCTCGGCGTAGCGGTCGATGATGTAGCGCATCAGGATCAGACCCGGGCTGTAGCGGGCGTGCTCCGACATCGTGTAGGTGTTGAACATCATCGAGAAGCGCTGGCCGTCGGCGACGCCGGCGAAGATCGCGATCACCTCGTCGTCGCATTCGAGCGCATGGATGTCGATGACACGGCCTTCGCCGCGCGGCGCGAGGCAGGCGCTGCGGATGAACTGTTCGACGCCCGGCTCGGCAAAGACGTTCGGCAGCTTCTGCTCGGCCATCCGTACCGGCTTGAGCCGGAAGAACCAGTCGAGCAGGCGGGTGACGTCCGCGTCCGTCGTCGCAAGGTGGTAGCGATAGCCGGCGAGCGCCTGTAGTTTCTTCTCCTTGCTCTTCAGCCGGCGGCGGAAGGAGTTGCTGATCCGGGATGCCGGCGGGCCGCCCGGCTCCATCGCCAGCAGCGGGCAGCCATTGATCGCGCTCTGCTGCGGCAGCATGGCAAACGGGTTTTGCTGGTCGTGCCAGCGCTTCGGCTGCTGTCTCAGCGCGAGCACGTCGACCTGGTCATGCAAAGGCGCGAACAGTACGTCGAGATCGGCGGTGACAGCCTGTGCTGCGAACTCAGCGTTCCACAGCGCCATGTTGAAGGTCGTGTGCTTGCCGCCCATGAAGCAGGCCGTGCGCACACCGTGGCCCTGGCGCAGCGCGAGGGGGAGCAGCGCGAGCGGTGTCTGCCCGGCGTCGCGGGCGATCACGACGAAGGGACGGGCGCCTTCGCGTTCCCCGACCGATCGTTGCCACGAGCCCAGGAGATCGAACCGCTGATAGGGCGTGAAGAGATGACCGGGCTCCTCGAGGGCGCGCCAGACCGCCTCAGCCTCTGCAATATCGCTGATGAGGTCGACATGCGCGATACGGCTCGCTTTCGACCGCGCTGGCGATTCTGCCGTCCGGCTTTGCATCGCCGCAGCCATGGTCATCCGCGAAACCTGTCGAGAAAACGAAAAATGCGTAGTTCGGCCTGTGGCCGACCTTTGCAAATAAATGTCAACAAAGGGTAATGACAATAGCTGAGGGAACGGGCCGCCGGCGAACGCGAAGGTGGGATATTGGCATCCGACGACAGATGGCTGGAGCGGTTGCGGCTCGAGCTGGCCTGGTTCACCGGCCAGCCGCTGCTGCGCAGCCGTGGCGCCGGCGCAATCTTGCGCTTCGAGCGCGTGCGGCCGCGGCGGAGCGGTGCGTTCCAGCCACTGCGCCAAAACGAGATCACGCCGCAATTTCTCGATCGTGCTATTCGCGCGCTGAAGCGCTGGAATTATGATTTTCTCGGCATGGACGAGGTCTGCCGGCGCGCGGTGACGCTGCCGGAGAAGCGGCGCTTCGTGGCGCTCACCTTCGACGGTGCTGCCAAGGACCTCATCAGCTTCGCCTATCCGGTGCTGGCGCGCCACGCCGTGCCGTTCACGCTCTACGTTCCCACCGCCTTTCCTGATGGCGTCGGCGAGGCGTGGTGGCTCGGGCTCGAGCAGGTGATCGCGCGCGAGAGCCGGATCAACCTGATGATGGGCGACAGGGAGCAGCGCTTTACCGTTACTGATAATGCCGAGAAGCAGGCGCTGTTTTCGTTCCTCGAGAGCTGGCTGCGCTCGCTGCCGCCGGCAGATTTGTCGGTGGCGATCGCCGATCTCTGCACGCGCTACCGGATCGATCTTGCCGCACTCTCGCGCGAGGCGTCGATGGACTGGGAGGATCTGGCCAAGTTAGCTGCCGACCCGAGTGTCACGATCGGCAGCGCGACCGTGAACTATCCCGTTCTCGCCAACATAAAGGACGTCGCCGCGTTGCGCGAGATGACGATGGGCAGGGCGGTGGCGGAAGCGGCCTTCCGCCGCGAGATTCGGCATCTGGCGTTTCCGTTCGGCGATCGCGCCTCGTTTCGGCGCAGCCACGTCGTGATGGCGGAGGAGGCCGGTTTTGCCAGCGCGGTGTCGACCATTTCGGGAATCGTAGATGCGGAAGGCCGCACCAATCTGCGTGCGCTGCCGCGGATTTTCTGGGACGGGAGGATGCGCTCGCTGCGCATGATGCGCGTGCTGGTGTCCGGTGTGGCGTTTGCGCCGGTGAAACCGACGGGCAGCGTTGCGAGCCGACTCAACGATGGTTAGAGCCTTCAAATCCGACAAGCGCGCAAGCGCGTTTGCGGGGTTAGGCGCGATCGGGCCGCTGCATCCAGCTCACGATCGGCATCGCCGGCAGCACCCAGCCCATGCCGACCACCACATAGTAGATCGCCTGTCGCCAGCCGGACTCGGCGATCCACGGCATCTGCGCCGCCGCCATGCCGAGCAGGGCCCAGACGGTGGCCAGCACGAGGAGCAGGATGGCGCCGAGGAACTTGCGGGTGCGGATCGTCATGGCGGAATATTGCGGCTTTCGCGTAACTTGCGCTGCGGGAGCGGGGGACTATAAGGGGCACGCAGTCCAGTTCAAGTAGCTTAGATACAAGGCTTGGTCTTGCCCCTGAAATGACGACGAATTCCGCCCCGAAAAACCCGCGCGCCGTGCGCTGGTGGCTGATCTCCGTGGCCGCCCTGATCGCGCTGATGGTGCTGGTCGGCGGCGCGACGCGGCTGACGGAATCCGGCCTGTCGATCGTCGAGTGGAAGCCCGTCACCGGCAGCGTGCCGCCGCTGTCGGAGACACAATGGACCGACGCGTTCGAGGCCTACAAGAAGATCCCGCAATATCGCGAGCTCAACGCCGGGATGTCGCTCTCCGAGTTCAAGCAGATTTTCTGGTGGGAATGGAGCCACCGGCTGCTCGGCCGCTTCATCGGGGTTGCCTATCTGCTGCCGTTCCTGTTCTTCCTGTGGCGCGGCGGTCTCTCCGGCGAATTGAAGCGGCGGCTGTGGCTGCTGTTCGGGCTCGGCGGCCTCCAGGGCGCGGTCGGCTGGTGGATGGTGGCATCAGGTCTGTCCGAGCGGGTCGAGGTGTCGCAATATCGGCTGGCGACGCATCTGGCGCTGGCGCTGCTGATCTTCGCCGGCATCGTCTGGACGGTGCGGCGGCTCGCCGATCGGCCGCAGCTTGCCGTTCCCGCGCGGCTGCGGTTCACGAGCGCGGTGCTGGTGATCGTGACCTTCATCCAGATCTATTTCGGTGCGCTGGTCGCGGGCCTGCGCGCCGGACGCGCCTACAACACCTGGCCGCAGATCGATGGCGCCTTCATTCCGTCTGCAGAGCGGCTGTGGTTCGAGACGCCGTGGTGGCGCAACATGTTCGACAATGTGCTGACGGTGCAGTTCGAGCACCGCATGACGGCTTATCTGCTGTTCGCACTGGCGGCGCTGCACGCGTTCGACGCGGTGCGTTCACGCGCCGGCTCGGCGGCGGGCGGTGCGCTCTGGTTGTTCGCGGCCGTGAGCGTGCAGGCGGTGCTCGGCATCCTTACGCTGCTCAACCAGGTGCCGATCGATCTCGCTCTCTCGCACCAGACGGTTGCGATCGTGGTGCTCACGCTTGCGGTGATGCAGGCGGAGCGGCTCGCTTCTCGGCGATCGGCCGAGATGCAGCCGCGCGTGGTGCCGGTCGGCCAGGCCGGCTGATCCCGGCTGATCAGCAATAACCGTAGATGCCGCACGAGTAGGGCAGGCGCCAGAAATAATCGACCTGCTTCCCGCCGTAATACGAGCCCTGATAGTCGTAGTCCCAGGGGCGGCCGTAGTAACCCGGCAGCGTATGCGAGCCCGGCAGCAGCGGCGTGCCCGGCAGGTTGCGGATATAGCTGCCGACACCGTAGGCCGGCGAGATCAGCGCATCCGGATCGGTCTCGACATAGACCTTTGGCGGTTCCTGCGGCGGAGCGGCGGCCCGTCGCTTCGGCGTCGCCGGCAGATCGGCGGCAACAGCGGCTGAAACCATCAGCATCGCTGCCAGGGCAGGTACCATCCAGCGCAGCATTTTCGGCTCCGAATCAAAGGCGCGATCCAAAGTCCATGTATGCGGCAGATATGGTTAATGACTGTTAACCGTCGCACGCGGGCGCGCTTTCACGGGCTGCGTTGATCAGGCAGGGAACGTCCTGACCGGGGTGACGACCGCGTCGAATTGAATGCTCACCCTGTTCTTCAGAACGTGCTGGATGACCTCCGTTTCCGACTTGTCGAAAAACTCATCCCAGTTCGCGGCTTGACCGAACTCTCTGGCGAAATCGATCTCGGCGAACCTTCCAAGGAAGAGGGCCGTGACGTCAGATTCATTGTTCTTCGCGATCAAATGTTTTTGTCCCGACTTCTTCATGTACAGGCTGATCATGCGGAGAGCCTTGTAGACCAGCGTGCTGTCGTGAAAGAGAACGACCGCATCGCTCTTCACCAGCGGAAGCGTCCACAGGAAGTCCCTGAAGCAGGCGATATCGGTGTGCTCGCCATCGATGAAGGCGACATCGAAGCTGTTTTCCGCCCCTTGGACCGAATCTACCGAGCCATCGAACGTTGTCAGCTTGGACGTCGGAACGCCACGCGACACCAGATTATCAATCATGGTCTGGTGCGTAATTCCGGAATAGTCGTACTTGGCGCCCCTCTCGTCTGGCTGTTGCCGCCCTCTTTCATCAATTGAGAGCACCGCCTTGCATGCGGGGTCCAGCAGAAACGGGGTCAGGCTCCCGCCGAGATAAGAGCCGATCTCGACGTAAGAAAACGATCCCAGCACTCTCTTGGTGAGAGCTATGGTCTGCAACAGGAACCTTTTATCGTGAGCGCTTGTTTGCGAGGGAATTGGGAAAAGCGTTCCGATATCCGGCACGGCGATATTCATGGCCATCCTTGTGCAGTCGTGATCATGATGCCCGGTTGAGTCGTGGGGGCGTTGAGCGACCGTAGCGACGGAAGCTGGCGCGGAGCCTTCGGCATGGCGCAGCGCCAGATCCCGGTGCGGATGGACAGCGTTGAGGCTCTACGCGCTCAGCGCCTGCTCCAGGTCTGCGATCAGGTCTTCCTTGTCCTCGATGCCGATCGAGAGCCGGACCACGTCGGGGCCGGCGCCGGACTTGATCTTGGCGGCGTCGTCGAGCTGGCTGTGCGTGGTTGAGGCCGGGTGGATGACGAGCGAACGGGTGTCGCCGACATTGGCCAGATGCGAGAACAGCTGCAGTTTCGACACCAGATTGACGCCGGCGTCATAGCCACCCTTCAGGCTGAAGGTGAACACGGCGCCCGCACCCTTCGGGGCATATTTGCGCGCGAGCTGGTTGTACTTGTCGGTTGCCAAGCCGGCATAGTTCACCGCGGACACCGCGGAGTGGCCGGCGAGGAATTCGGCGACCGCCTTGGCGTTGTCGCAGTGCTTCTGCATGCGCAGCGGCAGCGTCTCGATGCCGGTGAGGATCATGAAGGCATTGAACGGTGACAGGGCGGGCCCGAGGTCGCGCAGGCCGAGCACGCGGCAGGCGATGGCAAAGGCGAAATTGCCAAACGTCTCTTGGAGACGGATGCCGTGATATTCCGGCCGCGGCTCCGACAGCATCGGATATTTTCCGCCGGTGGACCAATCGAAGGTGCCGGCATCGACGATGATGCCGCCGAGCGAATTGCCGTGGCCGCCGAGAAATTTCGTCAGCGAGTGCACGACGATGTCGGCGCCGTGGTCGATCGGGCGGATCAGATAGGGCGAGGCCAGCGTGTTGTCGACGATCAAGGGCACGCCCGCCTTGCGCGCCACCGTCGAGATCGCCTCGATATCGGTGATGCTGCCGGCGGGATTGGCGATAGACTCGATGAAGATCGCTTTCGTGCGCGGCGTCACCGCGCGCTCGAAGCTTGCGACGTCATCGGGATCGGCCCACACAACGTTCCAGCCAAAACTCTTGAACGCATGCGAGAACTGGTTGATCGAGCCGCCATAGAGTTTTCGCGCGGCGATGAATTCGTCGCCGGGCTGGAGCAATTGCTGCAGCACCACGACCTGCGCGGCATGGCCCGAGGCCACCGCAAGCGCGGCGGTGCCGCCCTCGAGCGCGGCCACGCGCTCCTCCAGCACAGCATTGGTGGGATTGCCGATGCGGGTATAGATGTTGCCGAACGCCTGCAGGCCGAACAGCGAGGCCGCGTGGTCGGCGTCGTTGAACACGAACGATGTCGTCTGATAAATCGGAGTCGCGCGCGCACCGGTGGTGGGATCGGGCTGTGCACCGGCATGCACGGCGAGGGTCGAAAATCCCGGAAGGCGATCGCTCATTTGGGGGGCGTCCTGTTCTTATGGTCTGAAATCGCGCGGCATGCTGATCGGCGTCACGGCTGCCGTCAAGCCGCCGCTTCACAGCTCGGCGCTACGCATTGTCACGTTCGCGCAATGGAAATTTATTGCGTCAGTTTTGTTCGGTCTTGTTTTTGGCGGCGCGATCCGAGGCCGCGGTCTCGCCGCCCCCGACACTCATCCGATTGAGGGACAGCCGCATGCCCTGCGTCGGCGCAGGCGGGCGCTTGGAGCTGAGCGTGCGCGAGTTGACGCCCATCCAGGAAATTTCCGACGACAGCCTGCCATATTCGATTTTTGGGCAGCGGTTCATCACGACCTTGATGCCTGCGGCCTCGGCCTTTTCCGCCGCCGCATCGTCACGCGCGCCAAGCTGCATCCAGATCACCTTCGGCAGCGGATCGAGTGTGAGGGCCTCGTCGACGACAGGCATGATGTGGCTGGAGTTGCGAAAAATGTCGATCATGTCGACGGGACCTCCGATGTCGCGCAGCGAGGCGACGAAAGGCTTTCCAAGCAGGTCCTTGCCGACATGACCGGGATTGACCGGGATCATGTCGTAGCCGCGCTGCGCCAGATATTTGAACGCGAAATAGCTCGGCCGCACATTGACCGGCGAGGCGCCGACCATCGCAATCGACTTCACGCTGTTGAGGATGGCGCGGATGTAATTGTCGGGATAGGCGTCGTGGTTCATCTGGCGTCTTTTCTTGTTGTCACTCATCCCGCCATGTTGGCGCGCGCTTCTCGATGAAGGCGCCGATGCCTTCCTCGGCGTCGCGCGCCATCATGTTCTCGGTCATCACCTCTGCCGCATAGCGATAGGCGTCCGCAAGGCTCATCTCGGCCTGGCGGTAGAACGCCTCCTTGCCGAGCTTGACGGTGTAGGCGGATTTCAGCGCGACCTGCTGCGCCAGCGCGATCGCGACGTCGCGCTCGGTGCCGGCTGCGACCACGCGGTTGACGAGGCCGATCTCACGGGCGCGCTGGGCCGGGACCGGCTCGCCGGTGAGCAGCATCTCCATCGCCTGCTTGCGCGGCACGTTGCGCGATAGTGCCACCATCGGCGTCGAGCAGAACAGGCCGATGTCGACGCCGGGTGTGGCGAAGCTCGCCGCCTCCGACGCGATCGCAAGATCGCAGCTCGCCACGAGCTGGCAGCCGGCGGCGGTCGCGATGCCCTGGACTGCTGCGACCACCGGCTTCGGCAGGTGCACGATCGCCTGCATCATCGCGCTGCAGGCGTTCATGAGCTCGGCGAAATAGGCGCGGCCGCGATCGGGATCGGTGCGGCGTGCGGTCAGCTCCTTCATGTCGTGGCCGGCGGAAAAGGCCGGGCCGTTGGCGGCGATGACGGCGGCGCGAATGCGCTTGTCCTCGGCAATCGCGTTGAAGCTTGCATGCAGCTGGCCGATCATCGCCTCCGACAGGCTGTTGCGCGCGGCGGGGCGGTTCAGTGTCAGCACGGCGACACTGCCGACGATCTCCCGCAGCAAGATCGGCGGTTCCGGGGAGGGGGGTCGGGCGGGCTGGACGGACATTGAAGATTCCGCTTGGGTTATTGCAGTTGGATGACGCAGATAACTTAATGTAACAAGCGACGTGAAGCGAGGGTGAGGGGGCATGGCGTTAGCGAAAATGAGCGTGGCGGAGCTCGAGCAGTTTCTCCGCGACGAATTTCCCCAAGCCTTCAGCGGCGACGACATCATGATCGAGAGCGCGGACGGCCAGACCTGCCTTTTGCGCCAGCGTTACAGCGAACGGATGCTGCGGCCGGGCGGAACGGTGTCCGGCCCCACGCTGATGGCTCTGGCGGATTTCGCCATGTACGTGGTGCTGCTGTCGGCCATCGGGCCGATCGGGCTGGCGGTGACCACCAATCTCAACATCAATTTCCTGCGCAAGGGCCAGCCGGGGCAGGATGTGCTGGCGGAGGCCCGGCTGCTGAAGCTCGGCAAGCGCCTGGCGGTCGGGGAGGTGAACTTGTTGTCGGGGACCTCGCCCGATCCGATCGCCCATGTCACATCGACCTATTCCATTCCAAATGTTTGATCTTTTTGCAGGTATTATAGCACCATATTTATAAGGCACTGATTTTATTGGCATAATTTCCGTGTCCAGGCATTGACCGTTGCGCGTCTCTTCTCTAGAAACCCGCGCAGTCCGGTGCGGTGTTCGCGCCGCTATTCCCCGTCCACGGAAACTCTGACATGAAAACCTTTTCGGCAAAGCCGGCCGAGGTGACGAAGAAGTGGGTGCTGATCGACGCCAAGGGTCTGGTCGTCGGCCGTCTCGCCACCATCGTTGCCATGCGTCTGCGCGGCAAGCATCTCCCGACCTACACCCCGCACGTTGACTGCGGCGACAACGTCATCATCATCAACGCCCAGCATGCAGTCCTCACCGGCCGCAAGCGCGAGCAGAAGACCTACTACAAGCACACCGGCTATGTCGGCCACATCAAGGAGCGCACCGCGCGCCAGATCCTTGAAGGCAAGCATCCCGAGCGCGTGCTCGAGAAGGCCGTCGAGCGCATGATCCCGCGTGGTCCGCTCGGTCGCGTCCAGATGGGCAACCTCCGCGTCTATGGTGGTGCTGATCATCCGCACGAGGCCCAGACGCCCGAGAAGATCGACATCGCCAAGTTGAACCGCAAGAACACGAGGGCCGCATAATCATGGCCGAATCCATTCAGTCGCTCGACCAACTCTCGCAGCTCAAGACCGCGGCGGCGCCCGATGCGCCCAAGCACGAGAAGAAGGTCGACAAATTCAACCGCGCCTACGCCACCGGCAAGCGCAAGGACGCGGTCGCCCGGGTCTGGATCAAGCCGGGCGCCGGCAAGGTCACCGTCAACTCGCGCGAGGTCGAGGTCTATTTCGCCCGTCCCGTGCTGCGCATGATGATCGAGCAGCCGTTCTCCGTGGCCGCCCGTTCCGGCCAGTATGATGTGATCTGCACCGTCGCCGGCGGCGGCCTGTCCGGTCAGGCTGGTGCTGTTCGTCACGGCATCTCCAAGGCGCTCACCTATTTCGAGCCCGAGCTGCGCACCGTGCTCAAGAAGGGCGGCTTCCTCACCCGCGACTCGCGCGTGGTCGAGCGCAAGAAGTACGGCAAGGCCAAGGCCCGCCGGTCCTTCCAGTTCTCGAAGCGTTAATCGCTTCGGTCACATTCGCCGCGAAAGCGGCTTCAATGAGAAGCAAAAGGGCGCTGATTTCAGCGCCCTTTTTGTCATTCGTTTGTACGCAAATTGAAGACGAGTTTCCCGAAAACTTGGGGCCGCGTGAAAACCTGAATGGAACTCGCGGGACATAGCGTCGCATCTGGAAGGGCGCGCAAATCGGATGTGCCGATCGCGTAACTGCTATGTTCAAGAGGGGGCCGACATGATGTCGCTCGATAGCATGACGCTCTATTTGGTTGCCACGATGGTCGCCGCATTGCTCGGCGCCATGATGGTGTTTTTCGGCAGACAGGAGAACAGCCCCGCGCTGAAATGGTGGGGCACCGCTTATCTGCTCGGCGCAGCTTCCGTCGCGCTGTGGACGGCGACCGGCGACAAGCTCGGCTCGCACCTCTATCTCGCATTGAACGCGGTCGGTTTCGTCGCCTGCGGCATGGTGTGGAATGCGGCGCGCGTCTTCCACGGCCGCAAGCCGAACTGGCCCGGTCTCGTGCTTGGTGCACTCGCCTGGGTCGCGACCGTAACACTGCTCGATCCCACCGCGTCGATGCTGCGCATGATCATCGGCGCCGGCATCGTCTCGGTCTATGCGGCGCTGACCGCGAGCGAGCTCTGGGTCGAGCGGCGCAAGAGCCTGCAACGGCGCTGGCCGGCCTTCGTGGTGCCGGTGATGCACGGCTGCGTGCTGATGCTGCCGATCCTGCTCGGCAGCTTCCTGCGCCCGAACGATGCCGGCTTCTCCCACAGCGTCTGGGTCACCGTGTTCGCGGTCGAGCTCGTGCTCTATGCCGTCGGCACCGTGTTCGTGATCTTCATGCTGGTGTCCGAGCGCACCGTCACCGCGCACCGCACTGCCGCGTCGACCGATCCGCTGACTGGCATGCTCAACCGCCGTGGCTTCTCGGAAGCTTGTGCGCGGACGATCGAGCGCGAGGCCAAGGGCGGCCGGCCCGTCACCGTGATGATCTTCGACATCGACCATTTCAAGTCGATCAACGACCGCTTCGGCCATCCCGCCGGCGACGAGATGCTGAAGCTGTTCTCGACCGTGGTCGTCAATAATCTGCGCATCTCGGACCTGTCGGGCCGCATCGGCGGCGAGGAGTTCGCCGCACTGCTGCCCTGCGCGCTGGAGGAGGGTGTGCTGGTCGCCGAGCGCGTACGCGAGGCGTTCGAGACCTCGGGCGTCGTGGTCGACGAAGGACCGGTCGACACCACCGTCAGCATCGGTGTGGCCGGCGGCCCCGCCGGCACCGAGCTCGAGGTGCTGCTGGCCTCGGCCGACACCGCGCTCTACCAGGCCAAGCGCGGCGGCCGTAATCGTGTCGAGGCCGCGGAGGAGCTGCCGTTGTCGCTGGAGAACTGGCGCCGCCAGAGCGCCGCGCGGATCGGTGCAGCGAAGCCAGAGTCCAAGACACAGCCGGCGACGGCCTGAGACGAAAGGGCTTCGCGGTAATCCTCTGTTTACCATTCGGTTCCTACCATTGCGGTCATGGAATCGATCCGTCGACAGAACCCGCAGGCCGCCCTGATGTCGCTCGAAGCCGCCGCGGCCTCGACGCGCGGCGGCTTTGCCTGTCTGTTCTCGACAGCGGACGAATACGAGACCGCCCTGATTGCCGAGCGCCGCGCCCAGGGACGTTACACGCCGAGCCGCAGCTATTGGCCGATCGCGCTGTTTCTCGGTTGCGCGCTCATCGTTGCAGGCACCGTGCTGCTATTCGCCTGAGAGCGCCGCATTTTCGGCCGGGCAGGGCGCCGTTTCGGCGCCTTTTTCTTTGGTGCCGGCTGCGGTAGATACGGTCACCAAGCAAAAGGGTGAAACCGATGATCACCGAGATCGCGCAAATCGACGTCAAGCCGGGCAGCGAGAAGGATTTTGAGGCCGCCGTCGCCAAGGCCAAGGCCGCCTTCGGCCGCTCCACGGGCTTTCACGGGTTTGAGCTGCACAAATCGATCGAGAAGCCGCAGCGCTATCGGCTGATGGTGAAATGGGCGACGCTGGAGAACCATACCGTCGACTTCCGCAGCTCCGAGAATTTCACGGAATGGCGCGGACTCGTCGGTCAGTATTTTGCCTCGCCCCCGGAGGTCGAGCACACCGAGACCGTGCTGACGACCTGAGCGAGGTCAGGCCACCTCTGCGAGGGGCGGCGTCTCATACGTCTTGAAATGGTCGATCATGACCTTGGCAATGGCGACGAGGGGCAGCGCCAGCGCCAGGCCCCAGATTCCGAAGACGACGCCGAGCAGGATCTGGAACGCGAACAGCGTGGCCGGCGGAATGTCCAGCGCCTGGCGCTGGAGTAGCGGCGTCAGCACGTAGCTCTCCATCGCGTGGACGCCGAGGAACAGGATCAGCGCCGATAACGCGGGAATCCAGCCCGAGGCGAGGCTCGCCAGCACCACCACCACGCCGGCGATGATGGCGCCGACGGTCGGGATGAAGGCGAGCAGGCCGGCCTGGATTCCCAGGATGAACGAGCCCGGAATGCCGATGATGGCAAGCCCGATCCAGGTCACCACGCCGACCGCCAGCATGACGATGATCTGCGCGATCAGCCAACGCTCCAGCGTCTCGCCGATGCGGTCGATGATAAGGGTCGTGCGGATGCGATATTTCGCCGGTGCGAGAACCAGCAGGCCGTCGTGATAGACGCTGGGCTGCGCCGCGAAGGCCAGCCCGAGGAACAGCACGATGAAGATGTTGCCGACGGCGCTGATCGCCCCGAACAGCAGCTTGAAGGTCCGGCTCACGATCGCCCCGCCGCTGGAGGCAAGCGCGCCTGCGCCCGGCAATGGGCCGTGTGCATTCGAGCTCGGGGCAGGCGCCGAGGCGGTGTCGCTGGTGGAAGAGGCGGGCGCGGCGCTGCCGAGATCGAAGAAACTGGTGTCGATGCCGCGATTGTCGAGGAAGGATTTGACGTGTGCAATCTGCGATTTGATGGTGTTGCTGAGCAGTGAAGCCTGCTCGGCGATGGTGGCGCCGCCGAGATGGGCCACACCCGCGAGCATCAGGACCAGTGCAGCGCAGACGATCGCGAGCCGCAGCGGATGCGGCAGGTGCACGCGTCGCCCGAGCGCGTTGGTCAGCGCGTTGAGCCCGAGGCCCAGCAGCATCCCGGCGAAGATCAGGAGCAGGGTGGCGGCAAAGTACCAGGTGAAGGCCAGCAGGACGGTAAACAGCACGACGCCGATGCCCCCAGCCGAAATGGCCCAGGCCAGGTCGGTGCGGGTCCGGGACCGTTCATCAACAGGATTGGTCACATCGTTTCCTTTCGGAAGGCGCGGCAGGGCCACTCATTCGTGAAATCCCGCCAGGGAGCAAAAGGCTGCGGCCGCGCCGGCTTGACGCGTCCGCGACCTCCTGAGAGCCAACGCCGGCCCATTGAAGGAGTGCCATGGCCGTCACCTGATGGGCATTTGCGCGAAATAGCATTGCCGTCCCGCGATCCCTTCTGTTGAATTTGTTCCCTCAGAGGGGCATCTTGGGAGAATCTTCTTCGGCGGGGAGGTCGGAACGGGAGATGAGAAAGCCGGTCGTCGGCGTGATCGGGAACGCCCATCGCGTCGAAAATCGATTTCAGGTCCAGATGGTCGGCGAGCGCAATTTGCGCGCCGTGGCCGAGGTCTCCGGCGGCTTGCCGGTGATGTTCGCGGGCTCGCCCGACATCACCGATATCGCCGCTCTGCTCGATACCGTCGACGGCATCGTGCTCACCGGGGCGCGCGCCAACGTGCACCCGACCCGCTTCAACGTCGACCCCTGTGAGAAGCACGAGCCTTACGACATCCATCGCGACGAGGTCGCGCTCGCGCTCTCGGTCGCCTGCGTCGCGCGCGGCATACCGCTGTTCGGCATCTGTCGCGGCTTGCAGGAGATGAACGTCGCCTTCGGCGGCTCGCTGCACCCGGAGATCCGCGAAATCCCGGGCCGCATGAACCATCGCATGCCCAGACTCGAGAATGGCGAGATCCATCCCGATCCGACCGTCGTGTTCGCCGACCGTCACGACGTCGACCTCACGCCGGGCGGTGCGTTCGCAACGCTGCTCGGCTGCGAGAAGATCCGGGTCAATTCGCTGCACGGGCAGGGCATCCTCGATCCCGGCAAGCGCGTGCTGATCGAAGGCATCGCCGAGGACGGCACCATCGAGGCGATCCAGATCGCGGAAGCCTCGACCTTCGCACTCGGTGTGCAATGGCACGCCGAATACGACCCGCAGCGCAATCCCATCAACCGCAAGCTGTTCGAGGCGTTTGGCGAAGCGATGGCGGAGCGACAGCGCGCGACGACATAGTTTCGGATTGACCAACCGCTCATGGTTCATGCCGTGCCACAAGGTGGCGCGGGCTAACCCTTCCAAGACCCCATCAGAAAACTGGCGTCGATTCGTTGATCCTTCTCAATGACGCGACCTGTGATGGTGCGAATCGATCGCCGCAAGCGGCGGTGCAGCAAGGACTGCGAGCCCTGCGGAGTAGTCCTTCGGCGGTATTGCATCGTCTGGCACAAACACCACCTGAATGAGTTGTAGAAGGCACAATCGCTCCGGGAGTGAGAGCGTGGCCAGCCGAAGGGTAAACCAGGATCTCCCCGTCATCGCGCGCTTCGAGGTGCGCCACCGCAATTACCTCGCGCCAGATGGCTCGATCCAGCGACCGCTTCCTTCTTTCGCCTCCGATTCCAAGCTGCTGACTGAGCTTTACCGGTCGATGGTACTGCTGCGGCTGTTTGACCGGAAGGCTGTTGCATTGCAGCGCACAGGCAGGCTTGGGACTTACGCCGTTTCGCTTGGCCAGGAGGCCGTATCGGTTGGGATCGCCAGTGCGATGCGGAAGGAGGACGTGCTGTTGCCGTCGTATCGCGACAATGGGGCTCTGCTCTGGCGCGGCGTCAAGCTGGAGGAGATCCTCCTGTTCTGGGGCGGCGACGAACGCGGCAACCGGTTTTCAGGGCCGGTTCACGATTTCCCATTCTGTGTTCCGGTCGGGTCCCAGGCGCCGCATGCCGCCGGTGTCGCCTACGCCCTCAAGCTGCGCAAGCAACCGCGTGTCGCGGTGTGCTTGTTCGGCGATGGTGCCACCTCGAAAGGCGACGTCTATGAGGCGATGAATTTTGCCGGCGTGCACAGATTACCACTCGTCTTTGTCGTCGCCAACAATCAATGGGCCATATCGGTACCGTTGCGACAGCAGACCGCGTGCGAAACGCTGGCGCAGAAGGCGATCGCCGCAGGCTTTATCGGTGAGCAGGTCGACGGCGGTGACGTGGTGGCGATCCGGGCCGCCAGCGAGGAGGCCATTGCCGCCGCCCGCGACGGCAATGGACCCCGGTTCATCGAGGCGGTCACGTACCGGCTCGGCGACCACACCACATCCGATGACGCTGCGCGCTATCGCCCCGCCGAGGAGGTCCAGGCGCACTGGAAGGAAGAGCCGATTGCGCGGCTGAGGGCTTATCTCGTCGCGCAGAAGATGTGGAGCAAGGCGGATGAGGAGCAGCTCGCCGCCGAATGCCATGCGCGCGTCGAGGCGGCGGCCGAACGCTATCTGGCGACAGCGCCGCGCCGTCCCGAAACCATGTTCGATCACCTTTATGCCGATCTGCCGGCAGCCTATGCCGCGCAACGCCGCGAACTTGCGGGAGAGCACGATGCCTGAGGCAACGTTGGTCGAAGCCATCAACTTGGCGCTCGCTCGCGCCATGGAGGATGATCCTGACGTGGTCGTGCTTGGTGAGGATGTTGGCGTCAACGGCGGCGTCTTCCGCGCCACCGCAGGTTTGCAGAAACGGTTTGGGACGGAGCGGGTCCTCGATACGCCGCTTGCCGAGCTCTTGATCTCTGGGCTCTGCGTCGGCATGGCCGCGCAGGGACTGAAACCGGTCGGCGAGATCCAGTTCATGGGGTTCATCTATCCCTGCCTGGATCAGCTCGTGAACCATGCATCCCGATTGCGCAACCGGACCCAGGGACGGCTCACCTGTCCCATGGTTCTGCGCACGCCGCACGGTGCCGGCATCCGCGCGCCCGAGCATCATTCCGAAAGCACCGAGGCAATGCTCGCCCATATTCCCGGCTTGCGCGTCGTCATGCCTTCCTCGCCGGAACGTGCCTATGGATTGTTGCTCGCCGCTATCCGCGATCCCGATCCCGTCGTGTTTCTCGAGTCGACGCGCCTGTACCGTGCGGCCAAAGGCGAGGTGGAGGACAATGGCGAAGCCTTGCCGTTGGATGCCGCCTTTGTCTTGAGGGAAGGCCGCGATCTCACGCTGATCAGCTGGGGGGCCATGCTGAAGGAAACCATGGCTGCGGCGGAGGCACTTTCCGTCGAAGGCATCGCCGCGGAGGTCATCGATCTTGCCACGCTCAAGCCCTACGACGAAGACACCGTGCTCGGTTCGGTCGCCAAGACCGGCCGTTGCGTGATCGTGCATGAGGCCGCACGGACCGGCGGATTTGGTGCCGAGATCGCCGCTACAATTGCTGAGCGCCGCCTCTCCTCGCTGCTCGCGCCTGTGACCCGCGTCACCGGCTACGACACCATCGTTCCGATGGCGCGACTGGAGCAATATTACATGCCGTCGGTCGAACGCATCATGACTGCCGCCCGCAAGGTCTGCCAGTTCAGCTAGATGTCAACGGAGCGGATTTCAACGGACCGGATTTTCACGGACTTGGGCCCATGCGCCAGTTCACATTGCCGGATCTTGGAGAAGGCCTCGAGGAGGCGGAGATCGTGAGCTGGTATGTCGGCGAGGGCGATCACGTCGTCACTGATCAGCCGCTCGTGTCGGTCGAGACCGACAAGGCGGTGGTTGAGATACCATCTCCGTCGAGCGGGCGCATCGCACGCGTCTTTGGCGCCAAGGGCGATATCGTCAAGGTCGGCGCGCCGCTCGTCGAATTTGCCGAGGGCGCCGAACAGGACACCGGCACCATCGTTGGCGACCTCGGCAGCGGCGAACGTCGGCCCGCTCCAGGAACGCCTGCCGAGCCCCTGACCGGACCGCAGGTGTTTCCGGCTGTGCGGGCACTCGCGCGCAAGCTCGACGTCGATCTTGAGAGCGTGGAGCCCACGGGTCCCGGCGGCACCGTCACGCGGGCCGATGTCGAGCGGGCCGCGAAGATTGTGTCCCAAGCCGGCAGCGCCGAGCCGCTCCGAGGCACGCGGCGTGCCATGGCACAGCGCATGGCAACAGCCCATGCGCAAGTTGTTCCCGCCACTGTGACCGATGAAGCCGACATCGACGATTGGCCGACGGGCGAGGACGTGACGATCCGTCTGGTGCGGGCCATTGCTGCCGCCTGCACGGCGGAGCCCGCGCTTAATGCCTGGTACAATCCCAGCGCAGGAGAACGGCGTCTCATGGCGCGTGTCGATCTCGGCATTGCCGTGGATACCGAGGGCGGCCTGATTGTTCCTGTGTTGCGCAACGTCGCGGAGCGCAGCGTATCGGATTTGCGGACGGGGCTTGACCGGCTGCGGGCCGATGCCATCGCGCGCTCGATACCGCCTGAAGAGCTGCGTGGCGCGACGATCACCCTATCGAACTTCGGGATGATCGGCGGCCGGTTCGCAAATCTGATCGTCGTGCCGCCCCAGACTGCCATCATCGGTGCTGGACGGATTTCGCCGGGTGTCGTCCCGCACCGGGGGCAGCCTGCTGTGAGACGCACGCTGCCGCTGTCGCTTACCTTTGATCATCGCGTCGTGACCGGTGGTGAAGCTGCCCGCTTCATGGTCGCACTCAAGTCGGATCTTGAGCAGATGTCGTGAACGCTGTCGGCAACGCGCTCGCACCAAAAGTCCTTTGGTTGCCCAGATCAATCGCATCGCACAACGGTGCTCATGATTCCCTTTATTCCTAATTCGGGCATTGAGGTTCCGGAACTGGACGCCATATCTTCGGCAAGGGAGCCCTTGCCGTGCAGACCATGAAGGCGGCCCTCGTTGCGACGATCGGCATCGTCGCTTTTCTGTCCTGTCTCCGTCCCGGCCTGGCGGAGGAGAATCGCCGTCTTGCACTCACCGTCACAATCGATGGAGCCATTGGGCCGGCGTCGGCCAGCTACGTGAAGGAGGCACTGGCCAAGGCGAGCGAACGGCGCGCCGAGGTCGTGCTTCTGACAATGAACACTCCCGGCGGTCTCAACTCCAGCATGCGCGAGATCATCGCGGATGTGCTCGGCTCGTCCGTTCCCGTCGTCGGCTACGTCGCTCCCTCCGGCGCCCATGCGGCAAGTGCCGGGACGTATATCCTTTATGCGGCACATATAGCAGCGATGGCGCCAGGCACCAATATTGGGGCCGCGACGCCGGTGCAGATTGGCGGACCGCTTCCCGGCCTGCCGAGCGGTGCACCCGACAAGGACAGCAAGGACAAGAAGGATGAGCCGAAGGACCCGATGACGGCGAAGGTGACGAACGATGCCGTTGCCTTTATCCGCAGCCTCGCCGAACTGCGCGGCCGCAATGCCGATTGGGCCGAGAAGGCGGTCCGTGAAGCCGCCACCCTGTCCGCCGACGGCGCGTTGCAGGCGCACGCCATCGACCTCGTCGCGCGCGATCCGGCTGACCTGCTCAGGCAAATCGATGGTCGCGTCGTCGAGGTCGCGGGCGGCGCGACGCAACGCCTGGCAACGCAGAACGCGGTCATCGAAGCCGTCGACCCCGGGTGGATATCCCGATTCCTGGCGGTCATCACCGATCCGAACGTCTCGCTCATTCTCCTGATGGTCGGCATCTACGGCTTGATCTTCGAGTTCATGTCGCCCGGTGCAGTCGCTCCGGGGGTAGTCGGGACGATCTGCCTGCTGCTCGGCCTCTACGCCCTCAATCTGCTGCCGATCAATTATGCCGGACTGGGCTTGATGCTGGTCGGGATCGCGCTCCTTGCCATCGAAGCGTTTAATCCGACCGTCGTGATCGGACTTGGTGGCGTCGCCGCCTTTGTGCTGGGCGCCATCATGCTGCTCAGGGTCGAAGCGCCGGGCTACCGGCTGTCATGGTCGGTCATCGCCGTTGTCGCGGCGATGCTCACCGGTCTCGTTCTGGTCGTGCTTGGCGCGCTTCGGCGCGCCCGCCGCGGCCCGCCAAGGGTTGGCGCGCAAGCCATGCGAGGCTTGGCCGCCGAGGTCCTCGACTGGAACGAGAACGAGGGACATGTCTTTACGCATGGCGAGCGCTGGCAAGCGCGCGGCGCCGACAGCTTCAAGCCCGGCGAGAGGGTCGAGGTCGCCAATATCGCCGGCTTGACGCTAGTGGTCCGGCGTCCGAACCCTGCGAGCGGCAAGGGAGGCCAATCTGATGATTGAATATTCGATTTACGCAGTGCTTGCGCTAATCGTTGTCATGTTTCTCACCCAGGCCGTTCGCATCCTCAGGGAATACGAGCGCGGCGTTATCTTCACGCTCGGCCGCTTCACCGGCGTGAGGGGGCCGGGGCTGATCATCCTCATTCCGGTCGTGCAGCAACTCGTCAAGCTCGATCTCAGGGTGATGGTGCAGGTCGTGCCGCCCCAGGACGTGATTTCGCGCGACAACGTCCCGGTCAAGGTCAATGCCGTTCTCTACTTCCGCATTGTCGACCCCGAGCGCGCCATCATCAAGGTCGGCGACTACATGGCCGCGACCAGTCAGCTCGCCCAGACCACGCTGCGTTCGGTGCTTGGCAAGCATGAGCTCGACGAGATGCTCGCCGAGCGCGACCGGTTGAACGCCGATATCCAGGAGATACTCGACAAGCAGACCGACATCTGGGGCATCAAGGTCACCGGCATAGAGATCAAGGATGTCGATCTCAACGAAAACATGGTGCGCGCGATCGCCAAGCAGGCCGAGGCTGAACGGTTGCGGCGCGCCAAGGTGATCAACGCGATGGGCGAGCAGCAGGCCGCGGAGAAGCTTGTGGAGGCTGGCCGGATCCTCGCGCAGGAGCCGCAGGCAATGCAGCTGCGCTATTTCGCGGCTCTGCACGACATCGCCGGCGAGCGGTCGTCAACCATCGTCTTCCCGCTGCCGGCAGGCCTGCTCGATCATCTCATTCCGCGACGGGATAACCCGTAGCTGGCAAGTTTCTACGTTCGCAAACGAAAAGGCGCCCCTCGCGGAGCGCCTTTTTGCTTGATCGCATACAGTCGGGCCAGATCAGCCCGAATAGTACATGTCGAACTCGACCGGGTGCGGTGTCATTTCGAAGCGCTCGACTTCCGTCATTTTCAGCTCGATGTAGCTGTCGATGAAGTCGTCGTCGAACACGCCGCCGGCCTTGAGGAAGCCGCGGTCCTTGTCGAGGCTTTCGAGCGCCTCGCGGAGCGAGCCGCACACCGTCGGGATCTGCTTCAGCTCTTCCTTCGGCAGGTCGTAGAGATCCTTGTCCATTGCCGGACCCGGATCGATCTTGTTCTTGATGCCGTCGAGGCCGGCCATCAGCATCGCCGCGAAGCCGAGATAGGGATTGGCGAGCGGATCGGGAAAGCGCACCTCGACGCGCTTGGCCTTCGGCGAAGCGGTGTAGGGGATGCGGCAGGAGGCCGATCGGTTGCGCGCAGAGTAGGCGAGCAGCACCGGCGCCTCATAGCCCGGGACCAGACGCTTGTAGGAGTTGGTCGACGGGTTGGTGAAGGCGTTGATGGCCTTGGCGTGCTTGATGATGCCGCCGATATAGTGGAGGCAGGTCTCCGACAGGTCGGCATATTTGTTGCCGGCGAACACCGGCTTGCCGTCCTTCCAGATCGACTGGTGCACGTGCATGCCCGAGCCATTGTCGCCAAAGACCGGCTTCGGCATGAAGGTGGCGGTCTTGCCGTAGATGTGCGCGACCTGGTGGATGCAGTATTTGTAGATCTGCAGATGGTCGGCCATCAGCGTCAGCGTGTCGAACTTCATGCCGAGCTCGTGCTGGGCTGATGCGACCTCGTGGTGATGCTTCTCGACCTTGACGCCCATCTTGGCCATGGCGCCGAGCATCTCGGAGCGCATGTCCTGCACGGAGTCCTGCGGCGGGACAGGGAAGTAGCCGCTCTTGGTGCGGATACGGTGGCCGAGATTGCCGCCCTCATATTCGGTGTCGGTGTTGGTCGGCAGCTCCGAGGAGTCAAGCCTGAAACCGGTGTTGTAGGGACCGGAGGAGAAGCGCACGTCGTCGAACACGAAGAACTCGGCCTCGGGGCCGACGAAGACGGTGTCGCCCACGCCCATCGACTTCACCATGGCTTCGGCCTTCTTGGCGATGCCGCGGGGGTCGCGGTTGTAGGGCTCGCCGGTGGTCGGCTCGAGCACGTCGCAGGTGATGACCATGGTGGTCTCGGCGAAGAACGGATCGATCGTCGCGGTCACCGGATCGGGCATCAGGCACATGTCGGACTCGTTGATCGCCTTCCAGCCGGCGATCGAGGAGCCGTCGAACATCGTTCCTTCGGCGAAAATGTCCTCATCGATCATGCTGACGTCGAACGTCACGTGCTGCCACTTGCCGCGCGGATCGGTGAAGCGCAGGTCGACGTACTTGACGTCGTTGTCCTTGATCGATTTCAGGACGTCTTTGGCGGTCTTCATGCATACCCCTTTTGGCTCTGCGGGTCGGTTTCCAGGTGAGCAGATTCGTTCTCGCTTTCGGCGAGTTGGCGCAACCGCACAAACGAAATCAGGCCGCCGAAGCAGCCTTTTTTCTTTCAGAGTGTCGCAAGATTCGGGATAGCACCCGGCTCAGATAGCGTCCAGCCCGGATTCGCCGGTTCGGATGCGGATCGCCTCCTCGATATTGGAGACGAAAATCTTGCCGTCGCCGATGCGCCCGGTTTGCGCGGCGCGGCGGATCGCGTCGATCGCGCGCTCGACCAGGTCGTCGCCGATCACGATCTCGATCTTCACCTTGGGCAGGAAGTCGACGATGTATTCTGCGCCCCGGTAGAGCTCGGCATGGCCCTTCTGCCGGCCAAAGCCCTTGGCTTCGGTCACGGTGATGCCTTGCAGGCCAACTTCCTGAAGCGCTTCCTTCACCTCGTCGAGCTTGAACGGCTTGATGATGGCTTCGATTTTCTTCACTGCGCGCCTCCCGGCCTGGTCGATCAAATAGCAACGTCTTCGTCAGGATGCGCTTTATCTCACGCACGATCTTGTCTTCGCTATGCCGGGACCTGACCAGCCCGGCAACAACGGCCGGCCACACCCAGATATTGCAGTGAGCACGACGAACCGAAGCGGCTTCCTCGAAAGCAGGGTCTATGCCAAGTTGCAAATGCCCTGATTATTGGAGCGTTATCAGCCTTTTAACGAGCATCTCTGATAGGTGGAGCCGACCGCTCAAAATACCGCAGACTACGAAATAGGCAAACGGTTCAATATCTATGCAGTTCGTTGTCCCGTTGTCTGGATCGGCACGGAACGTGCCTGTTGAAAAGGCGTTTGGACCAGGGAAGTGGCATGGAAGTTCTAACCACCGCCGAAATGCAGCGGGCTGATCAACTCAGCATCACGGCCGGCACGCCCGGCTTCAAGCTGATGCTGAGCGCGGGCCAGGCGGTAGCGGGCGCCGCCAGAGCACTGGTGGAGGCGGGGCCGATCCTGATCGTGGCTGGCCCCGGCAACAATGGCGGTGACGGTTTTGTCGCAGCCGCCGAGCTCGCCGCACAAGGGCGCGAGGTCTCGGTCATCCTGATGTGCGAGCGGGATCAGCTCCAGGGCGACGCAGCCTCCGCCGCGCGCGGCTGGAAGCACCCGGTGCTGCCGTTCAATCCGCAGGCGATTGGAAAGCCGGCGCTGATCATCGACGCGCTGTTCGGTGCGGGTTTGAGCCGTCCCGTCGACGGCGAGGCGCGGGCGATGATCGAGGCGATCAATGCCAATGGCGCGCCGGTGCTGGCGGTCGATCTCCCAAGCGGCATCAACGGCACCAGCGCGGCCGTGCTGGGCGTGGCGGTGAACGCCGCCGAGACCGTCACGTTCTTTCGCAAGAAGGCCGCGCATTTGCTGCTGCCGGGTCGCATGCATTGCGGCCGCGTGCGCGTCGCCGACATCGGCATCGACGCGCAGGTGCTCGACGAGATCGCGCCGCAGACCTTTGAGAACGATCCGGATTTCTGGGGCACCGCCTTTCCGGTGCCGCGCATCGACGGCCATAAATACGCACGCGGTCATGTGCTGGCGATCTCCGGCGATGCGGCCGCGACCGGTGCTGCGCGGCTCGCCGCCCGGGCCGCCTTGCGTGCGGGCGCCGGCCTCGTGACGCTCGCGACCCCGCGCGATGCGCTGGCGATCAATGCAGCCGCGCTGACCGCCGTGATGGTTCGCCCCGTCGACACCGTGGTCGAGTTCGGTGAGTTGCTCGGCGACAAGCGCTACAACACCTGCATGATCGGTCCCGGCGCCGGCGTCGGTGAGCAAACCTGCGATATCGTTCATACCGCCATCTCGGCACAGCGCCATGTCGTGCTCGACGCGGATGCGCTGACGAGCTTTGCCGCCAATCCCGAGCGACTGTTTGAAACGATCAAGTCTTCGCCAGAGGCCCAGGTGGTCCTGACGCCGCACGAGGGCGAGTTTCCGCGGCTGTTCTCCGACCTCAGCAACAAGACTCCGGGCCGCTCGAAGCTCGAGCGCGTCCGCGCCGCTGCCGAACGCTCCGGCGCCGTCGTGCTCTTGAAGGGCCCTGACACCACGATCGCCGCGCCTGACGGCCGCGCCACCATCGCCGCCAACGCCCCGCCATGGCTCGCCACCGCCGGCGCCGGCGACGTGCTCGCCGGCATCATCGCAGGGCTGCTGGCGCAGGGCGTGCCGGCGTTCGAGGCCGCCAGCATCGGCGTCTGGATGCACGGCGAGGCCGCGAGCGAAGCGGGGCCCGGGCTGATCGCAGAAGATCTCACCGAGACGCTGCCGGCCGTGCACCGGCGGATCTACAACGCGCTCGGGATCGAATACTGATGCTCCGGCCGCTCGCGCTCGCCGACATGGGCGCGGCTGCGCAGGTCCACCGGATCGCGTTCGACCAGGCGATGCCGTGGCTCACCGGGCTGCACACGCCGGACGAGGACCGCTGGTTCTACCGCGAGCGTGTCTTTCCGACCTGCCGCGTCTGGGGACGCTTCGACGGCGATGAGCTGGGCGGAATCATCGCGTTTCGTGACGGCTGGATCGAGCAGCTCTACGTTCGTCCCGGCGTGCAGGGCCGCGGCTTCGGCACGGCACTGCTCGACATCGCCAAAGCCGCCAGCGAGCGGCTCGAGCTCTGGACCTTCCAGCGCAACACACCGGGCCGGCGCTTCTATGAAGCGCGCGGGTTCAGGCTGGCCGAGGAGACCGACGGAACGCGGAACGAGGAGAAGGAGCCGGACGTCCGGTACGTTTGGACACGCTAGGGCCGATGCTTCACTCCACCCCGTACCACCGCACCAGCCGTGGCGCGGCCCAATCGGTCACCACGGATTCGATCAGCCATCGTCCCGGCGAGGTCGCGGCGAAGGCGATGCGCTGGGTCTGGCCGGGCTCGATGGCGAGCGTGTCGAGCCAGTAGGGCTTCCAGCCATCGTCGAGCCGGTCGAGCAGGCGGAAATGATGGCCGTGCAAATGGAAGATGGTGGTGATGGGGGCGGGGTTCTTCACCGCCAGCACGACGGTCCGGCCGGCCTTGGCGGTGAATGCGGGGGCGGAGATGGTGGAGAAATTGGCTGTCCGGGTCCAGCCGGCGCCGGGTGAGCCGGGCGCGACATCGAACCGCAGGGCGCCCCTCAGGTCGAGTTTTTCGGGAAGGCCGTTCGACGGGAGCGGCTGAGGCGGCGGCAGCGGCGTGCGCCGCTCCAGTTGGCCGGAGACGGCGAGGCGCCCGATCGGGTGCGCCTCCTTGCCGTCATGCAGCACCAACGCGGCCGCCATGGCCGCATCCACAAAGGCATCGGCGCGGGCTCCGGGGGCCAGCACCAGGGCGCCGTTGCGGGCCGGGAACGGCTCCGCCGGCTGTCCGTCCAGCGCCATCACCTGGACCTCATGGCTTTCCAATTTGATTGCCAGAACAGAACGTTGCGAGCCGTTGATGAAGCGCAGCCGCAGCCGCTCGCCGGCGGAGGCTGAGAGTTCGAATGAAGTTAGCCCGTTGAGTGTGTAGAGCGGTATCGTATCTTTGGGATCCTGGCCCGGCGGCAGTGCGGTGCCGTCCTGCCTCACGCGCCATTCCTCGATCAGCAGAACCTCGTCGCGATCGACGGCGATGCGGCTGGTCTCCTCGGCAATTACCGGAAGCGGGCGCGCAGGTTGCTTCAGGCGGTCTTCAAAGAGGCGAAAGTCGGCTACCAGGGTCCCGGCGTTTGGTATTGAAACAATTGATATTTCGGTTGCGTCCGGGGCGGTGGGCGCGCGCCCCCGCAACGGATCAGCCTGCGCCGCCCCATTGAGGCCGTACCAGACCGGCGCAAGCGGGACCGGCAGGGTATTGCGGAAGGTCACCTCACAGCGGTCGCCGCGCCTGAGATGGATGTTGCCGAGATGGCTTACGGCGGCCAGCTCCCAGATCGGTGCAGGGGGCCGATCCGGCCTCAGAGCGAGGGTCGCAGGGCGGGCCTGGAGCGCAAGCTGGGTGGTGGTAACAGGCGCTGCGCCACCGCCGAGCAAGCCCGCGGCGGAGGCCCCAAGGCCGGCCAGGACCTCGCGTCTGGATGGGGCGAAAATCCGCGGTTTCATAGGCGCGATCCGGACCACGCCGCGCTGGATAAGTCCAGCCATCGTGCTTACTTGAAGGGTGTCTCGATCAAGCCATTTTTTTGCTGCGAACAGGCGGGCGCATGCTATAAGCCCGCCGCCCGCGGCATCGCGGCCGGTCTTGATGCAAATTCACGCGGGCGTGGCGGAACTGGTAGACGCGCTGGATTTAGGTTCCAGTGACGAAAGTTGTGGGGGTTCGAGTCCCTCCGCCCGCACCAAGCGCTTTCAGCGTTTGCACGGATTACTGGGGGGCCTCGCTCCGCGCGGACGTTTTTCCGCCTGGAGCCGGGCTCGATGAACCACCGGCGTTGAGGCGTTTGCCTCGCGCCGGATCGATTAATGACAGCGTTCCGACGCGCGAGCGTGCCGGGACCGAACGAGAAGAAGATTGGACGCCATGCAGGTCACAGAAACCATCTCGGAAGGCTTGAAGCACGAGTTCAAGATCAGCGTTCCCGCCTCTGACCTCGACGCCAAGGCTGGCGCCAAGCTCGTCGACCTCAAGGACAAGGTGCGCCTCAATGGCTTCCGTCCCGGCAAGGTGCCGGTTGGCCACCTGAAGAAGGTCTATGGCCGCTCGGTGATGGCCGAGACCATCGACCAGACCATCCGCGACACCAACACCCAGCTGTTCTCCGAGCGCGGCTTCAAGCTCGCGACGGAGCCGAAGATCACCATGCCGACCGAGAAGGCCGAGGTCGAGGAACTGCTCTTGGGCAAGTCCGACCTGACCTACACGGTCGCGATCGAAGTGGTGCCCGCCATCGCGCTCGCCGACTTCAAGTCCTTCCAGGTCGAGAAGCCCGTCGCCGACGTCTCCGATTCGGACGTCGACGAGGCGATCAAGCGCATCGCCGACACCAACCGCGGCTATGCCGCCAAGGGGGAGGGCGCGAAGGCTGAATCCGGCGACCGCGTCACCATCAGCTTCAAGGGCACCATCAACGGCGAAGCCTTCGAGGGCGGCGCCGGCGAAGGCATCCAGGTCGTGATCGGCTCCAACACCTTCATCCCGGGCTTCGAGGAGCAGCTCATCGGCATCGGCGCGAACGAGACGCGCACGCTGAAAGTGTCGTTCCCCAAGAACTACATGAGCGAGAAGCTCGCCGGCCAGGCGGCCGAGTTCGAGACCACCGCGACGCTGATCGAGGCGCCGCAGGATCTCACCATCGACGACGAGTTCGCCAAGACGCTTGGCCTCGAATCGCTGGACAAGCTCAAGGAAGCCGCGCGCGAGCGGCTGGTTGCCGAATACGCCGGTGCGACGCGCCAGCGCGTCAAGCGCGCGCTGCTCGACCGTCTCGACGAGGCGCATCGCTTCGAGGCGCCGCCCTCGCTCGTCGACGAGGAGTTCAACCTGATGTGGAACTCGGTCAAGGCCGAGATGGATTCCGCCGGCAAGACCTTTGCCGACGAGGACACCACTGAGGACAAGGCGAAGGAAGAGTACCGCAAGATCGCCGACCGCCGCGTGCGTCTCGGCCTCGTGCTCTCCGAGATCGGCGAGAAAAACAAGATCACCGTGACCGACGACGAGGTCGGCCGCGCCGTGATCGAGCGTGCCCGCTCGATGCCCGGCCGCGAGAAGGAAGTCTGGGACTATTACCGCAGCAATGCCCAGGCGCTGGCCCAGCTTCGTGCACCGATCTACGAGGACAAGGTCGTCGACTTCATCCTCGAGCTCGCCAACGTGACCGAGAAGAAGGTCTCGCGCGAGGACCTGTACAAGGACGACGAGGAAAAGACTGCAGCCTGAAGGCTTTGAGACAGTCTTCTATTAAGGATGATCAGCGAACCGGCCCAGCTAGCCAGATGGCCGGCTGGGCCTTTTTGCGAGAATCAGCTTCAAGTGCCCGGTGGATTAAGCCTTAACTCGTTCCGTACTTGTCTGGCGCGAATTGGGCTATATCTGTCGGTGGAGCCTGTATCTACGCGTTCCACTTGCAAGCGTTCTTCTACCAACTTCCTGCATCACGGGACGTCCATCGGCCTTCCGGCAAAAGTGGCGACGTCCTCCGAAAACCTAGGTGACTCATGCGCGATCCGGTTGAAACCTACATGAACCTCGTGCCCATGGTGGTCGAGCAGACCAACCGTGGCGAGCGCGCCTATGACATTTTCTCGCGCCTTCTGAAGGAGCGCATCATCTTCCTGACCGGGCCGGTCGAGGACGGCATGTCGACGCTGGTCGTCGCGCAGTTGCTGTTCCTTGAGGCGGAAAATCCGAAGAAGGAAATCTCGATGTACATCAACTCGCCGGGCGGCGTGGTGACGTCGGGCCTCGCGATCTACGACACCATGCAGTTCATCCGCCCGCCGGTCTCGACGCTGTGCACGGGGCAGGCCGCCTCGATGGGCTCGCTGCTGCTTGCCGCTGGCGAGAAGGACATGCGCTTCTCGCTGCCGAACGCGCGCATCATGGTGCATCAGCCCTCCGGCGGCTTCCAGGGCCAGGCCACCGACATCATGCTGCATGCTCAGGAGATCCTGAACCTGAAGAAGCGGCTCAACGAGATCTACGTGAAGCACACCGGCCAGACCTACAAGTCGATCGAGGACGCGCTGGAGCGCGACAAGTTCCTGACGGCGACCGATGCCAAGGAGTTCGGGCTGGTCGACAGGGTGATTGACAAGCGCGCCGAGGAACCGGCGGCGAAGCCTCAGTAACGCGAGCGAGGCGGCAATATCGATCCCTGGAATTCCTCTTGCGGATTCCTTGGGGGATTCCCCGGGGATCGTCAGGGCAACGTTCACGTTAACGGCGCACTTCGCGAGGGCGCAAAAAACGCAGTTCTGCGCCCTGCGACAGGCAGAAAGTTCCGCTTTCGTGCTTGTTTTTCGTGGTAATCCAGCAACGCCGGGGTGATTTCGGTCACTTCGCCCGTGCCAAGACGTGAAATCACGGTATTGTCACGGGTTGTCGGCGACCCCTCGATTAGCGAATTCTTGATAGTCGGGTGACAGCATGGTTGGCTACGAATGATCGGCTATGATCGCGGAGAATCGATTGACCGTGATTCGCACGGTATGTAACGCGTAGGGTCTTTTTTGGTACGGAATTTGCTCTATTTGAGTCCCTTACCCGCGAACGTTTCGGGATGGGACGATCGAGCGGACGGGATCGAACCGCGGACGGAGACATGAATGAGTAAGGTCGGCACGAGCGACTCCAAGAACACGCTATATTGCTCGTTCTGCGGCAAGAGCCAGCACGAAGTCCGCAAACTGATCGCGGGTCCCACGGTCTTCATTTGCGACGAGTGCGTCGAGCTTTGCATGGACATCATCCGCGAGGAGAACAAGTCCTCGCTGGTCAAGTCGCGGGACGGCATTCCGACGCCGAAGGAAATCTGCAAGGTCCTGGACGATTACGTCATCGGCCAGAGCCATGCGAAGAAGGTCCTGTCGGTCGCGGTGCACAACCACTACAAGCGCCTCAACCACCAGACCAAGCACAACGACGTCGAGCTCGCGAAGTCGAACATCCTGCTGATCGGTCCGACCGGTTCGGGCAAGACGCTGCTTGCGCAGACGCTCGCCCGCATTCTGGACGTGCCGTTCACGATGGCGGACGCGACGACGCTGACCGAAGCCGGCTATGTCGGTGAGGACGTTGAGAACATCATCCTGAAGCTGCTCCAGTCCGCCGACTACAACGTCGAGCGTGCCCAGCGCGGCATCGTCTACATCGACGAAATCGACAAGATCAGCCGCAAGTCCGACAATCCCTCGATCACGCGCGACGTGTCGGGTGAGGGCGTGCAGCAGGCGCTGTTGAAGATCATGGAAGGCACGGTCGCTTCGGTTCCGCCGCAGGGCGGCCGCAAGCATCCCCAGCAGGAATTCCTACAGGTGGATACCACCAACATCCTGTTCATCTGCGGCGGTGCGTTCGCCGGCCTCGAGAAGATCATCTCGGCGCGGGGACGGTCGACTTCGATCGGTTTCGCTGCCCAGGTGATGGCGCCGGAAGACCGCCGGACCGGCGAGATATTCCGTCACGTCGAGCCTGAGGATCTCCTGAAGTACGGCCTCATCCCCGAGTTCGTCGGCCGTCTGCCGGTCGTCGCGACGCTGGAGGATCTGGACGAGGTTTCGCTGAAGAAGATCCTGACCGAGCCGAAGAACGCGCTCGTGAAGCAGTACCAGCGGCTGTTCGAGATGGAGAATATCGAGCTGACCTTCGCCGACGAGGCGCTTGGCGCGGTTGCCCGTAGGGCGATCGAGCGCAAGACCGGCGCGCGTGGTCTGCGTTCGATCCTCGAAGCGATCCTGCTCGAGACCATGTTCGACCTGCCGGGCCTGGAAGGTGTGGAAGAAGTCGTGATTTCCCGCGAAGTCGTGGAAGGAACGGCGCGTCCGCTCTACATCTACGCCGATCGGTCCGATCGCGCCGTCGAGAACGCCAGCGCCTGATTTTGCGGCGCTGGAACGCTCCAAACGTCTTTCATGCTAACGGCTGCGGAAATGTACTCCGCAGCCGGAATTGCGTCGCTTACCTGCGTGCGTAAGCGCCTGATGGCGCGCGTTTTTCGATGACTTGACACCCCCCCGGTCGATAGCCACCTTATGTCGGCGGCGAGCGAAAATTCTGTTCAAGATTCGCCTCAGTTCCGATCCGGCAAGCCCGGTCCAACCTTCAAATGGTAGACCGGTTTGTGGATCACCTCGGCACCTTGTGGCGGTTGCGCATGAGAGAAGCGGGCTGCGTGCAAGGGGGCAAAGCAAAAGGAAAAGGCCATGACCAATCCAAAACCCCGGCCAACCATCATCCATGGCGAGACGCACGCTTATCCCGTGTTGCCGCTGCGCGATATCGTGGTCTTCCCGCACATGATCGTTCCGCTCTTCGTCGGTCGCGAGAAGTCGATCCGCGCACTCGAAGAGGTGATGAAGAACGACGCGCTGATCATGCTCGCGACGCAGAAGAACGCGTCCGACGATGATCCGGCGCCCGATGCCATTTACGAGACCGGTACGCTTGCAAGCGTGCTGCAGCTCTTGAAGCTTCCGGACGGCACCGTGAAGGTGCTGGTCGAAGGGCTCGAGCGTGCACGCGTGCAGAAGTACACCGATCGCGCCGATTATTATGAGGCCACCGCAATTGCGCTCGCCGACACCGACGCGAAGTCGGTCGAAGCCGAAGCTCTCTCGCGCTCGGTCGTGTCCGACTTCGAGAGCTATGTGAAGCTCAACAAGAAGATCTCGGCCGAGGTCGTCGGCGTCGTGCAGGCGATCACCGATTTCGCCAAGCTCGCCGACACAGTTGCCTCGCATCTCGCGGTCAAGATCGCAGATCGCCAGGGCATCCTGGAGACGCTGTCCGTCACCACGCGCCTGGAGAAGGTGCTGGGCCTGATGGAGAGCGAGATCTCGGTGCTGCAGGTCGAGAAACGCATCCGCTCGCGCGTCAAGCGCCAGATGGAGAAAACCCAGCGCGAGTATTATCTCAACGAGCAGATGAAGGCGATCCAGAAGGAGCTCGGCGACGACGACGGTCGCGACGAGCTCGCCGACCTCGAAGAGAAGATATCCAAGACCAAGCTCTCCAAGGAAGCGCGTGAGAAGGCGCAGCATGAGTTGAAGAAGCTGCGCCAGATGTCGCCGATGTCCGCGGAAGCGACTGTCGTGCGCAACTATCTGGATTGGCTGCTGTCGATCCCGTGGAACAAGAAGTCCAAGGTGAAGAAGGATCTGGAAGCCGCGCAGACGGTTCTGGACGCCGATCACTACGGGCTCGAAAAGGTCAAGGACCGTATCGTCGAGTATCTCGCGGTGCAGTCGCGCGCCAACAAGCTGACGGGCCCGATCCTGTGCCTCGTCGGACCTCCCGGCGTCGGCAAGACTTCGCTCGGCAAGTCGATCGCGAAGGCGACAGGGCGCGAGTTCGTGCGCGTCTCGCTCGGCGGCGTGCGCGACGAGGCCGAGATCCGCGGTCACCGCCGCACCTATATCGGCTCGATGCCCGGCAAGATCATCCAGTCGATGCGGAAGGCGAAGTCGTCCAATCCGCTGTTCCTGCTGGACGAGATCGACAAGATGGGCGCCGATTTCCGCGGCGATCCGTCCTCGGCGCTGCTCGAGGTCCTCGATCCCGAGCAGAACGCGACCTTCAACGACCACTATCTCGAGGTCGACTACGATCTGTCGAACGTCATGTTCATCACGACCGCGAATACGCTCAATATTCCGGGCCCGCTGATGGACCGCATGGAGATCATCCGGATCGCCGGCTACACCGAGAACGAGAAGGTCGAGATCGCGCGCAAGCACCTGATCCCGACCGCGGTGTCCAAGCACGGCCTGGACTCCAAGGAGTTCTCGATCGACGACGAGGCGCTGCTGCTTCTGATCCGCCGCTACACCCGCGAAGCGGGCGTGCGTAACCTGGAGCGTGAGCTCTCCACACTCGCCCGCAAGGCGGTGAAGGAGCTGATGATCTCCAAGAAGAAGTCGGTCAAGGTCACCGAGAAGACTCTCGAAGAGCTTCTGGGTGTGCCGAAATACCGCTTCGGCGAGATCGAGAGCGAGCCGCAGGTCGGTATCGTCACCGGCCTTGCCTGGACCGATGTCGGCGGCGAGCTCTTGACCATCGAAGGCGTCATGATGCCCGGCAAGGGCAAGATGACGGTGACGGGCAATCTGCGCGACGTCATGAAGGAATCGATCTCGGCGGCGGCGTCCTACGTCCGCTCTCGCGCGATCGTTTACGGCATCGAGCCGCCGCTGTTCGACCGGCGCGACATCCACGTGCACGTGCCGGAAGGCGCGACGCCGAAGGACGGTCCGTCGGCGGGCGTGGCGATGGCGACCGCGATCATCTCGGTCATGACCGGCATTCCGGTCCGCCACGATGTCGCGATGACCGGCGAGATCACGCTGCGCGGCCGCGTGCTGCCGATCGGCGGTCTGAAGGAGAAGCTGCTCGCCGCTGCCCGCGGCGGCATCAAGACGGTGTTGATCCCCGAGGACAACGCCAAGGATCTCACGGAGATTTCCGATGCGATCAAGGGCGGCATGGAGATCATCCCGGTCTCGCGTCTGGACGACGTCGTCGCCAAGGCGCTGGTGAAGAAGCCGATGCCGATCGTCTGGGAAGAGGACACCAAGGTGACGGTGAAGCCCGACGGCGACGAGGCCGCCGGCGGCCTGACCGCTCACTGAGATCGCAATTCGAAAAGATGATAAAACGGCGCCTTCGGGCGCCGTTTTTGTTTTTGGGGAAGGGATGCAATGCAGGTCGATGGGCAATGCCATTGCGGCAAGATCACCTATGAGGCCGAGATCGACCCTGAGGCGGTCTCGGTCTGTCACTGCCGCGACTGCCAGACGCTAACGGGATCGCCGTTCCGGGTGACTGCGATCTGCGCCGCCGCCGACGTCAAGCTCACCGGCGGCTCGCCAAAGATCTACGGCAAGCGCGGCGACAACGGCCGGATGCGCCTCCAGCACTTCTGTGGCGACTGCGGTTCCCCGCTGTTCACCAGCGGCGAGGGCGACCAGGCCGACGATTGGGGCATCCGCTGGGGCTCGATCCGCCAGCGCGACCAATTGCGGCCCGTCAGGCAGATCTGGTGTCAGTCGGCCGTGGTCTGGATCGGCGCGGTGCCGCTGCTGCCGGGGAGGCCGAAAGATTGAGCTGTGGTTGCGACAAGCCCGCCTGCGCCGGCCTCACACCAATGAGCGCCTCGGCTGGCTCGCCAAGCCATAGCCAGCGAAGCAGGCGAAGGCTGGTGGGCGGTCACGGATTCGAACCGCGGACCCTCTCGGTGTAAACGAGATGCTCTAACCAGCTGAGCTAACCGCCCGGGTGGGCCTCTTTAGCGCCCCGGCCGGTGTCGAGGCAAGAGCCGAACGCGCCGCAAACTGGCTCCAATTTGCGACCTAGTCAGGGTTCATGCTGGACACGAGCAGCCCTGCAGCAAGGCTTGCTGGAGGGCAATCCGCTTTCGCAGCGCGAATCCGTCATCCGGCGGAAGAGGCGGCGACCGTGCGTGCCGCCGCCGCGCAATTCCCGCCCGACATCAGGCCGTCTTGGTGAACATCGTCAGGACGCCGTCGGCGATGTTGATCGCGACGACTTGCGACGAACTCAAGCCCTTCGCCTTGAGGACAGAGGCTGCCTGCGGTGTGGCGTCGATGGACTGCCGAAGCGACTGAATGTCTTTTTCGCTTGTCTGCGCCACGAGTTCATCGACCTTTGCGCGCACCGCCGGCTGCAATTCCTTGACGTCCACCACCTGTATGCTCCGGATCACCGTGCTGGACTGAGTGGACGGCTGTTCCGCGCCGGGTTGCGACGACGCGCCCTGCGCCTGCACCAGAGCCGGAGTTCCGAGGGAGAGAACTGCAACGATGACGGATGCCGTGAAGCTGCGCATGGTCTGCCTTTCTGGTTTGAGGAGCTGCGAATCTACCGAGGAAATCTGGTTGGCATCTGATTCCGATGTGGCCGTTCGGTGAAACCAATGCGGCCGCAATGCGCACAGACGCGCTGTGCCGGGGCCGGTGATGTCTGCCGCAAACGCCGGCTCGTGCCCTGAGCTCGACACGAGGGCGCTGCTGCGAGCAGAGGCCGGAAAGTGCTCCCCGGTTCAGGCAGGGCAATCGCATATGGTGCGCCGGCTCAGGGAGTAGACTGGATTTGGCAGGTGGGCGATAGATGTCGCCTGACCTGAGTGACAGAGGCTCCGATGCAGCAACCAAGCGGACACGAGCAAAACGCCGACCAGATCGCCTATTGGAACGGCCCGAGCGGCCAGCGCTGGGCCGATCGCCACGCGGCGCAGGAGAGCGTGCTTGGACCCATTGCCGACGTGCTGATCGACCGCGCCAAGCCGCAGCCGGGCGAGCGCGTTCTCGATGTCGGCTGCGGCTCGGGTGCGACGACTTTTGCGTTCGCGAAGGCTGTGGCGCCAAACGGCTTTGCGCTCGGTCTCGATGTCTCCGAACCGATGCTGTCGCAGGCGCGCGCGTTTGCGCCGAAGGGGCTGCCGCTCGATTTCGTGCTGGCCGATGCGACGGTGCATCCATTCCAGCCGGCGAGCTTTGACCTGCTCGCATCGCGCTTCGGCGTGATGTTCTTTGCCGATCCAATTGCGTCCTTCACCAACCTTCACCGTGGGCTGAAGCCGTCGGGGCGGCTGGCATTTGCCTGCTGGCGCGAGCCGAAGGAAAATCCGTGGATGATGGCGCCGCTGATGGCGGTCTACAAGCACGTGCCGAAGATGCCGCCGGTCGGGCCGGAAGAGCCGGGCCCGTTCGCCTTCGCCTCGGAGGAGCGCGTGACGCGCATCCTGAAAGGTGCTGGCTTCATCGACGTGGCGATGGAGCCGCATAATCTTCCCATGGACATCGCCATCGGCGGTGGGCTCGACGCCGCCGTCGACGGCGCGCTCCAGATCGGCCCCGCCAGCCGCGCATTGCAGGGCCAACCGCCGGAGACGTACGCTGCGGCCAAGGTGTCGATCCGCGAGACGCTCGCGCCGTTCCGGAAAGGGCAGAGCGTGGCGCTGCAGGGTGCGATCTGGATCGTGACGGCGAAGGCGGGGTAGATTGGAGCGGCCGCACTCCCCTCACACCACATCATCCGGCGCCAGCGCGCAGCCATTGTCCGGATGCGTCTCGACCTGGAGCGTGGTGTGGCCGATGCGGAAGGTGGTCTTCAGCTGCTGCGCGGTCTCCATCAGGAACGCGTCGGCGCTGCCTGCGGGCATCACGAGATGGCAGGTCAGCGCGGTCTCGGTGGTGGAGATCGGCCAGACGTGGAGGTCGTGGATCCCTGAGACGCCGGGCCGCGCCAGCAGGAACGCCTTGATAGCGACGAGGTCGGTGCCCCTGGGCGCTGCCGCCATCGACATGTCGATGGAGCCGCGGAGCAGGTTGGTCGTGCCCCAGAGGATGCTGGCGCAGATGACGAGGCTGGTGAGGGGATCGAGCCAGAGCCAGCCCGTCCAGATGATCAGCGCCGCCGAGACGACGACACCAAGCGAGACTGCGGCGTCGGCCGCCATGTGCAAGTATGCACCTTCGATGTTGATGTCGTCCTTGCGTCCGCGTGCGAACAGCATGGCGGTAAAGCCGTTGATGAGGATGCCGATGCCGGCGACCACCATCACGGTGACGCCCGCGACCGGCTCGGGCTCGCGCAGCCGCAAGATCGCCTCCCAGCCGATCGCGCCGGTTGCGACCAGCAGGAACACCGCATTCGCCAGCGCCGCCAGAATGGTGGAGGCACGAAAGCCATAAGTGAAGCGGCCGCTCGGCGCGCGCCGCGCCGCGATCGAGGCGCCCCAGGCCACGACCAGGCCGAGCACGTCGGACAGATTATGGCCGGCGTCCGCGAGCAGCGCGGTGGAATTGCCGAGATAGCCGTAAACCGCTTCGGCCACGACCAGCGCGGTGTTGAGCGTAATGCCGATCGCGAACGCCTTGCCGAAATCGGCGGGCGCATGGACATGCCCGTGACCGTGCGAATGGCCGTGGTCATGGCCATGATCATGAGCGTGGCCGTGGTGGCGATGACCGTGATGGTCGTGACTGCTCAAACCTAGCGCTCCCCGGAAACCGCCAAATCAGGCGCCATTGTAGGCGTTTCGCCCGCGCCGTCACGCCGGAACAGTACATAGAGTGCCGGCAGCACGAGCAATGTCAGCACCGTCGAGGAGATGATGCCGCCGATCACGACGGTCGCGAGCGGCCGCTGCACCTCGGCGCCGGCGCCGGTGGCGAGCGCCATCGGCACGAAGCCGAGGGAGGCGACCAGCGCGGTCATCAGCACCGGGCGGAGCCGCGTCAGCGCGCCCTCGCGGACAGCGTCCGCAATAGGGCGTCCTTCGCTGCGCAGACGCTCGATGAAGGTGATGATGACGAGGCCGTTGAGCACAGCGACGCCCGACAGCGCGATAAAGCCGACGCCGGCGCTGATGGATAAGGGAATACCGCGCAGCAACAGTGCGGCGACGCCGCCCGTCAGTGCCAGCGGCACGCCGGAGAACACAAGCGCTGCATCCGCCGCCGATCCCATGCCCATGAACAGCAGCAGGAACACCAGCAGCAGCGCCACTGGCACGACGATGGTCAGCCGCTTGGTCGCCGAGACCAGCTGCTCGAACTGTCCGCCCCAGCCGATCCAGTAGCCGGGCGGCAGCTTGACCTTCTCGGTCACCGCCTCCTGGGTCTCGGCGACGAAGGAGCGCAGGTCGCGCCCGCGAACGTTGGCCATGACCACCACGCGGCGCTTGCCGTTCTCGCGGCTGATCTGGTTGGGGCCGGGCGCGATCTCGATTGTCGCAACCGAGGACAGGGGGACGTAGCGGGGTGTCGTGCCCGATGCCCCCGGCCACGCGGTCTTCGTGACCGCGGCTGCATCCTCGCCGGGCGGCAGCGGGATCGGCAGCGACCTGATCGTGTCGGGGTTGGCCCGCAGGCTTTCCGGCAGCCGCACCACGATGTCGAAGCGGCGATCGCCCTCGAACAGCTTGCCCACCGGCTTGCCGCCGATCGCGATCTCGACCAGGTTCTGCACCTCGCCGAGACTGAGGCCGTAGCGCGACAGCGCCTGGCGGTCGAGCCTGACAGTGAGGATTGGCAGACCCGCGACCTGCTCGGTCTTCACGTCGGCGGCGCCCTCAATGGCGCGGACCACGCCGTTGACCTGCTGGGCGATACCGGCGAGCACGTCGAGATCGTCGCCGAAGATTTTCACGCCGACGTCGCTGCGGATGCCGGCGATGAGCTCGTTGAAGCGCATCTGGATCGGCTGGGTCATGCCATAGGCGCTACCGGGCAGGGTGTTGGCGGCGCGCTCGATCTCTTCGATCACCTCATTCTTCGGCTTGGCGGGATCGGGCCATTCCTCGCGCGGCCTCAGCGTGACATAGGTGTCGGCGACGTTCGGCGGCATCGGATCGTTGGCGATCTCGGCGGTGCCGACCTTGGAGAAGATGGTCGCGACCTCCGGAACCTGCTTGACTGCCTTCTCAAGCCGGAGCTGCATGTCGACGCTCTGGGTCAGGCTGGTGCCGGGAATCCGGATGGTCTCGATGGTGATGTCGCCTTCATCCAGGCTCGGAATGAACTCGCCGCCCATGCGTGTCGCGGCAAGGATGCTGCCGGCGACGATCAGCACGGCAGCGAACGCGACGCTGCCGCGGTAACGGATGGCGCGCTCGAGCAGCGGCACATAGATCCGCGTGGCCGCCCGCATGAAGACGTTCTCCTTCTCCGAGACCTTGCCGGTGACGACAATCGCCACCGCAGCCGGGACGAAGGTGACCGACAGCAGCGCCGCACCCGCGAGCGCCATCAGCACGGTCAGCGCCATCGGCGTGAACATCTTGCCCTCGGTCCCCGTCAGGGTCAGGACCGGCAAATAAACCACGGCGATGATCAGCGTGCCGAACAGGCTTGGCTTGATGACCTCGCTGCTGCCGTCGCGGATGGTCTGGAGGCGTTCGTCCAGCGTCAGCAGCCGTCCGCGCCGGTGCTGCCCGGCGGCGAGCAACCGCAGGCAGTTCTCGACGATGATGACCGCGCCGTCGACGATGATGCCGAAGTCGATTGCGCCCAGACTCATCAGATTGGCGCTGACCTTGCTCTCGACCATTCCCGTGATCGTGAACAGCATCGAGAGCGGGATGACGCAGGCGGTGACCAGCGCAGCGCGGATGTTGCCGAGGATCAGGAACAGCACCGCGATCACCAGCGCCGCGCCCTCGACGAGATTCTTCTCGACGGTCTGGATGGTCGCTTCGACCAGATGTGTGCGGTCATAGACGGCGCGCGCAATCACGCCATCGGGCAGCGATTTCGCGATCTCCGCGAGCCGGGCCTTCACGCGTTGCGCCACCGTGCGGCTGTTCTCGCCGATCAGCAGCATGGCTGTGCCGAGCACCGTCTCCGTGCCGTTGGCCGAGGCCGCGCCACTGCGCAGGTCCTGGCCTTCCTGGACGTCGGCGACGTCGCGGATGCGGACCGGTACGCCGCCGCGCGAGCCGATCACGATGTCGCTGATGTCTTCGATATCGGCGACCTGGCCGGGCGCGCGGACGAGATATTGCTCGCCATTGCGCTCGATATAGCCAGCGCCGACATTGGCATTGTTGGCGGCCAGCGCCGTCATGATGTCGCGGAAGCCGAGCTTGTAGGCCATCAGCCGGCCGGGGATCGGCAGCACGTGGAATTGCCGCTCATAGCCGCCGATCGAGTTGACCTCGATCACGCCGGGAATGGTGCGCAGCTGCGGCTTGATGATCCAGTCCTGGATGGTGCGCAGCTCGGTCGGCGTGAACTCGGCGCCAGTGGGCGATTTTGCGCCGGCCTTTGCCTCGACGGAGTAGACGTAGATCTCGCCAAGGCCGGTCGAGATCGGCCCCATCGCGAGCTCGGTGCCTACAGGAAGCTGGTCCTTCGCCTGCTGGATGCGTTCGTTGACGAGCTGCCGGGCGAAATAGATGTCGGTGCCGTCCTGGAATACGACGGTGACCTGGCTCAGGCCATAGCGCGAGATCGAGCGGGTGTAATCGAGCTTGGGCAGCCCGCCCATCGCGGTCTCGATCGGGAAGGTGATGCGCTGCTCGGCTTCGAGCGGCGACAGGCCCGGCGCGCGCGTGTTGATCTGGACCTGGACGTTGGTGACGTCAGGGACGGCGTCGATCGGCAGGCGCGTGAAATTCCAGGCGCCGAAGGCGCCGACTGCCAGCGCGAACAGGACCACGAGCCATCGTTGACGAATGGAGAAGCCGAGGAAGGCGTCAATCATGATCGGCGTCTCCCTTGCCCATCTCCGCCTTCACGACGAAGCTGTTTTCGGCGACGTAGTGCTCGCCGGGTATGAGGCCGGCGCGGATTTCCACGAATTGCAGATCGGAATCTCCAAGCTCCACCGGGCGCGCCTCGATCTTGTCGCTGTCCTCGCGGACGAACACGATGGTTCGGTTCTCCAGCGTCTGGATCGCACTGCGGCGCACGGCAACCGCGACATTGCGGGCGGCGAGGATCAGCCGCGCCGTGACGAACAGGCCGGGGCGAAGCCGGCCCTCCGGGTTCGGCAGCACCACGCGCGCCAGCGCGGTCTGGGTCTCGCTGCTTCCGATCGGCGCCATGTAGGAGATACTGCCCTTGATCTCGCCGCGGGCGTCGTCGGGATCGATCAGCACCTCGTCGTTGAGGCGGACGCGCCGGAGGTCCTGCCGGTAGATCGACAGATCGACCCAGATGGTCGCGAGGTCGGCGACGACGAAGGCCGGCTTCTGCTCGGAGACGTATTCGCCGAGCGAAATCTGCCGCTCGATGACGGTGCCGGCGATCGGCGCCTTGAGCTCGTAGACGGTCAGGCTCTGGTTGCTCTCGATGCTGGCGAGCAGATCGTCCTTGCCGACCTTGTCGCCGATCCGCTTCTGGATCGATTTGGCGAGGCCCGGAAAGCGCGGGGTGACCTGCACCACGGCCTCCTGGTTGGCGCGCAAGATGCCGTTGAAGGACAGCGTATCGGTCAGCGTGGCGCTCGCGGCTTCCGCGAGCGTCACGCCGGCAGCGGCGAGCTTGACGTCGGAGATGCGGATGCGGTCGGCGCCATGCTCATCCTGCTCGACATGATCGTTCTGCCTCTCCGGCTTCTTCTCTTCGGTATGCGCGGCGGGCGCGACCCTGGCCGGGGCGAGCAGGGAATAGCCGTAGGCGCCGAGCGTGGCGGCAAGGATGGCGATGAGGACGGTGGAGGACGTCTTCATCGCGCGCTCTCCCGCGCCAGCGCAAACGGATTGCCGACGAGGCCTTCGATGGTGGCAACGCCGGCATGGAAGTTCTGCAGCGCCTCCTGCTCGCGAAGCCGCGCCTGGGCGACGCTGGCTTGGGCATCGAGCACCTCCAGCAGGGTGAAGCGGCCCTGGCCGTAGCCCTGCGAGATCGCTTCCGAGGCCTCGGTGGCCTTGGGGATCGCAGTCTCGCGCAGCACCGCGAGCTCGCGCAAGGAGCCCTGGAGCGAGTCGTAGGCGCGGCCGGCGATCACGATCAGCGTGTTGCGGTTGGCCTCGCGCTCGGCCTTGGTCTTGGCCAGGCTTTCCTGGGCGGAGAGGATGTTGCCCTGGTTCTGGTCGAACACGGGGATCGGCACCGAGACGGTGAGGCGCGCCGCATCGTCATTGGTCTCGTTGAAATGGCGCCAGCCGGCCGCGATCCGCACGTCGGGATAGGGCCTGAGCCGCGCCATCAGCAGCTCGGCATTGCGCTGCGCATACACTGCGGTCCAGCGCACCAGCTGCGGATTGGCGTCGATGGCGGCGACGACAGACTGGAACGTTGGCGGCCGTCCCATGGTGTCGAGCCGGCCGGAGACCTCGCCGAATTTCGCCACGGGATCGCCCATCAGCACCGCGAGCTCGCGCCGGGCGCTCGCCAGCGTCGCCTTGAAGCGCTCGCGATCGGCCTTCACCAGCGCCGAGGCGACCTCGGCGCGGCCGGTCTCTGCCGGCGAAGAGGCGCCGGCCTCGACACGGCGGCGGAGCAGCGGCGTCAGGCGATCGATCGCGGCAATCTGCTCGTCGAGGATCTGGATGCGGCGCTGCGCGCCGAGCACGCTGAGGAAGGCGATCGCGGTCTCCGACAGTACCTCGAGCCTGATTGCTTTGCGCTGGATTGCGGCGACCTCGATGCCGGCCGCGCCCGCTGCGATCCGCGCGTCGCGCTTGCCGAACAGCTCAAAAGCCTGGCTGATCTGGAGCGTGGTCTCGGCCGATCTGGTGCCGCGATAGATGCCCGAGCCGAACGAATTGTCCTGCTCATAGGACAATTCGGGATTGAGCAGGGCGCCCGCCTGGGTGCGCTGGCCCGTGGCGACGCCGATGTCGCGCTCCGCCGCCGTCAGGCGCGGGCTCGCGGCCAGCGCGCGCGTCAGCGCCGCGCGCATCGTCAGGGTCTGGGCGTGGGCGTGCTGCGTCAGCCAGGGGCTGACGAAAATCGCCATCGCGCACGAAAGGTGCGCAGCAGTCCGTCTGCAAGACATGAAGGTGACCTGTGAACAAAAGCATCGTGGGCGCACGCGGCGCCCGGCTGGTCAGTTCAGGTCAGATGTTTGGGGGGCGGGGATTCGGTGTCAGGCGCAATGCCGATAAGCGCAGGCGCGCGCTGCGGAACCGGTGCGGCAACGAAGTCGGCTGCTGCTTCCGCCTGCATCAGCTGCGCCACGGCGACGGAGAAGCAGCCGTGGCAGTGATGGCCGCCGAGTGCCTTGTGATCGCCATGGCCGATGGAACCGTTGTCGACGATCGAGGCGATCTCCGAGCCGCCTGCGGGGCTGGTCACGTCGATATCGTGCACGCCATGCAGCGCACCCGACAGCAGGTGCATCACCGCAACGAGCACAGCCACGAGCCCGCGCCAGTTGCGCAGGTGGCTGAAGCGATAGACTCGGTAGGTCGCGATCACGAGATGACTCAAGTTCCCCAGTCTGACTGCGGGTACCATGGCTACTGCAACAATGTCGACCCGCAACATTGTTACGTGGGGGAACGCGATGTCACGCCTTACGCCTTCTCCTCCCAGATCATCGCCAGATGCACGATGGTCTGGACCGCCTTCTCCATGTCCTGCCGGCTGACCCATTCCAGACGCGAATGAAAGGCGTGCTCGCCGGCAAAGATGTTGGGGCAGGGCAGGCCCATGAAGGAGAGGCGCGAGCCGTCGGTGCCGCCGCGGATCGCGGTCCGCATCGGACGCAAGCCGGCGCAGCGGATCGCCTCGATCGCGTATTCGAGGATGTGCGGGTGACGGTCGATCACCTGTTTCATGTTGCGGTACTGCTCGCGGACCTCGAACTTGTAGGTCGAGCGCGGATAATCCTTCATCACATCCTTGACGATGGTCTCGAGCAGGATCTCCTTCTCCTTCAATCCTTCCTCGGTGAAGTCGCGCACGATGAAGGAGAGGGTCGCCTGTTCCAGCGCGCCTTCGATGCCGACCGGATGCAGGAAACCCTGCTTGCCCGACGTCGTCTCCGGCGAGCAGCCTTCCTTGGGCAGCCGCTCGACGATGGCCGCCGCAATCTTAATCGCGTGCTCCATCTTGCCCTTGGCATAGCCGGGATGGGCGCTGACGCCGGTGATGGTAATGGTGGCGCCGTCGGCAGAGAACGTCTCGTCCTCGACACTGCCCGCGCTTTCGCCGTCCATGGTGTAGCCGAAATCGGACCCCAACTTCTTGATGTCGACATTGTCGACACCGCGGCCGATCTCTTCATCCGGCGTGAACAGGATCTTGATGGTGCCGTGCTTCACATCCGGGTTGTTGATGAAGAAATGCGCGGCATCCATGATCTCGGCGACGCCGGCCTTGTTGTCGGCCCCGAGCAGCGTGGTGCCGTCGGTGGTGATGATGTCGTTGCCGATCTGGTTCTTCAGCGCGGGGTGCTCGGCAAAGCGGATCACCTGGGTCGTATCGCCCGGCAAGGTGATGTCGCCGCCGCGATAGTTCTTCACGACTTGCGGCTTCACATCCTTGCCCGTGACGTCGGGCGAGGTGTCCATGTGCGAGCAGAAGCAGATCACCGGCACCTTCTTGTCGGTGTTGGCGGGAATCGTTGCGTAGACATAACCGTAATCGTCGAGATGGGCATCGGCGATACCAATGGCCTTCAGCTCGGTGACGAGGACGCGGCCGAGGTCCTTCTGCTTCTCGGTCGATGGCGAGGCCGGGGAATTCGGATCGGATTGGGTGTCGATGGTGACGTAGCGCAGGAAGCGCTCGGTCACGGTATGGGCGAAGGTCAGGAACATGTCTGGTCAAACCGCCGGGTCTTTTGGGAGCAGGTCTTTTGGAAGCAGGGTCTTGGGAAGCAACCGCTATACCAGAAAAACGGGCGGCGTTGCGGCCGGACGAAGGCGGATCAGGCTTAACGAAAGATAGCATCAGATCGCCTCTTTCAGTTCCTTAACCGGGCGGAACGCGACCTTCTTGCTGGCTTTGATGTGGATCGCCTCGCCGGTGGCGGGATTGCGGCCGGTGCGGGCGGCCCGCTTGCGGACCTGGAGGATGCCAAGCCCGACGATGCGGACGCGGTCGCCCTTCTTCAGATGCCTGGTGATCAGCTCGACGAGGTCGGTGAGGACGGCCTCGGCGTGCTTCTTCGAGAGGTCCTGGCTTTCCGCGATCTCGGCCGCGAGGTGCTTGAGCGTGATCGTGGCCGGAGCAGCTGCCTTCTTCGCCATATCTGGCCTCCTCGGGTGTCGCGCGGAAGCTTGCCGGGGCTCCCAAACTGCCAAGTTCCACAGGCCTAGACGATTCGGGATGAGACTGACTATGCCGGTCAGCGGGCGTGGGATTTTCGCGTGATTTCTCAATCGAATCCGCGCGTTCCTGCCGGCTGATAGGTCGAGATGCGGCACGATACTGCTAATCGGAATGAAGAGCCGATACTAAGCCTTTGAAGATGTTGTCACAATGTCGAGAGGAAGACAGCGCTCGACCCCCGCAGGCTCCGGCTTGGGCGCATCCACATCGAGACGATCAGTGCCGTGTCCCCGTAGCCAATCGGATTGCATGCACGTCGCGGTTAATGTTCAAGTGCCCGCGTGAACCCAAATGCGGCCGATAGCACGGCAGCAGGGGCGGCGGGGGCCGTTCGGATCGCAATTGATTTCGCCCAAGGCCGCGTTTGCGCGGTGTTACTTGGCGCGATGGCTTTTGCTGCGGTCTATTTCCTCGTCTACCCTGTCTGGCGATCGCAATTCCTGGTGGAGATCTGGTTCACCGAGGGATGGAACGCCTATTTTCAGGACGCGGCCGGCGCCGGTCGAGCGCTCTATCCCCCGTCTGATGCGCTGATCGTCAACAACTACCCGCCATTGTCCTTCTATGCGGTCGGCGCACTCGGCAGGATGCTTGGCGCCGACAATCTGTTCATCGGCCGTGCACTCTCGCTGACCGCGGTGATCGCGATCGCCGTCGAGATATTCGCCTGTGTCAGGCTTCTATCGGGAGGACTGGCTGGAGGCCTGTTGGCGGCCTTCTGGTACGTCGCGATCACGTCGCACAACTTCACCGCATATGCGGGTGCGAACGATCCCCAACTCGCCGGCGAGGCGATCATGGGCCTCGGATTGGTCTTGTTCCTGTCGCGCCAGCAGTCCGGCCGCTCGGTGCTCGGTCCTTTGCTCTTGATGGTGCTGGCCGGTTTCTGGAAGCACAACATGATCGCCATCCCGCTGGCGGCGATCGCGTGGCTTCTTATCAGGCGCGGCCGCTCTGCTTTCCCCGACATCGCGGTCAGCGCAGCCGTCGCGGCCGCAGGCCTGGCGCTCTGCGGAATTCTGTTCGGTCTCGACTTCTTCAGAAACCTCTTCGTCAGCAGGCATTATGGCCTCTCGCACTTGCTTTCGAACGTAGGTCATCTCCAATGGTCAGCTCCTGCGTTCCTCTCTTGGCTGACATGGGTTCTGTTCTCGAGAAGCCAGGCTGCAAGATTTACGGCGCTGCACGTACCCATCGGTCTCGGGGCATGCTTGCTGCAATGGCTCGGCGACAAGATCTATGGCAATGCCGAATTCGATCTCATCATCGCGCTTGCGATTGGCGTGGGCGTCGCCTTCGAAGAGATCAAGACCTCGCCGCTTGTTCGCCTGATCGGCGAGACCGGCACACGCGCCGTGCTGGTCTTGGTTCTGCTCCTTCGCTTCGTTGCCAGCGATCGCCAGGAACCGCTTCTTGTGATGTTCGACCGGGACTTCGAGCATCAGTTCTTGCTCAGCGAGCTCGCGGTCAAGCGCGAAGCTGAAATTGTCTCTCAGACCAGCGGCGACGTCGCATGTACGGTGAAGGTGGTCTGCCGGGAGGCCGGCAAGCCGTTCGTCGTCGACGACTTCAAAATCGACGAGATGTTGGCGACGAAGCAAATGTCGCCTGATGGGCTGCATCGGCTCCTTTCCGATCGAGGTATCCAGACGTTCACGAACAGTCTTGCGACATCGGCCACCGTGAACACATCGCTAAGCCACGCATGGGCGCGCGGCGCGCTCCGACGCTGAAACGCAAGAGCCCCACCGGCCCGGGCTCGGTGGGCTCGAATTTAGTTTGCAGACCAAACTGGCCAACCTGAAGCCGCGGCGCTCGCGAACGAACAGGGCCGGCAAGTCAGAGGTCCTCGGCATACCCAGGATACGCCGTACCAGGCTCCGTTAAGGCGTCACTCTAAATGATTGATATTCCGCCATAAAATGGCGCGAGAGACGGGGCTCGAACCCGCGACCTCCGGCGTGACAGGCCGGCGCTCTAACCAACTGAGCTACTCCCGCGTGACGCGTATGTGTCCGCGCGGAACGAGGGGGGACTTAAAGGGGGGACATAGTGAAGTCAAGGACGTTGCGTTCACAGGGAGCAAACGCCTGCTGGAGCGGGGCGGGACCGTATCGCTACGGTCTGAACCGCTGGCTCCGGGCGCCGAATCAATCAACGGTGATGCAAGCTCCACCGGCTATTTCCGAGGACAATTGGCTGACCGTCGGCTCGCGCGTCTTCCAGGCCGGCGCGGATTTCGCGATGTTGCTGGCCGCGCGCAAATACTGATGGGACAACGTCGGCGCCAGGATTCCGCAACACTCCGGCGGCAGTCGGCTCGGAGTTTTTGGCCTCAATTCTTCAGAGATAGGCCAAAAGCAAAGGCCGCCCTGAAGGGCGGCCGTTTTGTCTCAAAACGGACCTTTTTCGCCATCAGCGGATTGTCGAGGCGCCCGAGCTCGTGACCGCCACCGGCTTGCCGGCCTTGATCACGTGGGTGGACTGGGCGGTCTGGCTGTAATCGGCGTTGGTGCGGGCTGCGATCCCGAAGGCGGCCACTGCGATGCCGGCCACCAGCGCCACCACCACGATCTTCAGGTGGGTACCCCGATCTGCAGAGTGAATTGAGTGGTTCATCCGAGCCTCCCGACGGGCTTTGGCGCCGTCTGTAGGTCGATGTCTTAAGGAGCATCTGTTTCCGCATCGTTTCGCCGGTTCGGCAAAATGGTTTCATCCGGCCATTTCAGGACGGCTTAAGTGGTTTTACCTGCCGCGTAATCGCGGGGGCCAATTCCCTTCGCCATGATCGTTTCCGTCGGCCGCGAGCGATCCGGCAAGGGAGAAGCACCATGAACCGTCGAACCATCCTTGAGGCCACGTTGCTTGGGACCGCCTTTGCGGCGTCGGGCGCCAGCGCGCCAGTGGCCTCAGCCCGGGAGAATGCGCGGCCGTCCTATGTAACGGCCAGGGACGGCACAAAGCTGTTCGTGCAGGATTGGGGCGGCGGGCCACCGGTGCTGCTGCTCTCGGCCTGGACCTTCGACGCCAGTAGCTGGGGCAGCCAGATTGCGGCCCTGAACGAGAAGGGCTTCCGCTGCGTTGCGCCCGACCGGCGCGGGCATGGCCGGTCCGAGATGCCGTCTTCGGGCTATGATTTGGAGACGCTGACCGATGACGTCGCCGCGGTGATCGAGGCCCGCGACCTGCGCGACGTGACGCTGGTGGGCTTCTCGATGGGGACGGACGAGGCGGTGAACTATCTCGGCCGTTTCGGATCGGACCGCATCGCAAGGCTGGTGCTGGTCGCGCCGACGACGCCGTTCCTGGTCAAGACCGAGGACAATCCGGATGCGGTCCCGAAGGCGATGATCGAGGCGGACAACGCGGCGGTCGCGCGGGACTTCGCGAAATGGATCGCGGCGAACGAAGCGCCGTTCTTCACCCCTGACACGCCCGAGATCACGCGGACCTGGATCCGCGAGATGATGCTGAGCGTGCCGCTCCCGGTGGCGCTGGCGTGCCGCAAGACCACCGCGTTCGCCGATCTGCGCGCGGCTGCCGCCAGGATCGATCGGCCGACGCTGATCCTCCATGGCGACAAGGACGCCAGCGCGCCGCTGCCATTGACGGGCGCCAAGACCGCAAAGCTGATCAAGGGCAGCAAGCTGATTGTCTATGAGGACGCGCCGCATCCGCTGCCGCTGACGCACAGCGAGCGGCTGATGGCGGACATGCTCGCTTTCATGAGCGCGTAAGCGCGCTCAGCTCGCCCGCTCGATGTCGGCGCGGATGGTCCGCGCCGCCCAGACGAACAGCAGGGCGCCGAGAGTGGTCGTGACCGCCGCCGAGAGCAGGGAATAGCGCACCGCGTCGGCGCCGTAGCTGCCTTTCAGCGCGTCGTTGACCACGCCGACCGCGAGCGGGCCGACGCCCTGGCCGAAGCAGGTCGCGGTGAGCGCGATCAGGGCAGAGGCGAGCGCGCGCATGCTTGGCTTCGCCACCGTCTGCGCGATCGCGAAGATCGGCCCGAGATGGAAGCCGACCAGGAACGAGGTCAGCGCCAGCATCGCCACCATCATCGCAAAATCCTGCGTCAGCATGCACAGCGCAAAGACGGGGCCGGCGAGGCCTGAGGTGATCGCCGGCGCCCACAGCTTCCAGCGGTCGTCGCGGCGGCTCACTTGCGCCACGACGAAGCCGCCGAGCAGGGTGCCGGCCATGCCGGCGAGCCCCTTGAACGTGCCGGCATAGGTGCCGATCTCGGCGCTCGACAGATGATGCACGCGCGCCAGGAACGGCGGGATCCAGGCCGCTGTCGCATAGTTCGTGTAGGTGGTGAGACAGAAGCCGATCAGCACGATGATGAAGCTTTGCTGGGAGACGAGGAAGCGCAGCGTCGGCCCGAGCGGCTCGGGCACGAAGCTTTCCTGCATCGCGCCACGCTTCGGCTCCGAGACCGTCAGCCACAGGATCAATGCGAGCAGCATGCCCGGCACGCCCGCGACATAGAAGGCCATCCGCCAGCCATAGTGCTGGTTGACATAGCCGCCGATGAAATAACCGAGGAAGACGCCGAGATAGGTGCCGATGGCGTAGATGCCGAGCGCGCGCGGGCGCTCGTTCTTGGCAAAGAGATCGGCGACGATCGATTGCGAGGCGGGGGAGCCGGCGGATTCGCCGATGCCGACGCCGATCCTGGCAAAGGCCAGCGCGGTCACGCTCGAGGCCATGCCGCACAGCGCCGTCATCGCGCTCCAGAACGCGAGCGCCAGCGCCACGATGTTGCGGCGGTTGAGCCGGTCGGCGACGCGCGCGATGGGGATTCCGAGCAGGGAGTAGAACAGCGCGAAGCCGAAGCCTGCGAGCAAGCCCATCATGGTGTCGCTGAGCTGAAACTCTTTCTTGATCGGCTCGATCAGGACGTTGAAGATCGTGCGGTCGAGAAAGTTCAGCGCGTAGATGACGGTAAGCAGCCCCAGCACATAGTAGCGCCGCGCCGACGGCGTTGCCGCGGCGGCCGTTTGCACCGGCACCTGTGACGTGACATCGACCATCGCTTCCCCCCAATTTGTCTTTGTTATCTTTATGGGTCCAGCCCTTATTGGAGCTGGTTGCGTGAGAGCGTTTTCGAGCGAAGTGGCTACCGGTTCGCGTGAAGAAAACGCGTCAAACAAGAAACAGAGCCTCGTCCGATCGTATCGGACGGGGCTCTACCCTTCGCGAATGTAGTTCCCCGCTTCGAACTCGACCAGCGGCGCGCTTGCGTCGAATGAGACACCGACGGGGTCGCGGCCCGCTTCCATCGCCTCGAGCTGGTCGCCCAGCATGCGCCGGATCATCAGAATGCCGCGGTCGCTCTGGCCGGAATGCTCGTCGGAATGCACCGTCACCGGGCCCTGGCCGACCTGCGCCTCGTAATCGCCGGGGAATTGCTGGTGCTCTTGCTCCGTCATGTCCCACCAGAATTTTCCGTTGAACTTCGAGCGCATGCGGCCGATGTCGCCGGAAGTTTTGACGCGGCCGGCGACGTAGATGCGGAACGAGGTGTCGTCGATCGGCAGCGTCCAGCCGATCGATTCCACGCGGGCGAATTGCGCCACGCGCGGGTTCGGCACGACGCGCAAGGTCGGGAGGGCGGCTTCGGTGACGCGGTAAAACACACGGCCGTCGTCCTGCTTGCGGATCGAGCGCACGGCGATGCCGCGCGGTGTCTTGTCGAACTTCACCTCCGGCATCGAGGCCATCATGGTGGTGAATTGCGGCCCCGAGAACGAGCCGTGCAGCACCGGCACGTGGTAGGGATCGACCACGTTCTCGAAATGCTGCAGCCAGTTGCAGGGGATGACCGCAGGCCCCCCGCCGCCGATCGAGGTATCGTCGGCCTCGACGAACTCTCCGTCGTCCATGTTTTCGAGGCACTCGTAGCGCGGCAGCACCGGGCGTTTCTCGGCCGGGCCCATATAAGCAAAGATCAACCCGTAGCGCTCCTCGACCGGGTACCAGGGCTGGCGCACCTTGTCCTTGAACTGGCCGCCGTCGGGCTCACAGGGCTGCTCCAGGCAATGGCCCTCGGTGTCGAACTTCCAGCCGTGATAGCAGCAGCGGATGCCGTCCTCTTCGACCTTGCCGTAATAGAGCGTGGTGCCGCGATGGCAGCAGCGGGCATGGAGGAGGCCGACGCGGTCGTGCTTGTCGCGAAACAGGATCAGATCCTCGCCGAGCGCGCGCACCTTCTTCGGCGTGTCGGTGGCGTCGCTGGTGAGCCCGACCGGATGCCAGTAGCGGCGAAGCAATTCGCCCATCGGCGTGCCGCGCACGACCGAGGTGAGCTCGGTGCGCGTCTGCGCCGGCTTCATCGCATAGGCGGTGCCGAGATCGCGATCCTGCTGGGTCATCGTCATGCTTGTTCCTCCCGCCGCAGGCCTTGGTGGCCGGGGTCGTTTTTGTTTGTTGACCCCAGTGAAAAATAATTCGATGATAATGTCAACGATATTCCTGGATGCCTCTTAATTGCATTTGGATCAGGCTGGGGAGGTTGCGCTACCAAGGCTTGGCACGTCCCGGCTTTCTTGGCAGAGGTGGACCATGAGCCAGACATCGAGCAGGGACGGACGCGCATCGTCCGATACGGACGACAATCACTCGCCGGCGCCGATCACCGTGATGCTGTCATCACGGCTGATGGTGCTGGCCAACCTGCTCAAGCGCGGTGCGATCCTGCGCTACAAGCGTCTCGCCGGATTGTCCTCGGTCGAGTTCGGTCTGGTTGCCTCGCTCGGCCGGCGGCCGCCGATGAGCGTGGCGCGGCTCGCCGAGGCCGTCGGTCAGGACAAGGGCCAGATCAGCCGTGCGCTGGCCGAGCTGGTCTCGCGCAAGCTGATCGCGAAGTCCGAGAATCCCAAAGACAGCCGCGAGGTGCTGGTGTCGCTGACGCCGGCCGGGCTCGCCGCGCATGACGCGATCGTCCAAGGCGCACAGGAACGCAACCGGATGCTGCTCGCGCAATTGAGCAATGACGAGTTGGAGACGTTGCTTGCGCAAATCGATCGTCTCACCGCGACGGCGGAAGCGATGCTCGAAGCCGAGAAGGTTTCGCGTTGATCGCGCAGCAATCTCCGGAAATATTCGAGTGCTTCTAAGAGACTCTCTAAGAGTCGTTCTAAGAGCCTTTCAATTAGCGATATCGCGCGCGCTCTCCTAAGCGTCACCCAATCGCATGCCGTCCCGGGACAGGCGGCATGACGCATCAGATGCACATTGGGGTGGCGCGTTGAACAGTCTTGGAATGCTGCGGTCGGCCGTATTGGCGACCGCGTCCGTTTGGGTTTTGATGCCGCAGGTATCGCTTGCACAATCGCCGGCGCAGAGTGGCGCGCAGAGCCTGCCGCCGGTGAACGTGGCTGCACCGGAGCAGCGCCGCCGCGCTGCCGTCCGCGCACCGCGCCGGACCCAAGGCCCGGTGCAGACGGCCGACAGCCGGAAACCGCAGCCGCAGCGCAACGTCGGAATCGCCGAGACGCCACGTGGACCGGTGCAAGGTTACGTTGCTCATCGCAGCTCATCCGGCACCAAGACCAACACGCCGATCATGGAGACGCCGCAGTCGGTTTCGGTGATCGGCGCCGAGCAGATCCGCGACCAGAAGCCGAACAAGCTCGACGAAGTCCTGCGCTACACCGCCGGCGTGCGCGCCGGCACCTTTGGCGCCGACACCCGCAACGACTGGTGGCTGATCCGCGGCTTCAAATCCGACGACGTCGGGCTGTTCCTAGACGGCATGCAGCTGTTCTACACGTCCTATGCGAGCTGGAAGCTGCAGCCGCCGAACATGGAGCGCGTCGAGGTGCTGCGCGGCCCGTCGGCCGTGCTCTATGGTGGATCGAGCCCGAGCGGCATCGTCAACGTCGTCAGCAAGATGCCGCCGGCCGAGCCGGTTCGCTACATCGAGACCGGCGTCAACAATTTCGGCAACGCCTATGTCGGCTTCGATGTCGGTGGTCCCGTTGCGACGCAGCAGGACGGCAAGCTGTTCTACCGCGTCGTCGGCCAGGTCCAGAACGGCAATACGCAGGTCAACTTCACGCCCGACAACAACTACTTCATCGCGCCGTCCTTCACCTGGAAGCCGGATGGCGACACCACCTTCACGGTGCTGGCCTCGGCCTCGAAGCAGGACACCCGCGGCATCAACTTCCTGCCCTATCAGGGCACGGTGACCAACGCGCCGTTCGGCAAGATTCCGACCAGCTTCTTCGCGGGCGATCCCAACGTCGACAAGTTCACGCGCGAGCAGGAGATGCTCGGCTACCAGTTCGAGCGCAATCTCACCGACGATCTGACGTTCCGGCAGAACGCGCGGTTTGCGCATATCGACTTGACCTATCGCGGCTTCGTCGGCAATGGCTGGGACAATATCAACACGGCCACAATGGCCCGTTACAATTGGTTTGCGAAGAACACCGCCAACCAGGCCGATCTCGACAATCAGCTCGAGTACCGCTTCAACACCGGCCCGGTGAAGCACACGATGCTGTTCGGGGTCGATCTGAAGGGCTATCAGATCGACGACTACCAGGCGTTCAACTTCGGCACGGTGCCGTCCATCAACGTCTTCAGTCCCTCCTATGGTCTCGACATTCCGCTCACGGGCGCGCCGTTCCGCAACTTCCTGTTGACGCAGAAGCAGGCCGGCACCTACGTCCAGGACCAGATGAAGCTCGGCAATTTCGCGCTGGTGCTGAGCGGCCGCAATGACTGGGTCGAGACGACGCAGGCCGCCCGCGACACCGGCGCAAACATTGCCCAACGCGACGACAGCAGGTTCAGCGGGCGCGCCGGGCTGATCTACAACTTCGACAACGGCATCGCGCCCTACGTCTCCTATTCGACGAGCTACAATCCGATCATCGGGCTCAACGCGCAGAACCAGCTGTTTCTGCCGGAGACCGCCAAGCAGGCCGAGATCGGCGTGAAGGTCGCGCCCAAGGGATTTGACGGCTATTTCACCGCGTCGCTGTTCGACCTGAAGCGCCAGAATGTAGCGACCACCGATCCGTCGAATGTCCTGCTGCAAAACCAGACCGGTGAGGTGACGTCGCGCGGCATCGAGCTCGAAGCGGTGGCCAACGCCACCAAGGAACTGAAGTTCATCGGCGCGTTCACCGCCTATCATCTCTTCACCAGCAAGGACCTCGATCCGACCCTGATCGGCAAGACGCCGACCAACACGCCGGAGATGCTGATCTCGGGCTGGGCGGACTACACCTTCAAGGACGGACCGCTCGAGGGATTTGGTTTCGGCGGCGGTGTGCGTTATGTCGGCGCGTCCTGGGCCGACACCGCCAACACTCTGGAAGTTCCCGCGGTGGTGCTTGGAGATCTCGCGGTCCATTACGAATGGCAGAACTGGCGTACGGCCATCAACGTGGTCAACCTGACCGACAAGATTTACGTCGCCAGCTGCGCGTCGGCATCGTCCTGCTTCTACGGTGACCGTCGCCGCATCACCGCGAGCCTCGCCTACAAATGGTGAGCGTAGGCGAGGGGAGGGCATCGTGAAGGCGCGCACGGTCCGGCTCTGGTCCATGGTTCACACCTGGACCAGCCTGATCTCGACCCTGTTCCTGCTTTTGCTCTGCCTGACCGGCCTGCCGCTGATCTTCCATCACGAGATCGATGAGCTCCTGGGCTACGCCCCCCAGCCCGAAGCTCATGCGAGCGCGGCGCGCGCGACGCCCCAAGTCGTCGCCGACGCCGCGCTCGCCGCCGATCCCGGCCGCGTCCTGCAATATGTTTCCTGGGACAAGGACGAGCCCGGGATCGTAACGGCCTTCACCAACAGCGCGCCCGATGGTGCGCCTGACAACGCGACCGTGCGTGCCTTCGACGCGGTCTCGACCAAGCTGCTCGGGCCGGTCGGCGTCGGGCCGATGCTGATCGTGCTCAAGCTGCACACCGACATGTTCGCCGGCCAGGCCGGAAAGTTGTTCCTCGGCGCGATGGGGCTGCTGTTCGCTGTGGCGATTGTCTCCGGCGTGGTGCTGTACTGGCCGTTCACCCGCCGCCTGCGCTTTGCCACCATCCGTGACAGCGCCGCGCGCCGCGTCCGCTGGCTCGACTGGCACAATCTGATCGGCGTGGTGACGGTGGCCTGGGCGCTGGTCGTGGGCTTGACCGGCGTCGTCAACACCTGGGCCGAGCTGATGCTCAACCAGTGGAAGGCGACCGAGCTCGCCAGCATGGTCGCGCCCTATGCCGGCAAGCCGCCGCCGGTACGTCTCGCCTCGCTCGATGATGTCGTCGTGCGCGCCAGGCAGGCTGCGCCCGGCATGGAGGTCGCCTTCATCGCCTTCCCGGGCGCGCCGTTCACGTCCTCGCACCATTTCGCCGCTTTTATGCGTGGCGACACCGCTTTGACCGCGCGCCTGCTCAAGCCGGTGCTGCTCGACGGCGAAACCGGGGAGGTCGCGGATATCAGGGCGCTGCCACTTTACCTTCAGGCGCTGCTGATCTCCCAGCCGCTGCATTTCGGCGATTATGGCGGGATGCCGCTCAAGGTGATCTGGGCCGCGCTCGACGCGCTCACCATCGTTGTGATCGGCAGCGGCCTCTATCTCTGGGTGGCACGGCGGCGCAAGCGTGCCCCTGCCAAAGCCGAAACATTCGCCAGACGAGCCCGGGTCCCGTCGTGATGCATGGCTTCTCTGACCGCGCGCGCCTGTGGACACGTGTCCTTGCTGCACCTGGCCTGCTCGCGGCCGCGACCATCACCGGTCTCCTGGCTGCATTGCTGTGGGGAACGGTCGGCCAGTATGTCGCCTGGGTGACAGTCGGAGCGCCGGTCGCGGTCGTTGCCTGGGTTTGGGTGCGCCGGCGGCCCCAAAAAACCGGGCCATTTTCGCCGACGATGCGCGGCAAATAGCCGGCGCCGCCTGTGCGCCGCAATCTTAGAACGGCTGCCCTGCAAAACTGTGGCCGCCCTTGCTGGGTTTGCCGATCTGCTCCATACCAGCGTGGGGTGATTCCGGGATTTCTACCGTGCCGGGGGCGGCAAAGGGCCTGAAAAGAGCGTGTCTTGCGCCAATTGGTGCACTGCGCTAAGGCTCAGAACAATTCCAAATCGGACGAATCCGTGGCTGTCCCGAGGCTGCGGGAAAAAGGGCTCGCCATGAGCGGCATTCTACAGAACTATCTTCCACTCGTCGTCTTTATAGGGGTAGCTGCTGTCATCGGCCTGGTGCTGCTGATCGCGCCCTTCATCGTGGCGTTCCAGCAGCCGGACCCGGAAAAGCTGTCGGCGTATGAGTGCGGTTTCAACGCCTTCGACGACGCCCGCATGAAGTTCGACGTCCGCTTCTATCTGGTCGCGATCCTCTTCATCATCTTCGACCTCGAGGTGGCGTTTCTGTTTCCCTGGGCGGTGGCGTTCGGCAAGCTTGGTGCGACCGGCTTCTGGTCCATGCTGGTGTTCCTCGCCGTGCTGACGGTCGGCTTCGCCTATGAATGGAAGAAAGGCGCACTCGAATGGGATTGAACCCTGCACCATCAGCTGGCCCGATCGTGACGCCGGCCCCCAAGGGCATCCTGGATCCGTCGACCGGCAAGCCGGTCGGGGCCAATGATCCGTTCTTCCTCGAGGTCAATCACGAGCTGTCCGACAAAGGCTTCTTCGTGGCCGCGACCGACGACCTCATCACCTGGGCCCGTACCGGCTCGCTGATGTGGATGACCTTCGGTCTCGCCTGCTGCGCGGTCGAGATGATGCAGGTGTCGATGCCGCGCTACGACGTCGAGCGTTTCGGCTTCGCCCCGCGTGCCTCGCCGCGCCAGTCCGACGTGATGATCGTCGCCGGCACGCTGACCAACAAGATGGCGCCGGCGCTGCGCAAGGTCTACGACCAGATGCCCGAGCCGCGCTACGTCATCTCGATGGGCTCCTGCGCCAATGGCGGCGGCTATTATCACTATTCCTACTCGGTCGTGCGCGGCTGCGACCGCATCGTGCCGATCGACATCTACGTGCCGGGCTGCCCGCCCACGGCGGAAGCGCTGCTCTACGGCGTGCTGCTGCTGCAGAAGAAGATCCGCCGCACCGGCACCATCGAACGCTAAGGTTTTACATCATGGACGACGCCAAGCTCGACGCCCTGGGGCAGACGATCGTGAGCGCGCTTCCGGGCGCCGCGCTCGGTCACTCGGTCGCGTTCAACCAGCTCACGGTTGATGTCGAGGCCAGCAAGATCGTCGAGGTGGTCACGTACCTCCGCGACGATCCGAACTGCCGTTTCGTCAACTTCACCGACATCACGGCGGCGGACTATCCGGATCGCGAGAAACGTTTCGACGTGATTTATCACTTCCTGTCACCGACCCTGAATACGCGGATCCGCCTCAAGGCCCAGGCCGACGAGACCACGCAGGTGCCGTCGCTGATCGAGGTGTTCCCCGGTGCCGACTGGTTCGAGCGCGAGGCCTATGACCTCTACGGCGTGTTCTTCGTCGGCCATCCTGACATGCGCCGGCTGCTTACCGATTACGGTTTCGAGGGCCATCCGCTGCGCAAGGATTTCCCGCTGACCGGCTTCCTCGAGGTCCGCTACGACGACCAGGAGAAGCGCGTGGTGTACGAGCCGGTGCGCCTCAACCAGGAATTCCGCAAGTTCGACTTTTTGTCGCCGTGGGAAGGGGGCGACTATCCGGTCCTTCCGGGGGATGAGAAGGCGGGGCCGAAGAGCTGATCATGAACGAGCAACCAGAAGTCCTTCGCAACTTCACCATTAATTTTGGTCCGCAGCATCCGGCGGCGCACGGCGTGTTGCGTCTGGTGCTGGAGCTCGACGGCGAAGTCGTCGCCCGCGTCGATCCCCATATCGGCCTGCTTCACCGCGGCACCGAAAAGCTGATCGAGCAGAAGACCTATCTCCAGGCGATCCCGTATTTCGACCGGCTCGATTACGTCGCGCCGATGAACCAGGAGCACGCCTTCTGCATGGCGGCCGAAAAGCTGCTTGGCATCGAGGTGCCGCGCCGCGGCCAGCTGATCCGAGTGCTCTATTGCGAGATCGGCCGCATCCTGTCGCATCTGCTCAACGTCACTACGCAGGCGATGGACGTCGGCGCGCTGACCCCGCCGCTGTGGGGCTTTGAAGAGCGCGAGAAGCTGATGGTGTTCTACGAGCGCGCCTCGGGCAGCCGTATGCACGCAGCCTTCTTCCGCGTCGGCGGCGTGCATCAGGACCTGCCCCAGAAGCTGGTCGACGATATCGAGGCCTGGTGCGATCCGTTCCTGAAAGTGGTCGAGGACCTCGACCGCCTGCTCACCGCCAACCGCATCTTCAAGCAGCGCAACGTCGACATCGGCGTGGTGTCGCTGAAGGAAGCCTGGGAGTGGGGCTTTTCGGGCGTCATGGTGCGCGGCTCGGGCGCGGCCTGGGACCTGCGCAAGTCGCAGCCCTATGAGTGCTATGCCGAGATGGATTTCGACATTCCGATCGGCAAAAACGGCGACTGCTACGACCGCTATCTGATCCGCATGGAAGAGATGCGCCAGTCGGTGCGCATCATGAAGCAGTGCATCCAGAAGCTGAATGCAGCCGACGGGCAGGGCCCCGTCGTCGTCGAAGACAACAAGGTCGCGCCGCCGCGCCGTGGCGAGATGAAGCGCTCGATGGAAGCGCTGATCCACCACTTCAAGCTCTACACCGAAGGCGTTCGCGTGCCGGAAGGCGAAGTCTACGCCGCGGTCGAGGCGCCCAAGGGCGAGTTCGGCGTCTATCTGGTCTCCGACGGTAGCAACAAGCCCTACAAGTGCAAGATCCGCGCACCGGGCTTTGCGCATCTGCAAGCGATGGATCACATCTGCCGCGGCCATCTGCTCGCCGACGTCTCGGCCATTCTCGGTTCGCTCGACATCGTGTTCGGAGAGGTCGATCGGTGATGGCGCAGGCGCCAATCCAGTATGACCGTGCCTCGGGGGCCCTTGAAGGGGCCAACCTGTGGGAGCGGACGGCTGCCTTGGCGCTGGTGACGGGATCGAAGATCTCGTCGCACTTCTCCCATATGGGCTACATCGCCTGCGCCAATCTGCTGCGGAAAACGCTGCCCGAGCGCAACATCGCGATCAAGCTCAACCCGGACGCCGTGTTCGAGTTCCCTTACGGCGACGGCTACTGGAGCAAGCTGCTCAACCGCTCCTATTGCTACGAGGACGAGCTGGAGCTGTTGTTCGCCGACTCCATCGACGTCGACTACACGCTGCTCGATTGCGGCGCCAATTACGGCTACTGGTCGGTTCTGGTCTCGAGCAAGCCGTTCGGCTCGCACAAGGCGATCGCGATCGAGCCGTCGGGCCAGAACTACCCGAAGCTCGCGAATAACGCCCGCATCAACGGCAATCGCTTCGAGACCATGAAATGCGCGATCGGCGCGACACGCGGCACCGCGCGGCTGTCGGGCACCAAGCACGAGGCCTTCAGCATCGCCGGCGCTCCCTCGGATGGCGGCGAGGACGTGCCCGTTCTCGCGCTCGACAATCTCATCGACGACGGCAAGGTCGCAGCCAGCGGCAAATATCTGATCAAGCTCGACGTCGAGGGCGTCGAGATCGAGGCGATCAGGGGCGGCGCGCGGCTGCTCCAGACCGACAGCGTCATCATGTGCGAGGAGCACGGCAGCGACCGCTCTCATGCGGTGTCGCGCTACATCCTCGAGCAGACCCCGCTGAAGCTGATCGTGCTCGATCCGCGCACCAACCGGCTTGAGACGGTGAGCGATCTGTCGATCCTCGACCGCATCAAGGTCTCGACCCACGTCGGCTACAACGTTTTCGGCACCGCAAGCGCATTCTGGCAGGACAGGATCAATGTCCTGAATGCGAAACCCGCGCGCCGCATGCAGTGAGAGATAAGAGATGTCCGTTCGCCGATTAGCACCGAAGGAAGTCCAGCCCGCGAGCTTTGCGTTCACGGACGAGAACCTTGCCTTCGCCAAGCAGCAGATCGCGAAATATCCGGCCGGCCGGCAAGCCTCCGCCGTCATCGCCATCCTCTGGCGCGTCCAGGAGCAGCATGAGGGCTGGGTCTCGGAAGCCGCGATCCGCGCCGTCGCCGATCTGCTCGACATGCCCTATATCCGCGTGCTCGAGGTCGCGACCTTCTACACGATGTTCCAGCTCGCTCCGGTCGGCAAGAAGGCCCACGTCCAGGTCTGCGGCACCACGCCGTGCCGCCTGCGCGGCGCCGAAGACCTGATCCACGTCTGCGAGAGCCGGATCCATCACGATCCCTTCCATCTCTCCAAGGACGGCAATTTCAGCTGGGAAGAGGTGGAGTGCCTGGGCGCCTGCGTGAATGCGCCGATGGTGCTGATCGGCAAAGACACCTATGAGGACCTGACCAAGGAAACCTTCGGCAAGGTGCTCGACGGCTTCGCCTCGGGCAATCCGCCGAAGCCCGGTCCGCAGAACGGCCGCCAGTTCTCCGCGCCGGCGGGTGGGCCGACCACGCTGAAGGAGACCACCTGATGGATCTTCCGTCTCAGGCGAACCGGGGGAGCGAAGCCGTGAAGAAATGGGGCTTCGTCGCCATGCATGCCGCGCTTGCGGCCGCCTTCATGTTCCTGCTGCAGCGCTTCGTGATGAACGCGACGCAGGAAACCAGTCTGCTCTGGGCGCTGGCCTTCGCCGTCTGCGCCGCCGGGCTTGCCTACAAGCAGGCCAATCGTTGATCGGAAAGCACTGATATGCTCGAGGACAAGGACCGCATCTTCAAGAACCTCTACGGCCTCCACGATTGGGGGCTCGAGGGTGCGCGGCGCCGCGGCGCCTGGGATGGCACGAAGAATATCATCGACAAGGGCCGCGACTGGATCATCAACGAGATGAAGGCGTCGGGCCTGCGCGGCCGCGGCGGCGCCGGCTTCCCGACCGGTCTGAAGTGGTCCTTCATGCCGAAGGAATCGACCGACGGTCGTCCCAGCTACCTCGTCGTCAACGCCGACGAGTCCGAGCCCGGCACCTGCAAGGATCGCGAGATCATGCGGCACGATCCGCATCTGCTGGTCGAGGGCTGCCTAATCGCGAGCTGCGCGATGAACGCGCATGCCTGCTACATCTATGTCCGCGGCGAGTTCATCCGCGAGCGCGAGCATCTCCAGGCCGCGATCGACCAGGCCTATGAGGCCAAGCTGGTCGGCAAGGACAACATCAACGGCTGGCCGTTCGACATCTATGTCGCGCACGGCGCCGGTGCTTACATCTGCGGCGAAGAGACCGCACTGCTCGAAAGCCTCGAGGGCAAGAAGGGCCAGCCGCGGCTGAAGCCGCCGTTCCCGGCCAATGTCGGCCTGTTCGGCTGCCCGACCACCGTCAACAACGTCGAATCGATCGCTGTCGCGCCCGACATCCTGCGCCGTGGCGCCGCCTGGTTCGCCGGCATCGGCCGTCCGAACAATGTCGGCACCAAGCTGTTCTGCATCTCCGGTCATGTCGAGCGGCCCTGCAACGTCGAAGAGGCCATGGGGATTCCGTTCCGTGAGCTGATCGACAAGCACTGCGGCGGCATTCGCGGCGGCTGGGACAACCTCAAGGCCGTGATCCCCGGCGGCTCGTCGGTGCGCATGGTGCCGGCGGAGCAGATCATCGACACGCCGATGGATTTCGATTCCTTAAGCAAGCTGCGCTCGGGCCTCGGCACCGCGGCCGTGATCGTGATGGACAAGTCGACTGATTTGATCCGCGCCATTGCCCGCATCTCCTATTTCTACAAGCACGAGAGCTGCGGCCAGTGCACGCCGTGCCGCGAGGGCACCGGCTGGATGTGGCGCGTGCTCACCCGCATGGCCGAGGGCCGCGCCCACAAGCGCGAGATCGACATGCTGCTCGAGGTGACCAAGCAGGTCGAAGGCCACACCATCTGCGCGCTCGGCGACGCAGCCGCCTGGCCGATCCAGGGCCTGATCGCGCATTTCCGTCATGAGATCGAAGCGCGCATCGACCAGTATTCGCACAAGGCCGACATCGACGATGCCGGCGTCCGCGATCCCGAGAACATGGTCGCGGCGGAGTAATATCGATGTCGCAACCGAGCTCCTGGTGGCAGAGATACGGAACGCTGGCGCAGATGGCGCAGGCGAGCGTCGCGCTGCTCGGCTTCGTTGCGATCCTGTTCCAGATCAACGAGATCCGCACCGGCAACCGCGCCGCCAGCGCGCGTCAGGCTTTTCTTGGTTACACCGACCTGGCGTTCAAGAATCCGAAGTTTGCGCAACCGGACTACGAGAAAATCAAGGCCAGCGACCGCGACGAGCAGGTTCAGTACGAGAGCTTCGTCACTTACTTGCTTTACGCCTGCGAGGAAGCGATCAGCGCGTTCTCCGGAAAGGGCGAGTGGCTGGCGTCCTGCGACTATGACCTGAAGCCGCATCTGCCGTTCCTGTGCGAGAAGAGCGCCGCGCAGCCGGCCTATCTGGCCACCTACGGCACCGAGACCCAGCAATGGATCAAGGCCTCGCTGAAGGCGGCCAGCATTACACCGCCAGATTGCAAGCTGGGAAAGACTTGAGACCGCAATGACCAAACTCATCATCGACGGCAAAGAGATCGATGTCCCCGCCGAGTACACGCTGCTTCAGGCGTGCGAGGCGGCCGGCGCCGAGATTCCACGCTTCTGCTATCACGAGCGGCTGTCGATCGCCGGCAATTGCCGGATGTGCCTCGTCGAGGTGAAGGGCGGCCCGAAGCCGGTCGCAAGCTGCGCCTGGGGCGTGCGCGACTGCCGTCCGGGTCCGAAGGGCGAGCCGCCGGAAATCTCGACGCGTTCGCCGATGGTGAAGAAGGCACGCGAAGGCGTGATGGAGTTCCTTCTGATCAACCATCCGCTGGATTGCCCGATCTGCGACCAGGGCGGCGAGTGCGACCTGCAGGACCAGGCGATGGGCTATGGTGTCGACACCAGCCGCTTCGCCGAGAACAAGCGCGCGGTCGAGGACAAATATCTCGGCGCGCTGGTCAAGACCTCGATGAACCGCTGCATCCAGTGCACGCGCTGCGTCCGCTTCTCGGCGGAAGTCGCAGGCGCCCCAGAGATGGGCGCGACGGGGCGCGGCGAGGACATGGAGATCACGACCTATCTCGAGCACGCGCTGACGTCGGAATTGCAGGGCAACCTCGTCGACATCTGTCCGGTCGGCGCGCTGACCTCGAAACCCTATGCCTTCGCGGCGCGTCCGTGGGAGCTCGGCAAGACCCAGTCGATCGACGTCATGGACGGCGTCGGTTCCGCGATCCGCGTCGATACCCGCGGCCGTGAGGTGATGCGCGTGCTGCCGCGCATCAACGAGGCCGTGAACGAGGAGTGGATCTCGGACAAGACCCGCCACGTCGTCGACGGCCTGCGCACCCAGCGGCTCGACCGGCCCTATATCCGCGAGGCCGGCAAGCTGCGTGCGGCAAGCTGGCCCGAGGCCTTCGCGGTGATCGCCGCGAAGGCGGCGCGTACCGACGGCAAGCGCATCGGCGCGATCGCTGGCGACCTCGCCGGCGTCGAAGAGATGTTCGCGATGAAGGATCTGCTTGCTAAATTCGGTTCGGCCAATCTGGCGGTGCAGGGCGGCGACGCCTTCGATCCCGCACTCGGCCGCGGCTCCTACATCTTCAATCCGACGCTCGCGGGCGTCGAGCAGGCGGATGCGCTGCTCATCATCGGCGCCAATCCACGCAAGGAAGCGGCCGTGTTCAACGCCCGCATCCGCAAGCGCTGGCGTGCCGGCGGCTTCAAGGTCGGCGTGATCGGCGCCAAGGCCGATCTCACTTACGACTACGACCATCTCGGCGCGGGCACTGAGACGCTCGGCGAGCTCGCGGCCGGCAAGCACTCCTTCATGGACGTGCTGAAGAACGCCAAAAACCCGATCATCCTGGTCGGCGCGGGCGCAGCCTCGCGTCACGACGGCGCCGCCATTCTGGCCGGCGCCGCCAAGCTCGCGCTCGATGTCGGCGCGGTGAAGGACGGCTGGAACGGCTTTGGCGTGCTGCACGAGACCGCTTCGCGCGTCGGCGCGCTCGACATCGGCTTTGTCGCCGGTCCCGGCGGGCTGAACGCCGCGCAGATGACGACCTTCGGCACGCTCGACCTGCTGTTCCTGCTCGGCGCCGACGAGATCAAGGCGCCGGACGGCACCTTTGTGGTCTACATCGGCACCCATGGCGACCGCGGCGCGCACCGCGCCGACGTGATCCTGCCGGCGGCCGCCTACACCGAGAAGTCCGCGATCTACGTCAATACCGAAGGCCGCGTGCAGATGACCGGTCGCGCCGCGTTCCCGCCGGGTGAAGCCCGCGAGGACTGGGCGATCGTCCGCGCGCTCTCGGAAGCGCTCGGCAAGAAGCTCGGCTACGACTCGCTTGCCGCGCTGCGCCAGGCGCTGTTCAAGGCCGTGCCGCATCTGATCCGTCTCGATCAGATCGAAGCGGGTGCAGCCGACCAGATCAAGAAGCTGGCGGGGAAGGGCGGCTCGATGGAGAAGGCGCCATTCAAGGCTGTCGTCGAGGACTTCTATTTGACCAACCCGATCGCGCGTGCGTCCGACGTGATGGCGGAATGCTCGCGGCTTGCCTCCGGGCAGATGCTGACCGCAGCGGAGTGAGCCGATGGAATTTTTCGCAAGCGCATTCTGGACCGGCTTCCTCTGGCCGCTGATCATCATGATCGCGGAGAGCGTGCTGGTGCTCGTCGTTCTCTTGGTCGCGATCGCCTACATCCTGCTCGCCGATCGCAAGATCTGGGCGGCGGTGCAGATCCGCCGCGGCCCGAACGTGGTCGGGCCCTGGGGCCTGTTCCAGTCCTTCGCCGACCTGCTGAAGTTCGTGCTCAAGGAGCCGATCATTCCGTCTGGTGCCAACAAGGGCGTTTTCCTGCTGGCGCCGCTGGTGTCCTGCGTGCTCGCGCTCGCGGCCTGGGCGGTGATCCCGACCAATCTCGGCTGGGTGATCTCCGACATCAATGTCGGCGTCCTTTTCATCTTCGCGATCTCGTCGCTGTCGATCTACGGCATCATCATGGCCGGCTGGTCGTCGAACTCGAAATATCCGTTTCTGGCCGCGCTGCGCTCCGCGGCGCAGATGGTGTCCTATGAGGTCTCGATCGGCTTCGTCATCATCACGGTGCTGCTCTGCGCCGGTACGCTGAACCTCTCGGCCGTCGTCGAGGCCCAGCATGCGCGGGGCCTCGCCAGCCTGATCGGGCTGCCGCAGCTCACCGTCCTGAACTGGTACGTCTGGCCGCTGTTCCCGATGTTCGTGGTGTTTTACGTCTCGGCGCTGGCGGAAACCAACCGTCCGCCCTTCGACCTGGTCGAAGCGGAATCCGAGCTCGTCGCCGGCTTCATGGTCGAATATGGCTCGACGCCGTATTTGCTGTTCATGCTCGGCGAGTATGTCGCGATCGTCACGATGTGCGCGCTGGCAACGATCCTGTTCCTGGGAGGCTGGCTGCCGCCGGTGGATCTGCCGCCCTTCAACTGGGTGCCGGGGATCATTTGGTTCTCGATCAAAGTGTTCTTCATGTTCTTCCTGTTCGCGATGGCAAAGGCGATCGTGCCGCGCTACCGCTACGACCAACTGATGCGCCTCGGCTGGAAGGTGTTCCTGCCGCTGTCGCTGGCGATGGTGGTCGTGGTGGCCGGCGTGCTGCAATTCGCCGGCATCGCGCCGAAGTGAGGGCTGTCATGGGTATCAACATCAACGCCACTGCACGCTCGCTTCTGCTGTCGGAATTCGTCTCGGCGTTCTTCCTCGCCATGCGCTATTTCTTCCAGCCGAAGCCGACGCTGAACTATCCGTTCGAGAAGGGCCCGATCTCGCCGCGCTTCCGCGGCGAGCACGCGCTGCGCCGCTATCCCAACGGCGAGGAGCGCTGCATCGCGTGCAAGCTGTGCGAAGCGATCTGCCCGGCGCAGGCCATCACCATCGAGGCCGGACCGCGCCGCAACGACGGCACCCGCCGCACCGTGCGCTACGACATCGACATGGTGAAGTGCATCTATTGCGGCCTCTGCCAGGAGGCCTGCCCGGTCGACGCCATCGTCGAAGGTCCGAACTTCGAGTTCGCGACCGAGACCCGCGAGGAACTGTTCTATGACAAGGCCAAGCTGCTCGCCAACGGCGACCGCTGGGAACGCGAGATCGCAAAAGCGATCGAGCTCGACGCGCCGTACCGGTGAGATGAGAGCATGATCCTTCCCGCGCTGTTCTTCTATCTCTTCGCCGGCGTCTGCGTCGCCTCGGCGGTGATGGTGATTGTGTCGCGCAATCCCGTCCACTCCGTGCTGTACCTGATCCTGGCCTTCGTCAACGCCTCCGGCCTGTTCGTGCTGCTGGGCGCCGAATTCCTCGCAATGATCCTGATCGTCGTCTATGTCGGCGCCGTCGCGGTGCTGTTCCTGTTCGTGATCATGATGCTCGATGTCGACTTCCTCGAGCTGCGCGAGGGCTTCATCCAGTACCTGCCGGTCGGAGTCGTGATCGGCGGCATCTTCCTGTTCGAGCTGCTCCTGACCGTCGGCGCCTGGGTCATCAATCCGACCGTGAGCAAGACCATCACGTCGCCGATCCCGACCAACGTCTCGAACACCGAGGCGCTGGGCCTCGTGCTCTATACGAAGTACGTCCACTACTTCCAGCTCTCGGGCATGGTGCTGCTGGTCGCCATGATCGGCGCCATCGTGCTGACGCTGCGCCACAAGGCGAACGTGAAGCGGCAGGACATCAATGTTCAGAACGCACGCACGCCCGAAATGGCGATGGCGATGCGCAAGGTGGTACCGGGGCAGGGGCTCCAGGACAGCGACGCGGCGGAGTGGGTGAAATGACGGTCGGGCTCGGGCACTATCTGGCGGTCGGCGCGATCCTGTTCACCCTTGGAATCCTCGGCATCTTCCTGAACCGCAAGAACATCATCGTCATCCTGATGTCGATCGAGCTGATCCTGCTCTCGGTCAACATCAATTTGGTGGCATTCTCGACCTTCCTCGGCGACATCGTCGGCCAGGTCTTCGCGCTGCTGGTCTTGACCGTTGCGGCTGCCGAAGCCGCGATCGGTCTCGCCATCCTGGTGGTCTATTTCCGCAACCGCGGCTCGATCGCGGTTGAGGACGTCAATCTGATGAAGGGTTAACCCGGCTATGGTCCAGGCAATCGTCTTTCTGCCGCTGCTGGGCGCCATTCTGGCCGGCGTGATCGCGCTGTTCGGCGCGCATGCCCGCAACCCCTCAGGTGACACGGTCGAGCATCACGACGACCACGGGCACGGTGCGCAAGCCCATGCCTCCGATACGATCAACGAGGATGCCTCGGTCATCCACGAGAGCCATCACGAGCTCGGTGACGGCCACGACGACCACGGCCACGGCCCGGTCGAGCCGGCGGCCGCCGGCTCGCGCGGTGCCGAGCTGATCACCACGGCGCTGCTGTTCGTGGCGGCGGCGCTGTCCTGGATGACGCTGGTCGATGTCGGCTTCAATGGCCACGACGCCCGGATCCAGCTTCTGCCCTGGATATTCTCCGGCGAGCTCGAGGTCTGGTGGACGCTGCGTGTCGATACGCTCACCGCCGTGATGCTGGTGGTGGTGACGACCGTGTCCTCGCTCGTGCATCTCTATTCCATCGGCTACATGGACGAGGATCCGTACCGGCCGCGCTTCTTCGGCTATCTCTCGCTGTTCACCTTCGCCATGCTGATGCTGGTGACGGCGGACAACCTCGTGCAGATGTTCTTCGGCTGGGAAGGCGTGGGTCTGGCGAGCTATCTGCTGATCGGCTTCTGGTACCAGAAGCCGTCGGCGAACGCCGCCGCCATCAAGGCCTTCGTGGTCAACCGCGTCGGCGATTTCGGCTTCGCGCTTGGCATTTTCGCGATCTTCTACCTCACCAGCTCGACCGATTTCGAGACTATCTTCCATGCGGCGCCCGGCCTGACTGGCAAGACCATCGACTTCCTCGGCTGGCACGCCGACGCCCTGACGCTGACCTGCGTGCTGCTGTTCATGGGCGCGATGGGCAAATCGGCCCAGTTCCTGCTGCACACCTGGTTGCCGGACGCGATGGAAGGCCCGACGCCAGTGTCGGCGCTGATCCACGCCGCGACCATGGTCACCGCCGGTGTGTTCATGGTGGCGCGCCTGTCGCCGCTGTTCGAGCTCGCCCCGAACGCCCAGGCCGTCGTGATGTTCTTTGGTGCGACCACGGCGTTTTTCGCGGCGACCATCGGTCTCGTCCAGAACGACATCAAGCGCATCGTCGCGTACTCGACCTGTTCGCAGCTCGGCTACATGTTCGTGGCGATGGGAGCGGGGGCCTATTCGGTCGGCATGTTCCATCTGTTCACGCACGCCTTCTTCAAGGCGCTGCTGTTCTTGGGCTCCGGCTCGGTGATTTACGCGATGCACCACGAGCAGGACATCCGCAACATGGGCGGCCTCTGGAAGAAGATCCCGTACACGTTCGCGGTGATGACCGTCGGCACGCTGGCGCTGACTGGCTTCCCGCTATTCGCCGGCTACTTCTCCAAGGATGCGATCATCGAGTCCGCCTACGCCTCGCACAATCCGTTCTCGATATATGCCTATCTGTTGACGATCGCAGCCGCCGGCCTGACCTCGTTCTACTCCTGGCGGCTGGTGTTCAAGACCTTCTTCGGCGAGCCGCACGACCAGGAGCACTACGAGGCCGCGCACGAGAGCCCGATCTGGATGCTGATCCCGATCGGCGTGCTGGCGGTTGGCTCGGTCCTCGCCGGCTTCCCGTTCAAGGAGCTGTTCACCGGGCCTCACGGCGTGGAAGAGTTCTTCCGTGAGTCCGTGAAGATGAACCCGCATATCCTCGAGGATATGGAGCACATGCCGCCGCTGCTCGGCTGGCTGCCCTTCGTGATGATGGTCGGCGGCTTCCTGGTGTCCTACACCTTCTATATCCGCAAGCCCTACCTCCCGGTCGAGCTCGCGAACACGCAGCCGATGCTGTACCAATTCTTGCTCAACAAATGGTACTTCGACGAGCTCTACGACTTCATCTTCGTCCGTCCGGCGAAGTGGATCGGCTACCAGCTCTGGAAGAAGGGCGACGGCTCCATCATCGACGGCCTCGGCCCCGACGGTATCTCGGCCCGCGTGCTGGACATCACCCGCAACGTCGTGAAGATCCAGACCGGCTATCTCTATCACTACGCATTCGCCATGCTGATCGGTGCCGCCGGCCTGATCACCTGGTTCATGTTCGGCCTTGGAGGCCAGTAAATGACAACCTGGCCCATCCTATCGGTCACGACGTTCCTGCCGGTGGTCGGCGCGCTGATCGTCTATCTCAGCCGCGGCGATGACGAGGCGGCCAGGCGCAATTCGCGCTGGATCGCGCTGTGGACCACGCTGATCACCTTCGCGGTGTCGGTGCTGCTGGTCATGCGCTTCGACCCGTCGAATGCGGACTTCCAGTTCGTCGAGAAGGCGAACTGGCTCGCCACCGGCATCACCTACCACATGGGTGTCGACGGCATTTCGCTGCCCTTCGTGATCCTGACCACCGCCTTGATGCCGTTCTGCATCATTGCGAGCTGGAAGTCGGTCACGAGCCGGGTGCGTGAATACATGATGGCGTTCCTGATCCTGGAAACGCTGATGATCGGCACCTTCTCGGCGCTCGACCTCGTGCTGTTTTACCTGTTCTTCGAAGGCGGCCTGATCCCGATGTTCCTGATCATCGGCGTCTGGGGCGGCCCGCGCCGGGTCTATGCGTCCTTCAAGTTCTTCCTCTACACGCTGCTCGGCTCGGTCTTGATGCTGCTCGCCATTATGGCGCTGTACTGGAACGCCAGCACCACCGACATCCCGACCCTGATGCACACCGCCGTGCCGAGGTCGCTGCAAACCTGGGCGTGGCTCGCCTTCTTCGCCTCGTTTGCAGTGAAGATGCCGATGTGGCCGGTGCACACCTGGCTCCCCGACGCGCACGTCGAGGCACCGACCGCCGGCTCCGTGGTGCTGGCGGCGATCCTGCTGAAGATGGGCGGGTACGGCTTCCTACGCTTCTCGCTGCCGATGTTCCCGCTGGCCTCGCATGACTTCGCGCCGCTGATCTTCACCATGTCCGTGATTGCCATCATCTACACCTCGCTGGTGGCCCTGATGCAGGAGGACATGAAGAAGCTGATCGCGTACTCGTCGGTTGCGCATATGGGCTTCGTCACCATGGGCATCTTCGCCGGCACCATGCAGGGCGTCGCCGGCGGCGTGTTCCAGATGATCTCGCACGGCATCGTCTCCGGCGCGCTGTTCCTCTGCGTCGGCATCGTCTATGACCGCATGCACACCCGCGAGATCACGGCCTATGGCGGCCTCGTCAACCGGATGCCGCTCTATGCGCTGACCTTCATGGTGTTCACCATGGCCAATGTCGGTCTGCCCGGCACGTCCGGCTTCGTCGGCGAGTTCATGACGCTGCTCGGCACCTTCAAGGTCTCGATCCCGACCGCGTTCTTCGCGACGACCGGCGTGATCTTGTCGGCATGCTACGCGCTGTGGCTCTACCGCAAGGTCGTGTTCGGGGCGCTGGTCAAGCCGTCGCTGGCGAGCATGAAGGATCTCACTTTGCGTGAGTGCGTGACTCTGTTCCCGCTGATCGCGCTGACGATCCTGTTCGGAATCTATCCGAAGCCGGTGCTCGACATCTCGGCCGCCTCGGTCCAGCAACTCGTCAACAATTACAACACCGCTGTGACGGCCGTGAAGGCCGCCGCACTGCTCCATTGATCGGGCAGGTCAGGATATCGCCATGAGCTTTACGACTGCAGGTTATCAACTGGCGCCGGTGCTGCCCGAGCTCGTGCTCGCGGTCGGCGCCATGGCGCTTCTGATGCTCGGCGCCTATCGCGGGCAGGGGACCACCGGCGCGGTGAACACGCTTGCGGTGCTGCTGCTGATCGTGGTCGGCGTGCTCGAATACATGCTGCCCGCAGGCAAGCAGGTGACCTTCGGCGGCAGCTTCATCGTCGACGATTTCGCCCGCTTCATGAAGATCCTGGCCCTGATCGGCTCGGCGGTGACGCTGGTGCTGTCGACCGAGTTCCTGTCGGACCCGTCGCGGCGCATTTTCGAGTACGCGATCCTGGTGCTGCTCTCGACGCTCGGCATGATGGTGCTGATCTCGGCCGGCGACCTGATCTCGCTCTATCTCGGCCTCGAATTGATGTCGCTCGCGCTCTACGTCGTGGCGACCTCGAACCGTGACAACGCCAAGTCGACCGAAGCCGGCCTGAAGTACTTCGTGCTGGGTGCATTGTCCTCGGGCATGCTTCTCTACGGCGCCTCGCTGATCTACGGCTTCACCGGCACCGTCAGCTTCGCCGGCATCGCCTCGGCTGCGACCGCCGCGAATATCGGCCTCGTGTTCGGCCTGGTGTTCCTGCTCGCGGGTCTCTGCTTCAAGGTCTCGGCCGTGCCGTTCCACATGTGGACGCCCGACGTGTACGAAGGCGCCCCGACCCCGGTCACCGCGTTCTTCGCGTCTGCGCCGAAGGTGGCCGCGCTCGCTGTCTTCACCCGCGTCACGCTCACCGCATTCCCCGGCATCGTCTCGCAGTGGCAGCAGATCCTGGTGTTCGTGGCGATCGCCTCGATGGCGCTGGGTTCGTTCGCCGCGATCGGCCAGAGCAACATCAAGCGCCTGATGGCGTACTCCTCGATCGGCCATATGGGCTTTGCGCTGGTCGGCCTTGCCGCCGGCACCGTCGAGGGCGCCCAGGGCGTGCTGATGTACATCGTGATCTACGTCGCGATGACGCTCGGCTCGTTCTCGATCATCCTTGCCATGAAGCGTAACGGCCAGGCCGTCGAGCAGATCAGCGATTTCGCCGGTCTCTCGCGCACCAACCCGCTGCTCGCCTTCATGTTCGCGATGCTGCTATTCTCGCTCGCCGGCATTCCGCCGCTCGCCGGCTTCTTCGCCAAATGGTACGTCTTCGTGGCCGCCATCAAGGCGAATTTGTTCACGCTCGCCGTGATCGGCGTGCTCTCCAGTGTGGTTGGCGCCTACTACTATCTCACCATCGTCAAGACGATGTATTTCGATGAGCCGGCCGGCCAGGTCGATCCGGTGCGCGTCGAGGTCAAGACGGTGCTGGCGGTCGCGGGCCTGTTCAATATCCTGTTCGCGTTGTTCGCGGGTCCGGTGGTGAGCGTCGCCTCCGCAGCCGCCAAGTCGCTGTTCTAGGATGGGCTTCGCGCTCGGTCCTCGTGCGATCGCGGCGGGCTACAGGCTCGCAGCTTCTGAGCGGACCGGCTCGACCAACACGGATGCGATCGAAAGCGCGCGTTCCGGCGAACGCGGCCCGATCTGGTTCGTGACAGCGGAGCAGACGGCGGGCCGCGGTCGCCGCCAGCGTGCCTGGGTCTCGCCAAAGGGCAATCTCGCTGCCAGTGTCCTCGAAGTCGTGAACTTGGCCCCTGCGGTCGCCGCGACGATAGGTTTCGCCGCCGGGCTGGCGCAGGAAGCCGCCCTGGAGAAAGTCAGTATCGAAGCCGCGCTACGGCTCGGGCCCGACCGGCCGCGCTACACCCTGAAATGGCCGAACGACGTCCTCGCCAATGGCAAGAAGCTGGTCGGCATCGGGCTGGAGGCCGAAGCCGTCGGCGATCGCCTCGCCATTGTGGTCGGCATCGGCACCAATATCGTGTCGGCGCCCGAGGGCACGCCGACGCCGGCGGTATCGCTCGCAGCTCTCGGCGTCCAGATCAGCGCAGAGGAGCTGTTCTCGGCGCTGACGGATACCTGGGTCGAGTTTCGCGGCATCTGGGACAATGGTCGCGGCTTTGCCGAGATCCGAAAACTCTGGCTGGAGCGCGCCGCCCGCCTTGGCGAGCCGATCGCGATCAATACGGGAACGACGACGCTGGAAGGCATTTTTGACACGATCGACGACACCGGCTGCCTGATCGTCCGCACCGCGGAGGGCCGTCGTGTGCCGGTGGCCGCGGGCGAGGTGTTCTTTGGCCCGGTTCGTTCGGTAGGAGCTGCGTGATGGCGAGGCCCGACGAACTGGTATTTGCGCCGCTCGGCGGCGTCGGCGAGATCGGCATGAACCTGTCGATCTACGGCCTTGGTAACCGCCAGCAGCGGTCCTGGCTGGCGGTCGATCTCGGCGTCTCCTTCGGCGACGAGGAGCATCTGCCCGGCATCGACCTGATCATGCCGGACATCAGCTTCCTGGAGAAGGAGCGCAAGAACCTGATGGGCCTGGTGCTGACCCACGCCCATGAGGACCATTTTGGCGCCATCATCGACCTCTGGCCCAGGCTGAAATGCCCGATCTACGCCACGCAATTCAGCGCGGCGCTGTTCGAGGCCAAATGCGCTGCCGAGCGTAATGCGCCGAAAATTCCCGTCACCGTGGTCCCCTCCGGCGGCCGTATCGACGTCGGCCCCTTCAACGTCGAGTTCATCCCGGTCGCGCACTCGATTCCGGAAGCGCATGCGCTGGCGATCCACACCGAGGCCGGCACGGTGCTGCACACCGGCGACTGGAAGATCGACCCGACCCCGACGCTGGGACGTCCGACCGACGAGAAGCGGCTGCGCGAGCTCGGCGAGGAGGGCGTGCTCGCCCTGATCGGCGATTCCACCAACGCCGTGCGCGACGGCCGTTCGCCTTCCGAAGCCGAAGTCGCCCGCACCATCATCGACCTCGTCAAATCAGCCAAGGGCCGCGTCGCGGTCACGACCTTCGCCTCCAACGTCGCCCGCATCAAGGCCGTCGCCGACGCGGCGAAAGCCGCCGACCGCGAGGTCGTCGTGGTGGGCCGCGCCATGGAGCGCGTGGTGCAGGTCGCGCGCGAGACCGGCTATCTCGACGGCGTCCAGAATTTCCGTTCGCCCGAGGTCTACGGCCATCTGCCGCAGGACAAGGTGCTGGCGCTCTGCACCGGCAGCCAGGGCGAGCCCCGCGCCGCATTGGCCCGCATCGCCAATGACGACCATCCCGAGATCACGCTCAACCGCGGCGACAGCGTGATCTTCTCCTCGCGCACGATCCCGGGCAACGAGAAGGCAGTCGGCTCGATCATCAACAATCTGGTGCTGCAAGGCGTCGAGGTCCTCACCGACCGCGACCATCTGGTTCACGTCTCCGGCCATCCGCGCCGCGACGAGCTGCGCGACATGATCTCCTGGGTGAAGCCGCAGCTCCTCATCCCCGTCCATGGCGAGGCCCTGCACCTGAACGAGCACGCCAAGCTCGCGCGCGCTGCCGGCGTGCCGCGTGTGCTGGTCATTCGCAACGGCGACCTCGTCAAGCTCGGTCCCGGCGATCCCGGCATCATCGGCGAGGTGCCGTCGGGCCGGCTCTACAAGGACGGGACTATTCTGGAGGATTCCAAGTCCCGCGCGGTGGTCGAGCGCCGCCGCATGGCGTTCTCCGGCTGTGCCTTCGTCGCCATCGCCATGACCGCACAGGGCGAGCTCGCCGACGAGCCCGAGGTCGATCTGGTCGGCATCCCCGAGAAGAACCGGGCGGGCGAGCCGTTCGATGACATCGTCTTCGATGCCGTGATGTCCACGATCGAGGGCCTGCCGAAGGCGCGGCGCCGGGATCCGGACGCGCTGGCTGAATCGGTGCGGCGCGCAGTCCGGGCGGTCATCAACGAACATTGGGGCAAAAAGCCCCCCTGTCTGGTACACATCCTGACAGTCTAAGGGAGAAGCACATGCTGGGCCGGCTCAACCATGTGGCGATCGCCACAAAGGACGCGATCAAGGCTGCCAGGATCTACGGCGCGGCGTTCGGGGCGCAGATTTCCGAGGCCGTCGCGCTGCCCGAGCATGGCGTCACCACCGTGTTCGCGACGCTCCCCAACACCAAGATCGAGTTCATCGAGCCGCTCGGCGAGACCTCGCCGATCGCAAAGTTTCTCGAGCGCAATGCCGATGGCGGCATCCACCACGTCTGCTACGAGGTCGTCGACATCATCGCCTCGCGCGACACCCTGGTGAAGGAGGGCGCGCGCATCCTCGGCGACGGCGTGCCGAAGATCGGCGCCCACGGCAAGCCGGTGCTGTTCCTGCACCCGAAGGACTTTTCCGGGGCGCTGGTCGAAATCGAGCAGGCGTAAGGCCGGGATCATGGCCGCCCAGATCTCAACCGCGCTCGCGATCTACTTCGTCATCTGGTGGATCGCACTGTTTCTGACCCTGCCGTTCGGCGTGCGCAGTCAGCACGAGGATGGCGTCGGCGCGCCCGGCACCGACCCCGGCGCCCCGGTCCTGACCGGCATGAAGCGCAAGCTGATCTGGACCACGATCATCTCGGCGATCATCTATGGCCTCGGCATGGCCGCCTATGAGGCCGGCTATCTCTCGATCGAACGCCTCTCCAAATTGATGGGAATGCCGTTTTAGAGGTGAGCCGACGAGAGACAAACCAAGGTCGTCATTGCGAGCGCAGCGAAGCAATCCAGTATCCCACCGCGGAAAGATTCTGGATTGCTTCGCTTCGCTCGCAATGACGCCCGAGATAGTTCGATAAGTTGGGGAATAACGAATGACTTTTCAGAGGATCGTCGTCGCGCTTCTGGTGCTGATCGTTGCCGGGATCAGTGCCATCGGCTATCTTGAATGGAGGACGGCCGTGCAGGCGCGAACCCTTAAGGCGTTCGTCGAGGGCTACGTCTTCAACGAGGCCGTGATGGCCTGCGAGCAGGCCAAGAGCTCGACGCCGTTCAAATGGAACGGCGGCAAGAGCACCTCGGTCATCGGCCTGAACTCGGTCAAGCTGGACAAATACGCCGTCAGCGCCAGCTACACGCTGGTGGCGGACAGCGTTTATTGTGATTACGATCCCATCAAAAGAAAGGCCGAGATCGGCTCGAGCTTCCTGGAGCGGGAGTAACGATCCGGCCTTGCCAAGCATGGGATGGGATCGTCATGACCGGGAGCCGGGTGGGGGACTATCGGATTCTGCAGGAAGCGGCCTTGCGGGACTATCTCGCAGGCTTGCCTGAGATCGCGGCACTGCTCGGCGGCGCGCCGGCCGGCTGGGCCATCACCGAGGTCGGCGACGGCAATCTCAACCTCGTCTTCATCGTCAAGGGCAACCGCGGCGGCATCGCCGTGAAGCAGGCGCTGCCTTACGTCCGCCTGGTCGGCGAGAGCTGGCCGCTGCCGCTGTCGCGGGCCCATTACGAATATCTCGCGTTGTCCCGGCAGGCCGAGCTCGCGCCCGGCCTCGTGCCGGCGCTGCTGCACCACAACGAGACGCTGGCACTCACCGTGATGGAGCTGCTCGAGCCCCACGTCATCATGCGCAAGGGGCTGGTGGCTGGGACGCGCTACCCGCGCTTCGTCGAGGACATCACCACCTTCATGGCGCGGACGCTGTTCTTCACCTCCGACCTCGCGCTCACAGCCGCCGAGAAGAAGGACGCGATCGCGGCCTTCGCCGGCAACCATGCGCTGTGCAAGATCACCGAGGATCTGATCTTTACCGATCCCTACCGCGTGGCCGCGCAGAACCGCTGGACCGCGCCGTACCTCGACGGCCTGGCCGCATCCTTGCGCGACGACATGGAGCTGCATGTCGCGATCTCCCGGCTGAAGCTGAAGTTCATGGCAAGCCCGGAAGGCCTGCTCCATGGCGATCTCCACACCGGCTCGATCATGGTGACCGAGGGCGAGACGCGGGTGATCGACCCGGAATTCGCATTCTACGGCCCGATGGGTTTTGACGTCGGCGCGGTGCTGGCGAACCTCCTGATGGCCTATTTTGCATCAAGCGGTCATGAACGCGCGCCTGGCGAGCGGCAGGCATTTGAGAGCTGGGTGCTGCAGACAGTCGAGAAAGTCTGGAACGGGTTCGCGCGAAAATTCCTTGGCCTCTGGCGGACGGAAGCCCGCGGCGACGCCTATCCGGTCTCGCTGTTCGCCGGCGACAAGGGCGCCGCGCGGCTGGAGATCGAGCGGCAGGCCTATCTACAGCGTCTGTTCACCGACACGGTCGGGTTCGCCGCCGCGAAAACGATCCGCCGCATCTTCGGACTCGCTCACAACATCGACTTTGAGCTGATCGAGGATCCGAAGAGCCGCGCCATCAGCGAAGCCCGCGCCGTGCGGCTCGCACGCGGAATGATGGTGGAGGCGGTGGCGTTTCGGACGATCGCCGACGTCACAGGCGCTGCGCGAAAATTGCGCGATTGGCAGCCGGAGCTATCCGGCTGACCGGAGCCTCATGGCGAGGAGTGCGCCTCCGCGGTCCGTCATTGCGAGCGCAGCGAAGCAATCCAGAATCTTTCCGCGGAAGCAGCCTGGATTGCTTCGTCGCATCAGCGCAAAATTGCTACGCAATTTTGTCGCGAGCTCCTCGCAATGACGGCGGAGAGAGCTGGTTCGTCTGCGGGTGCCTTCGTTTGCGATGCACGGTGGTACGGAATTGCGCGAGGCGCTGCCGCATCCTCCGTCATTGCGAGCGTAGCGAAGCAATCCAGAATCTTTCCGCAGAGGCAGTCTGGATTGCTTCGTCGCAAGAGCTCCTCGCAATGACGAGGCGAGAGCGCGCGATTGCTGAGGGCGCGTCAATACAGCCGGATCGGAAGTGCAGCGCCGTCCGGGCCGACCAGCAGACCCCAGGTCTCGTCGGCCGCGACTTCAAACTCCCGGCTCTGCGGCGCGCTCGCGTCCACCTTCAGGGTGACCTTGTACTTGCCCGGCGGCAGATCGAGCTTCTGGCTATCGGGCAATTCGCCGGCCTCGGCGTCGGAGTCCACCAGTTTCTCTCCGGCGTGAGCCGCCAGTGTGATGGTTCGCTCATTGACGATGATATCAGCCGCTTCAGCAACGGTCCCTGATCGCCCACCAGGTCTGGTCGATGTAGTCGTTTGACCGTGAGGTGCGGCGCCAACCGAACCGGATGCTGTCTGTGGAGCCGTCCTGGGCCGGATCTGGCGTGACGGGGATCGCCATCGCAGCCGTCGCGGCGACCAGCGTGCCGGCGAGCAGGATAAATAGCGTTCGGCGAGTCATTTTTTCCGCGATCCCTGGGGCTCAGATAACGATTCTGAGCTTGGTCGCGTTCATCGCGAAAAATGTTCACCGGTCCCGGTCGCTTCATGACGCACCGCGTCAATGCAACCCGATCGCAGAGGCCTCCGGAACCCGTCTCCATCAAAACGAGGCTTGCATTCGACGGGCTCCGAATGATCAAATCCCTGATCGGGATACCTGCGTTGTTGGGGGACATATGATGTTCAGGATGATTGCGATCGTTGCGGGCTTGGGGCTGGCGCTCGCCGCCCCGGCAGAGGCCCAGACACCGCGCAAGGGCGGAACCATCCGCATGACCGCGCCCTATGGCTCGAGCTTCACCAGTCTGGACATCCACACCACCCAGCGCGCCCAGGACGAGATCTACGCCAAGGCCCTGCATCGTTCGCTCTACATCTGGGATTCCGCGGAAGGAAAGCCGGTTCCGGAACTTGCCAAGGAGGCTGTCGTCTCCGGCGGCGGTCTCGTCTACACCTTCAAGCTCCGCGACGACGCCTACTTCCACAATGGCCGCAAGATGACGGCCGACGACGTCATCTGGTCCTACAACCGCATCATGGACGGCAGCAAGGCCTATCCTGGCGCGCGTTATGTCCGCATCATCGAGGGCGCGGCCGCGGTGGAGAAGGGCCAGGCCAAGGAGATATCCGGCCTGAAGAAGATCGATGATTTCACCGTCGAGATGAAGCTGACCGAGAAGGTCGATCCGGCCTTCTACCTGTTCACCGCGCTGACCTCGATCTATCCCGCCGACGAGGCTGTCAAGGACAGCTTCATCCAGCACCCGATCGGCCTTGGACCGTTCAAATTCGTCGAGCACGTGCCGGGATCGCGCATCGTCATGGAGCGCTGGGACCGGTTCTACAAGCCCGGCAAGCCCTACGCCGACAAGGTCATCGTGTCGGTCATGGGCGAGGCCGCGGCACGCGATGTCGCCTTCCGCAACAAGGAGATCGACACCTCCGTGCTCGGGCCGGCGCAATATGTCGCCTATCAGGCTGATCCCAACCTCAAGGGCACCATCGCCGAGGTCGCCGAGGTGTTCACGCGTTACATGGGGATCAATCCCGCGTTCAAGCCGTTCGCCGACAAGCGTGTCCGGCAGGCGATCAACTATGCGATCGATACTGATTTGATCATCAACAAGCTGGTCAAGGGCAAGGCCTATCGTGCCACCAGCTGGCTGCCTCTGACCTCGACGGCCTACGACAAGGCGATGAAGCCGTACCCCTACGATCCCGCCAAGGCCAGGCAGCTGCTTGCGGAGGCCGGCTATCCTTCCGGCTTCGAATTCGAATGGACCACCAGCCAGAATGAAAGCTGGGGCCTGCCGATCGTCGCGGCCGTGATCCCGATGCTGGATAAGGTCGGCATCAAGGCGAAGGTCAAGCAGGTCGAGGCCGCGGTGCTGTCGGAGGTGGTTCGCTCCGGCGACTACCAGGCCTTCATCTATTCCCAGCAGACCGGCCCGGACCCCCAGGCCGCCCTGAAATGCTTCCACTCCTCGACGCCGCAATCGGCCTGCAACTACATGAACTTCAAAAATGCCGAGTTCGACAAGATCATCGATGAGGCCGGGCAGGCCGACGATACTGCCAAGCGCACCCAGCTGCTGCAGAAGGCCAACGCGCTGCTCTATGACGAGGCGCCGGTCTGGTTCTTCAACTACAACAAGGCGGTCATGGCGGTGCAGCCGTGGCTCCACGGCGTTCAGCTGAACGCGACGGAGCTGACCCACCAGAATGTCGAGGACCTCTGGGTCGACGAGACCTCGCCCGCGAAGTGACACGCGTTCTCGTGCTCCCTCCATCGCCATGAGCGATGGGGGGCGGAAGAAAGTGCCGATGCTCTCCTTCCTGATCCGCCGCCTGCTGCAAACCATTCCGACCGTGCTAGCTGTCGTGGCTCTGGTGTTCGTGCTGTTCAGCGTCGTTCCCGGCAGCATCGTCTCGTCCATGAGCGACGACGCCGATCCCCAGGTCGAGCTGCGCCTGAAGAAGCAGCTTGGCCTCGACGAGCCCGTCCATGTGCGTTTCGGCGGCTATATCGCCAAGCTCGCCACCGGTGATTTCGGCACGTCGTTCCGGACCCGCGAGCCTGTGACGACCATGATCGCCAAGCGGGCCTGGCCGACGCTGCAACTGATCTTCACCGCCATGGCGTTTTCGGTTCTGCTCGGCGTGCCGCTCGGCTTCATCGCGGCATTGCGGCCGGGCGGTCTGGTCGACAGCGCGGCCATGGTCGTGGCGGTGTCGGGCCTGTCCATTGCCAAGTTCTGGCTCGGGCTGGTGCTGATGTATCTGTTTGCGCTGAAGCTCGGCTGGCTGCCGAGTTTCGGCTATGGCGATGGCGGCCTGAAATACCTGATCCTCCCGGCGGTGACGCTTGGCGTCTCGCCGATGGCGCTGTTTGCCCGGACGACGCGCGCTGCGGTGCTCGAGATCATGACGGCTGATTTCGTCCGCACCGCGCGCTCCAAGGGCATGAGCGAGGTCAGGGTGGTGAAATGGCACGTGATGCGCAACGCGCTGGTCATCATTCTCACCACCGTCGGCCTGCAGTTCGGCGGGCTGATGGGGCAGGCGGTCGTCGTCGAGAAATTGTTCTCCTGGCCGGGCATCGGTTCGTTGCTGGTCGACAGCGTCCTGCAGCGCGACATTCCGGCCGTCCAGGGCTCGATTCTCGTAGTGGTGCTGGCCTTCCTCGCGATCAATCTGCTGATCGACGTGCTCTACGGCGTGATTGATCCCAGGATCAGATACGCATGAAGCTCCGCGCCAATCTCATCATCGGTGGCGCGCTGTTCGCGCTCGCGATCCTGGTCGGTGTGCTCGCGCCGTGGCTGGCGCACACCGATCCCGTCCTGGACGCCAATCTGCTGAACGCGGAGGAGCCTCCGGGCTGGACCTGGTGGTTCGGCACCGACGACCAGGGCCGCGACATCTATTCCCGCGTCGTCTACGGCGCGCGTGTCTCGCTGACGGTCGGCATCGTCTCGCAGCTCATCAACAGCGTCATCGGCGTGGCGCTGGGCCTGAGCGCGGGGTATTGGGGCGGCTGGTGGGACGATGTCGTCAACGCCCTGACCAATGTCATGCTCGCGATCCCCTCGCTGATCTTCGCGCTCGCCATCATGGCGGTGCTTGGACCCGGCCTGACGAGCCTGCTGATCGCGCTCGGGCTGACCAACTGGTCCTTCACCTGCCGGATCGCGCGGGCCTCGGCGCTGTCGCTGAGGAGCCAGGGCTATGTGCAGGCCGCGACCGTGCTCGGCTACGGCGATCTGCGCATCATGATCACGCAGCTGTTGCCGAACATGCTGGGGCCGATCGTCGTCATCGGCACGCTCGGCATGGGCAGCGCGGTCCTCTCCGAGGCCGCATTGTCGTTCCTCGGCCTCGGCGTCCGCCCGCCGTTTCCGAGCTGGGGCAGCATGTTGTCGGACGCCCGTGACCAGATCACGACGGCGCCGTGGCTCTCGGTATTTCCGGGCCTCGCCATCTTCCTGACGGTGCTCGGGCTCAATCTGCTTGGCGACGGCCTGCGCGACATTCTCGATCCCCAATCGCGGAGCAGGCGGACATGACCGGCGCGCCGCTGATCGAGGTCCAGGATTTGCGCATCGATCTCGACAATGGATCGCGGCGCGTTGCGGCGGCCGAGGGCATTTCATTCCGCATCGATCGTGGCGAGACGTTTGGTCTTGTCGGCGAATCCGGCTGCGGCAAGAGCATCACGGCGCTCGCCCTGATCGGCCTGCTGCGGCAGCCGCTGTCGATCGGCGGCGGCGTCATCCGGTTTGACGGACAGGAGATCCAGCACCTTTCAGCCGCCCGGCAACGGGATCTGCGCGGCAATCGCATCGCGATGATCTTCCAGGAGCCGATGACGGCGCTGAACCCGGTCTCGCCGGTGGGGCGGCAGATTGCCGAGATGTTCGTGCTGCACAAGGGCAAGAGCTGGCGCGAGGCCAATAAGCTTGCGGTCGAGGCGCTGGCGAGCGTCCGCGTTCCCGCGCCGGAGCGGCGCGTCAACGATTACCCGCACCAGCTCTCCGGCGGCATGCGCCAGCGCGTGATGATCGCCATTGCGCTCGCCTGCAGTCCGGATCTCCTGATCGCCGACGAGCCGACAACCGCGCTCGACGTGACCGTGCAGGCCGAGATCATCGAGCTGATGCGCAATCTCTGCGCCGAACGCGGCACGGCGATCCTGATGATCAGCCACGACCTCGGCCTGGTCGCCAATGTCTGCCGCCGCGTCGCCGTCATGTATGCCGGCCGCATCGTCGAGGAGCGCGGCTCCGCCGACATCTTCCGCGCGCCCTCGCATCCCTATACGCAAGGCCTGGTCGCCTCGCTGCCGCGGCTCGGCAGCCGTGCTGCGCTCGGCCGCAGCAGGCTGAAGGAGATCGCGGGCGTCGTCCCGGCGATCACGAGTTTTCCGGAGGGCTGCCGGTTCAATCCGCGCTGCGCAAATGCGACGGACATTTGCAGGACCGTCGTGCCGATGGCGGATGCTCTTGAAGCCGGCGGCCTGGTGAGGTGTCATCACCATGCATGAGCCCAAAAACAGATCGGGTGAGGGGAGGCCGGACGACGATCTCATTCTCAGCGTCGAGGATCTCGCGGTTCATTTTCCGCTGGGCGGCGGCTTGTTCGGCCGCGGCCAGCGGTTACTTCGTGCCGTCGACGGCGTCGATCTCAAGCTGAAGCGCGGCGAGTGCCTCGGCCTCGTCGGCGAGTCCGGTTCCGGCAAGTCGACGGTGGCGTTGTCGATCCTGGGCCTGTTGACACCGACGCGCGGCCGCGTCGTGCTGGACGGGCAGGTCGTGACCGGCCGGCCGTCCGGCGATCGCAAATCACTGGCCCGGACTGTCCAAATCGTCTTTCAGGACCCCTACGCCTCGCTCAATCCGCGCCAGACCGTGCGTCGCACGCTGGAGGATCCCCTTCGTGTGCATGGCGTGACCGCAAGGAGCGAGATCGAGGATCGCGTCGCGACCATGCTGCGGCATGTCGGCCTGCGGCCCGAGCAGGCCGACCGCTACCCGCATGAATTCTCCGGCGGCCAGCGCCAGCGTATCGGCATTGCGCGCGCCCTGATCCTCAACCCCAAGCTCGTCATCTGCGACGAGCCCGTCTCGGCGCTCGACGTCTCGATCCGCGCCCAGATCATCAACCTGCTGCTGGAATTGAAGGACACGCTCGGTCTGTCCTACATCATGATCAGCCACGACCTCGGCGTGGTCGAGCACATGAGCGATAGGGTTGCCGTGATGTATCTCGGCCGCATCGTCGAGAACGGCGACTGGCGCGAAATCTTCGAACGCCCGGCGCACCCCTATACCCAAGCCTTGATTGCCGCCATCCCCGATCCCTTGCGCCATGCCCCGCTGGCGACGACAGGGGGAGACCAGCCCAATCCGCTCAATCCGCCGAACGGATGCGCGTTCAGCCCGCGGTGTCGTTATGCGGAAGCGGTATGCCGCAGGGAGCCGGGGCCGGTGCTGGAGACGCGCGCGGATGGGCATGCGGTGCGCTGCTGGCGAGCGGATGAGATTGCGGGGCAGGCGGCGTTGGCTTCGAACGAAAGCGAGCACCTCTAGGATGGTGGGTCCGTCTTGGCGTGCTATCTCCCCATCGTCATTGCGAGCGCAGCGAAGCAATCCAGAATCCTTCTGCGGCGACAGCCTGGATTGCTTCGCTGCGCTCGCAATGACGAGCTCGGTTGAGCGAGCTTCGCTCTATCCCCGCCATCCTGAGGTGGCCGCTTCTTCAGCGGCCCGCGAAGGGCGACGGCCACGCTGGAACAGGATCTTCGCCCTCGCTGTGGTAACCTCTAAGGGGTTGCACGAAACATAGTTGGAACGACGTCTCTCGTCGTCCGTTGACGCGGCGTCGCGCCGGACGCTTTTTCGAGTCCGGCGGAGCCATATGAGCAGCGAGGAGACTGGTTATGGCAAGTGCGGCAGGCCGCGATCCGCGACACCATACTCAGAAGATGCAGAAGGCCCTCCGGGATATCCGGAACCATTTGCGCGAAGACATCCAGAAGGTCGACGAGCCACAGTTGAAGGCGATGTTCGAGACGTCCGCCGAGGTTTTGGGTGGTCTCGAGAAGGCCTTCAAGGACTATGAGCAGAAGAACGAACCGGCCTGGCGCTGACTGACAGGTCCCGGCGCCGCCACGGCCCCGCGCATCCACAGGAGCGCCGTGATGGAAGTCGTTGTGCCAAGCAAGCGCCGTCTCCTCTTGCTCGAGGCCGGGATCTCGGCCATGCGGTCCACCGGAGCGACAAGCCTATGCGCCGTGGTACCTCGCCGCCTTGGGCGCGACCCACGCCCCGATCGAACGGCTTGACGATGCGCCGGCGGGGCGGACGGCGGTGACGGGTTCCCCCCGCGTTCCCCCCGATGACTTCTTTGCAGCTTTCAACGCAGGCGGGTTGACAGTCCGGCCATCAGGGCATTTATTCGCGCCACGGGGAATTGCGATCTCCCCGCGAGGCGACATGCCCAAGAATCGCGTCCTGGTCACCAAGGGCGCAGCATGTCAACATCATACGCCTCTATCTCACCCGACAAATTATCCCGACTGATCGGCACGGCCACTTCGCCGACGCTGATCGATGTGCGTATCGACGCGGACTTCGCGGCAGATCCGCGCTTGATACCTGGCGCGACAAGACGCTCTCACCTCGACGTTCGGGACTGGGGCTCGCGCTTGACGACGGGGCAGTCTGTCGTCGTCGTCCCAATAAGATGGAGGTCCATCCAAGTGCTCGCACCTCGCTAGGGGAGCACGACCTAATGGATGGGCTTGTCTTTGTTGTTTTTGCTCTTGCCGCCCTTGTGGGCGGCTTCGTCAGCGGCTTTTCGGGCTTCGCGATGGGGCTGGTCGTGTCCGGTGTCTGGTTGCACATCATCTCGCCGATGCAGACTGCTTCTCTGATCGCCGGCTACGGCCTGCTCACACAGGGCTACGGCATCTTCAAGCTGCGCAAGTCGCTGGATTTGCGCAGGGCGTGGCCCCTCGCGCTCGGGACCGTTATCGGGATTCCGATTGGAGTTGGGATTCTCTCGTATCTCAACCCGGCTTACCTTCGGCTCGGCGTCGGTGTGTTATTGATGGTCTACTCGATATACGGCCTCGCACGACCGGTGTTCGCTCCGATCAAGATCGGCACCCGAGCCGACATCGCCATCGGCATTTCGAATGGTCTGCTTGGCGGTTTGACGGGGCTGGGCGGCGTGATCTCCACGATCTCCTGCCAATGGCGGGGCTGGCCCAAGGATGTGCAACGGGCCGTGTTCCAGCCGGTGTTGTTCGTGGCCTTCGTCGTGATCTCGCTCTCTCAAATCGCCGCCGGAACCATCACGAAAGACACGGCGAAGCTGTACGCATTGGGCGTCCCTTTCATGGTCGTCGGCCTGTGGTCTGGCTTCCGGCTGTTCGGAAAGATTGACGACGAGACCTTCCGCAAGACGGTGCTTGCGCTGCTGCTGTTCGCGGGAGTGTCGCTGATCGCATCGACGCTTCCTTCCCTTCGCTGATTGATGAGGACACCATGCCGCTGAAGACTGTTGGCACGATCGCCATCCCCAACGGACAGGACAGCGATTTCGATCACGCCGCCTTCGATCCGAAGACCCGTCGCGTTTTCATCGCGCATACGGCACATGGCTGCATTGAGGTGATCGATCACGATGCGCAGAAGCATATCGCAACTCTCCCTGGTTTTCCGGCCGTAGCCGGCGCGGTCGCCGACGACGGGGAGATACTCACGACCAACCGTGGCGCGGCGACGATCACGTGGATGGACGCTGCAACATACGAGATCAAGGGCGTGTTCCCGTCGGGGCAGCGTCCGAACGGCGCGGTCATTATCAAAAACAGGCAGATTGGCATTGCCGCCTGCATCGGCGACGCAAATCAAGGACCGACGCTTCAGCTCATTGATTTGAAGCAGATGACGCAGCGCAGCATTGAACTCCCGGGCAGGCCGCGCTGGTGCGTTACTGACGCCAATGGCGAGCGCGTGTTTCTCTGCATCCGCGAACCGTCGATGATCCTGTCGGCGCGGCTGCCTGATCTCGACGACATCGTTCATTGGCCGTTGCCGTCGGGCGGCGCGCACGGTCTCGATATCGATCACGTGCGCAACCGCCTTTACGCTGCCTGCGACGACGGTGATCTCGTGGAGATCGATAGCACATCCGGGAAGGTTACCAACGTCTGGCCGATTGCCGGGCCGCCTGACGTGACATTCTTCAATCCGGCGACCGGTCGCGTGCATGTGGCGATTGGGAACCCAGGCGTCATCGAGACGATCGATCCTCGGTCGGGCGATCGCATCACTACTGTGACGGGCGCCGGCGCGCATACGACCGCTCTGGTGGGACCGGATCGGCTCTACGTGATCTCGCCGAGCCACGGCGGCGTGCTGGTGCTCTCCGATGGGTGATAACTGGAGCGGCGGCATGTCGCAAACGACTTCGATGGCCCGAATCTCTATGGCAGGACGATTGATGATGTGCACCATCGCAGGCTTTCCGTCGCGATCTTCTTTACGCGCGAGGCTCGTGGCGACTGTGCTGATTTTTTCAGTGGGAGGAAACGCCGTGGCCGAGACCCTGAATTTTGACAATGCTCCTGTCGGAATGCCGCCCGAGGGATGGACCTTGACGATGACCGGCAAGGGAGAGCCGAAATGGACCGTCGAGGCCGAACCCTCCGCGCCAAGCAAGCCGAACGTTCTCAAGCAATCCGGACGAGCGACATTTCCGGTGGCGATCAGACGCGACACTGCCATCCGCAACGGCTTCGTTGAGGTCAAATTCAAGGCCGTCTCCGGGTCGGAAGATCGCGCCGCGGGCATCATCTGGCGGGCGAGGGATGCCGACAATTACTACGTCGTCCGGGCCAACGCGCTGGAGGACAATGTCGTGCTCTACAAGACGATCAAGGGCATTCGGACATCGCTGGGGATCGTCGGCCGCAAGGGCGGATACGGCGTCAGCGCACCCGTGACATCAGGGCAATGGCACGTGCTGCGTTGCGATTTCGCTGGAGGTCGATTCAAGGTGAGCTATGACGGAAAGCCAATATTCGAAGTGGAGGACGCCACCATCGTGGATGCCGGCATGATCGGCCTCTGGACCAAGGCGGATAGCGTGACCCTGTTCGACGATCTGACATATGGTGAGATCAAATAGAGGTTCGTCCACCTTGCCGGAGACCACCATGAATGTCAGATGTTTATCGGTCGCGACGGCCCTGCTGATCGCGTCGATCTGCCCAATGCGGGCGGAAGATGCGTTGGTCGCCTATAAGTCACTCACTCCGGAGCTGGCGCTCGATCTCGCGACCGCTGCGTTGGGCAGCTGCCGTGATCATGGTTACCAGGTTGCCGTCGCCGTTGTCGATCGCTTCGGCGTGACGCAAGTGATGTTGCGTGATCGCTTTGCAGGCGCCCATACGCTGTCAACGGCATCCGGCAAGGCCTGGACAGCTGCGTCGTTCAAGACCAGCACGACAGAGCTGAATGCGGTCAGCCAGCCGGGCATGATGCAGTCGGGCATTCGGAGTCTTCCCGGGGTGGTCATCATAGGAGGAGGACTGATCGTCGAGGCAGGCGGCGCTCTGGTCGGAGCGGTCGGCGTGTCCGGAGCGCCGGGCGGCGATGCGGATGAAGCCTGCGCGAGAGCCGGGATCGCAGCCATACGTGACAAGCTTGAGTTTTGAGAGCGGACGTGGAGATATCGGATCGAGGGTTCGTGCTTCTCAACTTCCGGCGCCGCCGACAAGACGAGGGCGCCGGTTTGCGAGCGGATTCGCAACCGGCAGGGCGCGCAACCATTCGCGAAAACTGACGATCTCAGGGCAATCCGCGGTGCCTTCAGGCGCAACCAGCCAATCGCCCAAGCCCGATCCCTCATCGACCCGCTCGCAGCGATAGCCCGGATGGTGGCCGAGACCGCGGGCGATCAGCAGATCGACCTTGCCCTCGACCAATTCGTGCAGGCCGGCCGGGTGCAGCACCCGCAAGCCGATCTCCGCATGCGCGCTGCGAAACCTCGCCAATTCGAGGCGGCGCAGGTCGAAGCTGCCATGGACTCCCAATTGCAGCAGCGCCGCGCCTGCCGGTTTCAATTGCAAGGTCGCCTCCGCGATGTGGCGAAAGCCTTCAGAGACCCCGGGCAGATAGGCCTGACCGGCCGCGGTGAGGATGAGCTGCTTATGCAGCCGATCGAACAGTTGCACGCCGAGACGGGCCTCCAGCGCTTTCACCTGCTGCCCCACGGCGGCGGGTGTCACGTGCAGCTCGTGCGCGGCAAGCTTGAAGCTGAGATGCCGGGCGGCGGCCTCAAAAGCGCGAAGCGCGTTGAGGGGTGGAAGGGTGTAGGTCATCGCGCACCAGTTTGACACCGACGGGCCGTGACCTTGCAATAGATTTTCTTGCGCTGAGCTGCAGGAATGATGCTTTGCGCGACGCCGATGCCGCCGGATACGGTCGACCCGCCATCAGGAGAAAAGCCCATGCCCCCAGCTCACATCGTCAGCCACAATCCCGCATCGGTCCATGCTCCTGCCGGCGGCTACAGCATGGGACTTGAATTGAAGCAGCACCGCCGCCTGCTGTTCATCAGCGGCCAGGTCCCTGAGCAATTCGACGGCACCGTGCCCGAGGGTTTCGAGGCGCAATGCGAGCAGGCCTGGCGCAACATTATCGAGGTGCTCGCCGCCGCCGGCCTTGGCGTCGAGCACCTGGTCAAGGTCACCACGTTCCTGACCGATCGCGATCAGGTCGTGACCAACCGCACCATTCGCGGCAGGGTGCTCGGGGAACACCAGCCCGCGCTGACGGTCGTGATCGTCGAGACCGTCGACAGCAAATGGCTGCTGGAGATCGAGGCGATCGCCGCCGACTGAAGCCGAGTTTGCTGATCGTGCAATGAGCTAATCCTATCAGGTGTCCAATGGCTGAGAACATCCATCCCTTCTACGGGACGCATCGCGACGCCATGGAGGCCGCCATGCGCCATCGACTCGACCTTGCCGATGCGATGTTGCGCGAACGCGCGCATCTCACCGGGATCGACGGGATCAGACGAGAGGTGATGGACGAATTCGAGATCGTGCTCACCCAGATGCCCTATGTCGGCGGTGCGGCAAGCCGCATGAGCGATTTCTTCATGCGTCTGATGGGTTTTATGGCCATTAGTCGGGTCCTGCGACGGCACGGCGTGCCGGTGCCCGTGATCGGCGAGATCGAGCGGGAGACCTACAAAGCGCAATTGCTCGCCGTGTCAGAAGCGGAACGTCTCGCCTCGGGGCGTCAATTCATGTCGCCGGAGAACCAGGCTCTGCTGCGCGAGCAGGCGGCAACAAGCGCGACTGAGAGCCATCAAAAGGATTTTCCGGAAGATTTCGTCTACGACTTCGTCGAGCCGGGTCCGGAAGACACCTTTGAATTCGGTATCAACTACAAGGCTTGCGGCTTCTGCAAACTCGCGGCGCGCCATGGCGACAAGGAAATCCTGCCGAACATCTGCGGGCTCGATTTCGTCGCCTACGCAGCGCGAGGCATTCGCCTGGAAAGAGCACAAACGCTAGCGGGCGGCGCGAGCCATTGCAATTTCCGCTTCTCGCGGCTGTCGTCGGACTAAATGGCTCTCCTGTCTCCACATCGTCATTGCGAGCGCAGCGAAGCAATCCAGAATCTTTCCGCGGCGGCAGTCTGGATTGCTTCGCTCCGCTCGCAATGACGGTGGTCGGGGCACGGTCCTGAGCCCATCGGCACACACCGCGATGATGACATCGTGCTCCTGTTTTGCCCGACGTGTCAAACGCCGTCGCGGCAGGCACTCAAACCGCTCCGCGCCAAATTCCCCAGAAATTTCTACTGTGCATGGGGTTGTTTTTGCGGCTTTGTTTTGGGGCGGTCTAGTCCGCCGCTTTTTCTCGTAGGCGCTGCGCATAGACGTTGATGATCAGCGCCGCCAGCAGGATCACGCCCCGGATCAGGATCTTCAGGAAGCTGTCGATGTTGACGTGGTCGAGGCCGTTATTGAGAACACCGAGGACGAAAAGCCCAACGATGGTGTTGCCGATGCCGCCGCGGCCGCCGAACAGGCTGGTGCCGCCGACCACGACGGCGGCGATGGAATCGAGCAAATAGGTGTCGAACTCGTTCTGCTGCGCGCTGCCGAAATGGGCGACGCCGAGCATGCCGCCGATGCCGGAGCAGACCGCGGAGATCACCATGACCGCGCCGAGGATGAGCTTGACGTTGAGGCCGGAATATTCGGCCGCCTCGCGATTGCCCCCGACCATGTAGATGTAGCGGCCAAAGCGCGTGTAGGTCAGCACCAGATGGCCGCCGAGCAGCATGATGGCCGCGACGATCACGATCCAGGGGATGCCGCCGATCGCGCCTGACCCGAGCGTCGTGATCAGGTCCGGCACCTTGTAGGCGATCTGGCCGCGCACCAGCAGCGCCGAGATGCCGGCCGCGATCTGCATCATGGCGAGCGTCATGATGAAGGAGGGGATGCCGATCACGGTCAGCCCCAGCGCGTTGACGAGACCAAGCGCCGCGCAGAGCAGGATCGCGAGCAGAATCGCGGCGGCGCCGGGAAGGGGGATGTTTGGAATGTTGACGTAGGATTCCTGCAGCGTGAAGTAGGCGACTGCGATGCCGGTGACGTTGGCGATGCCGGCGATCGACAGATCGATCTCGGCGCAGAGGATCACGAAGGTGAGACCGACGGCGATGATGCCGGTGACCGACACCTGCGTCAGGATGTTGCCGAGATTGTCGATGGTCGCAAAGGAGGGGCTGGCAAGCGCGAAGAAGCCGGACAGGAAGATCAGCGTCAGGAACGGCGCGATGTTGCGCATCTGCGAGCGCAGGAAGGGCACAAGGCCTCGTGCGCGCTGTCCCGTCGCTGGAGCCGTCTCACTGCTCACCATGGTGCTTCTCCGTCACGCCGCTTCCAGCAGGCGGTCCTTGCTGACCGGCTCGTTCCTGAATTCCCGCACCACGGCGCCGCGCTTGAGCACGAGGATGCGGTCGGCCAGCGACAGCACCGTCTCCGGCTCGGTCGACAGCACGATGATCGCGAGCCCCATGGCGCGGAGGTCGCGGACGATGTTGATGACGTCGTTCTTGGCGCCGACATCCATGCCGCGGGTCGGCTCGCACAGCACCAGCAGCTTGGGCGGATAGGTCAGCCATTTTGCCAGCGCGACCTTCTGCTGGTTGCCGCCCGAGAGCATGCCGAGATCGAGGCCGACCACCGGCGGCCTGATCTGCAATTGATCAATCTGGTGCTTCGCGATGTCGCGCTCCTGCGCCGGCTTGAGCAGCAGCGACGAGATGCGGTCCAGAATGCTGATCGAGATGTTCTTGTAGACCGGCTCCTGGTGAAACAGCATGGCGCGCCGGCTTTCGGGCACCAGCGCCACGCCGGCGCGCCGCGCCGCCGCCGTGCTGGTAAATCGCTTCGGCGTGCCGTCGACGGCGAGGGTGCCGGCGTCCGGCTTCAGCTTGCCGAACAGGATGCGGGACAATTCCTGCTGCCCGCAGCCCATGAAGCCGTAGATGCCGAGCACTTCGCCGGCGCGCGCCTCGAACGAGACGTCCTGAAGGCTGCGCGCCAGCGACAGCTTGTCGACCTTCAGCACGACCGAGCTGTCGCTCGGCCGCGGCAGCATCAAATCGTCAGTATAGCTGTGCTCGAGCGCTTCGCCACCGCGGCCGATCATGGCCTCGATCAGCGCGCCCTTGGAGGTCGCGGCGCTCGCGGTCTCGGCGACCTTCCGCCCGTTGCGGAACACGGTCACTGTGTCGGACACGCGAAGGATGTCCTCGATGAAATGCGAGATGAAGACGATGGCCGTGCCTTGCTCCCGCAGCCGCTTGAGCGTTACGAACAGTCGCTCGACCTCGGGTGGAGAGAGGGCGGAGGTCGGCTCGTCCAGGATGACGATGCGGGCACCGGAGAACAGCACGCGGGCGATCTCGATCAGCTGCTGCAGCCCGATCGGCAGGTCGCCAAGCCGCGACATCGGATCGACGTCGATGCCGAATCGAGCAAGCTGTTCGCCGGCCTCGCGCGCCATGCGCCGCCATTGCACCAGGCCAAGGCGGTTGGTCGGCTGGTTGCCGAGGAAGACGTTCTCCGCGACGGTGAGATCGGGCGCGACGGAGAGCTCCTGATGCACCATGGCGATGCCGGCCGCGTGCGCATCGCGCGCCGAGCGGAAGTGGGTCGCCTGGCCGTCGATCAGGACGCGGCCCGAGAACTCGGTGTGCACGCCGGCGATGATCTTCATCAGCGTGCTTTTTCCCGCGCCGTTCTCGCCGACGAGACCGTGAATCTCGCCGGGAAGAAGCGCGAAGTCGACACCACGAAGCGCTTCGACGCCGCCGAAGCTCTTCGTGATGCCCTGGAGTTCCAGGATGGGCTGTTGACCCTCAGGCATGCAAGATCAGATCTTGGAGGATTTCAGATCAGGAAGTGATCCTGCATCCACTGCATGCCGGCGGCATTGGCCTTGGTCACGACCGGACCGTCGGTGACGACGTTCTTGGGGATGCCCTGGCCGCTCTTCTCGCCACCGGCGACTGCCGCGACACCGGCGATGATCGCGCCGCCATGGATGCGGCAGGACGGATTGCGGACGGTCGCGAACATGCGGCCCTCGCTCACCGCCTGGATCGCCGGCGGCATGGCGTCGACGCCGCCGATCAGGATGTTGGTGCGGTTGTGCGCCTTCATGATGTTGGCGGCAGCGAGCGCCATGTCGTCATTGTGGAAGAACGCCGCGTCTATCTGCGGGTATTTGGTCAGATAGGTTTCCCAGAGCCGCGCGGTCTTGGAGACGTCCCAGTCGGCCGGCTGGGTGTCGAGCACCTCGATGCCAGGGAATTGCTTGACGACGTTGTTGAACCCCTTGGCGCGGCCTTGTGCGCCTGTATGTCCGAGCGCGCCTTGGGTCATGATGATCTTGCCCTTGCCGCCCATCGCGTTGCATAGCGCCTGCGTCACCGAGGCGCCCATGAACTCGTTGTCGGGGGCGAGGAAGGAATGGACGTTGATCTGGTCGAGCGGCGCAATCAGCGTGTCCATGTCGATCACCGGCGTGCCGGCGTCGATCATCTTCTGCACCGGCTGGGTGAGGGTGCCGATGCCGAAGGCCTGGATTGCGACGAAGTCCCATTTCTGCGAGGCCATGTTGTCGATCGCCGCGCGCTGTTTCACGGCGTCGAGCTGGCCATCGAACCAGGTGACCTCGACGTTGAACAGCTTGCCCCAGAATTCCGCGGCCTGCTTGCCCTGTGCGCACCACGTCGCCTGAAGGCCGGCGTTGGAGAATGCCGCCTTCAGCGGCTTCTCGGATCGTCCGACTTCGGCTGCCAATGCTGGATTTATGCCCATGCTGCCGAGGATCGCAGTTGCGGCGCCGGCGGTCGCAGCCGCCTGAAGAAGATCGCGCCTCGTCGTCGAGAAATCTTTCGTCCCGGACATCGCTCGCTCCCATATATTTTTGTCGGCGCGTCATTGATTGCGCGACCGATGTTGGAAAGTCTCTCACAATCGAAGAGCTCACGCCACCCAATCCGCTATCGCGCGGATTTCGCCCCAGTCTCGGGATGCTCGCGGAGCAGACGTTGATAGACCAGCGGCGTGAGATCCGGGCCGCGCGATGCCGCGATCTCAAAGCTCTGTTCGATTGGATGACGCGTTCATCGGCGTGTCGGCCGCTCAAGGCAAAAAAAGAGCGGGGCCCTAGCCCCGCTCAAAAATTGTGTCGACCCTATTATCCCCGATTCTAAGATTTGATCTTGATTGGCGGGGCGACGCTGCATTTTGCGCGCCAGGGGCTCCTCCCGAGACTTGGACCACCAGACTTTGACCTCGCGGCTAGCCTGAGCAAGAGGGATGCTAGATCAACTTTTCTCACTTGTCATCATTTTCGGCAACGATTGTTCAAAATTCGAGCAGTTGACGAAATGATCGGGTTATTTGACCCCATAAGTATATGACAAACATAAGAATTCTGTGGACGGACAGGCCGGCGCGGCTGCCTCAAATGCCGGACGTGGCCTCGGAGCGAGGCCGTCCGAGCACATTTTTCGAGAGATCTGCGCCACCCCAACAAGGCGGCCGAAGTGACCTCGACTCAGAGCGGGGGTGGTGTTTAGTTAGCGGACGAATGAATGGTTCGGCGGATGCGCGCTCGGCTGCAAAAATTCCTACCGGTTGTCCTGCTCGCTTTGGTGATGCAGGTGCTGGCGCCGATTGCCGCCTGTTGGGCGGCCGGCCAGGCCGTTGCCGATCCGCTTGGCACCGGCGTTATCTGCCACAGCGTCAGCGAGCAGGGTACTCCGAACGACCAGAACGCGCCGACCGCGCATGCCGGCGCCTGCGCGCTGTGCTGTCTGGCCCAGGCTAACGCATCGTTCGATTCGCCGCCGCACGCGGTGCTCTCCGTCCCCTTCCGCCACGCCGAGCGCGTGGTTTGGCATGAGGCGGATGCGGCCATCGTCGTGCTCCACGGCGGCTCCAATGCCCGGGCGCGCGCGCCACCTCAGTTGATCTGAAGTCTTGCGGCCTGCCGGCCGCCAATGCCTTCACACCTCAACGCCCGTGGAGAGTTTCATGTTTATCCGTCACGCCGGCGTAGCCCTGTCGGGTCTTGCTGTCGCGCTCACTCCGCTGAGTGGAAGTGCCCACGAAATCGTCGGCAACCGCTTCTTTCCGGCCACGCTAGGTATCGACGATCCAGGCGTAAACGACGAACTATCGCTACCCACGGTATCGAGCATCAAGACGGGTGACGATCCCCCGTTCCGGCAGCGCGACTTCTCGGCAGAGTTTTCCAAACGGATCACCGAGGCCTTTGCGATCTCGGTCGGTACAACCTATAGCGTGCTCAGCCCACCCGGTGGTCCGACGAGCACCGGCGCACACGGATTTCAAAATCTCGAAACCACGTTCAAGTACCGCATCTTCAGGGATCCCGCGCATGAATTCGTCATGTCGGTGGGGCTGAACGTTGAATGGGGTGGTACGGGCGCGGACAGCGTCGGAGCAGATCCGTTCAATACCTACACGCCAACCATTTATTTCGGCAAAGGTCTTGGCGATCTACCCGACACCTTGTCATGGCTTCGGCCGGTCGCGATCACCGGCCAGGTTGGCTATTCGATACCGGGCAGGAACTCGACTACGACCTTCGGCATCGACCCCGACACTGGGGATGTAATAGCCGATACCGAATTCCATCCGCGGGTGCTCAACTGGGGTGGGACTATCCAGTACAGCATGCCCTATCTGAAATCCGCGGTGATCGATCTTGGGCTGCCGGACTTCATTGATCATCTGATCCCGCTGGTTGAAGCGACATTGCAGACGCCGGTGGCGAATACCCTGACGTCGGGTACGATGACGACGGGCACTATCAACCCAGGAGTCATTTGGGTCGGGAGCACCTTTCAGGTAGGGGTCGAGGCGCTGATTCCGATCAATCGGCAAAGCGGGAGTCATGTCGGTGTGATCGGCCAGTTGCACCTCTATCTCGACGATATCGATCCGCGCGGGATCGGCAGGCCGATCTTCGGCGGTCCGGTCCAGTCCGCCAATCCCTTTGCAAGGAATTGATCATGCGACGTGCATCCCCAAATTGGATCATACCGTTGCTGGTCCTCTTCTTGGCTCCGCCGATGTCCGGCAAAGCGAGCGCCCACGCCTTTCTCGACCATGCGGAGCCGCGCGTCGGCAACAGGGTCGCGAGTGCTCCGCGCGAGGTGACGCTCTGGTTTACCCAGAAACTGGAGACAGCGTTCAGCTCGGTAACCGTCACAGGTCCCTCCGGGCAGCGCGTGGATGCCGGCAAGGCGCGCGTCAGCGGCAACCAGGTGTCGGTCTCGCTGAAATCAGGCGGCGCCGGTACCTACCACGTGAACTGGCGCGTGCTGTCCGTGGATACCCATACGACCGATGGGAGCTTCACCTTCCAGGTCGGTCCTTGAGGACTTGATCGCCGATGGACTGGTCAGCACCGGACGCGCCGATGGTGGCGACGCGCGCCGTACACTTCGCTGCGACCGCGATCACGGTCGGGGATGTCATCTTTCGGGTCGTCATCGCTGTGCCGGCCTTGCGCACGGAAGCGACCGCGGCTGCTTCGTTCGGGACGCCGACCCTGCGCGTCTCCTGCCTCGGCCTTGGCGTTGCCGTAATCTCAGGCGCGATCTGGCTGTTGCTTCAGGCCGCCTCGATGAGCGGGATGCCGCTCCACGATGCGTTGTCCGCGGACGTGCTGTCGACAGTGATCCACGAAACGCAGTTCGGGCAGCTGACAACTGTTCGAGCCGGCTTTGCGATCTGTCTGGCAACCTGCCTCGTCTATGATCGCGTGGCGATCGCGCAATGGCTTGGATTTGCGGCCGCACTCGGATTTGCGGCAAGCCTCGCCTGGAGCGGCCATGCCGGCTCGACCCTCGGCGAGGCAGGCTACGTGCATCTCACTGCGGATGCGCTGCACCTGATGGCGGCAGCAGCCTGGATCGGCGGCCTGGCATCGTTGATCCTGTTCCTGGATGCGGCCTATCGAAGCAAGGCGATCTCGCCGGTCCGCGACGTTGTGGGGCGATTTTCGATCATGGGCATGGTCAGCGTGGTAGCGCTCCTGCTCACGGGCCTCATCAACTCCTTCATCCTGGTCGGCTCGGTGCATGCGCTTATCGTCACTGAGTATGGACGGCTGTTGCTGCTCAAGCTTGGCCTGTTCGCGCTTATGCTGATAATTGCCCTGATCAACCGGTTGGTGTTGGTGCCGCGGCTTGCCCCGTCCGGCAATGGCGCGTTGCGTCGGCTCGCGTGCAACAGCGCCATCGAGCTTGCTCTCGGTCTTGCCGTTCTCACCATTGTCGGGATCCTTGGCACGATGCACCCCGCGATACACCTCGTAAACTGAAAGCGACAGCACATGAGCTTGATCTCGGTCAATCGAATCGAAAAAGCGATCTCGACTCCGCGGCCGGCGGTGTTTAGTTAGTAAGCGAACGAATGGTTCGGCGGATGCGCGCTCGGCTGCAAAAATTCCTACCGGTTGTCCTGCTCGCTTTGGTGATGCAGGTGCTGGCGCCGATTGCCGCCTGTTGGGCGGCCGGCCAGGCCGTTGCCGATCCGCTTGGCACCGGCGTTATCTGCCACAGCGTCAGCGAGCAGGGTACTCCGAACGACCAGAACGCGCCGACCGCGCATGCCGGCGCCTGCGCGCTGTGCTGTCTGGCGCAGGCTAACGCATCGTTCGATTCGCCGCCGCACGCGGTGCTCTCCGTCCCCTTCCGCCACGCCGAGCGCGTGGTGTGGCACGAGGCGGATGCGTCCGCTGTCGCTGCCCATAAGGGCTCAAGCGCCCAGGCGCGGGGACCTCCCCACTTTTCCTGACGACCCCTCGTGATCGCCGCGGTTGATCCGTTGGCGATTGATGCTGTCGAATGGCCGGAAGAGAAAGCCGGCGTCAGGAATCCCGAGATGTTACCTCGTCATGCCCGCTGCGGCGTGAGTGTCGTTGCCATTCAGGCTGCGCTGCTCGCCTCGTCGAGTGACGTTTTCGCCCAGAGCAGCCCAAAGGAGCTGCCCGCGGTGACCGTCGATGCACCCGCGGCGGTAAAACCCAAGCCGCGCAAGCCGGCGGTGCAAACCGCTGGCGCCAGGAGAAATTTGGCAAAGCCTGCGGTCGAGCGACCGACCTCGGTCGCGGCTGACCAGGGCGCGGGCGGCGTCCGGGCGTCGCTGGATCAGCCGGCGGCGGTAACCCGCTATCAACTGCCGCAGCGGTCCTTCAGCATCACGGCAAAGCAGGTCGACGAGACCATCAACCTCAAGGACCCCGAGGACGCCGTCAAATACATGCCGAGCCTGTTCGTGCGGAAGCGCAATGACGGTGACAATCAGGCAGTGCTCGCGACGCGAAGCTGGGGCCTGAACTCGAGTGCGCGGACGCTGATCTATTACGATGACCTCCTGATCTCGGCGCTGATCGGCAACAACAACTCCGGCGCCTCGCCGAAATGGAACTTGATCTCTCCCGAGGCGATCGGGCGGGTCGATTTCCTCAACGGTCCGTTCGCGGCCGCCTATCCCGGCAATTCCATCGGCGGTGTTCTGCTGATCACCTCGAAGATGCCGGAAAAGCCGTTTGCGGTGGCCAAGGAAACCGTCTCGGTGATGCCGTGGAATCAATACGGCACCAAAGACACCTATTTAACCAGCCAGACCAGCGCCGCCGCAGGCAATCGCGATGGCAAGCTGTCCTGGCTTGTCAGCGCGAACTATCTCGATAGCTACCAGCAGCCGCTGACATATACGACCAACGCCTCGTTCCCGGCCGGCACGACCGGTGGTTTTGCCGCACTCAACAAGACCGGTGGCGTTGCCAACGTCGTTGGCACCGGCACGCTGGCGCATTCGCAGCAGACTTCCGGCAATCTGCGGCTCGCCTACGACATCACGCCACTGGTGCAGGCGACGTATTCGCTCGGCATCTGGAACAATCACCAAACCTCCGATCCGCAGACCTATCTCAGATCGACCGCAACGGACTTGCCGACGTTCGGCAGCATCAGCAGCTTTGCGAGCAGCAAGTACACCTGGGATCAGCTCCATATGAGCAACGCCGTCTCGCTCAAAAGCGATACCAAGGGCGTATTCGATTTCGACCTTGCCGCGTCGAGCTACAATTATCTCCAGGATACCCTCATCAATCCCTTTACTGTGGTGCCGTCGCCGGGCCTTGGCTATTCGTTGAACGGCAAGGCGACGCGGATGGACGGCACCAACTGGCAGAACGCCGAAGCTAAGGGCATCTGGCGTCCGTTCGGAATCGATGGTCCGCACGAGATCAGCTTCGGCGCGCACGGCGACCGCTACCGGCTCGAGAACCCCGTTTATGCCTCGACCGTCTGGTTCAATGCGCCCTCAGCGGGCAACGGCCAGCTGTATTCGACCGGTGTCGGCGAGACGCGCACCGAAGCTCTCTGGGTACAGGATGCCTGGAAGATCACTCCGATCGTCAAGCTGACGCTCGGTGGACGGCTGGAGAGCTGGCAGGCGGTCGAGGGTTTCAATCTCAACACCACGACGACCAGCGCCGGTGTCGTCACGTCGGCAGTGCCGACGTGGCAGCCGGGCCTGTCCTCGACGAATTTCTCGCCGAAGGCGTCGTTGTCGTTCGATCCCAACAAGGACTGGAATGTTACTGCGAATTTCGGTGAAGCCTACCGCTATCCGACGGTGACCGAGCTCTACCAGAACATCAGCGTGGGCGGCGTCACCTATCTCGCCAATCCGCTGCTGTCACCAGAGCAGGACTTCACCGGCGAGCTCAATCTCGAGCGGCGCTGGGCCGATGGGCGGGTGCGGCTCACTGTGTTCGGCGAGCGGACCAACAATGCGCTGATTTCGCAATCGACTACGGTGACCGACGCGAGAGGGGCGCAGTCGGTGCAGACGGCGGTCAGCAACGTCGCGGCCGTTCGCATGCAGGGCGTCGAACTGTCGGCTAACAAGGACAATGTGGTGGTGAACGGCCTGCAAGTCTTCGGCAGCGTCACTTACGTCGATTCCAGAATCATCTCCGATCCGAACTGGAAGGGACCGACCAGTGTCGTCGGCAAGCGCGTACCTTTCGTGCCTGACTGGCGCGCCAAGTTCGGCGTGACCTATCGGCCGAACGACAGTTGGGCCTATACGGTTGCGGCGCGCTACAGCGGCAAGCAGTATTCGACGCTGGACAACTCGGATATCATCCCGCACGTCTACGGCGCCTTCGATAACTTTTTTGTTGTGGACTTGAAGATCCACTACAACGCGACGAAGAATTTCGCGTTCGACTTCGGCATCGATAATCTCTTCAACGCGCAATACTTCCTGTTCCATCCATTCCCGGGACGAACTTTCGTTCTCGCCGGCAAGTACACGTTCTGACGGGTGGTACCCCCTCAATGGCGACAAGAAAGGCAATCAACATGAACACACTCTCACGCATTTTCGCGCTCGCAGTGCTCTCGGCGGTCGTGATCGCGGTGCCGGTCCGCGCCGAGGACGTCAAGGCGGGCGATCTCGTCATCACCCAGGGCTGGAGCCGGGCGACCCCGAGCGGCGCGAAAGTCGCCGGCGGTTTCCTGACCATCGAGAACAAGGGCACGGCGCCCGACAAGCTCGTCAAAGTGACCGCCGAGATCGCGGGCAAGGCCGAGGTCCACGAAATGACGATGGACAATGGCGTGATGAAGATGCGCCCGCTCGACAAGGGGCTCGTTATCGGGCCGGGCAAGACCGTGAAGCTCGCCCCGGGCGGCTATCATCTGATGCTCCAAGAGCTCAAGGGCCCCTTCAAGGAGGGCGAGAAGGTGGCGGTGACGCTCGAATTCGAGAAGGCCGGTAAGGTCGCCGTCGCGCTCGACGTCCAGGGCGTCGGCGCGCAGGCGCCCGGCGGCGGCGGAAGCATGATGATGAAGAAAATGCCCGACCATTCGGGAATGAAAATGTGACGCGTGTGATCTAAACCCCGGGAGATCGAGCATGTCGAAGACACCCTGGCTGATCCTGATGGCTGCGCTCGCCGCATCGCCTGCGGCGGCACATGTCTATCTGGAAGGCAAGCAGGCCACGGTCGGTGCGTCCTATAAGGCCGTCTTCGCCGTGCCGCACGGCTGCTCCGGCTCGCCGACGGTCAAGATCCGCGTGCAGATCCCCGACGGAGTCATCGCGGTGAAGCCGATGCCGAAGGCTGGTTGGAACGTTGATGTCGTCGAGGGCCAGTATGCCAGTGCGTACGACTATCACGGCAACAAGCTGACCTCCGGCGTGAAGGAAGTGGTCTGGTCCGGCGGCAAGCTGCCGGACCACAATTACGACGAGTTCGTCGTCAGCAGCTTCCTCACCGACAGCCTGAAGCCCAACACCACGCTGTATTTTCCGGTGGTGCAGGAATGCGAGAAGGGTGTCAGCCGCTGGATCGAAATCCCGGCGGAAGAGGCAGGGCCATCGCATGAGGGCAAGTCGCCGGCGCCGGGCGTGAAACTCTTGCCAAAGCCGTAATGCGTCTTCTTGCTGCGCTCGCGACACTGCTCGTGCTGGTTGGCTATTCGACCGGCGCGTCGGCGCATGCGGCGCTGATCTCGGTCGAGCCGACGAGTGGCAGCCTCCTACAGAGCGCGCCGAAGGCGGTTGAGCTGCGCTTCAACGAGGCGGTGACACCCGGCGCGATCCAGCTGATCGACGGCGCGGGCAGGGCGCGCGATGATGCGCGCGTCACGACATCCGGCGAGAGCATTTCGGTTGCGATGCCGCCGGACCTGCCGCAGGGCACGGTGGTCGTGAGCTACCGGGTAATCTCGCAGGACGGCCATCCCGTCGCGGGATCCGTGATCTTCTCGATCGGTGCGCCCACCGCAACGAAGCCGCCCGCCAATGCGGATGGCCGGCTGAACGCGCTGATCTGGCTGTCGCGGATCGGTCTCTATCTCGGGCTGTTTGTCGGTGTCGGCGGCGTATTCTTTGCCCGCTGGATTTCGCGGTCAATGGCGGGGATGGGCGCGCCGCGCGCCGCGCTGCTTGTCGGTCTCCCAAGCGCAATTGTCTCGCTGGGCGTGTTGGGTCTCGATCTCCTTGGCCTGCCGCCGGCAGCACTCGTGACGGCGGCTCCCTGGACCGTCGCATTCGTCACCAGCGCCGGCCCAGCCTTGCTCGTCGCCATTGCGGCGATGCTGCTCGCGCTGATGGCGCTGGGCCGCGCGTGGCATGCGCGCGCTCTTGCGGCGGTCGCGTTCGCTGGCGTCGGCCTGTCGCTCGCCATGACCGGGCACGCCGCAACGGCGCCGCCGGAGGTGCCGACGCGGCCGGCGATCTTCTTCCATGGCCTTGCGGTTGCATTTTGGATCGGCGCGCTGGCGCCGCTAGCAGCGCTGCTGTCGAAGCCGACGCCGGCGGTGCTGCCGCTACTGAACCGCTTCTCGCGCATCGCCATGCCGGTGGTCGCCGCGCTGGCGTTGACCGGGCTCACGCTTGCAATCATCCAGCTCGAAAAGCCGTCAGCGCTGGTCGAGACGAGCTACGGACTCATTCTGTCAGTCAAATTGGCTCTGGTTTTATCCCTGCTTGGGCTCGCCGCGCTCAATCGCACTCGGCTGACGCCGGCGCTGGCGAAGGACCAAAGGGCCGCGCCCGCGCTCAGGCGCTCGATCCTGTTCGAATGCGGGGTCGCGCTCGGCATCTTTGCCGTCGTCGCCGGTTGGCGCTTCACGCCGCCGCCGCGGACCATCCTCCCGGAGACGCCGCTGGCGATCCACATCCATACCGACAAGGCGATGTTCCAGGTGCTGGTGTCCCCCGGCAAGGCCGGCGTGGACGATTTCGTGCTTCAGCTCATGACCGGCGAGGCGACGCCGCTGAAGGTCAAGGAGGCGACGCTGACGCTCAGCCTGCCCGAGCGCGGTATCGAGCCGATGGAACGCGACGCCGAGCTGGGACCAGACGGCTATTGGCACGTGCGCAAAGTCGAGCTGCCCTTCGCCGGCCGCTGGCATGTGCGGATCGATGCGCTGGTGACCGATTTCGAGAAAGTCACTCTCGAGGACGAGCTCGAGGTCGCGCCGCGTTAAGTCGGCAGGGTTCAACTCGAACCTGAAGTCGACGGAAAAATGACAGGAATTCCGCCGCGTTAGCGGCTTTTCCTCATTCCCGGTCTTGTGTTTTCGCTTCCAATCCGGTTTCACTGCGGGCCACCACTGATTCCCAGAGTCTTGCCATGCGGTTGTCGCGGTTCTTTCTGCCCATCCTGAAGGAAAATCCGAAAGAAGCGGAGATCGTCTCGCATCGGTTGATGCTGCGCGCCGGCATGATCCGCCAGGAGGCGGCCGGCATCTATGCCTGGCTGCCGTTGGGCTTCCGGGTGCTGAAGAAGATCGAACAGATCGTGCGGGAGGAGCAGGATCGCTCCGGCGCGCTGGAACTGTTGATGCCGACGCTCCAGCTCGCCGACCTCTGGCGCGAGAGCGGCCGCTACGACGCCTACGGCCCGGAGATGCTGCGCATCGCCGACCGCCACAAGCGCGAGCTGCTATACGGGCCGACCAACGAGGAAATGGTCACCGAGATTTTTCGCGCTTACGTGAAGTCCTACAAGAACCTGCCGCTGAATCTCTATCATATCCAATGGAAATTCCGCGACGAGCAGCGGCCGCGCTTCGGCGTGATGCGCGGCCGCGAGTTCCTGATGAAGGATGCCTATTCCTTCGACCTCAACGAGGCGGCGGCGCGTATCTCCTACAACAAGATGTTCGTCGCCTATTTGCGCACCTTTGCGCGGATGGGGCTGAAGGCGATCCCGATGCGCGCCGAAACCGGCCCGATCGGCGGCGACCTCAGCCACGAGTTCATCGTGCTCGCCGAAACCGGCGAATCCGGTGTTTTCATCAATCGCGACGTGCTGGACCTGCCGGTGCCGGGCGAGGACGTCGACTATGAGAGCGATCTGACCCCGATCATCAAGCAGTGGACCTCGGTCTATGCCGCGACGGAGGACGTTCACGATCCCGCGCGGTTCGAGCAGGAAGTGCCTGCGGACAAGCGCGTGAACACCCGCGGCATCGAGGTCGGCCAGATCTTCTACTTCGGCACCAAATATTCCGAACCGATGAAGGCGACGGTGGCGGGCCCGGACGGCGTGGACGTGCCGATCCATGGCGGCTCCTACGGCGTCGGCGTCTCGCGCCTGCTCGGTGCCATCATCGAGGCCTGCCATGACGATGCCGGCATCAAATGGCCGGAGGCGGTGGCCCCGTTCCGCGTCTCGATCCTCAATCTCAAGCAGGGCGATGCGGCGGTCGATACGGCCTGCGAGAAGCTCTATGCCGAGCTCCAGGCCAAGGGCGTCGATGTGCTCTATGACGACACCGACCAGCGCGCCGGCGCCAAATTCGCCGCCGCCGACCTGATCGGCATCCCCTGGCAGATCATGATCGGGCCGAAGGGGCTGGCTGACGGCAAGGTCGAGATCAAGAAGCGCAGTGACGGCTCCCGCGAGACGATGTCGCCAGCGGACGCGGTCGCCCGCCTAGTCGGCTGAATATTGTTCATCGCCTGATATCGCGGCCGCCAATCCGGCCACAATTGACCCCGAATCATGGGATTATCGAGCGATGGATGAGACCATGACTGAAACCGTTCAAACCGCGCCGTTCGCGCCCTTCGAGTGGATGCTGTCGGCGCGCTATTTGCGGGCGCGGCGCAAGGAGGGATTCATCTCGGTCATCGCCGGGTTCTCCTTCCTTGGCATCATGCTTGGCGTCGCCACGCTGATCATCGTGATGGCCGTCATGAACGGCTTCCGCAAAGAGCTGCTCGACAAGATCCTGGGGCTGAACGGCCATATCCTGGTCCAGCCGCTGGAATCGCCGCTGACCGACTGGAAGGACGTTGCCGAGCGCATCAGCCAGGTCCAGGGTATCCGGCTGGCTGCCCCCGTGGTCGACGGCCAGGCGCTGGCGTCCTCGCCCTGGAACGCCTCGGGCGTGCTGGTGCGCGGCATCCGCTCCGACGACCTGAATAACCTCACCTCGATCGCCAAGAACATCAAGCAGGGATCGCTCGAGGGGTTTGACGACGGCCAGGGCGTCGCAATCGGCCGGCGGCTCGCCGACCAGCTGTCGCTGCATGCCGGCGACAGCGTGACCTTGGTGGCGCCGAAGGGCGCGGTGACGCCGATGGGCACCACGCCGCGCATAAAACCGTACAAGATCGTCGCAGTGTTCGAGATCGGCATGTCCGAGTACGACCTCGGCTTCGTCTTCATGCCGCTCGCCGAGGCGCAGGCCTATTTCAACCGCAGCAGCGACGTCACCTCGATCGAGGTGTTCACCACCAATCCCGACAAGATCGATTCATTCCGCAAATCGGTGACGGAGGCCGCGGGCCGGCCGGTGTTCCTGGTCGACTGGCGCCAGCGCAACTCGACTTTCTTCAACGCGCTCCAGGTCGAGCGCAACGTGATGTTTCTGATCCTGACCATGATCGTGCTGGTCGCCGCTCTCAACATCGTCTCCGGCCTGATCATGCTGGTGAAGGACAAGGGCAGCGACATTGCGATCCTGCGCACGATGGGGGCCTCGCAAGGCTCGATCATGCGGATCTTCCTGATTACGGGCGCATCCATCGGCGTGGTCGGCACGCTGGTGGGGTTCTTCGTCGGGCTGGTGATCTGCCTCAACATCGAATCCATCCGGCAATTCCTGTCCTGGCTGACCAGCACCGAGCTGTTCTCGCCGGAACTCTACTTCCTGTCGAAGCTGCCCGCCGAGATCGACGTCGGCGAGACCACGGCCGTCGTCGTCATGGCGCTGACGCTGTCGTTCCTGGCGACGCTCTACCCGTCGTGGCGCGCCGCGCGCCTCGATCCGGTCGAAGCGCTGCGGTACGAGTGAGGGCCTGATGGAGCAGCAGGGGGCGGAAGATGTACCGGTCATCTATCTCCACGAGATAAGACGGCAGTACCTGCAGGGCGAGGCGGCGCTGACGATTCTCGACAATGCCAAGCTCGCGCTGTGGGCGGGCCAGTCGGTCGCGCTGGTCGCGCCGTCGGGCTCGGGCAAGTCGACGCTGCTGCACATCGCGGGCCTGCTCGAAGCTCCCGATTCCGGCGAGGTCTATGTCAATGGCGCGCCGACCTCGCAACTGCCCGACATTGAGCGCACCCAGCTGCGCCGCACCGATATCGGCTTCGTCTACCAGTCGCACCGGCTGCTGCCGGAATTCTCGGCGCTGGAGAACGTGATGATGCCGCAGATGATCCGCGGCCTGAAGAAGTCCGAGAGCGTCAAGCGCGCCAAGGAGATCCTTGGCTATCTCGGCCTCGGCGACCGCATCACCCATCGTCCGGCGGAGCTGTCGGGCGGCGAGCAGCAGCGCGTCGCAATTGCGCGCGCCGTCGCCAACGCACCGCGGGTGCTGTTCGCGGACGAGCCGACCGGCAACCTCGATCCGCACACCGCCGACCACGTGTTCCAGGCCCTGATGCAGCTGGTCAAGGCAACCAAGGTCTCGATGCTGATCGCGACCCACAACATGGAGCTCGCCGGCCGCATGGACCGGCGCGTGTCGCTGGCCGACGGCCAGGTCGTCGAGCTCGAATAAAGCAAACGCGAAAACAACCCCATGCACAGTAGACGGCCGCTGCCGGCCACGATCGGGGTGACGTGTTCCAGTTGCTTGATTGATCAGGCAAACCCGCCGCAGCAGCGCATTGCCGCGGGCAGGCAATTTACGGCCTGATCACAGTCAATTTGAACGGTCCGCCATTGGCGGCGGCGTCGGCCACGGCCTCATTGACGTGGTCGAGGTCGAAATCCGTCGTCACATATTCGTCGAGCCGCAGCAGCCCGGCGCGCACCAACCCGATCAGACGCGTTGCCGCATCCGGCGGATACATCCAGACGCCATGAATGGAGATGCAGTTGCGCATGAGCCAGGGGTAGGGCAGCTCGAGGCCCGGACCGCCCGCCATGCCGACGCCGCCCATCAGCACGACGCGGCCATAGGCGCGCACCGTCATGACCGCCGCCCGCACCACGCGCGTGCTGACCGAGGGCGGCATGATGTCGAGCACGCAGTCGATCGGCCCGGGCGCGGCGCGCTTCATCGCCTCGCGGTCGTCGTCCTCGTTGCCGGTGAGCCTGACCGGCTTCACCCGCGCGCCGAAGCGGCGGACGAGGTCGGCCAGGATTTTCTCGTTGCGGCCGGGCGTCACCACGCAGGCCGCGCCCATCGCGAGCGCGACGGAGACGGCGGCGCTGCCGAAATTGCCGGTGGCCCCGCTCACCAGCACGGTCTCGCCTGCTTGCAGGTTTGCGGCAAGAAAGCCGCCATAGGGCACCAGCGCCGTTCCGAGCGCGCACCATTGCGAGGCTTCTTCCGACGTGATCGCGCCAAGGCGCTTCACGTTCTCGGTCGGCACCCGCATCTGCTCGGCATACGAGCCGTGGCGAAAATGCTGCTGCAGGCGCATGCCGCCGGGGCCGGCTGCCGTGAGTCCCTGCAGGGCAATATCGGGCGCCACGACATCGTCGCGCGACCGCACCGTCGGGTCGCAGAACACCCAGTCGCCAATGCTGAGCCTGGTTGCGTCCGGACCGATCGCGCGCACCCGGCCGATGCCGCCGGGGCCGGGGATGATCGGCAGCTCGAGCGCATAATTGCGCTCACCGCTGAAAACCTCGTTCATGTAGGACAGAACGCGCGTGGCGACGACGTCGACGATAACCTCGCCGGTGCCGAGCACCGGGTCCGGAGCAGTCTCGATCACCAGCGGCGATCCGAAGGATTTGAGTACGGCAGCTTTCATGATGTTCACCTCGAACTCGGGTGATATCCATATGCGGCGCCCTTGAAGGGATAGGAAGGCCTGGTATTATCCTAGTATTCCCAAAGCCCTCCATCCACGGGACCACGCCATGGCCGATCCACGCCGCGTCGAATTCGGCGATTTCCTCCGTTCCCGCCGCGAAAAGCTGTCGCCGAAGACGGTCGGTCTCCCCGCAGGTCAGCGGCGGCGCACCGCGGGGCTCCGCCGCGAAGAGGTCGCCCAGCTCGCCGGCATCGGGGTCGACTGGTACATCCGCCTCGAGCAGGGCCGCACCGTCAGCCCGTCGGTCACCACCGTCGATGCACTGGCGCGAGCACTGCGCCTCAGCAAGACCGAGCACGCGCACCTCAAGGACCTCGCGCGCGACGGCGCGAGGGGGGCATTCGCCCGCGAGATGGTGCCGCCGCCGATTCTGCGCCTGGTCGAGAGCCTGCCGCATCCGGCCTACATCACCGGACGACGCTGGGATGTGTTGGCCTGGAACGATGCCGCCGAGGAGATCTTTGCGTTCGGCCGCCTGCCGGAGCAGGATCGCAACACGCTGCTGCTGATGATGACCAACAAGCGCACGCGAAAGTCCTACGGTGCAGGCTGGGCCGACGTGGCCAAGCGCATGGTCGCGATGTTTCGCGCCACTCACGACGTCTGGGCCGGCGATCCCGCGTTTGCGGAATTGCTGACGCGGTTGCGCGAAGGCAGTCCCGAATTCGTCAAATGGTGGGGCGCGCACGAGGTGCATGGCACCTTGTCGGGCCGCAAGACCATGACCCATCCGACCAAGGGCGTGCTGCATTTCGAGCACACGAGCTTTCAGGCCAATGACGATCCCGCGCTGAAGCTCGTGATTTATACGCCGGTGTGAGGCCCAATGTCGCAAAGTGCCTGCAGGCAGCGAAGATCGCGCACCATCATTGCGGCCAACGCAAATTAATGTTACAATTCGTAGCATTGGCTCGCGGTGGAAAGCGAGGTCGGCGAGGGATCGGATGAGGCGTCGGCAATTCATTTCGCTTCTCGGCGGAGCTGCCTTGGCGCCAATCGCCGGGCCTCCGGTCTGCGCTGGCCCACCGGCCAATTGTGCCGCTCCGGCGAGGCGTGATGACGGCTGGTCTGTTCCGTCCGCCAATGGAGACAATGACGTCGACCAGGCCGCGCTGTGCAGGATGACCGATCGACTCGAAAGCTCCGGCTCTAACATCCATGCCGTGCTGGTCGCTCGCCACGGTCGACTGGCGTTCGAGCGATACTTCAAAGGATCTGATGAGGTCCCCAGTCGCATCTTCGGCGTCCGGGTCAGGGACATCAGCTTCGACGCCGATACACTGCATAATCTGAAATCGTGCTCAAAGAGCGTCGCGTCGCTGGTCGTCGGGATCGCGATCGACCAGGGCCTCATCCGAAGCCTCGACGAACCGGTCTTCAGCTTCTTCCCCGAATTGTCCGACCTGCGGTCCCCGGACAAGGATCGCATTCTGCTCTCACACGTGCTCACCATGTCGATGGGCCTGAAGTGGGTGGAGGCAACTCCGGCGACAGGTGACGACAACGACGAAGTGCGCATGCATATGGCGCAGGATGCCTGTCGCTACGTCCTCGGCCTTCCCGTAACTGCACCGGCCGGGCAGGGGTTCTTCTACAACACAGGCGCGCTCACGCTGCTCTCGGCGATCGTCCGCAAGGCCACCGGCCGTCCGCTCGATGAATTTGCACGTGCGACGCTGTTCGATCCTCTCGGCATCACCGAATTCGAGTGGGGCCGATTCAAAGGCGACAGCGACGCCGGCGGGGGATTGCGCCTGCGACCGCGCGACATGGCTAAGATCGGCCAACTCGTCCTCGCGGGCGGTCGCTGGAACGATCGGCAAGTCGTTTCCAAGGCATGGATCGAGGCGTCGACAACAATGAAGCTCAAGGCGACCGACGGTCAGTCCTATGGATATTTATGGTGGCTGCGGAGCTCCCGGCTCAATGGGCGTGTTGTCCAATCGATCGCCGCGCAGGGCCGAGGTGGCCAGTCGATCCGCATCGTCCCGGAGCTCGATCTCGTCGTCGCGGTGACCGCGGGATACTATCAAGACTATAGCCCTGAAACTTTCAAATTGCAGTACGGCGTGTTCAGGGAGGTCTTGCAGGCGATCTCGCCTCCGGTGTAAGGCCCCGCGAACCGGCAGCGGAATCGCCGCCTCATTCGCCACTGTCTGGAGTTTGCTTGTGACCATCGCACTCAAGGGCATCATTCCCGTGATGCTGACGCCGTTCACCGAAGCGAAGACGATCGACTATTCCGGCCTCGAAAGGCTGATCGAATGGTATATCGCCAACGGTGCCGACGCATTGTTCGCGGTCGCTCAGTCCAGCGAGATGCAGTTCCTGACGCTGGACGAACGTGTCGAGCTGGCGCGATTTGTCGCCAGGACGGCTGCCGGCCGGCTTCCTGTCATCGCATCCGGGCATATCAGCGAATCCAGGGAGGACCAGCTCACCGAGCTGACATCGATCGCGAAGACGGGCGTCGACGGATTGGTTCTGGTGACCAACCGTCTCGCGTCCCTCGATCCGACGCGGACGATCTTCACCGACAATTTGACCTGGCTGCTCGACCGGCTGCCCAGGGAAATGACCCTCGGTCTTTATGAATGCCCGGCGCCATTTCGCCGGCTTCTCTCCGACGATGAGCTGGCCTTTTGTGCCGACAGCGGCCGTTTCGCGATTCTCAAGGACGTCTCGTGTGATCTCGCGACCGTGCAGCGCCGGGTCAAGCTGACGAACGGCTCGCCGCTGACGATCGTCAACGCCAATGCCGCGATCGCCTTCGACGCGATGAAATCGGGGGCGCCGGGGTTTACCGGTGTGTTCACGAATTTCCATCCCGATCTCTACAAGTGGTTGCTGACCCGGCACACGAAGCATCCGTCGCTGGCGAACGAGCTGTCGGTCTATCTCGCGCTTGCCGCGATGGCTGAGCCGATGGGCTATCCAAAACTGGCCAAGCTCTATCATCAGCGGCTCGGCACCTTTTCCCGTATCGAGAGCCGGGCGGTCGATTTCGACATTCGCGAGCGCTTCTGGGCGCTCGATGCGCTGATCGACAAGATCGTCGAGGGACAGGAGTCGTTCCGCGCGAAGATAGCAGCGGCAGGCTGAGCACGACGCATATGACGATCCGGGCGGCGCCAAAACAGCGGCGCCGGGGGGCTTGCGGCCCTAGCTGAGCTTTCAGGCCAATGACGATCCCGCGCTGAAGCTCGTGATCTACACGCCGGTGTAGCCGCAGAAGCGGTTCCCGCGTGGCAGCGCAAGAGGAGGCAGCAACTCTTCCTGCAGAACACAGGGTGCGCGAAAGGTGCGAATATGCTCGCGCGTGGAATGCCCATCATTCGTGCTGGAGGCACGGTGAGGCCAATCGCTGCTCCGCCGCACATGGAACCGTATGCGGCTGGCGTGCATGCGCTAAAAACTTCCAATGCAACCGTGGCCTGTCGTGGTGCCGATGATCGATGGACGAGAGCGCAACGGTGCATGACCCCGATCGAGTTCGACGATTGATCTGTGACTCTCTCGCCACGCTCGGCATCAAAGTCTCAACCAAGCCATTTCGGTCACAATCGCGGCGCGATCCGGCGGAAGAGTGAGCATCATGATTTGCAAGGTTAAATTGCATTAAAATCTAGCGTTCCTCGCCAGAACGGCGGCCCCGCTTTTTCAATTTGTCGCTTAGCGACTGTTGGATAGGGAAGGGATTGCCCGATGAAGCATCTGACTGGCTCGGCATTGCGCACGAGCTCCACCGATTGCGTCGTTTCGCCACAGCGTGCAAACGGGTTCGCAAGGGTTTTACCGACAGCCTCCGTCAACGACACGCGTAAGAGGACCGAGTCTCAGAATATCCCGGGCAACATCCGCAGGTTCGGTCTGGCTGCCATCGCCATGATCGCCTCGGGGGTGGTGGTTGATACGGCTTCGGCCCAATCTTGTACCGTGGCACCCGATTCGACCGTCACGCTTACATCCGGAAATTGCGCAATCGACGCGAACACCACGCTGACCGGGACGCCGGACGTTCACGCCAGCACAAGCGCGTCCATCACCACCAACAACGTGACCATAAACCCGTTCAATGGCGGGAGCGTTGGCGGGCTTGCCGATACGAATGGCACGATCATCTTCAGCCCAGGATCCAGCATCAATGGCAATTGGAGCATCGGGGCTTCAGCGCAGAGCGGCGGGCAAATCATTTTTTTACCGGGGTCGGCGATCAATCCCGCCTTCGGAGGAGGTGGCACTGCACTCCTGGCCGATGGCACCGGCACAAGGATCAGCTCGACGGGGCTGAGCGTGAGCCTGAACAGTGGCGGCAATAACGTGGCGGCCAGAGCCACGAGCGGCGCCTCCATCGATCTCTCGAACGATACGATCAGCTATGCCGCCGGCGGCGGTGGCAATACCGGATTGTGGGCGACCGGCACGGGTAGCCTGATCGCTTCGACCGGAACCAGCATTTCGATGCCTGGCGGAGGGGGAGGCGACATCGGTGTTCGAGCGGATGGCGGCGCGGCGGTCTCGCTGAACCAGACCACCGTCACCTTAGAAGGCAATGGCGGCGGCGAGACCGGCTTGCTGGCGCAGTCGGCGGGAAGCACGATCACCGCGACCAACAGTGCAATCACCGTGTCCGGAGGCGGTGGCGATGTCGGCGCGAAAGCATTGGACGGTGGAGCGATTTCGCTGACTGGAGGCAGCGTCGCAGCAACCGGTAGCGGCGGCGGCGAAATCGGCATGCAGTCCAGCGGCGCCGGCAGCACACTCACTGCGTCCGGCGCGGTCGTGACTGTTCCAACCAGCGAAAACGGACGTGGTGTTCAGGCCGACAATTCGGGAAGCATGGCGCTCACCGGTGGTACCACCGTGACCACATCCGGCGCGGGCACCCACGCCGCCGGCGTCACGACGGGCGGCGTCTTGAGCATGAGCGGCGGTTCGCTGACGGCGAACGGGAGCGGGGCCAACGCACTCAACGTGAGTGGTGGCGATGTGACGCTCTCCGGCGTGGTCATGACGAGCCCGAACGGCGCCTCGGTCGCAGCGCCTGGTGGCACGAACAATCTGAGTTTCACCGGTGTGACGGCGACAGTCAACAACGGTCAATGGCTGACCGTGAGCGGCGGTGCGGCATTCAACCTCGTTGCCGACAGTTCGAGTTTTCAGGGGACCGCGACCACCGACGGCGGCAGCACTTCAACCGTCACGCTTCAGAACAATTCACTCTGGACGATGACGGGGAATTCCAATCTCACCAACCTGACCAATGCCTGGAGCTTGATCCAGTTCACACCTCCGGGCAGCGACCCGACGCAACTATCCAGCTACAAGACGCTCACCGCGGTGAACTATGTCGGCCAGGGCGGCAGGCTCGGTCTGAACACATATCTGGGAACGGATGGTTCGCCGTCGGACAGGCTCGTCATCGATGGCGGTAACGCGAGCGGCCACTCCTTCTTGCGGATATCGAACACCACCGGCGCCGGCGCGCTCACCAGCGGGAATGGCATCCTTGTCGTCGACGCGATCAACGGTGGGACCACAGACCCTGGATCGTTCAATTTGTCGCGTCCGGTTTTGGCCGGGCCCTATCGATACTCATTGTTCAGATCGAGCGTGGACGCCAGCAATCCGCAGGCCTGGTATTTGCGCTCGGCGCTCGATTGCACTGCTCATCCGAACTTGCGCATCTGTGGCGGTGGCGGTGGCGGTGGCGGTGGCGGTGGCGGTGACGGTGGCGGCGGCGGTGGTGGTGGTGGCGGCGGCGGCGGCGGCGGCGGCGTTCTTCCGGATTATCGGGAAGAGACGTCGCTCTATGCGGCAATCCCGTCGATGACGCTGCTGTATGGGCGCAGTCTGCTCGACTCGCTTCACGAGCGCGTCGGCGACGAAGAAGACGAGCGCGCCCGTGTCAATCCCGAGAACGCGAAGGTTGGTTGGGCTCGCATGATCGGGGTCAATGGCGTGCACCAAGGCGATAGTCTCGGCGTGCTTGGCGGCTCGGCAGGCCCACATTTCTCGTACAATTTCCAGGCGGTGCAGGGCGGCATGGATTTCTACCGGCATGACCGTCCCGATGGTTCGCGCGATCAGGCGGGGGCCTATTTTGCGATTGGCGGTGCCCAGGGGCGGGTTGCTCACTTCGATGGTGAAATGGGCAGCAGCGACTTCGCGGCCTACACGCTCGGCGGCTACTGGACGCATTTCGGGTCGACCGGCTGGTACACTGACGCAATCGTGCAAGGCACCTTCTACGACATTCGCAGCGTGGGTGATTACTCGGGGATTCCGGCGCTCAAGACCGGTGCCCAGGGCGGAGCGGTGTCGTTCGAGGGCGGATATCCGTTCAAGCTTGGAAATGGATATTTCATCGAACCGCAAGCGCAACTGGTCTATCAGAACATCCATATCAACGACGCGGGCGACATCGCTGCCCAAGTCCGCTTTACGGACGTCAATTCGCTCGCCGCCCGCGTCGGCGCCCGGTTTGGCCGGACTTGGGCGATCGATGATAGTGCGCGCACTGTCACAGCCTGGATACGTCCAAATCTCTGGAACGAGTTTCTCGGCAATCCGACAACCCTGTTCTCCTCCGAGACGGGCTTCGTCCCTTTTCACGCAGACCTCGGCGGTCTTTGGGGAGAGATCAACGCCGGCATAAGCGGGCAGATCGATACGACGACGACACTCTACGCCAATGCGTCATACCAGAGCCGCTTTGACGGAGGTGAGTTTGCCTACAACGGAAAGGTTGGACTCCGGATCAACTGGTGATCGTAGGCCGGAATTCGCCCGAAGCCTCAGACGACGTTTGGGACGGTCAATTTCGACTACTTCGAAGATCACGATCCCACTTTGCGCAAGCCGAACGCGTGTACACGCGTTCGGAACAGGCCTTGGTATAGCTGAGCGGCCGGACGTCAGTTTGCGAAAATGGCGGTTGCGAAGGCCAACTTGAAATGTCGAGGGTGAAGGGGAGCAATCCTCGCGTCAGCGCGACGGGCCCATGGCTAACTGCCGCGCCTCGGTGGCGGAATGGCTGGCCAGGCGCTCTTCGGGGTGGTCGTTGCCGGCGGGCACGATGCCACCAACTGCGTCCACATCGGCGCCAGGCCCGTCACGTCGATGTCGAACTTTGCCATCTCCGCCTTTCCGTCCGGCATCGTCTTGCCTTCGCGGACTTGCAGGGTGCGGGATGTCAGCATCGTCTTGACCATGTCGGGATCGACGGCGCCGCTCCACATCTCGTACTTCGTGGCTCGCACCAGAGGCCCGCCGGTCTCCCTGATCGCATCGGCGCCGACCGTCATCGTGATCGTACTCTTGCCGGTCGCCGCGTCGTCGATTTCGGCCGCGAACATCAGCGGCACGCGATTCTTGCTTTCGCAGAACAGGCGCCATTCCATCGTCCGGAATGAAGGATCGTTCTCCTTTTTCCGCACCGCGAACTTGCTGACGTAGGGCCACGTTCCCTTCTCCAGCCGCCACATCGTCTCGGCAAGCGGTCGTGTGTCGATCCCGAACCGATACAGCTCGGCGCGCGTCAGCAGATGCAGATTTTCGAACTTCACGGTGTGGATCAGATCATCAAGCTCGCGGCTGATCCCCATGGCGGCAATGTAGGCGGTGCGATCGCGGTCGGCGGTTGCCGTGCGCTGCTGCCTGAGCTCGGCGAGCAGTCCCGGAGGCGGATGGCCGTGGATGGCGAGGACGAGCCTGGAGTTATGGACCGCCAGCGCGGCGTCGGGTGCCACCTCGCGCGACGTCGCGCCGAGAAACAGGTAACCGCAGGCCGAGTTGCACATCGCATGGTAGGTGGTGAGCTCGGCCTCGATCTCGCCACCTGCGTTCTTCGTCTTCAGGCATGCAGCGTCCACCTGCGTGCCCGCGGCACATGCCGTCGCGATGGTCTGGCCGACCCGCGCCACCGCCTTGCGGCTGCGCAACAGCCGCCCGATGACGTAGGACTGCTCCACATTGCCGCCGGGCGAATGAAGATAGACCGGACGCTGCGTGTCCTTGACGCCGGCGAGGAAGCGGCGAACGCGGGACGCAGCGTCATTATCGACCTGGCCCTCGATCGCGATCCAGCGGTCGCAGCCCGGCCCGCACGCGTCTGCGGGCCCTTTGGCAAGGTAGATCGTGAGCCTGGCGGCAAATCCGGCCTTCTCGGCCGGTGTCTGTTCTGCACGCAATGCGCCGGGAATCGTCAGCGAGGCTACGAGAAGCAGAATACGGGCAAGCATCTAATGAGCAGACCGGGCGGGAAAGGACACGCGCCAACGTTACAGGATGATCGGAGTGGTCACAACTTTTAGTGGCATTCCCGCGTGCGGAGGCTGGGTCCGCCGCAAGCGGCATTGATCCCTCAATCGACGCGTCGCGAGCGGCGAGGGCCGCCGGGCTTCTTCTGTGCGAAATACGGAATTGCGACGCAGCTTGCGGAGCGGCCGACGGCGAGAAATTGGCATTGCTCCAGCGAGGCGCAGCAGCAATCGAAATAGCTGACGCTGCCGTAGATCTGCATGCAGGCAGGACAGTCGGGATCAATAATGGGGATCATAGGTTTGCCCGCGCACGGGAGAGTTCACGCCCGACATGAACGCAATTGTGGCGATCGCGCGTGAGAATGTGGCGACAATGGGGAGAGAAAACGATGCGCGCATTCTTCGATTCTCGGATCACAGGATCGTGCGTGCGACGTTGTTTCGCGCGGTCGCGATGCATGTCGCGTCGATGACGTTGGAACTGCTGAAGACTCTTGTTTCAAAGGGTTTCCGCGCGCGCGTCGCTAAACTTTCATTAATGTTGCGAGGCCCTTTGGAGTGAACTGTTGCGTCGAGGTTACAGCAATTCCGTCGATGGCTGATATGACGTCGCCATGGCCCGGGGGCCTAACGACGAAACTGGAACGGGATTCAAATGAACAAGAATATGTTGCTTGCAGCTGTGAGCCTCGTCGCGATCAGCGCGACTGCACCGGCGCTCGCTGCTGACCTCGCTGCACGTCCTTACACCAAGGCGCCGGCGATGATCGCAACCGTCTATGACTGGAGCGGCTTCTACATCGGTATCAACGGTGGTGGCGCTTCGGCTCACACGACCTGGGATCAGCGCGCTCCGCTGGTTGGCGGCGAAGGCTCGCACAACGCGACCGGCGGTACGGTCGGCGGTCAGGTCGGTTATCGCTGGCAGTCGGCGCAGTGGGTGTTCGGCCTGGAAGGCCAGGGCAACTGGGCTGACTTCTCCGGCGACAATCTCAGCGCGTTGACCGGCTTCACCAATCGCTCGAAGATCGATTCGTTCGGTCTGATCACCGGCCAGGTCGGCTACGCCTGGAACAACGTCCTGCTCTATATCAAGGGCGGTGCGGCTGTGGTTGGCACCAAGAACGAGCTTCGTCTTGCCGGTGCGACCGTTGCTTCCGTCAGCGACAGCCGTTGGGGCGGCACCGTCGGTGCGGGCCTCGAGTTCGGCTTCGCTCCGAATTGGTCGGTTGGTGTCGAGTACAACCACATCTTCCTGTCGGACAAGGACATCACCTTTACTGGTATTCAGACCGATCGCGTTCGCCAGGACGTCGACATGGGTCTCGTCCGCCTGAACTACAAGTTCGGTGGTCCGATCCTCGCCAAGTACTGAGCAAGATACTGAGACGATCGCTTCGCAAGAGGCGGTCGTCGAAAGCCCCGGCCTTGCGCCGGGGCTTTTTTATTATGTAATTCAGCAAGTTAACCATTTCATTTTGAAGCGGCTGTGTCTGCTTGACTCCTGAGAACGAAATGAGAACAATGTTCTTCATACGTTCTGGTGATGGAGCAAGCCATGTTCAGGATCTTCGTGGAAGAAGCCGCTGCACTAACTTCGATCGCACTGTTCGTCGGGATGATCGCGATCTGGGCCCAGGTCATACCGCAGCTCTGATCCCGCAGCTTTAGACCAGCGGTTTTGTAAACCGTTGGTCGGGAACCTGACAGCGCGCCGCTGGGCGGCCCCTTGGGGAAAAGCGGGATGAGGCGGCCGATCGGCGGCTCTGGCGTGGACTCCGGCGCGGCGAGCCCCCACCATTGTGAGGCGAGTCGGCCGGGCGAGTGCAGGATGCCTCCACTGCCGGCAACCGCTCCAACTCATCTGCAAGAGGCCGTCACGCGACCATGCCGAGCGCCGGATTTGTCCACCTTCACGTTCACTCGGCCTATTCGCTGCTCAAGGGCTCGATCAAGATCGCCAAGCTCGCCGAGCTTGCAAAGAAGGACCACCAGCCGGCGCTGGCGCTGACCGACACCGACAATCTGTTCGGTGCGCTGGAATTCTCGGACAAGATGGCGGGTTCCGGAATCCAGCCGATCGTCGGCTGCGAGCTCGCGATCGATTTCGGCGATCAGGACCCCAATGCGCGCAACGCGCTGCCGCCCTCGCGCGTGGTGCTGCTGGCAGCCCAGGAGCGCGGCTATCGCAGCTTGATGCGGCTGAATTCGCGCGCGTTCCTCGAATCGCCCGACAGCCACGCGCCGTTCATCAAGTTCGACTGGTTCGATGGCGAGACCGAGGGACTGATCGCGCTGACCGGCGGCCCGGACGGGCCGATCTCGCTCGCGCTTGCGAGCGGCCAGACCGAGATTGCGGCCGCGCGCTGCGAGCGTCTCGCCGGCCTGTTCGGCGACCGCCTCTATGTCGAATTGCAGCGCCACAACATCGACAAGGAACGGCGCATCGAGAGCGGGCTGATCGACATGGCCTATGCTAAAGGCCTGCCGCTGGTCGCGACCAACGAGCCGTATTTCGCCACGACCGACGACTACGAGGCCCATGATGCGCTGCTCTGCATCGCCGGCGGGCGGCTGATCGCGGAGACCGAGCGCGAGCAGCTCACGCCCGATCACCGCTTCAAGACCCGCGCCGAAATGGCGGTGCTGTTCGCCGATATTCCGGAGGCGCTGGCGTCCACAGTGGAGATCGCCGAGCGGTGCTCGTTCCGCCCGATGACGCGCAAACCGATCCTGCCGTTATTCACGGTCGGCGCCGCTGCGAGCTCCGATGCCGCTGCGGTCGAGTCGACCGAGCTGAAGCGGCAGGCGGAGGAGGGGCTCGCCAATCGTCTGCGCGTGCACGGCCTGTCGCAGGGCACGACGGACGAGGATTACTCCAAGCGGCTGGCGTTCGAGCTCGACGTCATCATGCGCATGAAATACGCGGGCTACTTCCTGATCGTGTCCGACTTCATCAAATGGGCAAAGAGCCAGGGCATTCCGGTCGGGCCGGGCCGTGGCTCCGGCGCGGGCTCGCTGGTGGCGTGGGCGCTGACCATCACCGACCTCGACCCGATCAAGTTCGGCCTGCTGTTCGAGCGCTTCCTCAATCCCGAGCGCGTCTCGATGCCGGACTTCGACATCGACTTCTGCCAGGACCGCCGCGGCGAGGTGATCAAGTACGTGCAGGAGCGCTACGGTCGTGACCAGGTCGCGCAGATCATCACCTTCGGTACGCTGCAGGCGCGCGGCGTGCTGCGCGACGTCGGCCGCGTGCTGCAGATGCCGTACGGCCAGGTCGACAAGCTGACGAAATTGGTGCCGCAGAATCCGGCCGCGCCGGTGACGCTGGCGGCTGCGATCGAGAGCGAGCCAAAGCTTCAGGCCTTCCGCGACGAAGACCCGGTGGTGGCGCGCGCCTTCGACATCGCGCAACGTCTCGAAGGCCTGACCCGCCATGCCTCGACGCACGCCGCCGGCATCGTGATCGGCGATCGCCCCCTAAGCGAGCTCGTGCCGATGTACCGCGATCCGAAGTCGGACATGCCGGTGACCCAGTTCAACATGAAATGGGTCGAGCCGGCCGGTCTCGTCAAGTTCGACTTCCTCGGCCTGAAGACGCTGACCGTGCTCGACGTCGCTTGCAAATTGCTCAAGCCGCGCGACATCCATGTCGATCTCGCGACGCTGCCGATCGACGATGCCGACAGCTACCAGATGCTGGCGCGCGGCGAGGTGGTCGGCGTGTTCCAGGTTGAAAGCCAGGGCATGCGGCGTGCGCTGGTCGACATGCGTCCCGACCGTTTCGAGGACATCATCGCGCTGGTCGCGCTCTATCGCCCGGGCCCGATGGCGAACATCCCGACCTATTGCGCGCGCAAGCATGGCGACGAGGAGCCGGAATATCTCCATCCGGTGCTCGAGCCGATCCTCAAGGAAACCTTCGGCGTCATCATCTACCAGGAACAGGTGATGCAGATCGCGCAGGTGATGTCGGGCTATTCGCTCGGCGACGCCGACCTGTTGCGCCGCGCCATGGGCAAGAAGATCCGCGCCGAGATGGAGAAGCAGCGCGAGATCTTCGTCGCCGGCGCGGTGAAGAACGGCGTGCCGAAGGGGCAGGCCGAGACCATCTTCGAGCTGCTCGCAAAGTTCGCCGACTACGGCTTCAACAAGAGCCATGCGGCGGCCTATGCGCTGGTGTCCTACCACACCGCCTACATGAAGGCGCATTATCCGGTGGAGTTCATCGCAGCGTCGATGACGCTCGATCTCAACAACACCGACAAGCTTTCCGAATTCCGCTCCGAGGCGCAGCGCCTCGGCATCAAGGTCGAGCCGCCGAACATCAATCGCTCCGGCGCGACCTTCGAGGTCGGCGACAAGGTCATCTACTACGCGCTCGCAGCACTCAAGGGCGTCGGCATCCAGGCCATCGATCAGATCATCGAGGAGCGGACCAAGCGGGGCCTGTTCACCTCGCTCGCCGACTTCGCCGCGCGGGTCAATCCGCGGGCGATCAACAAGCGCATTATCGAGAGTTTGGCTGCCGCTGGCGCCTTCGACACGCTGGAGCCGAACCGCGCCCGCGTCTTCGCCGGCGCGGACTCGATTCTGGCCGCCTGCCAGCGCGCCCATCAGGCCGAGACCATCGGCCAGAACGACATGTTCGGCATGTCGGCGGACGCGCCCACCATCATGCTGCCGCAGATCGAGCCGTGGCTGCCGGCCGAGCGGCTGCGCCGCGAATATGACGCGATCGGCTTCTTCCTGTCGGGCCATCCGCTCGACGATTACGCCACCGTGCTGAAGCGGCTGCGGGTGCAGAGCTGGGCGGAATTTTCGCGCGCGGTGAAGACCGGCGCCACCGCCGGCAAGGTCGCGGCCACCGTGGTGTCGCGCATGGAGCGGCGCACCAAGACCGGCAACAAGATGGGCATCATGGGGCTGTCTGATCCCACCGGTCATTTCGAGGCGGTGCTGTTCTCCGAAGGCCTTGCGCAATATCGCGACGTGCTGGAGCCGGGCGCCGCGGTGCTGCTCCAGCTCGGTGCCGAATTGCAGGGCGAGGACGTCCGCGCCCGCGTCCTGCATGCCGAGCCGCTCGATGACGCCGCCGCCAAGACGCAGAAGGGCCTGCGCATCTTCGTGCGTGACACCAAGTCGCTGGACTCGATCGCCAAGCGCCTGGCGGGACCTGAGGCCGCAGACGCCAACGGCGCCGCGCCAAAGATCGGCAGCCCCGGCATCGCACCGCGCGGTGGCGGCGACGGCGAGGTCTCGCTGGTGATGATGCTCGACCTCGAGACCGAGGTCGAGATGAAGCTGCCCGGCCGCTTCAAGGTCTCGCCGCAGATTGCAGGTGCGATCAAGGCGGTCGCGGGCGTGGTGGACGTGCAGCAGATCTAGCCTGCTGCCGCGAAGGCGCGTTGCGGATGTAGTGGTTTCGTCACGTGATCGCGGCTATGATCGGCCGCGACGGTGCTCGTCCATGAGGGCGCGTCCGTCGCGCCGGGAGGGATCGGGACATGTGCGATCAGTGCTCTGGAACCATGCGTGACAGATCAACGCCGTCGCGGCGCTCCGCGATGCTGCTGACCGCTTCGGCGCTGAGCGTCGCTTTCGCCGGCCGAGCCTTCGCCAAGGAGAACAAGAGGCCGCCTAAACCGCAGAACGTGCTGTCGCCGGATGCGGCGCTGAAACGGCTGATGGACGGCAATGCGCGCTACGTCGACGGCGTGACGCGGCGCCACGATTTCAAGCATGAGCGCGAGGCCTTGACCGGCGGCCAGAATCCGTTCGCAGCCGTGCTGAGCTGCGCAGACTCGCGCATCGCGCCGGAATACGCCTTCGACACCGGCCGCGGCGATCTGTTCGTCTGCCGCGTTGCCGGCAATTTTGCCGGCACCGAGACCATCGCCAGCATGGAATACGCGGTCGCCGTGCTCAACACGCCGCTGATCCTCGTGCTCGGCCATGATGCCTGCGGCGCGATCGGTGCGACGCTGAAGGCACTCAAGGACAACACATCGCCGCCGGGACACATTCCCTCGCTGGTCGATGCGATCGCGCCGGCCGCGAAAGCTGCAATGCAGCAGGGCGGGGACGTGCTCGACAAGGCGACCCGGCAGAATGTGGTCGACAACATCGCCAAGCTGAAGTCGGCCGCGCCGATCCTCAGTGCAGCCGTGGAACAGGGCAAGCTGAAGATCGTCGGCGGCATCTATCGGCTCACCACGGGAACCGTGGATCCGATCGCGCAAGGCTGAAGCATAAGGCTGATGCTCACGCAAAAAGGCTGAGGCTTACGCGGAGCTTACACAGGACATCGCGCTCGGCTGGCGCCATGCCGCTGCCTCAATCCGGGACTTTCGTTCAACTGCCGTTCAGCCGGCCGCGCGTCTCATGCGTGCTGGCATCTCAACAACAATAACGAGCAAGCCATGCGCGGGACACACAAGGCCTTCATCTGCCTCCTTCTGCCGATCCTCTTCGTTGCGGGCGCGCTGACACCGGCTCGCGCGCAGCAGCAGGAAAAGCGTATCGCGCTCGTGGTCGGCAACGGCGCCTATGCCAAGTCACCGCTGGCAACCACCGCGAACGATGCCGGCCTGATCGCGCAGACGCTGCAGGCGGCGGGCTTCGACGTGGTCGGCGCACGCGATCTCGACGGCGACACGCTGCGCAAGAGCTTTCGCGATTTCATCCAGAAGGCGCAGGCCTCAGGCCCCGGCACCGTCGCGATGATCTATCTGGCCGGCTATGGCGTGCAGCTCGCCGGCGAGAACTATTTCATCCCGGTCGATTCCAACATCAGCCGCGATACCGACGTTCCGACCGAGGCACTGCGCATCAGCGACTATACCCGCCAGCTCGCCGCGATTCCGCTCAAGGCCAATATCGTCGTGCTCGACGCGGCGCGCGCGCAGCCCTTCATCGAGGGCGGCCAGCAGCCGATCGCGAGCGGCCTGGCGCTGGTCGAGCCCGATCCGAACATGCTGATCGCCTTCAACGCCGCGCCCGGCACGGTGGCGCCGGAAGAGCCGGGGCCGTACGGCATCTATGCGCAATCGCTCGCCGAGATGATCCGCACCGGCGGCCTGTCGTTGCCGGAGGTGTTCGACCGCGTTCGCTTGCGCGTCAACGAGGCCTCCAAGGGCGCGCAGGTGCCGTGGGACGACCAGAAGGTCTCCGCGCAATTCGCCTTCTTCGAGCGCGCCCCGGACGCGCCGCCGCCGCAGGCTGCGCCCGACCAGGTCGCTGCGATCCGCAACAAGCCGATCCGCGATCTCGGCGTGCAGGACGCCTATGCGGCCGCGCTCGAGCGCGACACGCTGCCGGCCTATGAGGAATTTCTCGCCGCCTATCCCGGCGATCCCATGGCGAAGCGCGTGATGGCGATCGTGGCGGCGCGCCGCGAGGCGATCACTTGGCGGCGATCCTATCGCGCCGACACGGCGGACGCCTATTGGTCGTATCTGCGCCGCTATCCGCGCGGACCGCATGCGGGCGATGCGCGTCGGCGTCTGGCGATCCTGACCGCGCCGCTCGAGCCGCCGCCGACCTTCGCGATGATGGACTATGACGTGCCGCCGCCGCCGCCGGCCGAGGTGGTCTATGTCGATCGTCCCGTGCTGTATTTCAGCGACCCTGATTTTGGCTTCGCGCCGCCGCCGCCGCCGCCGGAATATTTCTGTCCGCCGCCGCCGCCGGATTTCGTGGTGCTGGCACCGCCGCTCGCCGTCGTCGGCCTGTTCGTGCTGCCGCAGCCGATGTTCGTGCCGATCCCGGCGTTCTACAGTCCGCCGGTCTATGTCGCGCCGCCGCCGAACAACATCATCTTCAACAACATCCATAACACCACGGTGATCAACACCGTGATCAACCAGCAAGCACCGGCACCAGCAGCGGCAGCGGGTGATCCAGCCATCACCGCGACCGTGGCAGCATCCGGAAAGCCTGTCGGGGCAACGACGGCTGTGCCGCCGACCGTGGTTCAAAAGGCCGCCTTGATTCGGGACAACAAGGCTCCTGTCCCCAAGACAGCCTTGGTCGATCCGACAACGAAGGCCGGCGCGGCAGCCTTGAAGACAAGGAGCCAAGTCACGACGCAGACCGGCAACGCTGCTGCGGGGAGTCCGGCGGGCGCGCCCGGAACCGGCAATGCTACGACGAAGACGGGAGCCCCCGGCGCTCCGGTCACCGGCAACGCAACCGCAACCACGGCCGGAGGCAAGGCCAATCCGGCGACAGCTACCGCGCCGAGCACGGCGGATACGAAGGCCGGTGCGCCGGCCGGCCACTCCTTGCCCGTGCCCGGCCAGACCGCGCCCGCGATCAAGGGCGCGCCACAGACAGGAACTGCTGCCACGGGCACGTCTTCGTCGACGTCCTCGACGAACCCCGTCGGTGGCTCTGGCGCAACCACCAAACCCGGTAGCAGCTCGCAGCCTGCCAACGCCAAACTTACACCGCAGACGACGCCGTCAAATGCGCCGCCTACCGGAGGAGCGCGTCCGAACGTCCAGGAGCATGCCAATACGGCCAATCCCACCAATACGGCCATTGCGCCGGTAAGGCCCAGCGAGACCAAGCTGACCCCGGCAGGTAAGCCGGGCGTGACCACGACCAATGTGACCAATGGAAAGCCGACGCAGCCCTCGCCGCCCGTCGCCGCGCGCGAGCCGATCAAGCCGCAGGGCCAGCGGCCTGCAACGCCATCGCCCGCGCAGGTCACAAGGCCGCCGCCGCCAGCGCCGCACCCGCAGGCGCTCGCAAGGCCGACGCCTCCACCTCCGCCACACGTGGCGCCGCCCCCGCCACCGCGCCCGCCGGTTGCAGCCGCACGGCCCGCTCCGCCACCGCCGCCCGTCGCCAGGCCGGCGCCCCCACCGCCGCCGCCGCGAATGGCGGTCGCGCCACCGCCGCCGCGTCCGGCCGCCCCTCCGCCACGACCGCCTGCGCCGCCGCCAGCGGCGAAAAAATGCCCGCCCAACCAGCCCAGGTGCTAGCGGGTAGGGCGGAAACCCCGAAAAGGGCCTTTCGCGGGCGGTAAAGCCCGGAAAGGCCCTTATTTCCTTGCTTCTGGCCGAAATGGCGCTATACAGCGCGCCATCTCACACGGAAGCATGGCTCACAAGGCCGTCCGGTGGCAGCCGGGGCGAAACGCTCCGTCTTGCTCACACGCTTCCGGAGGAACCAACCGGAGAACTAGAACGATGGCACTACCCGATTTCACTATGCGTCAGCTGCTCGAAGCTGGCGTGCACTTTGGTCACCAGTCTCACCGCTGGAATCCGAAAATGGCTCCGTTCATTTTCGGCGCCCGCAACAACATCCACATCGTCGACCTCGCCCAGACCGTGCCGTTGCTGCACACGGCCCTCCAGGCCGTCAGCGACACGGTTGCCAAGGGCGGCCGCATCCTGTTCGTCGGCACCAAGCGCCAGGCGCAGGACGGCGTCGCGGACGCGGCCAAGCGCTGCGCGCAGTATTTCGTCAATTCGCGCTGGCTCGGCGGCACGCTGACCAACTGGAAGACGATCTCGGCCTCGATCAAGCGTCTGCGTCACCTCGATGAGGTGCTGGCCGGCGGCGAAGCCAGCTCCTACACCAAGAAGGAGCGCCTGACGCTCCAGCGCGAGCGCGACAAGCTCGATCGCTCGCTCGGCGGCATCAAGGACATGGGCGGTCTGCCCGACCTGATCTTCGTGATCGACACCAACAAGGAAGACATCGCGATCCAGGAAGCCCAGCGGCTTAACATTCCGGTCGCCGCGATCGTCGACACCAACTCCGATCCGAAGGGCATCACCTATGTGGTGCCGGGCAATGACGACGCCGGTCGCGCTATTTCGTTGTACTGCGATCTCATTGCGCGCGCCGCGATCGACGGCATCTCGCGCGCCCAGGGCGATTCCGGCATCGACGTCGGCGCCTCGGCCCGTCCAGTCGCCGAAGAGCTGCCCACGACCGCCGGCTTCCAGGGCCTTGCCGGCCCGCGCGGCACCGCCGACGACCTCAAGAAGCTTCCGGGCGTGTCGGGCGCGATCGAGAAGAAGTTCAACGACCTCGGCATCTTCCACTTCTGGCAGCTCGCCGAGCTCGATCACGACACCGCGCACAAGATCGGCGAAGAAGTCGGTCTGCCGAGCCGTGCGGATGCGTGGGTGGCCAAGGCCAAGGCGCTGACCGCGGAAGCGGAATAGTCAAAAAGAGCGATCGGTTGGCCGGATAGGATCCGGCCACCATTTCATTCAGTTGACGCGAATACCTGAGATGGACCGCGGCGGGGCAATTGGAGCCGCGCCGCGGCGAACCGGCAGGCAAGAAGGATTTTCAACGATGGCAACGATCACTGCTGCGATGGTCAAGGATCTGCGCGAGTCCACCGGCGCAGGCATGATGGACTGCAAGGCCGCGCTGACCGAGAACGACGGCAACATGGAAGCGGCGCAGGATTGGCTGCGCAAGAAGGGCTTGTCCAAGGCCGCCAAGAAGTCGGGCCGGGTCGCGGCCGAGGGCCTGATCGGCGCGCTCACCAAGGGCACCAAGGGCGTCGTGGTCGAGGTCAACTCCGAGACCGACTTCGTCGCGCGTAACGGCCAGTTCCAGGGCCTGGTCAAGATGGTCGCCCAGGTCGCTTTCGACGTTGGCGCTGACGTCGAGAAGATCAAGGCCGCCAAGATCGGTGACGTCACGGTGGAAGCTGCGATCAACGACGCGATCGCCACCATCGGCGAGAACATGACGCTGCGTCGTGCCGCTTCGCTCGAAGTGAGCCAGGGCGTGGTGTCGAGCTACATCCACGGTGCGGTCGTCGACGGCGCCGGCAAGATGGGCGTGATCGTGGCGCTGGAATCGCCCGGCAAGGCCGACGAGCTCGCAGCGCTCGGCCGCCAGATCGCGATGCATGTCGCCGCCACCAACCCGCTCGCGCTCGATCCGTCCGGTCTCGATCCGGCTGTCGTCAAGCGTGAGAAGGACGTGCTCGCCGACAAATATCGCCAGCAGGGCAAGCCGGAGAACGTGATCGAGAAGATCGTCGAGTCCGGCCTGAAGACCTACTACAAGGAAGTCTGCCTGCTCGAGCAGGCCTTCATCCACGACACCGGCAAGTCGGTGGCACAGGCGGTGAAGGAAGCCGAAGGCAAGGTCGGCGGCGCCGTGAAGATCGCGGGGTTCGTGCGCTATGCTCTCGGCGAGGGAATCGAGAAGCAGGAATCGGACTTCGCGGCTGAGGTCGCGGCGGCCAGCGGCAAGAAGTAAGCGCCGGAACGTTCCTTCCGGCGTGCCGCCGGAAGCGGCGCCCGGACGAGGAAAGTGCTCATGACTGATCCGGTCTATCGTCGCGTCGTGATCAAGCTGTCCGGCGAATATCTCGCGGGACAGCAAGGCTTTGGCATCGATCAGCCGACCATGGACCGGGTTGCGGACGATCTGATCGCCGCCCGCGAGCTTGGCACCGAGATTGCGGTCGTGATCGGCGGCGGCAATATCTTTCGCGGCGTCGAGGTGTCCTCCCGCGGCGTGTCGCGCCCGACCGGCGACACCATGGGCATGCTTGCCACCATGATGAACTGCCTCGCGCTCGAAGCCACGATCGAGCGTAAGGGCACGCCGGCGAAGGCGCTCTCGGCGTTCGTCATGCCCGAGGTTTCCGAGCTGTTCACCCGCGCCGCGGCGCACAAATACCTCGCCGAGGGCCGGATCCTGTTGCTCGGCGGCGGAACCGGCAATCCGTTCTTCACCACGGACACGACGGCGGTGCTGCGCGCCGCCGAGATCGGTGCCGAGGTGGTGCTGAAGGCGACCAACGTCGACGGCGTCTACTCGGCCGATCCGAAGAAGGACCCGTCCGCTACGCGATTCGATCGGCTGACGCATTCGCAGGCCATCGAGGGCGGCTACAAGGTGATGGATGCGACCGCCTTCGCACTTGCCCGCGAGACATCGCTGCCTATCATCGTGTTTTCGATCGCGGAGCCCGGCTCGATCGGCGCGATTCTATGCGGCGCCGGCCACGGGACGATCGTCGCCGGCTGACGGCTCATCTGGCGCGCCCGAGGGCGCGGTGAGGTCGCCGGGATATTGAAGGAGAAACGTGATGGCCACGGATAATTTCGACCTCAACGAAGTGAAGCGCCGCATGCAGGGCGCGGTCCAGTCGCTCAAGCACGAGCTTGGCGGCCTGCGTACGGGCCGCGCGTCGGCCTCGATGCTCGATCCGGTGCAGGTCGAGGCTTATGGCAGTCACATGCCGCTCAATCAGCTCGCCACCGTCAGCGTGCCCGAGCCGCGCCTGATCTCGGTGCAGGTCTGGGACAAGTCGATGGTGAAGCCGGTCGAGAAGGCGATCGTCGATTCCAATCTCGGCCTGTCGCCGGCAACCGAAGGCCAGGTGCTGCGCCTGCGCATTCCCGAGCTGAACGAGGAGCGCCGCAAGGAGCTGGTCAAGGTCGCGCACAAATACGCCGAAGCCGCCAAGGTGGCCGCGCGTCATGTCCGTCGCGACGGTCTCGATGTTCTGAAGAAGCTGGAGAAGAATCACGAGATGTCGGAGGACGATCAGAAGCGTCACGCCGACGAGGTGCAGAAGGTGACCGACGGCACCATCACCGAGATCGACCAGCTGCTGGCCGCCAAGGAAAAAGAAATCCTCACCGTCTAAAGTTCGATGAGCATGATCGTCACGCTCTGGAGTATTGTTCGTACATGATCTCCGCGCAAACGCGTTCCGCGTTTGTCGCGAGGGAACACCGCTTCGCACCTTGCGCTCACGCGGCCCTTCGGGTCCGGATCATGTTTTAAGGCTGCCGTCATGTCCAACGCCGCCGCGCCCGCCACGGAAGGACCAGACCGGTCCGACGCGCCTGCGCATGTCGCCATCATCATGGATGGCAACGGGCGGTGGGCGGCTGCGCGCGGTCTGCCGCGGGCGGAGGGGCATCGCCGCGGCGTCGAGGCGCTGCGCCGCGTGGTGCGTGCCTCGCACGAGCTCGGCATCCGCTATCTCACCATCTTCTCGTTCTCCTCGGAGAACTGGTCGCGCCCGGCGAGCGAGATCGGCGATCTCTTCGGTCTGCTCAAGCGCTTCATCCGCAACGATCTCGCGACCCTGCATCGCGACGGCGTCAAGGTTCGGATCATCGGCGAGCGCGACGGGCTCGAGGGCGACATCTGCGCGCTGCTGAACGAGGCCGAGGAATTGACGCGCGACAACACGCGCCTCACGCTCATTGTCGCCTTCAACTACGGCTCGCGGCAGGAGATTGCGAAAGCGGCCCAGAAGCTTGCGCGCGAAGTCGCAGACGGCAGGCGCGATCCTGCCTCGATCGACGCCGATGCTCTCGGCGCCCATCTCGACGCGCCCGACATTCCCGATCCCGATCTCATCATCCGCACCAGCGGTGAGCAGCGCCTGTCCAATTTCCTGATGTGGCAGGCTGCCTATAGCGAGCTCGTGTTCGTGCCGGTCCATTGGCCCGATTTCGACAAGGCGGCGCTTGAAAGCGCGATCGCCGAATTCGCCAGGCGCGAGCGCCGTTTCGGCGGCCTGGTCGCGAAAACCGCCTCGTGAGCGAACACGACGCCGCACCGGCGGGCTCTGCGCCCGCTTCCAGCAATCTAGTGATGCGAGTCCTCGCAGCGCTGGTGCTGGCGCCGCTCGCGATTGCGCTCGCCTATGCCGGCGGCTGGCTATGGGCGCTCCTCGTTACCCTGGTGTCGATCGGGCTGTTCGCGGAATGGCTGATGGTGGTGGGGGCGGGGTCTGCCGCGCTGACCGCTTCCGGGACAATCGTTCTCGCCATCATGGGTTTCTGCGCCGCGTTCGGTGCCCTCAAGACCGGCGTCATCGCCGGCTGTGTCGGCGGCGCGATCGTGACGCTGATCGCGCGGGGCAAGTTCGTCTGGGCCGCAACCGGATTCGCCTATGCTTCCGCGGCCCTGCTGGCCTCGATTCTGGTGCGGCAGGATCTCGCGCACGGCTTCGCCGCGCTGATGTTCGTGCTGCTGGTGGTGTGGGCGACCGATATTGGCGGTTATTTCGCTGGCCGCAGCATTGGCGGACCGAAGCTATGGCCGCGCGTCAGCCCCAAGAAGACCTGGGCCGGCGCGTTCGGCAGCTTTGCGGCGAGCCTTGCGGTCGCGGCCGGCTTTGCCGCCTGCGGGACCGGAAAGGCGGTTCCGCTGCTGCTCGTGAGCGCCGTCCTGACCGTGGTTTCGCAGCTCGGGGATCTCTTCGAATCCGCGGTGAAAAGACGCTTCGGCGTCAAGGATTCCAGTCACTTAATTCCCGGCCATGGCGGACTTCTGGACCGCCTCGACGGCTTTGTCGCCGCCATCCTGGTGGCATGGATTATCGGCTTCCTCCGCCATGGTGTGCATAGCGCCGGAAGCGGTCTTATGGTTTGGTGAGGATATGAGCGCTGTCCCTTTGCGTAACAACAAGCCTGTTGCGGCCGACATCCGCAGCGTCACGGTGCTCGGTGCCACCGGCTCGATCGGCGACAGCACGATGGATCTGCTGCGCGCCTCGCCCGAGCGCTATCGCGTCGAGGCCCTGACCGCGAACGGCAATGTCGAGGCGCTGGCGAAGCTTGCGAAGGAATTCTCCGCGCGCTTCGTCGCGATCGCAGACGCCTCCAAGCTTGCCGAGCTCAAGTCCGCACTTGCAGGCACGAGCACCGAATGCGGCGCCGGCGAAAGCGCGGTGATCGAGGCGGGCGCGCGTCCGGCCGATTGGGTGATGGCGGCGGTGAGCGGCGCGGCCGGACTGAAGCCGGCTCTGGCTGCGGTCGATCGCGGCGCGCATGTCGCGCTCGCCAACAAGGAATGCCTGGTTTGCGCCGGCGATTTCTTCATGCAGCGCGCGGCGAAGGCGGGCGCCTGTATCTTGCCGGCCGATTCCGAGCACAACGCGCTGTTCCAGGCGCTGGCATCGGGCAATCGCGACGAGCTGGTTCGCGTCATCATCACCGCCTCGGGCGGCCCGTTCCGCACCTGGAAGCCGGCCGACATCGAGCAGGCGACCCTCGAGCAGGCCCTGAAGCATCCGAACTGGAGCATGGGCCAGAAGATCACGATCGATTCCGCCTCGATGATGAACAAGGGGCTCGAGGTGATCGAGGCGTCCTATCTGTTCGCGCTGAGCCCGGACGAGATCGACGTTCTGGTGCATCCGCAGTCGATCATTCACGGCATGGTCGAGTTCTCCGACCGCTCGGTCATGGCCCAGCTCGGCTCCCCGGACATGCGCACGCCGATCGCCCATTGCCTCGGCTGGCCCGACCGGATCAAGGGACCGGCAGCAAAGCTCGATCTGGCCAAGATTGGCCAGTTGACCTTCGAGGCACCGGATTTCGAGCGATTCCCCGGGCTGCGCCTGGCCTTCGATGCGCTCCGGCACGGGAAGGGGGCAACCACCGTCTACAACGCCGCCAACGAGGTCGCGGTCGCGGCCTTCATCGCCGGCAAGATCCGGTTCGGCGCCATTGCCCGGCTGGTCGAGGCGACGTTGGAGGACTGGATCCGGGGCGGGAACCACGGCCCCATGACCTCAGCGGACGATGCAATATCCGTTGACCATGTTTCGCGAAATAAAGCTGCCGCCCTATTGCCTCAAATTGCCTTAAAGGCATCCTAGGTAGTTCGGGGCCAGGGCCTTGCGGCGCTGGATGAGGGAATTCGATGATCGACTTTTTCGTCCATAGTTTCAATACGTTGAGCCATGGGCTCCTCGGTTACGCGGTTCCCTTCCTGTTCGTCCTGACCATCGTCGTGTTCTTCCACGAGCTTGGCCATTTTCTGGTCGCGCGGTGGGCCGGCGTTCGGGTGTTAACCTTTTCGCTCGGTTTCGGACCTGAGCTGGTTGGTTTCAACGACCGCCACGGCACCCGCTGGAAGATCTCGGCGATCCCGCTCGGCGGCTACGTCAAGTTCTTCGGCGACGAGAGCGAGGCTTCGACCCCGTCAGCCGAAGCGCTGGCGGCCATGACGGCCGAGGAGCGCGCCGGCAGCTTCCACCACAAGAAGGTCGGCCCGCGCGCCGCCATCGTCGCGGCCGGTCCGATTGCCAATTTTATCCTCGGTGCCCTGATTTTCGCAGGCATGGCCCTGTATTACGGCAAGCCGAGCACGATCGCGCGCGTCGACGGCGTCGTCGCCGAAGGCGCTGCGGCCGCCGCCGGCTTCAAGATCGGCGACGTCGTCGTGCAGATCGACGGCAAGCCGATCGAAAGCTTTGCCGACATGCAGCGGATCGTCGCGACGAGCGCCGGTTCAGCGCTGGCTTTCCAGGTGAAGCGGGATGGCGCGATCGTGTCGCTGACCGCGACGCCGGCGCTGCTCGAGCGCAAGGATCCGTTCGGCAACAGCCACCACGTCGGCGTGCTCGGCGTCGAGCACAAGTCGCAGACCGGTGAGGCCTCGACCGCCCCGGTCGGTGTCGGCGAGGCGCTCAAGATCGGGGGCGAGCAGGTCTGGTTCATCATCACCAGCACCTTCAAGTTCCTGGGCTCCTTGTTCATCGGCCAGGGCAATCCGAATGAGGTCAGCGGCGTGCTTGGCATTGCCAAGATGTCGGGGCAGGCGGCCAGCGCCGGGTTCCAGTTCGTGATCAATCTGTGCGCCGTGCTGTCGGTCTCGATCGGGCTTCTGAACCTGTTCCCGATCCCGCTGCTAGATGGCGGGCACCTTCTGTTCTACACGGCCGAGGTGGTCCGGGGCCGTCCGCTGTCCGAGCGGACCCAGGAGATGGGATTCCGAATCGGGCTCGGCCTGGTGCTGATGCTGATGGTGTTTGCCACCTACAACGACATCCTGCGAATGGCGGCTTCTTGATAGGGGCTTTTGTGTGGCGTTGCTATTGGGCAACGTCTTGGAATGAAATTGAAATTGCGGCGCGCTCGGCCGTTTGCGGCGTCGGTGAAATTGGCTACAAGCGGCTTCGAACTTGGGGAATCTCCCAGACCGACTTTGGGGTTGGGTCTGGTAAGTTGATAAGGGCGCGTTGCGCAATGAAGTTTGGACTGCGACTCCGGGGGGGCTTGCTCGCAACCCTGATCATGTTCGGCGCGCCGGTGTTTGCCCCGGTTGGGGCTGTTTTGGTGTCTTCGTCTGCGCTCGCTCAGACGGTGCAGTCGATTTCCGTCGAAGGGAATCGCCGCGTCGAGGTGGAGACGATCCGCTCCTATTTCAAGCCCGGCCCCGGTGGTCGCCTCGATCAGGCCGCCATCGATGACGGCCTCAAGGCGCTGATCGAGACCGGCCTGTTCCAGGACGTGAAGATCAACCGCGGCGCCGGCGGCCAGATCGTCGTCTCCGTGGTGGAAAACCCGGTGATCGGGCGCATTGCCTTCGAGGGCAACAAGAAGATCAAGGACGAGCAGCTCACCGCCGAAGTCCAGTCCAAGGCCCGCGGCACGTTCTCGCGCGCCATGGTGCAGTCGGACACGCTGCGAATCGCCGAAATCTATCGCCGTTCCGGCCGCTATGACGTGACCGTCACGCCGGAGATCATCGAGCAGCCGAACAACCGCGTCGATCTCATCTTCACCGTCAACGAAGGTGCCAAGACCTCGGTCAAGTCGATCGAGTTCATCGGCAACACCGCGTTCTCATCCTACCGCCTCAGGGACGTCATCAAGACGCACGAGTCGAATCTGCTGAGCTTCCTCAGCAGCGGTGACGTCTACGATCCGGACCGCGTCGAGGCCGACCGCGACCTGATTCGGCGCTTCTACCTGAAGAACGGCTTCGCCGACGTCCAGGTCGTGGCCGCGCTCACTGAATACGATCCGGAGAAGAAGGGCTTCAACGTCACCTTCAAGATCGAGGAAGGCCAGCAGTACCGCGTCGGCACCGTCGATTTCCGCACCAGCATCCAGAACTTCGACCCGAGCACGCTGCGCAGCTTCTCGCGCGTCAATGTCGGCTCGCTCTACAACGTCGAATCGGTCGAGAAATCGGTCGAGGACATGCAGATCGAGGCCTCACGCCGCGGCTATGCCTTCGCAGTGGTGCGTCCGGGCGGCGATCGCAATTTCGATGCGCACACCGTATCCGTCGTGTTCAACATCGACGAAGGTCCGCGCACTTATATCGAGCGCATCAATATCCGCGGTAACACGCGTACCCGTGACTACGTGATCCGTCGCGAGTTCGACCTCTCCGAGGGCGACGCCTACAACCGTGCGCTGGTCGATCGTGCTGAGCGCCGCTTGAAGAATCTCGACTACTTCAAGAGCGTGAAGATCACGACCGAGCCGGGCTCTTCCAGCGACCGTGTGGTCCTGCTCGTCGATCTCGAAGAAAAGTCGACCGGCGACTTCTCGGTCTCCGGTGGTTACTCCACGACCGATGGTGCGCTGGCCGAAGTCTCGGTCTCCGAGCGCAACCTGCTCGGCCGCGGTCTGTTCGCCAAGGCGTCGGTCACCTATGGCCAGTACGCCCGCGGCTATTCGCTGTCGTTCGTCGAGCCGTATCTGCTCGACTACCGCGTCGCGCTGGGCCTCGACCTCTATCAGCGCACACAGCTGTCCAACAGCTACATCTCCTACGGCACCAAGACGCTGGGCTTCAGCCCGCGCCTCGGCTTCGCCCTGCGTGAAGACCTATCGCTCCAGCTGCGCTACTCGATCTACCAGCAGGAAATCACGCTGCCGTCCTATCTGGCGAACTGTAACAACGTCGTCGGCTCACCGGCATACAACCCGAGCCCGGCCTTTATCAACGCAACAACAGGCGTCGATCCGATCCTGACAGGCAATCTCGGCTGCTACGCTGACGGTGAAGCGTCGCTCCCGGTGCGCAAGGAACTTGCGAACGGCAAGACCCTGACCTCGGCGCTCGGCTATACGCTGACTTACAACACGCTGGACAACAACAAGAACCCGACCGACGGCCTGCTCATCGACTTCAGGCAGGACTTCGCCGGCGTCGGCGGCGACGTCTCCTACCTGAAGACCGTGGCCGATGCGAAGTACTACCAATCGCTGGTGTCGGACCTTGTCGGTCTCGTCCATCTCCAGGGCGGTATCCTGAACAAGGTCGGCAGCACAGATCTGCGCATGCTGGATCATTTCCAGATGGGCCCGAACCTCGTCCGCGGCTTTGCGCCGAACGGCATCGGTCCGCGCGATTTGAATCCCTTTGGTACGCAGGACGCGCTCGGCGGCACCAAATATTGGGGCGCTTCGCTCGAGTTGCAGATGCCGTTCTGGTTCCTTCCGAAGGAAGTGGGTCTGAAGGGCGCTGTCTATGCCGACGCCGGCGGTCTGTTCGACTATCAGGGCCCGACGACGTGGTCAGTGACCAACGAAATGACCACGACCAGGAACTCGACCTGTACGCCATCGACCGTCAACCCGGCCTCGACTGGAACTTGTACCGGCCTGGTGTATGACAACGGCAATGTGGTGCGATCGTCGGTCGGTGTCGGCCTGATCTGGGCTTCGCCGTTCGGACCGCTGCGCTTCGACTATGCAGTGCCGCTCACCAAAGGCAAGAATGACCGCACGCAGGAATTCCGGTTCGGCGGCGGCACCTCGTTCTAGTTCGATCAGCAGGGCATGATCCGTCCGCTCGGGAGTTCCTTGTAGCGATTGCTTCCAGGAACTCCCTGCGGCCGGTCGCCAAAAAGATCGTGCTCAATCCATGAGATAAGGCATGATGCGGCCTTTCCGCTTCATGCCGAAGCCGGACCGCGACGGGGTGGAATGGCGCAGCCGACCTTCTTTAGGAAACCGCCGGCATCAACGCTGGCTGAGATCGCCGCGCTGACCAAGGCGCAACTGGTCGACCCTGTCAGGGGCGATCATGTCGTCACGGGTCTTGCTTCGCTGGACGAAGCCGGCCCGATGCATCTGGCGTTCTTCGACAACCTCAAATACGCCGATGAGCTCAAGGCGACCAAGGCTGGTGCCTGTCTTGTGAGTCCGCGCTTCGAGGCCCAGGTGCCCGCGCACGTGGCCGTGCTGCGGGTGGCGCAGCCGTTCCGCGCCTTTGTCGGGATCGCTCGGGAATGGCATGGCGATGCGCTGCGCCCGCAATCCTGGTTCGGCAATGACGGCATCGCGCCATCGGCCGTCATCGACCCGTCGGCGCGGCTGGAGGACGACGTCATCGTCGAGCCGCTGACCGTCATCGGTCCGGATGTCGAGATCGGCAGCGGCACCGTGATCGGCGCCGGTGTGGTCCTTGGTCCGGGCGTCAAGATCGGGCGGGACTGCAATGTCGGCGCCCGCACGGCCATCCAGTGCACACTGATCGGCAACAACGTGCTGATCCACCCCGGCTGCTCGATCGGCCAGGACGGCTACGGCTTCATCTTCTTCGGCCCCGAGGGCCATCTGAAAGTGCCCCAGACCGGCCGTGTGCTGATCCAGAACAATGTGGAGGTCGGCGCCGGCACCACCATCGATCGCGGCTCCTTGCGGGACACGGTGATCGGGGAGGGCACCAAAATCGACAATCAGGTCCAGATCGGCCACAATGTGACGATCGGCCGGAACTGCCTGCTCGCGGCCCAGATCGGGCTCGCGGGCAGCCTGACGATCGGCGACAACGTGGCGCTGGGAGCAAAGGTCGGCATCAACAATCACCTCAAGATCGGTGACGGAGCCCAGGTCACCGCGATGAGCGGGGTCAAGGACGACATCCCGCCGAACGGTCGCTGGGGCGGATTTTTTGCCAAGCCGACCAAACAGTGGTTCAAGGAAATTATCGCGGTGGAGCGCCTGGTACGCGACAGCAAGGCCGATCCGAAGGACGAGGGACGGGAATGACGGCGGAATCACCTGTTAAGTTCGAGCTGGTGGATATCAATGCGATCCTCCAGACCCTGCCGCACCGCTTTCCGATGCTCCTGATCGACCGTGTGATCAACATCCGGGCCGATTACAGCGGCATCGGCATCAAGAACGTCACCTTCAACGAGCCGGCCTTCCAGGGCCATTTCCCCGAACGTCCGGTCTATCCGGGCGTGATGATGATCGAGGCGATGGCGCAGACCGCCGGCGTGATCGGCATCAAGTCGGTCGAGGGCACCGAGAAGCCGCGCGCGGTCTATTTCCTCACCATCGATAAGTGCAAGTTTCGCAAGCCCGTGCTGCCCGGCGATACCATCGAGTATCACATGCGCTCGGTCGGCCGCCGCAAGGCCATGTGGTGGTTTCACGGGGACGCCAAGGTCAACGGCCAGATCGTCGCCGAAGCCGATGTCGGGGCGATGCTGACGGACTGAGGGGGAGTGGCGAGAGCGGCGAAACACGCCGAGATCATACGTCACTGGACAGATCGGGCGCAGTCGCGCTAACCACCGGAAAGCCGAGCAAGTTCAACACATAGTCAGACCTTCTTGATGAGTAAGATCGACCCCACCGCACGGGTGGAAGACGGCGCCGTGATCGGCGAGGGCACCGAGATCGGGCCCTTTTGCATCATTGGTCGCAACGCCCGGATCGGGGCCGATTGCAAGCTGATTGGACAGGTCACCGTCATCGGCCATACCTCGGTCGGGGACAATTGCGTGATCTCGCCGTTTGCGGTGCTCGGCGGCGCACCGCAGGACCTCAGCTACAAGGGCGAGCCGACCACGCTCGACATCGGTTCCGGTTGCATCATCCGCGAAGGCGCGACGATGAACGTCGGCACCGTCAAGGGCGGCGGGAAGACGCGCGTCGGCAACGACGGCTATTTCATGAACAACAGCCATGTCGGCCATGATTGCATGGTCGGCAACAACGCGATCTTCGCGACCTCGGCGACGCTCGGCGGTCATTGCGAGATTGGCGACGCCGTCTATATCGGCGGGCTGTCCGCGGTGCACCAGTTCACGCGCATCGGCTCCTATGTGATGGTCGGCGGCCTCTCGGGCGTGCGCGACGACATCATCCCGTACGGGCTCGCCAACGGTCAATATGCGGTGCTGGAGAGCCTCAATCTCATCGGCATGAAGCGGCGCAAGTTCACCAGGCAGCGCCTCGCAACCGTACGTGCGTTCTACCAAAAGCTCTTCCATGGACCCGGCACCTTCGCCGAGCGGCTGGAGGCAGTGCGGTCCCTTGAGAGCGAAGATCCTGCCATCGCCGAAATCCTCGGCTTCATCGGCAAGGGCAAGCGTCCGCTCTGTCTCCCCACCATCGAGAAGTGACGCCGGGATGGCCGCGGATATGACATCGGCGGCTCTAGGCGTTTCATCACCGGTCGGCGTGGTCGCGGGCGGTGGTGCGATGCCGTTCGCGGTGGCCGAGTCGCTCGCCGCGCGCGGCATCACGCCGGTGCTGTTTCCGCTGCGAGGCGCCTGCGATCCGGTGCAGGTGGAGAAATTCCACCACCGCTGGATCTCGGTCGGTCAGCTCGGCCGCGCCATGCGGCTGTTCCGCGAGGAGGGCTGCCGCGACCTGATCTTCATCGGCACCCTGGTGCGGCCTTCGCTCACGGAAATCCGCTTCGACGTCACCACGTTGCGGCTGCTCGGTAACGTCATCCGCGCCTTTCGCGGCGGCGACGATCATCTGTTGTCGGGTGTCGGCCGCATTCTCGAGCAAGGCGGCTTTCGCATGGTCGGCATCAAGGACGTCGCGCCCGACCTGCTGATGCCCGAGGGCTGCGTCACCCGCGCCTGGCCGGCCGACAATGCCAAGGGCGACATCGAACGCGGGCGTGCGGTGCTCACCGCGCTCGGGCCGTTCGACATCGGTCAGGCCGCCGTGGTGATCGACGGCCATGTGGTGGCGGTCGAGGACATCGAGGGCACTGATGCGCTGCTCGCGCGCGTGGCGCGGCTGCGCGAGGAGGGCCGCATCCGTGCCGCGACGGGGCGTGGCGTGCTGGTGAAGGCGCCGAAGAGCGGCCAGGATTTGCGCTTCGACCTGCCGACGATCGGCGCGCGCACGATCGAGGGCGTCGCCAAGGCCGGCCTTGCCGGTGTCGCTGTCATCGCCGGCAACACCATCGCCGCCGAGCCGCAGGCGATGATCGGGCTCGCCGACGCCAAATATCTCTTCGTCGTCGGTCTGCCCGCGTGATGCCGACCCGCGATCCCCAACGGAAGATCTTTCTGATCGCGACGGAGGAATCCGGCGACCGGCTCGGCTCGGCGCTGATGAAGGTGCTGCGCCAGCGCCTCGGCGACGGCGTGCAGTTCGAGGGCGTCGGCGGCCGCACCATGGCGCGCGAGGGGCTCGAGACGCTGTTTCCGATCGAGGAGCTGTCGATCGTCGGCTTTGCCGCGGTGGTGCAGCAATTGCCGAAGATCCTGGGGCTGATCCGCGAGACGGCGGATGCCGTGACCGAGTCCGCGCCCGACGCGCTGGTCATCATCGACAGTCCCGATTTCACCCATCGCGTCGCGCGCCGCGTCCGCGCGAAGAATCCGGCGATCCCCGTCGTCGACTACGTCTCGCCCTCGGTCTGGGCCTGGCGGCCCGGCCGCGCGCGCGCGATGCTCGGTTATGTCGATCACGTGCTGGGTCTGCTGCCGTTCGAGCCGGAGGAGTACCGCAAGCTGAAAGGGCCGCCATGCAGCTATGTCGGCCATCCCCTGATCGAGCAATTGCCGTCGCTGCGCCCGAACCTTGACGAGCAAAAGCGCCGCGACAGCGAGCCGCCGGTGCTGCTGGTGCTGCCGGGCAGCCGCCGCAGCGAGATCCGGCATCATCTCGGCCTGTTCGGCGCCGCGCTCGGGCGATTGCAGGCCGAGGGCCGCGCGTTCGAGTTGATGCTGCCGACGATGCCGCACCTCGAGGCCACCGTCCGCGCGGGCGTGGCGACCTGGCCGGTCAAGCCGCAGATCGTGGTCGGCGAAACCGAGAGGCGCGCCGCATTCCGGATCGCGCGCGCGGCGCTGGCGAAATCCGGCACCGTGACGCTGGAGCTCGCGCTCTCGGGCATTCCGATGGTGACCGCCTATCGCGTCGGCGCGATGGAGGCCTTCATCCTGCGCCGCGCGATCCAGGTCTCTTCGGTGATCCTCGCCAATCTCGTGATCGGCAAGGACGTGATCCCCGAATTTTTGCAGGAGGACTGCACGCCGGAGAAGCTCGCAGCCGCACTGGCCGAGGTGTTGAGCGAGACGCCGATGCGCAAGCAACAGGTTGAAGCCTTCGCCCAGCTCGACACCATCATGTCCACCGGCAACAAATCACCGAGCGTGCTCGCCGCCGACATCGTGCTCACGACGATGCGGAAGGGACGGCGAAGCTAGGCCAAGCCGCCGTCGACCCGGAAGCACTGGCAGGTGATGCGCCGGCTCGCGTCGGAGGCGAGGTAGAGCGCCATGTCGGCGATATCATCGGGCGTCACCGCATCGGGAATGGCCTGGCGCGTGCGCATCTCGGCGATCTGCCGCTCGTCCGGATACCACAGCTTCCGCTGCCGCTCGGTGATCACCATTCCAGGCGCGATCGCGTTGACGCGGATGCGGTCGGCGCCGAACCGGCGGCCCAGTGAATTGGTAAAGCCGACGATCGCAGCCTTCGCCGCGGCGTAGACCGGCAGCGCCGGTGCGCCGCGGATCCAGGCGACCGACGACATGTTGACGATCGAGCCGCCGCCGCGCGCCTGCATCTGCGGCACCACGGCTTGCGCGGCAAAGAAGACGTGCTTGAGATTGACGCCGATCATCCAGTCGAATTCGGCCGGCGTCACGTCCGATAGCACCTGGCGCTGGTCGTTGGCGGCGTTGTTGACGAGGACCGCGGCATCGCCCAGCGATCCCTGCACCTTCGCCAGCGCCGCGCGCAGGGCGTCGATGTCGAGGAGGTCGCAGGGCACGAATAGCGGAGCGGTGCCGGACGTTTTCGCCACCTCGTGCGCCAGCGCTTCACCCGCCGGCGTGTCGATGTCGAGGAAGGCGACGCGGGAACGCTGGCTGGCGAAAGCGCGTACCAAGGCGGCGCCGATGCCGCTGGCGCCCCCGGTGATCAGCACCACGCGGTCCGCGAGGTCGGCATAGCTTGTCTTGGTCATGCGATCAGTCGCTCCGTCTCAGGGTCGAACAGGCAAATGCGGCGGGTATCGAGGGCGAAGGACGCGGTCCCGCCCGGCGTCGGGCGGATGTCCGGCGAGATGCGCGCCTGCGCGGGCTCGCCGCCAAGTCGCAGCAGGACAATGGTCTCCGCACCGGTGGGCTCGACCAGCTCGACCGGCGCGGTGACGATGACCGGCGCGCCCGTGGCCGCAGAGAACACGCGATCCCCCTCGGCGATGCATTCCGGCCGGATTCCGAGCACCACCTCGCGGCCGACATAGGACGTAGCTGCGTCGTAGTCTTGCAAGTGGATACGGACCTCGTCCGGCCGGCCGGCGCCGATCACCGCCACAGGCCCGCCGGCATTAGCCTCGAGCCGTGCCGGCATCGAGTTCATCGGCGGCGAGCCCATGAAGCGGGCGACGAACAGATTGGCCGGATAGCGGTAGACCGTGTCGGGGTCGGCGAATTGCTGCACCACGCCGCGATGCATCACGGCGATGCGGGTTGCCATCGTCATCGCCTCGATCTGGTCGTGGGTGACATAGACGATGGTGGCGCCGATGCGCTGGTGCAGCCGCTTGATCTCCATCCGCATCTCGACCCGCAGCTTGGCGTCGAGATTGGAGAGCGGCTCGTCGAACAGGAAGAGCAGGGGATCGCGCACCAGCGCGCGCCCCATCGCCACGCGCTGGCGCTGGCCGCCGGACAGTTGCGACGGCTTGCGGCCGAGCAGCGGCTCGATCTGCAGCAGCTTGGCCACGTTCGCCAACGCCTTCTCTTGCTCCGCCTTGGCGACGTGTCGGCATTCCATGCCGAAGGTGATGTTCTGGCGCACCGTCATCGACGGATAGAGCGCGTAGGACTGGAACACCATGGCGATGTCGCGGTCCTTCGGAGGCACGTCGTTGACGACGCGTCCGCCGATCTCGATCGTGCCGTCGCTTGCCCGATCAAGCCCGGCGACGATGTTGAGCAGCGTGGACTTGCCGCAGCCGGACGGACCGACCAGCACGGTGAATTCACCGCTCTCGATGTCGAGGTCGATGCCCTTCAGCACCTCCAGATTGGCGTAGCGCTTCGACAGGGCGCGAATGCTTAGTGCTGCCATGACACATCCATCATTTCACGGCCCCGGCAGTGAGGCCGCGTACGAAATACCTGCCGCCGAAGAGATAGATCAGCAAAGTGGGGAGCGCCGCGATGATCACCGCGGCGCTCTGCACGCCGTGCTGCGGGATATCCGCGACCGCGGCAGACAGCGCGATGAGCGCGGCCGTCACGGGCTGCTGCTGGCCGGTCGTGAATGTCACGCCATAGAGGAATTCGTTCCAGATATGCGTGAACTGCCAGATCACTGTGACGATCAGGATGGGGGACGAGAGCGGCAGGATGATGCGCCAGAAAATACGGAAGAACCCGGCGCCATCGATGCGCGCCGTCCTGATCAGTTCATGCGGAATGGCGATATAGTAGTTCCGGCAGAACAGCACGGTGAAGGAGAGCCCCTGGATCGTGTGAATCAGCACGAGGCCCCACAGCGTGTTGATGAGCCCGATGTCCCGCAACACGATGGTCCAAGGCAGCAAGCGCATCTGCTGGGGCAGGAAGAGACCGAGGGTGACGATGCCGTAAATCCAGTTGTCGCCGCGAAAACGCCAGAGCGACACGGCGTAACCCGCGACAGCACCGAGCAGGGTGGAGAAAATCGTCGCGGGGATCGTGATGAGTGCGGAGTTCAGCATGTACGGCCGGATACCGGCGCAGGTCTCGGCGATGCAAAAGCCGCTCCAGGCAGTGAGGTAGTTGCGCCAGGCCATGTGTTGCGGCCAGCCGATCATCGAACCCTGCGCAATCTCCTCATTGGTCCGGACCGAGTTCAGCACGACGACGACCAGCGGCGCGAGATAAGCGGCCGCGAACAATGTCACGACGAGATAGATCAAAATCCTGCTCGGCGCGAAGCTGCGGTCACGCATGGGCGGCCTGCCGTCGCTGGACATAACGCCACGCCGCATAGGGCAGCAGCACGGCGAGCAGAATGAGCAGCATGAGCACAGCCGCCGCCGCGCCACGGCCGAGCTGGCTGCGCTGGAACATCAAATCGTAGACGACAAGGGCCGGCAGCTGGGTCGCGATGCCGGGCCCGCCGTTGGTGAGCGCGCGGACGAGGTCGAAGGCCGAAATCGCAAATTGCAGCTGGACGACGACGACGGTGATGGTGATCGGCCAGAGCGTCGGCAGAATGACGCGCCAATAGGTTCGGATCGGTCCAGCGCCGTCGATCTGCGCAGCCCTGATAATGTCGGTGTCGACGGAGCGAAGGCCGGCCAGGAACAGCGCCATGGCGAAGCCCGAGGATTGCCAGATCGCAGCGATGACGATGGTCCAGATCGCCATGTCGCGATTGACCAGCCAGTCGAAGTGGAAGGAGCTCCAGCCGAGATCATGGACGAGCTTCTCGATCCCGATACCGGGATTGAGCAGCCAGCTCCAGACCGTGCCGGTGACGACGAACGATACCGCCAAGGGGTACAGGAAGATGGTGCGCAGCACGTTCTCGCCGCGAATGCGCTGATCGAGCAGGATCGCCAGCACGAGACCGGTGATCAAGCTCAGCAGCACGAACGCGATGCCGAACAGCAGCAGATTGTCGAAGGCGATTTGCCAGTTCCGCGACGCCAGGACCGAATTGTAGTTGCGCAGACCCACCCAGCCCGTGACCGGCACAAGGGTGGATGGCGTGAACGAAATCCAGATTGTCCAGATCGAAAACGAAATGAGGTGCGCTGCGGACAACAGCAGCGGCACCCAGATCATCAGATATTCGGGCAGCCGGCGCACCATGTCAGAGGTCGCCGGCCAGCCCGGTCGCGTTGCTGTGGAGACAGCGTCGGTCAACGCGAGCCCTCGACGGCCTCGGCAAGGCGGGTGACGGCTTGATCCGGCGTGATCGTCTTGTTCTTCGCGTATTCGGTGAACACGTCGATCATCGCAGCGGTCAGGCCATTTTCCTGCGCCATGTTGTGGGCGAGGCTCAGGACGGCCTGATTGCTGGCGACAGCGTCCTTGAGTGCGGCTGCGGTTCGCCGTTGACCATCCGACCAGCCCTCACCGGACAGATCGACATCGGTGCGCACGGGGATCGATCCCGTGATTTGCGAATACATGGTCTGGATCGCCGGGTCCATGACGAGCTGGGCCATCAACATCTGGCCGGCTTGCAGATCGGGCTCCTTGCGCTGCCAGAAGATGAAGGCATCGGCATTCAACAGGAACACCGGCTTGCCATTGTCGCTGGGACCTGGCGCGATGACGAAGTCGTCGAGCTTGAAACCGGCGTTCCGCAGCACGCCCTGCGCCCAGCCGCCCATGATCAACATGCCCATGTCGCCATCGACGAAGCGCTTCAAATTGATGGCATAGGGTTGGGCGCCGACATTGGGATCCATCCAGTTGGTGATCTTACGCATCTGGGCGAAGGCAGCCTTGATCTCGGGACCCTCTAGGGCCTTCTTGTCGAGATTCATGGCGGCTGCGCGATATGCGGTGGGACTGATGCCGGCGAGCGAGGCCTCGAATTTTTGCCCATCGTCGGCGCGGGTGCCACCGTTGGCGACGGGAAAGGTGACCCCGGCGGTTTTCATCTTCTCGGCAAGATCGTTGAAGTCAGCCCAGGTCACGGGGGGCTTGTCGGCCTTGGCTTTGTCCATCGCGCGCTTGGAGAGAAACAGCATGTTGGTGCTGTAGATCTGCAAGGGCAGGGCAATCCACTTGCCTCCCGGCTTGTGCAATTTTGCAAGGTCCGGCGCGACGACCTTTTCGTAGCCGGCGGCAGCGACAACGGCGTCAAGATCGACGGTCGGCGCAATCTTCGACCAGGCGGCAATCTCCGGGCCCTTGAGCTGCGAGCAGGCCGGCGGATCGCCGGCGATGATCTGGGCGCGCAGCTTGTTCATCATCTCGGTGGTGAAGCCGGGGACTGGCGAGTGCTGCCAGATGCCGCCCTTCTCCTCGAATTTCTTGCCGAGCGCGGTGATCGCCGCTCCGTCGCTGCCTGCGGACCATTGCGAGATCGCGGTGAGGCGCGGCTTGACGGCGCCTTGCGCGCGAGCAAAGGCCGGCAGCGCGAGCGCGGCAGCAGATCCAGCGAGCAGACGGCGCCTTGTTGTTGTGATCGGCATGGCAAGTTCCTCCCGGGTGTGAACTCTTTTGCGCGAGAGCCGCGCAGGCTATGTCAGGCGGCCTCCGTCGATGCGGCCGGCATGCCGCCGCTTCTGGTCAGGCAGAGCGCGGCGAAGGCAAGTGCTGCCTGCGGATCGTTGCCCATCGAGGGCGGCACGAAAGCGAGCGACACCTGCGCCAGTTTCCGGCCGCCGAGCAGGCAGGAGTCGATCCCGTCGATGACGGCCTTTCTATCGTCTTCAGTGAGCAGCGATGGCCAGCCGCTGACGACAACGCCGCGGCATGGCTTGACGTTCAATGTGTTGCCGATGGCGAGGCCAAGCCTGAACAGGCGCTGGCGCAATTCCTGGCGCACCCGCGATGTGAGGGGGATCGTGGTCACCCATTCACTGCCGAGCCGGAGCAATTCTGCTTCGGTGACGCGCAAAAGGTCGGCCAGCGCCGGCAGCGACGTATAGGCTTCGACGCAACCGTGATGTCCGCAGCGGCAACGCGGGCCGTCGGTTCCGAACACCATGTGGCCGAGCTCGACCGGGTCGAGCGCGTCGTTCTCGATCGGATCATCCAGCCAGGCGCCCGCGACGCCCTGGCCGACGAAGACGAACAGATGCGCATCGCTGAACGGATAGTTCTCGGTGCGGCAGCGGTGAAATGTGGCGTGCGCCACCACCGAATTGGTGAAGGTGACCGGCACGCCCGCGAACAATTCGCCGAACATGTCCCCGATAGCTCCGACGTCGCACGGAATGATCGGATTGCCTGATACACTCAGGCGGCCGAGGCCGGGAACGGTCACGCCGACCTGTGCGAGCCTGATGCGGCGCCGGCGCGTCCAGTCGCGCAGCAACGCCAGTGCTTCGCGAAACACCCGGCCGACGGATTCAACGGTCGGCTTCTTCGGCAGCGGCACACGCTCGGTGTAATGCAGTTCCCCCGACAGGCCGCCAACGCCGACGCTGAGCCATTGGCCGGTCAGCTCGAGGGCGGCAAGCGCCACCGTGCGGTCGAGCGACACCAGACCCGTCGGGCCGCCGACATAAGGGGCGGGGCGCCGCACTTCCTCGATCAGGCCTTCGGCTTTCAAGTCGAACAGGATACGCGACAGGCTTGCTTCGGACAGGCGCACGGCGCGCGCCAGGGGCGGCCGGAACGAGCCGCCGGACTGGAGCAAATGAGTCAAAATGGCAGCACGCGTCTGCCGCCGACTTCTCGGCTGCTCCGGCATTTCCATCCCTGTCGTCATTCTTACTTAGTGTAAGAATGCGCGCGGAGCATTTCGACTGTCAAGCGTTCGCCGGCGCGATGCGGCGACTTGTTGTTGTGCGCGGCAGCAAGATTGGGGCGGCCCACGAGTTTCGTAGGGTGGGCAAAGCGAAGCGTGCCCACTATTTTTGTCGCGCTCGCAGAGTTGCGGTGGGCACGCTGCGCTTTGCCCACCCTACAAGGTGATCGCAAAAACAAAAACGGCGCCATCCGGAGACGGCGCCGCATTGATAGCCCTCAGGCTGAGACTTACTTGCGATCCTTGATCGCGACGTAGTCGCGGCGGGTGACGCCGGTGTAGAGCTGGCGCGGACGGCCGATCTTCTGCTGCGGGTCCTCGATCATCTCGCTCCACTGGCTGATCCAGCCGACGGTGCGGGCGACCGCGAACAGCACGGTGAACATCGAGACCGGGAAGCCCATCGCCTTCAGCGTGATGCCCGAATAGAAGTCGACGTTCGGATACAGCTTGCGGTCGATGAAGTACTGGTCGCTGAGCGCGATCTTCTCGAGCTCGAGCGCCACCTTCAGCATCGGATCGTCGCCATGGCCGGTCTCCTTGAGAACGGCGTGACACATCTTCTGCATGATCTTGGCGCGCGGATCGTAGTTCTTGTAGACGCGGTGACCGAAGCCCATCAGGCGGACTTCGGAGTTCTTGTCCTTCACCTTGGCGATGAACTCGGGGATCTTGTCCACGGAGCCGATCTCGGCAAGCATCGCGAGCGCAGCTTCGTTTGCGCCGCCATGCGCCGGGCCCCAGAGGCAGGCGATGCCGGCGGCGATGCAGGCGAACGGGTTGGCGCCGGAGGAGCCGGCGATACGCACCGTCGAGGTCGAGGCGTTCTGCTCGTGGTCGGCGTGCAGGATGAAGATCTTGTCCAGCGCGTCAGCGAGCACCGGATTGATCTTGTACTCCTCGCACGGCACGGCGAAGCACATGTTGAGGAAGTTCTCGGCGAAGGAGAGCGAGTTCTTGGGGTACACGAAGGGCTGGCCGACCGTGTATTTGTAGGCCATCGCCGCCAGCGTCGGAATCTTCGCGATCATGCGCATGGAAGCGATCATGCGCTGCTTCGGGTCGTTGATGTCGGTGCTATCGTGGTAGAACGCGGCGAGCGCGCCGACGGAGGCAACCATCACGGCCATCGGATGGGCGTCGCGGCGGAAGCCCTGGAAGAAGCGGGCCATCTGCTCGTGCACCATCGTGTGATGGATCACGCGGTGGTCGAAATCCTTCTTCTGCGCGGCAGTCGGCAGATCGCCAAAGAGCAGCAGGTAGCAGGTCTCGAGGAAGTCGCCGTTCTCGGCGAGCTGCTCGATCGGGTAGCCGCGGTATTCCAGCACGCCCGCATCACCGTCGATATAGGTGATCTTGGACTGGCAGCTCGCAGTGGAGGTGAAGCCGGGATCGTAGGTGAACAGTCCGGACTGGCCGTACAGCTTGCCGATATCGATGACATCAGGTCCGACGCTGCCGCTGTGGATCGGAAGATCGTAGTTCTTGTTTCCGACCGTCAGCGTGGCGATCTTGTTGCTTGAGTTTGCGTCCATCAGAGGTCCCCGATGTAAGGTGAAACGGGCCGGACCCGGAAGGCCCCGATGACATGGGTGGGGCAGGCCGGATGTTCCAGAATGTACGGGGAGATGGGTATATTATTGCTGTGTGCACTGCAAGATCATGGCAGCTATGGACTTACGTCGTAGACTGATCCTTAAGCCGGCCCAGACTTTCCTGGCGTCCCAGCACGTCCAAAACCTCAAATATCCCAGGCGACGTGGAGCGCCCGGTCAGCGCGGCTCGCAGGGGCTGGGCGACCGCGCCGAGCTTGAGACTATTTTCCTCGGCAAAAGCGCGCAGCGCGGCTTCCGTGGTGGCGCCACTCCAGGTCGCGACATTCTCCAGCGCGGAATGCAGCTGACCGATCAGCTTGCGGTTCTCAGGCGTCAGCAGGGCCGCCGCCTTGGGATCGAGCTGCAGAGGCCGGTCGGCGAAGATGAAATAGGCGCCGTCGATCAGCTCGATCAGCGTCTTGGCGCGCTCCTTCAGGGCCGGCATCGCCTTGAGCAGCTGGGCGCGCGTGGCGTCGTTCAGCTTGGCCTTGATCTCGTCGCGGGCGGGCACCAAATGGTCGAGCACGTCCTCGAACATCTTCACGAGCGATTGATCGTCGGCGTGGCGGATGTAATGGCCGTTGAGGTTTTCCAGCTTGGCGAAATCGAAGCGGGCGGCGGCGCGGCCGACATTGGCGAGGTCAAAGGCTGCGATCATCTCCTCGGTCGAGAAGATCTCCTGGTCGCCATGGCTCCAGCCGAGGCGGACGAGGTAGTTGCGAAGCGCGGCTGGGAGGTACCCCATGGCGCGGTAGGCGTCGACGCCGAGCGCGCCGTGCCGCTTGGACAGCTTTGAGCCGTCCGGACCGTGGATCAGGGGGATGTGAGACATGCTCGGCAGTGCCCAGCCCATCGCATCGTAGATCTGCTTCTGGCGCGCGGCGTTGATCAGATGGTCGTCGCCGCGAATGACGTGGGTGACGCCCATGTCGTGGTCGTCCACGACCACTGCGAGCATGTAGGTCGGGTTGCCATCACCGCGCACCAGGACGAGATCGTCGAGGTTCTCGTTCTGCCAGACCACGCGGCCCTGGACCTGGTCCTCGATCACGGTCTCGCCGGTCTGCGGCGCGCGCAGGCGGATGGTCGGCTTGACGTCCGACGGTGCCGTCGCCGGGTCGCGGTCGCGCCATAGGCCGTCATAGAGACGGGTGCGGCCCTCTGCGCGCGCCTTCTCGCGCATGGCGGTGAGCTCCTCGGCGGTGGCGTAGCAGCGATAGGCCTTGCCGTCCGCCAGCAACTGCTCGGCGACCTCGCGGTGACGGGCGGCGCGGCTGAACTGGTAGATGACGTCGCCATCCCAGCCGAGCTCCAGCCATTTCAGCCCGTCCAGAATCGCGCCAATCGCAGCCTCGGTAGAGCGCTCCCGGTCGGTGTCCTCGATCCGGAGCAGCATCTTGCCGCCGTGCTTCTTCGCATAGAGCCAGTTGAACAGCGCCGTGCGGGCACCCCCGATATGGAGGAAGCCGGTCGGGGAGGGAGCGAAGCGGGTGACGACGGAATTGGTCATTCGTGGCAGGGCCTATGCATGGGAGGCGGTGGTATATAACAGGACCGGAGCATAACTAAAGCCCGGCAGCGGACCGCTTAAGGCCTTGCTTAAACCCTTGGCTCAGCCAAGCAAATTTGGCAGAAGGACCGCTGATTTCCCTACAGGATTTTCGTAATGACAGAACTGGTGGCGACTGAGGTTGGGCGCGATTTCATTCGTGACATCATCCAGGCCGACCTCGATCAGGCCAAGTACAAGGAGATCGTGACCCGGTTCCCGCCGGAGCCGAACGGCTACCTGCATATCGGCCACGCCAAGTCGATCGCCCTCAATTTCGGTATCGCCCAGGAATTTCCGGGCCGCTGCCATCTGCGCTTCGACGACACCAATCCGGTCAAGGAAGAGCAGGAATATATCGACTCCATCCAGGCCGACGTGCGGTGGCTCGGCTTCGACTGGGGCAAGAACCTGTTTTTCGCCTCGGACTATTTCGACCGCCTGTACGAATGGGCGGAGAAGCTGATCCGCGATGGCTTGGCCTATGTTGACGATCAGACCCAGGAGCAGATCCGCACTTCGCGCGGCACGTTGACCGAGCCGGGCAAGAACTCGCCGTTCCGTGACCGCAGCGTCGACGAAAATCTCGACCTGTTCCGCCGCATGAAGGCCGGCGAATTTCCGAACGGCGCGCGCGTGCTGCGGGCCAAGATCGACATGTCCTCGGGCAACATCAATCTCCGTGATCCGGTGCTGTATCGGATCCTGCATGCACATCATCCGCGCACCGGGACCAAGTGGAGCATCTATCCGAGCTACGACTATGCCCACGGCCAGTCGGACGCGATCGAGGGCATCACCCATTCGATCTGCACGCTGGAGTTCGAGGACCACCGGCCGCTCTACGACTGGTTCATCGAGAAGCTGCCGGTGCCGTCCAAGCCGCACCAGTACGAAATGGCGCGGCTCAATTTGACCTACACGCTGCTGTCCAAGCGTGTGCTGACCCAGCTCGTCCGCGACGGTCATGTCGCCGGCTGGGACGATCCGCGCATGCCGACCATGGCGGGGATGCGCCGCCGCGGCGTGCCGCCGGCGGCTTTGCGCGAATTCGTCAAGCGCATCGGCGTGGCCAAGGCCAACAGCGTTGTCGATGTCGGCATGCTCGAGTTTTGCATCCGTGAGGAATTGAATCGCACGTCGCAGCGGCGCATGGGCGTGCTGCGGCCGCTCAAGGTGGTGATCGAGAACTATCCGGAAGGGCAGACCGAGGAGCTCGAGGCGATCAACCACCCCGACGACGCTAGCGCGGGCACGCGCAAGATCACGTTCGGCCGCGAGCTCTATATCGAGCAGGACGACTTCATGGAGAATCCGCCCAAGAAATTCTTCCGCCTGTCGCCGGGCAACGAGGTGCGGCTGCGCTACGCCTATTTCGTCAAGTGCACCGGCGTGATCAAGAACGACGCCGGCGAAGTGGTGGAGCTGCGCTGCACCTACGATCCCGCGACCAAGGGCGGCAACGCGCCCGATGGCCGCAAAGTCAAGGCGACCATGCACTGGCTGCCGGCGGCGAGTTCGGTGCCGGCGGAGATTCGCATCTACAACCAGCTGTTCGCCAATCCGAGCCCGGACGCCTCGAATTTCGCGGCCGACCTCAATCCGCAGTCGCTGGAGATCCTCGCTGATGCCCGGATCGAGGCATCGGTTGCGGAAAGCAATTCGACCGAGCCGATGCAGTTCGAGCGCCAGGGCTATTTCGTGCGCGACAAGGACTCGACGCCAGGCAAGCCGGTGTTTTCGCGCACCATCGGCCTGCGTGACACGTTCGCAAAGGAAGTCGCCAAAGGCTGAGACACGCATGAGCCGAGAAGCCGACGCCATCGTTTCCGCCATCGTCGCGAAATGGTGCGCCGGCTTCATGCCTCGTCACGCGCGCCGTTGATCTGACGGGGCACACGGCATCGTCATTCCGGCGAGGCAACGAACGCGTCCCCTGCGCGTTGTGTGGGTCCCCAATTGAGGATCCCGCCATGCAGAACATCGCAGAGCATATGGAAGTCATCGGTGCCGACGGCGTCCATGTCGGCACCGTCGACAAGGTCGAGGGCAACCGCATCAAGCTGACCAAGAAGGACAGCGGCGAGGGCAGCCACAAGGGTCATCATCATTTCATCGACAAGGGTCTGGTCGCTGATGTCGAGGGCAACAAGGTCCGGCTGTCGGCCAAGGCGGATGTCGCCGTGACGATGGAAGAGGAAAAGTAGGGCCGCGGCCCCTTCGTTCCTGATCCGTACCGCTATTCGCACGGCGATTATATACTTGACACCACAAGGTACGAAATGTAGAAACGGGCATCAACTCGGAACAACGCGATGCCCGCAGCCAAGCCGCCCATCAAGAACGCCAGCTTCAACGCTCCGCACTTCCAGAGCGTCGAGGCTGCGCGGACCTACCTTGAGGCCCTGCGCTGGGGTACCGATCGCGTTTGCCCGCACTGCGGCACCGTGAACGCCTCGTTTGCCACCAAGAAGCCCGGCGTCTACCGCTGCGGCTCCAAGGAATGCCGTAAGGACTTCTCCGTCACCACCAAGAGCGTGATGGAAAGCAGCCATATCAAGCTCAACGTCTGGCTTCAGGCCTTCTACCTGATGGCGTCCAGCAAGAAGGGCGTTAGCTCGCATCAACTGCATCGCACCTTGGGCATTACCTACAAATCCGCGTGGTTCCTGTCGCATCGCATCCGCGAGGCAATGCGCGCTGGCGGCTTGCTGCCCCCGATGGGTGGTGGCGGCAAGACGGTGGAAGTTGACGAAACGTTCTATGGTTTCCTTGAAGGCCAGCCCAAGAAGGGCCGCCTCGCTTGGTCGAACAAGAACGTGGTTCTTACGCTTGTGGAACGCGGCGGTGCTGCCCGCAGCTTCCATATCGACGGCACGCGCACGGGCGACATCATGCCGATCATCCGCGCCAACCTCAGCCGTGAGGCGCATCTGATGACGGACGAAGCGCCGTCCTACAAGATCATTTCCAATATCGAAGGCCTTACCCACGATACCGTCACCCACAGCAAGGATCAGTATGCCCGTTACCGCAACACGGTGACTGACGAACTGCGCGACGATGGCAAGCCCATTGTCGTTACCACCACGATCAGCACCAATACGGTTGAAGGCTACTATTCGATCTTCAAGCGCGGCATGAAGGGCATCTATCAGCATTGCGCTGAAAAGCACCTGCACCGCTATCTGTCAGAATTCGACTTCCGTTACAGCAACCGCATCGCGCTCGGCATTGACGATGGGGCACGTGCAGACCTTGCCGTCAAAGGCGCGGCTGGCAAGCGTCTGACGTATCGTCAATCTCACTAAGCGCGATCTCTCCCGGCTGGCCCGGCGATTCGTTCGCTGGCGAGCCAAGCGCTTGAAATCAACCCGGTATCGCACGGGTTGAGAAACGCGCACAAAAAGGGAACCGGGATGGACTCCAGGTTGCACTTCTTGGCAGAATTGGCTTGAGCGATTCGGGGGAAACCGCCGGTTGGCGCCGGCGGCCCCGAGTAGCTCATTAACCCGAGGGACGGGTCATGAGCTGAAGTGTAGTTAGCAATCCCATCTTTGGGATTCTGCACAAAAGGTCAAGGTCCGCCCTCACATTTAATGGAGGGCCAATTGGCCTACTACAAATATCCTGCCTACCTGAATCCTAAAGACCATCCTGCATTCGACGCAATTGCTGAGCCCGGTTCTTTAACCCAGAACTCTGGCATCTATAGATGCGTAACATGCGGCTATGAGTGCACCTCTATCGAGGGCGCTCCGCTACCTCCGCAGTATCATCACCAGCACCCCGCAGATCGGCAAGGCCCGGTTCGGTGGCGGCTGGTGGTGTGCTCCGCTCACCATGCGCACTAAGTGAAGCGCGGGGCTGGTTAGCATCAAGCTCTCCGGCCCCCGTCAACTTGAACTCGCTCATTTGGTCGCCTTTCGCTTCTTGGCCTTCTTCACCTTCGGCTTTTCCTTCAACGGCTCATGAGGCGTCTTGAGCGCGCCACGTAGCGCAGCCTCGAAACGCTCTTGTGCTTCCTTTTCCTCGTACTTTTCAGGCTCTTTAGCCATGACTGATGATGCTCCTAAACCAGTCTATCGCGGCCTCTTAGCGGCCCTTCTGCTGGACGAAAAGCCGTGGAGTTGGAACTGGAAATATAATCCCAGCCTCAAGGAGCACATGCATGCGCTTGGAGTCATAGCCGCCAACTACAACGATCTAGAAGGCCAATTCTACCGCTTATTTTACATCACACAGACGCATTTTGAAGTCGGTAAGCTGGTCTTTTCAAAACTTAACAACGCTCAACGAATGGAAGTGGCGCGAAAGGTTGCCGAAACGCAGCCGCTTAGCTTCCGTGAACGATACGAGCACTTCATTTCAGGCTATGGCACCGCCACAGACAACCGAAATATCCTGATGCATTCCAAGGCGCACAACGCCTCGCTGTCAGACCTTACTAGTTCACATCTGACATTGGCGAAACCATCCAAGAAAACACCCGACGAAAATAATTTCATAAGCCTGGATGTCGCGGAATTGAGATCCGTTGCTGACGACATGGCGGAGTTCGCCATGTTTGGATCGCAGCTTTTCTATTGGCGCATAGCGGCATTGAGCGGTGGCACGATCACGTGGGAAGGCGGAGAGACCGCAACGCCCACATTGCCCGATAAACCTCGGCTACCACGTGCGCTGACTCTCTCCACTCAACCAGATCAAGCAACCGCTCCTCCCCAGCTCGAAGCATCTGGGGAGTAATCTCGGGCGCGCCAGCCGCCGGCAAATCACCGTCGGCAGCGCCAGAACTAGCTATCGCGTGATGTGGTGTCAAGTATATAAACCCCATTCGCACCGCTGCACGTTCCGGTAGCCTCTGCGCCTGTCGCGTATCGCAGGGTTGCTAAGGCAGGGTTGCTAGGGAATGGCGGAGCCGGGTCGGCCGCAACGGGTCTCGCAGGGTATCGCCGGCGCGCCGATTGCAGGGACTTGGCCAACCGGCCGGACCGCGTCGGCGGGCGGCTTTGTGCCGGCGGGCTTTGACGTTTGGCCCGCGATCGTCGGGCGGCTTCGCGAATGGGCCAAGGCCGAAGCCGGCGCCGGGCGACTGTTTCCCTGGGTGCCGATCGCCTTTGGCTGCGGCATCGCGCTCTACTTCGCGGCCGATCATGAGCCGGTGCTGTGGGTCGTTGCCACGACGACGGTGGCGCTGGCGCTCGGGGCGGTGTTGTTGCGCCGGAGCCGGTGGTTTGCGCCGGCGATCATGATCGCGGCGGTCGCGGCCGGCTTTGCCATGGCAACCTGGAAGACGGCGCGCATCGCCCATACGGTGCTCGCAAGGCCGCTTTATTCGGTGTCGCTGTCGGGCTTCGTCGAGACCCGCGACATCCGCGAACGCACCGACCGGTTCGTGCTGCGCGTCACCGCGATGGAGGCGCAGCGCAGCGACGTGAAGCTGGAGCGCGTCCGCCTCTCCGTGCGCAAGGGGACGGCGCCCGACGTCGGCAGCTTCGTGCAGCTGAAGGCGCGGCTGATGCCGCCGCTCGCGCCGTTGCGGCCGGGCAGCTACGATTTCTCGCGCGACATGTTCTTCCAGGGCATCGGCGCCTCCGGCTTCGTGATGGGAGCGATCACGGCCGTGGCGCCGCCCGATGCCGGCGGCCTGCAACTGCGCTATGCGGCGGTGATGCAGGGCCTGCGCGATGCGATCGACGCGCGCATCCGCGCCACGCTCGACGGCGACAACCGCGCGATCGCGACTGCGCTTTTGACCGGCCGCCGCGATGCCATCACCACGCCCGTCAACGATGCGATGTTCATCTCCGGCCTCGGCCATGTTCTGTCGATCTCCGGGTACCATATGGCTGTCGTCGCCGGCGTCGTCTTCTTCGCGGTTCGCGCGCTGCTGGCGCTGATCCCCGGGCTGGCGGTCGGCTTCGCAATCAAGAAATGGTCGGCCGCCGCGGCGCTGGTCGCGTCCGCGTTCTATCTGCTGCTCTCGGGCGCGGAGGTTGCGACCCAAAGGTCGTTCTTCATGACCGCGGTGGTGCTGATCGCTGTCATGGTTGACCGCCGCGCCATCACCTTTCGCACGCTGGCGGTGGCAGCGCTGATCGTGCTTGCGGTCGCGCCTGAGGCGCTGGTGCATCCGAGCTTCCAGATGTCCTTTGCGGCAACGCTCGGCCTGGTGGCGCTGGTGCAGATCGGCATGCCGAACCTGTTTGCCTCGCCCGATCACTCGACAACCGCGCGCATCGCGCTATGGGGCGGCCGCGAGATTGCGATGCTATTCATGGCCTCGATGATCGCGGGGTTTGCGACCACGTCCTATGCCGCCTTCCATTTCCATCGCGTCACGCCCTATGGCGTGCTTGCCAATCTCGGCGCGATGCCGGTGGTCTCGGCGCTGGTGATGCCGGCTGGGCTGTTGGGATTGCTCGCGGCACCGTTCGGGCTCGACGGCGTGTTCTGGTGGTTGATGGGGATCGGTATCGACTGGATGGTGGCGGTCTCGCGATGGGTCGCGGCGCTGCCCGGCGCGATCGGCCACGTCAGTGCCTTCGGCACTGCGCCGCTGATCGCGGCGAGCCTCGGCCTCGTCCTGATGGGACTGCTACGCACGCCGCTGCGGTGGTCGGGCGCGATCGTGCTCGTGGCGGCAATCGTCTGGGGTCTGTCGGTCCGGCAACCCGACATCCTTATCGCCGGTGACGGCCAGAGCGTTGCCGTGCGGGGCAGGGACGGGCAGCTGCACCTGATCAGGGCGAGCAAGGACAGCTTTCTGCTCAAGGAGTGGCTCGCGGCCGATGCCGACTCTCGCGATCCCGGCAGCGTCGCGCTTGCCGATGGTGTGTCGTGCGACGAGTCAGGCTGCGTGACGCCGCTTGCCGACGGACGCATCGTTGCGCTGGCGTTGCGCATCGACGCGCTGGGAGACGATTGCAGCCGCGCGGCACTGGTGGTGACGGCAAGGTCCGCGCCGCCGGATTGTGGTGCGATGGTGGTCGATCGGCCACGTCTCGTGCGTCAGGGCGCGCTGGCGCTGACGCCGCGTGGCGACGGCTTTGCGATTCAGGCGGTAAAGGCGAGGGGCGCAAACCGCCCCTGGTCGCCGGCGGCGGCCGGCGATGGAGATTTCGAACAGACCCTCATGCCGCGGTCGGCAGCTCCGCGCTCCAAAGACGCAACGCCGTCTGACGCCGACCTGCAGGCCGATGACTGAGATCGACGGCTTAGCCGATCGGCAGGCGCGGGGACGTGGAGCGGCTGTCGGCGACCTGCGGCTTGTGCTCGCGCTCGCCGAGCGGCTGGGTCACGGGCAGTTGCAGCACGGTTGCGCGCTGGCCTTCGACCAGCTGCGTCACCAGCACGTATTTGCCGTCGGGGAATTCGATCGCGTCGTGATGGCGGTCGGGAATGTGCGGATCGACCTTGCCGAACTTGCCGACGCGCGAGTTGATGGTGCGCGTCCAGATCCAGCGATTGTCGTAGCGGACGTTGTCGGCGAAGGCGAGCTCCGTTCCCGGCAGCAGGCAAACCGCGACGGACATGTCGGCTTCGGAGGCGAAGCCGCGCGTCGAGGTGCCGCGGAACGTTGTCGTGACGATCGTCTCGCCAACTTCTGCGGGACGCGTCGCGACGGCATGCAGGCTATAGTCACACATCGGGTGCTCCTCAATCAGGATAGAGCACCCGCGCCTCTGTCTCGGAGGCGCAGGCCCCTATCAGAGTGGAAGCTCATCTTATGCTTGTTTGTGGGCAAATCTGCGGCTCGCATCAGCAGAGCGCGATCACATTATCTTTTTCAAATGCACGAGGAACAAAGCCTGCTCCCGCGCATTTGGTGAGCGCGTTGCTTCAGCGGCCGGCTGGCGCTGACCAGCCCGAATATTGCCAAGCCGGCTGCGCGACGGCGTTACGGGCATTGCGGAATTGCTCAGTCGTTGCGCGCGGTGCTTTGCGAGCGTGGTGCTGCGGCTGCGCAGCCAAGGCTTGCGAGCCCAAGGCTTGCGAGCCCAAGGCTTGCGAGCCCAAGGCTTGCGACACTAAGGCCTGCGACGCTGATACTGCGATCAGCGTCATCGTGACGGTGCTCAAAATGATCTTGCGCATGTTGGTCTCCTCGGTCTGGCAAAGGCCCTGCGAAGCAATGCGTGCTTCGTTGCGGCGTGCCGAGGATGTAGCGCTGGAGAAGGGGCCGGATAATCTGTGCAAAACCAGAAAGACTACCCAGCCGGAGCGGACAATCGTCCGCTCCAATCGTTGATTGCGCTCGCCGATAGCGACGCGATCAGTACTTCCGGTACAGCCCGATCAGCTTGCCCTGGATCTTGACCCGGTTGGGCGGCAGGATGCGAACCTCATAGGCCGCGTTGGCCGGCTCGAGCGCGATCGAGGCGCCGCGACGGCGGAAACGCTTGAGTGTCGCTTCCTCGTCGTCGATCAGGGCGACCACGATGTCGCCGGTATCGGCGCTCTCGTTGCGCTGGATCAGCGCCATGTCGCCATCGAGAATGCCGGCCTCCACCATGGAGTCGCCGCGCACTTCGAGCGCGTAGTGCTCGCCCGAGCCGAGCATGTCGGGCGGGACGCTGATGGTGTGGCTGCGGGTTTGCAAAGCCTCGATCGGCGTGCCGGCCGCGATCCGGCCCATCACGGGCACTGCGACTGGACGCTCACCCTCGTCGGCCGGCAGGCTCGACGCCGGGCGCACCTTGCCGAGATTGCCCTCGATGACGCTCGGCGTGAAGCCGCGGCGGCTGCCAGCGGCGGCCTGGAGTTCGGGCAGCTTGATCACCTCGATGGCGCGGGCGCGGTTGGGCAGGCGGCGGATGAAGCCGCGCTCCTCGAGCGCAGTGATCAGGCGATGGATGCCTGATTTCGAGCGCAGATCGAGCGCATCCTTCATCTCGTCGAAGGAGGGCGGCACGCCGCTTTCCTTCAGGCGTTCACTGATGAACCGCAGGAGCTCGTACTGTTTGCGCGTTAACATCTCGACCAAAATCCCCCGGTTGATGTCGTTCGATTCCGAGACGCCGAAGTCAGCAATAAGCCGCTACATGCTCGAAACAAATCATGAACGGACACTATATGTTCGATACTTGTTCCGCAACTGCTTAATTTACCGTGAACGCGACAAAGTTCGCGGAACGCATGCGAACAATGCGCTCAGACGGGCAGTCGCAGCACCTCGCACGGCGCTCCCGCTTCGGCCCTCGGTGCGAACGGTGCGCGCACGAGAAGTGCCTGTGCCGCAGCGAGATTCGCAAGCAGCGAGGAGTCCTGGTGATTGACGGGAAGGGCGATCAGCGTGCCGTCATCACGCACATCCAGGCGGGCGCGCAGATAGTCCTCGCGCTGGTCATTGGCGCCGACGTCGCGGCCGAGCACGGCGCGTTCGCGGCGGTGATGAACCATCGAACGGCCAGACAACGCACGAATCAGCGGCACCATGAACAGGAAGCCGCAAACGTAGGATGACACGGGATTGCCGGGCAGGCCGATTACGCGCATCGCCCCGAGCTGCCCGTTCATCATCGGCTTGCCCGGCCGCATCGCGATCTTCCAGAACGCCATCGAGGTGCCCTCGTCGCGGAGCGCCTGCTGCACCAGATCGTGGTCGCCGACCGAGGCGCCGCCCGTCGTGATCAGGATGTCGGCGCCGGATTCGCGCGCGCGGCGGATACCGGCGGTGGTGGCGGCAAGCGTGTCGGCGGCAATCCCGAGGTCGATGGTGTCGGCCCCTTCGCTGCGAGCGAGCGCATGCAGGGCATAGCCGTTGGAATAGACAATCTGGCCATGACCGGGCGTCGTACCCGGCATCACCAGCTCGTCGCCGGTTGCGAGAATCGCGACCTTCGGACGGCGGCCGACCGCCAACTGCGGGTGATTCATGCCGGCGGCAAGCGCGAGGTCGCGCTCGGTCAGCCGGGCGCCCTTGCGCAGGAGCACGTCACCCTCGCGGAAGTCGATGCCGGCCGGGCGGATGTGCCGCCCGGCGACGGCGGCTTCCTTGATCGCGATGCGCTTGCCGTCGGCGACGGTGTCCTCCTGGATCACGACCGCATCGGCGCCGTCGGGAACGACGCCACCGGTGAAGATCCGGACGGCTTCCCCGGCACCGACAGTTCCTGCAAACGGCCGGCCGGCAGCGACCTCGCCGATGACATTGAGCTGCGCATCGACCCTGGCTGCATCGGCCGCGCGGACGGCATAGCCGTCCATCGCCGACATCGCCTGCGGTGGCTGCGTGCGCCGTGCGGCGAGATCGCGCGCCAGCACCCGGTGCCAAGCCTCATCGAGCGCAACCATCTCTTCAGCCAGCGGCTCCGCACCGGCGAGCACCGCGGCAAGCGCATCGGAAACCGGCATGAGGGCCACGGCTGAAAGCTCCTGCTTGGGCAACGCGACAATCAGGTCGCGGCCAGCGTTCTAGCCGACTGTGGCCGTTGAGGCAAAACGGATGCGCATACGCGCGGACGCAGCTATTTCTGGAGCAACAGCCGCACCAGCTCGGCCTGTCGCCCCACGCCGGTCTTGTCGAAGATCTTCGACAGATGGCTGCGCGCGGTTCCGTCCGCGATGCCGAGCCGTTCGGCCGTGGCTTTGCGGCCGCCGCCCTTGACGATCTCGAGCGCGAAGGCCGCTTCGGCACGGGTCAGGCCGTAACGCGCGCGTAGGGCGTCGAGTCTTGATCTCGCGTCCGGCTCGGGGTCGGTGATCAGCACCATCGCACTCGATCGCCAGCCGGAGGCGAGCGACACCGAGCTCTCCGCCCAATCGCTGCCGACCGGCGTTACCTGCACGTGCAGCGGCATGCGGCCGGGAAGCCGCCGCAGGCTCATCTCGCCGCCGATGCGATCGGGATTATCGATGCTGCATGAGCCGACCAGCGTTTGCAGACAACGGCCATCGTCGCTGGTGATGGCGCTCAGCGCGCCCGCGTCGATCACGATGCCGTCGGCGGCGTCGAGCCATTCGTGCGCGCGACGATTGACGAAGATCGGGCGGGCCTGGGCGTCCGCGAGAATGAAACCCTGATCGAGGCCGTCGAGGCCCGCCAGCGCCGCGCGGCCGGCGATGTCGACCTGGTGGGTACGCCGCTGGATCGCAACGGCGCGTACGAGATGCTGCGCCAACGTTGCAAACAGCCGCCGCGCCTTGTCGTCATACGGAGACAAATTGGACGGCCGATGGCTGGTCAGGATGCCCGTGGCGTTGTGATCGACCAGCAGATTCGTCGTCAACGGTTCGGTGTCGAAACCGCCCGGCTGCCACCATTCGTTGTAGAAATCGCTGCGGGTGAACTCATCGCGTGTGATGAAGTCGCCGATGGTGAAGACCTCGCCGGGCGTCCGGCCGATGCCAAGCGGCAACAGGGGATTGCGCGGGGCCCAGCCGAGTAGCTCTTGCACGCGGTCGGGGTCGATGCGTGGCGACAGCAGGCTGGAGAGGCCGCTTGCGGGATCAAAGACGCCGAACAGGGTACGGCCGCCGATGGCGTCGTCGATGCGCGTCAGCACATTTTCCCAGCGGCTTCCGTCGAGCGCAACCTCGTAGATGGCGCCGATGAGGTCCAATACGGATTCGTTGGAAATATCGTCCGTACCCAAGACAAATGCCTCAAAATGCAATGAGGCATCTCAGCGCAGCGTCACGGAACGAGCAAGAGCAGAAAAGCGGCAGTCGTGCCGATGTTGCCGCAAAGCCGCACCCCATTGGCATTCCCGACGCAATCATCGACGCATCCGACAAACGTCAGATGCCTCCATGTCCGGGCTTTGCAACATTTCCGAAAGGACATCATTCCTGCGATTCAGGGGACGGGGGCGAAAGTGTCGATTTCGGCAATCCATCGAGGTCGCAAGACCATCATTCCGGTCATCCGGAGCCTGTCTCGCAAGGCCGGCTTGCTCGCCAGCAGCATGCTCACCGGCGTGGGCGTGCTCGGCGCCGGAGTGGCGCTTTGTCCCTCGGCAGCTCTTTCTGCCGACTACGCCGCCGGCGGCGGCGTGATCAACGCGCCCAGCGGCAATGCGACAGCGGTTGGCAGCGGCGCGACCACGACCGGCAACTTTGCGACAGCCTATGGTGCGGGCAGCATCGCGAACGGCACGTTCGCGACCGCGACTGGACCGGGCAGCACCGCAAACGGAACCAACGCGACCGCGACTGGAGCGTCCAGCCTCGCGGACGGCACCTATGCGACGGCGACGGGACAAAACAGCGTCGCGAACGGGACCTCGGCGACGGCGACGGGTACCTTCAGCGCCGCCGTTGGAACCCTCGCGACCGCGACCGGAGAGCAAAGCCGCGCAGACGGGACCAACGCGACCGCGACTGGACAGTTCAGCCTCGCCAACGGCACCTATGCAACGGCGACGGGACAAGCCAGCAACGCAAACGGGACCAACGCGACGGCGACGGGACAAGGCAGCGTCGCGAACGGCGTGGACGCGACCGCGACCGGTAGTCTAAGCAAGGCGAATGGCTTTGACGCAACGGCAACAGGGATTCAAAGTGCTGCGAATGGCACCTTCGCGACCGCGACGGGCGCCCAGAGCGTCGCCCACGGCGACAGCGCGACCGCGACCGGCCAAGGCAGTTTCGCAAATGGCGATTTCGCAACCGCGACTGGTCAAGGCAGCATCGCCAATGGCTTGACAGCCAGTGCGTTCGGCCAGGGTAGCAACGCGACCGGCGACGCCACCACCGCGATTGGCCAAGCCAGCACCGCCAGCGCCACCGGCGCGACTGCGATCGGTGCGGGCGCCACGGCTACCTTCGCCAATTCGACTGCGATCGGCGCGGGCGCGACGACATCAGCGCCCAATCAGGTCTCGATCGGCACCAGCACGAACACCTATCGCATGTCCGGCCTCACCTCGGCCGCGAGCCTTGCCGCACAATCTGGACCAACCCAGGTGGTGACGACGGATGCCGCCGGGCATCTGGCGGCCGCAAGCTTCAGCGGTGCGGATATTTCCACGCTGCAGTCCAACGTCTCCACGTTGCAGACGCAAATGCGGCAGGCGTTCGAGGGCACCGCGATCGCCATTGCCATGGGCGGCTCGGCACTGCCATCGGACAAGCGGTTTGCGGTCTCCACCAATTGGGGCACGTTCCGCGGGCAGAACGCCATGAGCTTGGGCGCCCAGATGCGCCTCAACCAGTATGTCGTGCTCAACGGCGGCGTCGCGGCCGGGTTCGCGCAAGGCGGCGTCGGTGGACGCGCCGGAGTGACGGTTGCGTGGTGACGGCGGCGTGTTGAGCGGAAAGCAACGGGGGTGGCGGGCTTTGATGCTTGCGGCTGCGCTGACGGCGGCGGCCGCCGCCGCCGGCCATGCGGAAACGCCCCCGCCGGCGCCAAAACCCGCGCAGATCGACCGCAACGGCGTGCTGATGCTGGTCCGCTCTTCGCTGCTCGCACTCGACCACGCCAACAAGACCGGCAACTACACTGTGCTGCGCGATATCGGCGCGCCCGGTTTCCAAGTCAACTCGGCTGCGCGGCTGGGCGAGATTTTCGCCAAGCTGCGCAACGACAATCTCGATCTCTCGGGTGTCGCCGTTATCGATCCGCAGCTCAACCTGCTGCCGCAGATCGAGGCCAACGGATTGATGCATTTGGCCGGCTTCTTTCCGTCGGTCCCGAACCAGGTCAATTTCGACCTGGCCTTCGCGCCGGTGAACGGACAGTGGCGGTTGTTCGGGATCTCGGTCTCGATTGGACAGAGCGGGCCGGCAGCGCCGACCCCGCCCGAGCCGCGTGTTGAGCAAAAGCAGACCCCGACAAATGCCAGCAAGCAGCCTGCGGCGGTCGCAAAGTCCGCACCGGCGACCAAGCCGCCGGAGAACGCCTCGAAATAGACGCAGCAACTCGGCCAGACGAGCGAGAAATGTTACCCGACGAAGCGCTGAAATCGATGAAAGTGATGTTTGCGACGCCTTGCTACATCTCGGCTGTCAGCATGCACTACGTCACCAGCATTTTCGAGCTGACCCATCACTGCAACCGGTTCGGGCTGCAATGCATCCTGCACATGCATTCGGAAAGCCTGATCACCCGCTCGCGCAACAAGATGGTGATCAAGTTCCTCTCCGACGAGACGCTCACCCATCTGTTCTGGATCGATTCTGATCTCGCCTTCACGCCGCAATCGGTCTGCCGCCTGCTCCTGATCGATCGCGACGTGACCGCCGGCATCTATCCGATGAAGAACTTCAACTGGCCGGAGGGAGGACTGCCGGCGGGAACGACCCGGCAGCAATTCGAGGATCGCTATACCGAATACCCCTTCAACCCAATCGGCCATGGCGTCGAGCGCATCAGCACCTATGCAGATGCCGATGGTTTTGCTGAGGTGGCGGAGGCGCCGACCGGTTTCATGTGCGTCAAGCGTGACGTGTTCAAGCAGATGATGGAGAAATATCCGGAGCTGAACTACGTCCCGGACGGCCCGCCGAATAATCCGCTGGCGCATCTGCATTGGCTGTTCTTCGACTGCATGGTCGATCCGGATTCCGGCCGCTATCTCTCAGAGGACTATGCGTTCTGCCGCCGCTGGCGCGACATCGGCGGCAAGATATGGGTCGACCTGCAGTGCAAGTTGCTCCATCTCGGTCAGCACAATTTTCGCGGCGACCTCGAGGCGAGCCTGAGGCTTCAGGACCGCTGGTGAGCTGGGGTACGCCCGAAGGGGCCGACGCGGCTCACCAGACGCAGGGACTGCTGAATTCGGGACGAGAAAAACGAATTGAAAGCAGCATGGCCAGGAGACGGCGGTCAGGCTGTCCCCGTTCCATTATCAGGATCGACATCCGGTGCCCTCAGGCTGTGATCCCCGCCGGGCATGGGATCAGCCTGAGATTTCAGATCCGCTGCTTTGCTCATCAGCTTGGCGGAAAGTTCGGAATCCGAGGTGGTCTTGGCGAACTTGACCAGCAGAGAGGCCTGCTTGGTGAGGTAGGTTTTGCCCAACACGATGATACGTCCGATGTAGAGGTTCCCAACGGACTCATTGAGTCCTGAACCAGGCATTCGTTCCGGGAACTCGGTATAAAAATGCACAAAGTGAGCTGGTTCCATATTTTCAGGCGAAATAGTTCCTGAAACATCCAACGTGGACGGTCCGCGACTTTGCCGTCAGATACCCAGCGCTCTCAGCGCGTTCCCGACATCTCCGGGAGAGGTGACATGCACCGCCGTCAGCCCGCGGGCGCGGGCGCCTTCGACGTTTTCGGCGAGGTCATCGAAGAACACGATTCGCTCCGCCGGCACGCCGATCGCAGCCACCACGTGGTCAAACGCCTCCGCGTCCGGTTTGCGCAGGCCGATGCTGGAGGACAGATACAACTCGCGGAAATGGCCGAGCAGATCGGCATACTCTTTCGAAAAATGGTCTACATGCGGGCGGTTGGTGTTGGAGAAGGCATAGAGCGGCATCTGCTTCGCCGCGCGCGGCAGCAATTCGGCAACGTCGGGCATTTCGCCGGCGAAGATCGCGTTCCAGCCCTCCAGGAACTGCGCATCCGAAATGTCGATGCCGAGCGATGAGCGCAGCGACTGGAAATAGTCCTCGTCGCTGATCTTACCGAGCTCGTGCAGCCGGTAGGCCTCGCTGTCGCGCACATAACGCGCGAGGACGGCCTCAGGCTTGCACCCGGCATGTCCTGCCCAGCAGGCGATCGCCTTGGAGAAATCGATGTCGAGCACGACGCGCCCGAGATCGAACAGAAGCGCATCCGCGCTGCCGGGAGAGAGCGATGTCATTCTATCCTTCAGTATCGGTAGGGTTCATGGTCGAACAGCGGGAACGCGCTGAACACGCTCGGCGCATTGGTTGCGGCGGCCTGGTGCAGGCAGGATTTGTCGACCTCGGCGAACGAGGTGGCACCGAGGAGGCCGAGGCAGCGCAGCACCTCGTCCTCGAGCAGCTCGAGCATTCGCGTCACGCCGTTCTCGCCGGCCGCTGCCAGGGCCCAGCACTGCAGCCGGCCGATGCCGACGAGGTCGGCGCCCGCTGCGATCGCCTTGACGATGTCGGTGCCGCGGCAGATGCCGCCATCCACCATGATCTTGGCGCGACCCTTCACCGCCTCGACGATCTCGGGCAACACATGCATGGCACCGCGGCCGTGATCGAGCTGGCGGCCGCCGTGGTTGGAGACATAGATCCACTCGACGCCGTGATCGACCGCGATCTGCGCGTCCTCGGCGGTGGCGATGCCCTTGAGGATAAGCGGTATCCGGAACTTGTCCTTGACCATCTTCACGGTCCGCCACTCCAGCCCCTTCTGGAAATCGCCGCCAGTGGCGCGCAGGCGGCTTTCGCGAACGTAGCGCTTGGCGATGTCACGCTCACGACGGCTGTAATGGGCGGTGTCGACGGTCAGGCAGAAGGCGGCATATTTGGCCTTCTCGGCGCGGCTGACGACGTCGGCGACGAAGGCATCATCGCCGCGGACATAGAGCTGGTACATGCGCAGCGCATCGGGGGCGGCTTCGGCGGTCTTCTCCAGACCGGGCTCGGAGACCGAGCTCAACATGTGCGACGCCCCGAAGGTGCCGGCCGCGCGCGCGACGCTGGCGGCTCCATGCGGGTCGAAGATTTCCAGCGCGCCGACAGGGGCGAGCACCACGGGCAAGCGCATCTTGCGGCCGAACTGCTCGACCGAGCCGGAGACCTTGCGCACGTCACGCAGCACGCGCGGGCGAAAGGCGATCTCGTCCAGGGCCATGCGATTGCGGCGCATCGTGGTCTCGGTCTCCGCGGCGCCGACGATGTAGTCCCAGGCGTTCTGGTTGAGGTTGGAACGCGCCTTCCGGATGAATTCGTGCAGATTCTGGAACGGCTCGTTGCTGGCGCCGAGTTCGACGTTCCGTTCCGGCCGGAGCGCTTCGTTCATTGTTATCCTCCCGAGAATTTGAAGCCTTATGCCATCGGGTATCCCGTTCAGGGCTGCAAAACCATCCTAAAATCGCATAGCAGCGAGGCGTGGGCCGGCCGACCGATTCCTGCTTTGCGCGAGGTGGTTTCCGAACGTTGCCAAAAGTTTAGGTCCAGACGAAGGGATTTCTACAAGCTGCCCGCCGGCGTGGCACGCCGGCCTTGAAGAAACCGGAATGATATTGTGAGAACCGGTCTGGATCGCCATTTGCATGGCGGCTCCCAAGCCCGAACGAACTGCCCCAAGAGAACCGCGAAGCAAAAAGGCCAACCATTCCATGCGGAAAACCCTGCTGTTCCCCCTGGGCGCGCTCACCGGAGCATGCTTGACCCTCCTCGCATCCGGTCCGCATGGCGGACTATGGGCGGCGCGGGCGGCAGCGAATGCGGATGACGCCTATTCGCAGCTCAACCTGTTCGGAGAGGTGTTCGAGCGGGTGAAGGCGAGCTATGTCGAGAAGCCCGACAATTCCAAGCTGATCGAAGGCGCGATCACGGGCATGGTGACCTCGCTTGACCCGCATTCCCGCTACATGAACGACAAGGCCTGGACCGAGATGCAGGAGACCACCTCCGGCGAATTCGGCGGGCTCGGCATCGAGGTCACGATGGAGGAGGGCCTGGTCAAGGTCGTCTCGCCCATCGACGACACGCCGGCGTCCAAGGCTGGCCTCATGTCCGGTGACCTCATCAGCAAGATCGATGGCGAGGCCGTGCAGGGCATGACGCTCGAGCAGGCCGTCAACAAGATGAAGGGGCCGGTCGACACCAAGACGAAGCTCACCATCATGCGCAAGGGCGCCGATGCGCCGCTCGATGTCGCGATCACGCGCGAGATCATCCATGTCCGCCCCGTCCGCTTCCATGTCGAGAACGGCGACATCGGCTACATCCGCGTCACCTCGTTCAACGAGCAGACCACCGACGGCCTGAAGAAGGCGATCGCCTCGATCTCCAAGGACGTCCCGCAGGAGAAGCTTGTCGGCTACGTGATGGACCTGCGCAACAATCCGGGCGGCTTGCTCGACCAGGCCGTGTCGGTGTCCAGCGCGTTCCTGCAGCGCGGCGAGGTCGTCTCGACCCGCGGCCGCAATCCGGAAGAGACCCAGCGCTTCACCGCGCATGGCGGCGACCTCACCAAGGGCAAGCCGCTTGTGGTGCTGGTCAACGGCGGCTCGGCGTCGGCGTCCGAAATCGTGGGCGGTGCGCTGCACGATCACAAGCGTGCCACGATCATTGGCACCCGCTCGTTCGGCAAGGGCTCGGTGCAGACCATCATTCCGCTTGGCGCTGGCAACGGCGCGCTGGCGCTGACCACGGCGCGCTACTACACGCCATCGGGCCGCTCGATCCAGGCCCAGGGCATCGCGCCTGACATCGAGATCCTCCAGGACGTGCCGGCCGAGCTGAAAGGCCGCGTCGACACCATGGCGGAGTCGCAGATGCGCGGCCATCTGCAGGCCGCTGACGGCAGCGAGCAGACCGGATCGCAATCCTATGTCCCGCCGGAAGAGAAGGACGACAAGGCGCTGCACGCGGCCTACGACTTCCTGCACGGCGTCACCGTGAACGCGGCCGCCGCGAAGCCGGCGCCGAAGACCACCGTGCCGAACTAGCTGATCGAGATGCCGTAGGTGGGCAAAGGAGCGTAAGCGACGTGCCCACCGCTTCTGCGTGTGCGGGAAGACAAGAGGTGGGCACGCTCGCTTTGCCCACCCTACGAAGTATTCCATCTACGAACTAGCGGCCCTTGCTAGCCTGCCTCGCGGCGGCGAGCTTCGTTGCCGTCGCGCTGGGCGAGGCGGCTGCGATGGAGCGCGAACAGCTCCACGACCTTGTCGGCCGGCTTTGCGGCGCTGAACAAATAGCCCTGCATCTCGGTGCAGCCGAGCGTGCGCAGCAGCCGCTGCTGTTCCTCGGTCTCGACGCCTTCGGCCGTGGTCGCCATGCGGCGGGCGCTGGCGAGGTTGACCACGGCCTGCACGATGCTGGCAGAGCCGTCGGGGCCTGCGATGTCGTTGACGAAGCAGCGGTCGATCTTGATCTTGTCGAACGGGAAGCGGTGCAAATAGCTCAGCGAGGAGTAGCCGGTGCCGAAATCGTCGAGCGCGATGCGGACGCCGATGGCGCGGAGCTGGTGCAGGATCGCAAGCGCGGTCTCGTCGTCGCGGATCAGCACGGCCTCGGTGATCTCGAGCTCGAGCCGGCTCGCCGGCAGATTGGAGGCGGCCAGCGCCGCCATGATCTTCAGCGCCAGCGTGCCGCTCTTGAACTGCACCGGCGAGACGTTGACGGCGAGGCGGATGTCGTCGGGCCAGCCGGCGGCGTCGCGGCAGGCAGTCGCCAGCACCCATTCGCCGATCTCGTTGATCAGCCCGGTATCCTCGGCAATCGGGATGAACTCGGCCGGCGAAACCATGCCGCGCTCGGGGTGGCGCCAGCGCACCAGCGCCTCGCAGCCCGTGATGCGGTCGTCCTTGAGGCTGAGGCAGGGCTGGTAATAGACCTCCAGGCCGCCATGAGCGATGGCGTGGCGGAGATCGATCTCCAGCTGTCGCCGCTCGCGCACCTTGGCGTCCATTTCCGGCTCGAAGAATCGGCAGGTGCGGCGCCCGGCGGCTTTGGCGGCGTACATCGCCATGTCCGCGTTCTTCAGGATCTGGTCCAGCGCGGTGCCGTGTCCCGGCGCCAGCGCAATGCCGATGCTGGCGTCGGTGGTGAGATGATGCCCCATGCAGTCGAATGGTGTGCGGATCGCCGCGAAGACCCGCGCGACGAGCTCGTTGACCTGGTCCTGGGAGGTCACCGCGCTCTGAACGATCGCGAACTCGTCGCCGCCGAGCCGCGCCACGAAGTCGGTGGGGCCGGCGCAGCCGCGGAGGCTCTCCGCCACCGATTTCAACAGCTCGTCGCCGACGAGATGGCCGAGCGCGTCGTTGACGCCCTTGAATTCGTCGATGTCGATGTAGTGCACGGCGAGCTCGTCGCCGTCGACGATGGCGAGCAGCTCTCCGCGCAGATGTTCGTGGAACATGGCGCGGTTCGGCAGGTCGGTCAGCGCGTCGTAATGCGCGAGATGGGTGATGCGCTCCTCGATGCGGCGACGTTCGGTGATGTCCTCATGGGTCGCGACCCAGCCGCCGTCGCCGAGCGGCTCGTTGACGATCTGGATCGAGCGGCCGTCGCCGGTATCAACGACCATGGAGTTGCGCACATGGACATCGCGCAGCACGCGTGCGACATACTGGTCCACGTCGCCCGGGAACGAACCCGTGGCCTTGCGGTGCGCGATGATGTCGAGAAAGCTGTAGCCTGGCTTCACGATCTCGGCCGACAAGCCGTACATCTCGATGTAGCGCTGGTTGCAAACCACGAGCTTTTGCGAGGCGTCGAACAGCAGCAGGCCCTGGGTCATGTTGTTGACGGCGCGGTCGAGCCGCTGCTTCTCCAGCGTCAGCCGCTCCCGGGACATGCGATGCTGCTCCAGCAGCTTGCGCACGATCGCGATCAGCACGCCGGCGATCGCGAGCGCGGAGGCGCAGGCGACCGAAATCAGTATGCCGATCTGCTCGCGCCAGTCGGCAAGCGCCGCCGCGCGCGTGGTCGTCGCCATCATCAGGATCGGGAAGTGGGGCAGGGCACGCGCCGAGACCAGCCGGTCCTCGCCGTCGACCGGGCTCACGAAACGTCCGGCGAAGTGATCGAGCGTGAAGATCTTTTGCTGCTCGAACGAGCCGTTCCTGAAATTGTGTCCCATTATCTCGCTGGAATGCGGGAAGCGGGCAAGCAAAGTGCCGTCCCGATGCAGCATCGAGATCGTCGCGCCTTCGCCGAGCATGACGGTCTCGAAGAATTTCTCGAAATTGGCCGGCTCGATGCCCCGTCCGACGATGCCCATGAACTCGCCGTGCGGTCCCATGATCTTGCGCACGATCAGGATGGTCCAGGCGCCGGAGATGCGGCTGTGCACCGGTTCGATCAGCACGTCGGGCGCCTGCGGATCGTATCGGAAGGTGCGATAATAAGAGCGGTCGGAAACGTTGACCTTCGGGGCCGGCCATGCCGTCGAGGAATTAATGACATTGCCGTCGGCGTCGATGATGTTGACGCCGCCCATGTAAGGCAGCGCCTCGATCTTCGAACGCAGCATTTGGTGCACGTCCTGGCCGGCGAGGCGCCTGCGATAGTCCTCCGCGGTCGTGATTCCGCTCGCGCGCACATGACCGACGAAATCCTTCTGGATGACCGCGAAATCCTGCAATTGCTGATCGAAATGATGGGCGAGCAGCAGCACGGTGTTTTCCAGCTCACGGCCGGAGTTGCGTAGCGCGCGCTCGCGGAAGTTCTGTGCCATCAGCACCGCGCCGACGGCGATCGCAGCGATCAGGAGTGTGCCGCCCACCACCAGCCAGCGGATCGGTCCGCTGCGGACGAAGGCCTGGTCAAGGAGGCGACTGCCGTATCCCGTCATCATGTCGTCGCTGCCGTACACACGTCAGGGTCAATTCATGACCCCCGTACATCCGTCGGTTTACAGGATCGATGTGGAGGCGACGTTAGGAAGCGGGGTTAACGCGGCATAAACTGCAACACACAAATGCAATCGATGCGCATGGCGTGATCAGGCGCGGTAGTGGCCCGACTTGCCGCCGAGCTTCTCGACGAGCCGGATGCCCTCGATGCGGACGCCGCGCTCCACCGCCTTGATCATGTCGTAGATGGTGAGGCAGGCGACAGAGACCGCCGTCAGCGCTTCCATCTCGACGCCGGTGGGGCCGGTCACCTTGACGCTGGCACGCACCACGCAGCCCGGCAGCTTCGCGTCGGGCTCGATGTCGACCGTGACTTTCGACAGCGCGAGCGGATGACAGAGCGGGATCAGCTCGGAGGTGCGTTTCGCCGCCATGATTCCGGCGATGCGCGCGGTGCCGAGCACGTCGCCCTTCCTGGCATTGCCGGAGACGATCAGGTCGAGCGTCGCCCTTTCCATGACGACGCGCCCTTCGGCGACGGCGAGCCGCTCGGTTGCGGTCTTGTCCGAGACGTCGACCATCCGCGCCTCGCCGGAGGCGCTGATATGGGTGAGGGCAGGGCTCGCCTTGTTCGACGGCTTGGTCTTCTGCTTGGTCTTGGACGGCTTGCGCGCCATCAGCGCGCGCCTGTGGCGCGGGCTTTGGTCTCGCGCGCGAGCAGCGTGCGCGTCGCCGCGGTGACGTCGGCCTGCCGCATCAGGCTCTCGCCGACCAGGAAGGTCGACATGCCGACGCGCTCGAGCCGGGCGAGGTCGGCAGGCGTGAAGATGCCGCTCTCGCCGACCATCAGCCGCTCGTCGGGGATCAGCGGCGCCAGCGTCTCGCTGGTCGCAAGCGTGGTCTCGAAGGTGCGCAGATTGCGGTTGTTGACCCCGATCATCGGCGAACGCAGCTTCAGCGCGCGATCAAGCTCGGCGCCGTCATGGATCTCGATCAGCACATCCATGCCATAGGCGATGGCAGCGTCTTCGAGGTCCCTGGCGGTGGCGTCGTCGAGCGCGGCCATGATGATGAGAATGCAATCGGCGCCATGCGCGCGGGCCTCGACCACCTGATAGGTGTCGAACAGGAAATCCTTGCGCAGCACCGGCAGTGACGTGGCTGCGCGCGCGGCCACCATGAAGTCGAGATGGCCCTGGAACGAGGGCGTGTCGGTCAGCACCGACAGGCAAGCCGCGCCGCCCGCCTCATAGGCCTGGGCGAGCACGGGCGGATCGAAATCTTCGCGGATCAGCCCCTTGGACGGCGAGGCCTTCTTCACCTCGGCGATCAGCGCATAGTCGCCATTGGCGTGCTTGGCCCTGATCGCGCGCACGAAACCGCGCGGCGCGCCTTGCGCATTGGCCTTTGCCTCCACCGCCGCGAGCGGCTGCGCGCGCTTGGCTGCGGCAATCTCCTCGCGCTTGTAGGCTTCGATCTTGGTCAGGATATCAGACATGACAAGCTCAGCTGTTCGAGACCGCGATCAGATGCTTCAGCCGCGCGCTCGCCGCGCCGCTGTCGAGCGATTTTGCTCCGATCGCGACGCCCTCCTTAAGGTCCTTGGCGCGTCCGGCGACGATGAGCGCGGCCGCGGCGTTGAGGAGTGCGACGTCGCGATAGGGGCTCGGCATGCCGTCGAGCACGCTTTGCAGCGCGATCGCATTGGCGTCGGCATCGCCCCCCTTGAGTGCACCGGGCTCGCAGCGCGACAGGCCGGCGTCCTCGGGCGTCACCTCGAAATTCCTGATCTCGCCATGGTGGAGTGCGGAGACGAAGCTCGGGCCAGTGAGGGTGATCTCGTCCAGCCCGTCGGAGCCGTGCACCACCCAGGCGGATTCGGAGCCGAGGTTCTTCAGCACCTGCGCCAGCGGCTGCACCCATTGCCGCGAGAACACCCCGACCATCTGCCGCTTCACGCCGGCGGGGTTGGACAGCGGGCCGAGCAGATTGAAGATCGTGCGCGTCGCGAGCTCGACCCGGGTCGGGCCGACGTTCTTCATGGCGGGATGATGAGCCGGCGCGAACATGAAGCCGATGCCGCATTCGCGCACGCAGCGCCCGACCTGCTCGGGCTTGAGGTCGATCTTCACGCCGAGCGAGGCCAGCACGTCGGCGGCGCCCGAGCGCGACGACAGCGCGCGGTTGCCATGCTTGGCCACGGGGAGGCCCGTGCCCGCGACGATGAACGACGCGCAGGTCGAGACGTTGACCGAGCCGGAGCCGTCGCCGCCGGTGCCGACGATGTCGACGGCGTCCGCAGGCGCATCGACCGTGAGCATCTTCGAGCGCATCGCCGTGACCGCGCCGGTGATCTCGTCCACGGTCTCGCCGCGCACCCGCAGCGCCATCAGCAGGCCGCCCATCTGCGAGGGCGTAGCCTCGCCGGACATCACGGCGTCGAAGGCGGAAGCGGCCTCGTCACGCGACAGGCTGGCGCCGGTCGCCACTTTTCCAATGATCGATTTCAGGTCGTCCATCGCGTGCTTTCAACTCACTGGTTCGCGCCGGTCACCTGCGCGAAGGCGGCCTGATTGATGGTGGTCCCGATGTCGGCTTCAAGCTTGTTGACGTAGGAGGCAACCTGCTCGTCGGTCAACGACCGGTCGGTGCTGTCCTTCAGCTTCTTGACGGCGTCGGAGGCCGTGTCGGCCGCGGGATCGACGATGTCGGTGACGCGGTAGACGATGACTTCGCCGCCGCCGGTCACGGGCGCCTGTCCGACGCCGTCCTTGGCGGTGCGGAAAGCGGCCGCAACGATGTTCGCGGGCACGCTGGCGGGCGTGTCGTCGCGCTTGAAGCCGCTGGCGGTCTCGACCTTGGCGTTGATCGCGGCCGCCTCGTCAGCGAGCCTGCCGCCCTGTTCGAGCTTCTGCACCATCTCGGTCGCCTTCGCCTTCAGCTTGGTGGCGATCTGGTCCTGGCGCCAGCGGGCCTCGACCTGGTCTCGAACCTCGTCGAGGTTGCGGTCGCGCGACGGCGTGATGGCGACCACGTCGTACCAGACATAGCCGCCCTTGAACGAGATCGGGTCGTTGTCGACGCCGACGTCGCTGTTGAAGGCCTGCGACACCACATCGAGGCCCTGCGGAATGTTGGCGACGGTCTGCCCGTTCGGCGCGCGGCCCGAGCGGTCGACGGCATCGATGGTCACGGCGGTGAGCCCGAGCTTCTGGGCGGCATCGGCGACGCTGGTGCCTGCGCCGCGCTCGTCTTCCATCTTGTCGCGGAGCTCGCCGACCTTGACGCGGGCGCGCTCGGTCGCGATCTGGCGCTTCACGTCGCCGGCAAATTTGGCGTAGTCGGCCTCGGCACCCGGCTCGATCTTGTCGACCTTGACGATCGAGACGCCGAGACGGCCCTGGATCGGCTGGCTGACCTCGCCTGCGGCAAGCGCGAAGGCGGCATCCCCGACAGCGGATTCGAGTGCTGATTTGGCCACGAGCCCGAGATCGACGTCGGTGGCGCTCAGTCCGCGCTCCTTGCCGAGGTCCTCGAAGGAGAGGCCGCCGGCGAGGCGCTCGCGCGCGGCCTGCGCGTCGGCAGCGTTCGGGAACACGATCTGGTGGATCTGGCGCTTCTCCGGCGTGGAGAGCTGGTCCTTGCGCTGGTCGAACAGTTTCTTCGCGTCGTCATCTGAAACATCGCTCCACTTGGCGATCTCCTCAGGCGAGATCACAGCGAAGACGATCTTGCGGTATTCGGGCGCGCGGAACTGGACCTTGTGATCCTCGAAATAGGCGGCGAGCGCCTCGGGCGAGGGCGCCTCGATGGTGCCTGCCTGGGCCGTGTCGAGCCTGACGAACTCGATCGCGCGCTGCTCGTTCTGGAAGCGGGTCGCGACGTCGAGCATGGCTTTCGGCGGCTCGAGGCCGGCGCCGATCGTGCCGGTGATCTGCCGGCGCAGCGCTACCTTGCGCTGTTCGGCCACGTAGCGCTGCTCGGTGTAGCCGAAATTGCGGATCAGGCTCTGGAAGCGGTTCGCGTCGAATTTGCCATCGACGCCATTGAAGTTCGGATCGTTCATGATGAGCTGTCGGATCTGCTCATCGGATTGGCCGAGCCCGAGCCGGCGTGCGTTCTCGTCGAGGGCGGCTTCCGCAATCGTCTGCTGGAGCACCTGGCGGTCAAGGCCGAATGCGCGCGCCTGTTCCGGCGTCAGCGGGCGGCCGAACTGGCGGCCGATCTGCTGGAGGCGGTCGGTGTAGATCTGGCGGAACTCGTTCAGCGAAATCTCGGTGTGGCCGACCTTGGCCACCGTGGACTGTCCGAAGCCCCGGAAGATGTCGGCGATGCCCCAAATGCCGAAGCTGATGATCAACACGCCCATCACGACGGCCATGATGGTCTTGCCGACCCAGTTTGATGAGGCCTTGCGCATTCCTCGAAGCATTTGGTCCAACTTGTCTGAAAGGAGGGGAACGGGAGCGCGTCTTAATGCAGATTCCGCAGAAGCGCGTCACCAAATTGATATGCCATCATAAAGTGGCGGCTTTCCCCCCGCAACCTCAGCTCAGGCCGCGCTTCGAAGCTGCGGTTAAAAGCCCCTGGTCTCTGGAACTGCCGCGACACCTCTGCTAGCGCATGCACAAACCTCATTTTGCTGGGAATTGACATGACCGATGCCATCCGACCGCTGATTGCCGGCAACTGGAAAATGAACGGCCTGAAGGCCGCGGCCGCCGAATTCGACGCCATGCTCAATGGCGCGGCAGAGGTGGCCGGCAAGGCCGATCTGCTGGTCTGCCCGCCGGCAACCCTGATCGCAGCCTTTGCCGACAAGGCGCACGGCAAGAAGGTCGCCGTAGGGGCCCAGGATTGCCATCCCAAGGCCTCCGGCGCCCATACCGGCGACATCGCGGCCGAAATGCTGGCGGACGCGGGCGCGACCGCCATCATTGTCGGCCATTCCGAGCGCCGCGCCGACCATGGCGAGAGCGATGCGCTGATCCGGCAGAAGGCGGAGGCCGTCTGGCGGGCAGGAGCGGTCGCGATCGTCTGCATCGGCGAGACGCAGGCCCAGCGCGATGCCGGGCAGACCCTGGACATCGTCCGCGGCCAGCTCAACGGCTCGCTCCCGGACGGCTCCACCGCAGCCAATCTGGTCGTGGCCTATGAGCCGGTCTGGGCGATCGGCACGGGCCTGACTCCCACGTCCGAGGATGTCGAGCAGATTCATGGCTTTATCCGGGAACTCCTGACCTCCCGTTTCAAGGCGGATGGGGTAGCGATGCGGATCCTGTATGGCGGCTCGGTCAAGCCGTCGAACGCGGCCGAGCTGATGGCGGTCAAAAACGTCAACGGCGCGTTGGTCGGCGGTGCCAGCCTGAAGGCGGCCGATTTCCTTGCGATCGCCAAGGGCTGCCCCTAGCTAATTCGTAAAGCGCGGGGCCGTGGCCGATCGGGGGTGGCAATGCCGTTTCCGATCGTGTAACACCGCGCAACTTCAGGAAAACCCGCGAAGCGCGATCGGCTGCCGGTACCGGCGCTGTCGGCTTGTGACGGAAGGATACTATGCAGACTGTTGTCATCGTCATCCACCTCATGATCGTGGCCGTCATGATCGGTGCCGTGCTGCTCCAGAAGTCGGAAGGCGGCGGCCTCGGCATGGGCGGAGGCGCGGGCTTCATGTCGAGCCGCGGCACCGCGAATCTGTTGTCGCGCACCACCGCGGTCCTGGCTGCCGGGTTCTTCCTGACCAGCCTGTTCCTGTCCTGGTATGCCGGCTACAACCGTGCACCGTCCTCGATCATCGGCCAGCCGGCGTCGCAGACCCAGCCGGCCGGCGGTGGACCGATCACCCCGCCGACCTCGGGCGGCATTCTGGATACGCTGAAGAAGGCGGACGAGCAGCAGCAGGCCCCGGCAGCGCCGAGTGGCCCGCAGGTGCCTCGCTCGCAATAAAGCAGGGGCGCCATGCAGGGCGGTGGCTACCATCCTGCATCAACAACCCCCATCAAGGCTCTGTCACCACTCTTAGTTTTGGCTCACCCACAGTCCCGCAGGATTCTTTGGGGCGGAATGCGAATCGCTTTGGCGAATCGGATTCGAGGGATTAGAGGTTAGGTCCCATGGCGCGGTACATATTCATCACCGGCGGCGTGGTTTCTTCGCTCGGCAAGGGTTTGGCTTCAGCGGCACTCGGTGCCCTGCTGCAGGCCCGGGGCTACAAGGTCCGCCTCCGCAAGCTCGACCCCTATCTCAACCTCGATCCCGGAACGATGTCGCCGTATCAGCACGGCGAAGTGTTCGTGACCGATGACGGCGCGGAGACCGATCTCGATCTCGGTCATTACGAGCGCTTCACCGGGCGGCCTGCGACGAAGCAGGACAACATCACGACGGGGCGCATCTACCAGGACATCATCTCGAAGGAGCGCCGCGGCGATTATCTCGGCGCGACCATCCAGGTGGTGCCGCACGTCACCAACGCGATCAAGGAATTCGTCCTCTCCGGCAATGACGATTACGATTTCGTGCTGGTCGAGATCGGCGGCACCGTCGGAGACATCGAGGGCCTGCCGTTCTTCGAGGCGATCCGTCAGCTCAAGAACGAGCTGCCGCGCGATCACGCCATCTACATTCACCTCACACTGCTGCCGTACATCCCGAGCGCCGGCGAGCTGAAGACGAAGCCGACGCAGCACTCGGTGAAGGAGCTGCGTTCGATCGGCATCCAGCCGGACATCCTGCTCTGCCGCACCGATCGCGAGATCCCGAAGGAAGAGCGGCGCAAGCTCGGCCTGTTCTGTAACGTGCGCGAGAGCGCCGTGATCGAGGCGCGCGATGCCGACAGCATCTATGCCGTGCCCGAAGCCTATCACGCGGCGGGCCTCGACGACGAAGTGCTCGCCGCCTTCGGCATCGAATCGCGCATCCCGCCGGTGCTCAAGAGCTGGCACCAGATCAACGAGCGCATCCGTAATCCCGAGGGCGATGTCACCATCGCCATCGTCGGCAAATACACCGGCATGAAGGATGCGTATAAGTCGCTGATCGAGGCGCTCTCGCATGGCGGCATCGCCAACAAGGTGAAGGTCAATCTCGACTGGATCGAGAGCGAGATCTTCGAGAAGGAAGATCCGGCGCCGTTCCTCGAGCACGTCAACGGCATCCTGGTGCCCGGCGGCTTCGGCCAGCGCGGCGCGGAGGGCAAGATCAAGGCGGCACAGTTCGCGCGCGAGCGCGACGTGCCGTATTTTGGCATCTGCTTCGGCATGCAGATGGCGGTGATCGAGGCCGCGCGAAACCTCGTCGGCATCGAGGAGGCCAACTCCACCGAATTCGGCCCGACCAAGGAGCCGCTGGTCGGCCTGATGACGGAGTGGCTGCGCGGCAACGAGCTCGAGAAGCGCTCGCGGGCCGGCGATCTCGGCGGCACGATGCGGCTTGGCGCTTATCCCGCCGCGCTCGATCGCGGCAGCCGCGTCTCGCAGGTCTATGGCGGCGCAACCGAGATTTCGGAACGCCACCGCCACCGCTATGAGGTCAACACCGCCTACAAGGACCGTCTCGAGCAGCACGGCCTGAAATTCTCCGGCCTCTCGCCCGACGGCGTGCTGCCGGAGATCGTCGAGTACGAGGATCACCCCTGGTTCATCGGCGTCCAGTTCCACCCCGAGCTGAAGTCGCGCCCCTTCGAGCCGCACCCGCTGTTCGCCTCGTTCATCCAGGCGGCGATGGTGCAGAGCCGGTTGGTGTAATCGGTTCAGCCCGCCTTCTTGACCATCTTGCGTAGGGCTGCATCAATCTTCGATTGCAGCCAGGCCCCTTCGCCTTGAAGTGTTGAACCACTTCAGGGCTGAGCCGGATCGACACCGGAATTTTGGTCGGAGTCTTCTGAGGGCCGCGTTTGCCGACCAATGATGCAAGCTGAGCCGGCTTCATGTCGCTCAACCGGACTCCAGCGGGAAACTTGGTCGCCTTCGCAAAGTCCTCCCGGGTCCACTCGGGATTCTCCTTGTCGGGGGCAGGTTGCCTAGTCTTCCGGGACATGACGCTTCACCTCCTTGGCATGAGCACGCCGCAGGCTGATCGGTCGATACCGCTCGTCGCGAACGGTGAACACCAGGTCGTGCGCCGCATCGGGGCAACCGCATCGTATCGCAGCGCCATTGGGCTGCAACCCCGCCAGTGCTCCGCCTTAGGGAGCGAGGGTGCAATCGCGCTCGATGTCCATCGTCGCTAACGTTCGTCTTGTCGATTGCTCAGGCGCAACCGATCCCGCAATGAGCGTCATCTGCGGCCGCCGCGTCAGCTTGTAGACGGCGGCGGGCGGCACGTTCAGGAAGGCGCGATCGACCAGCGTCGCGCGCAGGCCGAGACGGTCGAGCACCGGCCGCGGGATCGGGCAGCTCATGCCATAGGTGAACTGGTAGAAGGCGCCGCCGGGGCGGACATAGCTGAACGCGCCACCGAGGATCGAGACCACCTTGCGCGTCGACATGTTGAGCAGCGGCAGGCCGCTCACGACCGCGCCGACGGGCGCACCGTCATAGAGCCGCTCCGTCGCCAGCCGCCCCGCATCCATCCACAGCACGCGCGCGCCGGGGAAGCGCATCTGCAAGAGCTTCATGAAGTCCGAGCCGTATTCGATCAGCGTGAGATCCTGTGGCCTGACGCCGCGCTTCAAGAGCTTGTAGGTGAAGGCGCCGGTGCCGGGACCGAGCTCGAGGATCGGGCCGGTCTTCTCGGTGATCTCGCGCGTGATGAGATCGGCGAGCGCCGCGCCCGATGGCGCGATGGCGCCGACCCGGCGCGGCGAAGACATCCAGGAAATAAAGAAGGACAGAAAATCGTTGGGCATGCGCACTCCGGCATTTCGATTGCACCTCGGAGGATTAGAGGTGAGGCGGATGCACTGTCGCGGGAGTGGATTGCGACAGCATTGCGCTGTGAGCCATGAAAGCGGATTGAATCAACTCTGCGGGCCTGGCCGCAGCGTCAATCTGAAGCAGGTGCCGCCGTCCGCGCCATCGGTGACCGAGACCTGTCCGCCATGCAGGAGCACGATCTCGCGCACCATGTTGAGACCGAGGCCGGCGCCGCGATCGAGCGGCGTGAGCCGGTAGAACGGTTCGAAAATCTGCGCGCGTTGATCAGCGGGAATGCCGGCGCCTTCGTCGGTGACCTCGATGCAGGCGGGCTTGCTCACGCGAATGCCGATCGTGCCGCGGCGAGGGCCGTGCTGGATCGCGTTCTGCACGAGATTGGTCAGCGCGCGCTCCAGCGCGGCGGCATCGCCGATCGTCTCGATCGGCGTTGAGGGTGCATCGAGCTCCAGCTCGTAGCCCGCGGCGATCGCGAGCGGTGCGAGGTCGGCGGCCGCGCTTTGCGCCATCGCGACGAGGTCGACGCGCGTGAAGGGATGACCGCAACGGTCAAGCCGCTGGATGTCGAGCAACTGCTCGGCGAGCGTCGCCAGCCGCGCGGCATCCTCCAGCAGCCGGGTCTTGTCCGGACCGGAGGGGAGCGATTCCAGCCGCGTGTTCAGGATCGCGATCGGCGTCCGCAGCTCGTGCGCGGCATCCGCAACAAAGCGCTTGTGACGGGCATAGCCCTGATCGAGTCGCGCCAGCGCCTCGTTAACTGCGGTGACCAGCGGTACGACCTCCAGCGGAACTTTCTCCACCGACAGCCGCGCGCCGCGCTGATGGATGTCGATGCGCCGCGCTTGATCCGCGGTCGCATCCAACCCCCTGAAAGCGCGCTGCACGATCATCGGCGTCGCGATGAAGGTCGCGGTGCCCATCACGAGCAGGCCGGGCAGGGCGATGCCGAGAAACGCCAGCGAGGTCATCAACAGCGCCTTGGCGCCGGTCAGCCGTCCCTGCGTCGCCGTGATGATCTGCACATTGCCGGCATCGGTGTCGACGCGCTTCAGCCGCGCCGCCGGCTTTCGCGGGTCGTCCTCGAACATCTGCCAGCCGAGCCGCGCCTGGCTGATCTGGTCGAGGCTGCCGCCGATTGCCGCGAATTCCGCCGGCGCGGCGCCTTCAGTGAGCGAATGTCCCTGCCGGTCGCGGACCAGAAACCAGAGGTCCGGTGTCTCGGCACGCAATTGTTTCAGGTCGGGCGTCTGGCGCAGGGTCAGGTCGCCTTCAGCGTTACGCGCGAGCGCGCGCTCCACGACATCGATGACGCGATCCTCGTCGCGATCCGCGAGCACGAAGCCTGAGGCGCAGAGCGCACCGACGACAACAGCAACCAGCGCCAGCAACAGTGCGGCCTGGAGCGCAAGCAGGCGCCAGCTCAATCGCGAGCGCAGGCAATAGGGATCGTCGTGCTTGCTCATGTTGGCTTCTTCAAGTCGGCAGCTTCCTCAGGAGATAGCCGACGCCGCGAATGCCGTGGATCTCCACGCCGGCGTCGGCATCAGTGAGCTTGCGGCGCAGCCGCGAGACATGGGTGTCCAGCGCATTCGACTGGATTTCGTCGTCGAAATTGTAGACAGCCTCTTCCAGCGCTGCGCGCAGCACCGTGCGGCCCATCCGGCGGATCAGGGCTTCGAGCACCAGCAGCTCGCGGCGCGGCAGCTCGAACGGCTGGTCGTCGATGCTGGCCTCGCGATGGCCGACATCGAAGGCGAGGCGGCCGGTGCGGATGACGTCCGGAGACAGCCCCGCGGGCCGCCGCAGCACGGCGCGCAGTCGCGCCAATAACTCCTCGACCGCGAACGGCTTGGCGAGATAATCGTCGGCGCCGCTGTCGAGCCCGGCGATGCGGTCGGCGAGCTCGCCGCGAGCGGTCAGGACGATGATCGGCACGCCGTCGGCGCGTGCGCGAAGCTTCGGGATCAGGGCGAGGCCGTCGCCGTCGGGAAGCTGGCGGTCGAGCAGGACGGCGGCATGGACGTCGGCGGAAATCGCTTCCTCAGCATCCGCAAGCGTGGGGGCGTGATCCACCACCATGTCGTAGCGCCTGAGCGCCGACGACAGCGCTGTGGCCATCTCCGCCTCATCCTCGACGAGCAAGATTCGCATGATCCGCCACCTCAACCCCATTGAGCCATTCTAGCGGCCCGATCATTGCGGCAGCATTGCGGGAACAGGACCAGCCATGCGCGAAACGCCGCGGGGGCCGCCGGGCAGGGCTCAAGACAGTATCAGGGCCGATCGTTATAACCTCCGCACCTGTCCAGGGAGGAATACAACAATGATCTACGAGATGCGCGTCTATCACTGCCTGCCCGGCCGCCTTCCGGCGCTGTTGAAGCGGTTCGAGACGGTGACGCTGAAGCTCTGGGAGAAGCACGGCATCCGCCAGGCCGGCTTCTTCACCACGCTGATCGGTGAATCCAACCAGGAGCTGACCTACTTCCTGGCCTGGGAATCGCTTGCCGAGCGCGAGACCAAGTGGGGCAAGTTCATGACCGATCCGGACTGGATAAAGGGGCGCGCCGAGAGCGAAGCGGACGGCCAGATCGTCGGCAACATCGTCAGCCAGCTGCTGACGCCGACCGCCTTTTCGTCGGTCAAATAGCGCTTGTCCGGCATGGGTTGCGGCGGGGACCTCTCGCGCAACCCTGATATTCTGATAGCCCGGGCCGAATGGGGTTGATCGGCCCCTCATCACCGCTATGGTCGCGGCGAAACGAGGGAATTGGCCTTGAGCTCTTCATCATCCGCGGCCCCGGTCGTCACTGTTGGCACGGCCAAGTTCGGCAATGAACTGCCGATCTCGATCATTGCCGGCCCGTGCCAGCTCGAAAGCCGCCAGCATGCGCTGGAGGTGGCCTCCGCGCTGAAGGAGATCGCCGCGCGGCTGAAGATCGGCCTCGTCTACAAGACCTCCTTCGACAAGGCCAACCGCACCAGCGCCTCGGCGGAACGCGGTCTCGGCTTGGCGCAGTCGCTCCCGATCTTCGCCGAGATCCGGTCCTCGCTCGGCCTGCCCGTGCTGACCGACGTGCACGATGCCGGGCAATGCGCCGACGTCGCGCAAGCCGTCGACATCCTGCAGATTCCGGCCTTCCTGTGCCGGCAGACCGATCTGCTGCTGGCCGCGGCCGCTACCGGCAAGGTCATCAACGTCAAGAAGGGCCAGTTTCTCGCCCCCTGGGACATGACGAACGTGGTCGCCAAGATCACCAGCGCGAACAATCCCAACGTGCTCGTCACCGAGCGCGGCGCGTCCTTCGGCTACAACACGCTGGTATCGGACATGCGCGCGCTGCCGATCATGGCGCGCACCACAGGCGCGCCCGTGATTTTCGACGCGACCCATTCGGTGCAGCAGCCGGGCGGGAAGGGTGCGTCCTCCGGCGGCGAGCGCGAATTCGTGCCGGTGCTGGCGCGCGCGGCCGTCGCCGTCGGTGTCGCCGGCGTCTTCATCGAGACTCACCCCGATCCCGACCGCGCGCCGTCGGACGGGCCCAACATGGTGCCGCTGCGCGAGTTCGAAGGCTTGATCCGTACGCTGATGGCGTTCGATACGATCGCCAAGGGCCAAATGCACTGATGCACGAGCCCGTGGCCAGGCCGTCGACCGACCAGAGGTTTCCGCCTGCGATCAACATCATCGCGCTTGCGAGCTTCTCGGCTGCATTGTCGACGCGGGCGCTCGACCCGGTGCTGCCGCACATCGCGGAGGAATTTTCGATCAGCATCACGACGGCGGCGAGCATCGCGGCCGGCTATGCCCTGATCTACGCGCTGATCCAGCCGATCGTCGGTGCGGCGGCCGATCTGTTCGGCAAGGCGCGGCTGATGACGTTGTGCCTGGCGCTGCTCGGCGTCGCCTGCGTTCTCGGCGCGCTCTCGACCTCCTTCTCGGGCCTGTTCGCGAGCCGCATGCTCGCCGGCATCGCCTCGGGTGGCGTGTTCCCGGTTGCGCTCGGCCTCACCGCCGACCTGGTAGCACCAGCCAAGCGGCAGGTGGCGATCGGACGCACGCTTGCCGGTTCGATGACCGGCAATCTGCTCGGCGCGACCGCCTCGGGCATCATCGGCGATCTCGTCGGCTGGCGCGGCGTGCTCGTGATCATCGGGGCGCTCGGGCTGATCGCGGCGGTCGCGGTCGCGGCGGGCTTTCGCGGCGCCGCCCTGACGGCTCGGCCGAGGAGCGACCTGAAGACCTTGCGGCAGGGCTATCGCACCATCCTCGCCAATCCCAACGCGCGCTATTGCTATTCGGCCGTGTTCGTCGAGGGCTGCTGCGTGTTCGGGCTGTTTCCCTTCATCGCCGCTCTGCTGTTCGATCTCGGCGAGACCTCGCTGTCGATCGCGGGCATCGTGATCGCGGGTTTCGCGGTCGGTGGCCTGTTCTACACGTTCACGGTCTCGCGCTTCCTGCCGCGACTGGGCGTCAGGGGCATGATGATCGCAGGCGCGAGCCTCGTCGCGCTCCAGCTCGCGGCACTCGCTCTTGGGCCCGGCTGGAAAGTCCAATTCGCCATCATGCTGCTGATGGGCTGGGGCTTCTACATGATCCACGGCTGCCTGCAGGTGTTCGCCAGCGAGCTGTCGGTCGAGGCGCGTGCGACGGCGATGTCGCTGCACTCGTTCTTTTTCTTCATGGGCCAGACGGTCGGACCGCTGGCCTACGGGTTCGGGCTTGCGCATACCGGCAAGGCGCCGACGCTGGTCGCGAGTGCCGTGCTCATGGTGCTGCTGGGCCTTGCCTGCGCCGCGCTCCTCAAGCCGCGGGCACCGTCCGACGCGCGTGCCTGAGGCCAGTGTTTCGCGGGCCGAGATATTGAGATTGAAATAAAAGCGAATAGACCGGAGGCCGGGATCGGACCATATTCGGAGGCATCACTTGCAGGGGGCAATCAGCAAGGAGCCACCCAATGTACGCCAATATCCTCTTGAGCACCGATGGCTCGGATGTCGCAAGAAAAGGCGTTGAGCATGGAATTGCTCTGGCAAAGGCCTTGAATGCCAAAGCGACAATCGTCACCGTGACGGAACCGCTGCCGATCGACTATGGCGGCGGATTCGATTCGGGATGGGTTCCCTCGCAAGAAGAGATTGATCAGTTTGACGCAGCCTGCAAGCAGCGCGCGGGCAAGGTGCTCGATCAAGCTCGGTCCATGGCAGAGCGGAGCGGGCTGCCGGTAGAGCTCTTACACGTTCCGAATGCGCACCCAGCCACCGCGATTGTCGAAACGGCAAAGTCCAGGGGCTGCGATTTGATTGTCATGGCCTCGCATGGACGTCGCGGCCTCAGGAAGCTGTTCCTGGGAAGTCAGACATCCGAAGTTCTCGTCAACGGAAGCGTGCCGGTATTGGTCGTGCCGTAGTCGCGTGCACGCCCGTTGGCCGCCAATCCGTCGAGCCAGTCGAGCTCGCTCCCGGCTGAAGGCGACAGCTTCATTGTTGGCGCGGCGGCTGATGCGCGCAAACGCGAAGGCCTGTTTTCCCAGCGCGTACGAGACGGGCCGAGGCGAATCTTGAAGGTGTGGCACGAGCTTTGTGCTTGCCAAGTTCCGGCATTGTGAAAGAATGAATTTGGAGCGGCCGGCTCCCAATGCAATTTCGGGGAGAGACGCGTGAGTGAATCGCTTCATCCCGCCGCCCCGCATCACCTGCCTTCCTTCATCACCGCGCCGGGAGACACCGATGTCCTGATGGTTGTCGTCGGAATCGTTCTGGTCGGCGCCGTTCTCGCAGTCGGAAATATCTATCTGCACCTGCACACTTTGCCGGAGCGGAAGGCTCACAAATCGCAGAAATTCCAGTTTGAGATCGTGGCCGTACTGGGACTGCTGGCGCTGTTCACGCACAACCACCTGTTCTGGGTGATCGGCCTGTTCCTCGCCATGATCGATCTGCCCGACTTCAGCACGCCGCTGCGCAAGATTGCCGGCTCGGTCGAGAAGATGGCCGGCGTCGCGCCGGAGCAAGATCCGACCGAGCCATCGAATGGAGCTGGTCCTGCGCAACCTTCTGTGGCCGGCGATGCCAAGGCCGAGAGCGCCAAGGCTGAGAGCGCCAAGGCTGAGAGCCTCAAGGCTGAGAGCGCCAAGAGCGAGGTGGCCGGTCATGCTTGAGCTGCTGCTCTGCTCGCTCCTGACAATATTTCCCGACTATCTCTATCGCCGATATCGGCAGGGAAAGCGCCTCGGGCACGAGATTACGCTTTATTCGGTCTGGTTCGAATTGCGATTTGGCATCATTGCCTGCCTGATGCTGACCGTCTCGCTGATTACGATGATTTTCTATTATCACCCGTCGACCACATCGGCTACGTTGTACTATCGGACCGTGCCTATCGTCCCCGAGATTACCGGACGGGTGGCAGAGGTTCATGTCGACTACAGCGCGCCGGTCAAGCAAGGCGACGTGATCTTCAGGCTCGACAATTCCAAACAGCAGGCGTCGCTGGAGACGGCGAAACGCAAGATCGCCGAAGTCGATGCATCGATGCTGACGGCGCAGGCCGATATTCTCAAATCGGAAGGCCAGATTCAGGAAGCCAAGAGCGCATTGCAACAGGCCAACGACGAACTCGACGTCAAGCGCGAGCTACAGAAACGCAATCCGGGGATCGTGCCGCAGCGGGATATCGAAAAGCTCGAGGTGGCCGTCGCCGGCCGTCAGGGCTCGGTCGATGCTGCAACTGCGGCAAGGCAGTCCGTAACGACGCGCGTCAGCGCGCTTCTCCCGGCAGAGAAGGCAAGCGCGGAAGCCGCGCTCGCTGAAGCGCAGGTCGATCTGGACAAGACCTACGTTCGCGCCGGCGTGGACGGCCGTGTCGAACAATTCCTGCTGCGGCCGGGCGACGTCGTTAATCCCATGCTGCGGTCCGCGGGCGTCCTGATCCCCGAAGGCGCTGGGCAACGCGCACTTTCGGCGGGGTTCGGTCAGATCGAAGCGCAAGTCATGAAAGTCGGAATGGTGGCCGAGGCCGCCTGCATTTCAAAGCCATGGACCATCGTTCCGATGGTGGTCACGGACGTGCAGGATTACATCGCAGCGGGCCAGTTCAGAGGCGGTGAGCAACTGCTTGAAGTGCAGAATACCGTTCGACCCGGCACGATTCTCGTTTTCATGGAGCCGATCTACAAGGGCGGCCTAGCGGGTGTGACGCCCGGCAGCAGTTGCATTGCTAACGCCTACACCAGCAATCACGAATTGATCGCGTCGGGCAAAGTCGGTGCGTTCAAAAGCTTCGCATTGCACATCGTCGATGCGACCGGACTTGTGCACGCCATGCTGTTGCGGATTCAGGCCCTGCTGTTGCCGGTCAAGACGCTGGTGCTGAGCGGGCATTGATCTGCCCGCGAGCCTGCTCTCGTGGACACTAAGGCCCGATCGGCTCCATCCCGCTCGCGATGATCGCGTCGCGGGCCGCGGGCGAGGCGAGGAATTTGATCAGGGCGCGGCCGGCCTCTTGTTCTTTCGATACGGTCGCGATCCCGGCCGAGAAGATCGTGATCTGCTGCAATTCCTTCGGCAGGGGACCTACGATGTCGATGCCCTTCACGGGCTTCAATTCGCTGATCTGCTGGAAGCCGAGCTCGGCCTCGCCGTGCGCGACGATCTCGCCGACCGGCGTCGCCGGGATCTTTCGCGCCTTGTCCTTCATGGCCTCGGTGATTCCGAGCTTGTCGAACATCTCGGTCGAGACGTAGACGCCGCTGGCGCTGTCGGAATAGGCGATCGTCTTCGCGGCCAGTAGCGCCTGCTTGACTGCGTCCACCGAGCTGATGTCCGGCTTCGGCGCCCCCGATTTCACGGCGACCCCGATCGGCGATCGCGTCAGATCGATCTGGCTGCCGGCCACGACCTTGCCCTTGCTGACGAGATCGGTCAGCGCGTAGCCCACCATGATCAGCACGTCCGCCGGCTCGCCGCGCTCGAGCCGGACCGGAATCGCATTGGTGGTGGTGCCCATCGACGGCCCGTAGGCGGTCAGCACCTTGTTGCCGGTGGCTTTCTCGAACTCAGGCACGAGCGCCTGAAAGGCCGCCGTCAATCCTCCCGAGATCATCACGCGGACTTCGGCAGCGTAGGACGCGCCGGTGAACCACAGGACGCCAAGAAGGCCGAAGGCAACGCCGCGGAATTTTGCAGGTATCGATGTCATCGTCACGGGTCTCCAACTAGCCCCGGCCGCGATAGGGCGCGACGCCTTGTTCGGGCAACCATAGGCCCTTCGGCACGCGGCCGGTCTGCCAGAACACATCGATCGGGATGCCGCCGCGCGGGTACCAGTAGCCGCCGATGCGCAAGAATTTCGGCTTGATCTCGGCGGCGATGCGCTTGCCGATCATCACGGTGCAGTCCTCATGGAAGGCGCCGTGGTTGCGGAAGCTCGCGATGTAGAGTTTCAGCGATTTCGACTCCAGCAGCCATTGGCCGGGCGCGTAGTCGATCATCAGATGGGCGAAATCGGGCTGGCCGGTCACCGGGCAGAGCGAGGTGAACTCCGGCACGGTGAAACGGACCAGATATTCGGTTCCTCCTTGCGGATTCGGGACTCGGTCGAGCTTCGCCTTCTCGGGCGCATCCGGCCATTCCACGGCACGGCCTAGCTGCAGGGCAGGGGAATCTGAACGTGAGTTGTTTGATTTGCTGGGTTTTTTCGACATGAGGCCGCCTCCGAGCGGCCCTCTTAGCCAATCGTGGCGCGGCCGTCACCCGGCCTTTTCCGCTTCGATGCATTGCGGTAGAAGCACCGCCAACTGCCCCCCTTTGCTCCCCGAAAAGAGGCCCTCATGACCGCCATCATCGAAATCATCGGACGCGAAATCCTCGATAGCCGCGGCAATCCCACTGTCGAGGTCGACGTCGTGCTGGAAGATGGCGCGCTCGGCCGCGCCGCTGTGCCCTCCGGCGCCTCCACCGGCGCCCATGAGGCGGTCGAGCTTCGCGACGGAGACAAGACCCGCTATCTCGGCAAGGGCGTCACCAAGGCGGTCGGCGCCGTCAATGGCGAGATCTTTGAGGCCCTGAGCGGCCTCGATGCCGAGCAGCAGGCGCAGATCGACCAGATCATGATCGACCTCGACGGCACGCCGAACAAGAGCCGGCTCGGCGCCAACGCCATCCTCGGCGTGTCGCTCGCCTGCGCCAAGGCGGCCGCGAATTCGCTCGACATGCCGCTCTATCGTTACGTCGGCGGCACCTCGGCGCGGTTGCTGCCGGTGCCGATGATGAACATCATCAATGGCGGCGTGCATGCCGACAACCCGATCGACTTCCAGGAGTTCATGATCCTGCCCGTGGGCGCGTCCTCCTTCGCCGAGGGCCTGCGCTACGGCGCGGAAGTGTTCCACACCCTTAAGTCGGAGCTGAAGAAGGCCGGCCACAACACCAATGTCGGCGACGAGGGCGGCTTCGCCCCGAACCTGCCGTCGGCGGATGCCGCGCTCGAGTTCGTCATGAACGCGATCGGCAAGGCGGGCTACAAGGCAGGCAGCGATATCGTGATCGGCCTCGATTGCGCCTCGACCGAATTCTTTAGGGACGGCAAGTACGTCTATGAAGGCGAGGGCAAGACCCGTTCGGTCTCCGAGCAGGCCAAGTACCTTGCCGACCTCGTCGGCCGCTATCCGATCGTCACCATCGAAGATGGCATGTCGGAAGACGACATGGACGGCTGGAAGGAGCTCACCGACCTCGTCGGCAACAAGTGCCAGCTGGTCGGCGACGATCTCTTCGTCACCAACGTCAAGCGTCTCGCCGAAGGCATCAAGGCCGGCCGCGCCAACTCGATCCTGATCAAGGTCAACCAGATCGGCACGCTGACCGAGACGCTCGCCGCCGTCGAGATGGCGCACAAGGCCGGCTACACCTCGGTCATGTCGCACCGCTCGGGCGAGACCGAGGATTCCACGATCGCCGACCTCGCGGTCGCCACCAATTGCGGTCAGATCAAGACCGGCTCCCTTGCACGTTCCGATCGCACCGCCAAATACAACCAGCTCCTCCGCATCGAGCAGCAGCTCGGCAAGCAGGCGCTCTACGGCGGCAAGGCGGCACTGAAGGCGCTGGCATAAGCCAGCAGCCAGCGCTTGAACAAGGACAGGGGAGGATCGACATGAGCGACGGCAAGACCGGACTGCAACTGCGTTCGCTGATCAAGAAGAGCGGAGAGCTCGAGATCCTGCTTCTGGACGTGCCGACCCCCGAGCCCGCGGATGACGAGGTCGTCGTCCGCATCGAGGCGGCGCCGATCAACCCGTCCGACCTCGGCCTGCTCGTCGGCGCTGCCGACATGAGCACGGCGAAGGCGTCTGGCACGAAAGAGGCGCCCGTCATCACCGCGAAGGTGCCTGATGGTGCGATGCGCGCAATGGGCGCGCGGCTCGACCAATCCCTGCCGGTCGGCAATGAGGGTGCCGGCGTCGTCATCAAGACCGGCTCGTCGGATGCGGCGAAGGCGCTGATGGGCAAGACCGTCGCGATGATCGGCGGTGCCATGTACGCGCAGTACCGGACCCTGAAGGCGAGGGACTGCCAGCCGTTGCCCGAGGGCACGACGGCGGCAGAGGGCGCATCCTGGTTCGTCAATCCGCTCACTGCGCTCGGCATGACCGAGACGATGCGGCGCGAAGGCCACAAGGCGCTGGTGCACACCGCAGCCGCCTCCAATCTCGGTCAGATGCTGAACAAGATCTGCATCAAGGACGGCATCGGGCTCGTCAACATCGTGCGCAGCAAGGAGCAGGCCGAGATCCTGAAGAAGATCGGCGCCAAGCATGTTGTCGATTCCAGCGTGCCTGATTTCCTCGACGATCTCACGGCTGCGCTGGTCGAGACCGGCGCGACCATCGCCTTCGATGCCATCGGCGGCGGCAAGCTCGCCGGCGACATCCTCAACTGCATGGAAATCGCGATCAACAAGACCGCGAAGGAATACAGCCGTTACGGCTCCAGCGTGCACAAGCAGGTTTACGTCTACGGCGCGCTCGATATCCGTCCGATCGAGCTGCCGCGCGGCTTCGGCATGGCTTGGGGCGTTGGCGGTTGGCTCTTGACTCCGTTCCTGCAGAAGATCGGACCTGCCGACATCGGACGGCTGCGTCAGCGCGTCGTGAGCGAATTAAAGACCACCTTTGCCAGCCACTACACCAAGGTGGTGTCGCTGCAGGAGGCGCTCGATCCCGCCAATATCGCGGTGTACGCCAAACGTGCCACCGGCGAAAAATTCCTCATCAATCCGAATAAATCTTCGTGATCGGCGACGGCAGGTTACCTAAAAGAGGTCTTGCCTTCTGAGCGCAGCGGGAGATTATTCCGCCGCGTTGAAAGCGGAAAAACCGTAACGCGCTCAGAAGGGGACATCTCCATGACCGATCTCAATCGCCGTCATCTGCTTGCAGGCGCCGCTGCAGTCGGCGCGGCCGCCGTCACGGGATTGCGACCAATCGCAACCAATGCCGCGGTGCCGCAAGCCGGCGCGCAGGCGCCGGGCTTCTACCGCTACAAGGTCGGCAGCTTCGAGTGCACCTCGATCAATGACGGCGCGCGCAGCTTCCCGATGCCGGACAAGTTCGTCGCCAACATTCCGAAGGAGGAAGCGCTCGCCGCTGCCGACGCCGCCTACATGCCGAAGGGCATGGTCACGGTACCGTTCAATCCGCAGCTCATCAACACCGGCTCCAAGCTCGTGCTGATCGATACCGGCAACGGCGTCGCCAATCTGGAGCCCAGCAAGGGCGCGGTCGGCCGCACCCTGCAAAACCTGCAGGCCGCCGGCGTCGATCCGAAGAGCATCGACATCGTGCTGCTGTCGCACCTGCATCCCGACCACACCAACGGCATCCGCCTGGCCGACGGCTCGCTCGCGTTCCCGAATGCCGAGATCATGGTGCCGGTGAAGGATTGGGAGTTCTGGACCAGCGAGGACAACGCCGCCAAGGCGCAATCCAGCGACATGATGAAGAACTACTTCGCCAACGTGAAGAAGACCTTCGCCGGCATCGAGTCCAAGGTGACGAAGTATGAATGGGGCAAGGAGGTCGCGCCCGGAATCACCTCGATCGCGACGCCCGGCCACACGCCCGGTCACACTTCGTTCGCGGTCGCCTCGGGCGACAAGAAGGTGCTGATCCAGTCCGACGTCACCAACATTCCCGAGCTTTTCTTGCGCAATCCGGACTGGCACGTGGCATTCGACACCGACGGCGCGCTGGCGCAGGAGACCCGCCACAAGTTCTACGACATGGCGGCAGCCGAGAAGGCGACCGTGGTCGGCTTCCACTTCACCTTCCCCTCGGTCGGCCATGTCGAGAAGGACGGCGCCAGGTATCGCCTGATCCCGTCGGCGTGGAATCCGACGATCTGATCCCGTTTGCAGATTTGCACGAAAGATCGGGCCGCCGCTTGGCGGCCCGGTTGTTTTGGACGACCATCTGCTTTCAAGAAACTCAGCGTTTCCAAATCGGGTCGGTTCATGCACTTGCATCCATCAGTCCGGATCGCTTAAGTGCTGCCGCGGAACTCTCGCTCCAGATCTCAAGGACAACCCATGGCCTACAATATCGTCGTGATCGCCGGCAGCCTGCGCAAGGACAGCTTCTCTCGGAAGATCGCCAATGCGCTGACCAAGCTCGCGCCGGCATCTCTCAAGCTCGAGGTCGTGACGCTCGGGGGCATCTCGTTCTTCAACCAGGATCTCGAAAGCGCGCCGCCGGCCGACTGGCTGGCTTTCCGCGAGAAGCTGCAGAAGTCCGACGGCGTCATCTTTGTCACGCCGGAATACAATCGCGCCATCCCGGGCGTGCTGAAGAACGCTATCGATGTCGCCTCACGGCCCTATGGCAAGAGCTCGTTCAACGGCAAGCCTGTCGGTATCATCTCCAACTCGCCGGGCCCGCTCGGTGGCGTCAGCGCCGCCAAGACGCTCCAGAACATCCTGCCGGGCATTGCCGGCCCGATCCTGCAGCAGCCCGAGATCTATCTGAATGCGGTCGGCGACGCTTTTGATGCCGAGGGCAATCTGGTCAAGGAGTCGCTCAAGCCCGTGCTCCAGGCCTACATCGACGCGTTCGCCGCGCACGTTGCCAAGCATCACGGCTGATACGGTTCGAGCCTCCGTCATGTCCGGGATAAACCAAGGATAAACCCGGGCATGACGGGTCCGTAATACGGGAAAGGGAAGATTAGCACTCCCTTAACCAAGCTGCCCCATCTTGCCAAAATGGTCTCTCGCGCCCGCCTCAAATCGGTCCTGACCGGTCTCGCCCTCTATGCGATGGCGGCCGCCATCGTCGGCTATTTCGGCGTCAACGCCTATACCGGCAAATACGGCCTCAACGCCCGCCAGGAGCTCGACCAGGAGATCATCGCGCTGACCAGCGAGCTCGCCCAGCTCAAGCGCGAGCGCGCCCGGAGCGAGCAGCGCGTCTCGCTGCTGCGCACTGAGAAGATCGATCCTGACATGCTGGATGAGCGGGCGCGGTTCCAGCTCGACTATGTCAATCCGCACGATCTCGTTCGGATGATCCCGCAGAACTGAATCGCTTGCCTTCCGCCGTCATCCGCATGTCAGAGTCTTAAGACAAGACAGCAAGCCCGGCATTGATGCGTTGCCGCGAAGATGGAGGCTTGTCATGACGAACGATCGTTCCCGACGGACGCTGCGTATTGGAGCGATGCTGTTCAGCGCGGCATTCCTGCCGCTGTCGATGGCATATGCACAGACCGCCTCGTCGCCATCAGGCGCAAAACCCTTCCTGACTGTTGACGGAAAGGCGCCGCTGATCCTCGGCCATCGCGGCGTGCCGGGGCTAGTGCCCGAAGAGACCGAGGCCTCGTATGACCTCGCCGCGGCGCTCGGAACCGACGCGCTCGAAGAGGACCTGCACCTGACCAAGGACTGCGTCCTGGTCGCGCGTCACAACCCCTGGCTCGCGGATAACACTGACGTGGCCGAGGTGGCGAAGACCAATGCGGCAGTCGCGGCCCGCAAGCGCACGGTGCCCGGCGTGCGTGTCAAGGCGCCTTCTCCCACCAACGGGCCCGCCGACTACCTCGTCGATCTCACCGATCCGGCCGATCCCAAATCGGTGCTGAAGTCATTGATCGTCGACGGCGAAGATCACACCAACGACTGGTCGATCACCGACTTCACCATGGCCGAGCTGAAGCAGTGGATCGGGGGCACCACTTACGATGCAGCCAATGAGCGGCCGAAGGTGTTCAACGGCAAATTCCCGGTTATCAGCTTCCAGGACATCCTCGATATCGCCAAGGCCAAGAGCAAGGAGACCGGGCGTCCCATCCTGGTCTATCCGGAAACCAAGAACCCGACCTGGAACAATGCGCAGGCCATCGCCAACGGCTGCGGCGCGCCGGGCAGCCATCCACTCGAGGATGCCCTAATCAAGATCATCAAGGACAACGGCCTCAACACCAAGGACGCGCCGATCCTGGTCCAGAGTTTCGAGCCCGGCAGCCTGAAATATATGCGCAGCCATGGCCTGGAGACGCGGCAGGTTCAGCTCATCGACGGCAACGGCATCGACTTCAAGACCGGCAAGGTCCTGCTCAACAACATCACCAACTCCCGTCCGTTCGACTGGACGGTGGCCGGTGACGCGCGCCTGTACGATGCGATGCTGACCCCGGTGGGCCTCGCCGAGATCAAGACCTATGCCGACGGCATCGGCCCGTGGAAGGCCTATATCGTTCCGCTCAAGATCGCGCCGTGGAAGGACAGCAATGCCGACGGCACGCCCTATAAGGCCTCGACGCCGGAGGCATCGACGCAGGAGGCAACCAGTCTGATCGCCGACGCGCACAAGCTCGGCCTATTCGTCCACGTCTTCACGTTCCGGAATGAGAAGAAATATCTCGCGGCCGACTATCACGCCGATCCGGCCCAGGAATATCTCAAATTTTTCCGTCTCGGCGTCGACGGGGTCTTCACCGACTTCACACACACCGGCGTTGCCGCCCGCGCAACGTATTTGCGAGAGCTCGGCTGGTGAGCCGAGCATTGCCAAAGCCGAATGTTGCCTGATCAAGCCCAAAGATTTTGCAAAATTTCGGCCACGTTGCAGTGCGGCATAATGAAAGTCGTGCCATGTCGCTGCGGTGCTTTCACACGCGATTGAGTTGGGTTAGAGAGGGCTTAGTTTTCTCTGACCCGGAATTCCCATGGCCGCCCCCAAGAAAGCCGCCGCAAGCAGCCCACAAGACAAGACCGACGGCGGTTCGCCCCCGGAGTTCACCAGGGAGCAGGAGCTGAAGGCGCTCCGCGACATGTTGCTGATCCGGCGATTCGAGGAAAAGGCCGGTCAGCTCTACGGCATGGGCGCGATCGGCGGCTTCTGCCACCTTTATATCGGCCAGGAGGCCGTGGTGGTCGGCATGCAGATGGCCCTGAAGCAGGGCGATCAGGTCATCACCGGCTATCGCGATCACGGACATATGCTTGCCACCGGCATGGAAGCCAACGGCGTGATGGCCGAGCTCACCGGCCGCCGCGGCGGCTATTCCAAGGGCAAGGGCGGCTCCATGCACATGTTCAGCAAGGAGAAGCACTTTTACGGCGGCCACGGCATCGTCGGCGCCCAGGTCTCGCTCGGCACCGGTCTCGCCTTCGCCAACAATTATCGCAGCAATGGCAATGTCAGCGTCACCTATTTCGGCGACGGCGCGGCCAACCAGGGCCAGGTCTATGAGAGCTTCAACATGGCGGAGCTCTGGAAGCTGCCGGTGATCTTCGTCATCGAGAACAACCGCTACGCCATGGGCACCTCGGTCTCGCGCGCCTCCGCGCAGCAGGATTTCTCCAAGCGCGGCGCCTCTTTCAACATCCCCGGAATGCAGGTTGACGGCATGGACGTCCGCGCGGTCAAGGCTGCGGCTGATGAAGCTGCCGCCTGGTGCCGCTCCGGCAAGGGCCCGATGATCCTGGAGATGCAGACGTACCGCTATCGCGGCCACTCGATGTCCGATCCTGCCAAGTACCGCACGCGCGAGGAGGTCGAGAAGGTTCGCCACGACCAGGATCCGATCGAGCAGGTGCGCAACCGACTGCTCGCGGCCAAGGTCAGCGAGGCCGACCTCAAGGCGATCGACGCCGGAGTGCGCGACATCGTCAACGCGTCCGCCGACTTTGCCCAGCACGATCCCGAGCCGGATGCCGCCGAGCTCTGGACCGACGTTTACCGCTGAAACGCGCGCAAGCTTTCTTTTGGAGAAGATATGCCAATTCAAGTGCTGATGCCCGCGTTGTCGCCCACGATGGAAAAGGGCAACCTTGCCAAATGGCTGAAAAAAGAGGGCGAGACGATCAAGTCCGGCGACGTGATCGCCGAGATCGAGACCGACAAGGCCACCATGGAGGTCGAGGCGACCGATGAGGGCACGCTCGGCAAGATCCTGATCCCCGAGGGCACCGCCGACGTCGCCGTCAACACGCCGATCGCGACCATCCTCGCCGACGGCGAGAGTGCCGCCGATCTGGCCAAGGCGCCCGCGCCGGCCAAGCAGGAGAAGGCTGCGGAATCCGCACCTCCCGCCGCTGCCAAGGCCGAAGCGCCCGCGCCAAAGGCCGCGCCTGCGCCGCAGGCCGTCGCCGAGCCAGATCCCGAAGTGCCTGCCGGCACCGAGATGGTGACGCAGACCATCCGCGAAGCGCTGCGCGACGCCATGGCCGAAGAGATGCGCCGCGACGCCGACGTCTTCGTGATGGGCGAGGAGGTCGCCGAATATCAGGGCGCCTACAAGGTCACCCAGGGCCTGCTCCAGGAATTCGGCGCCAGGCGTGTCATCGACACCCCGATCACCGAGCATGGCTTTGCCGGTGTCGGGGTCGGCGCGGCCATGACCGGCCTGAAGCCGATCGTCGAGTTCATGACCTTCAACTTCGCCATGCAGGCGATCGACCAGATCATCAACTCTGCGGCCAAGACGCTCTATATGTCCGGCGGACAGATGGGCTGCTCAATCGTGTTCCGCGGACCGAACGGCGCGGCTGCGCGCGTCGCCGCCCAGCACAGCCAGGATTACGCGTCCTGGTACTCGAACATTCCGGGTCTCAAGGTGGTCGCGCCGTTCTCGGCCGCCGACTACAAGGGTCTGCTCAAGGCCGCGATCCGCGATCCCAATCCGGTGATCTTCCTCGAGAACGAGATGCTCTACGGCCACACCGGTGAAGTGCCGAAGCTCGACGACTTCGTGATCCCGATCGGCAAGGCGCGGATCGTACGCTCGGGCAGCCATGTCACGATCATCTCCTGGTCGAACGGCATGTCCTATGCGCTCAAGGCCGCCGACGAGCTCGCCAAGGAGGGCATCGAGGCCGAGGTGATCGATTTGCGCACGCTGCGCCCGATGGACACCGAGACGATCATCAACTCTGTCAAGAAGACGGGCCGTGCCGTCACGGTGGAGGAGGGCTGGGCCCAGAGCGGCGTCGGCGCCGAGATCGCTGCGCGCATCATGGAGAACGCCTTCGACTATCTGGATGCGCCGGTCGCCCGCGTCACCGGCAAGGACGTGCCGATGCCCTATGCGGCAAACCTGGAGAAGCTTGCGCTGCCCTCGGCGGCTGAAGTGGTCGAGGCCGCCAAAGCTGTCTGCTACAGGTAGGCCATGGCGGGCCCGAAGGAGCAGCCATTGCCGCCCGACGTCCTCGCCCGCGACGACGCGGTCGAGATCCTGCGCGTGTTCGTGCTGGATGGCGGGCTGTCGATGGCGTTCCAGCGCGCCTTCGAAGAGCCCGACATGTGGGGCCTGCTGCTCGTCGATCTCGCTCGTCACGCCGCGCGCGCCTATGCGCGCGAGAGCGAATACACCGAGGAAGACGCGATGAACCGGATCCTCGAGATGTTCCAGGCGGAAATCGAACGTCCCACCGACACCGGCACCACGACCCCGCGCGGAAAGGGACACTGACCGTGGCGATCGAATCCCACCATTACGATCTCATGCTGGAGGCGATCCGCGAAGCGGAAGCCTCGATTGCGCAAGGCGGCCTGCCGATCGGCGCCGTGCTGACGCGCGACAACAAGATCATCGCCCGCGGTCATAACAACCGCGTGCAGGAGAACAACCCGATCCTTCATGGCGAGATGAGCTGCCTGCGCGAAGCCGGTGCGATCTCGTTCCATGACACCGTCATGTACACCACGTTGTCGCCGTGCTCGATGTGTGCCGGCGCGCTCGCCTTGTTCAAGGTTCAGCTGGTGGTGATCGGGGAATCCGTCACCTTCGAGGGCTCCAAGGATATTCTCGACAAGTTCGGAATCCCCTGGCTCGACCTTGCCGACGACCGCTCCATCGCCATGATGAAGAATTGGCGTTCCATCCCTGCCAATGAGCGCCTGTGGCAGGGCGACATCGGCAACTAAACCTGGTCTGTTCGTCTTCGCTGTCGGAGACGACGTTTTGCAAAATTCTTCTTGAGGTCAGCATGCCCATCAACATCCTGATGCCCGCTCTTTCGCCGACGATGGAGAAGGGCAACCTCGCCAAGTGGCTGAAGAAGGAAGGCGACAAGGTCAAATCCGGCGATATCATCGCCGAGATCGAGACCGACAAGGCGACCATGGAGGTCGAGGCCATCGACGAGGGCACGATCGCCAGGATCCTCGTGCCCGAGGGCACGCAGGACGTCCCGGTCAACGACGTGATCGCGGTGCTCGCCGGCGAAGGCGAGGACGTGAAGGCCGCTGGTGCCGCCAAGCCCAGCGCGTCGGCCGCGCCTCCGAAAGCCGCTGCTGCACCGGCTGCCGCTCCTGCGCCTGCCGCCCCCAAGGCTCCGCCGCCTGCTGCCGCTGCTTCGGCGCCGCAGGCCGCTGCTGCACCGGCTGCGCAGAGCAACGGCCAGGGCGGCCGCGTGTTCTCCTCGCCGCTGGCGCGCCGCATCGCCAAGGAAGTTGGCATCGATGTCGGCATGGTCATCGGCACCGGTCCGCACGGCCGCGTCGTTGCGCGCGACGTCGAGCAGGCCAAGTCCGGCAAGGGTCTCAAGGCACCCGCCGCGGCGCCGTCCGGTGTACCCTCGATCGCGCCGACCATGTCCGACAAGCAGATCCTGTCGCTATTCGAGCCTGGCTCCTACGAGGTCGTCCCGCATGACGGCATGCGCCGCACCATCGCGCAACGCCTGACCGCCTCGATCCAGAACGTCCCGCACTTCTACCTGACCATCGACTGCGACATCGGCAAGCTGCTCGCCGCGCGCGAGGAGATCAATGCGGCTGCTCCGAAGGACAAGGAGAAGAAGCCGCTCTACAAGATCTCGGTCAACGACTTCGTCATCAAGGCGATGGCGGTCGCGCTCCAGAAGATTCCGAACTGCAATGTGAGCTGGACCGAAAGCGGCATGGTCAAGCATCATCATTCCGACGTCGGCGTCGCGGTGGCGATGCCCGGCGGCCTGATCACGCCGATCATCCGCAAGGCCGAGACCAAGACGCTCTCCACCATCTCCAACGAGATGAAGGATTTCGCCGCGCGCGCCCGCTCGCGCAAACTGAAGCCGGAAGAGTACCAGGGCGGCACCACGGCCGTCTCCAACCTCGGCATGTTCGGCATCAGCCACTTCACCGCCGTGATCAATCCGCCGCACGCCACCATTTTGGCGGTCGGCACCAGCGAGGAGCGGCCCGTCGTGCGCGGCGGCAAGATCGAGATCGCGAACATGATGAGCGTGACGCTGTCCTGCGATCACCGCGCCATCGACGGTGCGCTCGGCGCCGAGCTGATCGGCGCCTTCAAGCAGCTGATCGAAAATCCCGTCATGATGATGGTGTGAGCCGAGAACGGTGGATACGTAGGGTGGGCAAAGGCGCAAGGCGCCGTGCCCACCTTATTTCATAGCGTTAGACGGCGGTGGGCACGCTTCGCTTTGCCCACCCTACGAATTTAAGTTGAATGGGAGCCGCAATGGCCGACACATCCTTCGACGTCATCATCATCGGCTCCGGTCCCGGCGGCTATGTCACCGCGATCCGCGCCGCCCAGCTCGGTCTCAAGACCGCGATCGTCGAGAAAGCCTATCTCGGTGGCATCTGTCTGAATTGGGGCTGCATCCCGACCAAGGCGCTGCTACGCTCCGCCGAGATCTACCACTACATGCAGCATGCCAAGGATTACGGCCTGTCAGCTGAGAAGGTGTCGTTCGATCCGAAGGCGGTGGTGCAGCGTTCGCGCGGCGTCTCCAAGCGGCTGAACGACGGCGTCGGCTTCCTGATGAAGAAGAACAAGGTGAACGTGATCTGGGGCGCCGCCTCGATCGATGCCCCCGGCAACGTCACCGTGAAGAAGTCCGACGTCGAGGCACCGAAGGGGACCCTCGGCGAGGGGAGCTACCAGGCCAAGCACATCATCGTCGCGACCGGCGCGCGTCCGCGCGTGCTGCCGGGGCTCGAGCCCGACAAGAAGCTGATCTGGACCTATTTCGAGGCGATGGTGCCGGAGAAGATGCCGAAGTCGCTGCTGGTGGTCGGCTCGGGCGCGATCGGCATCGAGTTCGCCTCGTTCTTCCACACCATGGGTTCTGACGTCACCGTCGTCGAGGTGCTGCCTCAGATCCTTCCCGTCGAGGACGCCGAGATCGCAGGCCTCGCCCGCAAGCGCCTGGAGAAGCAGGGCATCAAGATCATGTCCTCGACCAAGGTGACCAAGCTCGAGAAGAAGGCCGACAGCGTCGTCGCCACGATTGATGACGGCAAGGGCAAGCCGGCCACGACCGAGTTCGAGCGCGTGATCTCGGCGGTCGGCGTGGTCGGCAATATCGAAAATCTCGGGCTCGAAAAGCTTGGCGTCAAAACCGACCGCGGCTGCATCGTGATCGACGGCTACGGTAAGACCAACGTCCCCGGCATCTATGCCATCGGCGATGTCGCCGGCCCCCCGATGCTCGCGCACAAGGCCGAGCATGAAGGCGTGATCTGCGTCGAGGCGATCAAGGGCCTGCATCCGCACCCCATGGACAAGAACCTGATCCCGGGTTGCACCTATTGCCAGCCGCAGGTTGCCTCCGTCGGTCTCACCGAAGCCAAGGCCAAGGAAAACGGCCGTGAGATCCGCGTCGGCCGCTTCCCGTTCGTCGGCAACGGCAAGGCCATCGCGCTTGGCGAGGATCAGGGCCTGGTCAAGGTCATCTTCGACAAGAAGACTGGCCAGCTGCTCGGTGCCCACATGGTCGGCGCTGAAGTGACCGAGCTGATCCAAGGCTACGTCGTTGCCATGAATCTGGAGACGACGGAAGAAGAGCTGATGCACACGGTGTTCCCGCATCCGACCCTGTCGGAAATGATGAAGGAAGCCGTGCTGGATGCTTATGGGCGAGTGCTGAATATTTGAGGGGCGCCATCGCCGCCCACCGCTCGCAATGACGAGCGGCGAGAGCCGTTTGCAAAATAAGAAGGAAATCACCCATGCATGACAACGACAATCTGACCATCGAGCGCCCGACCTTCGTCACGCATCTGGAATGCGCGATGGAAGGCGATCATTATGCCGCCGACCAGGTCCACAACCTTTCCAAGGCCGGCAAGCCGCTGCTGGTGCGCTACGACCTCGCCGGTGTGAAGAAGGCGCTGACCAAGGACGCGCTTAGCGAGCGTCCCGCCGACATGTGGCGCTATCGCGAGCTGCTGCCGGTGCGCAAATGCAAGGACATCGTCTCGCTCGGCGAAGTCACCACGCCGCTGATCCGGCTGCCCAAGCTCGGCCAGAAGCTCGGCGGCGGCGAGATCATCGTGAAGGACGAGGGTCGGCTGCCGACCGGCTCGTTCAAGGCGCGCGGCCTCGTGATGGCGGTGTCGATGGGCAAGGCGCTCGGCATCAAGCATATGGCGATGCCGACCAACGGCAACGCCGGTGCGGCGCTCGCGGCCTATGCAACCTCCTGCGGCATCAAGACCACGATCTTCTGCCCGGCCGATACGCCCGAGGTGAATGTCAGTGAGATCGAGCTGCAGGGCGCGACCGTTTATCGCGTCAACGGCTATATCGACGATTGCGGCAAGATCGTTGGCGAGGGCAAAGCAAAAGTGGGCTGGTTCGACACCTCGACCTTGAAAGAGCCGTACCGCATCGAAGGCAAGAAGACGATGGGTCTCGAGCTCGCCGAGCAGCTCGGCTGGGACGTGCCCGACGTGATCTTCTATCCGACCGGCGGCGGCACCGGCCTGATCGGTATGTGGAAGGCCTTCGACGAGCTGGAGAAGATCGGCTTCATCGGCTCGAAGCGCCCGCGCATGGTCGCGGTGCAGGCTTCGGGCTGTGCGCCGATGGTGCGCGCCTATGAGGCCGGCACCGAGCACGCCACGCGCTGGGAGGATGCCCACACCATCGCGTCCGGCATCCGCGTGCCGCAGGCGATCGGCGACTTCCTGATTTTGCGCGCGGTGCGGCAGAGCAAGGGATTTGCCATCGCGGTCGACGACGACAAGATCTCGGCGGCGCTGAACGAAGTGGCGCGCGAGGAGGGGCTGTTGCTGTGCCCGGAGGGCGCCGCGACCTATGCCGCCTACAAGGACAGCCTCGCCGACGGCCGCGTCAGCAAGACCGACCGCGTGATGCTGTTCAACTGCGCGACCGGCCTGAAATACCCGCTGCCGCCGGTCACCCGCACGCTCGATCGCCACAAGCCGATCGACTACACACAGTTCTAGCGCGTCATTTCATCTCTTCACGAACGACCTCTCTTCCCGTACGCGGGAAGAGATAAAAGCAAAAACGACATCGCCGGGGAGAACACAATGAACAAGGCCGTCTGGGCTGCGCTGATCGGCATTGTCGCGTTCACGGGCGCCGTGCGCGCCGACGATTATCCGTCGCATCCCATCACCATCATCGTGCCCTTCGCAGCTGGCGGTCCGTCGGATGCAATGGCGCGCGTGCTCGCCGAGCGCATGCGCACCTCGCTCGGCCAGCCCTTGGTGATCGAGAACGTCACCGGCGCCGGCGGCTCGATCGGGGTGGGGCGCGCCGTGCACTCGCCGCCGGACGGCTACACCATCTCCTTCGGCCATCTCGGCACCCACGTCGCCAACGGCGCCGTCTACAAGCTCAATTACGATCTCGTCTCCGATCTCGAGCCGGTGGTGCTGCTGCCGAGCAACCCGATGATCGTGGTCAGCAAGAACGCGGTGCCCGCAACCTCGCTGAAGGAGCTGCTGGCTTGGCTGAAATCGCGGCCGTCGCCGCCGACGGCCGGCACGGCTGGCGCCGGCTCCGGCAGCCACATCGCCGGCGTCTATTTCGAGAGCATCTCCGGCATCAAGCTGCAGTACGTGCCGTATCGCGGCACCGCGCCCGCACTGAACGATCTGATCGCCGGCCAGATCGATGTCATCGTCGACCAGACCTCCAACTCCATCAACCAGGTGCGGGCCGGCACCATCCGCGCCTACGCCATCACCGACGACAAGCGCCTGGCTTCGGCGCCCGACATCCCGACCGCGGATGAAGCGGGCCTGAAGGGCTTCAACATGACGCTGTGGTCGGGCCTGTGGGTGCCGAAGGGCACGCCGAAGGAGATCGTCACCAAGCTCAATGCGGCGGCCGTAGAAGCGCTGAACGATCCTGCCGTGAAGAAGCAGCTCGAGGGCCAGGGCCTGGAGATGACGCCGCAGGATCAGCTCACGCCCGAAGCCCTCGGCGCGCGCCAGAAGGCCGAGATCGCAAAATGGTGGCCGATCATCAAGGCCGCCAACATCACGGTGGATTGAGCGCCTTATCGCCGGGGCTCGGCGCCGGCGTATCACGTCTCGGTTTTATCGGAGCCGGACAGAGCCATACGCAGACATTCAAGCAGAGCCGGCGTGGAGAAGGGCTTCGCGAGAAAGCAGATAGCGCCCGCCTTCAGCGCGCGGTCGCGCACGGCATCGTCGGGAAAGGCCGTCATGAAGATGAACGGCGTGTGATGACCGAGGCTGCGCATGTGCATCAAGAGCTCAACGCCGCCCATGACCGCCATCTGCACATCCGCGATCACGCAGGACGTTGTCTTCAGTTCGGCCGATTGAAGAAATTCGTCAGCGGAGCGAAAGATGTTGACCGTGTATCCCCGCGACGTCAGCAGATTGTTCGTCGCAAGGCGGACTGATCGATCATCGTCAATGACGGAAATAGCCGAGGGGATTGACAAGATGATCGCTCCTGATCGGGGAGCCGCCGATCACGGTGCCGCACCTGGCGGAAGGTGGGCTCTTGGAGCGAGCTTGAAAAGCATACTTAGGTTTGCACCTTTCCCCCCGGGCGTGAGATTCCGAGCGCCTCCACCATTCTGACGAGGTCGGCCAACGACTTGGCGCCCATTTTCCGCATGATCTGTCCGCGATAGATCTTGACGGTAATCTCTGCCAATCCGAGCTCGGCAGCGACTTGCTTGTTCATCAGACCGGACGCCACCAGGATGAGGATGTCGCGCTGGCGCGCGCTCAAACCCTCGAAGCGGGACCGCACTCCCGCGACCGACTCCTCGATATTGCGCCGCCTGCGATCCCGTTCGATCGCCGCCTGAACCGCATCCAGCATGTCCTGGTCGCGCACCGGCTTGGTCAGAAAATCGATGGCGCCGCTCTTCATGGCCCTGACGGTCATCGGAATATCGCCATGACCGGTGATGAAGATAATGGGCGTGTGAATGTTCGCCTTCGCGAGGTCCGACTGCAGGTCAAATCCGCTCGAGCCCGGCAGGCGGATGTCGAGCACAAGGCAGCTGGGGACCGCCGGTGGCTTGGCTTCCATGATCTCCGCCGCGGAGCCGAAAGCCTCGACCCTGAGGCCGACGGATTGAAAGAGGTTCGTGAGCGCACGGCGCATCGATGGATCGTCATCGACGATCAAGACGATCGCATCGTCGACGCTTGTCCGCGCCGTCGCGGCCTTGGGAAGGTCGGTCACGACGTGTTCTCGGTCGGCAAGGGCAGGGCAATCTGGAATGTTGCACCGCTCCCGTCATTGGGGAAGGCCGAGAGCCGGCCCGCGTGAGCCTCGATGATCGATCGGCAGATCGACAGTCCCATCCCCAGGCCGCTCGGCTTTGTCGTGAAGAAAGGTGTGAAGATGCGCTCCGTCGCGCCGTTGCCAAGGCCAACTCCGCGATCTGTCACGGTCACGAGCATGCGGCCTTCGCCGTGCTCGCTCACCTGGCTGGAGCGGATCGCAAGCTCGCGCGGGCGTTCCACATTGGCGTGCATGGCTTCAATCCCGTTCATGACCAGATTGATCAGCACCTGCTGCAGCTGGATCCGGTCGCCGCAAACCCGGGGCAGGGCGGACGCCAGCTCCATTCGCACCGACACAGCATGGGTGGCAAGCTCGCGCCGAACGAGCGCCACGGTCTCCCTGACGAGCTGGTTCATGTCGAGTGGAGCCATCTCGATCTCGGTCTTCTTGGCAAGCGCTCTGATCCGGCGGATCACCTCGCTGGCGCGATTGGCGTCCTCGACGATCCATTCCACGGAACGGCGCGCGGCATTCAGTTCGACCGGCTCGCGGTCGATCCATCCGATGCAGGCATCCGCATTGGAGATCACGGCGGCTAAGGGTTGATTGATCTCGTGGGCAATCGAGGCCGCGAGTTCGCCGAGCATCGTGACGCGCGTGATGTGAGCAAGCTCGGCTTGCGCTTTGCGCAGTGCTTCTTCGGCCTGCTCGGCACGGATCGCCGCCGTCACGTCGCTGCTGACGCCACGATAGCCGAGAAAGCTGCCGTTCGCATCGTGCAAGGGCTTGCCGCTGGTGCGCACGTAGATTGGAGATCCGTTGCGATCCTTGCTTCGGTACACCAGGTCGCGAAACGGAAGATGGGCATCGAGCGTCGCGCGATGCCGCTCCCACTTCTCGGGCTCGAGCTCGGCGTCGGGCGGAATGTCCCAACGGGCGAGACCGATCACGCCCGTGGGCACGGCACCGGCCGTATCGGCATGTTCCGAGATCCGTGTGATACGGTGGTCCGGCCCGGTCTCCCAAAACCAGTCCGATGCGGTTTCGGCATAGTCGCGGAATCGCTGCTCGGATTGCTTGAGTTCGTCAAAGGCCTTTCGCAGCGCTTGTTTTGCAGCAAACTGCTCGGTGACGTCCACGTGGGTGCCGATGATTTCCATCACATCGCCGTCCCCGCCGATGACGGGATGCCCCTCCGTATGAACGTGTCTTACCGAACCGTCCGGACGCATAATCCGAAAATCAACTTCGAAAGGCTGCTTTTGCTGGATTGCCTGACGTTCCATATCGACAATCCGGCCAAAGTCTTCGGCGAGGATCCGCTGTTGGAAAGCCCGTGCCGACAGATCGATCTGGTCCGGGTCGAATCCAAACAAGCGGTAGAGTTCGGCCGATCGGTAAGCGAACTCCTGGCGACGCACGTCCCAGGCCCAGCTGCTGGTATGGCTGAGGCGCTGGGCTTCGGTCAAATAGGCCTCGCTGCGGCGCAACCTCTGTTCCGCTTCCTTTGCAGTCGTGACGTCAGTGACGGCTCCGACAAACTCGATGTACCCGGATCCATGTCTCACCGCGCGCGCCACGGAATGGAGATATTTGATTGATCCATCGGGCATCAGCAGGCGATATTCATGGTCGAAATCCTCCACGTCGCGGAAGGCGCGATCGAGGGTCTTGCTGACCGCATCGCGATCTTCCGGATGGATGCGCTGGAAAACGAAATCCAGGGTCGGCCTCACCTCCGGGTCACATTGGAAGATGCGAAAGGTCTCCCTGGACCAGACGGCCTCGCGGGTTGCCAGACTCAAGCCGAAGCTGCCGGTGCGGCTCAATTCCTGAGCTTGGGCAAGGTAGGCCTCGCTCTGTCGCAGCGCATCCTCCGCCTCCTTGCGCTGGGTGATGTTCTCGCAGGCGACCAGCACGAGGGGCGTACCGTCGCCGCGCAGCATGGCCTTGGCGTTTTCACGGACCCAGAGAACCGAGCCGTCCTTCCGGATCTTGCGAATCTCCCAGGTGTGCGACTGGTCCACGGTTTCCAGGCACAGCCCGACACAGCGACGGACGAAATCGCGGTCCTCTTCGAAGAAGACGTTCAGCACGGATTGGCCGGTCAGCTCGGCCGCGGTGTAGCCTAGTTGCGCGGCGCCAAATGGATTCACGTTGAGCACCGTTCCGGCGGGATCGACCATGAAGTACATGACCGGATTGTGCTCGAACACCTGTCGCCATTGCTTTACGGCGTCGCGCAGGTCGGCGTTATCCTGCCGCCGGCCTTCTCCAGCCGCGGGCTCGTCTTTCGCTGCATTGCCGAGAGATCGAAGCGCCGCAAGGCCGCCGAGCAGGAATTGCGCGGCCGAGTTCCCTAATTTTGCGATCTGGCCAGGCATCATCGCAGGCGTCCCGGCCCGCTTGGGGGCAGGGCGAGTAGAGCACTTTGCTCCAACAGGGGCAATTCCGATCAAAGCGGGATTTCCGCACCGGAAATTCGCGGCCTCCGTGCAGCTTGCCAGGCTTGCGCCGTCTCGTTGCGCGCGGGCGAAACTCCGGAAAACTACCGGACAAACCTATGTATAGGTCGCGCAACCCTAGTCATACGCTGCATTTACTTCCGTACAATTGAGCGGCCCGCCGCATGGGGACTAGTCTCACCGTCAATCCAGTGGAGTCGATCGCGAAGCACGAACCGTCGAGTAGCTCGGTGTCGTGCACCGAAGAGGCCAGCTTCGCCTTCGCCGGCGCCTGACTTGCCGATGATCTGGCCGGTCATGATTGAGAAGCCGCATTTCGTTGACGAACGTGATGACCGTGCATCAGCGCCCGTGGGAGCCTGGACCATCAGAGGCACCCATCAGAGGCGAAGAGGAGAGGATCATGTGCGATAAGCCCGAACACTCCGAGCGCCCTTCTGCCGCAAAAAGCTGCGCCGTCTGCAGCGGGAAGTTCGGCCTGATCCGGTATTATTCCTGGCGAGCGCCGCTCTGCTCCCGGAAATGTCTCGATCGCTTCAGGGCGCGCCGTGAGCGCGACCGCCGCTGGCTGTTCCGGTTCCAGGCGGCGTAAGGACCAGCCGCGGGGACAGTCACCAGGAAACTTCCGAACCAGGAGGCTACGTGTTGAACCGTGTCGGCAAGCTCCTCCTGGCGATCGCGCTGCCGCTTCCCCTGATGACGGGCGTGAAGGCCGACGAGGTTGGACCGGATGCTGCACATCGTCACCATCCGCCTCAGGACGAGCTTCTGCACGAGAAGTTTTATTCGAGCTGGCACATGCCCGACAATCCGGTGCTGAGCTGCTGCAACAGCGCGGATTGCTACCCGACCGAGATCCGCTATGTCGACGGCAAGATCTACGCGCGGCGCCGGGAGGACGGGAAATACATCCTGATCCCGGTCCAGAAAGTCGAGCGAAACAGGGACAATCCCGACGGCCGCAACCATCTTTGCGCGCCGCCGCCGTCCGCTTCCCTGGTCGATACGGTCTATTGCTTCGCGCTGGGAGGTGCCACGTGAGGTTCGTATTGGTGAACGGCAGGACCCCTTTCCGCAAGACGTTCTGTCTGTGGTGCTGCGAGGAGATCAGCGGCAGCTATTTGCGCGACGTCCGAACGCTGCTGCCCTACTGCGACCACGAATGCTACGCGCTTCATCACGAAGCGTTGGCGCCGATCGGGGAGCGTGTGCGAGCGGCGTCCTGAGGAGAGAACCGGTCGAGGCGGCAAGAGAGGGCACGACGTTGAGATTCATGCTCGTCAATCAGGAAACACCTCGCCTCGGCGCTACCTGTAGCGCCTGCGCCCGGCCGCTGGGCGCGAGTTACCTCCGGCATGCCTCCATGCAAGAGCGGTACTGCGACTATGACTGCTACCGGCAGCAGGCAACCATGGAGATATTCTGGCCCTTCCGCAGTTCGCTCGAGGCGATCACGGCGCTCACGGCCATTTCGGCCTGGAGCTTGATGATGCAGATGGGCGCACTCTCGCGCTCGCTGACCGAAGCCTATCTGCGCGCGCACGACCTTCTGACCACGGAAGGAGGTGACGGCTGACCCCACGATGCCGGCCGCGCAGAGCCGTCGGCCGCAGTCACCGCGTCCAGCTTCGCGCCGCGCTCCAGCCCCGGCGGTGCGGGCCTAGGGCGAGGGGGCTGCGGCCGATGCCGTCGGTGCCGCACCCACGTCTTGTGACGTGACACGCTGGACGTCCTTGCCGGCCACCATACCGCTGCCCTCGAAGCGGGCCCGGTAAACCAGCACGTTCTCCATCACCCGCTGCACGTAGTTGCGCGTCTCCGACAGCGGGATGCGCTCGACCCAGTCGACCGGATCGATCTTGGGATCTCTGGGGTCGCCGTGGGCCTGCACCCATTCGCGCACCCGGCCGCGGCCGGCATTGTAGCCGGCGAAGGTCATGATCTGGTTGCCGCGATATTCCGACAGCAACGCGCTGAGCTCGGCGGCACCCATCTGCGTGTTGTAGACGGGATCGGAGACCATCCTGTCCCAGTCATAGGTCACGCCGAAGCGCTTTGCTGTATCGCGGCCGGCTTCGGGCGTTACCTGCATGAGCCCGACGGCATTGGCGGCCGACTTGTCGCGCTGGTTGAACGAGCTCTCGGTGCGTGCCACTGAATAGATCACGCTGGTCTCGATCGCGGGCGCGACCTGCTTATGTTCAGGAATGCCGATCGTCGGGAAGGCGTAATGGTCCAGGGCCAGCCCGCGCGCCAGCGCCGACTTGCCGACCTCGAGCATGACGCGCGCATCGTTGCGCCGGCCGGCGAGCTCGCCGAGCGCTTCGAGCGCCGCGACGTCGGTGCTCTCCTTGGCGAAATCCTCGGCGTAGTAATACACCGTGTCGCGCTCTCCGATGCCGTACAGCATGTCGGCGGCGCGCACGCGCTCGTCCGTGGCCGGCGCGCCGACGGAGGCCAGCACGGGCGAGGGCGCCCGCAGCTCGATTCCCTCGAGGCCGAGGCGTGCACGGGCGAGCTGGCCGTAATAGGCGGTTGGATAGCGCGCGGCGGCCCTGTAGCTCATGCGCGCGTCGGCTGTGGCCCCCATGGCTTCGGCGGCGCGCCCGCGCCAGTAATGGGCGCGCGATAGCGCGAGCGGATTGGGCGAGCCCTCGTCGATCGCCGCAAAGTGCATCATCGCGGTCTTGGGATCGCCGAGATAGCGCAGCGCGATCCAGCCGCACATGAAGTGATAGTCGACGCGATAGACCTCCATCGCCGGCACCGCGGCGGCGCGCACCACATCATAGGCCGTCCCGGACTTGCCCTGGTCGAGCAGTTTTCGCGCCAGGAGGCGGCGCTCGCGCCACCAGGCGTCGGTATCCTGCACCGCCATGGTGTCGGGCGCCGCAGCGAGGATCACCTCGGCCGCATCGTCGATGCGGTCCTTCTGGAGATGCCATTGCGCGCGGCAGAGGACATAGCCGAGGTCGCGGCGAGCATCGGCCGAGACGTCTTCGAGGTAGTCCTTGGCCTTGTTCTCCTTGCCGTTGACCGCCGCGCAGGCCTTGACGATCGCGAGCGCGTCCTCGCCAAGCCGCTTGGCCGCACGCCTTGCGCCGGCGTAGTCCTTGGCGCCAAGGCGCTTGTCCATGCGGGCGCGATGATCCTCGGCGGTCAGGAGGTCGCGGAACGCTGCGTAGGAATCCTCCTCGCTGTGCTCGGACAGTTCCTCCGAGCGCCAGGCCTCACGCACCAGACGCGCGGCCCTGTCGCTGTCGCCTTCGGCGAGCAGCACGCGGGCGAGCGCGAAACCGCCCTTGGCACTGGTGGGCCGGTCCATCGTGAAGGCGTGCACGGTGGCCGCATCGGTCTTCTCCTGCCACAGCCGCGCCTCGGCGCGCCGGCGCAGCAGCGCGGCGCTCGGCCAATCCGGATTGGCGGCGAGGAAGGCGGCGTAGCGCTTGAAATCCGCCGTGCTCTCGGAATGGCGCAGCATGAACCAGTCGGCGAGCTTTTGTCCGGCGGGATCGGCGATGCGGTCGCGCGCCGCGGTCGCATCATCGGTCTTGCCCTTGCGTGCAAGGTCGATCGCGTCCTTGAGCGCGGCGAGGTCGCCGGTCAGCGGCGGCGGGGCGGGCTTGTCCGCGGGCTCGTCGTCCTGCTTTTTCGACTTGCGCCTGGCCTCGGCATGTTTGCCGTGCTTGCCGGATGCAGCATGACGGTGCTTGCCGGTTTTGGCCTCATGCGTCTTCTTCGGCGCTGATGACTTGGTCTTCGCTGCCAGCTCCGTCGGAAGGAGGGCTACAGCGGCCATGGCAAACACACACGCGAGCGAGCGTAGGCACTGGTTCATTCCGTGGTCCCCCTGCGAAACCAGCACAAACCAAAATCCGCGACGACATGCGGCCGAGAATCAAAACCCCATCAAGAACGATGACACGGCATCGTTTCGCATTCCTCACGCTGCCGCAACAATGCGGCAAAATACGGATGGAACGCGGGAACTTGCGCAACGGAGGATAAACGGAGAGCTCTTAACCTTCGTTAACGAATAGGGTTTGCGCGACGGTTGCGGCAGCTCTTGGCGCGTGAACGGCCAGATTGCGCGTGTTCCCGGGCCCAAATTCGGTGTATTGGGTTCCCGAGCCTTCTTTCACCCCTTTGCCCGCGCCTCATGCCGCTTTTCAACCAGTCGATCCGGCGCAAGATCGTCGGCATCGCCCTCGGATTGATCGTCCTGATGCTGGTCACCTCGATCCTGTCGATGGTGATGTCCAGCCAGGTCGGCATCCTCCTTGACGAGCTGACCAACCGCTACATCCCGGCCTACGGAGATCTGGCGCGCGCCAATATCCGTTCGCTGGAGCGGGCGGTAGCGCTGCGGCGCATGGTGATGATGAAGATGCAGTCGCCAACGGACGAGGAGGCCTATGCGGCGCGCTTGCGCGAGTTCGAGGACGCTGACCGCAAGATCGAGCAGGAGGCCGAGAGCGCGCGCAAGCACATCAACGCGATCATCGACGATACCAGGACGCCTTCCGACAATGCCGCGCTGGCCCGGATCGAGACCCGGATCGAGACCGCCGTCATCGAGCTGCGCCGCGATCAGAACGAGGACCACGCAAAGCTGCTCAAGCAGATCGACGCCCAGCAGATGACAGAAGCCCGCAATACGCTGGAGCATATCGACGCGCTGCGCGACCAGTTCAACCAGAAGATCGACGCGATCCGGGCCGACATGCTGAAGCAGGTTTTCGTCTCTACGTCGCAGGTGATCCGCCACCAGCGGCAGGCGATCATCATTTCCGGCATCGTCACCGTCCTTGCGGCGGTGGTCGGATTTGCCTTTGCGCTGCTGGTCAGTAGCGGCATCACCCGCCCGGTGCGGCTGCTGCTCGCCGGCACTCGCGAGGTCGAGGCGGGCCGCTTCGACAAGGCCATCACGGTCTCGACCCAGGACGAGATCGGCGAGCTCGCGGCCGCCTTCAACCGCATGATCGAGCAGTTGCGCCACAACGAGCGCATCCGCGAGACGTTCGGCCGCTATATCGATCCCAAGGTGGTGCAGGGCCTGATCGACCGGCCCGAGGTTGCCATCGACGGCCAGCGCCGGGTGATGACCATCATGTTCTCTGACATGAGCGGCTTCACCTCGATGAGCGAGGGCATGACCCCGCGCGGCCTGGTCAAGGTGATGAACCACTATTTCACGGTGATGTCAGCTCCGATCCGGAACAACCGTGGCGTGATCGACAAATATATCGGCGACGCCATCATGTCCTATTGGGGCCCGCCCTTCGTCGAGGAGGACGAGCAGGCGCTGCTCGCCGGGCTTACCGCCATCGATATGGCCGACGAAGTGCCCGCGTTGCAGAAGCAATTGCCGGACCTGCTCGGCATCCGCGCCATGCCGGTGCCGTGCGATTTGCGCATCGGCATCGCCACTGGCGAGGTCCTGACCGGTAGCATCGGCTCCGAGCTGATGATGAGCTTTACGGTGATGGGCGACGCGGTGAACCTCGCCTCGCGGCTGGAGGCCGCCAACAAGGTCTACGGCACCCGCATCCTGATCTCGCAGGCGACCGCCGAGGCGATCGGCGCGCGCCTCGAATTGCGCGAGATCGACCGTCTCGCGGTGGTCGGCCAAAGCGTGCCGCAGCCCGTGTTCGAGGTGATGGGCAGGGCAGGCGCGCCCAATCCGCCGCAGGAGAGCCTGCGCGCGTACTATGCGGAAGGCCTTGCCGCCTATCGCGCGTGTCGTTTCGACGAGGCACGCAGCGCGTTCAACGCGGCGCTGGAGAGCGCTCCCGGCGACGGCCCGTCGCGCGCCATGCTCGCCCGCATTGCACAGTTCGAGGCCAACCCGCCGGCAGCCGATTGGAACGGCGCTTGGCGGTTGGAGAGCAAATAGCCGTCCGCCCGCGAATAATTGATTCTACCCTATAACAATGTTCGCAATGACCTAATGTCTGGGCTTAGGTTAGTTGTCCTTGAGGCGTTTAATGGGGATACGCCGATGACAGAACTTGAGGACAGGCTGGAGCGGTTCGAGACGCTCACCGCCGAATGCGAGCTGATTGCCAAGCTCGCCACCGACAGCAAGAAGCGCGAGTTTTACCTGAAGCTCGGGGAGCAGTACCGCCAGCTTGCGGTGGACATGCGCCAGGCGATCGCGACCAAGGCGGCGGCCTGAAACGGCTTAAGGGTTCCAATTGGAACGAGGCACGACGCGGCATCCCTGCGTTTGCAGGATCGCGCGTGATCGCAAGCCGTTCTTAACAATTAAGACGCATCCTTGATGGGAAGCGGGGAGTCGCGCATTGCGTCTCCCGGCGATGGGAATGCCTGGGGCAAGGTCGCCATGCGAAATTGCCTGTAGCTCGTTCGATGGTTGACATCCCATGCGTCTGCTTGCGGTCATCTTGTTTGCGCTTCTGACGGCAGCCTGCAACCAGGAGCAGGACGTCACGGGCTCGACACCGCTCTGCGCGCTGCGGAACTACAGCTCCTACAATCCCCGCGACATGAACCAGTGCGTTGCCGCCTGCAAGTCGTGTGACCATGGCAATACGGTCACGTGCACCACCTCCTGCACCCTCCGCGGCGCGCACTGAAAGCAAGGCATGCCGGCGAGGTCGCGCACGACACGCTAGCCTATGTGGCTATGAGCTCGCTCGGCGGTGCCGGGACACCGGAACGATCACACAGGATAGTCATTACAGGATAGTCATTGGAGTAAGCGGGCAGGACACGGAGTCCTATGGATGGGTACGCTCGATCCCGGCCGGTTTCTCGTGTCTTGCTCGCATTGCGAGGCTTGGCCGATGGCGGCCAACGTCAAACGCGCGAGCTGGTCGGCGCAGCCGCATGAGGTTAGGTTCGTCTGTCCGCGCTGCCGCCGTGAGGAGACCGCGATCGTCTCTGCGTCCGGGCAGCTGTTACCGATCAAGCGCGTCGACATTCCCCCGCACGAGGTGACCGCGGCCTGGGCCCGGGCCCAACGCCTGCGCGGGCGAACCTAGGGTTCGGCAGGTCGCCAAGAACATCCCCCTGCGCGCTGACGGGTCGCACCGGCATCGGCCAACTTGCCGACGCCGGCGACCGGGCCATGATCAGGACGCGCGCGGAGCGTGAGCCGGCCTGATTGCGAGCTGGCGGAATTCAGCGATAGCTGTGGTAGGGTAGCGCCGGGAGTTCACCTATGGTGCTCACGGGGCGCGCGACAGCTTGAGCAACGAGGTCCATTGGCGCGACGACATCGCGTCGCTGGTGTTTCCCGTCGCCGGACATGGCGCGATCTGCGCCGTGCACCGGGGCGCCTTCCGGACCTTGCTGGGCAGCGAGCCGACGCCGGACGCCTGCTTCGGCTATTTCCGGCAGTTTGAGGCCGCCTTTCGGGCCGCAGCCGGTGCCAAGATCGCCCGCAAGGGCATTTTGCCGGGGACGAGCCTGCATCTTACCAGTCGCGACATCGCCCGGAAGCTGCTAGAAGACGCGCAAATCGCCAACGGAGAATAGCCATGAGCCAGTCCCAGCTCGCAGACGCCCAGGTCACGCTTCCGGTCGCCGCCGGGCAGGTGGGACGGTTGTCGCAGGCTCTGATGGCCATGGTGCTCGGCGTGTTCGTCGTCGGCATGGTCGGCTTCTCCCACATCGACGTCGTCCACAACGCCGCCCACGACGTGCGGCACTCGAACGCGTTCCCCTGCCACTAACCGGGGTGGCATGAGCACATTTCGCTCGATCGTCTTCGCGTCGGTCATTGCCGGTTTCATCGTCGGTCTCATCGTCACCGTCGTCCAGCAGTTCGGCACCGTCCCCCTGATCCTGAAGGCGGAAGTCTTCGAGAAGGCGGCGGAGGCGCACCAGCATGACACTCCGGCCACTGCGCAACCGGCAGCAGCCGGGCATGACCACGCAGGCCATGACCATGGCGCCGGCGGCCACGACCATGGCGCCGGGGCCTGGGAGCCGCGCGATGGTTTCGAGCGCAACGCCTATACTGCGGCCGCCAATATCCTGACCGCGATCGGATTCGCGCTGCTGCTGGCCGGCTTCTTCGCCGTGCGCAGCGGCGCTACGGGGGCCCTTGTGTCCTGGCATGAAGGCCTGCTGTGGGGCCTTGCGGGCTTTGCCGTCTTCACCCTGGCGCCCGGCCTCGGCCTGCCTCCGGAGCTGCCCGGCGTGCCTGCCGCGCCGCTTTTGTCGCGCCAGATCTGGTGGCTCGCCGCCGTGCTGGCCACGGCCGGAGGGCTCGCTTTGATCGCCTTCCGCCGCTCGGTGCCGGCCGCGATCGCCGGCGTGATCCTGCTGACCCTGCCGCATCTGATCGGCGCACCTGAGCTCGCCAACATCGAGACCAACGTGCCGTCGTCGCTGACGCATCAATTCGTCACGGCGGTAACGGTGACGAGCCTGGTGTTCTGGACCTTGCTCGGCGGTCTGACGAGCGCGATGTTCGCGCGTTTCGATCGCGGTGCGGACCAGCGCACCTAAAGCTTGCCCCATCGCCGCAAGGCGACCGCCGTCAGACCGTCTTGACAAAGCCGAACGGCCAGGCGCCCTGGACCAAGCCGGGCGAGAGGGCGTCAATCGATTTCGTTCCATGGCATCGGCGAAATCTTTTCGCGGATCCGCTGATTGCACGCGATTGACAGCTTGGACTCCCGGGTCTCTAGTTGAGGCATCGGGGATATGCGGTCTCCCCGCGAGGCGACATGCCCAAGCATCGCGTCCTGATCATCAAGGGCGCAGCATGTCCACTTCACGCACCTCGATTTCTTTCGACAGAATGGCTCATTCGCCTCGCGCGGCATGCGTCGGCGCGCGCGGTGCGGATGCCTGAGCCCGAAAAACGGATTCGACCTGGGGCAGGGACACCAGGAGAATGACCATGCGACTACGAACAACCTGTCGCGCAGCCATCTTGCTGGCCGCCGTCATGGGCCCAGCGTCGCTCGCTGCGCAATTCATCGCGCCGGCCCGGGCGGAAGACATCAACTGGCAGGCGATCGACCAAACGCTAGGCCGCAAGGCCGCCGTCTCGGATGATGTCCACCGATACGGGTTTCCTCGCAACGATCTCTCCGTGACTCTGGACGGGGTCGCGATCAAGCCGGCACTGGCCCTCGGCGGCTGGGTGGCGTTCAAGCCAGCCCATGGCGGCGCCATGGTCATGGGCGACCTTGTGCTCCTCGAGACCGAAATCAATCCCGTGATGGCGAAGATGATCGCGAGCGGTCTCGAGATCACCGCCGTGCACAACCACCTCCTGCGTGCGAGCCCGGCGACGTTCTACATGCATGTCGCGGGACACGGCGACCCCGTCAAATTGGCCTCGGCGATCCACGACGCACTCGCCGAAAGCAAGACTCCGCTGACTGTTGCAGCATCGGCCAATCCGCCGCCCGCCGTCGATCTCGATACAGCCAAGCTCGACCAGATCATCGGCGCGAAGGGACAGGCCAATGGCGGCGTCTACCAATTCAACGTCAAGCGCCGCGATCCGATCACGCAGGAGGGCATGCCGCTCACCCCCGTCGGGGCGATGGGCGTTGCGATCGGCATCAACTTCCAGCCAACCGGCGGGGGCAACGCCGCCATCACCGGCGACTTCGTTCTGTCGGGTGACGAGGTGAATTCGGTGCTTGCGGCACTGCTGGCGAATGGCATCGAGATGACGGCACTGCACAGCCACATGCTGGATGAGCAGCCACGGCTCTTCTTCATGCACTTCTGGGCTCACGACGACGCCATCAAGCTCGCCAAGGGCCTGCGGGCCGCGCTTGATAAGACTGCGAGCACGAAAGGCTGACCGGACAGGCAGCCGATGCCGCGCCGCTGCCGATCACGACATCAGTTCGTGCAGGCCAGTCCAGCCGGTGTAGAGGCCGACGAAGACGATCAGGGCCGCCGACACGTAGGGCGCGCGGTGGGCGTAACGGCTGAAGCCGCCCCAGTGCCGTTCGACGTGGCGCAGGCTGAGCGCGGCGAGAACGCCTGCCGACACCATCGTGATCGCAAGCCCGACACCGAAGGACAGCACAAGGACAAAGCCGAGGCTGAATTGCTTCAGCTGTATGCAAAGCAGCAGCACGGTGATCGCGGCGGGGCAGGGGATCAGTCCACCGGTGAGGCCGAACAGCACGATCTGTGCCCTCGTCACGTTGCGGCCCCCAAAGCGCTTGCGGATGTCGGCGGCATGGGCGCGCGCGTGCGCGTCGTCCTCGTCGCCGAGATCCATGTGGTCGTGATCATGCTCCTCAAACAGGATCTCGGTGGCGTCGCCGGCAAGGGCGACGCGCGCCTTGAACGCATGCGGCTCGGGAATCTCCCCGACGCTTTCGAGGTATCCATCGCAAGCGGCAAACGCGAATGTCTGCTCCGAGCCGTCCTCGCGGATGGTGGTCACCTTGATATCGCGGGCGGCGGGAAGTTCGCCGGCCTCGTTCCGGATCCGCCAGCGAGGGGGCACGCCGTCCTCGAACACCTCCAGCAAGAGCTGCAACCCTGCCAGCGAGATGGATTGCGGTTCGTCGTGGTGGTGATGGTCGTGCGCGTGGTTCTGCTCCCGCCAGGTGCGCCAGACCATCCAGCCGGCGATGCCGATGATGATGACGGCGGACGCCATTTGCAGATAGGCCTCGCTGCGTTCGCCTGATAATTCCCGGCCGAAATACAACCCCGCGAGTGCGATCGCCCAGACGATGGCGGTATGGGAGATGGTCGCCGACAGGCCGAGCAGCACGGCCTGAAGCACGGTGCCCCTGATTGCAATGATGAACGCAGCCATCATGGTCTTGGAATGCCCGGGCTCGAGACCATGCAGCGCGCCGAGGAGGATGGCGCTAGGCACGAACAGCCATGCATGCGCGCTGCTCTGCTGGAGCAGGTGAGACAGGTCGGTCATCCCTTCACTTCAAATAGGTTCGGACGACGTCGATGAGGTCGGCGGCGCCCTTGGCCTTCTCCGGATCCTTCTCGTGCGCGGGATCCACGACATGATGGCGGATGTGGTCTTCCAACAGCTCGGTGGTGAGACCGCTGATCGCGCCTTTCACCGAAGCCACCAGCATCAGCACATCGGCGCAGCCGATCTCCGACTCGAGCGCGCGCTCGACGGCCTCGAGCTGGCCCTTGATACGCCGGACCCGACCGATGAGCTTCGACTTGTGCTTGATCGTATGTGACATGCCCATAAGATAGGGGGGTACCCTATACGAGTCAATGCGTGGATGCTGATCGTACAGCTGCCTTTGGTGTGGAGGGAGAAAGCCCTCATCCATCACCGTCACTCCGAGGCGCCGGCGCGCAGCGGAGGCCCCGAAGGATGTATGGGGCGGGAAACGGTCGACTCAGTCTGGCTCCGCTCGCCATTGCCGCAAGGCTGGGCGCGTCTCTCCCATCACAAAATCTGTAGTTGTGGATGGCCGGTCTCACGAGGGTAACACAGTAGGCTTTTCCGTGTCCTCTGAGCCACTTTTGTGCTCTTCATGCAACATTCCCGCGCGATTTGACCCCTATCGCAGTCCGTTCGCATCGGCGCCGCTTTTTGGCCACACCCAAACATGAATAAAATCCAACTCTAATGTTTCAGGGGCTGGGCTGGTCCCTTGCAGGCGGCGGAAAATCCCAGGGTCGATTCAAATCTTGGGTCTGATGTTCCGGGTCTGACAAGGGTTAGCCAAGGAAACTGGTCGCGATGGACGCCAAGACCAACATCAAGCAGAGGCTGCCGAGCCGTCACGTGACGGAAGGCCCTTCGCGCGCGCCCCACAGGTCCTACTTCTACGCCATGGGTCTGACCACCGAGCAGATCCACCAGCCCTTCGTCGGGGTCGCCTCGTGCTGGAACGAGGCCGCCCCCTGCAACATCTCTCTGATGCGCCAGGCGCAGGCGGTGAAGAAGGGCGTCGCGTCCGCCGGCGGCACGCCGCGCGAATTCTGCACCATCACGGTCACCGACGGCATCGCCATGGGCCATGACGGCATGCGCTCCTCGCTGCCCTCGCGCGAATGCATCGCCGACTCCGTCGAGCTGACCGTGCGCGGCCATGCCTATGACGCGCTCGTTGGCTTGGCCGGCTGCGACAAGTCGCTGCCGGGCATGATGATGGCGATGGTCCGCCTCAACGTGCCCTCGATCTTCATCTATGGCGGCTCGATCCTGCCCGGCAATTTTCGCGGACAGCAGGTCACCGTGCAGGACATGTTCGAGGCCGTCGGCAAGCACTCGGTCGGCGCCATGTCGGACGAGGATCTCGACGAGATCGAGCGCGTGGCGTGCCCCTCGGCCGGCGCCTGCGGCGCGCAGTTCACCGCCAACACCATGGCGACCGTCTCCGAGGCGATCGGCCTGGCGCTGCCTTACTCGGCCGGTGCCCCGGCACCGTATGAAATCCGCGACGCCTTCTGCATGACCGCAGGCGAGAAGGTAATGGAGCTGATCGCGTCCAATCTCCGGCCGCGCGACATCGTCACCCGCAAGGCGCTCGAGAACGCGGCCGCCGTGGTCGCGGCCTCCGGCGGCTCGACCAATGCTGCGCTGCACCTGCCGGCGATCGCGCATGAAGCCGGCATCAAGTTCGACCTGTTCGACGTCGCCGAAATCTTCAAAAAGACACCGTATGTCGCGGATTTGAAGCCGGGTGGCCGTTATGTCGCCAAAGACATGTTTGAAGTAGGTGGCATACCGCTTCTGATGAAGACGCTGCTCGACAACGGATTTCTCCACGGTGACTGCATCACTGTCACCGGTCGAACGATCGCCGAAAACCTCAAGAGCGTGAAGTGGAATCCGCACCAGGACGTGGTGCACCCGGCAGACAAGCCCATCACCGTCACCGGCGGTGTGGTTGGTCTGAAGGGGAATTTGGCGCCAGAAGGTGCGATCGTGAAAGTCGCGGGAATGTCCAGTCTGAGGTTCACCGGTCCGGCGCGTTGCTTCGACCGGGAAGAGGACGCCTTTGAGGCCGTCCAGAACCGCACGTACCGCGAAGGCGAAGTCATCGTGATCCGCTACGAGGGCCCCAAGGGCGGCCCCGGCATGCGGGAAATGCTCCAGACCACCGCGGCGCTGACCGGCCAGGGCATGGGCGGCAAGATCGCGCTCATCACCGACGGCCGCTTCTCCGGCGCCACCCGCGGCTTCTGCATCGGTCATGTCGGGCCCGAAGCCGCCATCGGCGGCCCGATCGCACTGTTGCAGGATGGCGACATCATCGAGATCGACGCCGTTGCCGGAATCCTTAACGTAAAATTGAGCGACGCCGAGCTCGCGCAACGCAAGACCAAATGGAGCGCTCGCGCGACTAACCACACGACGGGCGCGCTCTGGAAATATGCCCAGCAGGTTGGACCAGCGGTCGGTGGGGCAGTAACCCATCCGGGCGGCGCGCACGAGAAACAGTGTTATGCGGACATCTAGGCGTGCCATTGTTGCGTTTGTGTTGGGGGCTGCCGCGCTGGCCGCGCCGGCGCTTGCCTTCGACGGTGCGCCGGTCAACCAGAAGGATGCGACCATCCCGGTCGTGACCACCTTGCCCGGTGCTGCGGGCGCGGTGCGCAAGTCCTTGCCGCCGGTCGCGACCCAGGAAACCTCGCTCAGCGCTCTGCAATATGCCGCCGAGGGCGGTCACCCGATCGCGCAGTGGAAGCTTGGCCGCATGTACGCCAGCGGCGACGGCGTGGCCCAGGACGACGTGCGCGCCTTCGAATATTTCACCCGCATCGCCAATGCCCATGCTGAGGACAGCCCGTCCGCGCCGCAGGCGCAGGTCGTGGCCAACGCCTTCGTCGCGCTCGGCCGCTACTATTTGAGCGGTATCCCGAACTCGAAGATCAAGGCCGATCCGGACCGGGCGCGGGAGATGTTCTCCTACGCGGCCTCTTATTTCGGCAACGCGGATGCCCAGTACGATCTCGCCCGGCTCTATCTGAAGACGCCGGACGCCTCGCGCGAGGATTTCCGCTACGGCGCACGATGGCTCGGCCTCGCCGCCCAGAAGGGCCAGCACGAGGCCCAGGCGCTGCTCGGGCAGATGCTGTTCAACGGCGACCGCCTGCCGCGGCAGGCTGCGCGCGGCCTGATGTGGCTGACCTTGGCGCGTGACAGCGCCGGCACCGACGAGACCTGGATCAAGGAAAACTACAACCGCGCTTTCGCCAAGGCGTCGGACGACGACCGCGCCATGTGCCTGCAAATGCTGGAACAGTGGGTGCAGGGCCGCCACGAGTAAGCGCGGCGACCTCGGTGCCGTAGGTGAGGTGGGGCAAAAGCGGAGCGCGCCCACCACCTGAGTGGCGCTTACGCCGCCTCCAGATCCAGATCCGCCCACACCGGCACGTGGTCCGATGGCTTCTCCCAGGCCCGCACATAGCTGTCGATGCCGACATTGGCGAGCCGGTCGCTGGCCTGCGGCGATAGAAGCAGATGATCGATGCGCAAGCCCTGGTTCTTCTGCCAGGCCCCCGCCTGGTAGTCCCAAAAAGTATAGAGCCCGGGCTCGTCGGTGACGGCCCGCAGCGCATCGGTCAGGCCGAGGCCGAGCAGGGACTGGAAGCTCTCCCGCGTCTCGGCCTTGAACAGGGCGTCCTCGGTCCAGGCGGCGGGATTGTGGACGTCGCGGGCGTGCGGAATGACGTTGAAGTCGCCTGCGAGGATCAGCGGCTCCTCCGTCTTAAGGCGCTCCTTCGAATACTCAAGAAGCCGGGACATCCATTTGAGCTTGTAGGGATATTTCTCGGTCCCGACCGGATTGCCATTGGGCAGATAGAGGCAGGCGATGCGCATCACGCCGCGCTTGAGCGTCACCACGCCCTCAAGGAAGCGAGCGTGTGCGTCCTCGTCGTCGCCGGCGAGCCCCGACTTGGTCTCGTCGAACTTGAGCTTGGAGAGCAAAGCGACGCCGTTGAAGGTCTTCTGCCCGTGGGTGACCACGTTGTAGCCCAGCGCCTCGATCTCCAGCCGCGGGAACGCCTCGTCGACGCATTTGATCTCCTGCAGGCAGACGATGTCCGGTTGGCACTCCCTGAGCCAGGTCAGCAGCAGGTCGATCCGCTGCCGGACTGAATTCACGTTCCAGGTGGCTACTCTGATGGGCATGTCGACGCGCTCCGGGCAGGGGCCATGGTTAGAACAAAATGCAAACGTGCCCGTCAAGGACGCCGCAAAATCTCCCACAAAATTAACCCGGCTTAAGCAGGCGGCAGGCCATTGATGCGGAAAAGGTTCCTCGGATGGGATGGCCGGACAAATCCGCTACAGAGACTGAGCCGCAGGATGGCCTGACAGACGGCCTGATCGGCGCGTTCCTGTACTGGCTCGGCGGCTTCGAGATCGAGGACGGCCTGACCGCCGGTCTCAGCGAGCGCGAGCTGCGCCGCATCCGCGCCAAGCAGATCGACGCCGTGACGCGGGCCATCCCGGTGACGATGGCCGTGACCATGCTCAATGTCGCCATCGTGCTGATCCTGTTCTGGGGCCGGGGCTGGAACGATTTCCTCGCGATATGGGGCATGACGCTTGCCGCCGCCGCCTCGCTCGCGGTGAGGGCGTGGCGGCGCGCGCAGCAGAATCCGCCGCAGGAAGCGTCACGCCGCGCGACGCGGCAAATGATGCGGCAGGCATTCTTTCTGGCCGCGATCTGGGGCATGCTGCCGCTCGCATTGTTCAGCCGCGTCGGCCCGACCAGCCAGCTGATCCTGGCCTGCCTGATGGTTGGCATGATGTCGGGCGGCGCCTTCACGTTGTCGACCTTTCCGCGTGCGGGCCTCGTCTATCTCGCGACCATGACGGTCGCCTGCGCCGGCGCGATGCTGTTGTGCGGTGCTGGTCCGTATGCCCTGACCGCGGTATTCCTGCTGCTGTTCGCGTTCTTCATGGCGCGCAACATCGTCTCGCAGGGCAATCTGTTCCTCGGCAATCTCAAGGCCCGGCTCGAGCTCGAACGCCAGACCGAGATCATCTCGCTGCTGCTGAAGGATTTTCAGGAGAACGCCAGCGACTGGCTGTGGCAGACCGACGCCGAAGGGCATCTCACGGATGTGCCCGAGCGCTTCGCCGACGTCGCGCAGCTGCCGCTTCCACTGCTGAAGGGATCGCATTTCGCCGACGTGCTCGACATGCTGTGCCCCGAAGACAAGGCGGCGGCCTACAACGTCGTCGGCCTGATGGAGCACGCCGAGCCGCTGCACGAGATGAACCTCAAGGTCGTTGCGGGCGGGGAGGCGCGGCTGTGGTCGCTGACGGCGAAACCGGCTTATGACCGCGACGGGCAATTTTTGGGTTATCGCGGCTTTGGCCGAGATGTCACCGAGCGCTGGCGCGCGGAAAAGGCCGAGGCCGAGAGCCGCGCGAAGTCGGATTTTCTCGCCGTGATGAGCCACGAGATCCGCACGCCCATGAACGGCGTGCTCGGACTTGCGAGCATGCTGCTCGAAACAAAACTCGATCCGGAGCAGCGCGAGGCCGTCACCACGATCCGCGAGTCCGGTGACAACCTCCAGCGCATCCTCAACGACATCCTCGATCTGTCCAAGCTCGAGGCCGGGCGCTTCGCGTTCGAGGCGATCGACTTTGCGCCGCAGACATTGGTCGAGACGGTCGCGACCGTGGTGCGCGCAAGCGCCAAGAGCAAGGGGCTTGCAGTCAAGGTCGAGCTCGATCCGGATCTGCCGCCGACGCTGCGCGGCGACGTCGCGCGGATCCGGCAGGTGTTGCTCAATCTCGCCTCCAACGCCGTGAAGTTCACCGATCAGGGCGAGGTGACGATCAAGGCGATTTGCCAGGCGCGCCGCGATCTGCTCGCGACCGTCGAATGGACCGTGTCGGACAGCGGCATCGGCATTGCGCCCGAGAAGCTCGGACAGCTGTTCTCGGATTTTGCCCAGGCCGACGCCTCGATCAGCCGCCGCTTCGGCGGCACTGGCCTCGGTCTCGCGATCTCCCGGCGTATCATCGAGCAGATGGGCGGCACCATCGGCGTCATCTCGACGCCGGGCGAGGGCTCGACCTTCCGCTTCACGCTGGTGCTGCCGTGGAGCCAGGCGCAGACGTCAAGTCAGGACGCGGGCCGCGATGAAGCGGACGACCTCAAGACCCGCATCGCGAGCCTCGACCGGCCGCTGAAGGTGCTGGTCGCCGAGGATGACGCCGTCAACCGCATGGTCGTGAGCAAGATGCTCGGTGCCTTCGAGGTCGAGCTGCGGGTCGTCGCCGACGGCGTCGAGGCCGTGGCGGCCGTCTCCGAAGGCGATTACGACATCGTGCTGATGGACGTGCGCATGCCAGAGATGGATGGCCTTGCCGCGACCCGGGCGATCCGCGCGGAAGGCGGGCGCTTCGAGGCCCTGCCGATCATCGCACTGACAGCCAACGCATTTCCCGAAGACGTCAAGATCTGCCGCGAGGCCGGCATGTCGGACTTCCTGGCCAAGCCGCTACGGAAGCCCGCGCTGGCCGCGGCCTTGCTGCATGCGCTGGACGGACACGTGATGGCAGAGGACGCGCCGCTTCAGCCAGAGTTGCTGCCGGTCGAGGTGGAGTGGACGGACGAGGAAAGGCAGATGACTGGGGCTTAAAGCACTTTCAAGCGAAGTGAATGCCGGTTGGCGTAAAGAAAACGCGTCAAAAAGAGAATCGCCGATCAAATCGTCGACGAAATCGATTTGGTGCTCTGCCACGGCCGACAATGCAACGCGGCGCCGCTACAGTTTTGCATAGACCCGCCCGGCGACCGCTTTCAGGCGCTCGACCGAACCGGACTCCGGATGCGGCTTGACCGGTGCGAACAGGATCGAAGCCTGCCTGCCGTTCTTCCAGACGTAGATGTTGACGGCGTTGCCGTTGCCCTTGGTGCAGGAATGCTCGCCAAACGCTTCATTACCGAGCTCGGGGATCGCCACGTGCTGGCACGGGCCCGTGCGTTTCATCATGCTGATGACCGTGTCGCGCGAGCTCGCGATCACCGCGACGGTCATGGTGTTGGCCGCGCGATCGAACATCATGCAGCTGCCGGCGCCGGTCCGCTGGACCGTCAGCGTGCTCTTGTCGAGAAAACCGTCGGCATCGGCGGCAGTGAGCCACTCGCAATTGCCGAACCGCTCGCTGCTCTTGCTCACGTTGGCGATGGCAACGCGGGCGCCTTCGGTGAGCGGCCCGAGCAAGGCCTCGCCGGCACGCCGACCGGTCGGATAGACGCTGATCTGCAAGATGTAATCGCCGGACAAGGCGACGACCGAGGCCTCCTGGCGCTCCGCGCCGGCGGCGCTCGTTCCGCCCTGGCCTTCGTCGCCGATGTCAGCGACTGCGTTAAGCGGCATGCGCACGCCAAGCGTCTTGACGAAGGTCGCGTATAATTCCTTGGCGCGGTCCTTGTCGGGATTGCGAAACACGGTCAGCATCATCGTGTCGCCGCGCCCGCCCTGATAGATGCAACCGCGGCCGTCCTGATTTGAAATCAGCGACCATTTGAGCGCAGGCATCGCGTCGGCGAGCTCCTTGGCGCTGATGAACGGGCAGGTTTCGGCAGCGTGCACGGGCAGCACCGGGACGGCTGCGATTGCAAGGAATAGAACGAAGCAACAGAACAGCCGATCGATAATGCGCATTTGATAATTGACTTCCACTATTGGCGCGCCACGGCCGATGAAGATGGGCACAATTGCTTTCGCCGGGGCGCTATGATGGAGCGGCCGGCCGCCCGCGCCGATCCGCAAATTTTCGACGCCTTGCGATATTGCGCTCCGCCGCTCAGGCTGCTTCCGGCTTGTTTACGGTCTCGATGCGGTCAAGAGTCTTACCGAGTTCGCGCTTTGCGAGCTGCATATCATAGTCGTTCTGCAGGTTGAGCCAAAGCTGGGCGGTTGTCCCGAGCGCCTTAGCGAGCCGGAGCGCAGTGTCGGCAGTAATGCCGGTCTGTTCGCTGGCGATCCGCTCGATCCGGGTGCGAGGCAAGCCGCAGGCCTTGGCAAGAGCGCCCGCCGACATTTTCAGCGGAACCAGGAACTCCTCCCGCAGAACCTCACCTGGATGCATGGGCTTGAGCTTCTTGGCCATTGTCGCGTCCTCTTCTTCTAATGGTAATCTACAATTTCGACGTCCGCCGGGCCTTGCGCTGTCCAAACAAAGCACGCGCGGAATTGGTCGTTGATTCTGATTGAGTGTTGCCCCTTGCGATCGCCCGCCAATGCCTCAAGGCGGTTGCCAGGAGGCGACTTCAAATCGCCCAAATCGCCCGCGGCACTCAGGTAGCGCAGTTTCCGGCGCGCTACCTTGACCAGGTCGGCCGGAAAGCCCTTAGGACTTTCGCCATTGAAGACGGCCTCGGTGGTTTTGTCCCGGAAGCTTTTGATCACTCACATGGTGTATCATTGGATGATACGCCTGTCAATATCAACGTATCAATCAATGATACGCGGCCTAGCCACAGCCTCGGCGCGGTAGCTGATCGTAGGAGCGGCAGCGCAGGAACGGCCGCTACGCGGGCCATGGCGTGCCCTAGCGTAGAACGGCGCGCCACGGCAGACGAAGATGGGTGCTTCGCAGTCTGGCATGCGCTCCAAGCGGCAACATGCTCGATCTTGTCGCGGGCGAGGATGTCTCGTGATATTCTATGTCTGACAAGCGTTGGGGGATTGGCGCGATGAATGGGAGGATGTCAACGGGGAATGGAGGGATCTCAGCGGAAGCTATTGATAGAAAGCTCAGATCAGAGAGGATACTTCAAGCCGAGGGCGTACCTTTCCTTGCCGCATTACCCGTTATTGAGACCACGGCTGAGGCGCTGAAACGATCTAAAGAAGAAGTCGCGCTACGCACTCTTGGTCTCCTTTTTGTTGCTGCAAAAGGCGAGGGACTTGAGGAAGAATTAGTCGAACGACTTCTAGAAACATACGAACTCCGGCCGCATCTGACTCCCAAGGAACTCGCGTTCGTGCTCGACAATTCCCCTTCGCAGCACGACCGGATTCAATTCACTTGGAGGCACGAAGCCGCCTGGACTCTGCTTTGGGCATTGGGCTTCGTGGCCCAGCTAGGCAAGCCAGATCAGATTTGCGACGTGGAATTCGCCGCGAAGACCATGGCCGAAAGGACGATATCTGAGTTTATCGACGACTCCGAACTTCGTCCGATCGCCGACATTCTTGATCAGGCCGATCTGATCTACAGGTACCACTGGGCTGTCAGAAACGCGCGTACTAAAGGACAGCAGGGTCTAGATCCTGGCGTGACGGAAGAAAGACACCATGCTTTGAACTGGCTCATCGGATACGGGGAACAAATGTGGGATCAGGTCACCACTCACACCTGACGCCACTGACGAGATTCAAACCTTCTCGAAGGATTGGACTGCGGCAAGGGACGCTTCGGCGTTGGGCTGTATCGACCCGCCCCGTGTGCGCCCGGTCGAGCTCCCCGACCTTGGGGGATCTCGCGATGATGATACATTACCCCTGTTTTGCCCGACGGGTCAACCGATCTTCGCAAAAGCCGAAATACACCGTGCCGGCGTCCCGGCTACTGTGCATGGGGTTGTTTTTCAGATTTTGAGTCGGATCAGATCGAGAAGCTGGTCCCGCAGCCGCAGGACGCCGTCGCGTTGGGATTGTTGACGCGGAACGAGGCGCCGATCAGATCGTCGACGAAATCCACCTGCGAGCCCGCCAGGAACGGCTGCGAGGCGGAATCGACCAGCACCACCGCGTTTGCCTGCTCGATGACGAGATCGTCATCGGTGCGGTCGCGGTCGATGTCGAACTTGTACTGGAACCCGGAACAGCCGCCGCCTTCGACGGAGATGCGCAGCATCGCGCCTGTGCCTTCGCCCTTGAGGATCTCCCCAATCCGGCGCGCGGCGCGGTCACTGATGGTCACAGCAGTCGTCATGGCTCGTCTCCGGTCGTCGTCCGCGGTCATACCAAATTCACTTGGCCAATTCATTTGGTATCCCGCGTCCGGCATAGTTAAGTGCAAGAATACGCAGAATCAAATGGATAGGGACTAAATTCGTCGTGTCCGTCGGAATGGCAGCCCCCCGTGCGCCCTATGCCTGCGACCCCGATCGCAGCCGAGGCCGGCTGGTCGCCGAGCCCCCGAGCCGGACCCGGAGCCCGTTCCGGCGCGATTGCGACCGGGTGATCCATTCCACCGCGTTCCGCCGCCTGAAATACAAGACCCAGGTGTTTGTGTTCCATGAGGGCGACCATTATCGCACCCGGCTGACCCATTCGCTGGAGGTGGCGCAGATCGCCCGCGCGCTGGCGCGCCAGCTTGGGCTGGACGAGGATCTCACGGAAACCCTGGCGCTCGCCCACGACCTCGGCCATCCGCCATTCGGCCATGCCGGCGAGCGGGCGCTGGATGCCTGCCTGAAGGATTTCGGCGGCTTCGACCACAACGCCCAGGCGCTCCGCGTCGTCGGCTTGCTGGAGCACCGCTATCCCGAGTTCGACGGGCTCAACCTGACCTGGGAGTCGCTCGAGGGCATCGTCAAGCACAACGGCCCGCTGACCGATCGCAGCGGCGCGCCGATCGGGCGCTACCGCGAGCATGGCATTCCCGTCGGCATCGCCGACTATATCAAGTCCTACGATCTCGAGCTCTGGAGCTTCGCCTCGCTGGAGGCGCAGGTCGCGGCGATTGCCGACGACATTGCCTATGACGCCCACGATATCGACGACGGCCTGCGCGCCGGCCTGTTCCACCTCGATGATCTCAAGGTGATGCCGCTCACGGCGGAGATCATCGCCGAGACCTCGGCGCATTACCCTGACCTCGAAGACGTCAGGCGCGGGGCTGAGCTGGTGCGCGAGCTGATCTCGCATCTGATCGGCGCGGTGTTCGCGGAGGCGAAAAAGAACATCGCCGCGGTCAGCCCGCAATCGGCCCAGGACGTGCGCCAGCAGAGCCGGGCGCTGATCGCGTTCCCCGCCGAGGTCGCCGAGGAGGAGGCCGCCATCAAGCGATTTCTCTATGGACACATGTACCGCCACAAGCGGGTCGTGCGGGTGATGGCGGAGGCGGAACAGATCCTGTTCGACTTGTTCGCAAAATACCTGATATCGCCGGCCGACCTCCCGCCGGAATGGCTGGCCGGGGCGGAGGCGGACGACGAGGGCGACCGGGCCCGCCGGATCGGCAATTTCATTGCCGGAATGACCGACCGTTTCGCCCTGACCGAGCACCAGCGGCTCTTTGACTCGACCCCGGATTTGCGTTAGGCGGCGGCCATGCCCGACACATCCTCAGCACCGCATTTGTTCGCCGACGTGCTCGCGCGCGTGCACGCCGCCTGCCGCGCGCTCGCGGCCGAAGCCAACTGGCCCGAGGGCATCGATTTCTCGCGCGTGGTGGTCGAGCCGCCGCGCGATGCCTCCCACGGCGACATGGCGACCAACGCCGCCATGGTGCTTGCGAAAGAGGCAAAGGCAAAACCGCGTGATCTCGCTGAGCAGATCGCCGAGCGGCTGCGCGTCGACGCGCTGATCGCCAAGGTCGACATCGCCGGTCCCGGCTTCATCAATCTGACGCTGAAGCCCGCCGCCTGGGCCGAGGCGCTGCGGACGGTGCTGCGCGAGGGCGCCGATTACGGCCGCGTCCGCGGCGGCTCCAAGGTCAACGTCGAATACGTCTCGGCCAATCCGACCGGGCCGATGCATGTCGGCCATTGCCGCGGCGCCGTGTTCGGCGACGCGCTGGCGAGCCTGCTCCAATTCGGTGGCCACGACGTCACGCGTGAATATTACATTAACGATGCCGGCGCGCAGGTCGACGTGCTCGCGCGCTCCGCCTTCTTGCGGTATCGCGAGGCGCTCGGCGAGAACATCGGCGCCATTCCGGAAGGCCTCTATCCGGGCGACTATCTGAAGCCGGTGGGTGTGGCGCTGGCCGAGGAGCATGGCGACAAGCTTCTCGCGATGAGCGAGGCGCAATGGCTGCCGACGGTACGGTCCAAGGCGATCGGGATGATGATGGACGAGATCAAGGACGATCTCGCCGCGCTCAATATCCGCCACGACGTGTTTTTCTCGGAGCGCTCGCTGATCGAGAGCGGCAACAACAAGGTTGCCGAGACCATCGATTTCCTGAAGGCCAAGGGTGACATCTATGAAGGCCGCCTGCCGCCGCCGAAGGGCGCACCGGTCGAGGACTGGGAAGACCGTGAGCAACTGCTGTTCAAGGCAACCGCCTACGGCGACGACGTCGATCGTCCGTTGATCAAGTCGGACAATTCCTACACCTACTTCGCCTCCGACATCGCCTACCACAAGAACAAGTTCGACCGCGGTTTTGCGGAGATGATCGACGTTTGGGGGGCCGATCACGGCGGCTACATCAAGCGCATGCAGGCGGCGGTGAAGGCGACGACCTCTGGCAAGGGCGCGCTCGACGTCAAGATCGTCCAGCTCGTGAAGTTGCTGCGCAACGGCGAGCCGGTGAAAATGTCCAAGCGGAGCGGGGACTTCGTCACTTTGCGTGAGGTGGTGGATGAAGTCGGCCAGGACGCCGTCCGCTTCATGATGCTCTACCGCAAGAACGACGCCGTGCTCGACTTCGACCTCGCCAAGGTCATGGAGCAGTCGCGCGACAACCCGGTGTTCTACGTCCAGTACGGCCACGCCCGCGGCCACTCGATCTTCCGCAACGCGCGGACGGAGGTGTTCCCGGAGCTCCCGAAGGATGCCGACAAGCGGATCGCATGGCTCAGCGAGTCGGACGTGGAACGGCTGTCGGACCCCGTTGAACTCGACCTTCTCAAGCGCCTTGCAATTTATCCGAGGATGCTGGAAGCCGCCGCGGCGGCTCACGAGCCGCACCGTATTGCCTTTTATCTCTATGACTTAGCGAGCGAATTTCACGCACTTTGGACGAAGGGGCGCGATTTGCCCTATTTACGCTTCATTATCAATAATGATGCAGTTCTAACAAAGGCGCGGCTGGCCATGGTCCAGGGCGTCGTCTCTGTCCTGGCATCGGGCCTCGCCATCCTCGGCGTCCATGCTCCGGACGAGATGCGGTAGTTTGGGGCGAACTACTTAAGGGGAATATTGGGGGTACCGGCAGAAGCCGGATCGCTTAGACTTGGTTGAAAGCCTTGTGGGTCGAAAGCCGCGCCTTGGTCGAGGGGCGCGCGGCTTTCCCGAAGGGACGCATCATCACGATGGCCGATCGATATCACGACAGACCGTTTCCGTCCGACGACTATGGCCGCGGCGCCGACCAGCATGGGAAGGCGGAAAACGATCCCTTGGCTGAGCTCGCCCGCCTGATCGGGCAGACCGATCCGTTCGCAGCACAGGGCCGCCCGGGCGCGCGGCCGGCCGCAGCGCCAGCACAGACTTATCAGGACGAAGATTATTCGCAGGACGGCTATCGGCAGGAATATGCCGAGCAGGCTGCCCCGACTCAGCCGGGTCCGCCGTCATGGATGCGCCGCGCCAACGTGCAACCGCAGCCGGCGCCCGAGCCTGACTATCCCGTCGCGGTGAATCCCGTTCATCCGCTGCATCGCTATTCAGCCCAGCCGGCTGCGCCGGAGCCTGAGTTTCATCAGCCCCAGACCTATCAGGATCAGGCCTATCAGGATCAGGCTTACCAGCATCAGGCCTATCATCAGGAGCAGGCCCAGGACCAAGCCCACGAGGCGTCATCCGAGCAGCCCGATTCGGCGCGTTACGATGATGCGCTCTACGGGCGGCTCGAGTCGGGTGAGCAGGATTTTCAGCGTGAGCCGGCCTATCCGGACGACCCTTACGCGTTCCAGAGCGACTATCCCGAGGCCGATCTCGACGAGCCCAGGAAATCGCGCGGCGGCATGATGACGGTCGCCGCGATCCTCGCGCTGGCCGTGGTCGGAACTGGTGCTGCTTTCGCCTACAAGACCTATATCGGATCGCCCCGCAGCGGCGAGCCGCCGATCATCAAGGCCGACAACACGCCGACCAAGATCGTGCCTGCGCCGTCGGACTCCTCGGCCAAGGTGCCGGACCGCATGGTGAGCGGCGACGGCAGCGAGAAGATCGTGCCGCGCGAGGAGGCGCCCGTCGACGTCAATGCCAAGGCGGCCGGTCCGCGCGTGGTGTTTCCGCCGCTGAACCAGAATGCGAACCCGCCGCCGGTTGCGAGCGTGTCGCCGTCCAACGTTCCGCCACCGAATGCCGGTCCGGTCCCGAGCAACGGGACGATGCCGAACAGTGCGCCACGCTCGGTCAAGACCGTGGCGGTGAAGGGTGACCAGACCGACAGCGCCACGCCGCAGGCCGCCGCATCGTCAGCCGCTAAGCCGGCCGCGCCGCCGAAGCCGGTCGCTGCACCAGCCGCGCCGCGTACGCCGCCGACCTCGGCCAATGCCAGTGCCAACCAGCCGCTCTCGCTGGCGCCGCAGGCTGCGCCGGCCGAACCGCCGCAGCGTATGGCCGCGACCAATCCGACCCAAATTGCACCCACGCCCAGCGGCGGTGGCGGCTTCGTCGTGCAGGTTTCCTCGCAGCAGAGCGAGGATAGCGCCGCCGCGTCCTACAGGGTACTGCAGAGCAAGTATGGCAGCGTGCTCGGCGGCCGCTCGCCGGTCATCAAGCGCGTCGATCTGACCGATAAGGGCAAAGGTATCGTCTACCGCGCCTTCGCCGGACCGTATGGCTCGGCCGACGAGGCGGTGCAGGCCTGCAACAATCTGAAGTCGGCTGGCCTGCCGTCCTGCTTCGTCCAGAGGAATTAGCGGCCGTTTCCTTGACCGCCTGCCGGGGCAGGGTTAATCGGCCCCATGAGCACGCGGGCCTTCAATACCGGCGTATCCGGAATGGAACTGACCGCCGCCGAGCTGGCGTTTGGCCGTGCCGAATGCCCACGGGATTTCATTCGCTTCAGGCGTAGCATCGAAATCTCGACGCAAGTCACGGTACTGCTTGAGGAATTGGTGGTTGCGGGCTTAACCGCGGCCAATCTCGGCAGTCTCAGCATTCCCGTGGATGGCGCCGCCGCCCCCGCCCATCCGGTGACGACTTCTGCGACAATGATTGCTCAAGTGATTCGCAGCGCAATTGGGTTCCAGGGTTTGTTAATGAGTAATGACGTGCCGATGAACGCGCCGGCGGGCGGAATCGCCGAGCGAATTCGCGCCATGTTCGCGGGCGGCTGCGACACGACGCTTCACAGCAATGACAATGCGGAACTGGACGCATTGACCGCAACCACGGCATCCGCATGACCGCAGAAATCCTATCGTTTGAAACCGGGCGGCCCGCAGAGCTGGCCGAGGGCGAGCCGGCGTTGGTGGTCGATGTCGAGGGCTATGAAGGCCCGCTCGATCTCCTGCTCGCGCTGGCGCGGCAGCAGAAGGTCGATCTCGCCAAGATCTCGATCCTGGCGCTGGCCGACCAGTACCTTCACTTCATCGAAGCTGCTCGAAAAATCCGCCTCGAGCTTGCCGCCGACTATCTCGTGATGGCCGCCTGGCTTGCCTTCCTGAAGTCGCGCCTGCTGCTGCCGGAGCCGCCGAGTGCGGAAGGTCCGAGCGCCGAGGAAATGGCGACCGCGCTCGCCAACCGTCTGCGCCGCCTGGAAGCCATTCGCGAAGCCGCCAACCGGCTGATGAACCGGCAGCAATTGCTGCGCGACATTTTTCCGCGCGGCGAGCCCGAGCAGATCGCCGAGATCCGGCATCCGAAATACACGGCGACGCTGTATGACCTGCTCACGGCCTATGCTTCACAGCGCCAGTCGCGCGTGCTGGCGAGCGTGCATCTGGCCAAGCGCACGGTGTGGTCGCTCGCCGAGGCGCGCGCCACGCTGGAGCGGCTGGTCGGCAGCATCACCGACCAGGATGACTGGGGCGTGCTCGACGATTTCCTGGTCCGTCACGTCGCTGATCCGACGCAGCGCGCGACGGTGTTCGCCTCGAGCTTCGCCGCTGCGCTCGAGCTGGTGCGCGAAGGTCAGCTCGAGCTGAATCAGAAAGAGGCGTTTGCGCCCATCTATTTCCGGAAGGGGCGTCCTAAACCGGTTCCGGACGCAGCTCCTGCGCCCGATGCGCCGGTCGCTTAAGTGCAAGAAGGAGAATCTGCCATGGCAAGCCTGGCTGAAGTGCGGGTAGATGAGGCCGAGCCGATGGAGAACGAATCCCAGGCGCGTCCCGAAGAATTGCGGCTGCTGGAAGCGCTGCTGTTTGCTTCGAATGAACCACTGGATACGGCGACGCTGGCCAAGCGCATGCCCGAGGGCGTCGACATCAAGGCCGCGCTCGAGCAGCTCCAGGCCGACTACGCCTTGCGCGGCGTGAACCTCGTGCGGGTCGCCAACAAATGGACGTTCCGCACTGCCGGCGATCTCGCCTGGCTGATGACCCGCGAGAGCACCGAGACCCGCCGCCTGTCGCGTGCGGCCATCGAGGTTCTGGCGATCATCGCCTATCACCAGCCGGTGACGCGTGCCGAGATCGAGGAGATCCGCGGCGTCGTCACCTCAAAGGGCACGCTCGACGTGCTGCTGGAGACCGGCTGGATCAAGCCGCGCGGTCGTCGCAAGACGCCTGGCCGTCCTCTGACCTTCGGAACCACCGAGGACTTCCTCTCGCAGTTCACTCTGGAACAGCTCGGCGACCTGCCGGGTCTGGAGGAGCTGAAGGGTACGGGACTGCTGGATTCGCGGCTGCCGACCGGCTTCAGCGTGCCGACGCCATCGGATGATCCTCAGCTGCGCGAGGACGAGGACCCCCTGGAACCGGGCGAGGACCTCGATCTGGCGCTGGCGCCTGCGGTCGAGCCCGAGACGCCGCCGGAAGGCGGCAATGAGGGCGGCGAAGGCGGGAACGAGGAGTGATCCTCCGGTCGCTTCTGCGGGCCGCCTGCGACCAGTTAACACTAGGCAAGATTACGTAGCGCCAACAGCGAATTGGCGCTGCCTTGGTCCTTGTTTTTGAGGCCTGCGAAGCCTAGGTTTCGGTGAAGATCGGCCGGGGGTCCCGGCGATGCGCGTTTGGAGGGTTGCAGGATGGGTTCACTTAGCATTTGGCACTGGATCTTGGTGATCGCAGTGGTCCTGCTGCTGTTCGGCCGTGGCAAGATTTCGGATCTGATGGGTGACGTGGCGCAGGGCATCAAGGCCTTCAAGAAGGGCATGCAGGACGACGACAAGGTCGCTGACAAGCCCGCCGAGCCGTCCAAGTCCATCGAGCACAATGCGGCGCCGACCGCGGCGCGATCCGACGTCGGCAGCAAGGCCGTCTGAGCCAGGAGCACGCGAGACACGGGTAGCGGCCCCGATCCTGCGCGTGAGGGATCAGGCCGATCGTGATTTCGCGTGAACGGAAGACGTCATGTTCGACATCGGGTGGAGTGAACTGGTTCTGATCGGGGTCGTGGCCCTGGTCGCCATCGGCCCGAAAGAGCTGCCGGGCGTGCTGCGCATGGTCGGTCAGTGGATGGGCAAGGCCCGCAAGATGGCCGCCGAATTCCAGGGCCAGTTTCAGGAAGCCATGCGCGAGGCCGAGATGGCCGACCTCAAGAAGAGCTTTGACGAGGTCAAGGAAGCCGCTTCCGGCTTCACCGGCGGCGGTCTGATGACCTCGCTGCAGAAGGACGTCAGCGACGCGCTGCGCGTCGATGCGCTCGACAAGCCGGCCGAGACCGCCACGACCACTGCTGTCGAACCGCCGGCGACTTCAAGTGAAGCGCCGGCGATTTCAAGTGAAACGCCGACGACACCAACGACACCCGAAGCCCCGACGCCTGAAACCTTCGTGGAGGCCGAGGCGCACGCGGCGATCAACGAGCCGCTCGCGATCACGCGCGAGGTCGAGCCGCAGGCGACGGTAGAGCAAGACACCGCGCCCGAAGCGATCAAGGACGCCAAAGCGTCATGAGCGACGCCGAGATCGAGGCCAGCAAGGCCCCCTTGATGGACCATTTGATCGAGCTGCGCTCGCGGCTGATCAAGGCGCTGCTCGGATTCGGCGTGGCCTTCATCTTCTGCTTCTTCTTCGCCAAGCAGATCTACAACGTGCTGGTCTGGCCGTTCGTGTGGATCGCAGGCGCCGAGAACTCGAAATTCATCTACACGGCGCTGCTGGAATATTTCATCACCCAGCTCAAGCTCGCGCTGTTCGGTGCCGGCTTTATTTCCTTCCCGATCGTCGCGACGCAGATCTACAAATTCGTCGCGCCCGGCCTCTACAAGCACGAGAAGCAGGCGTTCCTGCCGTATCTGGTCGCGACGCCGTTCTTTTTCGTGCTCGGCGCGGCGCTGGTCTATTTCGTCGTGCTGCCGATGCTGGTGCGCTTCTCGCTCGGCATGCAGCAGGCCGGCAGCGACGAGACCGCGCAGATCCAGCTTCTGCCCAAGGTCGGCGAATATCTCTCGCTGATGATGTCGCTGATCTTCGCCTTCGGTATCGCCTTCCAGCTTCCGGTGATCCTGACGCTGCTCGGGCGGATCGGCATCATCACGTCAAAGATGCTGCGCGAGAAGCGCCGCTATTTCATCGTCGTCGCCTTCATCATCGCGGCCGTGCTGACGCCGCCTGATGTGCTTAGCCAGTGCTCGCTGGCGATTCCGCTACTGGCGCTCTACGAGGGCTCGATCATTGCGGTCTCGATGGTGGAGAAGAAGGCGGCCGCCTCGCAGGCCACGACCGGCACCGACGTGTCGACGCCGCCGAATCCGGCCGAGTAGGGCGCCTCTGTGTCATTCCCCGCGAAAGCGGGGAATCCAGTACGCCGCGGCCTCTCGGAGAATCACCCCTGTCTCTGGAATACTGGATCGCCCGCTTTCGCCGGCGATGACGCCTGTGGTAGTGGGAAGCGCTGTGCACCCCGCCAACACGCGCTTCGGCCATTGCACGCTGATTCAGGACCACCGCCATGCACGACATCAAATTGATCCGCGACAATCCGCAAGCCTTCGACGCCGGTCTCGCCCGGCGGGGCCTGAAGCCGCTATCGGCGTCGCTGCTCGCGATCGACGAGCGGCGGCGGGCGTCGATCCTGGCTTCCGAGCAGGCACAGGCGCGGCGCAATGCGGCCTCGAAGGAGATCGGCGACGCCAAGAAGGCGAAGGACGATGCGCGTGCGGCCAAGCTGATGGCTGAGGTCGCCGAGCTCAAGACCACGATGCCGCAGCTCGAAGCCGTTGCGAAAGCCGCAGACGAGGAGCTCGCCACTGCGCTATCGGCGATCCCCAATCTGCCGCTCGGCGAAGTGCCCGACGGACCCGACGAGCACGGCAACGTGCAACGCCATGTCTTCGGCAACCGGCGCAACTACGCGTTCGCGCCCAAACCTCATGACGATCTCGGCGGCGCGCTTGGTGACATGGACTTCGAGACGGCGGCAAAGCTCTCCGGCGCGCGCTTCGTCGTGCTGAAGAAGGGGCTGGCGCGGCTCGAACGTGCGCTCGGCCAGTTCATGCTGAATCTGCACATCGACGAGCACGGCTATACCGAGATCAACCCGCCGCTGCTTGTCCGCAACGAGATCATGTTTGGCACGGGACAATTGCCGAAATTCGAGGACGACCAGTTCTGGGCGATCAAGGGCGAACTGCTCGCCGCACCCGATCTGGAGCGGCTGCGGACCGACCGTCTCGGCATCATTCCGACGGCGGAGGTGGCGCTCACCAACCTCGTGCGCGAATCAATTCTCGACGAGAAGCAACTACCGATGCGGCTCACTGCGCTGACGCCATGTTTTCGCGCGGAGGCGGGTGCCGCCGGGCGTGATACCCGCGGCATGATCCGCCAGCACCAGTTCACCAAGGTCGAGCTGGTGTCGATCGCGACGCCGGAGACCAGCAAGGATGAGCACGAGCGGATGCTGGCCTGTGCAGAGGAAGTGCTGCGCCGGCTCGATCTGCATTACCGCGTGATGACGCTGTGCACCGGAGATATGGGTTTTTCGTCGCAAAAGACCTATGACATCGAGGTGTGGATGCCCGGGCAGGGCGAGGGCGGCGCATTCCGTGAGATCTCGAGCTGCTCGGTCTGCGGCGATTTCCAGGCGCGGCGCATGGATGCGCGTTCGCGCGGCCCAGACGGCAAGCCGCGCTTCGTGCACACGCTGAACGGCTCCGGTACGGCGGTCGGCCGCGCGCTGATCGCCGTCATGGAGACTTATCAGCAGGAGGACGGCTCGATTGCCGTTCCCAGCGTGCTTCAGCCCTATATGGGCGGGCTGAAGGTGGTTGCCCGCGAGTAAAACGCGTTGCTTGGTGTTGCGGCAGAAACGTTTGGTTGCGAAGATCGGGCGGCCGGTTATCCTGCCGGCCATCCGTCAACGCGAACCGACCGTCCATGGCCTTGCACCGCGACATCTTCTGGGTCGGCCGACAATGGGCGGTGACCGGTTCCGGTATCCAGGCCGTCGACCAGCGCTTGCGTGGCGTGCTGGACATCGACATCGCGCGGCTCTGGGACGACACGCATGTGCAAAGCCGGCGCGCCAAGCCGGGCGTCAATGTCGAGGATTTTGACACGGCGGTAACGGTAGCGCGTGAGCGCTTTCCAGAGACGCCCGTGTCGGCTCCATTCGTTGCGCAGCTGAAGGCGCTCGGTGTGATCGAGACAGCCGTCGTCAGCCCTGTCGTGCCGGCGATGCAGCTGCGCGCGGAGGGCAAGCTTGCGCGCTTCCTGCCGCAATGGCGCGTCCGGCGTTAATTGCGCCCGGCGTTAATAATGCGTCGGGCCTGGATACCGGTTTGCCTGATCCGCCATAGCGGGATAAGACGGCCTGACCCAGCTCAGGAATCGACCACCGGCATGCGTATTCTCTGCACCAATGACGACGGCATCCACGCTCCCGGCCTCAAGGTCGTGGAGGAGATCGCGCGCGCGCTGTCCGACGACGTCTGGGTGGTCGCGCCCGAGCTCGACCAGTCCGGCGTGTCGCATTCGCTGTCGTTGAACGATCCGCTGCGCCTGCGCGACGTCGGGCCGCGGCACTTCGCGGTGCGCGGCACGCCGACCGACTGCGTCATCATGGGCGCGCGCCACATCCTCGGCGCCAAGCTGCCCGATGTCGTGCTCTCCGGCGTCAACAAGGGCCGCAACGTTGCCGAGGACGTGGTCTATTCCGGCACCATCGCCGGTGCGCTCGAAGGCACCATCCTGGGGATCCCGTCATTCGCGCTGTCGCAGGAGTTCAGCGTCGAGACGCGCGAGCGGCCGCCGTGGGACACCGCGCGCAAATTCGGTCCCGACATCCTGCGCAAGGTGATCAAGGCCGGCATCCCGAAGGACACCGTCATCAACGTCAACTTCCCGTCCTGCGCGCCGGAGGATGTGCTCGGCATTCGCGTCACGCGGCAGGGCAAGCGCAATCTCGGCTTCCTCAGGATCGACGAGCGCAGGGACGGCCGCAACAATCCTTATTTCTGGATTGGCTTCGAACGTGCCGCGATGATGGACATGCCGGCCGCAGGCACCGATCTCGCGGCGCTGCGCGAGCGCTATGTCTCGGTCACGCCACTGCGGCTCGATCGTACCAATGAAGCGTTTTCCGAAGAGCTGAGCGCGACGCTAAAGTGAAGATGATTTGGAAGTAGAAGCTAGCTAGCCGGTGCGAAGCGCGGCTTCGATGGTCTTGCCGAGCGCGTCGAGCTGAAACGGCTTCTGCAGCGCTGGCCGGTCGCGATATTGCTCGGGCAGGCCCGACGAGCCGTAGCCGGTGGCAAAGATGAACGGGCAGCCCTTTTCCCTGATGAGATCGGCAACCGGCGAAATGACCTTGCCGTTGACGTTGACATCGAGGATGGCGATGTCGAACTCGGTGGCTTGGACCAGCCGCAGGGCCTCGTTGATATCGCCCGCTTCCGCCGCGACCTTGTAGCCGAGCTCCTCCAGCATATCCGCGACCATCATTCTGATCATGACCTCGTCCTCGACGAGGAATACAGAGCGGCCCGAAAGCCCGGTCGCGGTCATTGTCGTTGAGTCCTTGCCCATCTCCGGAAAACGTTCGCAGATAACATGAATCGACGCAATGCGCGTTTCGGCCGGCGGACGCGCGGAAATGCGTTTGCGGCTGGCCCGCTGCAAGCCGATTTGTGGTCAAATACCGCAGCGAAAGGCTATCATAGGTTCCTGAGCAGGAACAGGATTCTTGCCCGGGCCTGAGCGACGCGTGCGACGATCCGGCCCTCTGACGAGACGATATAAGCAGCGATGACCTCCAACCAGCCCCCGCCGGAAAAGATGATGTTTCAGCTCACGCTGAGGCGTCGCGGCATCAGCAATCAGACCGTGCTGCGGGCCATGGAAGAGGTGCCGCGCGATCTGTTCGTCGAAGCGTCCGATCGCGACGCCGCCTATCGTGACAGCGCGTTGCCGATCGCCTGCGGGCAGACCATCAGCCAGCCATTTGTCGTCGCCTACATGACCGAGCAGCTTCAGCTCCAGAAGCAGCATCGCGTGCTCGAGATCGGCGCCGGCTCCGGTTATCAGGCCGCCGTGCTGTCGCGGCTTTCGCGCGAGGTGCTGACGGTCGAGCGCTACCGCAAGCTTGCGGACGCCGCGCGCGCCAGGCTTGAAAAGCTCGGGTGTCACAATGTCGAGGTGATGCTGGGCGATGGCCTCAATCTGCCACCCAACATCGGCCCGTTCGACCGCATCATCGTTACCGCCGCGGTGGAGCAGATTCCGGAGAACCTCGTCGAACGGCTCGAGGTCGGCGGCATCCTGATTGCGCCGGTCGGGCCGCATCAGGGCGTGCAGACGCTGACCCGTCTCAGCCGTACCGAAGCCGGGATCGAACGCAGGGAACTCGTGGAGGTCCGTTTCGTGCCGGCGCTGCCCGGCGTGGCGCGGGAGCTGTAGAATTCCGGATCGGCTGTGCTGCCAACATCTTATTGGGAGGGTTAAGCCGTTATTTACTCGCGACGTGTTTACTTAAAAGACCAGTTCTGTTGCGTACGAGTGAGTAACCATGTCTGTTGTCGCCGAGTTGCTTTACTCGCGCCGCGTACCGCAGGTCGCGGTGCTGGCGCTGATTTCCTTCAGCTTCGCAGGGTGCAGTGCCGACATGCAGTCGAGGCTGTCCCAGTCGAACTTCTCCAATCCCTTCTCTGAATCGACCGGTTCGGTCCAGCAGGCCCCGCCGCCGCAGCGTGAGCTGCCGCAATATGCACGGCCGCAGACCCAGCCCGGCTACTATCAGTCTCAGGCCTTGCCGCCGCCGGCTGTCGCTGCGCCGCAATCCTATCCGGTTGCGTCGGGTGGGGGCGTCTCCGGAGGCGGTCGCGGCCTCGGCTCCTACACGCCGCCGGCTCAGCCGCGTCTTGAAGCCACCGGCACCGTGCCGCCGCGCTCAGTTGCAGCTGCCCAGCCCGTCGGCGGAACCAAGATCATCGTCGGCACCAGCGACACGCTCGACGTGCTCGCCAAGCGCTACCATGTGAGCCCGCAGGCGATCATGGCCGCCAACGGCTACAAGGGGCCGCGCGCGCTCTCGCCTGGCCAGCAGCTGGTCATCCCGCATCCGGGTGCAACGGCTGCTGCACCGGCGCCGGTCACGGCTCCGGTTGCGGCGGCTCCCGCAATGGCGAAACCGGTTGCCGCCGTCGCTGCGCCATCGAGCTACCACTTCGTCAATCACGGTGACACGCTCGCCAGCATCGCGCGCAAGAACCATATCTCCGCGGCCGAGCTCGCTCGCGCCAATGGTCTCGAGCCGTCGACCAAGCTGAAGCTCGGCACCAAGCTGACCGTGCCGGGCGCCAAAACCGCAGCGGTTCCCGCTCCGCTTGCTCCGGCGCCTGTCGCCGCGGCCCCCGTGGCGGCTGCGCTGCAGCCAGTTGCGGCCGCTCCCGCACCGACCACCAGGATGGCCGCTGTTGCCCAACCCGCGCAGAGCGCGCGCCTGGCTCAGGCCACCACGAATATCGAAGAGAAGGCCGCCGAGACGCCGGCGAAAGCGGCAGAGACCACCAGCTCGTTGCCGACCTTCCGCTGGCCGGTGCGCGGCAAGGTGATCACGAGCTACGGCGCTAAGACCAACGGCAAGTCCAATGACGGCATCAATGTCGCGGTGCCCGAGGGTACGCCGGTCAAGGCGGCAGAAGACGGTGTCGTTGCCTATTCCGGCAACGAGCTGAAGGGCTACGGCAATCTCGTCCTGGTTCGGCACTCCAACGGCTACGTCACCGCATATGCCCATGCGAGTGAGCTGTTGGTGAAGCGCGGCGATCCCATCAAGCGCGGTCAGGTCATTGCCAAGTCGGGTCAATCCGGGGAGGTGGCGTCGCCGCAGCTCCACTTCGAGATCCGCAAGGGATCGAGCCCGGTTGACCCGCTTCAATTCCTGAACGGGGCGTGAGGCCCTAGGGCCTCGTTTCCACATCAAGTCGAGCCCAATGATCGCCCGCCTTGTGCGCAGCGCACTGGAGCGGGCGATCATGTTTTTGAAGACGCTACTTGGTCGCGAGCTTCACGCCGAGCCGTCCGGCCAGCTCCTGCACGAATTGCCAGGCGACACGGCCCGAGCGCGAGCCGCGCGTCGTTGACCATTCCAGCGCCTCGCGCTCCAGCGCCTCATCGTCGACCTTGACGCCGAAATGGCCGCAATAGCCGCGCACCATGGCGAGATATTCGTCCTGGCTGCAGCGGTGGAAGCCAAGCCACAGGCCGAAGCGGTCCGACAGCGAGACCTTTTCCTCGACCGCTTCGCCGGGATTGATCGCGGTCGAGCGCTCGTTCTCGATCATCTCGCGCGCGAGCAGATGGCGGCGGTTGGAGGTGGCGTAGAGGATGACGTTCTCGGGCCGGCCCTCGATGCCGCCTTCGAGCACAGCCTTGAGCGACTTGTAGGATGCATCATTGCCGTCGAAGGAAAGGTCGTCGCAGAACACGATGAAGCGGAAGGACGAGGCGCGCAGTTGCTCCATCAGGGCCGGCAGGCTCTCGATGTCCTCGCGGTGGATCTCGATCAGCTTCAGCTTGTCGGCGGGTTTGCGGTCGGCGTTGATGCTGGCGTGAGCCGCCTTCACCAGCGAGGACTTGCCCATTCCGCGCGCGCCCCACAGCAGGGCGTTGTTGGCGGGCAGGCCGTTGGCGAACCGCTCGGTGTTCTCCATCAGAATGTCGCGCACCCGGTCGACGCCCCTAAGCAGGAATAGCTCGACGCGGCTGACCCGCGGCACCGCAGCAAGGCGGCCGTCGGGGTGCCAGACATAGGCGTCCGCCTGTTTGAACGACTCGCGCGCGACAACCGGGTTGCCCCGGGCGGCGAGGTGCGCCGCAATGGTCTCCAGTGCGCGGACGATGCGCTCCTGGGAAAGGTCCTGGGAGGCCTTGAGGGCCGCCCTTGAGACCGCCTTGGGGCGTTTTGCCGCGACCTGGGCGGGCTTGGTGGCAGGGGTACGGGGGCCTTTGCCGGCCGGGCTTTTGCTTGGTTTTTTGGGCATGTCCGAAGTTCCTGAGAATGCAGCCTTATCGGGCCTGACGGCCGGCCGCAAGGTGGCCAAATCGACGGTCTGGCAGCGTTGCAATTGGGGCAATGGCCGCTATAGTCCGCGCGAATTTGACCGGACCGGTCGCCGCAAGGGCCTGACCGGCTTCCCCTGTTTCCACAAGGATCGTCCGAATGTTCATTACCCCTGCGTATGCCCAGGCCGCGGGCGCCGGTGACACCAACAGCATGTTGATGTCGCTGCTGCCGTTCGCCCTGATCTTCGTGATCATGTACTTCCTGATTCTGCGCCCGCAGCAGAAGAAGGTGAAGGACCACGCCGAGCTCGTGAAGAACATCCGCCGCGGCGACACCGTCGTGACCTCGGGCGGCCTGGTCGGCAAGGTCACCAAGGTGGTCGATGACGACCAGATCGAGTTCGAGATTTCCGACGGCGTGCGCGTGCGCCAGATGCGATCGATGATCTCGGGCGTGCGCGCCAAGGGCGAGCCGGCCAAGGACAGCGCGAAGGAAAGCGCCAAGGACGACGCCGCGGCGAAGTAAGCGCTTCCGCGAGTCTCTCAAATCTCCTGATCTGACAGGTCCAGTCGATGTTGTATTTCACGCGGTGGAGGGCGCTCGGGATTATCCTGACAGCGCTGATCGTGTGCCTCTGCGCGGTCCCGAACTTCTTCCCCGAAGCGCAGGTCAAGACCTGGCCCGCCTGGGCGCAGCGCCGGCTCGTGCTCGGCCTCGACCTTCAGGGCGGCTCCTATCTGCTGCTCGAGGTCGATGGCAATTACGTCAAGAAGGAAAAGCTCGACCAGGTCCGCGACGACGTCCGCCGCGCGCTGCGCGAGGCGAAGATCGGCTATACCGGCCTCGTGACCCGCGGCGACACGGTCGAGGTCCGGGTCAAGGATACCGATCTCCAGGCCGCGCTGACCAAGCTGCGTGACCTCTCGCAACCGATCGGCGGACTGCTCGGGTCGAGCACCCAGCGCGACCTCGACATATCCGATGCCGGCGGCGGGTTGATCCGTCTGGCGCTGTCGCAGCCTGCCATGGTCGAGCGCATGCGCAAGACCATCGAGCAGTCGATCCAGATCGTCGAACGCCGCGTCAACGAGCTCGGCACCGTCGAGCCGGTGATCCAGCGTCAGGGCAACGACCGCATTCTGGTGCAGGTCCCGGGCCTTCAGGACCCGACGCATCTGAAAGAGCTGCTCGGCAAGACCGCCAAGATGGAATTCCGCATGGTCGACACCTCGGTGCCGCCGGACCAGGCGCAGCGCGGTGGAGTGCCGCCGGATTCTGAGCTGCTGATGAGCCAGAACTCGCCGAAGGTGCCTTACGTCGTCAAGAAGCAGGTGCTGGTCTCGGGCGCCGAGCTCACCGATGCGCAGCCCGGATTTGACCAGCGCACCAATGAGCCGATCGTCTCCTTCCGCTTCAACTCCACTGGCGCCCGCAAATTCGCGCAGGCCACGCAGGAGAACGTGGGTCTACCGTTCGCGATCGTGCTCGACAACGAGGTGATCTCGGCACCTGTGATCCGCGAGCCCATCACGGGCGGGCAGGGGCAGATCTCGGGCAGCTTCACGGTCCAGGCTGCCAACGATCTTGCGATCCTGATGCGCGCCGGCGCGCTGCCGGCGCCGCTCACGGTGGTCGAAGAGCGCACCGTCGGTCCGGGCCTCGGCCAGGATTCGATCGAGAAGGGCGAGCTTGCGGCCTATGTCGGCTCGATCATGGTCATCGTGTTCATGCTGCTGACCTACCGGCTGTTCGGCGTATTCGCCAACATCGCGGTGGCCATCAACGTCGCCATGATCTTCGGCCTCTTGTCGCTGCTCAACGCCACGCTGACGCTGCCCGGCATCGCCGGCATCGTGCTCACCGTCGGCATCGCGGTCGATAGCAACGTGCTGATCTACGAGCGCATCCGTGAGGAGCTGCGCAGCGGCCGCAACGCGATCTCGGCGATCGACGCCGGTTTCAAGCGGGCTCTCGCGACCATCCTCGATTCCAACATCACCACCTTCATTGCTGCCGCGGTGCTATTCTATATCGGTACCGGCCCGGTGCGCGGCTTCGCCGTGACGCTCGGCATCGGCATCATCACCACGGTGTTCACCGCCTTCACGCTGACCCGGCTGATCGTCGCCGGGTGGGTGCGGTGGAAGCGGCCGCAGAGCGTGCCGATCTAGGAGCCTGACCGTGACTCACATTGTTCTCATCGGGCTCGGCATCCTCATTGCTGTCCTCACCGTGGTCTCGGTGTTCGGCCTGCTGCCGTCGCTGCGCATCGTCCCTGACGATACGCATTTCGACTTCACGCGCTTCCGTCGCATCAGCTTCCCGATCTCGGCGGCGCTGTCGATTGTCGCCATCACGCTGTTCTTCACCCATGGCCTGAATTTCGGCATCGACTTCCGCGGCGGCACGCTGCTGGAGGTGCGGGCCAAGTCCGGCACCGCCGACATCGCGGCGATGCGCACGACACTGGATGGCTTGCGCCTGGGCGAAGTCCAGATCCAGCAAATCGGCGGTCCCGCGGACGTCCTGATCCGTGTCGCGGAGCAGCCGGGCGGCGACGCCGCGCAGCAGGAAGCCGTGCAGAAAGTCCGCACGGCGCTAGGCGATTTCTTTGAATATCGCCGCGTCGAAGTGGTCGGCCCGCGCGTCTCCGGCGAGTTGCTGGCCTTCGGTATGCTGGGCCTGATGCTCGCAATCGTGTCGATCCTGATCTACCTCTGGTTCCGGTTCGAATGGCAGTTCGCGCTCGGCGCCATGATCGCCAACGTGCACGACATCGTGCTGACCATCGGCTTCATGTCGATCAGCCAGGTCGACTTCGATCTCACCAGCATCGCGGCGCTTCTGACCATTCTCGGTTATTCGCTCAACGACACCGTCGTCATCTATGACCGCATCCGCGAAATGCTGCGGCGCTACAAGAAGATGCCGATGCCGCAGCTGCTCAACGAGTCCATCAACTCGACGCTGTCGCGCTCGATTATCACCCACTTCACGGTGACGCTGGCATTGCTGGCGCTGCTGCTGTTCGGCGGTCATGCCATCCACAGCTTCACGGCCGTCATGATGTTCGGCGTGGTGCTGGTGGGCACCTACACCTCGATCTTTATCGCAGCCCCGATCCTGATCTATCTCGGCGTCGGCGAGCATCGCGAAGACGCAGTCGAAGTGACTACGCCGGCGAAGAAAAGCAAGGCGTGATCCGAACCGCAGGCCCTCGCATGAGTTTGCGAGGGCAGTCAGCCCATTCGGACGAAGCTCATGGCCGGCGATCCCAACGCTCCCCATTTCCCACGCTCGGCGCCGATCGAGGCCTATGGCAAGGGCGGTTTTGCCTTTGCCGGCATGTCGCATCGGGGTTCGCTGCTGTGCCTGCCTGACGCGATCTGGGCCTGGGACGTGACCGATCCCGCCAGGATCGACCGTTATTCGCTGGATCGGGTTTTTGCGGCCGCCAACAGCATCGACACGCTTCTGGTCGGGACCGGAACCGGCGTCTGGCTGCCGCCGCCGGAGCTGCGCCAGGCGCTGAAGGCGGTGAGGGTGGTGCTGGACACCATGCAAACCGGGCCGGCCGTGCGCACCTATAACATCATGATCGGCGAACGGCGCCGCGTCGCGGCTGCGCTGATTGCCGTACCATGAGCCGCGCTATGACGCCGCCGGACGCCGTGACATTTTGCGCCGACCTCGTGCGCAGCCACGACTTTCCACGCTATGCCGCGACCCTGTTTGCGCCCGCCGCCGAACGTCGGGCGCTGCTGGCGCTCTACGCCTTCAATGTCGAGATCGTCCGCGTCCGCGATCAGGTGAGCCAGCCCTTGCCCGGCGAAATCCGCTTTCAATGGTGGACCGATCTGTTCTCGGGCCTCGTTCACGGCAGCGCCGAGGGCAATCCGGTGGCGGCCGAGCTGTTGCGCGCGATCCGCGATTTTGACCTGCCGGTCGAGCCGTTGTCGCTGCTCGTCAACGAGCATCAGTTCGATCTCTACAACGATCCGATGCCGACCATGACAGCGCTTGAAGGCTATCTGGCGGCGACGTCTTCGGCCTTGTTCGCGCTCGCGGCGCGGATCTTGGGCGAAGCTTCGGATGCGAGCGAGCACCTCGCGCGGCACGCCGGGTTGGCGCAGGGCATCGCGCAGGTGATCGCGAACCTCCCGCGGGACTCGGCCCATCGGCAATTGTTCCTGCCGCAGCAATTCCTGACCGGCCATGGCTGTGGCATCGAGGACGTGTTCGCCGGCAAGCAGACGCCGCATCTGAATGCCGTGCTGGATCAGCTCATGGACGAAGCACGGCAGCATCTGGCGACGGCCTCATCCCTGCTGGCGCAGGTGCCGCCGTCGGCGCGGGCGGCATTCCTGCCGCTAAGCCAGGCGCGGTCCGATCTCGATCGCCTGTCTCGGCCGGGGCGCAATCCCTTCGCGCCGCAGCCGGCGTCGCGGTTGCGCACGTTGTGGACGCTGTGGCGGGCTTCACGATCCCGAGAATTTACCAAATAGCGGTTGGCTTATCGCCCGAGACGGCCGAATGCTCTATGCTGTCCCATGGCTGAATTGTCCCAAACTGCAGTCCCCGATCTGAGCGGCATTCCGGTCGCACCTGGCGACATTCGAGCCGCCGCTGAGACCATCCGCGGTGCCGTCGTCGAGACGCCCTGCAGCTACAGCCGGACGCTGAGCAACATTTACGGCTGCGAGCTCTGGCTCAAATTCGAGAACCTCCAGTTCACATCGTCGTTCAAGGAGCGTGGCGCACTGAACCGGCTCACGGCGCTGACGCCGGAGGAGCGGGCGCGCGGCGTCGTCGCCATGTCGGCGGGCAACCACGCGCAGGGTGTCGCCTATCATGCCAAGCGGCTCGGCATTCCCGCCACGATCGTCATGCCGGTGGGCACGCCGATGGTGAAGGTCGAGAACACCAGGCATCATGGTGCCGAGGTGGTCGTCACCGGCGCGACGCTGGAGGAGGCGGCTGCGTTTGCGCGAAGTCACGGTGAAGCCCGCGGCATGATCTTCGTCCACCCCTACGACGATCCGCTGGTCATTGCGGGGCAGGGCACGGTCGGGCTGGAGATGCTCCAGGCGGTGCCGGAGCTTGATACGCTGGTCGTCCCGATCGGCGGCGGTGGCCTGATCAGCGGCATCGCCATTGCGGCGAAATCGATCAAGCCGTCGCTGCGGATTCTCGGCGTCGAGGCATGGCTCTATCCCTCGATGTACAATGCCGTCCATGGCGGCAATCTGCCGGCCCGCGGCGATACGCTCGCCGAAGGCATCGCGGTCAAATCGCCGGGCAAGATCACGACTGAAATCGTCCGCAGACTGGTCGACGACATCGCGCTCGTCAACGAAGCCGAACTCGAGCGTGCAGTCGCAACCCTGATCTCGATCGAGAAGACGGTCGTCGAGGGCGCCGGCGCCGCGGGCCTTGCGGCGATCATGTCCGATCCCACGCGCTTCGCCGGCGAGAAAGTTGGTCTGGTCCTGAGCGGCGGCAACATCGACACAAGGCTGATCGCCTCGGTGCTGACGCGCGAACTCGCGCGTGAGGGACGGCTGACGCAGCTCTCGCTCGATATTCCTGACAGGCCGGGCCAGCTGGCCGCGGTCGCCGCGCTGCTGGCGGAGGCCGGCGCCAACATCATCGAAGTCTCGCACCAGCGAACCTTCTCGGACCTGCCGGCCAAGGCCACGCTGCTGCAACTCGTCATCGAGACCCGCGACAGCGCACATCTCGACGAGGTCATGGCCAAGCTCGGCGCATCCGGACTGAGCGCGCGCTGCACCTGAGCCCCTCTATCGCGGCGCCAGACCCGCGAGGTGGGCGATCAGCCGATCGATCTCGGCTTCCGTATTGTAGTAGTGCGGAGACGCGCGCACGACCACCGGCAGCGCGCGGACTTCGGCGTCGATGCGAGTGCTCGACGGATGCGAGGCGCCGATGGTGATGCCGGCCGCGGCGGCGCTGCGGACGATCGCGTCCGCCTCATGCCCCTCCATCGTGAAGCTGACGATCGCGCCCGGCGCATCGCCGAGGTCGCGAACGGTGATGCCGCTGATTGCGCCGAGGCCATTGCGGAGACGGCCCGCCAGCAGGCGGCAGCGCTGCTCGATCGGGCCGAGGCCGATCGCCAAGGCGTAATCGACGGCGGCGCCGAGGCCGAGCCGGGCCGTGTAATTGTTCTCCCAGGTCTCGAACCGGCGGGCATCGTCGCGGAGCTGATAGTGCTCCCGCGAGACCCAGGGCGCCGCAAAGTGGTCGATCATCGGCGGTTCAAGCTGTTGCAGTACCGGCTTGCGGACGTAAAGGAAGCCGGTACCGCGCGGCCCGCGCAGGAATTTGCGCCCCGTGGCCGACAGCATGTCGCAACCGATCGCTTCGACGTCGACCTGCATCTGGCCGACCGCCTGGCAGGCATCGAGCAGATAAGGAATGCCGCGTGCGCGCGCGATTCTGCCGATGGCTGCGGCGGGATTGACCAGCCCGCCATTGGTCGGAACCCAGGTGATGGCGATCAGCTTCACGCGGTCGTCGATCATGCGTTCGAGCGCCTCGATGTCGAGCTCGCCGGTCGCGTCGCTCGGCACGACATCGATGACCGCGCCTGTGCGCTTGGCGACCTGCAGGAATGCGACATAATTGGCGGCGTATTCCGCCTCGGCGGTCAGGATCCGGTCGCCGGCGCGAAACGGCAAGGCATAGAACGCCATCTGCCAGGCGACTGTCGCGTTCTCCATGAACGCGATCTCTTCCGGAGAGGCATTCAGCAGTCGCGCCACCGAGCCGTAGACCGCATCAAGTCGCTCGGACTCGCGGTCCGCGGCGGCATAGCCTCCGATCTCGCTCTCGAGATCGATATGCTGCTTCATCGCTGTGACAACCGCCGTCGGCATCAGCGCCGCGCCGGCATTGTGGAGATAGGCGAGCCGGGAGGCGGCAGGTGTATCGGCTCGTATTCGCTCGATGTCGATCATCTGCACCCCCACGTCTTGCGATCTCTGCGCTTGAAATAGGCGCGCCTGAGAACGCGAGCAAGATGGCGGGTCGCGAAGCCAGGCTTGGCCTCAGATGCAGAGGCCCAGCAGCTTGATATGGCAGTTGCTGGATTTGGGCTTGCTGGCGGACGTAACCTCGCGTTTCACGGCCACCAGCGGCTCGCGGTCCTTTCTGCCTTTGCCCGGCTTCGGCTCGTAGTCGCCGGCGATCACCATGGCCCAATAGGTGCGCTTACCGCTGGCGTTCTTCGCGCTGGCGATCCCGACACGGGAGGCGTTGTGCAGCAGCAGGTTCTTGCGGTGCCCGGAGGAATCGATCCACTGTCCGAGCGTCTTTTCGAAATTGTCGTAGCCATAGGCAATATTCTCGGCGGCGCGGCCCGCTCTCGATGGCGCGACGCGCTTGTTGAACGGGCCGAGGGCGTCGTGGCTGAGATCATCCTTCGCCGCCATCGCACGGGCTTGGTCTATAGCAATGCGGTCGAGGGTTGTGTCGCGTACGACGCGACCCTCACCGTGCTTCAGCCGGAAGCTGGAGATCTGTTCGGCAGGGGACTCCGCGGCCATCACGGGCGCGGCCGCCAGCAGCACGAGACCTGCGATCAGCAGGGCCGCGCGGCGCCTCATGGTCCCCCAGCGATTCATCGTTCCCCAAGTCAGCGTGATCCCCGGCTTCTCCACCGGCATTGTGGACGCTTCAAGGCGCGCCGCACCTCGTCGTCTAACTGGTGGGCAGGTCCGCCTCGAAATTGAACCGATCCCGCAGGTTCTTGCGCTGCTCCAGGATGTCCTTGAGGAAGGCGCGGTCCTGATCGTTCTTCATCATCGGCTCGATCAGGTCGAGCTGGTTCATGGCGACCAGTTGCAGGATCTCGGTGCGCGGCTTGCCGCTGGTGTCACGCGGAAGCGCGTGCACAACCTGGATGTGTTCCGGCGGCTTTGGCCCCTTGGCGGCAGTGAGTTCGTTGCGGAGCTGTCCTTCAAGCGCAGCCTGATCCGCCTCCACGAACGCATAGAGCCCCACGCCCGAGCGGCGGTCGGCAAAGGCGACGATGGCGGCGTCACGGACAGCGGGGTTTTGGCGGATCAACTCGGCCAGCACCGGTGCGTCGTTGACGAGGCGACGGCCGCCGCCCTCGCGGTCGGTGAAGTTGAACAGGCCGCGGGTGATCGCGCGGTAGACCTTCTTTCCGGTGGCAAGCCACAGGCTCGCGGCGAACGATTTCTTCGCGAGAATCTTTCGCTCGCGCGGCGTCAGCGCCTCGGGCGCGTAGGAGCGCTTGTGCTTGAGCAGATGCCGGAGGTCTTCGTAGGCGAGGATGCGATAGAGCCGGCCGCGCCGGTTGAAGCAGGCCGCAAGCTGGAAGTCGGTCACATAGGCGCGGCCGTCGCGGCCGACCAGCCAGTTCTGTTCCTTGGCGAGATCGTTGTGGCAGATCCCGGCGCGGCGCAGCCTTCGCAGCGCTACCTTGGCCGAGCGGAAATAGGCGAGATCGCCATGGGGTTTTGCCAGATGCAGCGCGACGCCGTCGACGAAGCCGCGCGCAAGAGCGCGGCGGCCGGCCCAGAGCAATTCAGGGCCAACATTGAGGCCTTTGGCGAGCGCCAGCGCGTGCTTCTCGCGCGCGAAAAGATGACGCGCCAGCAGGAACGACCACCACGGCACCTCGTCGAGCCGGCGCAGCACGGCGTCAACTTCGCCGCTGTCGCCACGGAAGCGGCCGCGCTCGACGGTCGAGAACACGTCGCGCTTGAGCAGCACGCCCTCGGTCCAGCGCGCCGAGAGCACCGCGGCGTCATCTTTGGGAAGATTCATTGAAAACTCACGCCGCGACGGCAATGCGCAAATGATCGGCGATCCAGCGATCGAGATCGGCAAGCGCCAGAGCGCTCATCGCCTGCTTCTTGGCCACCGTCTTCTCGTTGCCGCGCAGCCGGGTGCCGTCGGGCTTCTTCGTCGGCGCGGTCGCGAGCGGCGGGAACAGGCCGAAATTGATGTTCATCGGCTGGAACGAGCGGGTGCCCGGCTCGATGGTCTCGATATGGCCGCCGGTGATGTGGCCGAGCAGGGATCCGAGTGCCGTCGTGCCCGGCGGGCTCGCCAGTGTTTCGCCGCGCACGTCGGCTGCCGCATAGAGGCCGGCGATCAGGCCGACGCTGGCGGATTCCACATAGCCTTCGCAGCCCGTCATCTGGCCGGCAAAACGCAACCGCGGCTGCACGCGCAGGCGCAACTGGCTGTCGAGCAGCTTTGGCGAGTTGAGAAAGGTGTTGCGATGCAAGCCGCCGAGACGAGCGAACTCGGCCTTCTCCAGCCCGGGAATGGTGCGGAAGATGCGCTGCTGCTCGCCATACTTCAGCTTCGTCTGGAAGCCGACGATATTGTAGAGCGTGCCGAGCTTGTTGTCCTGGCGCAGCTGCACGATCGCGTAGGCCTTGGTCATGGGATCGTGCGGGTTGGTGAGGCCGACCGGCTTCATCGGGCCGTGGCGTAGCGTCTCGGGGCCGCGCTCCGCCATCACCTCGATCGGCAGGCAGCCGTCGAAATAGGGCGTGTTGGTCTCCCACTCCTTGAACTCGGTCTTCTCGCCTGCGATCAGCGCGGCAACGAAGCCGTCATACTGCTCCTTGGTCATGGGGCAGTTGATGTAGTCGGCGCCGTTGCCGCCGGGGCCGACCTTGTCGTAGCGCGACTGGAACCAGGCCACCGACATGTCGATGGATTCGCGGTGCACGATCGGCGCGATCGCGTCGAAGAAGGCGAGCGCGTTCTCGTCGGTCAGCTCGCGGATGGCATCGGCCAGCGGCGCGGAGGTAAGGGGACCGGTCGCGACGATGACGTTGCTCCAATCGGCCGGCGGCAGACCTTTGACCTCGCCGCGGGCGATCTCGATAAGCGGATGGTCGTTGAGTGCCGTGGTGACGGCCGCAGAGAAGCCGTCACGATCTACCGCCAGCGCGCCTCCGGCGGGCACCTGGTTGGCGTCGGCCGCGCGCATGATCAGCGAGTCGAGCCGGCGCATCTCGGCATGGAGCAGGCCGACTGCGTTGTTGGCGGCATCGTCCGAGCGGAATGAATTGGAGCAGACGAGCTCGGCGAGCCCGTCAGTGCGGTGCGCCTCGGTCATGCGATCGGGCCGCATCTCGTGCAGTACCACGGGCACGCCTGATTTCGCCACCTGCCAGGCCGCTTCGGAACCGGCAAGGCCAGCGCCGATGACGTGCACAATATTGGATAGGGGTCCTGTCATGGGGCGGACAGGTAGCGCTTTTCGGCGGTCAGTGGAATCGCCGAGATCGAGTTTTCTGCCACTGGATGCGACAACGCCCGCACGAGGCGGGCGCTATCGGTTGGTCCGGTGAAGGGCTGAACGATATCAGCCCTGATACTGACCGGCGGCAACGCGCGGGATGTCCGAGCGATCGAGACCGATGTCGGCCAGTTCGCGATCGCTGAGCTGGGACAGCTCGGCAACATTGCGCTGATAGTCCCGGAAAGCCTGGATCATGCGGATGAGCGAGAGCAGCATTGGTAGTCTCCTGTAGTTCGATTCAGCCCTTGCCCGGGCGTCGTCGTTGAAATGAATATAGGTGAGGGTGGTGCACTGCGAAAGTTCCGATGTTGCGATGCAGCTAAGCGAAGAACGCATGGCATCGGTAAGAGACGCTTAACCTGTCGGCAGTCCCGCCCGCCAGCTAGGCGAAAATCCTCGCATGATACAACAAACGTCCGTGAATTCACGGGTTTATAGCAATTTGTGCGGTTCCGACAGTGATGGAAATAAGTTGCGTTTCCGCGGCCATCAAGGGCGATACGCCAGCTTGTAGACCCAAGTTTCCCATGCGCGATTCGCATGAATCAGGAATCTATAGAAATGAACCTATAATCAAAATATCGTTGAAGCCTGGTGATTTGAGAAAGGGCGCGCCGCAACGATTCTCTAGTCTTCTGGGGCGGGACCCGCGTCGCCGCCTCGCCGACTGAAGTGACCGCGCCTCCCTCGTTGATGCGGTGCACACACGCCGCGCGTGCAGATCCGGATTACAAAGTTGTAATGAAAATCAGAAATTTCGCATACAGCTCTGCGCAGCGCGCAATATCACGCAATTCTCGCGGGGAATTTATTGCGGCAAGTTGCCGCGTCGGCAGCAAAGTCATGTTGCAGATTCCGGCAATGTCGCTGGGTCTGTCCCAAGAACAAGAGAAGGAAAGTAACATCATGACGAAGTTACTCGGGGTTATCGCAATTGCCGCCGTGGCATTCGCCGTCGCGCCGGCCCAGGCCGCCAAGCACAGCATGGGCGGCTGCAGCGGGGCCAATCTGGAAAAGACGGAGACCGCGATCGAGGCCATGCCCGACGGCGACGGTAAGTTCGTCGCCGAGAAGGAGATCACGGCAGCGCAGGACTCCATGCTCAATGGAAAAATGGGTGCGTGCGGCATGCACCTGAACAAGGCGATGCAAGCCACCATGGGCAAGTAAGCGGGTAGGTAAACGCAAACCCAAGAGAGGGCCGGTCGCAGGGCGATCGGCCCTACGCGTTTTGTGTCCGGACGTGTGCTTTAGGGTGCGTGGGCGAGCTGGGTGGCAAAATAGGCCACCGTCTTGGAATAGACCTCGCTCTTGTTCCACTGCTGGAGCACCGCGAAGTTCGGGCTGCCCGGCTGCCAATCCTTACCCTTCTGCCAGCCATAGCCCGCAAGGTAGTTCGCCGTGGAGGCGAGCACGTCGGGGGCGTTGTGCAACAGGTCGCGCTTGCCGTTGCCGTCGAAATCGACCGCGTATTTCATCCAGGATGACGGCATGAACTGGGTCTGGCCGAGCTCGCCGGCCCAGGCGCCTTTCATGTCGGCCGGCGCGAGATCGCCGCGCTGGACGATACGCAGCGCGTCCATCAGCTCGCCGCGAAACTGCTCGGCGCGTCGGCAATCGTAGGCCAGAGTTGCCAGCGAGCGGATCGTCGCGAACTTGCCGGTGTTGACGCCGAAATCGGTCTCGAGGCCCCAGATCGCGACCAGGATCTCGCCCGGCACGCCATAGGTCTGCTCGATGCGCGACAGCACCGAGCCGTATTGCTTCATCATGTTGGAGCCGCGCGTCATCCGCGGCGGCACCATGCGACCGGAAAACTCTTCGAAGGTCTGGGTGAAGACCTTTTGCGATTTGTCACGGTTCAGCACGCTCTGGTCCAGCGTCACGCCGGCAAGCCCGGCGGCGATCGCCTGCTGTGAGATGCCTTTGGCCGCGGCCTCGGTTTTGAAATCCGCAAGCCAGGCGTCGAAATTGCCCGAGCCGCAGGCGACCGCAGAGAGTGCGGGTTCGGCGGACAGGACTGACGCGGAGAGGGCGAGGGCTGCGAGAGCGAGACGAGAAATCGTCAGGGTCATTCGAGTAAATTGATTCCGTGAAGTGGCATGACCGGCGGCGGCAATCTCGGTTGTAACCGCGGCCAAAGCAAGGCGCACGACATCAACCGATCCCGCCCGGGGTCCCCGCGGCGGGATCGGTTGTAACAACATCGCCAGGCGCAAGATCGTCAGACTTCAGCCCTATTTCCTATTCCGCCACGGGAAGAGATTGGCGGGGAAATCGGCCGCCGGCTTGCGCGGACGCTGCGGCGGAGGCGGCACCGGCCGTGCACCGGGCTCGGAGACGATGACCTTGCGGTAGAGATGCCAGGTGGCGTGGCCGAGCAGGGGAATGACGACGGCGAGCCCGAGGAATGCGGGGATCGTTCCGAGCGCCAGCAGCACCGCCACGATCAAGCCCCAGGCCGCCATCGGCACCGGGTTTTTGGCGACGACGCGCAGCGAGGTCACCATCGCGTCCAGAGCGCCGGCATGTCGGTCGAGCATCAGCGGGAATGAGACGGCGCTGATGCAGAGCGCGGCGAGCGCGAACAGGAAGCCCGTGCCGCAGCCGACCACGATCAGCCACCAGCCCGGTGATGTCGTCAGCACGCGCGTCACGAAATCCGAGATTCCGGTCACGCCCTCATAGCCGAATGCAGCAACATAGATCGCCTGTGCGGTCGCGACCCAGGTCACGAACAGCGCGAGCAGCAGCGTGCCGAGGCCGAGCATGGCGCCGAAGGAGGGCGAGCGCAGCACCTCCATCGCATCCCAGGCGCTGGCCTCTTCATAGCGTTCGCGACGGCTCGATAGCTCATAGAGGCCAAGTGCTGCGAACGGGCCGATCAGGGCGAAGCCCGCGGCCAGCGGAAACAGCAGCGGTATCACCGAATGGCCCATTGCGACGCGTGCGATCACGAGGCCGAGCACCGGATAGATCACGCAGAGGATAATGGCGTGGCTCGGAACGGCCTTGAAATCTTCCCAGCCGCGCTTGAGCGCATCGTGCAGGTCGGAAAGTTGGATGGTTCGGATCACTGGTCCAGCCGCGTCTGCGGTCTGGCCCCTCCTAGGGACATTGCCCTGATAGGCTGTGGCCATGGTCCGCTTGCTCCCTTGCCATGCAGCCGAATTCGGCGCCGGCAACGGCGCAAGCGGCCGCTTTTCTGAGTTTCGCGAGTCCAACCCGACGCGAATTCCGGATGGCATCGCGAGCTGAGCGAGAAGCGTACGCCGATTTCCGAGTCCTGTCCCTCACGCTTGGGTGAGATTCGTTGCCGCAGTGCAACCTCAATGATGTCATCCGGTCGTCATTTCGCCGCAGATAAGCTCATGCTGTTTGTGGTTCGCGGAACTTCGCGGGCGCAGCGACGTAACTTCATCTATAAGTGGCCATTCAGGGCCTTCCAACGGAATCCTATTCGGGGAGCAGACATGAGCATTTTCGGGAAAATCATGGGCGCAATTTTCGGCAGCCATCCGGCTTCCGCTGCGCCCGCCGGCGGCGCACCCGCGGGCAGCACGCCTGCTGGGGCCGCGCCGGGCGGATCGGCGCCAGCGTCTGCGCCGGCTGCCGCGCCTGCGGCAACGGTGGATGTCGCTGCGATCGTCGACGCGGCCGTCGCCGCGCACAAGGGCGAGAAGCTGGAATGGCGCACCTCGATCGTCGACCTCATGAAAGCGCTCGACGTCGATTCGAGCCTTGCTGCGCGCAAGGATCTCGCCAAGGAGCTCGGCTACAGCGGCGACATGAACGACTCCGCCAGCATGAACGTCTGGCTGCACAAGCAGGTGATGTCCAAGCTCGCCGCCAATGGCGGCAAGTTGCCGCCTGAAATCAAGCACTGACCGACGGGCGTCGGTCGACGCGAGGGGACCCGTGATCTCGCGGGCCCTTTTGCGTTCAGGCAACGAGATCTGCATCCTCCGGATGCTTGTCGAGATAATCGACGACGAAACCGCAGCCCGCGATCACCTTCCTGCCGTCGCGGCGGATCAGGTCGAGCGCGCCCTTGATCAGCTCGGAGGCAATGCCGCGGCCGCGCAGCGCGCGCGGCGTCTCGGTGTGTGTGATGATCACAGCCGACGGCGTCTGCCGGTAATTGGCGAAGGCAAGCTCGCTGCCGACATCGAGTTCGAAGCGGCTCCCGTCCTTGTTGTCGCGTACCGATGCCGCCATGCCTGATCCTTCCGAAGCGGTGTTTGTTCCCTGATCTAGGCGCCTGACCCCTCCCTTGCCAAGGCGCAACCAAGCGCCGAGGGCGGTCCCGCGTGGAAGACTGTGTCGGGCTGACCAGCACTATTCCCTAACGCCAGCCTCGCTCGCGCGCAAAAAATGCTGGTCCGTCTTGCAATCGTGCATCGGTTCCCCACGTCTTCCCACAGGACATACGCCCGAGTGCGGCCGGCATGGTCGCTAGACATTCGGAGTGTCATGGTCGCCAGCCGCTGACGTGTGCCTCTTTTGTAGGAGGGTACGATGTCGGACTTTGGTTTCTTGAATACTCATCGAACATGGGAAGACTGGTGCGGGATGCTGCTCGGCGCGCTGATCGTCGCGTCGCCGTGGTTTCCCATCCAGGATCGCTCGGGGATCGTCGGACACGAGACGATGGTCCTGAATACGGTCGCAGTCGGCCTGGTCATATTTGGCCTCAGCCAGCTCGAATATGTCGCCTTGCAGCGCTGGCAGGAGGTGGCGACGATCGTGGTCGGGCTATGGCTCATCGTCTCGCCCTTGGTGGTCGGCTATTCCGGCGAAGGTTTTCTTCGGGTCTACCACACGAGTCTCGGCGCGGTGGCGGTGGTCCTCGGCGTGCTCCAGTTGTGGCAGGACTGGGATCTGAGTGACCAGGATATGCTGAAGCATGGGCAGTAGGCTGTGGATTTTCGGCGGGCCCGTCGTGCGATCGGCGGGCCTGCGCTTGCTCATCTCTTCACCAGATCCGCATAGTTCGGGTGCTTCTCGATCCATGCCTTCACGAACGGGCATTCCGGGATCAGCTTCAAGCCGGCCGTGCGGACCTGGTCGAGCGCACCTTGCACCAGCCTTGAGCCGACGCCTTTGCCGCCGAGCTCCTTCGGCACGTCGGTGTGCTCGAAGGTGATGACATTGCCGTCGATCTTGTAATGCTCGGTCGCGAGATGGCCCTCCACCTCGAGCTCGTAACGGTGGTGGGCCCTGTTATTGATCACGTCACTCATGATATCTCCGGTCAGCTCTTCAGCGCGTCTGCACGAAGTCGTAACGCACGATTTGGTCGGCGGGTTGCGGTCGATGCGGTGGCCGATGATGGTCATCGCGAGCGTCGTCTTGTCGGCCTCCGTGTTCTCCGCGTCAATCCTGAACGACTTTACGTCGAGTTCCTGCGAATTGGTGACGGGATAGAAATCGAGTGCGCGCGGTTCGATTCAATCGGCCGCCTTGGCGAGGCGAGAATCTTCCGGCTGAGGTTTGGCGGGGAGGCAGCCCTGGCAGATGACGAGCGAGCGATTGACCTTGGCGTCTTGTTCGGCCTCGATGCCGTCCTGGGCCTGCCACCATTCCTTCGAATAGGGCTGGAGCGCGGCTTGCGACCTGGTGCGCTCGGATGCGGCGGCCGTGCGTGTTGCTCGCGACGGCTGGGCGGTACGTGGCTGATTGGGATCTTCGCCAGCGCCATCCCAGGCATAACGCGCGGGCCTGAAGGCAGGATCGGAGGTGAGATGAGCTTGTGGAGCGACAGCACAGCCGGCAAGCGCCAACGTGAGCAGGAGAACGACGGGCGCTTTGACCATGATGCAGCACTCTGTACGCAGATACTGAGCGAGGTTGCCCCCATCATGTTTAAAATTCCTTGAACGGGCGCATGGATGACGCCCAGTTGGCGGTCTTGCTAGGCCGCTCTCGATGACGATAAATGGGCCCCAATGAGCGGGCGGCTTGCGTGCCGTCTGCCGTCAAAGAGGAAGCCCGATGCAGCCGCTCCGCATGTCCCGCCGCGTCATGAATCTTGCCTATATGCTGACCCAGAATGCGCGGCGGCATGGATCGCGTCCCGGTTTCGTCTGGGGTGACAAATCCTGGACCTGGCGCGAGATCGATGCGCAGGTTTCCGCACTGGCGGCTGCGCTTGCGGCGCGCGGCATCGCCAAGGGCGACCGCATCCTCGTTCATTCCAAGAATGGCGACGAGATGTTCTTCTCGATGTTCGCGGCTTTCCGGCTGGGCGCGGTCTGGGTGCCCACCAATTTCCGCCTGATGCCGGATGAGGTGGCCTATCTCGCACAGGCCTCCGGCGCGAAGGGATTTTTGTGCCATGTCGATTTTCCCGAGCACGCGGTGGCCGTGAACGGCGGCGCGCTGGAATTCACCTGGAGCATCGACGGCAAGGCATCGTTCGCCGAGCGCTCGGTGGCCGACGCCATCGTTGCGCAGGCAGGCCAAGTGGTCGAGAACATTGCCGTCGAGCACGATGATCCCTGCTGGTTCTTCTTCACCTCCGGCACCACCGGCCGCTCCAAGGCTGCGGTGCTGACCCACGGCCAGATGGGATTTGTCGTCACCAACCATCTCGCCGATCTCACCCCCGGCGTGACGGAAGCCGATGCGTCGCTGGTAGTGGCGCCGCTGTCGCATGGCGCCGGCGTGCATCAGCTGGTGCAGACCGCGCGCGGCGTCTGCACCGTGCTGCTGCCGACCGAGAAATTCGACATCGACGAGGCGTTCCGTCTGATCGCGGCGCACCGTGTCAGCAATCTCTTCACGGTGCCGACGATCTTGAAGATGATGGTCGAGCACCCCGCTGCCGACAAATACGATCATTCCTCGCTGCGCCACGTGATCTATGCCGGCGCGCCGATGTATCGTGAGGACCAGAAGGCCGCGCTGAAGAAGCTCGGCAAGGTCATCGTGCAGTATTTTGGCCTCGGCGAGGTCACCGGCAACATCACGGTGCTGCCGGCGGCGCTGCACGATCCCGAGGACGGCCCGCATGCGAAGATCGGCACTTGCGGCTTCGAGCGGACCGGCATGCAGGTCTCGATCCAGGACGACGAGGGCCGCGAGCTCAAGGCGAACCAGAGCGGCGAGATCTGCGTGATCGGGCCTGCGGTGCTCGCCGGCTACTACGATAACCCCGAGGCCAATGCTAAGGCGTTCCGCAACGGCTGGTTCCGCACCGGCGATGTCGGCCACATGGACGAGGAGGGGTTCGTCTACATCACCGGCCGTGCGTCGGACATGTACATCTCCGGCGGCTCCAACATCTATCCGCGCGAGATCGAGGAGAAGATATTGACGCATCCTTCGGTCGGCGAGGTCGCCGTGCTCGGCGTGCCCGATGCGACCTGGGGCGAGGTCGGCGTCGCCGTCTGCGTCGCGCGCGACGGCGAGAAGCCGGTGAGCGAAGCCGAGATGGCGGCGTTCCTGCTGCCGAAGGTGCCGCGCTACAAGATGCCGAAACGGTTCTTCTTCTGGGAGGCGCTGCCGAAATCCGGCTATGGCAAGGTGCCGAAACGCATGGTGCGCGACGAGCTCGAGGCGCGCGGGCTGCTCGATCTCGACAAGACCAGGACGGGCTGAGTTTACGTGATGCGGACTATCAAGCAGCCGGGCGCGCCCGTCACCGAGCGTATCCAGTGGGTGGAGGCGAGGGGGCGCTCCTTTTCGTTCACGCTTCCAGCCGGCCTTCCGCTGCTCGAAGCTGCGCGCCGCGGTTTTGCCGCGGAAGGGTTTGCGAGTGGCGTGCTGAATTTCGGCCGAGGCGCGCTGGGGCCGTTCGGCTATGTCATGCCGGCGCTGTCGAAGACCGGCGAGAATGCGGCGTTCTACAGCGACACGTATCGGCCCGCGGGCGTGACGCGCACCAGGCTCGGCAGCATGACGCTCGGCAAGCGCGACGGTGCGCCGTTCTTTCATTGCCACGGGCTGTGGACCGAGGCGGATGGCAGGGCGAGCGGCGGCCACATGCTGCCGGACGAGACTGTTGTCGCAGAGCCGTTCGAGGTCGAGGCCTTCGGCATCGACGGTACGACGTTCACCGCTGAGCCCGACCCCGAGACCAATTTCAAGCTGTTCGGGCCGGTCGTGGCCGCAAGCTCCGGTGCGCGCACGACCAGCCGCGCCTTTGCGCTGCGGCTGCGCCCCAACCAGGATTTTGCCTTCTGCCTCGAGGCCTTCTGCAAGACGCACGGCATTGCACGTGCGAAGATCCACGGCGGTGTCGGCTCGACCATCGGCGCGCGCTTCACCCATGGCGGCGTGACCGAGCCGTTTGCCACGGAGCTGGCGATAACCGCCGGGACGATTGCATCCGGTGCGTCCGGCGCGTTGGAAGCGGCGCTCGACGTCGCCCTGATCGACTATACCGGCGGTATCGCCGAGGGGCGTCTGATCCGCGGCGACAATCCCGTGCTGATGACCATGGAGCTGGTGCTGGAGGTCTTGGGGTAGGGTACGATCGAAGCTTGCAGTATCCTGCAGGCAGATGATCATGGCGACCCACGCGCCGCTGCTCATGGCCTATCCCAATGCGCAGCTGCTGCGGCTCGGCAAATACGGACTGGAGCCGACAACGGTCGAGCAGACCGATCACTACCGGGTCATGCGGGAGTTTTGCGCCGATCCGCGCGGCTTCGTCGAGGCGACGCTGGCGGAATAGGCGAGGGGGCGCAATCAACAAATGCTCTCTCAATCGTCATTGCGAGCGCAGCGAAGCAATCCAGGATCCCTCCGCGGCGACAGTCTGGATTGCTTCGCTGCGCTCGCAATGACGGCTTGTAGTACCTGCTTGGTCCTTCCATTGGCGCTTGAAATCGCGGCTACGTCCACCGATCACCACGGGCTGGCGCGCATTTTCGCCATGGCCAGATATGTCGATTCACTGAAGCCTGATGTCCCCGAGCTCGATCCTTGAAAGAGGTCGAGCACGGGCGAGTACGTCTGACTGGCGTTCCTCGCGTCGTACATGGCCGAGAAGCGGCTCAGAAGCTTTGCAACTTTCGTGGGATCTCCGAGATCTTTGAGATTGAGGTATTTTTCCACGATCTTGGCTTGTTGATCGATCTGCATCGAAGCCATCTGATCAGGCAAATCGAAGGTGGTTCGAAACACCTCCGAAAGAGCCTTGTCGGCAAGGATGTCGTAGGCGGACGTGATGTGTCCCGCCATGCGCTGGAAATACAGTGCCAGACGCACGCCAGGATTCGTATCCCCCTGCTGCTGTTCCAGGCTTTGCTCGAGATAGTTCTTTTGCGTTGCCAGATATTGATCGCGCTTTTGCGGACCCAGCATGGGAAGACGCGCGACGTTGCCCGCTTTGTCGAAATTGAACGACGCCGCGATCTCGGCAAAACGCGGGTCGCTCTCGGTGTTGGCGAAGCTCTTGGGATCGCTCAGATCAGAGCCGAAGATTTTCTTGAGGTACGCGGTGGTCACTTTCGCAGGGTCCAGACCCTTGGCGACAAGAATGAAGTCCACCATCTTCCTGTTGGCGAGCAGGTCGGAAACGCTGTCGATGCCGCCTATCGACTGTTGATAGTCCGTCGCATCTTTCTGAGCTTGAGCCTTGATCTTCGCCTGGTCCTGCGCATTTGCGAACTTTATTTTCGCAATGATGTAGTCCTTGGCGATATCGAGGACTTCGGCCGAATCCTGAGCCGCGAGGGGTGTCGTCAGATTGCCCTTTGCGTCGAAATTGAACGCGCGCGCGAGCTTGACGTATCGATCGTCCTTGAGCGAATAGACGTAGCTCTTGGGGTCGTTGAGGTCGCTTTCGAGAACGGCCTTCACGGTGGACTGTGGGACCTGTGTAGGATCGAGGCCGACGGCCGCCAGCGAAAAATTATACGCGCCTGGTGTGGACACCAGCGTCTGGAGCGAAGTTACATTGGGGATAAATTTTCTGAATTGTGCGATGACCAGAGCTTCCTGCAACGGGCTTGCCGCCGAGTAGACCGCCGACTTGCTGTCGTCGAAGCTCTGGTTCGTGCTTGCGAGGTTTGCTGCGGTCTGCGCAGGTGTATCCGCTGGAAGCGACCCGTCGGCGGAAAACGCGAACGCGCCGGCCAGATCCATGAAGTGGCCGGTCGTCGCGATGGCGTCGTTGGTGCTGGATATGCTGCTCACGGCGGTCTGCAGGCGATATCTTTCGACCAATATCTGCACGTTCAGTTGATTGACGTCAGCGCCGGGCTGCGACAGTTGCGTCGTGTAGCCGGCAATCTTCGAGCTGGCGTCAGTTGCATCCGATTTGGCTTGAGCAAGCTGGGCGTTCAGGCCATTCAGCTGAGACGAGAAGGTGACATTGACGTAGCTGTTCGGATCGGATGGATCGCTGGACAAGACCTGCTTGATCGTATCACGCGGCCACTTGCTTTGATCGATCCCGAATGCCGAAGCGACATAGTTGCGAAGACGGTCGTCGTTGAGAAGCTGGTCGGCGCTGGTCACCGTGCCGATCGTGGCGTTGTAGTATTTCGTATCGGCGGCAACTGCATCGACGTTGCTCTTCATGGCTGCCGTGTACAGCCCGATGATGTCGTCGGTCTGGCTGTCTGATTGCGCAACCTTCGTTTCACCGCCACCGAAGGAAAATGCCGCGGCAAAATCCCGGTAGCGCTTGTCGATCAGCGTGTTGGCAAAGCTCTTTGAGTCCGAGAGATTGCTCTGCAGCACTTTCTTCAGGAAAGCTTTGGCGTAGGCCATGTCTTCCAGGCCATAGGCTTTCGTGACGTAATGATACAGGCGATAGTCATTCATCAGATCGTCTACGGTGTGCACCTTGCCGATGTTGGCCTTGTAGTAGGCGGCATCGCTCGATACGTCCGATTGCTGCGCCACCCGCGTCAGGGTCTGTGCGAGATTGCGCGTGACGTAGCTGTAGCCAAAATAGGTGGACACCATGGGGAATTCCTGACGGCTCGGCGGCTCCTGGACGTCCGTCAATCATTGCCGGGTCGCAAGGCAGGAACTGGCCTCATGCCAGCAGACAGAAACATTGTTACAATTCATTGCTGCGATTCTGAACGACAACCTCAGGTACGATTTTGCGTCCAAGTGCCGCATCGTATGGATCGCTCCCGCAAGCCTCCCGCAAGCAAAACGTGAGTAAGCTTCATCGTCCCATTGGAATCTGCAATTGCGGACACGCTTTCACGTCCTCGCGGCACATCGTGCCCAAGCTTTGCGGCCGTTGCCGCCCTCGAAAGTGCCGAGGGCGCAGGGAAGACCGGGTGCCGGCTGGCACCCGCGGTCCACTGTGCGAATTTGCGCTACGAAAAGCTGCACAGCGGCATACAGGTGAAGCCGAGACATCCGGCCTTCCCTGCGCAGTGGTTTGACGGCTTATGTCGTGCTCTCCCCGGGGAGCGATGCACTATTGCCCCCGTCGCCCTGCGGATGGCTGATGCGAAGGCCCGGTTGGACACAACGCATCACCGCAAGCCTTGACGCACAGGCTCCGGGCGCCAGGACCACACGATTTTGCCGTACGCCGATCACACCGGTCGTGTGCGCGAGGCCTTCGCTCACGGTTGCCCGCCCTGCAAAACCCTTCGCGCCGATATGACCCGCGTCCACCACGTCCCATCCCGCGTTCGTGACGATCGCGAGCGCCCCTCGGCCGGGTTGGGATGGCTGGAATATGATGCATTTCCGAATTCGCGTAAGCGAATTATTTTGCTCTGAGCACGTTGACCATCATCTCGCGTGTTTTGCCCGACGGGTAGCGCAAGGGCTTGTGGCTCGCGAGCAGCGCGCCCGCCACGCCGAGGCCACGAAGCGGTCTCCCCACTGCCCGAAAATGCGTTACCATGGCTTCAGCGCGCTTCAAGTCGCGCATGGTCAAAGGGTGAGGAAACGAGATGAGGAAGACGATCGGTCATGCGATCGCCGGGGTGGCGGTGCTTGCAGTGGCGGGAATGGTTTTGTCCGCAGCCTGGGCGCACGGGCCGACGCGACAGAAGGTGCGGGAATCCATCGAGATCAATGCAGCCCCGGCCAAGGTCTGGGCGGTGATCGGCAATTTCCAGGACATGAGCTGGCTCGCGCCGGTGACCAAGACCGAGGGCGAGAAGGGCAACGAGATCGGCGCGACGCGGCGGCTGACGCTGACCGGCGGCGGCATCGTCGACGAGGAGCTCTACAAGTTCGACGCAGCCGCCATGACCTATTCCTACCGGATCACCGCCGTCGACGTGAAGGTTTTGCCGGTCAACAACTACTCCTCGACGCTGACGGTGACGCCGAGCGCCGACGGCAAGGGGGCGACGCTGGAATGGGCCGGCGCGTTCTACCGCGGCTTTCCCAACAACGATCCGCCGCCGGAGCTGAGTGACGAGGCCTCGGTGAAGGCGGTGAAGGGGCTTTATCAGACCGGCCTCGAAGCGCTGAAGAAGAAGATCGAGAGCGGAACCTGACCGTGCGGGTCCTGGTCCTGGCGGCGCTCGCCACCAGTCTTGGCTGCGTCAGTGGCGCATCCGCCGAAGAGGCGTTCGTCACCAACCAGCTCAGCGACGATCTGATGGTCGTGGACCTTGCCACGTCGCGCGCGGTCGCGACTATCCCGATCGGTGGCAAGCCCGCCGGCGTGGCCGTCACCGCGGACGGCCGCTTTGCCTATGTCACGAGCCCGGATGCAAAGGTGGTAACGGTGGTGGACGCCGCAACGCGGCAGATCTCGGGGCGGATCGAGGTCGGCGGCGGGCCGCTGGGCATTGCGGTCGCGCCCGACGGCAAGACGGTCTATGTCGCCGACTGGTATGCGGCCGCGGTGCGGGTGATCGATGCGGCGTCGCGCAGCGTGACCGCCAGCATCGCGGTCGGCGCCTCGCCGTCGGGGCTCGCGGTGACGCCGGACGGCAAGCTGCTACTCTCGGCGGACCGCGACGACGACAGCGTCTCGGTGGTGGACACCGCGACGCGCGAGCGCAAGGCGGTCATCAAGGTTGGCACCCGTCCGTTCGGCGTCACCATCGATGCCGAGGGCAAGCGCGCCTACACCGCCAATGTCGGCTCCAACGACGTCTCGGTGATCGACATCGCCGCCGGCAGCGAGATTAGCCGCGTGCCGGTCGGGATGCGCCCCTATGCGGTGGCGCTGACGCTCGGCCGCGGCTTCGTCACCGACCAGTATGGCGGCACGGTGAGCGTGTTCGATGTGGCGACGCTGAAGCCGGTCAAGCGCATCAATGTCGGCGACTATCCCGAAGGCATCAATGCCACTGCCGACGGCAAGCGCATCATCGTCGCCTGCTGGGAGAGCAACACGCTCGATATCATCGATGCGGCCGAGCTGAAGGTAATCGGCGAGGTCAAGACCGGCGATGGCCCGCGCGCATTCGGGGCGTTTTTGCGGAGGACGGAGTAGGGGACTGACTACGGTATTTGCGACGCGGCGAAGTCCCGCAGCTTCACGAAAAAATCCCTCAGGATCGGGTTGCGATCCACATAAGTCACGTAGCGGATCGGATGGCGCCGGCGGTCGACACTCCAGGTCATCTGCTCCGTGAGAACCGGGGCCGGGACGATCACGCTCGGCGCCCACACGGGATTGAGCAGCCAGCCGACCGGCGCCATGTCCCAGATCTCCTTGGCCCAGCCCATGTGATCCGACGAATACTCCTTGAACCTCTGAGCGAGGAACGCGCCGATGCTGCCGTGCGGTTCAACGTAGCGCTCGATCTCCGGCACCGTGCTGTGCAGGCGCGAGGTCACGCCCATGCACGGGACGAGCACAAGCGGCACGCCGCTGTCGAGCAGCACCTGGGCGCCGCCGACGTCCTGCTTCAGGTTGAACTCGACCGTATGCGGCCATTCCAACGCATGGCCGCCGAGCCAGGCCACCACTATCCGGTCGATGATATCGGGCGCCCTGAGCAGTGCGGAGGCAACGTTGCTGATGGCGCCGATGGCAATGACATACAGCGGATTGTCAGGCGAGCCTGCGCGGGCCCGAACGATGAGATCGTCGACGGCGGGCGCCGTCCGTGCCGTCTTGGTTGGGCCGACATAGTCGGTGACGCCGCGATGACCAGGCCATCCGGCGCGACGTTCAGGCGCTCCAGCAGGCGCAAGATTTCCTGATAGCTCAGCTCCATGCCGTGGCCGGGACTGTCCGCACGTGCATTGAAGAACGGCGCGGCGTAGATCGCCTCGACGTCAAAACGCTCCGGCGACAGCAGCATCTGCACCAGCGCGAACTGATCGTCGATCTCGTTATAGGTGTCTGTGTCGAGCACGACACGCAACCGGCCAACCGGTGGGGTAAGGAGTTTGAGGCGAGCCGCGTCCGTGAGTGTCATCACCGTCTCCTTGGGGCGTGGCGACTGCCTATCAGGCTTTTGCCGGCGTCCGGCAGATCGCATCCGCGATCTCATCCATGTGCGCGAACATGTAATCGGGCGCAAGCGCCTGCAGCGCGGCCGGCGCAGCATAGCCCCAGCTGACCGCACCGCAGGCAATGCCCACGGCTCGCGCAGCCTCGATGTCGCGGACCTCATCGCCAATCGAAATGACCTTGCCCGGCTCTAGGCCAGCGCGCCGGACGACGCTGCGGAATTTCGCGGGCTTGCCGAACACCGAAGCCGCGCAATCGAAATGAGAGAACAGCGTGGCTGCCTCGCCAAGCTTCGCCCGCGCATTGACCTCACTATCCGACGTCACCAGCGCGAGCTGCACGCCGTTCTCGGTCAGCGTCCGCAGCATCGCCTTGGCCCCCGCAAACAGCGAAATCTCCGCCGTCGCTTCGCCCTTCAGCCGCCGCGCATAGCGCGCGATCGCAGGCAGCTTCCATAGGGGCACCTCGAGCCGGCTGAGGATCTCGCGAGTCGACGCGTGCCGCAGCCCCTCGACATCTTCATCCCTGACACGCCGAAAGCCGAAGCGGTCGGCGACGTCGTTGATGGTGCGCAGGAACCACGGGAAGCTGTCGACGAGCGTGCCGTCGAGGTCGAAGATGGCGAGGGAGTAGGGCATGGGGGGAGGGAGGTGCTTGGCAGACTGGCATCGCGCTCGCTGGTGACGCACTGACAGATGCAATCGGAGATACTATATCGATTGTATAGAGGTGACAGATGTCGGAGCTACTGGCAAGAATTACGGTCAATCCGGAGCGGATGCACGGACGCCCGTGCATTCGCGATCTGCGCATCACTGTTGCCGACGTTCTGGGATTGTTGTCAGCTGGACAGTCGCGCGAGAGCATCCTCGAGGATTATCCGTATCTGGAAGAGGCGGATATCGACGCAGTGCTCGCCTATGCTGCGCGTCAGGTTGATCACCCGATCATAGCGGCCAAATAGCTTGCCTTACCTGATCGTCGCTCAGCTTCCCCCTGCACTCGCGGAAGCCATGCGTCGCGCCGGGTACGATGCGGCTCATGTGGCCGAGTTCGGGTTGGCAAACGCGACCGACGGGACAATCTGGAACGAAGCCGTTTCTCGATCGGCCGTTCTCGTGACCAAGGACCGCGACTTCTCACTTTTACGTGCAGCAAAAAAGCAGGGACCGGTCGTGCTGTGGGTCCGGGGCGGCAACATCGACAATCGCGCCTTGTTCCGTCAGTTTCTGAGCGCCATGCCGCAAATTGGTGAAGCGGTTGAACGGGGTGAGGCAGTCACTGAATTCGTCGGCAGTTAGCAAGGCTCACCGCTGCTTGCGGACGTGAACATTGATGTCGAGATCGATATTGCCAACGCAGGTCTGAGTCGTGCGGTGGGAGCCGCCTTCGTGCCAGCGACCATTGCGCGCCCGAGCGTCGCTGACATTGGCCAGTTTCAGGCATCGCCATTGAGGCAGCGGACCCCCGCTCTCGCCGGCGAACTGCCAAGCCAGCACGGCCTCCTCACCGCGTTTGTCGGTGCCGATGATATGCGGGCAGAGCTCGCGATGGCGGCCCTCATAGACGCAGGTGACCTGCTGTTCAGCGAGGATAGCGTTGCGAAAGAGCGTATAGGTTTGGCTCGGGCTCGGCATGGAGATCACTCCACGGTAGCTTGATCCCGGTCGTCGAAAGCGGCGGATCTACTCCGCCGCCTCGCTCGCCGTCCGCCTCCGCTTCGGCTTCCGCGCCTTCTCCAGCACCGGCGCCAGGAATTTCCCTGTGTAGCTCCGCGGTGCCTTCGCAATGTCCTCCGGTGGGCCCCAAGCCACGATCTCGCCGCCGCCGTCGCCGCCTTCGGGGCCGAGGTCGATGACCCAGTCGGCGGTCTTGATGACTTCGAGATTGTGCTCGATGACGACGACCGTGTTGCCCTGCGCGACCAGCTCGTGCAGCACCTCCAGCAGCTTCTTGACGTCGTGGAAGTGCAGGCCGGTGGTGGGCTCGTCGAGGATGTAGAGCGTACGGCCGGTGGCGCGCTTGGACAGCTCCTTTGCCAGCTTGACGCGCTGGGCTTCGCCGCCGGACAGCGTGGTGGCCTGCTGGCCGACATGGATGTAGTCGAGGCCGACCCGGTGCAGGGTCTGGAAGGTCTCGCGCACGCGCGGCACCGCCTTGAAGAACTCGGCCGCTTCCTCGACGGTCATGTCGAGCACGTCGGCGATGCTCTTGCCCTTGAACAGGACCTCCAGCGTCTCGCGGTTGTAGCGTTTGCCCTTGCAGACGTCGCAGGTGACGTAGACGTCGGGCAGGAAGTGCATCTCGATCTTGATGACGCCGTCGCCCTGGCAGGCCTCGCAGCGGCCGCCCTTGACGTTGAAGGAGAAGCGGCCGGGCTCGTAGCCGCGCGCTTTCGCTTCGGGGAGCCCTGCGAACCACTCGCGGATCGGTGTGAAGGCGCCGGTATAGGTCGCCGGATTCGAGCGCGGGGTGCGGCCGATCGGCGACTGGTCGATGTCGATGATCTTGTCGATATGCTCGAGGCCCTCGATGCGATCATGCGGCGCGGCGCCTTCGCTGGCGTTGTTCAGCTTGCGCGCGATGGCCTTGTAGAGCGTGTCGATCAGCAGCGTCGACTTGCCGCCGCCGGAGACGCCGGTGACCGCGGTGAACAGGCCAAGCGGAATCTCGGCCGTGACGTTCTTCAGGTTATTGCCGCGCGCGTTCACCACCTTGATGGTGCGGCGATGGTTCGGCGGACGCCGCTCCGGCACCTCGACCTCGAGCTCGCCGGTGAGGTATTTGCCGGTGAGTGATTTCGGGTTACGCATGATCTCGGCGGGCGTGCCTTCGGCGATGATGTGGCCGCCATGCATGCCGGCGCCGGGGCCGATGTCGAGCACGTGGTCGGCGAGCAGGATCGCGTCCTCGTCATGCTCGACGACGATCACGGTGTTGCCGAGGTCGCGGAGCCGCTTGAGCGTGTCGAGCAGACGGGCGTTGTCGCGCTGGTGCAGGCCGATCGAGGGCTCGTCCAGCACGTAGAGCACGCCCGTCAGCCCCGAGCCGATCTGCGAGGCGAGGCGGATGCGCTGGCTCTCGCCGCCGGACAGCGTGCCGGAGGAGCGGGAGAGGGTGAGGTAGTTGAGGCCGACGTCGAGCAGGAAGGTGAGGCGCTCGCGGATCTCCTTGAGGATGCGGCCGGCGATCTCGTTCTGCTGCGCGTTCAGCGCCTCAGGCACGGTCTCGAACCAGGCGCCGGCGCCCTTGACCGACAGCTCCGAGATCTCGCCGATATGCTTGCCGCCGATCTTGACGCAAAGCGCCTCGGGCTTCAGCCGGAAACCGGTGCAGGCGCCGCAGGGCACATCGTGGAAATATTTCGAGAGCTCCTCGCGGGCCCACTCGCTCTCCGTTTCGCGATAGCGGCGGTTGATGTTGGTGATGACGCCTTCGAACGGCTTCTTGGTGTCGTAGGAGCGGACGCCATCCTCGTAGGAGAACTTGATCTCGTCCTCGCCGGAGCCATGGAGGATCGCGTTCTGCGTCTTCTTCGGCAGATCCTTCCATTTGGCGGTCAGCGTGAACTTGTAGTGCTTGCCGAGCGCGGTCAGCGTCTGCGTGTAGTAGGGCGACGACGATTTGGCCCAGGGCGCGATCGCGCCCTTGCCAATCGCGAGCTCCTTGTCGGGGATGACGAGGTCCTCGTCGACATGCTGCTCGACGCCGAGGCCGCCGCAGGCCGGGCACGCGCCGTAGGGATTGTTGAACGAGAACAGGCGCGGCTCGATCTCGGGAATGGTGAAGCCGGAGACAGGGCAGGCGAATTTCTCCGAGAACAGGATGCGCTCGGGCCCGCTCTTGTCATGGATCTTTGCGGTCTTCTTCTTCTCTTTCTCTTCGGCAGGCGCGGCAGCAGCCGGTGTATCGGCATACTCGACCACGGCAAGGCCCTCGGCGAGCTTCAGCGCGGTCTCAAAACTTTCGGCGAGGCGCTGGCCGATGTCGGCGCGCACCACGATGCGGTCGACCACGACGTCGATGTCGTGTGGGAATTTCTTGTCGAGAACAGGCGCTTCCGCAAGCTCGTAGAAGGTGCCGTCGATCTTGACGCGCTGAAAGCCCTTCTTGAGCCATTCGGCGAGCTCCTTGCGGTACTCGCCCTTGCGGCCGCGCACGACCGGCGCGAGCAGATAGAGGCGGGTGCCTTCGGGCAGCGCCAGCACGCGGTCGACCATCTGCGAGACGGTCTGGCTCTCGATCGGAAGTCCGGTGGCGGGCGAATAGGGCACGCCGACGCGGGCCCAGAGCAGGCGCATGTAGTCGTAGATCTCGGTCACCGTGCCGACGGTCGAGCGCGGATTCTTCGAGGTCGTCTTCTGCTCGATCGAGATCGCTGGTGACAGGCCGTCGATCTGGTCGACGTCAGGCTTCTGCATCATCTCCAGGAACTGGCGGGCATAGGCCGAGAGCGACTCGACATAGCGGCGCTGGCCTTCCGCGTAGATGGTGTCGAAGGCGAGCGAGGACTTGCCGGAGCCGGAGAGGCCGGTGAACACCACAAGCTTGTCGCGGGGAATCTCGACGTCGATGTTCTTGAGGTTGTGCTCGCGCGCGCCACGGATCGTAATTGCGCGCAGACTCGAGCCCGCGGTCTGCTGTTGGCGCTTCGCCTTGATCACTTCATCCATCCAAGTTGCCCTCAAGGAATCCCAAAGGTGCGCGATCGCGCCGACCTAAAAGGCGCGCTTCGCCCGGAACCGGGATCGGCGCCGATGGGTGTGCCGGCGAACGTAGGAAGAACGGAGACGGATTTCCAGTGGACTTTGCGAATCGTCAACGGATTGTTGGCGCGCTGGCGGGACTTGGCAGCAGGAGCCCCGCCGAGCGCTCCGCGTAAAACAAAAAGGCCGGCGGAAGGCCGGCCTTTCGTGACGATGTGACGTCGGTGGCGAAGATCAGTACTTCGCGACCACCGGGCGCCCGAAGTGATAGTTCACGCCGACCTGCACGGTGTGGAAGTTGAGCGTGCCGGTGGGCAGGGTGCCCGAGAAGTAGCTCTCGCCGCCGAGGCTGCGATAGAGGTACTCGCCCTTGACCGACCACTGCGGCGCGAAGAAGGCTTCGACACCGGCGCCGACGGTCCAGCCGGAGTGCCACTTGCTGTCCGACGCGGTCAGGCCGAGTGCGGAGAGGGTGATCTTGTTGTCGATCCAGGCGTAGCCGCCCGTGCCGTAGAACAGGACGTTATTGACGGCGTAGCCGATGCGGCCGCGAACGGTGCCCATCGCGTCGGTCTTCGAGCTGGCGGTCGCGGTCACGACGCCGAAGCCGGGGACGAGGGTCGCGCCGGTCGCCGTAGCGCTGACGTCAGCCCAGGCGCCATCGGCCTCGATGCCGAACACGACGTTGCCGGCCTGCCAGTTGTAGCCGGCGGTGCCGCCAACGAAGCCACCCTTCATCTTCGGGTCACCAGAGGCGGCTTCCCAAGCGCCGCCACCGACGATACCGAGGTAGAAGCCGGTCCAGTTGTAGACCGAGGCCACGGCGACCGGAGCCTTGGTGTAGGGCCGAGCCGCCAGATCGGCAGCCGAAGCGGCGCCAGTGAGGGCGAGCAGACAGGCCGAAGCCAACAAAATCTTCTTCATATTCAACAATCCCAGTCCCAGTTTCTGTTTTGAGCTTCCGTGCGTCGGAAGCAGCATCGGACGCTGTTGTCCAACTTGGGTCGGCTTACATCATTGAAGCCGCAAGTTGTGACTCTCAAAAGTCACAACAGATGCAAAATGTAACTGCCGCTGACCTATAGTTCCCTCCGGGGGAACTCGCAGCAAAAAAGGCCGGCGCGAGGCCGGCCTTCCATCTCCCAATGAAATCAGCGGATATCAGTATTTTGCGACGATCGGGCCGCCAAAGCGATAGTTCAGGCGGACAAGACCCATATCCACATTCTGGCTGATGCGGTCGGTCTGGAATGCAATGCCCCCAGGTGCATTGAGGGTAAGCGTCCGATTGCCCAGGAAGATGTGGTCGTACTCGACGCCCACCGACCAGTTCTGGGCGAAGCCGAACTCCAGGCCGGCGCCGACCGTGCCGCCCCAGCGGGTATCGCTGGTGGACGCGAGCAGAGCGCCAGCGCCGACGAAGCCGGGCGCGGTGTAGACGTTGAACTTGTCGGCGACCACGGCACCGCCGCCCTTCACGTAGAACAGCACATTGTTCCAGGCATAGCCGACTTGACCCGTGAACAGGCCGAAGGCGTCGATCTTCGAGCGGTTGCGCTGGGCCGGGAAGAGAACGCTGACATTGTCGCCGGAGAAGTCGGCCCAGTTGCCCTGGCCTTCGAGGCCGAACACCCAGTTGGCGGATTGCCAGCGATAGCCGACCTGGCCGCCGACCGTGCCGCCGGTGGCGTTGTGGCAACCTTCGCCGCCCACGAGCGCGCCGCCGCCGAAGACGACGCTGTCCCAGCATTTGTGGCTCGAGCCGCCACCGCCGTTGATGCCGATGTAGAAGCCGCTCCAGTCGTAGATGGCGGCGGCCACCGGCGGCGGCGCCTTGGTGTAGGGACGCGCCGCTAGATCGGCAGCGCTCGCCGGTGCAGACAGGCCCAACGCAACGATACCAATTGTGCCAAACAGAATTTTCTTCATTGCAGTCTCCCCAGTGTCGTCCGCTTCAATAATCCCGAAGCGTTCAATCAGGCGCGACGCCCATAAGAACCAATTCCGAGGCAACCGTAGTGCGATCTGGAGGTCGAGTCCGTCGCCGGAATGCAACAGTCATGGGTCAATTGAAGTGCACCTAACTTGATGAATGTTAAGCGCTTTTCATGCCCTGACGGAACTCGGCAGGGTTCCAATTCATCGCAGGATGAATAGCGGGCCGGTGTAGCGGCGTGCGCGCGTGTTCGGGGGTCAAATTCCGCAGGAACAAATCTGGAACAGATGCTCGGCTGATGCTATATGTGGGGATAACCAAGGGCGCGGCGGGTCGATCGGCGCTCGTAAGCGTATAGGGTCGGCCCAACAGGCGGCAGTGCGGGCGCGCCTTTTAAATTCAGCGGCATTCGGAGTGGAGAGCGGCGATGGCGGGAAGCGTCAACAAGGTCATTCTGGTCGGAAATCTCGGCAAGGATCCGGAAATCCGCCGCACCCAGGACGGGCGGCCGATCGCGAATTTGAGCATCGCCACCTCGGAGACCTGGCGCGACAAGAACAGCGGCGAGCGCAAGGAAAAGACCGAGTGGCATCGCGTCGTGATCTTCAATGAAGGGCTCTGCAAGGTCGCCGAGCAGTACCTGAAGAAGGGCGCCAAGGTTTACATCGAGGGCGCGCTCCAGACCCGCAAATGGACCGATCAGGCCGGCGTCGAGAAGTACTCCACCGAAGTCGTGCTGCAGGGCTTCAACTCGACGCTGACGATGCTGGACGGCCGCAGCGGTGGCGGGGGAGGTGGCAGCTTCGGCGACGAGCCGGGCGGCGATTTCGGTTCCTCCGGTCCCGTCAGCAGCGCACCGCGCCGCCCGGTTGCCGCCGGCGGCGGTGGTGGCCGCAACGACATGGACGACGATATCCCGTTCTGAGGCGTCCGGCTCCAAGCGAGGACGCGCCCCATGAGCCTCGCGCCATTGCTCGATGCCGCTCCGGCGATCCCGCTGCATGCCTTCGCGGCGATGGCGGCCTTCGTGCTCGGTCTCGTCCAGTTCGCCGCGCCCAAAGGCACACTGCCGCATCGGACATTCGGCTGGATCTGGGTGGCGCTGATGGCCGTGGTGGCCGCGTCCTCGTTCTGGATCCACCAGATCCGCATGGTCGGGCCGTTCGGCCCGATCCACCTGCTGTCGATCTTCACGCTGGTGATGCTGCCGCTCGCGGTGTGGCGGGCGCACACCCACCGCGTGACCGATCACCGCCGCATCATGATCCTGCTGTTTACCGGCGCGCTGGTCGTGGCTGGCCTGTTCACGCTGGTGCCCGGGCGCATCATGCACCAGGTGTTTTTCGGGGCATAACTGGTGGTTCCCGGCGGCTCGTTCCGGCGCCACTGACGACGATGGCGAGAAGCGCGTAAGTCTCTGGAAAAACAAACGGAAAAACCGCTTCCCAAGGGCTCGCAAGAGTGGTTATCAGAGCCTCGATACGCTATATGATTCCCAGATAAAAACTCACCGGATTCTCCCTTGGCCGACGACGACAACAAGAAGCCCGGCGACGAGCCGGAGCGCTCGGATATTCGCCCCGTCTCCATCTTCGAGGAGATGAAGAAGTCGTATCTCGACTACGCCATGAGCGTGATCGTGGCGCGCGCGCTGCCCGATGCCCGCGACGGTTTGAAGCCGGTTCATCGCCGCATCCTGTACTCGATGCATGAGCAGGGCCACACGCCCGACAAGAAGTACGTCAAGTCCGCCCGCGTGGTCGGCGACGTCATCGGTAAGTATCACCCGCACGGCGACCAGTCGATCTATGACGCCATGGTTCGCATGGCGCAGGACTTCTCGATGCGCGTGCCGCTGATCGACGGCCAGGGCAATTTCGGTTCGGTCGACGGCGATCCCCCGGCGGCCTACCGTTATACCGAAGCACGGCTGACGAAGGCGGCGCTCGCTCTGCTGGCCGATATCGACAAGGATACAGTCGACTTCCAGCCGAACTACGACAACAACGAGACCGAGCCGTCGGTTCTTCCGGCCAAGTTCCCGAACCTTCTCGTCAACGGCGCCGGCGGCATCGCCGTCGGCATGGCGACCAACATCCCGCCGCATAATCTCGGCGAGGTCATCGACGCCTGCGTCGCGTTGATCGATAACCCCGCGCTGACCATCGACGAGCTCATCAACATCGTGCCGGGACCGGATTTCCCGACCGGCGGCATCATTCTCGGACGAGCGGGCATCCGCGCCGCCTATCACCTCGGCCGCGGCTCGATCGTCATGCGCGGCAAGGTCGCGATCGAGACCATCCGCAAGGAGCGCGAGGCGCTCATCATCACCGAGATTCCCTACCAGGTGAACAAGGCGACGATGGTCGAGCGCATCGCCGAGCTGGTCAAGGAAAAGAAGATCGAGGGCATCGGCGACCTGCGCGATGAATCGGATCGCGACGGCTACCGCGTCGTCATCGAATTGAAGCGCGACGCCGTGCCGGACGTGGTGCTCAATCAGCTTTACAGATTCACGCCGCTGCAGACGAGCTTCGGCGTCAACATGGTGGCGCTCGACAGCGGCCGTCCGCGGATCATGCATCTGAAGGACCTGCTGGCCATCTTCGTCGACTTCCGTGAGCGGGTCGTCACGCGCCGCACCAAGTACCTGCTCGCCAAGGCACGCGATCGCGCCCATATCCTGGTCGGTCTCGCGATTGCGGTCGCCAATATCGACGAGATGATCCGCGTCATCCGGACCTCGCCTGACCCGACCACCGCGCGCGACACCCTGATGTCGCGCGACTGGCCGGCCCGGGACGTCGAGGACATGCTGACGCTGATCGACGATCCGCGCCATCGCATCAGCGAGAACGGCACGATCCGGCTGTCGATGGAACAGGCGAGGGCCATTCTCGACCTGCGCCTTCAGCGCCTCACCGCGCTTGGCCGCGACGAAATCCGCGAGGAGCTCGACAAGCTCGCCGGCGAGATCGCCGACTATCTCGACATCCTGCGCTCGCGCGAGCGCGTGCTGGGGATCATCAAGACCGAGCTCGCCGAGGTGAAGGCGGAGTTCGCCACGCCGCGCCGCACCGTGATCATGGAGCAGGAAGGCGAGGTCGAGGACGAGGACCTGATCCAGCGCGAGGACATGGTCGTGACCGTGTCCCACGCCGGCTACGTCAAGCGCGTGCCGCTGTCGGCCTATCGGGCGCAGCGCCGCGGCGGCAAGGGCCGCGCCGGCATGCAGACCCGCGACGAGGATTTCGTCAGCCGCCTGTTCGTGGCGTCCACGCATACGCCGGTGCTGTTCTTCTCGTCACGTGGCCAGGTCTACAAGGAGAAGGTCTGGCGGCTGCCGGTGGCCGCGCCGAACGCGCGCGGCAAGGCGATGATCAACATCCTGCCGCTGGAGCAGGGCGAGCGCATCACCACCATCATGCCGCTGCCCGAGGACGAATCGACCTGGGGCAACCTCGACGTGATGTTCGCGACCACCGGCGGCAACGTCCGGCGCAACAAGCTGTCAGACTTTGTCGACGTCCGCCGCTCCGGCATCATCGCGATGAAGCTCGACGACAACGAAGCAATCGTCGACGTGCAGATCTGCACCGAGCGCGACGACGTGCTGCTGACCGGCGCCGGCGGCCAGTGCATCCGCTTCCCCGTCACCGACGTGCGCGTGTTCACCGGGCGCACCTCGATGGGCGTGCGCGGCATTGCGCTTGGCGATGGCGACAAGGTGATCTCGCTGGCGATCCTGCGCCATGTCGAGACGTCCTCCGACGAGCGTTCGGCGTACTTGAAAATGCGGCGTGCAGTTGTCGGCGAAGCTGCGGCCGAGGAGCCGGCAGTTGACGCCGAGGTCGAGGAGACCTCCGGCAGCTTCCAGCTCTCGCAGGAGCGCTATATCGAGATGTCGGCGGCCGAGCAGGTCGTGCTCACCGTCTCCGTCAATGGCTATGGCAAGCGGACCTCGTCCTACGAGTACCGCACCACGGGTCGCGGCGGCAAAGGCATCGTCGCCATGAGCGTCAACAACCGCAACGGCAACCTCGTCGCGTCCTTCCCCGTGGAGGATGCCGATCAGATCATGCTGGTCACCGACAAGGGCCAGCTGATCCGCTGCCCGGTTGAAGGCATCCGCATCGCCGGCCGCTCGACGCAAGGTGTCATCGTGTTCGATACTGCCGAGGATGAGCACGTCGTCTCGGTCGAGCACATCACGGAAGAGGCGGAGAGCGGCAACGGATCGAATGGGGAATAGCGAGTGGCGAATAGGGTGTGCAACTCTATTCGCTATTCGCCACTCACCCTTCGTTAGATCTCCAGCTCCGTGCCGAACTCCACGACCTGCTTGGTCGGCACGCCGAAGAACGCCGCCGAGCGTTCGGCGTTGCGCTGGAGGAAGGCGAACAGGCCCTCGCGCCAGACCCACATGCCCGGGATGTCCTCGCTCGGGATGATGGTCTCGCGGCCGACATAATAGGTGATGTCGGAGAGGTCGATGCCGGGCAACTTGCCCTGGCGGCACGCGAGCGTCAGACCCTCATAGATCGTCGGGTTCTGCATGAAGCCGTAATGCAGGATCACGCGCGTGATGCCGGGGATGATCTCTATCACCTCGCAGCGGTCCGGGTCGGCGATGTGAGGCAGCTCCTCGATCAGCACGGTGACGAGGACGACGCGCTCGTGCAGCACGTGGTTGTGCTTGACGAATTGCGTCAGCGCGAGCGGCACGCCGTTCGGCGCGGACGCGAGGAACACGGCGGTGCCGGGGAGACGTGCGCTACATTTGTTGACCGCAGTCTCGATCAGGTCCTCTTCGGGCTGGCGCAGCTTTCCGCGCGCCGCCTCGACCAGCTTCACGCCGGCGCGCCAGGTCAGCATCAGGAAGGCGACGAGGGCGGCGAGCAGCAGCGGAAACCAGCCCCCCTCGAACAGCTTGATCGAGTTGGCGGAGAAGAAGACCACGTCGATCACGAAGAAGAAGCCGTTCACCGGGACCACGAGCCAGGGCGAATAGCCCCACTGGATCGCGACCAGGGCGGCGAGCAGCGTGGTGATGGCCATCAGCAGCGAGACTGCGATACCGTAGGCGCCGGCGAGCGCGTCCGATGTGCCGAAGCTGACCACCGCACCGAGGGTTGCGGCGGCGAGCAGCCAATTCACCAGCGGCACGTAGATCTGGCCGATCGCGGCGCTCGTGGTGTGGCGGATCTGCATGCGCGGCAGGAAGCCGAGCTGGATCGACTGCTGGGTCAGCGAGAACACGCCGGAGATGATCGCCTGCGAGGCGATCACGGTCGCCACGGCCGAGAACGCGACCAGCGCGTAATGCAGGACGTCGGGGCAGAGCTGGAAGAACGGGTTCTCGATCATGCCCGGGTCGGTGATCAGGAGCGCGGCCTGGCCGAAATAATTCAGCACCAGCGCCGGCAGGCAGATCGCGAACCACGCCAGCCGGATCGGCAGGCGCCCGAAGTGGCCCATGTCGGCATACATGGCCTCGCCGCCGGTCACGGCGAGGAAGGCCGCGCCGAGGATCGCGAAGGAGATATGGAAGTCCTGGTGGATCAGGAAGTCGAACGCGTAGAGCGGGCTCAACGCCGCCAGCACCGCCGGCGCCTTGATGATGCCATGGATGCCGAGCGCGGCCAGCACGAAGAACCAGGCCAGCATCACCGGTCCGAAGATGCGGCCGATGAAGCCGGTGCCCTGCTTTTGCATCACGAACAGGCCGACCAGGATGACGATGGTGATGGGCACGACCGCCGGCGCGAGCGAGGGGGCGTCGACCTTGAGGCCCTCGATGGCTGACAGCACCGAGATCGCCGGCGTGATCGCGCCATCGCCATAGAGCAACGCCGCGCCGATCAGGCCGACCACCAGGAGATGGGCGCGCCAGGTGCCTGGCTGCGCGTGACGGGCATGCAGCAGCGCCAGCAGCGCGACGATGCCGCCTTCGCCGCGGTTATCCGCGCGCAGGATCAGTAGTGCGTATTTCAGCGAGATGATCAGCAGCAGCGCCCACAGGATCAGCGAGGCAACGCCCAGGACAGCCTCGGGAGACACTGTGCCGCCATGCGCGGCCGCCTTGGCGGCTTCCTTCAGGGCGTAGAGGGGGCTGGTGCCGATATCGCCATAGACCACCCCGAGGGCGCCCAAGGTCATGGCAATCGGCAGCGGGTCAGGATGATGGCCGGAAGCGACTGCGGGCGTACTGGACAAAGGCGACCCCCCGATGGGATCGCGCCCTACGGGCCATTCCGAGGAGCGCGGGCGTCACGCAGTCTGCGACGAGACGCCGCAAATATCCATGGTGTTTATCGCGAGGTTCATGACGCCGAGCTGACAGACCGCCTACGGGGTGCGGTCCGCCGTCACCAAGCGAGCGACGCGAACGTCAGCCTTGGTGCCGGCGCGGCGCAGGCAGGACGCCTCGAAATTGGGCCAGGCCCGCTGCGAGCAGTCCCTGCCGATGGTCTTGATGTCGAGCCTATCGGCCTTGGCAAGCGGCTGCGGGACGCTCGCTTCAACGGTGGGAGCAAAACCGGGCAGGAAGGTGAGAGCAGTAGCAACACACGCAGCGATAGCGATCGCTGAAAGAGCCTTGATCATTTGACGGTCCCCTGTGATGCGGCCGCTACGCCCGGTGTGTGCGGCCCGTCATTCGTTGGCTGGATTAGTAACCATGACCAGTTTCCGGACGTCTTCGCCGACGCCGGAAATGGTTTCGTTCGTGCGCCGTTTTGTTTCGCGGACACCCCGAGGACGAAACAATCCGGGGCCTTCCGACAGGGGACTGGCGGAAAAACCGGCAGGAAACGGGCAAGGAGCTGGCAAGGAACCTGTCCGGCTTGCCGGGCCGGACGGGGCGCGGTAGGACGTGCCATGCCGCGCATTGCCTTCTATCCGGGTTCCTTCGACCCCATCACCAACGGCCATCTGGACGTGGTCCGGAACAGTGTCCCGCTGTGCGATCGCCTTGTGGTCGCGGTCGGGGTCCATCCCGGCAAGAAGCCGCTATTCTCGACCGAGGAGCGGCTCAAGATGCTTCACGATGTCTGCGGGCCGGTCGCGGCCCAGGCCGGCTGCACGCTCGAGGCCGTGACCTACGACGATCTCGCAGTCACCGCGGCGCGCAAGTACGGCGCGACCATCATGATTCGGGGTCTGCGCGACGGCACCGACCTCGACTACGAGATGCGGCTCGCCGGCATGAACGGCACCATGGCCCCAGACGTGCAAACCGTCTTCCTGCCGGCCTCTCCAGTGGTCCGCCCGATTACCGGCACATTGGTGCGCCAGATCGCCGCCATGGGCGGAGACATCACGGCCTTCGTACCGCCGCTTGTTGCATCCCAGCTCAAGGCAAAATTCGCCGGATAACGGCGCGCTTTTTCATCTCACCTGATCCGGAGTTTCCATGATCCGTCGTCTCGCAATTCTTGCCACGATGTTCGTCGCGCTGATTGGCGCAGTCCCGGCGGTGGCGCAGCAGCTGCCGGCCAATCTCGACAAGGCCAACGCGCTCGTCATCGACACCACCAAGGGCCGCATCGTCATCAAGCTCAGGACCGACCTTGCGCCGCAGCACGCCGAGCGCCTCAAGCAGCTTGCGCGCGAAGGCTTCTACAACAACGTGCCGTTCCACCGCGTGATGGACGGCTTCATGGCCCAGACCGGCGACGGCCAGAACGGCAACGGCACCGGCGGCTCGAAATATCCGAACCTGAAGCAGGAATTCTCCAAGGTTCATTTCGCCCGCGGCATCGTCGGCATGGCCCGGCGCGGCGACAGCGTCGATACCGCCAACTCGCAGTTCTTCATCATGTTCGCCGACGGCGGCAGCCTCGATAACCAGTACACCGTGGTCGGCGAGGTCGTGCAGGGCATGGATGTCGTCGACAAGCTGAAGAAGGCACCGGCCGGCTCGCCCGGCGGCACCGTCACCGATCCCGACAAGATGGTGAAGGTGCAGGTCGCCTCCGACATCAAGTAGCCGGGACGATGGCGCGCCGCGGCGACAGGCTCCTGTTCGCTGCCGCGGCGCTGCTGCTCGGCATCACCGGTGCAGCCGCAGAGGACGCACCGGTCAACACCATCCAGGACGTCTTCCAGCACTTGCGGACCTGCTGGAAGCCACCACCGCCCAGCAAGGCTCGCCCTATCGACATCACCGTCGTCGTGAGCTTTAACCGGGCCGGAAACATTCTGGGCCATCCGCGGATTACCTATGAATCCGCGGAGGCCTCCGACAATGACCGGCTGCAATACCGGATCGCAGTGATGGAGGCGTTGCAACGCTGCACGCCGATGCCATTTACCGATGCAATGGCCGGCGCCGCCGCGGGACGTCCATTCGCGATCCAGTTCCGTAACCGCAAAACTTCACCTGACAAGACTTCACCCCCAACGCAAGAGAGACGAGCATGAGCGTCACCGAAAACACATTGATCCTCGAGACTACGCAGGGACCCGTCACCATCGAGATGCGGCCCGACCTGGCGCCCGGCCATGTCGCGCGCATCAAGGAGCTGGTCCGCGAAGGCTTCTACGACGGCATCGTGTTCCATCGCGTGATCGAAGGCTTCATGGCGCAGACCGGCTGCCCGCACGGCACCGGCACCGGCGGCTCGGGCCAGAAGCTGAAGGCCGAGTTCAACAAGGAGCCGCATGTGCGCGGCGTGACCTCGATGGCCCGTGCGGCGAGCCCCGACTCCGCCGACAGCCAGTTCTTCATCGTGTTCGACGACGCCCGTTTCCTCGACAACCAGTACACGGTGTGGGGCAAGGTGACCGAGGGCATGGAGAACGTCGACAAGATCAAGCGCGGCGAGCCGGTGCAGAATCCCGACAAGATCGTCAAGGCGCGGATGGCGGCTGACAAGGAGTAACAGTTGTCGCTGTCATGCTCCGCGAAGGCGGGGCATCCAGTAACCGCCGGCTCTGGTCACGACAAATATCGTGAGTACTGGATCGCCCGCCTTCGCGGGCGATGACAGGTTCTGGAAATGCGCACCGACCTGTTCGATTTCGACCTGCCTCCCGAGCGCATCGCGTTGCGCCCGGCGAGCCCGCGCGACTCCGCCAAGATGCTGGTCGTGGAGAACGGCGCGCTGCGCGACCAGACCATCGCCGACTTGCCGCACTGGCTGAAGGACGGCGACCAGCTCGTCGTCAACGACACCAAGGTGATTTCGGCGCAACTCAAAGGCCGCCGCATCGGCCGCGAGACCGAGCCGAAGATCGAGGCCACGCTGATCAAGCGTCTCGACGGCTCGCGCTGGCAGGCGCTGGTGAAGCCCGCGAAGAAGCTTGTCGTCGGCGACCGCATCCGCTTCGGCAATGAAGGCAAGGTCTGCCTGCTCGGCCATCTCGATGCCGAGGTCGAGGCCAAGGGTGGGGAAGGCGAGGTGACGCTGTCGTTCTCGTTCCACGGCCCGGCGCTCGATCAGGCCATCGCCGATCTCGGCAGCCCGCCGCTGCCGCCCTACATCGCTTCGAAACGTACGCCTGACGATCAGGATCTCGCCGACTACCAGACCATGTTCGCGGCGAACGAGGGGGCGGTTGCAGCTCCCACCGCGGGTCTGCATTTCACGCCGGCGCTGGAGCAGGCGCTCGGCGCGCGCGGCGTCGGCATCAACCGCATCACGCTGCATGTGGGGGCAGGGACCTTCCTGCCGGTCAAGGTCGACGACACCGACGGCCACAAGATGCACGCCGAGTGGGGCACGATCTCCGCGGAGACGGCGGAGCGGCTCAACACGGCGCGCAAAAACAGCGGCCGCATCATCGCCGTTGGCACCACGTCATTGCGGCTGCTCGAAAGCGCCGCCAGCGAGGACGGCACCATCCAGCCGTTCACCGCCGAGACCTCGATCTTCATCACGCCGGGCTATCGCTTCCGCGCGGTCGATGTCCTGATGACGAATTTTCATTTGCCGAAGTCGACGCTCTTCATGCTGGTGTCGGCTTTCGCCGGCCTGGATACGATGAAGCAGGCCTATGCCCACGCGATTGCGAATGGATACCGCTTCTATTCGTATGGCGACGCGTGTTTGTTGTTTCGGGCGCGCGACTAACACCGGCGATGTAGTAGGGTGGGCAAAGCGAAGCGTGCCCACCATCTTTCCTGAATGCGCGGTAAGAGTGGTGGGCACGGCGCTCGCGCGCCTTTGCCCACCCTAGGATACCGGTTACGCCATCACCCGCTGCGGCAACAGCTCCGCGATCTGTACCGCGTTCAATGCTGCGCCCTTGAGCAGCTGATCGGCGGCCACGAACATCGAGATCGAATGTCCGGAGGGGTCGCTGAGATCCTTACGGATGCGGCCGACCAGGACGTCGTCCTGGCCCGAGGCGTCGATCGGCATCGGAAAGTAGTTCCTCACGCGATCGTCGACGACCTTCACGCCCGGGGCCTGCGCCATGATGGCGCGAACCTGGTCCTCGGTGATCGGTTTCTCGCATTCGAAGGTGATGGCCTCGCAATGGGCGCGTAGCACGGGCACGCGGACGCAGGTGACGCCAATGGCGATCTTCTCGTCCTCAAAAATCTTGCGGGTCTCCTTGATGACTTTGGTCTCTTCGTCGTTGTAGCCGGTCTCGGGGTCGACGGCGGTGTTGTGATTGAAGAGGTTGAAGGCGTAGGGGTGCGGCATCACCTTGGGCGTATAGACCTGCCCGTTGAGATTGGCGCGAGTGGACTCGACGAGCTCGTCCATCGCGGCAGCGCCAGCACCGGAGGCTGCCTGATAGGTCGAGATGATGACGCGCTTGATGCGGTTGTTCTGATGGATCGGCCAGAGCGGCACCAGTGCGGTGATCGCGGCGCAATTCGGATTGGCAATGATGCCCTTGTGGTCGCGGATGCGGTTGCCGTTGACCTCGGGGATCACCAGCGGCACGTTCGGGTCCATCCGGAAGGCGGAGGAGTTGTCGACGACGACGGCGCCGGCCTTGACCGCGAGCGGCGCATACTTCTTCGAGATGCTGCCGCCAGCGGAGAACAGGGCGATATCGACGCCCTCGAAGGCGCGTTCGGTCAGCTCCTCGATGACGATGGTCTGGCCACGGAACGACACCGTCTTGCCGGCGGAGCGGGCGCTGGCGAGCGCCTTGAGCTTACTGATGCGAAAGCCGCGCTTGTCCATGGTGGCGATGAATTCGGCGCCTACCGCACCGGTGACGCCGACAATCGCGACGACGGGATCGTTACTCACTGTGTCCTCCATTGAGATCGATTTAGACAACAAAAAAGCCCCGGACCTTCGAGGGGCGGGGCTTCGGTAGAGCTGATGCGTTTTAGTCGACGACTACGCGCGCACGCCTCCCCGGGCCCCGAAAGCCGTGGTGGTTTTGATCGTGCGTTTGGTGGTCGTGAACATGGCGGCGACTTATGCGGGAGAGTTTTGCGCCCGTCAATGGGTTTTCGGCGGGATTGTAGCCTGCGCTATTTGCCCCGCGCGCCCGGCGGCTCGAGGATGACCTCCTTGAGATCGTCGCCGCTGATGACGACGATCGCGAAATTAAGCCGTCCGCGTTCGCGCACCAGTCCGCCGCTGATGGCTTTGCCGGACGCCGCCTGCTCGGCGACGCGCACTGCGTCCGCCAGGCGGTGTCTGATGGTGCCGAGCACTGCGAGGTTGCTGCGATCCTCGTGGTCCAGCTCGGCCAGGGGCAGGGCAGCTTCGCCGCCGATGAGCTCGCCGGTCGCGGCGTTGATGGTGTGACGCCAGATCCGGTCGTTGTGCAGGGTTTTGACCCGGTACACCGGTACGCCCGCGCCGCCGTCGAAGCTGATATCCGCGGTCGTGGCCCCGGCATGACGGGCTTCCGCAATCGCCATGGCCTGGCTGATCGAGATCGACGAGCCGCGGAAGCGTTCGATCTCGCGGCTGACGGCCTGGCGGTCCGCTGCAGCGTCCCCATCTGTCTCGTCGTGGAGGGCGGTGGGTGTGCTCCCCGCCGAGACGACCGCGCGGGCGGGCGCTGCGACGAGCAGCCCCGACAGGGCGACCGCCAGCAACCCGTACACCCGTCGTCTCGTCGCGCTCATGGTCGAATCCTCGGCCGGCAAGCCTTGAACCAGCAAGTGTGCCGGATAATCGTAAAGAAGTCGCGGCCGACCACGGGCAATGGCCGGCCGCTGATAGCAGCAACGGGCTGTACCCGTCGCGGCGATCTAAGCGGTCCGGTCCTCTTTTGGGGCTGGTGAAAAAAGTGGCCCGTCCCGCTCGATAAACAAAACCATACCGTATCGTTTTATTCTGTCAACGAAGAGACCCGCGTCCCCTGGGGACAAATCGCCAGTTTCACGGAAATGTCAGCGGGAAGGGCGGCGCCGTTGGGGCGCTTTGGTCGTGTCTTTGGACGTGCTTTGCACGCGGCCGGCAGGTCCGAGCGCACCGGCCAGGAACAGCTTGATCGCCGCGCGCATCCGCTTCTCTGCGGCCTTGATCTCCATCGGCGTGCCGAACGTCGCCATGCGGTGAGTGTGGCCAACGACGACGTCGAGGAACACTTCGGCCGCGATCGTGGTGTCGTCGACATCGAGCGCGCCTTGCGCCACCAGATGGTCGAAGAAGCGCGCGGTCGTCGCCACGGCCTTCAGCCAGCCTTCTTCCTTGCCGAGCTTGGCGATGTCGGGGAAGTTGATCGCCTGTGACGTCATCATGCGGCTGAACGCCATGGCGTCGGGCCCGCAGGTGAAATTGAGCATTTCGCGCCCGATCTCCACCAGCCGCTGCTCGACCGAAATGTCGGATGAGCTGCCGAGCTGCGTCTCGGCCGCAGCCGACAGTGGCGCAAGCCAGCGCGCAATCTCGCGCCTCAGCACCGCCGTGAACAGCCCGCGCTTGTCGCCGTAACGGGAATAGACGGTCGGCTTGCTGACGCGAGCTGCTTCCGCCACCGCGTCGAGCGAGGTCGCATCAAATCCGCGATCGAGGAACAGGCGGGTTGCAACCTCGATCAGCCGCTGATCGCGCTCGATCGCAGCGCTCTTGGTCGGCCGGCCGCCACGCGATTTCGAGGCCTCGCGGCGTGGTGCAGCCGTTCTTGTCCTGGTCGCAGCCAATCCCATGCCCAATGATATGCCCAATGATTCCTGCGCGATCGTGCCAGTGATCATTGTTCTATAACGTGCCGCGACCGGGCCGTCATCGCGAATCTGGCGGAATTGGCCGTAGCGTCAACGGTCTCGCTGCGAACGCCGTTCCACGACGCGGTTGTCACGGCATCCGCGAGGTCCAGGCCTGGCCGCCTGCCGCTTTCTCGTATCCATATTGGTAGAGCGCCCGCATATAGCCGGTGTCGAAGCCTTCGGACGGGGGCGCCGGATAATCGCGCTCGATGTAGGAGAGATGGAAGCCGAGGTGGTTGCGCTGGGCGAAGTCATAGGTCGAGAAGATGATCGAGCGCGTCTGCGATTGCGTGATCGAGGACAGGCTGCGTGAGGCGACATCGATCGTGCTGTTGGCGACGAGCTCGAAGTTGCGTTCGATCTTCTTGTTGACGAGGATGTAGATGTCCATCTTCGCCTTATCAGGCAGGCGCCCCTGGAACAGCAGGGCCTCCGGCAAGGTCAGCACGGGCGCCGTCACGCCACCATCGACATGCATCTCCTGAAATTTGCGGCCCTGGCCTTCGGCCTCGATCAGGATCGGCGGAAACACCAGGGGGATGCTGGCGGACGCCGCCATCACGTCCCGGAACAGCTTCAGCGCGTCGGGCGTGCCGACCGCCGCGATCTTGCCCATGTCCCAGATCGCGGTGCGCTGGGTGTCGAGATCGGTGGTGACCACCAGCAGCCGCCGGCCCCTGGCGTTCTCGCGGGCGACCTGTGCCATGATTTCCGGCCCGACATAGCGCGCGACCAGCTCGCGCAGCCGCGTATTGCCGAACAGGCCGGAGCCGAACAGCACGCGGATGATGCTGGGATCGTTCAGCAGGCTTTCGGCGATGCCGCTGGTGTAGAGCTCTCGAAGCGTGTCGTCATATTGGGATCCGAGGAAGGCAAAGGGCGCGATCAGGCCGCCGGTGCTCACGCCCGAGACGGCGGAGAATGTCGGACGGTTACGCGCCGCGGTCCAGCCGTTCAGCACGCCGACGCCATAGGCGCCATCGGCACCGCCGCCTGATAGCGCAAGATAGGTTCTGCTTCCGGTTGCCCTGTCCTGCTCGAAGCTGAACTTCGTGATGGGCTCGTCGGCGTAGCGCCGCAGGCCGTCGATATCGAGCACGCGCGAAGCACTCGCATCGGCCGCCGTATACGGCGTGCGGGGGAGCGAGGTGCAGGCGGCGAGTGCCAGGCTGCACGCGAGTGCTACCGACCTGATCAGGCGGGCGCCTGTCCGCTTTGTCCAGCCATCGGGGAGGCTGGACATCTCAGTCGAACAATTGGGGAGGGGCATCGGTCGGTGGCTGACGATCACGCATCTACGGCCGCCGGCGATTTGCCGCGGCGTCTCGTCCAGCCCCCGCTATTAAACTATACTGTATCGTTTTATTTATCAAGCGTGACCGGTATCACGTCCGCGTCAGCGGTGTTCCAGTCTGGGGCATCGCGGTCCGGGCGGGTTGATCGGCATGTCTCGACACGCAATAAGCACCGCCATGAGTCTCCCCAATGCTGGTCTACCCAATCATTTCGAACTGCTCGCCACCGATGGCTCGGCGCGCGCCGGCCGCCTGACCACGCCCCATGGCGTGGTGCGGACCCCGGCCTTCATGCCGGTCGGCACGGCCGGCGCCATGAAGGGCATGCATTGGCGCGAGGTGCGCGATGCCGGCGCCGACATCGTGCTCGGCAACACCTATCACCTGATGCTGCGTCCGGGCGCCGAGCGTATCAACGCCCTCGGCGGCCTGCAGAGATTTACCGGCTGGAACGGGCCGATGCTGACGGATTCCGGCGGCTTCCAGGTGATGTCGCTGTCGGACCTGCGCAAGATCAGCGAGCACGCTGTCACCTTCCGCTCGCATATCGACGGCGCCAAGATCGAACTGTCGCCGGAGCGCTCGATCGAGGTGCAGCGCCTGCTCGGCTCCGACATCGCGATGCAGATGGACGAATGCGTGCGGCTGCCGGCGGAGCGCGACGACATCGACCGCGCGATGCTGCTGTCGCTGCGCTGGGCCGAGCGAAGCAAGCGGGCCTTCGAGAGCGCGCCCGACGGCTACATGCTGTTCGGCATCGTCCAGGGCGGCGACATCCCTCAGCTGCGCCATGCCAGCGCGCAGGGCCTCGTCGAGATCGGCTTCCACGGCTATGCGATCGGCGGGCTTGCGGTCGGCGAGCCGCAGGCGGTGATGCTGGCGATGATCGACGAGACCGCGCCGGCGCTACCGTTGGACCGGCCGCGTTATCTCATGGGCGTCGGCACGCCGGACGACATTCTCGAGGCGGTCAAGCGTGGCATCGACATGTTCGATTGCGTGATGCCGACGCGCAATGGCCGCCACGGCGTGGCCTTCACGCGCTTCGGCCAGGTCAATCTGCGCAACGCGCGCCACGCCGACGATCCGCGTCCGCTCGACGAAGAGAGCTCATGGCCGTCGGCGCGCAATTGCGCGCGCGCCTACCTGCACCATCTCGTCAAGGCCGGCGAGACGCTTGGGGCGATGCTGCTGTCCGAAATCAATATCGCTTACTACCAGTTCCTGATGCAGGGCATCAGGGGCGCGATCGCACACGGAACATTCGACGAGTTCTATCAGCGTACGCGCGAGGACTGGGCGAGGGGCGACATCGCCCCGCGCTAGATCAATTGCACACGAGCCGCTGTTTGACAGCATGCTTGGTGACGAAGCCGTAACCGCAGGTGTCGCAGGTCCAGAGATAGCTGATCACGTGGTCCGAGATATAGGCGGAAGCTTCGGCGGCGACCATGGAGTCGGCGCAGACGGGACAGGTGGGCAACTCGCTGCAACGCGGATCGCCCTTCAGCGTGACGGTCGACAACACTTCAGCGACTGCTGACATCGTGGTGACCTCTCTGCTTCGAGACCTAAGTCTAACATAAGCAGAATCAGTTGACGAGGTCGCAACACAAATGCGTTGATTTTCTGATAACTAGACCTCACGCGATTTTGCGATGCAGCGTATTTAACGTGTGCAGCATTGTCGCTTGCGTGTCGCCGCAGGCTGTCTCTAACTGTGCAAAAGCCGCGACAGAAGCGCAATTCGTTGCCACAGGGAGTCCATCATGGACGCATCGTCCAATACGGGTGCAGCGCACCAGCCCGGCCGCGGCCGGATCTACCCTTCGATCGTCGAGGCTTTCGGCGACACGCCGATCGTGCGTCTGCGCCGGCTGCCCGGCATGCACGGCGTCAACGCGACCATTTTGGCAAAGCTTGAATATTTCAGTCCGGCCGCGAGCGTGAAGGACCGCATCGGCGCGGCCATGATCATCGCCATGGAAAAGGCGGGCATTATCAAGTCCGACACGGTGCTGATCGAGCCGACCTCCGGCAATACCGGCATCGCGCTCGCCTTTGTCGCCGCCTCGCGCGGTTACCGGTTGAAGCTGGTGATGCCGGAATCCATGTCGATCGAGCGGCGCAAGATGCTCGCCTTCCTCGGTGCCGAGCTGGTGCTGACGCCGGCCGCGCAAGGCATGAAAGGCGCGATCGCGGCGGCCGAAGAACTTCTGAAGACGACCCCGAACTCGGTGATGCCGCAGCAGTTCAAGAACCTCGCCAATCCCGAGGTGCATCGCCGCACCACCGCGGAGGAGATATGGAACGACACCGCCGGCAACATCGACTTCTTCGTCGCCGGCGTCGGCACCGGCGGCACCATCACCGGTGTCGGTCAGGTCCTGAAGCCGCGCAAGCCCTCTTTGCGGGTCGTCGCGGTCGAGCCCGAGGAGAGCCCGGTGCTGTCGGGCGGCCAGCATACGCCGCACAAGATCCAGGGCATCGGCGCGGGCTTCGTGCCCGACATTCTCGACCGCTCCGTGATCGACGAGATCGTGAAGATCGACTCAACCGCGGCGATCGAGATCTCGCGGGCGCTAGCGCGGCATGAGGGCATTCCGGGCGGCATCTCCTCCGGCGCCGCGATCGCCGCAGCGCTCCAGATCGGCAAGCGGCCGGAAGCTGAGGGAAAAACCATTCTGGCTATAGTGCCGTCCTTCTCCGAGCGGTATCTTTCGACTGTTCTGTTTGAAGGAATCTGAGAGATGGCGGATCAACCACCGAGGCGGCCGCGGACATTGGGCGACGCGCGGTCGGAGGCCGAGGCAGCGTTCAAGAAGGTGACGGCCAAGGTGGCCGCGGCGCCGCCGAAGCCGAACGTGGCGCCGGGGATCAAGGAGCAGGTCACGCTGCGCATTGATCAGGACGTGCTGGAGTTTTTCCAGGAGGGCGGCCCCGGCTGGCAGGACCGTATCAACGAAGCCCTGCGCAAGGCCGCGGGGAAGTAGCTTCCTCCCAGCGAGGACGTCCGACGAAAAAAGCCCGGCGGCGAGCCGGGCCTTTGTGCTTGCGATCAGGCCTCAGCGGCGGAACATGCCGCCCATCATGCCGCCGACGACGCCGCCCATGAAGGCCGCGCCGGCATCGCCGCCGCCGCTGTGACGGGGCGCAGGTGCGCTCTGGGCCTGGGCGGGGGCACGTCGGGCCGGCTTCGAGCTGTCATCGCTTGCGGTCGGCGTCGAGGCGACGATCTCGGACAGCAGGGCCTTGTGCTGGAGCTTGTTGAGGAAGCCCGTCGACGGATAGCCGCGGGCGGCCTGCCAGCGCTTGAGCACGGTCCGGGTCTCGTCGTTGAACGCGCCGGTCACCTTGGTGTCGAAGCCGAGGCCGTTGAGGCGGCGCTGCACGTCGCGGCGCTGACCCTTGTCGAGGCCGATCTGGTCCTCGGTGAGCTGGCTGGCATCATCTGTGAAGGTCGCCGGATCGACGCCGGCATTGAGGTTGCGGGTCGTGGTCGACGGACCGTTCTGGATCGCCGCGAGCCGTGCCAGCGCCAGCGCCTTGAACTGGCCGTTCGGATAGGCGGAGAGGTAGGCGTTGAGCTCTTCCGGCTTGTTGGTTTCCTTCACCGAGCGCCAGTACTCGAGCTCGACACCGTCGGAGCTGCTGCTGGCCGCAGCCGCCGGCGTGCTGCTCGAGGCGGCGGCCGGTGCGGCGTTGGCGACCTGCTGGGTCTGCTGCGCCGGGTTGAGATAGACGGCGCCGATCAAATTGGTGTGGCCCCACGGCAGCTGGCCCTTGTGGGTCTCTTCATTGACCTGGGCGCGCACCGAGGTCATCGCCTGCTGGATCTCGACGCCGGGCTTGGTGATGTTGTCGATCAGCGCACGGGTGAACGGGCTGTTGTTGCCCTCCTGGCCATCGAGTGCCGTCTGGCCCGGGCCGGTGGCGAACGCGATCAGCGTGCCTTCGCCGGACTTCATTTCAGCGAGGCCGCTCTGCACGTTGACGCTGCGGGTCGCCGAGTTCGATTTGATCTTGGCGGCGAAGGGATTGTCGCGGCAGGCGTCGAGGAACACCAGCTTGACCTTGGCATCGCCCATGGTCTGGTCGAGCGTCAGATCGATGTTGATAGCGGCCCCCAACTTGACGTCCATCTCCGACTTGATGTCGGCATCGACCGGCAGGAGATAGTTGCTGCCACCGACGGCGATGCCGTGACCGGCATAATAGAACACCGCGACATCGGAGCCCTGCGCCTTGCGGCCGAAGTCGAGCAGCTTCTCCGTCATCTGGTCGCGGGTGAGGTTGGATCCTTCGATCACTTCGAAACCGACATTGCGCAGCGTCGATGCCATCGCCTTGGCGTCGATCGGCGGGTTCGGCAATTGCGCGACGTTCTTGTAGGCGCCGTTGCCGACGACGAAAGCAACGCGGCGGTCGGCCTTGGCGGCGCTGACCGACAGCGCCATGCACATCAGCGAAACGATGATGGTGAGAGTGCGCATCTGAAATCCCCAACAGAATCGAATGACAGTCAGCAACAAATTGGGGTCGAATCTATACGAAAGCGCCCGGCTTCGCGCCAGCAAAACGACCGTTCACCCAACCCGTCGACCTGTGACCGAGTGTGCACGATGGAGGTGCCCCTCCAACGTGATCCAAATCACGCTCGACCACCTTGATTTGTCGCCTCAGGCTGTGCAGCGGTTCACTGCGCGCGGGCAGGAACGGCCGGCTTCAAATTCAGCAGATTGCCGAACAGGATCAGGGCCGCGCCGAGCACGGTCCAGGCGTCGAGCCGTTCGGAATACAGCAGCCAGCCGGCCGTGGCGGTAAGTGGGACCCGCAAGAAGTCCATGGGAACCACCACGGTCGCGTCCGCGTAGCGCATCGCGCTGGCGAGGCAGTAATGCGCGAAAGTGCCGCAGACCGAGATGACGGCCACCCAACCCCAGACATAGGTGGGCGGCCACGCCCAGACGTAGAGCGCCGGCAGGAAGCCCGCGACCGACTGCATGACCAGCATCCAGAACAGGATGGCCAGCGCGCTTTCGGTACGGGTGAGTGACTTGACCAATGCCATGGATACGCCGAAGCCGATGGCGGCGCCGAGTGCGATCAATTGGCCCTGATTGATCTCGCCGGCCGCCGGCCGCACGATGACGATCACGCCGACGAGGCCGAGCACGATCGCGGCGATCTTCCACGAAGTCATGCGCTCGGACAGGAAGCTGGCGGCGAGGATTGCGGTCCAGATCGGCATCGTGAACTCGATCGCCACCACCTGGCCGATCGGAATCAACGTCAGCGCAAAAAACCAGCCGAGTTGCGAGACGTAGTGGATCAGGTTGCGTGCGACGTGCTGGGGCAGGCGCGTGGTCCTGAGCGTTCCGTAGCCGCCGGCGCGCCGGATCATCGGATAGAGCATGCAGAGGCCGAGCAGCGATCGTACCAGCATCACCTGGAAGACGTTCATCTCGCGCACGGCCTCGCGCCCCGCGACCGCCATGACCAGCGTCAGCGACAGCCAGCCGGCCATCCAGAATGCAGCCATCGTTTTGGACGGTGTCGTGCTCATCGGGCAGGGTGCGGGAGAGTTGATCCTGAGGGGAGGGTCGGTATCGGCGACATCACCACGGTTTGCAACGGCCAGATCTGCGGGTGCAGCGTTGCAGGACAGCGTGCTAAGGCATCAACGATCAACAAGAAAATCGGGAGATCTCCGCTCATGCGTATCTTGCAGCCAGCCGAATGGAAAAAGCCGCGCGGCTTCTCACATGGCGTGGTGGCGGAGGGGCCGGGCCAATGGGTCGTGCTGGCCGGGCAGACCGGCGGCGACGAGGCCGGCAATTACGAGCCTGATATGGCCGCCCAGGTCGCGACCGCGCTGAAGCGGATCGTCAAGCTTCTCGCGGAGGCCGGAGCCGGCCCCGAGCACATCGTGCGTCTGACCTGGTATCTGACCAGCCGCAGCGAATATGAGGCCGCAGGCGCCGGCATCGGCGCCGCCTGGAAGGAAACGCTCGGGCGCAATTTCCCGCCTTCGACGCTGCTCTATATCGGAGGCCTCGTGGACGATCGCGCCAAGGTCGAGATCGAGGTCACGGCGTTTGTGCCGAACGCATAAAAAAATCGATCCGGCGATGCCGCCGGATCGATCGTCCCCAAGCGAGGCTCGCCTTAGCGCGACATCGAGATGTTGGCGCCGCGGAATTGGCTGTCCGCGCGGATCGTCACGGTCTGCTTGCTGCCACTCGTCCTCAGCGCGATGTTGGCGTTGAAGCCGGCGGCCGAGGCGACCACCTCGAAGTTCCCGCCGCCGCCACGGCCCAGCAAGGAGCCGCTGATATTGCGGCTGGCCTCGCTCCAGCTGCCGGTGATGGCGCTGCCCTCGGCCTTGACGTTGGCCGCGAGGTTGAACTTGTAGGCATCGCTCGCGCAGGTCAGCGACATCTCCATGGTGGGACCGATCGGCGCGTATTTGGCCCGGCAGCGGATCCGCTCGGTCGAGCCGTCATCGAGGATGGCGGTGCCGCTGCCGCTCCAGGTTCCCGCCATCGGGGCGAACGGACCGACCTGGGCCTTGCTTTCAGAATTGGCGATAGACGCCACAAACAAAACGGCGGCCGTCGTGAGCAGCCGCCGGCTGAGGAGGTTAGTCCCGAATAGTTTATTGGCGCGATGCTTCCCACCGCCCGCTGCACGGTATGCCTGCAGATGCTCCATTCCACTTCCCCGATCCGGCGTTGCCGCTGAGTTGACCGTTGGCATATGCACCATTGATCGAAACTTTAACAAGACCCTCACGGCCGATGGTGCCGGAAACGTTAGCGCCGGGGGCGGTGATCTTGCCGTCGGCAACCGTCAGCATCGAGCTTGCGGTCGGCTCGCAGGAGCCGGTCTTCGTCACGATTGTGACCTGCCAATTGCCGTCAAACGGGGTCTGGGCGACCGCGGTGGCGGCGAGGGTGGCGGTAATAACTGAAGCGGCACAGAACGCCGCGATGCGACCAAAACGCATGAATTTCGTCCTTGAATTTGTCTGATATACTGACGCTTATTCGGGCGAAATGTGACGGAAATTTGGTGCGACGCAAAGTCGAAAATTGTTCCTGTGGAAACAATAGTTTATTTGTGTTTCCAGCCCCAATTTTCGAAGCAGAATCAATGCGGCTTCACGTTAATCGTTAACGTCAGGGGCGACTCACGAAAGACTTGGCGCCGAGGTCGCGAACTGCTCGTCCTGAATCTTGGCCGGCAGCGCCTTGTGGACCTTGGCGTAATCGATCACGTCGGCCAGGAGCTTGAGGCCGAGCGGGGCCAGCGCACGCTCCCAGAGTTCGCGGGCGGTCTCGCCCTTCTTGACGAAACACCAGTCCTGGGCGGCGATGGCGCCGGCGTCCATACGGTCGGCGAGGTGATAGATCGTGCCGCCGGCGATCGGATCGCCTTCCTTGATGGTCCATTCCACTGCGGCCTTGCCGCGATGACGCGGCAGCAGCGACGGGTGATAGCCGATCCCGCCGAACTTCGCGGCAGCCAGCGCGTCCTTGCCGATCCGGGCGTGGCTGTGGGCCGTGATGATCAGGTCAGTGTCGGGGGCGATCTCGGAGGCCACCACCAGCTTGGGATTGGCCTGCACCGCGACCTCGATGCCGGCGGCCTTGGCGGTCGCGGCGAGGCGGTCATCCGCGTCGGCCACCACGACCCGCACGACCCCGACGCCGTGTTCGCGGAGCATGTTCAGGGTGGTCACGCCGAAATGGCGGGAGCCGACGAGGGTAATGCGCATGGGTGTCTGATCCGTCTCGCAGCTGCGTCATCCCCCGATAACACGTCAGTGCGCCCTGTCACTACCCGCGCGGCGTTTGCGCCGGTTATCAACAATGCGAAGGGCGCGGGGACGATGAACTCGGCATTGCGCCGTCGGCCGTTCCGGTGCTTCCATGGGCGCATTGCGATCTGCCCGGAGCGAGCACATGCGATGCGCGTGGTTTGTCCTTCTCGCGGTCCTGATTGTGGCCGCTCCGGCCCAAGCCGGCGGACCTTACCCGGCCGTTCCGCCCGAAAACGGGGTGGCGCCCTTCATCGGCCCGACCTGGGATGCCTATCGCTGCGCCGAGGGGACGATCTACAATTTCTACCACGGCGCCTATTACGGCGAGGAGCCGCCGGCGCTCTATCGCGGCTACGCCTACAGGCCGTACTACCGCTACAGCGCCTACCGTAAATGGCCGCGCAAATATTTCTGCGTCACGGACTAAGCGTTGCCGCACGGCCACGCCATCACGAAATCATCAAACGGTAACGTGTTCTCAACTTCGCCGTCGTATCGACGAATCCGTCGCGGATTTGTATTGCGTACCGCGACACCAAGAATGTCCCGCCGGTGTGGGTGCGCCGCGCGGGCATTTTTGCCGGGACCGATGTCATGCCGAACGCCATTGAGCAGATCGTGGACGCCTATGTGCGGCTGAAGAACCGCCGCGGCCTCGACGAACTGATGATGCACAGGCAGCGGCTCGCGGTCGATCTGAAGAGCAGGTCAGGCAGCTTCGATTTCAGCCTGCCGATCGGCAAGATCGACGAGGAGATCGCGATCATCGAGGCCGGACTGGCCAGGCTGGCGGCGGATGCACCCGAGCTTGGTGCGACGCGGTTCCGCTAAGTCTGCTCAGTCGCGCCGGCCGCCATCGATCACGGTGAACAGCGGCCGCGCCGGGGTCGGTTCGACCAGCAATTCCTCCACCAGCGCCGTTGCCGCATCGACATATTTGCGCGTCGGCTTGTCGAGCTCGCGTTTCGCCTCGTCATCGAGTGCGACCTTGGCGGCTTCGACCAGCTTGCGCATGCGCACTGCGTGGTCGTCGCCCGCCGTCAGCGTCGCACGCGCCAGCGAGCGCAGCACGAACAACTCGCCTTCGAGGCGGAGCAGGCGGTCGTTGAGCCTGGAGAGGACGGCGTTGAGGTCGGCCATGGCTTGCGGTTCGTTTGCAGGGGATCCTGACCCGTCTAGCGACGATGGGTGAACGGAGTGCAAATGCCGACGGTGCAATTGGGTCGATCTGTCACGTCCTTGATCCCTTCAATTTCGACGGCGGCCGAGGTTTACGCAGCGGTTCGCGCCAGATAGTCGCGGACGAAAGCGAGATACCAGTCGAGGCAGGCCGGATTGGCCATTGCTTCCTTATTGATGACTTTCTCGACGGGCTGGCCGAGCAAGAGCTTCTTGATCGGCAGCTCCTGCTTCTTGCCCGACAGCGTGCGAGGGATCTCGGCGACGGCAAAGATTTCGTTGGGCAGGAAGCGGCGTGACAGGCCGGCCTCGATCGCCTTGTTGATCTTCGCCTGCATCGCGCCGTCGAAGGCTGTGCCCTCGCGTAGCACCACGAACAGCGGCATGTAGCTGTCGCGGCCGAGATATTCGAGGTCGACGACGAGGCTATCGAGCACCTCCGGCAGCGCCTCGATCGCGGAATAGAGCTCGCTGGTGCCCATGCGCAGGCCATGCCGGTTGATCGTCGCATCGCTGCGGCCGTAGATCACGCACGAGCCGTCCGGATTGATCTTGAGCCAGTCGCCGTGCCGCCACACCGGCCCGCGGCCGCTGCCGTCGAAATTGTCCGGGTAGGTCTCGAAATAGCTCGCGAGATAGCGCGCGTTGCCCTTGTCGTTCCAGAAATAGAGCGGCATCGACGGCATCGGCTCGGTGCAGACGAGCTCGCCGACCTCGTCGATCACGGCGCGGCCCTGTTCGCTGAAGGCTTCCACCGCTGCTCCCAGCAGGCGGCACTGCATCGCGCCCGGCGTCTGCGGCAATTCGCGGTTCCCCCCGATGAAGGCGCCGGCGAAATCGGTGCCGCCGGAGATGTTTGCCCACCAGATGTCGGCTTGCGCCTGGCTGCCGTTCGTTGTCGACAGCGCCGCGAAGCGATCGTTGAACCAGGCTTGCGTGTCGGCGCTGAGCGGCGAGCCGGTCGAGCCGAGACAGCGCAGTCGCGACAGATCGCCGGCGGCCGCGAGATCGATCTCGGCCTTGGCACAGTTGGCAAAGAACGCGGCACCCGCGCCGAAGAAGGTCGCTTTCGATTGCGCCACGAAGCGCCACGACGTGGTCCAGTCCGGCTTGTCCTTGGTGCCGCCGGGGCTGCCGTCGAAAATGCAGCAGGTGGTGCCGCTGAGCAGGCCGCCGACCTGGCTGTTCCACATGATCCAGCCGGTCGAAGAGTACCAGTGATAGCGCTCGCCGAACGAGTTCTGGTGATAGGAGCAGCCGATGTCGTTGTGCAGGCCGAGCAGCGCCAGCACGACGATGACGATGCCGCCATGGCCGTGCACGATCGGCTTGGGCAGGCCGGTGGTGCCGCTGGAATAGACGATCCAGAGCGGATGATCGAACGGCAGCCACATCGGCTCGAACGCGTCGATCGCGGCGCCCGTCCTTGCGGTGATGTCGGAGAGCAGGGCGTCCGGTGCGGCAGGAGCCGTGGCGTCGCTGTGCAGAATGACGTGCTCGACGCTCGGCAGCGATCGCCGCAGCTCGGCGACGACGTCCTTGCGATCATGCCGGCGTCCGGCATAGGTGACGGCGTCGCAGGCGATCAGCACCTTCGGCTCGATCTGCTTGAAGCGGTCGATCACAGCGGGCGCGGCCATGTCGGGCGCGCACACGCTCCAGACCGCGCCGATGCTAGCGCTGGCGAGAAACGCAATGATGGTTTCGGCGATGTTGGGCAGATAGGCCGCGATGCGGTCGCCGGGCTTGATCCCCGTGTCCTTCAGATGCAGCGCGAGCGCCGCCGCCTTGCTCTTGAGCTCCGGCCAGCTGGCCTCGTGGAGCTTGCCGTCCTCGCCCCCGCTGACGATCGCGGGCAGGCCGGCGGCATGCGCGGCGTCGACATGCCGGAACACCTGCCGCGCATAGTTCACCTGCGCGCCCGGAAACCAGACAGCGCCCGGCATCTTGCGCTCGGTGATGACGGCCGCAAACGGCGTCGGCGATTGCAGATCGTAATAGTCCCAGATGCTGCGCCAGAACGCATCGAGATCGCGCACCGACCATTGCCTCATCTCCTCGTAGTTCGCGAAGGTGAGGCCGCGCTGCCCGGCGAGCCAGTTGCGGTAGAGGGCGATCTGGGGAACGAAGGGAGCGGCCATTGGGTATAGGCTTCGGTTGCGGACAGGGGGAGTCTATGTCGAAAACAACCCCATGCACAGTAGCGAGGGCACTGAAACCATTCGCCATATTCAGTTGGTGGCAGGGAGACGCTTCTCGGACCTCGTCCAACGCGAACAGCCCACCGATCTCGACTGCGCGCTGCATCGCGTGGTCTGGATTTGACACGTCGGGCAAAACACTGGCAAAGTGGCATCGTCGAAAAATTTGAAACACCCGCGCGGAGAAATCCGCCGCGGGTTTTTTCATGTCGGAGCAGTTGCCATGTTCAAAGGATCGCTATTGTCGTCCGCAACGAGCAACGCAGGTTCGCTGGCGAAATCCGGATTCGACCGGGAGAGCTGGCCGCGCTGGATGCGCGAAGCGTTTGCAATTCAGCCTGATGCTACAGCGCCGGCAAAGCCGGAAACCGCGGCTGCGCCCGCACGCGTCGATCCCGCAAGCGTGCGACGTCTCACGCGCATGCCATCGCGTTCGTGAGACCCTGACAAGGTTGAAGAACCGTTCGAAAGGTTGCGATCGCGTGATGCCATTGAGGACACGACGGTCGCTAGCCCGAGGAACGCCACGCGGCTTGTTCGGCAGCATGGGCTTGATGGCAATCCATTCATAATCGGCGAGTTGGTTGCGCTGAAACCGTCGGAAATGACCCAAAGGAGACGTTGCCAGCTTGGCAGGCCGCTATTAACGTGGTGGGTGCCTTGGCGATCTGTATTTGATTAGAGGCAGCAAATTACCTATGGCCCGATATGATTTGTCGGAATAGCTGACGCCTGTAGTTGAAATTTCATTTGATCGAAGCCGATTGAAGCGGTCGGCTCATTACGAGCGCGATGTTCCGCGCGCATAATAGAATAGATCTATTTGACCAAAACATTAGGGGAAACCAGCATGTTTAGACTCTTTATGACGTCTGTCGCCGCTGTTGCCATCACCGTCAGTGTCGCCCGTGCCGATTCCGATCTGGTCAAGCGCGGCGATTATTTGGTCAACGGTATTCTAGCTTGTGGCAATTGCCACACGCCGAAGGGCCCGAACGGTGACGTCGTAGAAAAGTCGTTCTCCGGTGGCGGGTCCTGGGACGAACCGCCGTTCAAGGTATCTGCCGCTAACATCACCCAAGACAAGGAGACCGGAATCGGAAACTGGACCGACGCCGACATCAAGAAACTGATGCGCACCGGGGAAACGCCGAAGGGTGTGCACATCGCTATGGTCATGCCGACCGGCTTTTACCACATTATGACTGAACACGATCTGGACGCTGTCGCCGCATACTTGCGTACAATCGCACCGATCCATAACGAAGTGCCTGATCCGATTTACAAGATGCCGCAAGTCGAAAACGTCCTGCCCGGCGGCGAAAAGCCATTCACGGAATCGATGATGACCGATAGTGCGAAAAAGGGTTTCTATCTTGCCACCATTGCACATTGTATGGCGTGCCATACGCCGGTGGGACCAAGAGGTCGCGAGTTCACCACCAAACTGGGGGCGGGTGGCTCCGAATTCCGCGGCCCTTGGGGTGTCTCTGTTTCCCGCAACATCACCCAGAGCAAAACCAACGGGATCGGAGGATGGACTGACGCCGAGATCAAGCGCGCTATCACTCAAGGAATCAGCCGCGACGGCAGTCGTCTCAAGCCACCGATGGGTTTCCACTACTACGCCATGATAGCTCCGGATGATCTTGATGCCGTGGTCGCCTATCTGCGCACGGTGACGGCGCAGGACTGACGCTCGAACTGCATCCAAAGGCCAAGTTTTAGCCGGTCTCGCCGCAGTCGGCTCTTTTGACCGCTTGACCCACAGCCGCCAAAAATGGAGGGCAGAGCATGTCCGCTCTGCCCGGGAAGTTCAGACGTCAAGTTGTTCTGCTATTGCGAGCGCGTCATCGACCTCGTTTCCCAGATATCGAACGGTGCTCTCGATCTTGGTGTGCCCCAGCGGTCATGATTCATAATGC
>NZ_VSSR01000043.1 GCF_008123515.1 Bradyrhizobium cytisi
TGCCGGTCGTAGGCATATTCGCGGGCCGCGTCGGTGTGATGGACGATCCCGAGGAAGCGCGCGCCGGGGCCGGCCGCCACCCACTGCAGCATCTGGTGGTCGCCGTCCGAATTGCCGAAGGCGAGGATCGGGCGGCGGCCGATGAAGCGGTTGATGCCGGACGGCTTGCCGGGGCCATCGTCGATGAACTCGACCTTCGGCAAGTTCATCAGGACGGGTTTGCCGTCGGCGCCAATCCTGAACTGCGTGACGCCGGAGGAGCCGACCACCTGTTCCGGCGGGATGCCGTAGGCTTTGTCCGCCCACACCCGCATGAATTCAACGCCGCCGCCGGAGACGATGAAGGTCTTGAATCCATTCGCGCGCAGATAGGCGAGCAGCTCCACCATCGGCTGGTAGACGAGCTCGTTGTAGGGACGGTTGAATCTGGGGTGCCGGGCGCGGGCGAGCCAATCGGCGACCGACTGCGCGTAGACGTCCGTCGTCATGCCGCTATGGGCGGCGGCGGCCAGCAACAGCATTCCTTTCTCGCCTTGCGCCGCCAGCGTCTCCTTGTCGTGCGACAGGAACGCCTTGAACGGCTGCTGCTCCTTCCATTCGGGATGTTGCGGCGCCATCGCCTTGACCTGGTCGAGGGCAAAGGCGAGCTGGAAATAGACCGGCTGCTCGCACCACAATGTGCCGTCATTGTCGAACACGGCGATGCGCTCGGCGGACGGCACGAAGTCCGCGCCGCCCTGCGATGTGACGCGTGCGACGAAATCGGCGATCGCCGTCTTCGTCGCACCGCCGTTCCAGGACGGCAAGGGGTCGGCCGGCTGCGCCACCGCAATCGAGATGGTGGCGAGACATGCAAGCAGCACGGCGTAGAACCGGACCATCACGGGCACTTGTCCTCCTGTTCCGTAGCTATTGCGGTTTGAGCGACTCAAGCTCGTTGAGCCGCTTCAGCGCCGCCTGCTGCCGGAGCAGTCCGTAGTTGATGCCGCCCGCGTTCAGCGAACTGCCTTCCTGATAGGGGAACTTGTTGAAATCGGAGAAGAACTCCTTGATCTTGCCTTGCACGGGCACGATCAGCCACATGTTCTGGGCGAGGAATTTCATCGCCTCGCCACCTTCCTCCAGGCCGCGCTCATAAGGATCCATGCGCAGATTGGTGATCAGCGACCAGGCGGTGACCTCGCGTGTGCCGGTTGCGATGTTTCCCTTCGACGATGCGAAGCTCAGCTTCCAGTCGTTCCACCTGATGGCATTGAGGTTGCCGCCCTGATCGAAGTAGTAGATCGCGTCGCGGGGCGGCTCCCTGGCGTCACCTTTGAAGAACGGCATGAAGTTGTAGCCGTCGAGATGAACCTTGAAATTCTTCCCGCCGGCACCGGCAAAGCCGGTCTTCATCTTCTCCTTGACGTCGGGTATTCCAGCTGCTGCGCATAGCGTCGGGAACCAGTCGATCAGCGAGATGATCTCGTTGTACTCGGTGCCCGGCTTCACCACGCCCGGCCAGCGCACCATCATCGGAATGCGCATGCCGCCTTCCCAGGTGGTGCCCTTCTCGCCGTGGAAGGGTGTCATGGCTCCGTCGGGCCACAGCGCGATCTCGGCGCCATTGTCCGTGGTGTAGAGGACGATGGTGTTGTCGGCGATGCCGAGATCGTCGAGCTGCTTGAGGAGCTCGCCGACCATGCCGTCGTGCTCGACCATGCCGTCGGCGTGGATGCCCTTGCCGGTCTTGCCGAGCGATGACTGCTTCAGATGCGTGAACACGTGCATGCGGGTGGAATTGAACCAGACGAAAAATGGCTTGTCCGCTCTGGCTTGTCGCCCAATGAAGTCCTTGGCGGCTCCCAGAAATTCCTCGTCGACCGTGGGCATCCGCGCCGTGTTCAGCGGACCGGTGTCCTCGATCTTCCCGTCCGCGGATGCCTTGATGACGCCGCGCGGACCGTACTGCTTCCGGAAGTTCGGATCCTTCGGATAGAAGTAGCCTTCCGGCTCCTCCTCGGCATTGAGATGGTAGAGATTGCCGAAGAACTCATCGAAGCCGTGCTTGGTCGGCAGATGCTCGTCGCGGTCGCCGAGATGGTTCTTGCCAAATTGTCCGGTGGCATAGCCCTGGGTCTTCATGGCGTCGGCGATCGTCGGCATCCAGTCCTGGATGCCGTGGGGATCGCCGGGCATGCCGATGGTGAGAAGGCCGGTCCGGAACGGCTCCTGACCGAGAATGAAGGAGGCACGGCCGGCGGTGCAGCTTTGCTGGCCGTAGGCGTCGGTGAAGATGGCGCCTTCACGTGCGATGCGGTCGATGTTGGGTGTGCGATATCCCATCATGCCCATCGTGTAGGCGCTGATCTGGGGGATGCCGATGTCGTCGCCGAAGATGACGAGAATATTCGGTTTGCGGCCCGGGGCAGGCGACGCGGCCGGAGCCGCAGAGGGAGCGGCCTTCTGAGCTTGCGCGAATGCCTGCGAGGTCAATGTCGCCGCCGCGACAATTGATGACGAGCCGAGCAGTATGGCCCGACGGTTCATGGCTGAGTTATCGCTGCAAGGGGATCCGGCGACGCCGTCTTTATTTGTCTCGTTGCGCATTCGACGCTCCTTTGGTCTGCAAGTGTTGTTCGCTCTGGCTTCCGAGTCTTGCGTTCTGCTTGATCAGTCTCCGTAGGCTTCAGTCATCTGGCAGGCCTTCTGCCGCCATGGGCCGGAGCCTTCGAGGCCCCGACTGGATTGAGGGTTTGCGGTAGACGCGCGCTTTTGCGGCGGTGGGTTCGCAGTCGCAGCCTGCGGCGGGCGACGGTGACGTGGCGCAGCAGCTGGCGTGGCGACCAGCGGTGCGAATCGTGCTGTCTTGCGAACAGTTCGTGCTCGATGGCGCCGATCTGACCGTCCAGGGCAGGATCGCATGCGACTGACTTGAAGGCGCTGATCGTAGTCCGGGAGGAGGTGGCCTTAAGACGTGGCAGCCAGTCAAGCAATGCGAAGTACGCGGTGCTTGCGTCTCGATGACGAACGGCGCGGCGAAGCCGGTCGAACGCAAACGCTTCGGATTGCCGATAGGCCTCCCGCCGGCGACGATGATAATCCGCAGCTCGCCGCGCCATGCCGGGTGCGAACCAGCCAAGTGCGACAGCAATGAGGGTCGCGACCAGCACAGATGGCCAGTGATCCGCAATGAGGTCGACAAGGCCGCTCCACGTCCGGCTCACGTCGGACCCGTCGATGGGCACCGTACCTCCTGCCGGATCGGCAATGACCTTCAGCGGCACGGCATCGAGATGAACCTGCTGGACCTTGCCGTCGCCGGTGTTCCACCAGCCGATATCGATCGCGGGCAGGGAATAGTCGCCGGGGCGTTCCAGCATGTAGGTCGCGGAATCAACGCGGGTCGAGCTCATGACGTCGGTGCGACCCTCCGTCTTGTCCGCGAGGGCGGGTTGCGCGGGATAGAGCTTGAGACCGTCGACGTCGGCGAACGGCTGCGGGGGCAGCAGCATCGCGGGCGTCCCTTCGGCCGCGATCGTCACAGTCCGCGTGACGGCATCGCCTGGCTTGAGCTGATCCGACGAGCGCTTGATCGTTTGCTCGGCGTTCAGCCGGGTCGCCGATAGAAATGGCCGAAGCTCGGCCGCAGCATCCGGAATAAAGGCTTCAAACGAAACGCGCGGCAGCACAATGTCGACTTCGCGCGTCGCCGGAGGCTCGGCAGCATACTTGACGTGGACCTTCTGGTCCGAAACAGCATAGGAGCCCGGCTCCTGCGGGTAGATGGCATATTCAAAGCGCACGCCGGCATAGAACGCACCGTCGCGCTGCTCGTTGGTGTTGACGCTCTGCAGCTGCCGGGTCACGGCGTTACGCAGCTGGAAGCCGGGCAATTCGGGCGGCGACGTCATGTAGTTCGGCGCCAGCACAATGACGTGAAGCGTCGCTTGCTGCCCAACCACCACGCGCGGCGGATCGATGGTCACCTGCACCCTCGGCGCGGGCGTGACGGGCTGTTGCGCCCGCCCAGATTGCGACGGCAGCGCGACCGCGGGCAGCAACGCAATGGCAGCGAGCCAATGTCTCATCGCGACGCTCCCCCTTGGGCCGGCGCGACCGCCTGGATCGCGAATTTCAGCTTGAGGAAGTCTGCGGGCGAGGTCTGGACCTGGCGCATCCAGGCTTCGGCCGCGCCTGCGGTGGTGACGTCTTGCGGCGTGACCTTGATCGTCTTGCCGCCTTTCTGCTTGGGGTCGACGCGCATCTCGTCGGCTTTTTGGTCGGGCGCTGCGCTATCGTCCTGCTCCTGCTTGCGACGCTTCGCTTCCTGGGCGTCCAGCGCGGCCTGCACGATTGCGCGATTGGTCTTGGCGGCGAGATGGCCCGGCTGGACCTTCAGCACATCGTCATAGGCCTTGATCGCCTTCTCGAAGGCATGGTTCTGGGCCTGCGCGTTGCCGAGCGCGAAGGTGCCCTCCAGCGTCTCGACCCGCGTAAATTCCTGCGCGGCCACGATGAAGTCGTAGGCGCGGTATGCGGAGATGCCCCGCCACATCGGGTCGGCAAACAGATTTGCCGCGGCACGATAGTCGCCCCGGTCGAACGCGAGCCGGCCCTGCTGATCCGGAGTCAGCCAGAGATTAGCAAGGCGCGACGTCTCGCCGGCCCGTGACGGGCTCACTTGGGTCAGGAGGACGAAGGCAACAACCCACGCGACCGTCGTGCCGCGCCGAAACCAGAGCAGGCTCAGCAGCGCGAGCGGCAGCAGCAGCCAGAAGCCCTCGTCCTGCCATCGCGTACCGAACGCATCGCCCTCGGCAGCCTGGAAACGCGTCTCGATCCGGCGCTCAAGCCGCAGAATGTCCTCACCGTCGACACTGACCCGAACGACGTCGCTTCCCAATGGCTCGGACGTTGCGCTCGCGGTCACGGCGAGCATCACCAGATTGTTTCGCCCGGCCGCCTGCCGGATCGGCGCGGCGTCGGCAGCGCCGAGGTCGTCGGCGACCACCAGGATCGTGCCGGCGACTGGCTCCGTCGCGAGGGATTGTGCAGCCAGGGCAACCGCACTCGTCACGTTCTTGCCGTCCGACGGCATCAATCCCGGCGTCAGCGCGGCGAGAAACGGCGCGATCACGGAGCGGTCGTCGGTCAGCGGCATGACCAGATGCGCGGTTCCGGCATAGGCGACGAGCCCGGTCCTGGCGCCAGCGCGTGCCGCAAGGAGATCGCCGATCTTCTGCTTGGCGCGTTCGAGGCGCGAAGGCGCGACGTCGCTCTCGGTCATCGACGACCCGGCCGCGAGCGCGATCATCAGCGGCGCCTTGTCTTCGACAAAGGGCGGCAATTCGCGCCGCCAGGTGGGGCCGGACAGCGCGATGGTGCCGAGCACCATTGCGGCGGCCACGAGATAAAGCGCGTTGACGCTGCGTCCCCGGCCGGGCTGCACGATCAGATGGTCAAGCAGGTGCGGCGCAATGACGCCGCACCATTGCGCCCGCGCGTTCTGCCGCCACAGCAACAGCGCGAACACGGCCGCAACCGGGATCAGCGCGACAAGCCACAGCGGGCGCAGCAGATGGAAGGATATGGTGGCGGCATCATGCATGGCTGACGATCTTCATGCGATGCCATTCGCTTCCGAGCAGAAGCGTAAGCCACAGCAACAGGCCGAGGACGACGGCGGCGCCGAGCGGCCATTGAAACAGCGGCAATTTCGGGCGCCATGACAGCGTATCGAGCTTTGCCGGGGCGAGCTGGTCGATGTCGGCATAGATTGCCTGCAACTGCGCACCGTCCTCGGCGCGGAAGAAGTGACCGCCGGTCGTGCTTGCAACGGATTGCAGGACGCCGAGATCGACGCGATTTTCGCCCGAAGCTGCGGGATCGCCGACGCCGATCGTGTAGACGGCGACATCGTTCTGATGCGCGATATCGGCAGCGTGTTCGGGCGGCACCCGGCTCGCCGTATCGTTGCCGTCGGTCAGCAGGATCAGGAGCTTCTGTTTCGCCGTGCTGGTCGCAAAGGTCTTGATGGCAAGCCCGATGGTGTCGCCGATCGCGGTCTGCTGGCCGGCCATTCCGACTGCGGTCTGGTCGAGCAATTGCTGCGCGGTCTGCAGGTCCTGGGTGAACGGCACCTGCACGTAGGCCCTGGTGCCGAACAGGATCAGCGCAACGCGGTCGCCCTTGCGGCGGGCGATGAAATCCTTGATGACGCGCTTGACGCCATCGAGCCGCGTCAGCGTCGTACCGTCCGGCGTCTTGAAGTCGCGCTGGTCCATCGATCCCGATATGTCGATCGCCAGGATCAGATCGCGCGCGGACACCTCTCGCGTCACGGGATCACCGACCCATTGCGGCCTTGCGAGCGCTATGACCAGCAGGATCCAGATCGCCACCGCCACGATCATCTGCAACGCGCGGCGCTCCAGCACCACGGCGCCCCGCTGCGGGGTCTGTCCGGTCGCGGCCGCCAGCCGTTCGAAGAACGGCACCTGGACCGAAGCCTGCCGCGCCCGAAATGGCGGCAACAGCCACCATACGAGGATCGGCAGCGGCAGCAGCAGGAACAGCCAGGGCCAGGCGAATTCAAGCATGGTGCCTCCTGATCCAGCTGCGGACGAGACCGACGAGCGATTTCAGTTCGGCATCATCCGGCGAGATTTGGCGATAGGGGCCGCTGACAAGCAAACGACCGATTCCTTGCGAGAACTCGTCTCCGCCATAGCTCCGGTCGAGGAAAGAAAGCCAGGCCGGGCCGATCAGTGGCGCGACCTGCTCCCGAGGAAAGGCCGCGAGCGCCGTGCGCCGGACCAGCAGGGCCAGCCGTGTCAGCAGTTCTCCTCGTGCCGAGGGGCTCGCGCGCCTGATCGCGGTCAATTCGGCGATCGCCTCGCGCCGATAACGATTGCCGCGCCGATGGTGCACGAGGCGCCACGCCGCAGCGGTCACGACCGCCAGGACCAGGATGATTGCGATCCGCGCTTCCCAGGTCTGCGGCCACAGGCTCACCTCGCGCGGCAACGGGATGTCGATGAGGCCGGCGACCGGATCGGGCATGGCGGGTTGAACTTTTGCCAAGGATTCAGCCAGGTGTTCAGCCAAGGGTCGCCTCCGTCCTGTGGCTACCGCCGCGACCGTGCCTGGCCGGCATCGCGCCAAGGAGGCGACGGAGCTGCATGGCGGTATCCTCCGCGGCGCTCAGCGGCAGCACGGGAATGCCGAGCTCGTGCGTCCAGGCGAAGACGCCCTTCAGGCGCTCCTCGGTCGCCTGCGAGATGTACTTGCGCACGCTGTCGCGTCCGACATCGAGCCTGATCTGCAACTCGCCGTCAGTCACCGTCATGCTGGCCGAGGGCGGAAGGTCGCTTTGCAGGGGATCGTGAACCAGCAGGGCGACGACGTCGTTGTGAAGGGCCATCGCGCCGATCTTCTTGCGCGTCGCATCGTCGGCGCCGTCGAAATCGCTGATGATGACCACGACCGTATCGTGCAGCGCGCGGCGCAGAGCGTGCTCCAGCGCCGTGTTGAGCATGGCCGGCGCGGAGACGAGACCGCGACCGACGCCCAACGCCTGGTTTTGCGCAACGATGGCTGAGAAGATCTGGAGCACGTTGGCCCGGCTGCGCCGTGGGTTCACCTCGACGAGATCGCGGTCACCGAAGATGATTGCTCCGATCCGGTCGCCGACACCAAGCACCCGCCACGCGCCGATCGCCGCAGCCTGTGCCGCGGTCACCGATTTCATCGCGAGCCGGCTGCCGAAGAACATCGACAGGCGCTGGTCGACCACGAGGATCGTCTGCCGATCGCGCTCCTCGTTGAAAACCCTGATGTGTGGCTTCTGGAGCCGTGCCGTCACTTTCCAGTCGATCGAACGGACGTCGTCGCCGGCGCGGTAGTCCCGGATCTCCTCAAAATTGAGCCCGCGTCCGCGCATGCGCGACGCGAAGCGACCGGACAACAGGCTGTGCACCGGTTGGCGCGGCAGGAACGACACCTTGCGTCCGCGATATTCGAGCGCGATCAGGTCGTCGAGACTGACATAGACACCGGGCGAGTTGGCTGATGTCATGACGGCCTCACGCTGCAGCAACAAGTTCGGTGATTTTGTCGATCACCTGGTCGGGCGTCACGCCCTGCGACACCGCCTCGTAGCTGAGGATCAAGCGATGCCGCAGGCAGTCATGGACCACCGCGCGTACGTGGTCGGGTGTCACGAACTCGTATTCATCGAGCCAGGCCCGTGCACGGGCACAGCGATCGAGCGCGAGGCTGCCACGCGGACTGGCGCCGACCTGGATCCATTTGGCGAGCGGATCGCCGTAGCGGTCCGGAAACCGCGTCGCGTAGATCACATCCACCACATACTTCTGGGCAAGATCGGAGACGAATATCCCATCGATTTCGCCGCGCGCGTCCAGGATTGCTTGTTGCGGGATCGGCGGCAGCTCCGCGGCGCGGTCCTTCGGCTTCTGCGCGTTCTCCGCGCGATTGAGCTTGATGATCTCGCCTTCGACGGCCTCGTCCGGATACGTGATGACGACATGCATCAGGAAGCGGTCGAGCTGGGCCTCCGGCAGCGAATACGTGCCCTCCTGTTCGATCGGGTTCTCGGTCGCAAGCACCATGAACAGGTCGGGCATCTTGTAGGTCTTGCCGGCGACGGTAACCTGACGCTCTTCCATCGCTTCGAGCAGCGCGGATTGCACCTTTGCCGGCGCGCGGTTGATTTCGTCGGCGAGCAAGAGGTTGGCGAAGATCGGTCCCTTCTGAAACTCGAATTGCCCGCCCTTGTCGGTCTGGACATAGATCTCCGCGCCGGTCACGTCCGACGGCAGCAGGTCGGGCGTGAATTGCACGCGCGACAGATCCGCCGCGAGATGCTTCGCGAGCGTCTTGACCGCGCGGGTCTTGGCAAGGCCCGGCAGGCTCTCGATCAGAAGATTGCCGTTGGCGAGCAGCCCGATCAGCATGCTCTCCACCAGATGATCCTGACCGAGCACCGACTTTCCGATCCGTGTCCTGAGATCCAGCAGGCCTTCGCGCGCCGACGACGTCCCGGCACCTTGAGACACTGGAGCCGCCATGCGTTTGCTTGGGCTTCCGTCCGGCATGGAAATCTCACTCACCTTGCGAGACGTTCGCATCCCGCGAACGTCGACTTGTTCACGACCACGCATGATGGCGCGGCATTCATCTCGGATCTCGGTGCCTCACTTGTTGGGGTTGGCCGCGTAGATTTTGTCCATGGCGTCGCCGATGGTGAAGCTCGCCGCCTTGGCACGTGGCGGTAAGTCCCTGAAGCTTTCCGGTACTCCTATCTTGCGGACGGTGATCTCGCTGAATCAGGATCGGCCACTCGCACCACGCATCGGAATCCGACGTGACTGGTCGATGTATCGACCGGCTCCGCATGGCGTGCGGCGGGGCGGTAGCGGCGGCAGTAATTCGGCGCACAAAGATGTGATCCGCCCTTCAACACCTTGCGGGGAATCCTGATGTCGGGGAGGCCAGGGTCGTAACTTGCGTCCTCACCGCCGCCGCGGGGATTTTTGGGGATGCAGCAGGGTTTTGCGGCGTCGGCGGCGTGCTTTGCCGTCCACCAGTCGGAGGTCCATTCCCAGACATTCCCGATCATGTCGTAGAGGCCGTAGCCGTTCGGCGGGAAGGCCATGACCGGGGAGGTACGCTCGTAACCATCCTCGCCGAGATTCTGGGCGGGGAAGCTTCCCTGCCAGATGTTGGCCATGTGCTTGCCGCCCGGCATCAGCGCATCGCCCCATGCAAACTCTTCGCCGTCGAGGCCGCCGCGCGCGGCGAACTCCCATTCGGCTTCGGTCGGCAGATCCTTGCCGGCCCAGCGCGCATAGGCCGCTGCATCGCTGTAGGAGATGTGCACGACCGGATGGTCGTCGAGACCCCTGATGTTGCTGCCGGGGCCGTAGGGATGGCGCCAGTTGGCGCCCCGCAGGAAAGACCACCATTGGCTCCAGTCGGTGAGATCGGTGATGCGGGGCAGGGGCGAGAACACCAGCGATCCCGCATAGAGCATCTCTTTCAGCGCGCCGGGATAGTTCTTGGGATCAGGAACGATCTGCGCCTCAGTGACATGGCCGGTCGCGTTGACGAATTGCTTGAACTGCCGGTTGGTGACCGGCGTACGGTCGATCCAGAAGCTGTCGACGGAGACGCGATGGCTTGGCGCCTCCTCGGGATAATGATGGTCGGACCCCATGCGAAAGGTTCCGCCGGGAATAAAGACCATCTCGCCGGTCTTCACATCATCCGGCAACCACTCGCAGTGATCGAGATCCGCGCGCAACATGGTGGAACTCCGATACGCGTATTCCACCCTATGCTACGGCGAAGACCTTGGCAGAGGTCGTCGACGGCCCATTGCCCGGTACGCTGGACGCATTGTCCGGTCCCTCTTTCTTGGCGCTTGGAGGAGAGGACGACGCTTCATTGCGTCGACATCTTTTTCCCGTCGCGCGCACGCTTTCGAGCAGGCGGCAAACCCCTGCCGCGTGCGCTCTGCCATCCGCAGAGCGCTTTGGGTCGATACCGCTGAGGTTGCAAACGCTATCCGAAGATTGGACGGCTGTGATGTGCAGTTTGTGCCAGTACGCAGGAGCACTGGGTGAGACCAAACGACCCACGTCGCAAACCACTGAAATTAAGCCGAAATGCAGTCAAATTTGCCTGCAGGATTTCGATGGCGTTTGTCTCAAAACGCGAAGGCAGATTGTCGCACCCGCTTCGCGTTGTGGTGGCATCTTGCTGCGACCTGCCGCAGAATTGTCGCGCTTCAGCAACAGGGTACAACCATGGGGCAATTCCTTCTGGTTGATTCGAGAAAGCTGGACGGTTTCGAAGGACTTCGTCAGGCCGTTCACGGCTCGCATGTCGATGTGATGCAGCTCGGCCGCGGGCGGCTGCGCGGAACGTTGTCGCATATCGGCATCGACGATTTTTCGCTGAGCATCGGCACCTTCAATGTCGGCATGCGCACGCAGCGCGTTTCCAGCGATGACAAGCTGATCATCGGGATGCTTCTCGCAGCCGAAGATCGTGTCGCGCACTGGTCGTTCGACATGCAGCTCAACGACGTGCTCGTGATTCCACCGCTGCTGGAGCATGACGGGGTTTTTCACGGCGCGTCCGCTTACGCAGCGATGCGCTTCGACATCAACGAGGTCGCTTCGCTATTTGGCGGCGAGCCGCGGTTGAGCGACCCCGATACCTGGCGCAGCCGCGGCCATTTCCGCGCCGACCTCGAGACCGGCGCAATAGCGTCACGCAGCCTTGTTCGGATCATGTCGCATCTGCGGACCCAGAAGTCCGGCCTGACGCGATCGACCGCCGATTTCTGGAAACGATCGATCGTCGAATGCATCGCCGCCAACGTCATGTCCTCGCTGCCGACCGACGACAATGGCTCGCTGCCTTCGACAAGACGGCTGATCCGCAGGGCCGAGGAATATCTCGACGAGGCTGGCACTCGCCCGGTGCACGTGTCGGAAGTCTGCGCTGCGCTGGGCGTCGCGCGGCGTACTCTGCATCGCGCTTTTCATGAAGTATTTGGCCTCGGCCCGGTCAGCTTCCTCAGGCACAAGCGGCTCTGCGCCGTTCATTCCATCCTGCAGCAGAGCGCACCTGGCTCGACCACCGTGGCGGCCGTCGCGATGGAGCAGGGGTTTTACGAGCTCGGCCGGTTCTCGCGATATTATCTTGCGATGTTCGGCGAACGTCCGTCGCAGACGCTCGGAGTTGCAACGTTGCACACGGCCGGGAACGATACCGCTAGCGCCTAGCGCTGCGCGGATGACGATGGCGCGCGTGTCCCTAAGCGTTCGACGAGGCGGATCAAATAGCCATCGGGATCCTGGACCAGGAATTCACGCTGCCCGACGTCCCGGTCACCGACCCGATACCAGACCTCGTTCGGCGGCTCGTAGAGGTGCCATTTCGCTCCATCGAGCGCGCTCAGGATCGTATCGATGCCGTCGACAACCATCTGAAAATTGATGCCGCGTCCAAGTGGCCGCTGCATCTCGGCCGTCTCCCAGCGTCCGTTCCGCTCGCACAGCATCACCTGCAAGCGGCCCCTGACGAGATAGGCAAACCGGGCGTCAGGACGGTCATAGGCGATCTCGAACCCGAGCAGGTCTCGCCAGAACGACAGGCTGGCCTGAATGTCCGAGACGCTGAGCTCAGGCACGAGATCGGCAAAGCCGTCGCGTGGTGCGCTTCCCGTGCTGTCGGAGGCGGCGCGAGCGTGAGGATCTGAAAGCGGTGGCTTTGACATGGTCGCTTCCCGGAGAAGAGCAGAAGGGCTAGGAATAGAATTGGCGTTTGCCGGGTCCGCTTCGCCATTCGTCACTTGGCGTTGGTCGCGTGCGCTCGGCTCTTAGATGTGTCGCTAGATGTCGTCCGGGCGGGCGTACGGCCATTGCTCGGAGACAGCAGCGCCGTCCTCCCAAAACTTGTAGAGGACGCCCTCCCACATCGCGAACACAACGCTGAATCTATCTTTGGCGGCTGCGGTGCCGGTTTGGAGAATTGGAATTCCTATTCCTTCCTTTAGTATGCACCGTAGCATCCCAGATTGACGTACACGACCAGAGCTGTGCCCGGCGGATAATCTTTGCAGAGCTTCTTACTTACGACACGGTCGAGGGCCGCTGGGATCGCGTCAAATCTCTTCCGCCACTCCTCGACGGGATCAGGCTGCCAGCCTTCGTCGTCAGGCTCGTCGCCACGCCGGCGGCCCTCCATATCCGCTTCAGTGGCTTCGAATTGGAGGACTCGTTCGGCGCTTCGAATCTCGAAGTCAGGTCGTTCGTCCGGTACTAATCGAACTTGTTTTGACGAGAGCGCCGATGACACTCTGGAGGCGATCCAGGCATCGCAGGAGCGCCAGATCAGCTGCCTTGCCGCGGAAGCGGCTCCGAGCCTCGCAGGCTTTGCCATCATCGCAGAATGCCGGTGTTTTGCCCGACGTGTCAAACGGCATCACGAGAAAATTCAAGTCGTGCGACGGCGAAGCGGATAGCCTTGAGCGAGCCTTCACAGGACTCTCCCGGCGAGATCAAAACTGAATCCAGGGCTTGGTTTCGACCCGCCAGATCGAAAGAGAAAACGTCATGAAAACAACCCCGCGGCTACTGTGCATGGGGTTGTTTTCAAGGTTTGGGATTGGGCGGCTCCGGCCTCACGCTCCGCAGACGATCACGCCGTACCAGCCGAGCCCGCGATAGGTCTCGTAGCCCGGCGTCGCATGGAAGGCGATCATCGTGCCGGTGCGGTCCTGGTAGAAGCCGGAGCGCTGGCCGTTGAGCGACAGCGAGATGCGCTCGCTCAAAATGCCCTGGCCATCGGAGGCGGCGATGACGCGAAAATGCGAGTCGACCAGCAGCACGCGGGCCTTGTCGTTGTCGCCGACGCGCACGCCTTGCACGATGGCGCGCGCCTGCGGCTCCCAGTCGAAATGGATCGCGAGCACGCCGACCGGCGCGCCGTTGGCCTGGCCGCCGGCGCGGACGCTGGCGCAGTAGGTCGCGACCTGGGCATTGCCGAGCAGCGGTTGGCTCTCGATGTCGCCGGCGACATAGTCGTCGCCGGAGCGCAAGGTTTTCGCCTCGCGAAACCATTTGGTGTGGGCGACGTTCTGGCCGACGACGCGAAAGCGGTCGGCGCGACCGTTGGCGATGACGTTGCCGTCGAGGTCGCAGAGCCAGAGGTCGAGATAGACGGTATAGGCGCCGAGGATGACGCTGAGGCGCTGCGAGGCGTAGGTGACCGCGGCAGGCGCAGGCGAGGCCGCGCAATCGACCATGGCGGAATCGGTCGCCCACCAGCGCACGTCGCAGGTGCGCTCATAGAGGTTGCGGTCGATCAGCTCGACCGCGTTGAGCGACAGATCCATCATGCGCTCGCCGCGCGAGCGCTGGCTCATGCGGTCGATCGAGGCGACGAGATCGCCGGTGCGCTTCGTCAGCTGCGTCTCGAGCTCGCGCGCGATGGTCTCGACCTGCTGGCCGACGCCGCGCACCTCCTGCGCCACCACCGCGAAGCCCGCGCCTTGCGCGCCGGCCCGCGAACTCTCGATCAGCGCGTTCAGCGCCAGCATCTTCATCTGGTTGGTGATCTGCTGGATCGACTTGGTCTTGTCGACCGCGATCTGGTTGACCTCCGCGGTCAGGCGATTGATCAGCGCGGAGATGTCGGAATCATCGTCGTCGTCCGGTTCGGTGGTGGTCGGCTTGGTTTTCAGACCCAGCGCAGCGGACATCGGGGAACTTCCCTTGGCAATGAGGCCTGATCTGCAACGAACCCAGGACAACAAATTACAGATCGAATACGAGTCTTTTTCTAGGATTCAACCTAACGCCTGCTTAATTTGCTGTTCGGCGGAGTGCCTAAATGGTAGTCACGCCGGCCGGGCCATCCACCGCTTTGTGCGCCGCTGCCGTTGCAATTCCCGGGGGATTGCCGGCCAATCCCTTCGCCAGCTGGACGCCGCGCAATCGCGTGGGGCCAGAGTCCCGAGACCCTCTCAATCATGACGCCGCCCGCCACCGCCTTGCCCGTCGAGATGCCCCAGGCCTTCCTGGGCGTGACACGCTCGCTCACCGACAAGCTCTGGCGCAACCGGCTGGATGCGCGGGGCGCGGCCACGGCGCTTGCCATCGTGCAGCGTCACCAGCTGCCGGAACTGCTGGCGCGGGTGCTGGCCGGCCGCGGTATCGACATCGACGCGGTGCCCGACTTCCTCGATCCGACCATCCGAAAATTGTTGCCCGATCCGTTCACCGTGACGGAGATGGAGGCCGCGTCGAGGCGGATCGCCGATGCGGCCGCGAAGGGCGAGACGGTCGCGATCTTCGGCGACTACGACGTCGACGGCGCGACCTCGGCGGCGCTGCTCGCCTGGCATCTGCGCCATTGCGGGCTCGATCCGCTGATCCACATTCCCGACCGCATCTTTGAAGGCTACGGTCCCAATGTCGAAGCCGTTCGCGGGCTGGCGGCCAAGGGCGCCACGCTGCTCGTCACCGTCGATTGCGGCACCACCAGCATCGAGCCGCTGGCCGAAGCCAGGCGCCTCGGCATGTCCGTCGTCGTGATCGACCATCACCAGGCCGGCACGGAGCTGCCGGAGGTCGATGCACTGGTCAATCCGAACCGGCTCGACGATCTCTCCGGGCTCGGCCATCTCGCCGCCGTCGGCCTCGTGCTGGTCACGCTCGTCGCCGTCAATCGCGAGCTGCGCCAGCGCGGCTTCTGGAACGCGGAGATGCCCGAGCCCGATCTGCTCGGCATGCTCCATCACGTCGCGCTTGGGACCGTCGCCGACGTCGCCCCATTGATCGGCCTCAACAGGGCCTTCGTCGCCAAAGGGCTGATCGCGATGCGGCGGCGCGACCATGTCGGCCACACCGCGCTGATGGACGTGGCGCGGCTCAATGGCCCGCCCGAGGCCTGGCATCTCGGCTTCATGCTGGGACCGCGCGTCAATGCCGGCGGCCGTATCGGCCGCGCCGATCTCGGCGTTCGGCTTCTGCTCGAGAGCGACGGCGTCGAGGCCGCGCGGATCGCCGCCGAGCTCGACCGTCTCAACAGCGAGCGCCGGGTCATCGAGCAGGCGGCAGAAGCGCAGGCCGAAGCCGAGGCGCTTGCTTCGATCGGGCTGGAAGACAAGCTCGGCGTCATCGTTACCGCGTCCGAAGGCTGGCATCCCGGCGTGGTCGGCCTCGTCGCCTCCCGGTTGAAGGAGAAGTTCTCGCGGCCCGCGTTTGCCATTGCGCTCGAGCCCGGCGGTATCGGCACCGGCTCAGGCCGTTCGATCGCCGGCGTCGATCTCGGCAAGGCCGTGCGGCAGGCGGTCACTGATGGCATTCTGCTCAAGGGCGGCGGCCACGCGATGGCCGCGGGCGTCACGCTGCGGAAAGAGAAGCTTGCCGAATTCCGCGCCTATCTGGAGAACGCGCTGGCGCAGGACGTCGCCGAGGCGCGGCATGTCAACGAGCTCTACATCGACGGCGCGATCTCGGCGCGCGCGGTGACGACGGAGCTTGCGACCACGCTCAATCGGGCAGGTCCCTTCGGCAGCGGCAATCCGGAAGCCGTGCTGGCGCTGCCGGCGCATCAGCTCGTCTTTGCCGACGAGGTGGGACAGGCGCATCTGCGTTTGCGATTCAAGTCGGGGGACGGCGCCATCGTCAACGGCATCGCGTTCCGCTCGGTCGGGCAAAAGCTCGGCAACGCGCTGCTCGCCAATCGTGGCCAGCAGCTGCATGTCGCGGGCTCCTTGTCGGTCGACCGCTATCAGGGCGCCGAGCGCGTGCAGTTTCGCGTCATCGACGTCGCGCTACCGGACCAGGGACCATCCGTGATTAGATAACGGCCTCAAACAACAAAAAGGGAGTGAACATGGCGGGGCAGGTTGAGGGCAAGGTCGCATTGGTGACGGGCGGCGCGTCCGGTATTGGCGAGGCCATTGTCGACCTGTTCGCGCGCGAGGGCGCCACCGTGATCGCCACCGACATCGACGAGCTGCGCGGCCCCGAGCTCGCCAGGCGCATCACCCAGGCAGGCGGCAAGGCGATCTTTCTGGAGCAGGACGTCACCAGCGAGGAACGATGGATCGAGATCGTCGACGAGATCGCGAAGCGCTACGGGCGGCTCGACATCCTGGTCTCCAATGCCGGTATCGGCATTGCCGTGCCCTCGATCGTCGACATGACGCTCGCTGACTGGCGCAAGCAGAATGCGATCAATCTCGATGGCGTGTTTCTCTCGGTGAAACATTGCCTGCCCTTGATGCGCAAGACCGGCGGCGGCTCGATCGTCATGATGTCCTCGCTTGCGGGCCTGCGCGGCGCACCGGGCCTCGCAGCCTATTCGTTGACCAAAGGCGGCGTGCGGCTGTTCGCCAAGTCGATCGCGATGGAGTGCGCGGCGGCCGGCGACGGCATCCGTGTCAACTCCGTGCATCCAGGCATCATCGACACGCCGATCTGGGGCAAGATCCCGACCGGCGCGACTGGCGCAGGTCAGAACGCGCCGATCGATCCGGAGGAGCGCGCCAAGGTCGCAACCCCGCTCGGCCGCGCCGGCCAGGCTGGCGAGATTGCTTCCGGCGTGCTGTATCTGGCGTCAGATGCCTCGCGTTACGTCACCGGCAGCGAGCTCGTGATCGACGGCGGCATGAATGCCGGCGGCGTCCCGCGGCGGGCGTGAGACGCGCAGGGCAGGGTGGCGGCCAGCGGGGCTGACGCGCAGGCGTGGGCCCTGTAAAACGCTGCCGTCTCCTGCCTGAAAGAGGTTTCCTTCGCCATGGCACACAGCCTTCATGCCTCCGCACCCGCAGCCGTTCGCTCGAACCGACCGGACCTCGCGACAGATGCAATCCGCACCGCGCGCGAGGATCTCGCCGCCTGCTTCCGGATGGCCGCACGGAATGGCTTTGAGGAGGGCATCTGCAACCATTTTTCGGCCGTCGTGCCGGGCCATGACGATCTGTTCCTCGTCAATCCCTATGGCTACGCCTTCCGCGAGATCACCGCGTCAAAGTTGCTGATCTGCGACTTCCACGGCCACGTGCTCGATGGCGAAGGCGAGCCCGAGGCGACCGCGTTCTACATCCACGCCGAGATGCACAAGCGCCTGCCGCGCGCGAAAGTCGCCTTCCACACCCACATGCCCTACGCCACGGCGTTGTCGATGACCGAGGGCGATCCGCTGATCTGGGCCGGGCAAACCGCGCTGAAATTCTACGGCCGCACCGCGGTCGACCGCGATTATAACGGCCTCGCGCTTGACAACCGCGAAGGCGCGCGCATTGCGTCAGCCGTGGGTAATGCTGACATCGTCTTCATGAAGCATCACGGTGTGATGGTTCTGGCGCCGACGATTGCGGAAGCCTGGGACGATCTCTACTACCTGGAACGCGCCGCCGAGGTGCAGGTGCTGGCGATGTCCACGGGGCGAAAGGTGCAACCGGTCGATCCCGCGATTGCGGCTGCAACCTACAAGCAGATGCGTGAAGGCGATTCAGAATCCGCGCGACTGCATCTCGCCGCGATCCGGCGCCAGCTCGACGCCGAGGAGCCCCAGTACCGGCACTGAGGCCGTCTACGATCCCTGCCGCAGCTTCGCCAGCACCTTAAGCCCGCCATAACCATCGGCGGGCGTGATCCCGGCGCGCTGCTGAAAATCCTTGATCGCCTTCATGGTGTCATTGCCGACGCGGCCGTCGGTGCCGCCGGTATCAAAGCCGGCCTTGGTCAGCCGCGTCTGCATCTCCTGCACCTCGGCGAGCGTGAGCACGCGCTCGGAGCCGGGGAAGGGCTGAATGAATGGCGGCGCGCCCAGGCAGCGGTCGCCGAGATGGCAGATCGCGAGCGCATAATTCATCGAGGGATTGTAGCTCTTCACCGAATAGAAATTCGGGCCCAGCAGGAACGTCGGCCCGCCCGCAACCGGCGTCCACATCTGTGCGGATGCGTTCGGCTGCGGAAATGCCTGGCCGTCGGCGCGAGTGACACCGGCTGCCTGCCACGCCGAATAAGTGCGGCTGCCGCTCATCTCGCTGGACGCGCGGACCTCGTAACCCCAATGCTCGCCGCGATGCCACTTGCCGCGATTGACGAGATACTTTGCCGTCGAGCCCAGCGCGTCATCGGGCTTGCCGAACGGCGAAACCTTGCCGTCGCCGTCGTAGTCGATGCCGACATTGAGCCAGACCTCCGGCATCCATTGCGAATGGCCCATGGCGCCGGCCCAGGATCCCTGCATCTCCTCCGGAGTGCTCCAACCCTTGTCGACGATGCGCAGCGCATTGATCAGCTCGGCCTCCCAATAGGCCTTGCGGCGCGGCTCGTTCCAGGCGAGCGCGGCGAGCGAGGGAAAAACGGGCGTCATGTGGTTCTGCTGCACCAGCGGATCGCCGTAGGCGGACTCCACGCCCCACAGCGCCAGCAGCGTGCCGCGCTCGACACCGAAATCGCGTTCGATGCGCGCAAGCAGCGCCTCGTTGTTCTTCAGCGCGATCTTGCCGTTGATGATGCGCCAGTCGGAGACGCGACGGTTGATGTATTGCCAGACCTGCTCGTGGAATTCCGGCTGGTTGCGCATCTGCTTGAACACGCTCATGTCCGGCTCGATCCGCGCCATCGCGCGCTGCCAGGTCGTCGCCGAAATGCCCTTGGCCATTGCGCGTGCGCGAAAACCCTCGCGCCATTCGTCGAAGCCAGGAGGCGACGCGAAGACGTTCGTCGGGACTGCGAGCAGAGCGGCTGCGCCCAGCGTGGATTGGAGCACGGCGCGGCGGGTGATGCGATTGGCCGAGGAATCAGCGTGTTTCATGCGGCTATCGTAGCTGGAAACGCGGCGCCTGTGAGCCGGTTCCTGGAACAGGAGGAACAGGCTTTCGACGCTATGTTCCCCGGAACAAAGTGTCGCAGCCCCGCATTCCTTCCGCTCACATTGGAAGAGGATGAGATGAGGCAGGGCCCCGGCCGGTCGCCGGGGCTCGCCTTCTTCAACGAGACTTCGGGGTGGGATGAAGATACGCGCGCATGCGGAAAGCCATGTCGTCGAGCTCGACGACGGATCGTGCTGGCAGATTTTTCCCGGCGATCTCGCGGCGACGCTGAGCTGGAAGCCTGAAACGGATTTGGATCTGGAGCCGAGCGGCGACCGGATGAGTTCGCATGTGTTGGTCAACGCTGCGGACCGAAGCCGGGTGCGGGTCATTGCGGCGGGCGAGGTGTGGCCGGATGGCGAGGTTAAGAATGCATTGAAGCGCGGATAGGGCAGCCTCTCAAATCCCAAACTTTAAGCCTGTCCGTTTACGGTCGGTTCGCTTCCAGGGCGACTTCGGCTTCGGCGATATTGGAGATGGTGACGGCGGCGACGGAGGAGGCGACTAGGCCTCCTCCTGCAGATCGGCTGCGACTCCCGCAAGCCAGCGGCGGATAGTGACTTCAGCCTTGCCGTCGAGCCCTGTCACCAGGCGCTTCTCCAATTCGAGCACGCGGTCCCGGCACGCCTTGAGCAGCGTCGCGCCGCGCGGCGTCAGCGTCCATTGCTGGATGCGGCCGTGGACTGGATGCGGCGTCATCAGGATCGCGCCGTCGCGCTCGAGGTTGCGGATGATCACCCCGACGGTCTGCGGCGTCAGGAAGGTGAGGCGGGCGACATCGGCGCCTGATAGTCCCGGATAGGCGTTCAGCATGGTCAGCACGGCGAATTGCGGCGAGGTCACCCCGAGATCAGCCAGCGTGCGTTCCATCTTCAGCCGCACCGCGGCGTGGGCCTGACGCAAGAGATAGCCGAGATAACCTTGCTCGCCGCGCTTGCCTTCGCCGGGGGCGGGCACGTGCGCCCGGCTATGCTTGGCCGGCTCGGGCGTCGTCCGCCCCGGTTGCGACCTTGTGACGTTGACAGTCTTGCGCGACATGTAATGGCTCTTATAATATATCAGCATTCTTACAATAGCACGAGGTGAACGGCAATGTCACACGCCCGCAGCGAGTACGAGGATTTCAAGAAGATTGCGCCGGACGCTTATGATCTGGTGCTTGCGCTGGGCCAGGTTGCGGCCAAGGCCGGCCTCGACAAGCAGCTTCTCGAGCTGGTCAAGCTGCGTGCCTCGCAGATCAACGGCTGCGCCTTCTGTGTGCAGCATCATATCCTTCTCTCGGAGCGGCTCGGTGTGCCCGCGGACAAGCTCCATCTGGTCGCGGTCTGGCGCGAGGCACCGATCTACTCGGCGCGCGAGCGCGCCGCGCTGGCCTGGGCCGAGGCATTGACCCTGCTTGCCGACGGCTTCGGCGACGAGGTCTACGCCGAGGTGCAGCGTGAATTCTCGGAGACCGAGCTGATGTACCTGACCTCGGCAATCGCCTCGATCAACGTCTGGAATCGGTTTGGTGCGGCCTATCGCTGGACGCCGGCGAAGCGGCCGGTCGCGGCGAATGCCGCGGCGTCCTGATTGCAACGAGGGGAGGTTGTCATGACTGCAATGAATTTGGTCGCCATGCCGTGCCCTGTGCCGTCGCGCTCCATGGCGCTGGCCGCCGTCGGCGGGCTCGTCTGCGCGGTTGCGATCGGCAAGGTGCTGCCGGTGACGATGGACACCGTATCAGGCGCACTCGCGCCGCTCTGCGCCTCGGCCGCGGAAAGCTCGCCGCTCGACAAGGTCGAGCCGATCGGCTCCTACGCATTGCCCAACGTACCGGGCAAGCGCGTCACCATCGTGCGCGTGTTCTACGGTCCAGGCGGGTTTTCACGACCGCACCGGCACGCCGGCTCGGTGACCGCTTACATCACCAAGGGCGAGATCCGCTCCCAGCTCGGCGGCGGCCCGGTCGAGACGTTCGGTGTCGGCCAGTCCTTCTTCGAGCCGCCGGGCGCGACGCATCTGGTCTCTGCCAACGCCAGCACCACAGAGCCGGCCGAACTGATCGCCGTGTTCGTGGCGGATGAGGGCGCGCAACTGACGACGTATCTGGAGTGACTTGTAGCCCGGATTGACCAAAGCCCAATCCGGGCTACGCCTCAAGCTGTCCTCATCCTCCGTAGGATGCAGGATCGGGATTGTCTGACGGGTTCTCGAACGATTTTTTCAGCGAGGCCGGCAGCGGGACATGGAAGTTGAGGCCGCGCGGCGGTACCGGCTCCATGAACCATCGGTTGTAGATCGTCTCGATTTCGGGGCTCTTGTAGAGCTTGGCGGTTGCCCGATCGACGACAGTCTTGAACGGCACATCGTCCTTGCGCAGCATGATGCCGTAGGGCTCCGGATCGGAAAATGCGCCGGTGCTGATGGCGTAGAGCGACGGATCCTTTGACGAGGCGATCATCGCCGCAAGCTGGATGTCGTCCATGACGAAGGCCACGGCGCGGTCGGTCTCGACCATCAGGAATGCTTCGGGGACGTCCTTTGCGTTCATCACGGTGATGCCGAGCGAGCGTGCAGCGTTGGCCTTGTTGAGCTGGGTGATATTGGTCGTGCCGGAGACCGAGACGACGGCCTTGCCCTTGAGGTCATCGACCTGATCGAGCTTCAGCGCTTTCTTCGAGACGAAGCGGCTCGCCGTAAGGAAATGCGTGTTGGTGAACCACACCTGCTTCTGGCGATCGGCATTGTTGGTGGTCGAGCCGCATTCGAGATCGACAGTGCCGTTCGCCATCAGCGGAATGCGGGTGGACGAGGTAACGATATTCTCATTGACCTCGAGCTTATCGAGCTTGAGCTCACCCTTGATTTCGTCGATGATCTTCATGCAGATGTCGACCGCGTAGCCGACGATCTTTTGCTTGTCGTCGATGTAGCTGAATGGCACGGCGCTGTCTCGTATCCCGAGGGTGATCGCGCCGGTGTCCTTGATCTTCTTCAGCGTGCCGCTCAATTCCTCCGCATGAACCGGTACGGCGAAGGCGACTGCGAGAATGGCCGCCGTGGTGAGACAACGCATGAACTTCCCCTTCATCCTGTTTGGCTGCGGGGAGCCAAGCAATTCTGGGGCCAGAGAATGTCGGGTCAGGCGGAGCGGGCCCGAAATCGGGTCTGGCCGAGCCTGGCGCGCTGTCATTGATGGGTCATCGAAATGCGGTCGGCTGCGCGAGCCGCGCGTCAGTTCTCTTCGCCGCTCGATCCCTCGCGCTGATCGGGCTTGATCGCATCCTCGGGCTGCGCGTGTGCGACGGGCTGCGGGGTGCTTGCGATCTCCGGGCCGACCTCGCGGCCTCGGGCGCGGATCATGCGCTCATAAGCCGAGACCAGCGTGACGTAGGGGCTGACCCAGATCCAGCCGTCGCGCGTGAATACCTGGACGTCGAAATGCAGGTGCATCGACGTACCCGCGGGGTGGTCAAGGTAGTTGGAGATCACGCCGATCTTCTCGCCTTCGGTGACGATGCGGCCATTGAGAACTCCGTCGGCGTTCAACGCCTGCGGATTCATATGCATGTAGCGGAAGCGGATGTGCTCGGTGCGGCTGTTGACCTCGAGCGTCGCAGCCTGGTCCTTGGAGGCACGGATCACAATGGCGTCGCGCGCGGCGACGACGCTGCGCTGCCTGGGATCGCAGGGTTCGCGGCCGTCGCCCGGCGACGGGCATTCGGCGGCGCGGATGTCCTCGCCCTGGTGGCCATAGCCGCCGCCGCACTGCCAGACCTCGAAGCTGCGTGACTCGCAGAAATTGTCACGCCAGGGATAGGCGGTCGGGCCATCGTCCTTGTCGCGCTTGGCGTAGGATTGCGAATGCACGAAGGCCGGCGCCTTCTCGAGCGGAAAGCGGATCTGCGAATAGGCCATCGGATCGGGATGGCCGCCCTGCTTGCGATAGCCGGAGTTCGGGATGATGTCGCCGCTCGGCCGGTAGCTGAAATCCGTCGAACGTGCGGCCGGGCGATCGATCAGATCAGAGGCAATGTCCATCAGTGGCCGCGCGCGCTGGCCGCCGGCGATATGCAGCGCCTTCAGGAAGCGCTCGGCAACGGGGTAGGCCTCCTTGCAGGCGAGCCGCCGCGGCTTCGCGACGCTGTCCAGGCACTGGATCGACACCACATAGGCGGCACCGAAGCGCGTGAAGGCGTAGCGGACATAGCCTTCGCGGATGAATTTGCGCAGGTCCGGGTAGATTGTCGGCAGCGGCTTCACCGGCTCGCCCTTGCCGCCGGCGGGATCGGCGATGTCGTAGACAAGTGCCGAACCGGTGATCTGCACCTCGACCGGCTTTGCGAAGGTGCGCGAAGGCATGCCGTCGCCGGCGCCTGGCTCGAGCGAGAATGTCGCGCTGTAGCCGGCGGGACCGGCGTCGAACACGTCGACCGGATTGAAATCGGCCTGGTAGCGCGGCAGAGCCAGCGGGGATCGTGCGCCGCTGCGTTGCGCCTCGAGATAGGCAGCGGCATCGAACGGCAGCAGCACGGGAACGGGGCTGCGGCCAATGCCGGTGAAGAATTGCGAGGAGACCGCGTTGAGCTGCACCAGCGCCGGCATTGCGCGCGGATCGAAGCGCGGCACCGAACGGCGCGGCACGAAGATGAAATCGCCGGCGACCTGGGGGTGGCTATTGATCTCGGTACGGAGCTGGTCGAGCGCTGTGCGCCAATCGACGCGCAACGCTGTGAGTGAGGGGCTGCGGAATTCGTCCGCAGCGAGCGGCGTCGCAAAGGGGAGCGAAAGCGACGCCAGCAGAAGCGAGACGAAGCGGAAACCGTTCCTACCCACTGTCTCGCCCCCCGGCGGCACCTGTTCCGATCCTCGATCTCTTGCCTAGTCCTTGGCGCGCTCGGAGTAGGAGCCGTCTTCGGTCATCACCACGATACGGGTGCCGACGGCGATGTGCGGCGGCACAGTCGTACGCAGGCCGTTGGAGAGCACCGCCGGCTTGTAGGAGGATGAGGCGGTCTGGCCCTTGGTCACGGGCTCGGTCTCGACCACTTCCAGCGTCACGCGCTGCGGCAACGCGATCGACACCACGTTGACGTCGTGCGTCGATAGCTTGACCGTCATACTCTCCTGGAGATAGGCGGCCGCGTCGCCGATCACGTCCTTGGATACCTGCACCTGATCATAAGTTTCCGGGTTCATGAAGTGGTAGCCGTCACCATCTTCATAGAGGTAGGTGAAGTTGCGCTCTTCGATCGTGGCCTTTTCGACCTGATCGGTGGTCTTGTAGCGCTCGGAGATCTTTACCCCGTCCGAGATTCGGCGCATTTCGATCTGGCTGACCGGAGTGCCCTTGCCGGGATGGATGTTCTCGGCGGTCACGACGACATAGAGCTTGCCGTCTTGCTCGATCACGTTGCCCTTGCGAATAGAACTGGCGATGACTCTCAAAGCTATATTTCCTGCTTGCTTGGCCCGGCTCAGGCCAGGACGTGGTCAAATGGATGGGGAACTTGGGGCCTCAAATCAGACCTCGGCGCCCGTTTCGGGCCGCAACATACGCATTTTGTCGTTGAATGCCAGCATTTTGCTGGCCTGCGGGACGATCGCCTAATGACGGGGGACAAGCCGATTTCGCCGTTCTGGACACCCGGCCGGCACCTCGACCGGCGGCCGTTCCTCCAGGCCAGGGGGGCCATCACCGGGTCTCTCAGGGGCTTTTTCGCCGAGCAGGGCTTCGTCGAGGTCGAAACCGCCGTCCTCCAGGTCTCCCCGGGCAATGAGACCCATCTGCACGCCCCCCGGACCGAGCTCATCCGGCCCGATGGCAGCCGGGCTGGCCGCTACTTACGGACCTCGCCCGAATTCGCCTGCAAGAAGCTGCTGGCGGCCGGCGAGGAGCGGATTTTCGAGTTCGCCCGGGTGTTCCGCGACCGCGAGCGCGGCGACCTGCATCTGCCCGAATTCACCATGCTGGAATGGTACCGGGCGGGCACCCCCTATGACGCCATCATGGCCGATACCGTGGTGGTCATCGCCCGCGCTGCGCAGGCGACCGGAATCGGGACCTTTGCCTTCCGGGACCGGACCGCCGATCCCTTCGCCGAGCCGGAGTTGCTGACGGTCGCGGGTGCCTTTGAGCGTTTCGCCGGCATCGACCTGCTGTCGACAATCTCGGGCAACGAGGCTAACCGTGCCGCGCTCGCCCAGGCGGCCGCCGGCAAGGTCCGCATCGCCGAAGACGACACCTGGTCGGATATCTTCAGCAAGGTCCTGGTCGAGCATGTCGAGCCGCATCTGGGGCAGGGACGTTTGACCATTCTGTTCGAGTACCCATCTCCAGAGGCGGCGCTGGCGCGGGTAAAGGCCGACGATCCCAGGGTCGCGGAACGGTTCGAGGTTTATGCCTGCGGCGTCGAGCTCGCCAACGGCTTTGGCGAACTCACCGACGCCGAGGAACAACGCAAGCGCTTCACGGAGTCCATGGCGGAGAAGCAGCGCCGCTACGGCGAGGCCTATCCGCTAGACGAGGATTTCCTGGCTGCGGTCGCCCAAATGCCCGAGGCGAGCGGTGTCGCGCTCGGCTTCGACCGGCTGGTGATGCTGGCGAGCGGCGCAACACGGATTGATCAGGTGGTGTGGACACCGCCTGCAAATGAAACGTTAAGTGAAACATGACGAAGACCAGTCTTGCACGGACATTGCGTGAGCCAGCCGAACTCGTGGCCGCGGACCTCGCGCCTGCTACGGCGCTGCCGGCGCTCGAACGCGTTGCCGCGCGCTATGCGGTCGCGATCACGCCGGCGCTTGTCGATCTGATCGACAAATCGGATCCCGATGATCCGATCGCACGGCAGTTCGTTCCGACCGCCGCGGAGCTAGAGATGCAGCCGGGCGAAAACGCTGATCCGATTGGCGACCACCCGCATTCGCCGGTATCGGGCATCGTGCATCGCTACCCCGATCGCGTGCTGTTCAAGCTCGTTCACGTCTGCGCGGTCTATTGCCGCTTCTGCTTCCGCCGCGAGATGGTCGGGCCCGGCAAGGAGAACGCGCTCTCGGATAGCGCCTATCGCGCCGCGATCGATTACATCCGCACGCATGGCGAGATATGGGAGGTGATCCTGACCGGCGGCGACCCGCTGATGCTGTCGCCGCGCCGGCTGAGCGAGATCATGGCCGATCTCGCCGGCATCGATCACGTCAAGATCATCCGCCTTCATACCCGCGTGCCCGTGGCCGACCCCGCGCGGATCAGCGACGACATGGTCGCGGCGCTGAAGGTCGAGGGCGCGACCACTTGGGTGGCACTGCATGCCAACCATGCGCGCGAGCTGGCGGCACCGGCCCGCGCCGCCTGCGCGCGGCTGGTCGATGCCGGGATTCCCATGGTGAGCCAGTCTGTCCTGTTGCGCGGCGTCAATGACAACGTCACGACCTTGTCGGATTTGATGCGGGCTTTCGTCGAGTGCCGGATCAAGCCCTATTACCTGCATCACGGCGATCTCGCGCCAGGAACGGCGCATCTGCGCACGACGCTGGCCCTGGGGCAGGAGTTGATGCGGCAATTGCGGGGGCGGGTGTCAGGACTGTGTCAGCCTGGCTACGTCATAGACATACCGGGCGGTGCCGGCAAGTCGCCGGTCGGACCGAATTATGTGTTGGCGGAGCAAAATACCGCAGCCGATCCACGTGATGCAGCCTCGGAAACGCGCTATCGTATCGTCGACTATTGCGGCGACGTTCATCTCTATCCGCCCGAAATCTGAGCGGTCAGAGAACGCCGGTTTGAGGAATGGAGGAACGGACATGAAGAAGATCATGGTGGCAGCATCGCTCGCGGTCTTGCTCGGCGGTGCGGCGATTGCGCAGACCGGCACCAAGGGATCGACATCCGGCGGCGCCGCGTCGGGAACGTTGCCACAGGCGCCGGTCGGTCACCGCCAGCCGCGTGCCGGCGACGTGCCGAACGAGAAGAATCTGACCGACCCGAACAATCCCGTGAACAAGGAAGACGCTCTGCTCGACAAGAAGATCAAGAGCATCTGCCGCGGCTGCTAAGTCGGAACTGCTGCGCGGTGGGCAGGACGCGAACAGCATCGCCCCGCCCACCCGTTGCCCCGCTTAAGCGGAGCGCTCGTGCAGTCCGGCGCGCGCGGTGTTGCGCCGGATCTCGACCGCATCGGCGAGCTGCTCGAGTACGGTTGCCGTCGTCGCCCAATCAATGCATCCGTCGGTGATGCTCTGGCCGTAAGTCAGCGGCTTGCCCGGCACCACGTCCTGGCGGCCGGCGACGAGATTGCTCTCGATCATCACGCCCATGATGCGGTTCTCGCCGCCCGAGATCTGGCCGGCGATATCGGCCGTGACCAGCGGCTGGTTTTCCGGCTTCTTGCTCGAATTGGCGTGGCTCGCATCCACCATCACCAGCGGCGCGACGCCGGATTTCGCCAGATCGTTGCAAGCCGCGGCGACGCTTGCGGCATCGTAGTTCGGCTTGCTGCCGCCGCGCAGGATGATGTGGCAGTCCTCATTGCCTGCGGTCGAGGCGATCGCCGAACGGCCGAGCTTCGTCACCGCCATGAAATGATGCGGATGCGAGGCGGACTTCACGGCGTCCGCGGCAATGCGCACATTGCCGTCGGTCCCGTTCTTGAACCCGACCGGGCAGGACAGCCCCGAGGCCAGCTCGCGATGGATCTGGCTCTCGGTCGTGCGCGCGCCGATCGCAGCCCAGGACACGAGATCGGCGATGTATTGCGGCGTCGTCATGTCGAGGAATTCGGCGCCGGCGGGCAGGCCGAGATTGTTGATGGCCGACAGCACGTTGCGCGCGAGCCGCAGGCCCTTGTTGATGTCGAAGCTGCCGTCGAGATTGGGATCGTTGATCAGGCCCTTCCAGCCGACGGTGGTGCGCGGCTTCTCGAAATAGACCCGCATCACGATCTCAAGCTGGTCAGCGAGGTCTTCGCGCAACGCAGCAAGGCGCTCGGCGTATTCGAGCGCAGCCTTGGGATCATGCACCGAGCAGGGGCCAACCACGACCAGAAGCCGGTCGTCCTGGCCGTTAAGGATGGCATGGATCGCGTTGCGCGCCGCCATGACCACACGGGTGGCCGCGAGGGTGCGCGGGAGCTCCCGCATCACGTCATCGGGCGTGCTCAGCTCTTTCAGTTCGCGGATACGAAGATCGTCGGTCGTGCTCAGCACGGCGGGCTCCTGTCATTTTGAGAACCTGCCGGCCAATAAAAAAGCCGCCAGGTCTGGCGGCTGTTCGGACGTTTGCTTCAATATTTCAGATTGAGCGCGATCCTCCTGCCGCCAGCGAGCTGTCGTAGCTAAAGTACCAAAAATAGCTGGTGGCAACGGTGATCATGGGGGCCATATAGCGCGCCGTTGGCTCCTTGTCACCCCCCAATCGGCGTCAGGGGCTTTGAGGCGCCTCAGCTGTTGCTCTTGCGTGCCGCCAGGGCCATGCCGATCAGGGTGGCGCCGCCGAACAACAGGTTGATGCCGACCAGCACGCCGATGGCCCATTCCGCCGAACTCGGCAGTCCCGTGATCACCATGAACGCGATCGCGATGTCGAAGAGGCCCGAGATCAGCAGCCACGACCAGCGGCCGCTCAACTCGCGGCGGTGCTCCAGTGCGTACATGATGGTGGCGACACCCTCGGCGAGGAAGTAGGCACCGAGCACGATGGTCAGCGTCAGCACGGCCTGCATCGGGCGGGCCAACAGCAGCATGCCGGCGAGCACGGCGAGGGCCGCCGAGAACAGCGACCACCAGAAGCCCGGTGTGGCGCGCGCCCAATAGGTCACGATCAATCCGCCGATGCCGCTGACCAGGAACATCCAGCCGAGAAAGATCGTGATGGCAAGGCTGGCGAGCGGCGGCAGGATCAACGCGGCGATGCCGAGAACGGCAAGCAAAATGCCTTCAAACAGAAACGCCTTCCAATGCGCCTTGACCGCCTGGCTCATCGCGGATTGCAGCCGTGAAAAATCCTCGGGCGAAGTCATGATGGCCTCTCACGTCACGGGAAGCGGATGCGGCTCAATCTAGTATGCGCGCAGCCCGCTTGCCATCCCGCGGATCAGCCGCTGCCGTGCGCTGACGAAAAACCCTCGCCACTGGTGCGGATGCGGTTGCGGCCAAGAACGTAGATCGCGGTCGTGACGACCAGAAGCGCAAGGCCGAGCAGGATCGAGGTGAGGCCGATCGGGATCAGCGCCAACGTCAGATTGCGCTCGGGATTGATCAGCCAGTGATGGATCGAGGTCAGCACGAAGGCGAGGCCGAGGAAGCCGACACCGCCGCCGGCGAGCAGCAGCGCCCACATCCGGCGCAGCTGGCTGAGCCGCTCCCGCGCAACGTCGGTTCGCGGCGCGTGATGGCGCGCGACGCGCCGCACCAGGCGCATGGCGAAGGCGATCGAGCTGAAGCCGATCAGCAGGCTCGCGGCGCCCAGCCACATCCGCAAGCCGGGATCGAGATCAGGCATTCTCTGCAAGGTCAGGAGCGGGAAGTCGAAGGCCGAATGCAGCGCCAGCGGACCGGCGAAGATCAGCAGGCGGCTGGACAGGCGGGCCCAGTCGCGGTGGTGGCGGTTTGCGCCCAGCGCCGTGCCGGCGCGCGCGATCGTGAGATAGGCGCCTGCGATGATGCCGAGCGCGCCGTGGAACGGCACGGTGAGAACGCTGCGCAAGGCCGCCAGCGACCGCCACATCTCGGCGTGCTGCACCAGATAAGCGAGGTTTTCGTAAGCCGCGAAGCCGAGGCCGACGGCGGCGCCATAGACCACGGTGTCCATGGGATTGGCGAAGGTCCGCCGCTTGGTCGAGGAGATCAGCACGATGGCGATCACCTTCACCGCTTCCTCGGGCAGCGCGACGCCGAAAACCGAATGCATGGCGAGCGCCGCCCAGGGATTGTCGGGCGCCGCGACCATCTTGGCGAAGGGGGCCCGCGCGAGACCCAGCAAGGAGATACTGGCCGCGCCAAGCAGGAACGCGGTCCAGACCTGGGCCGGCGGCCCGGGGCGCTCTTCGGCGGCAATGACAAGCCACAGCATCAGCAGCGCCGGGGCGATGGCGGCCGTTCCGATCACGGTGGGTAACGCTTCAATCAGATACATCGGCGCCGAAAATAGGTTCCCTTAGTCCGCTTATCTACGTTTCCCGATGCGACCATCTGTCATGCGCCAGCTGTCCCGTTGCTTAACAAGCGCGACAGCTGGCGTTCATCAGGACCGCAACGTGTAGAATACGAGCGTAATCAATCGCATGACAGAACCACCTCGTCGTGAACCGTAACGGCTGCGCGCCTGTCAGCGGATCGGCGATTGATAAGTCAGATCAAGGCAATGTGCAGGTTTCTTCAATCCACGATGCACGTGGGCGGGCAGCGAGTCCAGAGGCGGGACAAGCCACCGCGCGGCCAGCTGGACCGCTTAGTCACGCTTCGTTGCACGTCCGCGGAGTGGTGATGCCACCAGGCGGGCTCGCACCTGCTCGAGCTCCCAGATGGCGCGTATGAGGCATGTGCCAAGGCAGGAGACGATGAGCAGCAGCACGAAGGCCTGGTCGGCGGGAGGGATATGAATCATGGCGTTGATTAAGCAACGCGCATGCCATGCGTTCCCGAGCAGGCCTGCGCACTGCGCAACGGCGCGTCACATCAGCGCTCGCAAGGCGAGCAGGGCCCGTGCTTTCTGCTCTCAATGGGTGGTGAACGGCGGTGGAGCGTCGGGCGCGATGTCGAAGGCCCCAAGGTGGAATTCATCACCGACGGCGGCCTCGTCTGGCTGGGAATGGTGGGCGAGCAGCGTGAAGGCGGCTTGCGGATACTGCTTCCAGATATCGAGATCGTCGGCCGTAATGGTGAGCCAGCCGAACGTGTATATGTAGCGCCCGGGCTCGGTGACCCGGCCAACCCTGTCCCAGGTGATCTTATCAACCGTGATCTTGTCGACTGCCATCCGGTCCCCCGATCGCAAGTCCGCAACTCAAAAGTCTGCAAATGAAGCCCGGCACGTGGCACGGACCCCAAAAGCTGATCCCGCAATGGGGCCGCGATGGGGCAGCAATACGGATTGGTTTGGACCGGCTTCAGGCTGGCTGCGGAATGGCCTGGCGCACGACCAGGCGGACGAGGTCGTCCCGCTGCTGTTTCTCGGCGAATTTCACCGCAAAGCCATTGTCGAACTTGCGGACGACGCGTCCGACGCAGGCGCCGACGGCAAGCGGGGTCCCGATCGGCGGGTCGTATTCGCAGGAGATCGCAGCGCCGGCCGTGGAGACGTCGATGATGAAGCAGGAATGGGTGCTGCCGTCGGCAACCGTCAGGAATGTGTGCGAGGCTTGCGGAACGAAGCGCGCGTCATGGCGCAGGTCCAGGACGCTGTCGTCCTTCTGCTTCTTTTCGAGCCAGGTCAGCTTTTCCGACATCCAGGCGCGGCGGGCCCGGGTCATGTCGAGCTCCATCAGGAAGCCCGATTTCAGCGTCGCGCTGATGGTGCACTGGAATTCGCCGAAATCCTGGAAGTAGGAGGTTACGCGCTCGCCGACCTTGCCGACGACCGGCACGTCGACGATCATGCGGAAGGGCGAGACGCGCTTGGTGCGGCAGGCGAAGTTTCGCAGCTTGCCCTCGCAATCGTACCAGCGATGCAGCGAATAGCTGCCGCTCACGGTTACTTCGACTGCACGCTGCCTGAGGAACTCTGCGACGGACATGGGCGCTCGATCGTGTTTCTGGTTGTTTCCGTAATTCCACGGTAGCGATCAAATTCTAAGCAAATGATACCGGCGCTCAGGAGCAAGGGTAAATTTCCGGTAAATGGCCGGGGCGGTAGTGTGCCGGGGTAAGCGGCAAAACGTCCCGGTTATCGGGCGCGCTCATTCACAACCACGTCATTGCGACCCAGCGGTGCAGTCGAGGATCTCGCCGCTTCTCGACCGGCTTACTGAGACCTGACGCGGGCTTCTTGGCCCGAGCTGAGCGGCGGCATTCAGGCAGGCCCGTGCAGCGCCAGCAAAACCAGCGCGCCAATGGCCAGGGCGAGCTTGATCACCTTCCAGGTCAGGCTGTCCCACCTGATCTCCAATCCGAGCCATGGCAATGCGCGCCGCATCGCGCGTGTCGCGAGCGCTTCGACGATGACGATCGCAAGGGCAATGCCGGCGATAACTGACCACGACGCCTCGGCCGGAGGCATCCATGCCGCGAGCCAGCCGGGGACCAGGTCCCGCAACGACACGAGCAGCGCAAACCATCCGAACAGGGCGACGAAGCCTTTGACGATCGCGGGCCCGATCGCTTCCGGCTCGAACCGGATCCCGATCGTTGCGAGCGCGCGTTCGATGCGCTCGCCATCGGACAGGAAGATGAATGCCCCCAAGGTAAAATGGCACGCGCGATTGGAAAAAGAACGCGATGATCGCTGACAGGATTGCGCAGCCATAGGCGGCGCGGAGAATGTGCCAGCCGCTCATGCCCGACGGCTCAGTTGCCTTGGCGGCTTGGGGCTGCGGCACCGGTCTGGCGCGCGCCATGTGCTCCAGCATTTTGGCGCGTCGGTCCGGCAAATAGGGCGCGGTGCAGTGGATCCAGGCCGGGGGCGTGGTCACAGCCGGCGGGGCGCCGGAGTGGCCGTCCGGGGTGGATTTGTGCTGCTCCATGGGCCGAACCCGATCCTTCAAGCCGTGACACCGTCGCGGTGGGCGAGGTTGGTTTCCTTCGGACATTGGTCGGAGGTGAGGGGCCGGGAGGTTCATACCGGGATGACCGATTCTGCCGGCGCATCGCCGGCCTGGCCGGCTTCCCGAGCGATCAGGGCCCGGCGCCCCGACGATCTCATCTCCATAGATTGCCATGACGTGCCGTGTTGTGGCTAAGTGCGAACGCGGATGCTGCAAGATCAAGAAGCCGTCCAAAATCCAGACCTCGGATGTCAGGACGATCGTGGTTCAAGAACTCGAATTCCTGCCTAGACTTGAGTCGTTGCGCGGCCTGGCTGCGGTCTCTGTCGTCGGCTACCATGCGTTCGGACGATTCACCGACACCTATGTCACAGGCATGGCGCCGGTGGTGCTCTTCTTCGTGCTGAGCGGCTTCGTGCTGTCGCGCTCGCTGGCTCGGAACGACGACATCGCGGTATTCCTGCGTCACAGGATTCTCCGGCTGTTTCCGGCGGCGGTTGCGGTCGTACTGCTGCTGGCCGGGCTTCACGAGGCCTTCGGATTCTATCTGGGCTTCGGGTCCGATTTTTCGCCCTTCAACGTGATGTTGAACGCCCTGATGATCCGGCACGACATCAATGGGCCGATGTGGTCGATGACGGTGGAGTGCTTCGCAACACCGGTTATCGTTCTGACCTTCCTGGGCGGCCGGCGGTTTGGCCCGCGCGTCCTGATCGCTGCGATCTCGGTGTTGTTCGGGCTGTCGTTCATCGGACCATATGCGCACCTGCTCGGCGGCTATACGAACCTCGCGCCTTTGTACGCTTTTGTGCTTGGCGTAGCGCTGCACTTCTCGGGACGCCGCCTCGTGGAAGCTATCGGCGGTCGGCAGATGGTGGTGGCTGTCGTGGCCGGTGTCCTGCTCCTCTATTGCGGCCTGCAAAAGCAAACCGCGCCGATCATCTTGCTCGAAGGCTGTTCATCCGGGCTGCTGGTTGCGCTGATCGCGTTTGGGGAGCTGCAGCGCGGCATTCGTTTGCTGGATCAGCCGGTGATCGGCTTCTACGGCCGGATATCCTACAGCTTCTATCTCTTCCACATGATCGGCCTGAGCGTTGCGGTCCGCATCAGCGCCATCGACGGCTGGCCCATGCTGTCGATCCTGTTGAGCATTGTCATCGGCGTGCTGTTGACCACGCCGATGGCGTGGACATCCCGGCGGTTCATCGAAGAGCCGTTCATCGCGATAAGCCGAAAATGGCGCGACCGGCGACGTGAGGTCTTCACGACGACCTGAAGACGTCCGCAGCGCGGTCGTTAGCCTTCGCCGCGCCGGTACGACACGTTCGGTCAGCATCGGATCGTCGCTGGACTGGGACAGAATTTCTGGCGCGCCGGATGATGTTCCTGTTGAAGTCCCGCTGCAGTTGCGCTTGAGTAGCAACAGGTTCGGGGGGACTGCTTTTTATGTGTCGTTTTATGTCTGCGGCGCTTCGCGCCGTGGTGCCTGATGTCGCGATAAATTGTCGTTCGAGCAGGCCCGACGGGGCCTATGTCTTGTCACGGACATGACCGTCATGTCTGGCGGCCTGTCTCCGCGAAAAGCAGGCATCCTCGATCACGCCGACCGCGTCGCCACGGACCGCGTGGCATGGCGTGAGAAGAACAGCTTTTTTCACGACGAGGACGAACGCTATCTCCGGTTCTTAATCCCGGCGGGAAGTCGCGTCCTCGACATCGGATGCGGCGTCGGCGACACGCTCGCGAGCCTCGCGCCATCACATGGCGTCGGAATAGATTTTTGCGGCACGCAAATCGGGATCGCGCGACAGCGCCACCCCTATCTCACGTTCGTCGAAGGCGATGCCGAAGACCCCGCGACACTGGAAGCGCTGCAAGGCCCGTTCGACTATATTCTCGTCCTCGATACGATCGGTTCGCTGGAAGATTGTCAGAAGTTCATCGCCCAGCTGCATCCGCTCTGCACGCGTGATACGCGGCTGGTGATCGGTTACTTCTCGCATCTCTGGTACCCCGCGCTGAAATTCGCCGAACTCATCGGCCTGCGGATGCCGCAGCCGGATCAGAATGTGCTGTCGCCGTCCGACTTGCGCAGCCTGGCGAGGCTTGCGGATTTCGATCCGGTCAAGTCCGAGCAACGCGTGCTCTCGCCGGTCCGGATATTCGGGCTCGGGCGCCTCCTCAATCGTTTCGTCAGCGTGCTGCCGGGAATCCGCCAGGTGGCGCTGCGGCACTATATGGTCGCGCGCTCGAGCCGCAGGGCGAGGGAGGAGTTTGGCTCGGCCACCGTCGTGGTGCCGGCGCGTAACGAGCGCGGCAACATCGAGCCGGCTGTCCTGCGGATGCCCGACTTCTGCGGCGACATCGAGATTATCTTCATCGAGGGCCATAGCCAGGACGGCACCTTCGAGGAGATGGAGCGGGTCAAGCAGGCGCATCCTTCCAGGGACATCAAGGTGATGCGCCAGCTGGGCAAGGGCAAGGCCGACGCCGTCTTCACCGCGTTCGACGCGGCGCGCGGCGACGTGCTGATCATTCTTGACGCCGACCTGACCATGCCGCCGGAGCAGATTCCGAAATTCGTCGAGGCGCTGCTGTCGGGCAAGGGCGAGTTCGTCAACGGCTCGCGCCTGGTCTATCCCATGGACGAGGGCGCGATGCGCTTCCTCAACCTGATCGCCAACAAGATCTTTTCCTATCTGTTCTCCTGGCTGCTCAATCAGCGCTATACGGATACGCTCTGCGGCACCAAGGTTCTGCGGCGCAGCGACTATCAGCGCCTGAAAGCCGGAAAGGCCTATTTCGGCGATTTCGATCCGTTCGGCGATTTCGACCTGATCTTCGGCGCATCGAAGCTCAATCTGAAATCGGTGGATCTTCCGATCCGCTACGCCGCGCGTACCTATGGCGAGACCCAGATCTCCAGGTTTCGCCACGGCTGGATGCTGCTGAAGATGGTGGCTTTCGCCTTTCTCAAGATCAAGGCGATCTAGCCCGTGGAAACCACGGTGCGACGACGATGATGTCGGCCGATTGCAGTTTTCCTGACGCGCGCCTGAGCGGGAGGGGCCGAACATCGCTGATCCTCATCGCGCCGTCATTGTATCTGGCGGCGACGTTGCTCTATTCGGCCTGGCAGGCGGTCTGGGGTGTCCAGGTCGATCCTGAATCGGCCTACACCATGAACGGGCTGGTGGCGGCGGCCGGATATGGCTCGCTGAAATTCGATCATCCGGGAACGACGACGACTTTGCTCGTCGAGCTGGTCATCAGGGGTTGGGCCTTGGTCGCCCGGCCCGATGATATCGTCGCGTTCGGGCTCAAGCACTACGATGCGATCACCACCGCGGCGCGGACTTGCGAGGCGCTGGTGCTCTCGGGCGCGTTGCTGGCAGGCGGGCTCATCGTCGGCCGGACGACGCGGAGCGCCATTGCCGGCTTGCTGTTTCAGGCCGGCGCGTTCGTTCATCCCGATGCGTTTCACTTTCAGACGGTGCTCGCTCCGGAAAGCCTCATGGTCGCGATCTCCCTGTTCGGCATGGCGATCGTGCTCAAGGCTGCGCTCGACGAGCGACCGCCGGCGACCAGCCTTGGCGGCGTGTCCGGTTTGATTTTCGCGCTCGGCTTCTCGACCAAATATCTCTATTTGCCGCAGGCGCTGTTCGCCGTGTGCTTGCTGAGAAGCCGGCGGGCGTTCGTCGCCGCCTTGATCACCGGGGCGATGGGCTTCGTTGGCTTCAGTCTGATCTTCAACCCAGGAACGATCACGCGCGGGTTCGGATGGCTGGTGCAAATCGCAACTCACAAGGGCCATTACGGCGAGGGCGAGACCGGATTCATCGACTTCGCGACGTTCTGGTCCAACATGCGCGAGATCATCGCGGCCGTGCCGTTCGCGGCGGGCACCTACATCGCAGCCGCGGCCGTGGTGCTCGCCTGGTGCATCAAGACGCGCGAGTGGCGCGATCCGGTCAGCCTCACGCTTAGCGCCGCCGTCCTGATCTTTGCGGCGTACCTCGTGGCGACGTCGAAGCATTTTGCGCTGCATTACATGATGGCATCTTGGGCGCTGACGGGCGGCGTCCTCGTCCTGATCGTGGTGCAGATCAGGCGTCTGGTCCCGGCCATCCCGGCGGTGGCGCTATCCCTGTTGGCGGGCAGCCTGTGTGCCGCTACGACCGCGGTGACGCTGATCGACGCCAGAACTGTCGCGCTGCAAACCTCGCGCGCGAATGCGATCGGGGCCAGGCTCTCGGACGCCGTGGTCGCTGCCGGTCCCGCTTGCGCCAACGTCTCCGGCATGTTCGTGCGCGCGCCGGAGAACGACATGAACCACGGCTGGGACATGACCTTGCAGCTCTGGGGCGACCAGGCGATGCGGGAGAGGTTCTCTGCTGCCTATGAGCGCGCCTTCACGGTCGCCCTGCTCGACCACAACACCTACACGCGCGTCCTGAAGCGCAATTTTCGCACCACCAGCTACGCCAAGCTCGCCGCGGACTATCCCTGCATCATCGTCCGCGCACCGTGGGAGCTGAACGAGCAAACGTCGATCGGGCTGCTGGCGCTCAATCCGGACCATTGCGTGATCGAGGGGGTCCACGTCTACACGGTCGGGCTCGCCTGCGCGAAGGTGCGCGAGAGCTTCCTGGGCGAGCGGTGAGGGATGGGGGCTGCTTGGCGCTCCCTAGCGGAATCGAACCGCTCTCTCCACCGTGAAAGGGTGGCGTCCTAACCGATAGACGAAGGGAGCAAACGCAAGGCCGGGCCGCATTTGGCGACAGGCCTGCCGGCCGCGCGAGTCGTGCCCGGCGGCTGGCAGCGGGCGAACGTATAGTGGCCTTTGGGCCCGCGGGCAAGCCGTTCCGGAACGCTGTTTTGGGCCCGGTGGATACGCGCCCCGGGATCATTCGGGCGGCGATTTCAACCGTTTCTTAGGGTTCCCTGGGCTAGCGCTGGAGCGGGAGAGATTTTTCGCCAATGCCACAGCCCAAGAAGCGCGCAAGCCGCAAGCTGCTGTCGCAGCACGCCTGGATCACGCTCGCGGGCGGATTCGCGGCGCGGCATTGCCTGGTCGAGGACATCTCGGCCTCGGGCGCCAGGATCACGCTGGACGAGGACGCGAGCCAGCTGCCGGGCGTGATCCGGATGGCATTTGCACGCGATGCCCGGACCGGGCGGAGCTGCCAGGTGGTGTGGCGCCGCGGCAAGTCGGCCGGCGTCAAGTTCCTCTGACGGCGGCCCGGATGGCGCCGGGCGCGGGTCCGGGCTACAAGGCGCAGATGCGCGCGACCGTCCTCTTTCTGATCACTCTCGCTACTACCTCCTCAGCCGGGGCCGAGACCTTGCGCCTGCCGCCAAGCGAGCAGCCGCAGTCGGGCAAGGCCCTGCCGCTGAAGGGCGCCGCCGGGTCTGCGAGACCCAACGGCTGCGCCGCCTATGGCCGGGGCTTCACCATGGTCGAGGGGACCTGCGTCAAGATCGGCGGCGCGGTCAGGGTCGACGCCACGGCCGGGCGCTGAGGGGCCGATGTCGCCGGACCTGTTGCGGCTCGATCTCCTCGTCCCCGCGCTGATGTATTGCGCGCTGCTGTGGTGGGTCGGACGCGGGATGTCCTGGACCGCGAAGATCTCCATTGCGATCGTCACCCTGGTGCTGATCGTCGTCGTCGTGCTGGTCGAGCGCGGCCGGCACTAGGCCGCCCGAACAGAAAACGCGAAAACAACCCCATGCACAGTAGAGGCCAGGCGCGGGCGGTTTGCGCGCTCATAGCGATTTTGCGCGCGCTCACCGCAGCTTAAGCCGCGTCAGCGGGTCACGACATCGGCGGGGCCACGTGCTGCGCAAATCCGGGTCGCTTGCCGAACTCGGCGAGCCACCGCGTCAGGTTCGGCTGCGCCGGCCGGGTGATCCCCTCGACACCGAGCCAGCGTCGCGCATAGGCGCCAACAGCGATGTCGGCGAGCGTGAACTGATTGCCCTCCATGAAGGGCCGCGTGGAGAGCAGGCGATCGGCGATCGCCCAGACCTCGGCGGCCGCATCGGCATCCCTTTGGATCTTGACCATGTCGCGCTCGGCGGGCGGCGTGCGCACGATGCCCCAGAACACCGGGCGGTCGACCGGCTGCACCATCGACAGCGTCCAGTCGAGCCAGCGGTCGACGCCGGCGCGCAGCTTTGGCGCCTCCGGATAGATCGGCGTGCCGCGCCCATGCGCCATGCAGAGATAGCGCATGATCGAATTGGATTCCCATAAGCTGAAGTCGCCTTCGACCAGCGTCGGAACCCGCGCATTGGGGTTCATCGCGAGATAGCCGGCCTCGCGGGTCTTGCCGTATTCCATGCCGGCGTCGATGCGCTGGTAGGGCAGGGCGAGCTCGGCGAGGCACCACAGCACCTTCTGCACGTTGACCGAATTGGCGCGGCCCCAGATCGTCAGCTTCGTCTCTGGCATCTCGTTCCTCCCGCAGCGTTTCGTTTTCGCGGGTGATAGCGGAATTTCGCGAAGTCAGCGAGCCGCGATTGCCGCGAGCCCCTCATGCAAAAAGCTCCGCCCGAGGCGGAGCTTTCATGGCAGGGTCCATCAGGCAATCAATGGCCGAAGAACAGCCACAGCAGAATGATCACCGGAATAGGCACACCCAGCAGCCACAACAATAATCCGCGTCCCATTGTTTCCTCCTCCAATCGCATCGTTGGGGAGTGAACGCGGCGGGCGAGGGCCTTGTTCCTGTGGCGAGAGCCTTACCAGTGACCGGTATTCGGCATCGACGCCCACGGCTCGGCCGGCGCCTTCGGGTCGCCCTTCTGGAGGATCTCGATCGAGTGCAGATCGGGCGAGCGCACGAAGGCCATGTTGCCGTCGCGCGGCGGACGGTTGATGGTGACGCCCGCCTTCATCAGCTTCTCGCAGGTTAAGTAGATGTCGTCGACCTCATAGGCGAGATGGCCGAAGAAGCGGTCCTCGCCATAGGTCTCCTCGTCCCAATTCCAGGTGAGCTCGACCAGCGGCGCGCCGCGCGTTTGCGGTTGCTTCTTCAGCGCCTCGAGATCGTCCGACGAGCACAGGAACACCAGCGTGAAGCGCCCCTTGTCGTTCTCGATCCGCCGCACCTCCTTCAGCCCCAGCGCATCCTGATAAAACTTCAGCGCGACATCGAGATTGCGCACGCGCAGCATGGTGTGAAGGTATCGCATGGTTGTTGCTCCCTGGAACGAATGGGGTTTTGCTTTGGGCCGGGACGGCGGGGGAGAGATAGCAGGAAAGTGCGGGGAGGGGGAGGGGACGGAGGCACATGTGCGTGAGGGGGAGGCGGTGGTGAAATAGATCGGACAAGTGTTGACCGAAGCCGCAGATCCAGCAGGGGCGCGATGGCAGCAGCCTTGGTTTGATCGGTTGCGGCTAACCGTTGAGCCACAGGCCCCGCCGCGATCCGGCTGCGGGAATGCTTGCCCGGTCAATCTGAACGGGCCGCGATCTCTTTGGCAAACGCTCAGATCATGTGCCAGTCGTGTACGGAGATCGCCGACGCATGATCATGCGTCGCATCGCTTAGCCTTTGCGCGAAAGTTTCGTTGCCGAGGCTCACGAGCATGTTGTCCTGCGGTCCAACCCGCCAGGCATCCGCAAACAGCCCTTCGATTACCTTGGTGCTTGGATTGACCAGCCACGAGCCATTGGCAAGGCCGAAATCGTTCCTGGCGTTGCCGTCGAGATTGCCGAGCAATCCCTCGAAACTGCCGGGCCCGCGGGCGCTTCCCGCATGCACGGAAAGATCGAGATAGCTGCCGTGATCGGTCATCTGAACGAAATCGAGCGATGTCTCGATCTGGTGCGTCGTCGCTGTCGCCCTGCCGATGACGACACCATCTCCGAGGTCGAGGCGGTCGCCGACCGCGAACGTGACGGCATGGCCGTCGACGAGCATCGTGCTCGGCTTGGCCTCGTCGAACACAATGAGGTGGTCGCCCGCCTCGACACCGACGGCTGTCAGATAACTGACTCCGGTGTGCCCCAGATTTTCAGCGCGTCCCTCGATCTCGAATTCCGGGCCTGACGTCGCGTGGGCGATGACATAATCGCCAGTCGACTGCAGATTGAATTTGAATCCATCGAACGAAGTGTAGTGAACGTCGCCCCAGCCGCCCCCGGTGGTGCCTGACTTGACGGTGACGCCAACGGTCCCGGTGGCCAGGCCGCCATGACCGTCGGAAACCGTGTAGTCGAACGCCGCGACGCCACTGTAGCCGGCATCCGGCGTAAAGGTGACGGTATCGTGGGCGGCATCGAACACCACGTTGCCGTGGGTCGCGTGACCGACACTGACCAGGCTCAGCGTGTCGCCGTCGGGATCGGTGTCGTTGGCGAGAAGTGCGGCGGCCGATGTGACGAGCGGCGTATGTTCCTGTGCGGTGACGTGATCACCGCCCGCGGTGGGTACCCCATTGGCGGCCGCCGACAGCGTGGTCGAGATCTGATCCGTGTTGCCCGCGAGGTCGGTGGCCGACGCGACCAGCGTGTGATCGCCGACACCGTGGAGCGTGACATCAGCGTGCCAGCTGCCGTCGGAGCCTACAATCGCGGTGCCGAGCACCGATCCGCCTTCGCTGATCTGGACGGTCCGCCCGGAATCCTCAAGCCCGGCGGTGCCGGAGATTTCGGTTGGCCTGTCCGTGATGGTGGGTCCGGTTGGCGCGGCGAATGCGAGATCCGGCGCCACGGTGTCGTAAGTAAACTCGATCTCGCCGGCGGCCGAGACGGATCCGGCGGCATTGGTCTGGGTAACGCTGACGTGGTGGACGCCCTGCGTGAGGCCAGCGGGGTCATAGGAAGCAACGACGCTTCCATCCACCGTATAGGTGAGTGTCGCCCCGGGGACCGCCGCGACCGCAATGGTTGCATCGTTGGTGACGCGGTCGGTGCCGGACGCGCCGGAATCGTGGGCAAGTGTCAGCGTCGGAGCCGCGGGTGTCGCGATGGCGACGGTAACGCCGACCGTCGCCGTGGCCAGGCCGCCATGGCCGTCGGAAATCGTGTAGTCGAACGCCGCGGCGCCACTGTAGCCGGCATCCGGCGTAAAGGTGACGGTTTGATTGGTGGCATCGAACACCACGTCGCCGTGGGTCGCGTGACCGACACTGACCAGGCTCAGCGTGTCGCCGTCGGGATCGGTGTCGTTGGCGATAAGTGCGGCGGCCGATATGACGAGCGGCGTATGTTCCTGTGCGGTGACGTGATCACCGCCCGCGGTGGGCAACCCATTCCCGGTCTCGACGCCATCCGCAAAGGCCGCGACCACGGCGTTGAGCAGCACGGGGTCGCTCCCCGCCTGCGTGGCGGCGTCCACCGCGCTTCCCTGGACCGCCGTTTCCACGAACGCCACGTCGTCTAACACCGTCGGCGAGGTGGAGAGGTGCGCCAGGCTCGTATTGGTCGCGGCCGCGACATGCGCGACAGCATCGGCGACCGCCTCACTGACCCCCGCCGCAGTGGCCATTGCGGTCAGTTGCGCGACGCTCGTGAGGTCGACGGCGCTCTGGGTGCTCAACTGTCCCGCGACGGCGCGGATCGCGTTGAACGCCGTCTCGCTCGGGTCCTGGCCCAAACCGACGAGCGCGGCCGCGATCAACGAGACCGTGTCCTGCACCTGTGCGCCGGCGATCAGCACGGCGATTGCATCCGCGTTGCCGGCGCCCGCCTGCGCGACCGGGTCGGCGTGCAGGAGATCGAAACCGGTCGGCAAGCCAAGCTTCGTCAGCACCGTCCCGACGCTCAGCAGCGTCGCGAGCGTCGTGAGCGGCGTGAGCACGCTCGAACCTGCGGGAGCGAGAAGCAGCCCCCCGAACGGCAGGCCGGTCGAAACATCGGTCCCGCCGGTCGCCACCAACACCCCCGTTCCGCCGACGAGCGTGAAAGCGCCGTCCGCACCGGTGCGGGTGGAGACCTCGCCGGGGCTGAGCAACAAATCATCGTTGGCGTCGGCAAAAACCGTCGCGCCGGACAGATAGCCATCGACCACCTTGCCGTCGGTCTCGGGTGGCGGCGGCACTGCCGTGGTGAAATCAAGCGTGCCGCTGGAGAGACCGGCAAACGCGGTGCCCGCAGCATCGACGACGACACCGGCCCCGAATGTGACATGATAGGTCTGCCCACCCGCAAGATCGCCGGTCGGATTGATCGTCATGGTCGTGCCGGAGAAGATGACCTGATTGGCGTCGGTGACGTCGATCGTGCGCACGTCGCCGGCGTCGCCTGTGATCGTGATCGTGCCGTGGCCAGCATGGACAGTCTTGTCGAAATTCAAGGTAATGTCGGCGGCTGCCGCGACATCGGTCGCCTCGTCTGCAGGGCTGATGCTGGCGAGGGTCGGTGCGACGTCGACCGGATGTGATGGATCGTAGGGAAACTTGGTCAGGTCCTTGATGAAGACATCGCCCGCTCCATTGGTGTCGCCCGGCACGAGATTGGCTGCGTAGGAGACAAAGCTGATTTTCGTTCCGTCGGCGGAATAGGTGGGGTTCGTCGACCAGCCGCTTCCGTCCGTCCCGAAGGAGTCGTCGGAGACGAGCCTGATCGCTCCCGTCACGAGATTCTTCTCGTAGACGTCACCTTTGCTGTTGCCGACGCCGGGCACAAGATTGGCGTCCGTCGAGACAAAGGCGATCCGCGTTCCGTCGGGCGAGAAGACCGGATATTCATAATACGCGGTCGCGGTTGTCGTCCCCTGTTCTCCATTTGCACCGGTCGAAACCCGCGTGATCGCGCCCGTTTCCAGGTTCTTGATAAAAATATCCGGGGCTTTGTTGGTATCGCCGAGGACAAGGTTCTCGGCGTCGCTCTGAAAAGCCACGGATTTTCCATCCGGAGAAAACACAGGCAATTCAGAATCGCCGTAGGCCTGCGCGCCGTCGGCCGTCGTGGAGACGCGGATAACTTGTCCAGTCTGGAGATTTTTGGCGAAGATGTCGGATCCGTGGTTGGTATCCCCTGCGACGAGATTGTCGGCGGTGGATGCGAACACGACCCATTTGCCATCGGGCGAAAATGAATATCCGGGCTCGAGTGAGCCGACCAGTTGCCCGTCGGCAGGCGTGCCATCAGCCGCTGTCAAAACGCGGGTGATGGTGCCGGTCGTGAGGTTCTTGACGAAAAGGTCGCCGGCCAAATTGTTGGTGAGGTCGGAGCTTGACGATCTGAACAGGATGCTGTTGCCGTCGGGCGAGAAGACCGGAGAGTAGCTGAACCCGACACCAACCGTCCCGCCCGGGGTCGTCGAGACCACGGTGGATGTGCCCGAAACGAGATCATCGACGATGATGTTGCGGTCACCCGACGAGAAAGCGACTTTCGTTCCATCGGGGGAAAACACCGGACTGTCGCCACCCTCGGGGCCGGAGACAATGGTCAGGGCGCCGGTCGCCAGGTTCTTGAGCACGACCTGAGCCGCGGCGGCATAGGGGTTTGGCGCGAGATCGGAGGAGTTCGTGACGAAGGCGGCATACCTTCCGTCCGACGACAAGACGGGTGTTCCGGCGAACACGCCGAAATAGGCCTGGCTGCCATCCGCTTGCGTATCCACCCGCTCGATATTGCCGGTTACTTTGATCGTGACGGTGGTGTCTTGGCTCGACTGGTAGCCGGCGCCAGCCTTGTAAGTGAAGCTGTCGGTCCCGATGAAAGTCCCATCTGGCGTGTAGGTGAATGACCCGTCCGGGTTCAGGTCGACCCGCCCGTGCTTGGCGTCTGAAAAGGAGGTGACCGCCAGGGTGCTCTCGCCGGCCGCCACGGAGTCGTTGGCGAGCAGGCCATGGGCCACATCCACCTTGAGCGGCGCGCTATAGCTCGCAACGTATGTGTCCGCCGCCGTGCCGGGCGCTGGGTGCAGCGTCTTGATGAAGACCTCATTGAGGGAGGTCGGGTTGCCACCCGCCACGAGGCCACTTTCTTCCGAAGAAAAGGCGATCATGCTGGCGTCGGGCGAGAAGCCGCCAGGATAGGTGAAGTTTCCGTCCGGGTTCTGATAAATGCCCTGCGATCCGTCGGCAGCCGTCGATACGCGAGTGACGGCACCCGTGACGAGGTCCTTGATGAAAATGTCGCGGCCACCATTGGTGTCGCCTGGAACAAGGTCGCCGGACAGGGACATGAAGGCGAGCTTGCTGTCGTCGGCAGAGAACGATGGTGCATATTGGCTCGCGAAGACGCCGGAATCGGTTTGGCTTCCATCGGAGGTCGTGGAGACGCGCGTGATTATCCCAGTCTTGAGATCCTTGACGAAAAGATCCGCAACGCCATTGGTATCGCCGGCGACAAGGTTGCTGGCGTCCGACCAGAACGCGACTTTTGTGCCGTCGTGAGAAACGCTGAAAGCCTTGATAGACCCATTCGCCTGAACTCCATCAGCGGCGTCTGAAATTCGAGAGACGCTTCCAGTCGTCAAGTCTTTGACGAAGAGATCCGTCGCCCCATTGTTGTCGCCGGCGCTGGCATTCGTGGCGTCAGATGTGAAAAAAAGCTGATTAGCGTTCCAGCGGATCTGACTTCCGGAAAGCCCGCCATTGAGTTGCGCCCCGCTACTCGTCGTCGAAACGCGGGTGATCACTCCTGTGCCGAGATCTTTGATAAAGACGTCCAGCGAATTATTCGTATCTCCGGGAACAAGGTTCGAAGCGAAAGAAGAAAATAGAAGCCGATGTCCATCCGGCGACAGGACTCCACTGCTACTCAGGCCGTTAGCTTGCACACCCGAAGCGGTGGCCGACAACCGCGTGATCGCGCCCGTCGTGAGGTCTTTCTCGAAGATATCAGACACACCATTGGTATCGTCTGGTACGAGCTTGTCGGAGGACGACGAGAAGATAACGGAGTCGTTGGTCCCGAAACTGCCTGAGCCGTCAGAGTCCAACGAGGCTGCATCGGTTCCTCCGGGTGACGAGACGAGAGTCACTGCGCCCGTAGTGAGATCCTTCACATAAAACCGAGCGCTACCGTGAATCAGGTTCAGCCCCGGAACCAGATTGGTTGCGTAGGACGCGAGGAGCACCTTGGTACCATCCGGTGAAAAGCCGCTGAAGTAGGTATCACTATTAGCCGGCGTTCCATCCTGAGCGCTTGAAATGCGTACGATTTCGCCTTGTGCGTCGTTCGGTCCAGCCATCTTATTTCCTGCAATCCGATTGGTGAAATTGAACTCGATCGCGTTCGGTATCCGGGCCATCGTTCCGTCCAGGCCTTCGCGATTTGATCCGTCAACGGCTTGGTCGGCACACGGAACGCACGCGCTTGCGTCTGATGCGGCGAAGCAGAAACACTCAATCTGAAACGGGCGGCCGCTGCCTCCACCGTTCGGTTGAGTTCGGTCCGATTTGGGCAACGGCTGCCGCCCACGCCGGTCACGACACAGTGAGGCCACACTTGCGCGGCGAGGTGCCTTGCCCTGTCATTTCGCCGGCGGCATCGGAGATGGTGAAATTTTCGGCGCTAGCGCCGATTGAACAGGCATCGGAGCCGCGGCTGCACCGACGACATACTAAACGCTGACGCCGATGATCACGCATCCATTGCCGACGATCGCAAATTACGGTGACAGTGCACTAAATTGACATCGCGCGGCTCTGGGGTCATGATGGGGTATGGCCCGTCTTGCCCGTGTCGTCATTCCAGGTCATCCTCACCATGTCACCCAGCGCGGCAATGGCCGGGCGCGTACGTTCTTTGGCGATGACGACTATGCGCTCTATCGCGACCTGCTCGCGGAGAATTGCCAGGCGGCCGGGGTCGAGGTGTGGGCGTGGTGCCTGATGCCGAATCACGTGCATCTCGTTCTGGTCCCGTCCGACACGGACGGGCTGCGCCGCGCACTTGCACGCGTGCACCGGTCCTATGCGGGCGTGATCCAGGCGCGGCGCAAGCGCACGGGGCACTTCTGGCAGGGGCGCTTCGGCGCGGTGGCCATGGACGAAGAGCATCTCGCGGCGGCGTTGCGCTACGTGTCGCTCAACCCGGTGCGCGCCCGCCTGGTGCAGCGGGCGCAGGATTGGCGCTGGTCGAGCACGCGTGCGCATCTGCGCGGCAAGGACGACGGAGTGACTGCGCTCGCGCCGATCAGGGAGCGTTTCCCGCGTTTCGCCGACCTGCTCCACGGCACGCCGGAGACGGACCTGTTCGACCGGCTGCGCGCTGCGGAAAGCATCGGTCGGCCGCTCGGAAATGATCGTTTCCTCGCCCGCCTCGAGCGGCTGACCGGGCGGCCTCTAAAAGCAGCCAAGCGCGGACCGAAGCCGCAGGACGAGCAGGGCGGCGACGACGAGTGAATTGAGTGCACTGTCACCGAAATTCGTGGCCACGCATGCGTGATCGTCGGCACTGTCCTGCCGGCGAGGGGCGGGATGGCCCGCCCGATGAACCAGCGTGGCGTGTGACGCGACGAATGCCTGGAAACGAGGTCTTTCGCCGTGAACTGGTTCAAACGATATGTCGTCGGCTGCCTGATCGCGGTGCTGTTGTTTGCCGCCGTCGATAGCTTCAAACGCCCGGACGAGGAGATGCGCTACGGCGCCATCCTGCTGGCGTCGGCCGGCTGGCCTGTCGTCGCCGCAATTGTGGTGGGCAGCACCATCGGCGACGTGGTGCATGACGTCCGCCAAGGCAAGGCAGGATGAGCGGCCATGCTTGACGCCTTGCTCAGCCTGGTGTTCGACATCGTCCTCAGTGCGGTCGGGACCGCCATCGTCAAATTGTTCAGTCTGGAAAACGCCGCCGAAATCGCGACTGCGATCATCGGTCTTGGCTTCATCGCGATCGGCCTGACGGCCGCGTTGTGGGGACACTGAAGCGAGACGTTCCGGCAGCGCCAATCCGAAATGCGAAAAACTGCCCCCGACATCGCCGGGAGCGGTTTTCGAAAAGCGGCTTGAGTGGCCGGTGCCGTGCTTCGTCGTTTTCGGCGGCTTGCCGTCTCCGACGCGGCCCTCGTTCCGGAGGTCACAACCAGTGCGTACGGCTGCGTCGATGTCGCTGGCAGAAGCCTGCGCTTAAGCTGCAATCCGTTGCACGACCGGCGCCGCCGTCGTCAGCAGCTTCAGCACTTCGGCATGCTCGAGGTCGGGAACCGCGATCGCCGTGTGGCTGTAGGCCGCGTGCGTGCGCGATGTCGTGATCTTGTCCAGGATCTCTTTGCCCTTGATGACATGGAGGCCCATGCCGTCTCCTGACGGGAAGATCGCCAGCACCACGTCATAGGCGCCGATGACCGCCCTGAGCGCCTCGGCCTTGTCTTCGGCGACATCGACAAACACACGAACATCGGCTGCGAGTTCACGCAGCTCGTCAAAATCCAGCACTGTGGGTACTCCAACGCAACGATACTGAATGGAGAGTGGATGCGTTGGGTTACCAGAGTCTGAACAATGTCTGTCGAGTCACAAGTTTCACGGCGAGGTGACGCAATCTCACGTGTTCACCCGGCTACCTCACTCGGCTAGCTCACTTGGCGTAGCCTTATTTGGCATAGCCTTATTTGGCATAGCCCTGGGAACGGAGCCAGGCGATCTTGCGGTCGCCGTTGATCCAGTCGTCGGCATCTGCCTTGCTGGTGAAGCCGGTAATCTGGCGCTGCTCGTGGTCGGGGTAATCAGCCAGGATTTTCCACTCGTTGTCTGCAATCCGGGCGGTTCTGAAGGTCACTTTTATTTTTGCCATGCAGCATTATGCAGGAGATGGTCCGAAAAGAGAACCCTTGATTGCGGTCATCGCGAGGAACGGTCTCGACCGATCCTCGGTCCGAGCCTGTGAGCATGACGCGGCGAGGCGGGCGCGCTTGATCGCGTGCTGCCGCGCAGGCCCGTGTGTCTCGGGAGACCTGGTCGCGCGCGAGCGCGGATGCGTTCGCAAGTTGGCAGAACTCTCTAGGGATGCTGTGGAATTCGATTTGCCGCCGCCGCAGGCAGCGCGACCCGGCGGAAACATGACGGAACTCAGGTCGAACTGCTGCTTGCGTTTTCGGCCTCAATGGGTTCTAAGCCCGGCTGCTTCGTGGCCGACAGGCATGAACTGACGCGCAGCCCGCGTAGTTTTACCGTTCCCGGACCAAGCACCGTCGCCGCTCGCGCGCATCCAATTCAGAGGAAATCCAGACATGGCGAAGATGACCAAGACCCAATTGATCGATGCAATTGCGGAAGGCACGCAGCTTGCGAAGAACGACGTGAAGTCGGTCATCGAATACATGGCGACGGTTGGCTACAAGGAGCTCAACGAGTCCGGTGAGTTCGTCATTCCCGGTTTCGTGAAGATGTCGGTCGTCAACAAGCCTGCGACCGAAGCCCGCATGGGCGTCAATCCCTTCACCAAGGAGCCGATGCAGTTTGCTGCGAAACCGGCGAGCAAATCGGTCAAGGCCTCGCCGCTGAAGGTGGCCAAGGACTCGGTCTGATCCACGGCGATCGCGCACCGTCTGCGTGCGCCTTGAGCGCGCGGACCGCCGGCGTGATGCCGATAAAAGGGGAAAACCCCGCCTTGGGGGGAGCGGGGTTTTCTGATGGGGGTGAAGCCTGGGGAAAGCTTCCTTTATGAGACGCGCCAGCACTATGAGACGCGCCAGCACTGAAAAAGTTCATCGCGCAAAGAGAGATCGTGCTCGCCCGTCCCCGCAAGTCATCGTCCGATCTTCTCCAAGAAGAAAAACCCCGCGCTTGCGCACGGGGCTCTCTCGCTGACGGCGTTGGGATTTCAGCGCCTGGCCGTCAGCCATCTCAAACTCGAGATCGTGTTTCACTTAAGGTTGAAGATCCAAAAAGCAACCGCGCCGCGGTGACGGACTATGTTCGTCCTTCGCGGCGCTGCCATGTGACCGGGCGCTGAAATCGCTGGCGTCCATGGGTCTTCGGCGCGCCGAAAATGGTCAGCGCGACATGCCCGTGAAATTTTGCGCGAGGACTGGACTTTTTGTTCTCATTTTGTTCTAGTGAGTCACCCGCTTTGGAGGTGACTCATGACCGTCGAGAAACAGCGCGAAGTGATCCGGCTCTGGAACCAGCTCAGGAAGCTCGAGGGCCCGGCCGCGGAAGAGCTCCGCATCCAGATCCTGCAGTGCTTCTCGGAGAAGAGCAACAAGCGCGCGGCCTGAGCTTTCGCGCTGAAGGCGTGACGGCGCTTCGCTTCATCGATCGTTAGGAATCGCGTCGCGCCGATTTTTGCGACTCCGATTCGTTCTTTGGGAACGAAATGGAGTCGTTTGCAGAACAAGCTGCGCGTCCGTGCCGCAAGAGCCGCCGTCGCGAGCGCCGTCCGCAACGGCGATGTGACCCGCGCATCGGTTGGCGCGACGCAAACTGATTGTTAGGAGTTGCCTGGTTCCGATTTCGTCGATTCCGATTCGTTCTCCGGGAACGAAATGGCGGCGAAGCCCGAACAAAGCCGGTCACCGAAGGACGAGAGGCTGCCGGCTCGACGCTCCCCGCGCGCCGCGCTATCGTCGCAGGCCACGGTGGGCGCTGCCATGAAGAACGGGCTCTACTCCATCCACATCCACATGCTCGACGGCGTGAAGGGCCGCGACAGCGGCGTATTGATCCTGCGCGATGGCGTGCTGCTCGGCGGCGGACCCTACTTCTGGTCGCGCGGCTCCTACACAGTCGGCAACGGCACCTGGAAGGGCGAGCTTGCCACCAACCAGCATTCGCCGTTCGCCGATCCGCTTGTCAGGCCGCTGTTCGCCGGCGCCGAGGCGACCAGCGGCTTCTCCGGCACATTCAGCGAGGAGGGGGCCGAAGTGTACGGCACCGTGCTGGTCGCGGGCCATCGCAGCCTCGGCTTTCGCGCATCGCTGAAGTGGCTGGCCGAGGCCTGAGACGCTCGGCTGTCTCCTAACGAAAGCTTGCAGCGATCGCGATAACCCTATTCGGTTAGGTTAAAAGCCCAATCGCGTTGCGCTTGCCGCGCCTTGGGATAGGAGTCCGGCAAAGACAACAAGAAACCGATTTTTGCCAATGACCCCATTTCTAGAACCGTCATTTTATCAGGGCGACCGCCAGACCTATCGCCGTGTCGCTGTCGTCGGCACGCTGTTCTGTCTCGCCTTCGTGGTGATCAGCTTTTCGCTACGGCCCGAGGTCGACGACACGCGCGTTGCGGTCAAGGCCGACCGGCTGGTGCGCACGGCAGGACAGCCGCCGCACGCGAACTAGCGCTTGCTGCCATAGACCTCATCGTCGGCGGACTCCTGCCGGCATGCGGCGCCGCGGGTCGCAAGCGCCACGAACCCGGCATAGCCGGACAGGTTGAGCAATACTTCGAGCCAGGCAGGCATGATGCGCCTCTCCTTTTGCGGGAAGACTACCTCAACGTGTGCGCGGCGCGCTTGTTCCCGACTTCCGATTCCGCCGAAGGGCGAATCCTTGAGGAACTTGGCAATGGCGCGGGCGAGCTCGTCGTAATGTGCGCGTTGGATTTGGGAACAAGCCTGCGAATACGGGTCAGCAATGCAGATAAAAACCCCGCCAGCACCGCGGAGATGCTGACGGGGTCGTCGTGCTGTCGCCTCGACCCGGATGGCGGAGGCTTCCGCACTTGCAGGTCCAATCCGCGCGTCCCGAAATTGTTCCTCTTCACACGAGACTTTTCTGCGCGGCGCGGTTCCACCGAAGACGAACCATCCCCGATGGTCCGCGTTGTCTCCGCGAGATGCGAAGGAGGAGATCATGAAGAAGACACTCGCAGTCCTCGCCACCGTCGCAGCCGTCGGCGTGACCGCTGTCGCGGCCCCTGCGCCTGCCGAGGCGCGCCACATTGGCCCGGGCCTGGCGTTCGGCTTGGCCGCCGGTGCGATCACCGCAGGCGCCATCGCCGCGTCGCATCCGTATGGCTATGACTATTACGGTCCGGGCTATGGCTACTATGGTGGCCCGGCCTACGTCTACGGCCCCGGCCCGTACGCCTATTATGGTGGACCGTACTACCGATACCACCGTTACTACCGTCACTGGTAACGGCCGCAGAATCGAAAAGCCCGGAGCGGTGCTCCGGGCTTTTTCGTAGGCGCAGGGTCTTGTTTCGTGTGCGTCCTTTCGCGACGTCTTACGGCCAGAGTGAGGGCCGTTCCACCTTGCGGGCGTTCTCGAGCGTCGAGACGAAATACTCCTCGCGCTCGCGCTTGAATTTTTCCTGCGTGGCACGGAAAGCGGCGACACGGGCGGCGATCTCTTCGCGTTCGCGGATCTTGCGTTGTTCGTCTTCGGTCATGTCAAATCCCCCACTACACCTGAGTATATGTGCACTGCTGAACTCAAGCACTGCCGCCGCAATCACGTTGAGTCGCGTCAACACATGCATTTGGCGCTTCTGATTGGGGCGTCAATGGGGAGGAGGCATTGCAGGATTGTGATAAGCGAAGGCCGGAAAAAATTGCCGCCCTATCGCCGCCCGCGACTTGCGCGGCGGTGGATAACAGCGTCAACAATCTTGTCGCTTGCAGATGTTGCAGCTGGCGCGACGGCAAATCAGGAGGCGGCGAGTGATTGCATCGGACCTTCAGAGCGGTGTCGAACGGCTCGGCGACATGATCGCGAACGCTGGGATCATCGTGCCGTTCACCGGCGCCGGCATCTCGACCGAATGCGGCATCCCCGACTTCCGTTCGCCGGGTGGAATTTGGACCCGCAACCGTCCGATCCCGTTCGACGAGTTTGTCGCCAGCCAGGAGGCGCGCGATGAATCCTGGCGCCGGCGTTTTGCGATGGAGGAGGTGTTCGCCGCAGCGAAACCCGGCCGCGGCCATCGCGCACTCGCCTCGCTGCATCGCGCCGGCAAGATTCCCGCGGTCATCACCCAGAACATCGACAATCTGCACCAGGCCTCGGGCTTCGCCGCCGATCGCGTGATTGAACTTCACGGCAATACCACTTACGCGCGCTGCATCGGATGTGGGCAGGACTATCAGCTCGATTGGGTGAAGCGCCGCTTCGACCAGGACGGCGCCGCGCCCAACTGCACCGCATGCGACGAGCCGGTCAAAACCGCAACGATCTCATTCGGTCAGGCCATGCCCGAGGATCAAATGCAGCGCGCGACCGAGCTGTCGCAGGCTTGCGATCTCTTTATCGCGATCGGTTCCTCGCTCGTGGTGTGGCCGGCGGCGGGCTTTCCGATGATGGCGAAGAACGCAGGTGCACGTTTGGTGATCATCAATCGCGAGCCGACCGAGCAGGACGACATTGCCGACCTCGTCATCCATCACGACATCGGCGAAGCACTCGGGCCCTTTGTCGGAAATTGAGGCATCAATTTGATTCGCGCCTGTGCAAGCTGTTCATAGGTTCCGGCGAATCTCTTTTTTGTCTATGCCTCGCAACCGGGAGTGTTATCTTTTGATTCGAAAGATTCGCGTCGCGTCGATTGAGAAGATTCTCTGAAGGTTCTCTAGAGACGCGTGATTCGACGCCGCCATTGAGGCGGGTTGCATGGCATGTGTGGGGTCCGGGGTTATGGGGTCGTCGGACGGATTTGAGTCCAAGAAGCTGGGAGCTCCCGCGCCGGGCGAGCACGGCGCCGGTCGCGATAGCGCGCTCAGTCCCTTCACCGGGTTGGGTGAGAGCACCGCCAACCTCGTCGAGGTCCATGGCGTCATCAAATGGTTCGACGCCTCAAAGGGCTACGGCTTCATCGTTCCCGACAATGGATGGCCCGACGTGCTCCTGCACGTGACCGTGCTCAGGCGCGACGGCTTCCAGACCGCGTACGAGGGCGCCCGCATCGTCGTCGAGTGCATCCAGCGCGCCAAGGGCTATCAGGCCTTCCGCGTCGTCTCGATGGACGAGTCGACTGCCATCCACCCCGCGCAGATGCTGCCGCCGCGCACCCACGTCACGGTGACTGCGACCAGCGGACTCGAGCGGGCCCAGGTCAAATGGTTCAACCGGCTGCGCGGCTTCGGCTTCCTGACTTGCGGCGAGGGCACCCCCGACATTTTCGTGCACATGGAGACGCTGCGCCGCTTCGGCATGACCGAGCTGAGGCCGGGCCAGTATGTGCTGGTCCGCTTTGGGCCGGGCTCCAAGGGCATGATGGCCGCCGAGATCCATCCCGAGACCGGATCGCCGGGCCTCCAGTCGCACTAGCTGGCGGCTTCCCGTTTTCGTATTTGTGAGCAGAAGCGCGCGGCCCCCGGGTCGGGCGCTTCTGGCTTTTGTCATGATCGCCGCGTAAGGATGCCGCAGTTCCGCGCCGTCAGGCCCAATCCCTCGCCGTCAGCCCCATGAGTCCATTTCCATGAGCTTTGATCGAAAGGCCGCCCGGTCCGTTGCCCGGGGCTGGCTTGCCGCCGTCCTCGTCGTTGCCGGCTTTGCCGTCGCAATCGGGTCCGTTCGCGCGGCCAGCTTCCAGCCGCTCGAGATCGTCACCAAGAACGGCGTGCAGGTGTTCTCGGTGGAGATAGCGACCACGGACGAGGAGAAGCAGACCGGGCTGATGTACCGCAAGGAATTGGCGGACGGCAAAGGCATGCTGTTCGACTTCAACCCCGAGCAGGAAATCTCGATGTGGATGAAGAACACCTATGTCTCGCTCGACATGATCTTCATTCGTGCCGACGGCCGCATCCTGCGCATTGCCGAGAATACCGAGCCGCTCTCGACCAGGATCATTTCGTCGAGAGGTCCCGCCCGGGCCGTCCTCGAGGTGGTGGCGGGAACAGCGCAGAAATACGGCATCCGTCCCGGCGATCGCGTCGGCCACCCCTTGTTCGGCAGCAAATAGATCCGCAAATTGAGCAAAGGGGCGCGGTTTCGGCGGTTTGGGACGCTTGCTGGCGCTTCGGAAGCTTGCTGGCGCTTGGGGAAGCGTGTATCGACGGGGCTCGCCGGACATTCGGGGTATAGCGCAGCCTGGTAGCGCGGCAGTTTTGGGTACTGCAGGTCGTTGGTTCGAATCCAGCTGCCCCGACCAGTCCCGACGTTGAATTTCCTACACTTTTCCCAAGTGATTCTGACGTGATTCTGACACGCGGTTCGTGCCTCGTTCCGTCATCGCCGGCCTGCGGCGCAGCCGTTCCCGCTGACCAGTCCCGTCAACAGCGTCACCGTCCACCAACTCAGGAATACGATTCACACCGCGACTGTGGGCGTAGCGTCTGGCGTGATCCCGTCGGACTCGTTCGGACCTAGAACAGCAGCCAGTCCGCCAGGCGCCAGGCCAGCCAGCCCAGCGCGCAGATCCAGCCCACCATCGCGACCGTCGCAATCCCGAGCCCGCACAGTGCAAACAGCGACGTCCGGGGCTCTTCTGTCTCGGACAGTTTCTCGGTCGTATCAACCTGGCTCACGGCATCCCCTTGGCCAACGGCCTGCTGTTCATTGGTCTCTGTTCGCTCGCGAAAATTCACCGGCCGCGCTCCAACTCACACGGACGTGAGGCGGGATAACTGTCCATTCATGGCGGGCGGGAGCCGATTGCGGGCTGATCGCGGGCCAACCGGACAGAGGGAAGAACCTGCAACTCGTGGCACGTCGATTGGTTGCTGCATGGGAAGCGGAGATAGGCGGCGCCGCCGCTTTTTTCACGCCTGCTGCGCCTGCTTCGCGGCGGGGCCAAAAGCGCGGTCGAGCGCGACGCAGAACGCATGGCGCTTGTTGTTCGAAGGCCGCCGTCTCTGCGCGATTTTTGCTGGAACTAATACAGCCTAGCCGGCGCAGAATTACCTGGGCTTTATCGAACCTTTGGCCGTCGCCACGGACATATCAGAGTTGGGGATTTCAGCGCCCAATGCCTAACGGACGCCGCCGAGCGATGATATTCCGCTTGCGCGGCGTTGCGCTTTTGAGGGCTCAGCCCGAAGCGTACCAGCCCACCGGAAACGGGATCAGCGGCCAGACCCGACAATTGTCGTTGGCAGCCCTCGCCGACTTCTCGTGGGGCGGCCTGGCGATCGGTGTCGGGGGCGATAAAACCATCGTCAGATGCAAATGTGCAAACTGCAAATTCATGATCATCGACCTGCGCAGTCAGTCGTTTGAAAAAATGGAGCTTGAAAATCAACCGGACGCGCGCTTCGGAAACGGCGCACGCATTCTCAAATCGCGCATGCATCTTAGGAAAGATAGGCAGGCGTTTCAACCGGCAAGGCGGCGGTCTGCCGGCAAGTAAGGTTGATCGGTTAGGTTAAGCACGGGCCGTCGTTGCGGCCGCTTTGACGACTGCTATCAAGCTGGTCCCGGCACGCGACGACGCCCCATCAGCGGTTCAGACGAGGTCACATTCGTCGCGGCGTTTCGTTTCGCGCGAGTTGTCCGCCATGACTTTCGATCTCACCTCCAAAACACCCCGCCAACGGTCGAGCTGGACCGAGATCTGGCACCTCTGGACCGTGATCGTGCCGCGCCGCTCGATCAACGGGCAGCTCGTCTATGGCAAGGTCTGGCGCCGTCACGACGGCCGCGACTGGATCTACAAGAAGTTCACCGAATACGACGGCGAGGCGGCGGCCTGAGGCTTCCGCCGCCGCGGGTCTCAGGCGGCCTTTTTCAAGCAGCCTTGGACGTTCAAGCAGCCTTGGACGCCGGAGCAGCCGCGGGCTTCGCCGGCGGCGGCTTCAGCGGCTTGTCCTGCCGCTTCGACCAGGAGATGTAATAGGCGACCGTCGTCATGATCGCGATGCCCGCGATGGAGACGAAGAGCTGCGCAAACAGCGAGCCCGAGCTCATCGACAGCTCGAAATGGCCGACGAAGGACAGGAACACGCCGACGCAGAATACGGCGAGCGATTGCTGGCCGCAGACGATCACCGGATCGAAGATCTTCCACTCCAGGCCCGGCCAGTCCTTCGGCACGAAGCGGATCACCAGGATCACGATCACGACGAAGTGGATGAAGCGGTAAGGCGCGAGGTTGGTCTTGTCGTTCGGATTGAACGCCGAGAACAGCCATTCCGGGAGCATGCCGCCGAGGGTGGGGAAGCGGCCGGCCATGGTCATGACCAGCGCGAACAGGAGATAGCCGAGGCAGAGCCACAGCGTGATCGGCGAGTTGATCAGCGTCATCGAGCGGCGCGCACCGCCCATCGCGCACCAGGCGCCGAACACGAACAGCACCTGCCAGCAATAGGGGTTGAAGTACCACTGGCCGGCCGGGTAGGCGTTCAGGTTCAGGCCGAAATGGCGCGCGGACAGCCACAGGATGATGGAGAGCGCCATCGTCAGATCGGGCTTGCGCAGCATGAACCACAGCACCGGCGGAAACAGGCCCATCAGCACGATGTAGAGCGGCAGCACGTCGAGATTGAGCGGCTTGAAGCGCAGGAACAGGCCCTGGCGCAGCGTCTCGGTGGCATTGTCGACGAGGCCTGCGACGTTGAACTCGTTGATCATCTCGGAATCGCCGAAGCGCAGCGCCAGATAGCTGATCGAGGCGATGTAGATCACGAACAGGATGATGTGGGCGACATAGAGCTGCCAGACCCGCTTGGTGAGGCGGGTGGCGCCGACGATGAAGCCGCGCTCCAGCATCATGCGGGCATAGACGAACGAGGCCGTATAGCCTGAGATGAAGACGAACAGGTCCGCCGCGTCGGAGAAGCCGTAATTACGCGTCGTGATCCAGTTCACGACGTTGTCGGGGATGTGGTCGAGGAAGATCGCCCAGTTGGCGACACCGCGAAACAGGTCGAGCCTGAGGTCACGGCCCTTCTCGGGGAGCGTGGCGTTGATGTTCAGGAAGGCCATGCGACGGGAGCTCTCGAAGGGGACGGTTTCGCTGAGGTCGGCGAGGCGGGACCGCCGGGCGGGATTCCCAGGCGGACGGCGGGTACGCAATTGTCACAGTGCAGCATAATGACTATACCCCTCGGTGAGGGACCCGGGGACCCGGAATCACCGATCAGTTCCCGAAAGGTGTCTCTATACTATGCCCGCGGTTTTCACCAATCGCTACCGTGACGCATTAAAATCGAACGAAAAGACCAAGAGGCCGGACCGCCAATGACCGCACGCATTTTCAAACCCGCCAAGAACGCGATGCAATCCGGCCGGTCCAAGACCAAGGAATGGCAGCTCGATTACGAGCCCGAGCAGCCGCGCGCGGTGGAGCCGCTGATGGGCTGGACCTCGTCCGGTGACATGAAGCAGCAGATCACGCTGCGCTTCCACACCAAGGACGAGGCGGTCGCTTATTGCGAGCGCAAGGGCATCGCCTACCAGGTGATCGAGCCGAAGGAATCGCTGCATCGCCAGGTCGCGTATGCCGACAACTTCTCGTTCCGCCGCGGTGAGCCCTGGACGCATTGAGGGGCGTCGCTTCGGCCGTCCTCTGCGGGTAGCCCTTGGCACCCATTCCGCCGCGTGCTTCGCTGGTCCGCGTGACGGGACCATGACGAGGTGGGGGATGGCGGGGCGTGACCAGCTCGACGGCGTCGATCTGAAGATCTTATCCGAGCTGCAGCAGGACGGGCGGGTTCGCAACAACGAGCTGGCCCTGCGCGTCGGCGTGTCCGCGCCGAACTGCCTGCGGCGGCTCAAATCGCTGTTCAGCCGCGGCGTGATCCGTGCGGTGCGTGCCGTCATCGACGAGCGATTGCTCGGCTATGAGGTGGTGTCGTTCGTCTCGATCCAGCTCGGCAGCCAGGCTCAACCGGTGCTGGAGGCGTTCGAGGGATCGATCGCTGCAATCCCGCGCATCCAGCAGTGCTGGCGGATTTCCGGCGACACCGACTATCTCCTGAGATGCGTCGCGCCGAGCGTCGAGAGCATGCGCCAGCAGCTCCTGCATTTTGCTGCGATGCCCAACGTGAAGAATGTGCGCAGCTTTCCGGTGCTGGGTGTCGCCAAGGACGTGCCGCTGCCGGTGCAGGAGATCGCGGCTGCGGCGCCGGCAGGATAGCGGCCGCGCGAGACTCAACGGTATCTGCCGCGAAACTCGCGCGGGCTGGCGCCGGTCCAGCTGCGGAAGGCCCGCGAAAAACTCTTTTCGTTGCGGAAGCCGGCGAGTTCCGCAATCCGCTTGATCGGCGTGCGGCCGCGCATCAGCTCCTGCTTGGCAAGCTCGAGCTTTGCTTCCTCCTTGAGGTCGCGGAGCGAGGTGGCTTCCTCGCGCAGCCGACGATGCATGGTGCGGGTGGAGAGCGCGAGCTCGCTGGCGACATCCTCCGCGCCGAGAATGCGTCCGCGCGCCTCGCGGAGCACGCGCCGGACACGCTCGACCAGCAAACGATCGCGGCGATAGGGCAGCACGGTCAGCCGCAACGCGCCCTTGAGCATGCTGTCGAGGTCGGCGGCGGTGCGGGTCAGCGGCAGCGAGAGATAATGCTTGTCGAAGACGATGCGGGCACCGTCTGCGTCGAAGCGGACGTGCTTGCAGAAGATAGTCGGGTAGACCGAGACGTGTCCGGGCTCGGCATAGGGAAATTCCGCCGCGCGGAGTGCGATTGCGGAATCCACCGCCCAGCAGGAGAAGCCGAGCACATAGCGGAGCAGGGTGACGAGGCAGAACTCGCGCAGGGGCCCGAGATCGTGCTTCTCGCGAATGGAAATGATTGCGGTCTCGCCGCTGACCGCAAGCTCGAACAGCACGTCTTCCGTCAGCAGGCGATGATGCCGGCACCAGCGTTTCAGCGCGACCTCGAGATTGGGCGCGGTGATCGAGGCACGGCACAGCATGCCGTAAGTGCCGAAAGGCAGCCTGCGCGAGAACCAGCCGAGCGCCTCGTCATCGAGCTCGCGCATGGCGTGGCCCGCCAGCGCCTCGAACTGCGCCGCGGTGACCCGCCCGTCGGCCGATCCGACGAGGTCGGACAGGACCTGCCCCTTGCTCAATGCCTCGGCCGGATCCCGCCCATAGCGGGCATAGGCCGCGACCACGCCCCGGACGAAGGCGGCGGGCGTCATGGCGCGACGGGGCGTAGCGGTTGCGGCCTGAAAGGGCATATGAAGTCCTTTGGAAAATCCTCGCCAAACTTGGCGGAAAATGCAACCTTTTCGACCGCCAGGGCGCCTGGGTGGGGATAGGTTCGGGGCCGACAAGAAATTCGCAGGGAAACTGGAGGAATCGCCTTGAACATCCCGAGCATCGACTTCGATCTGGGCGAAGACATCAGCATGCTGCGCGACACCGTGCGCGCCTTTGTCGAGGCGGAGGTGGCGCCGCGCGCGGCGGAGGTCGAGAAGGCCAATCTGTTCCCGGCCGATCTCTGGAAGCGTTTTGGTGACCTCGGCCTGCTCGGCATGACCGCGCCGGAGCAATATGGCGGCTCCAACATGGGCTACCTCGCCCATATCGTCGCCATGGAGGAGATTTCGCGCGGCTCGGCCGCAATCGGGCTGTCCTACGGCGCCCACTCCAACCTCTGCGTCAACCAGATCCGCCGCAACGGCAACGACGCGCAGCGGCAGCGCTATCTGCCGAAGCTGATCTCCGGCGAGTATGTCGGCGCGCTCGCGATGTCCGAGCCGGGCGCCGGCTCCGACGTCGTCTCGATGAAACTGCGCGCCGACAAGCGCGGCGACCGCTATGTGCTCAACGGCGCGAAGATGTGGATCACCAATGGCGGCGATGCGGACGTGCTGGTGGTCTATGCCAAGACCGATCCGGAGGCCGGCCCGCGCGGCATGACCGCCTTCCTGATCGAGAAGGGCTTCAAGGGTTTCACCCACGGCCCGCATCTCGACAAGCTCGGCATGCGCGGCTCCAACACCTATCCCTTGTTCTTCGACGACTGCGAGGTGCCGGAGGAGAACGTGCTCGCCGGCGTGGGCGAGGGCGTCAACGTGCTGATGTCGGGCCTCGACTACGAGCGCGCGGTGCTCTCCGGCGGCCCGCTCGGAATCATGGCGGCCTGCATGGACGCGGTGGTGCCCTACATGCACGAACGAAAACAGTTCGGCCAGCCGATCGGCGATTTCCAGCTGATGCAGGGCAAGCTAGCCGACATGTATTCGACCTGGCAGGCGACGCGCGCCTACGTCTACGCCGTGGGAAAGGCCTGCGACCGCGCCAATCACGCGCGCAGCTTGCGCAAGGACGCTGCCGCCGCGATCCTCTATTCCGCGGAGAAGGCAACGTGGATGGCGGGCGAGGCGATCCAGGCGCTGGGCGGCGTCGGCTATACATCCGAGTTTCCGGTCGGTCGTCTCTGGCGCGACGCCAAGCTTTACGAGATCGGCGCGGGCACGTCCGAGGTCCGCCGCATGCTGATCGGCCGTGAGCTGATGGCGGAAACGGCTTAAACCCACCACACGATTGGAATTGCCGCGAAGCCATCGCGGCCTCACCACGCCACCAGAAACGCGGGACCACATGCCGCTCCATTCCAGCATCGATCCATCTTCATCCGATTTTGCGCGCAACTCCGACGCCATGCGCGTGCTTGTCGCCGACCTGCGCGAAAAGCTCAGCCAGGTAGCCGGCGGCGGCGGCGAGGTCTCGCGCAGCCGCCACACGTCGCGCGGCAAGATGCTGGCGCGCGAGCGCGTCGATCTGCTGGTCGATCCCGGGACCTCGTTCCTGGAGCTGTCGCCGCTGGCGGCCCATGGCCTCTATGGCGGCGACGTGCATTCGGCGAGCATCGTCACCGGCGTGGGGCGCATCTCGGGCCGCGAATGCGTTGTTGTCGCCAATGACGCCACCATCAAGGGCGGCACCTATTACCCCATGACCGTGAAGAAGCATCTGCGGGCGCAGGACATCGCGCGGCAGAACAATCTTCCCTGCGTCTACATGGTCGATTCCGGCGGCGCCTTCCTGCCGCTGCAGGACGAGATCTTTCCGGACGAGCGCCACTTCGGCCGCATCTTCTACAACCAGGCGCAGATGTCGTCGCAGGGCATCCCGCAGATCGCGATCGTGATGGGCTCCTGCACCGCCGGCGGCGCCTACGTGCCGGCGATGTCCGACGAGAGCATTATCGTTCGCAATCAAGGCACCATCTTCCTCGGTGGCCCGCCGCTTGTGAAGGCCGCGACCGGTGAGGTCGTCAGCGCCGAGGAACTCGGCGGCGCCGACGTGCATTCGCGGCAGTCGGGCGTCACCGACCATTACGCCCAGAACGATGCGCACGCGATCGGCATCGCCCGGCGCATCGTCGGCACGCTGAAGCCATCGGCGCGGCCGAACCTCAACATGCACCCGCCGCGCGATCCGCTGTTCGCGGCGGAGGAGATCTACGGCGTCGTCCCCGTCGACGGCCGCAAGCCGTTCGACGTCCGCGACATCATCGCGCGCATCGTCGACGGCTCCGAGTTCGACGAGTTCAAGAAGCTCTACGGTACGACGCTGGTGTGCGGCTTTGCGCACATCTGGGGCTATCCGGTTGGCATTATTGCCAACAACGGCATCCTGTTCAGCGAGAGCTCGCTGAAGGGCGCGCATTTCATCGAGCTGTGCTGCCAGCGCGGCATTCCGCTGGTATTCCTGCAGAACATCACCGGATTCATGGTCGGCAAGAAATACGAAACCGGCGGCATCGCGCGCGATGGCGCCAAGCTGGTGACGGCGGTTGCGACCGCCTCGGTGCCGAAATTCACTGTGGTGATCGGCGGCTCCTACGGCGCCGGCAATTACGGCATGTGCGGCCGCGCCTATTCACCGCGCTTCCTCTGGATGTGGCCGAATGCACGCATCTCGGTGATGGGTGGCGAGCAGGCCTCGATGGTGCTGAGCCAGGTCCGCCGTGACAATATCGAGGCCAAGGGCGATAGCTGGTCGAAGGACGAGGAAGATAAATTCCGCGAGCCGATCCGCGCGCAATATGAGAGCCAGGGCCATCCGTATTACGCGACCGCGCGTCTCTGGGACGACGGCGTGATCGACCCGGCCGACACGCGGCTGGTGCTCGGCCTCGGCCTCTCGGCGGCGTCGAATGCGCCGATCGAGCCGACGAAATTCGGCCTGTTCAGGATGTGATGCGATGGACCGCTCAAAGCTCTACCGCCGTTTTCGCACGCTCCTGATCGCCAATCGCGGTGAGATCGCCTGCCGTGTCATCCGCACCGCGCGTGCCATGGGCCTGCGCACCGTCGCGGTCTATTCCGAGGCCGACCGCGACGCGATGCATGTCGCGCTCGCGGACGAGGCCGTGCTGCTGGGACCCGCACGGGCTCGCGACAGCTATCTCAATGCGGAGCGGTTGATCGAGGCCGCACGGAAAACCGGCGCGGAGGCCGTGCATCCCGGCTACGGCTTCCTGTCGGAAAATGCCGAATTCGCGCGGGCCTGTTTCGATGCAGGCCTGGTGTTTGTCGGCCCGACCGCCGGGATGATGACGGCGATGGGCTCAAAATCCGGCTCGAAAGCGCTGATGGAGAAGGCCGGCGTGCCGCTGGTGCCCGGCTATCACGGCGAGGCCCAGGACGATGCCACGCTGGCGAAGGCCGCGGACAAGATCGGCTTTCCCATCCTGGTGAAGGCCTCCGCCGGCGGCGGTGGCCGCGGCATGCGCATCGTCCGCTCGGCGGCCGAGCTTGCGCCCGCGATCGTCAGCGCCAAGCGCGAGGCCAAGGCCGCGTTCGGCGACGACCGCATGCTGATCGAAAAATATGTCGACAATCCCAGGCATATCGAGGTGCAGGTGATCGGCGACAGCCAGGGCAATCTGCTGTCGCTGTTCGAACGCGAATGCACCTTGCAGCGCCGTCACCAGAAGGTGATCGAGGAGGCACCGTCGCCGACGCTCAATCCCGCCCAGCGCGAGACCGTTTGCGCTGCTGCACGAAAAGCAGCGGGCGCGGTGAATTATGTCGGCGCCGGCACCATCGAGTTCGTCTCCGACGGCAAGGACGTGTTCTTCATCGAGATGAACACGCGCCTTCAGGTCGAGCATCCCGTGACCGAGCTGATCACCGGGATCGATCTCGTCGAATGGCAGTTGCGCGTCGCCTTCGGCGAGGCGCTGCCGCTGAAGCAGGACGAGATCCGGCTCAACGGCCACGCCGTCGAAGCGCGTGTCTATGCCGAGAACCCGATCAAGAACTTCATGCCGTCGGTCGGAAAGCTCTCGACCTGGCGCCTGCCTGCGGAGACCGGCGGTCTGCGCATCGACGCCGGCTATCGCGAAGGCGATGCGGTCTCGCCATACTACGACGCCATGCTGGCAAAAATGATTGCCTGGGCGCCGACGCGCGACGTCGCGATCGACCGGCTCAACCGCGGGCTGGAGGACTCCGACGTCCGCGGCATCGTCACCAACATTCCGTTCTTGTCGGCGCTGATCACGCACCCGAAGGTGCGGACGAATGCGATCGACACCGGCTTCATCGAGCGCGAGCTGGCAGCCCTGACCTCAACGGCGCCGGCGCCCGGCGAGCTCGAGCTGTGTGCCGCAGCCGCCGCGATCGTCAATGACGAGCGGCAGGCCGCGCAAGGGGAGGCGAATTCACCCTGGCAGACCTTTGGCTGGATGCCGGTCGGCCGCCGTCAGCGCAGCTTTGCGTTCCGCGTCGGCCACGGGCCCGAGCAGGAGATCAGCCTGAACTACGGCAGCGGGCCGTCGACGCTGCTGATCGGCGAGCGCGAGCTGGCGTTCACGGTTGCGCCGAAGGGGGGCGGCTTCGACCTGACGCTCGACGGTGTCAAATCCTCCGTCGCCGCCGTGATCGACGGCCATGAGCTGTATTTGCGCACGCGCAACGGCCGCTTCGACCTGCACTGGGTCGATCCGTTCGGCGGCGAGACCGAGGAGCAGGCCGGCGCGGACAAGATCGCGGCGCCGTTGCCGGGTACCGTCGTCGCCGTGCTGGCCGAGGAGGGGGCGAAGCTCGAGAAGGGCGCGCCGATCCTGACACTGGAAGTCATGAAAATGGAGCAGACGCTGCGCGCGCCCTATGCCGGCGTGCTGAAGTCGATCAAGTGCAAGGTCGGCGATATCGTGCAGGAGGGCACCGAGCTCGCCGTGGTCGAGGCTTCCGGGGAATGACATGAGCGATCCCGTCCGCATCATCGAGATGGGGCCGCGCGACGGCCTCCAGAACGAGAAGACGCCCGTCAGCGTGGAGGCCCGCATCGCCTTCATCGAGGCGCTGGTTGCCGCCGGCCTCGACACGGTCGAGGTCGGTGCCTTCGTCTCGCCCAAGGCGATCCCGCAGATGGCAAGCTCGGATGCCGTGCTGCGCGGCGTCGCCCACGTCACCGGCGCGGAATTCCACGTGCTGGTGCCGAACGAGAAGGGTTATGACGCGGCGCGTGCCGCCGGCGCAAAGGTGGTCTCCGTGTTCGCGGCGGCCTCCGAGGGCTTTTCGCGCGCCAACATCAACTGCACGGTTGCGGAGTCCATCGAGCGGTTCAAGCCGATGCTGGCGCGCGCCAGGGCCGACGGCGTGAAGGTGCGCGGCTATATCTCCTGCGTGCTCGGCTGTCCCTTCGACGGCGACATCAAGCCGACGGCGGTTGCCGATCTTGCGAGCACGCTGTGGGATCTCGGCTGCTACGAGATCTCGCTCGGCGACACCATCGGCGTCGGCACGCCTGATAAGGCCAAGGCGATGCTGCGCGCGGTGGCCGCCAATGTTCCCGCCGCAAAGCTCGCGATGCATTTCCACGACACCTACGGCCAGGCGCTGGCCAATCTCTATGCCGGCCTGGCGGAGGGCGTCCGCGTCATCGACGCTGCCGCGGGCGGCCTCGGCGGCTGCCCCTACGCGCCGGGTGCGACGGGCAATGTCGCGACCGAGGAAGTCGTCTACATGCTCGAGGGCATGGGCGTGACGACCGGCGTTGACATGGAGAAGCTGCTGGCGGCGACCAATACGATGAGCGGCGTGCTGGGCAAGCCGCCGGTGAGCCGCGTCGCGACAGCGCTGAATGCGAAGAAGAAGCGGGCTGCTTCCTAATTTTCCGTCATTGCGAGCGCAGCGAAGCAATCCAGAATCCCACCGCGGAAAGACTCTGGATTGCTTCGCTGCGCTCGCAAAGACGGCGGAGAGACCTTCATCTGCTCCCGTCCGGCCCCATCACCAGGTCCGGCAGCCAGGTCGAGATATTAGGCACAAGGCAGAGCAGCAGCACGGCGCCCATCATCAAGAGCACGAAAGGCAGCGTGCCCCAGATCACTTCGCTCAGCGAAATGTCGGGAGCGACGTTGCGGATGACGAAGATGTTGAGGCCGACGGGCGGATGGATCAGACCCATCTCCATCACGATGGTCATGACCACGCCGAACCAGATGATGTCGAAATTGGCGGCGCGCAACGGCGGCAGGATGATCGGTGCGGTCATGAGAATGATCGAGACCGGCGGCAGGAAGAAGCCGAGCACGACCACCATGACGAGGATCGCAAACAGCAGCCCCCAGCGCGGCAGATGCATGGCGACAACGGATTCGGCGGCCGATTGCGAGATATGGAGATAGCTCATCACGTAGGAATAGAGCAGCGACATGCCGATGATCATCATCAGCATGGTCGATTCCCGGATCGTCGACTTCATGATCGGGCCAAGATCGCTCGGCCGCCACACGCCGTAGATCGCCGCGATCAATCCCAGCGCCAGCAGGCCGCCGAGGCCGGCGGTCTCCGACGGCGTGGCATAGCCGCCATAGAGTGCGGCCATGACGCCGGTCAGCAGCAGGACGAAGGGGAGCACGCGCGGCAGCACGTTGAAGCGCTCGGCAAGCGTATATTCGTCGCGGGCGAGGATCGCGGCTTCCGGGCCGCCGTTCTTGTAGGCAGCCTCGGCCGCGGCATATTCCTGGCGGAAGCGGATCACGGCATAGCCGCCGAACAGCGAGACCAGCAGCAATCCGGGGCCGATGCCGGCGAGAAACAGGCGTCCCAGCGACTTTTCCGCAGCGACCGCGAACAGGATCATGGTGATCGAGGGCGGCAGCAGGATGCCGAGCGTGCCGCCGGCGGCGATGATGCCGGCTGCGAAGCCGCCGGAGTAGCCGCGCTTGCACATCTCGGGGATGCCGGCCGAGCCGATCGCCGAGCAGGTCGCGGGCGAGGAGCCCGCCATCGCCGCAAACAGCGCGCAGGCGAAGACGTTGGCAACGCCGAGGCCGCCGGGCACCCGATGCAGCCAGGCGTGCAGCGCCGAATAGAGATCCTGGCCGGCGCGCGATTTGCCGATCGCCGCACCCTTCAGGATGAAGAGCGGGATCGACAGCAGCGTGATCGAGGCCATCTCCTCGTAGACGTTCTGCGTCACCGTATCCAGCGATGCCGCGGGCATGTAGATGCCCATGAACACGACCGCGACCGCGCCGAGCGCGAACGCAATCGGCATGCCCGAAAACATCACGAGCAGCGTCGCGACCCCATAAGCGATACCGATACCGAATACGCTCATGAACGCTTGGCTCCCGCGAATGGCAGTGCCAGCTGCACGAGGATCTGGACGCAGAGCAGGCTCATGCCGAGCGCCATTAGTGAATAGGGAACGGCGAGCGGCGGCGACCACATCGAGTTCGAGACCTGACCGTCGACGTAAGCCTCATGCGCGAGCGTCCACGACTTCCAGGTGAAGAACGCGCAGAACAGCAGCGTCACGACATCGACGAACCAGAGCCTGATTCGGTTTGCCAGCGGCGAGAGCAGGCCGACGAAGGCCTCGATGCCGATATGGCCGCGATTCTGCTGCACATAGGCCGCCGTCATGAAGGTCGCGCCGACCAGCAGGAACACAGCGGCTTCGTCCTGCCAGTAATTGGCGGCCTTGAACAGCGCGCGGCTCAGCACGCTGTAGCTCAGGATGGCGCAGGCTGCGACCAGCGCCAGCGCGGCGAACGCGACGATGATGCGATTGAGGACGGCGAGGCCGCGATCGAGCGCCGCCGCAAGGCCGGTCCTTGCGGCGGCATTCGCCGTGTCGTCACGATCCGGGAGCGGACCGTGGCTCATGCAGCGACGTCGGAGGCGAGCTTGAGCAGGTTCGCAGCGGTCGCGGTCTTGGCGCCGTAATCCTTCCACGCGGTGTCGCGGGCGATGTCGCGCCACTTACCGACCGTCGCGGCATCGAGCGCCGAGACCTTGGCGCCGGCCTTCTCGTAGACCTTGGCGACCTCGACGTCGTCATCCTGCGCGCCCTTGCGGCCGAACGCCTCGAGCTCCTCGCCGACGGCGACCAGAACGTCCTGCTGGTTCTTCGGCAGCTTGTCGAAGATCGCCTTCGACATCATCAGCGGCTCGAGCATGAACCAGTAGGACGCGCCCGCGCCCGAGGTCAGCGACTTCGCGACCTCTTCGAGCCGGAACGAAATCAGGCTGGTGGAGGAGGTGATGCCGGCGTCGCAGGCGCCGGTCTGCATCGCCGCGTAGATTTCGTTCGAGGGCACCGACAGCACCGAGGCGCCGGCGGTCTGCAGCACCATGTCCATCTCGCGCGAGCCGCCGCGCACCTTCATACCCTTCGCATCCTCGGGAGCGACGATCGGCTTGGAGCGGCTGGCGACGCCGCCGGCCTGCCATACCCAGCTCAGGAGAATGATGCCCTTATCGGCGAGGAAGTCAGTCAGCGCCTTGCCGACCGGCTCCTTCTTCCAGCGCATGCCCTGGTCGTAGGTGGTGACGAGGCCGGGCATCAGGCCGATATTGGTCTCCGGCAATTCGCCGCCGGCGTAGGGCATCGGATACAGCGAGATGTCGAGTGCGCCCTTGCGCATCGCCGAGAACTGCGCGTTGGTCTTGATCAGCGAGGAATTCGGATAGATTTCGGCGGCGATGTCGCCGTTGCTGCGCTTACTGACTTCGGCGGCGAACATGCGGCAGAGCCGGTCGCGGAAATCGCCCTTGTCGATGGTGCCGCCGGGGAATTGATGCGAGATCTTCAGCGTGGTCGCGGCATGCGCAGTACCGATGCCGAAGCGGAGAATGGCGGGCGCGGCGACGGCGGTCGCGAGCAGATGGCGGCGGGTAAGCATGACGTGATCCCCTTGGACTGTTTTCTTGTTGGCAGGATCGGGTTTTGAGGCCGGCCCAGGGCCCATCCTAGCCGGTCTTCCACCCGATATTCTCTCATCTGATAGTTCGAGATCGAATGCGGCTGCAAGTCGCGTCGTTGCTGCGACGCACACGCGGCTTGGCCCTGTTCCGGGCATTAGCACGATTGGCGAGCAGGGGCGCCGGCCTGACAGAAAAAAAGTCCGAAACGTCGCGTAACAAGCCTGCGCGTCGATCCGTCGAGATTGTGTAGCGGCACAAGTCGCTGGCAAACACCATCTTGAAGGGATTATTTCTCATGACCATTCGCACCCGCATCGTGCTCGGCGTCTCGGCTGCCGCTCTCTCGCTTGGCTTGGCGCTGTCGCCGGCCGCGTTCGCCCAGGACAAGATGGGCAAGGACGACGGCATGATGAAGAAGGACACGATGTCCAAGGACGGCATGAAGAAGGACACCATGTCCAAGGACGACGGCATGAAGAAAGACACGATGTCGAAGGATGGCATGAAGAAAGACGACGGCATGAAGAAGAACTGATCTCTTGCCGTCGTGCCGGGCGCCTCGAGGGGGCGAGCCCGGCATGCGCTGCTCCGATTTCGGTCGAGGGCCTGACAACGTACGCGCGCGTTCGCGCGGACGTGGCTGGTCCGTACCGTCAGGATTTGACCTGAAGCACGTGCGCTTCAGGTCAAATTTTGTTGAAGGTCACTTCCGCTTGGACTTGCGGGCGGCGTAACGCGCGTCGCGCTTGGCCTTTTGCTCGGCCTCGACCTCAGCCGCCTTTGCTGCCGCTTCTTCCGCCTCGCGGGCGATCCGCGCGGTTTCCAGCGCTGCGGCCTCTTCCTCGCGACGCTTCTGCTCGGCCTTTTCCGCATCGCGCGCAGCCTTCGCTTCGGCGCGCTTGACCGCGAGAGCCTCGCGCTCGGCACGCTTCGCCACAACCGCGGGATCATCAGGCCCAGGCTGCGACTTGAATTTGTTCAAAAGATTCTTGCGCGCTTCCTGCGCCGCCTTTTGCCGGTCTGAAAACCCGGGTTCCCTAAATCCACTCACGGGCCTTGCCTTCCTCGCTTTCAATCCTACATCGGTGACTGTTGGTACGTCGGCTGGGCACAAGCAGGCACCACGCGACGCAGAAGCGTGTACATCGTCACGCGCCGCGAAGCCACCCATAATCGCAGCCGATCAGGTCAACGAAAATCGCTCGACCAGCCGATCCTTCGTAGCCCGGAAAAACTGCCGAATTGTGATGTCCCTCATAAGGGCACCCCAACGGCGGCGCCTAGCGTCCGCCACGAGACGGAGCACGGGCATGATCTTTTTCCGGCTGAGCCTGAAGGCCCTTGCAATCACGGCCGCCGCAGTGGCGGTGACAGGTGCGGTGCTGTTACTTGCCCGCCCGCAGCCCATCGAGAGCACCGTTCTAGGGGCCGCATGGGAGTGCACCCAGACCGCCTTCATCCTGACCAGCTGCGCGCCGCGCCGGCAGCAGGCGATCCCGGCGGTCGAGACCTCGCGCAAGGAGGCGCTGAGGGCGACCAGGGGCTAAGCGGCGAGGGGCAGGGCAGGATGTGACGCGACGTCGCAGAGCTGATAAAGGGCCTCACCGCGCGACAAGGTCCCCAAATCCAAGTAGCCATGTCCAAGCCTGATCCTGCCGACAAGCCCGGCGCGCCGCCAAAACCCCAATCCGGCGACAGTCGGCGCGGCGCAATCGCGGGTCTGATCATCGCCGCTGTCATCCTCGGTGTCGGGCTGTGGCTCGCCCGCGACCTCACGGCCGCCAGCAAGATGCAGGACTGCCTGATGTCGGGGCGAAGCAATTGCAATGTGATCGAGCCTGCCCGCTAGGCCGGTCTCGCCGGACACGCCCGGACGAAAAATTGCCGTGATCTTAATCATTTGTAACGGGACATAGCCGACCTGTCGGGGTCAATTTGACAGGCCGGTCATGTTCGTCGGCATCACCCAGGCGCGATCCGAATCGTCTATCGCGCGTGGACTACGGCAATTGCGAAAGTTGAGGGGGGTAAGCGCGCATGAGTGCGTCCAGCCGCATGAAGATCATCATTCCCATGGTTTCGGCCATGGCGTTGCTGGCAGTGTCAGCGCAAGCGCAGGACGCAGCGCCGCCGAAGGGCACCGGCCAGCCGCCAGGGCAGGGCGCAGGTAGCCCACCCCCCGCCAATCGAACATGCGCAAGGGTCCTCCGCCGCAACAGGCCGTGCACCCCGCGCCTCAGCCCGGCGGCCAGGCCCACATGGCTCCAGGCCCAGGTTCGGGAGCAGCTCCAGGCCCGCATGGTCCCGGGCCGCGTAATGCCGGCGGCCCGCCGCCGGGACCCGGTCGCTACATGGCACGCGGTCCGGCACCGGCGCGCGACTGGGGCGGCCACGCCTATCGCGGCAATCTTGCCTGGGACGGCGGACGCTGGCGCCACGAGGTCCACAACGGCCGTCCGGGCTGGTGGTGGGATGTCGGCGGCGTTTGGTACTATTATCCGCAGCCGATGGACGGCCCGCCCGCCTACATTTCCGAAGACTATATCGACGACGTGCCGGTGGCCTACGCGCCGCCGGGTCCGCCGGTCGCCTACGAACCGCCGCCGCCGGCACCAGATCCGGGCGCGAGCGCGCTCGGCGGCGCCATCGTCGGCGGCGTCCTTGGCGGCCTGATTTCCGGCAACGCCTCGGGGGCGGCCGCAGGCGCCGTGATCGGCGGCGCGACTGGCGCCATCGCCGGTGCCACCGCTGCTTCGCGCCCCGGCTACTATTTCGCACAAGGCAATTGCTATTACCGCTATCCGAGCGGTCAGTATGTGCAGGCCGATCCGCGCGCCTGCTACTGAACGGCTCACGGCGACATCCGGCATGAATGGGGCGGGCCCGGTGCCCGCCTCAACGTTGCGGCGACACGCGATAACTGTCCCAACTTTTCTCTGGCGCTCCCCGCGGCAGCGCCCGGCGCTCAGAACAGTCGCGTCGGGACGTCGGCACCTCAAATTCGTCGCGGTAATATCGTGCGGAAGCGCGCACGCGGTGCGACCTTCGTCCACCGCAATCATACGGACGAAATTGCCACGCCCTTGTCCATATCGGCCGGTTAAAGTTGCCCGCATGTGCACGAAGTACGACCCTCAGCATGAAGCCGAGGCAGCAATGAAGCGCGCCGCGGCGTCCGAAGGCCCCGACCGGCAACGCCTCATCGAACTGGCCTTGGCGTGGCATCAACTCGCTCGCGATCGGCGCGACGACGAGCGAAGGGCCGATTTTCGTCTGACAGACAAGTCGACCCGGTTCGGGTCTTAGCACCAGTCATGAGAAAGCCCCGTGCTCGGGGGGATTTGCGAAACGCGCCGTTAAGACATGCGCGGCACTACGTTTTGCGGTCGCGATTCGTGCTTTGGGAACGAAGCAGAGTCGGACCGTGAACAAACGGAATGCTGGAACACTCGGGGCCCAAGTTAGAATCGCTCGACCGCCGTCGGCTGCTGCTGGTCTCGATGCGCGCACGCCTGAACGGCGGAGGCGAGCTGATGCTGGCTCATCGCGGCGTCGGCAATGGACGCCTGCGCCAGCTCGATCCGCTTTGCGATTACGCTGGAGTTGACGTCCACGATGGCGTCGAGCGCCAGAAACGACATCGCGACGATCGCCACCGCACAGGCGATCCCCATTCTCGTCAATTCGGTTCGCGGCATCCACAGTCCCTAGTCGCGCGCAGGTCGCCCGCCGCGCATAGATAGGGCGCATCCGCACGGTTCAAAGGCCGGGGCAGGTGCCCCACGCGTTCGTGAAAGACGACAGATTTGCGATGGGGGAGTCGTATTGTGCTCCAACGATGAGTCTTGGCGCGTGCAGCCATCATGCGCAACCGGCCTAGCCGATTTGAGATTGCGCGCCGACTTCACGGCGGCTCTTGGCCGAACTCCACCTCACTCGCGGGCTATAACACTTGACGGCTTTCGCAGTCGGCATGCCCTAACGAGGTTAGGCGCACTGTGAGCCGCACGGAGCCTCAGTTGATGCCCCGTCCCTCACAACCGCAGCCTCGGGCGCCGGTTGGACCTCGGAGTGGATGCCCTCGTAATAGCGCGTTGCCAAGTCATCCAGACTTCGTGATGGAGGCCATCGATGAGGTTAATTGTGCTCCCTAACAATACCGCGGCTTCCATCGGGAACACCGTAGCTGAAGACTTTTTCGGTCTCGCTGATCTCCGAGGAAATTTCTGTTTCGCGCACTACGGATTCTAGGATGATTGGTACCTGCGAGAGCCTAGCCGCAAATGACTCATAAGCGCGCTTTGCGCCGTATGACATCGCAAAATGCTTCCCCTTGCTATTAAGCTCGCTTACGTGAACTTGCGCTATTTTGGCGCCAAATTCTGAGAGAATGCGAGCAGCGACTGTCATGGTAGGGTCCACTTGTCTCGCATGCGCTATATCAAAGCATAACCTTGCGTCGGGCAGATGGACGAAGAATTCGCCGAGCTCTTCCGCTGTACGCCCGGTCGGCTTTCGAGAATCCATGTTTTCTACGCAGAGTCGACTTCCGAGTTCTCGCCACAGTGACAAATCGCGCAGGGTGTCAGGATGGACCACTATATTCAATCCGAGCTTTGCGACGTTTGCGAGCTCTCTTACAACGCCTTGTTCGTCGTCGAAATCTGTGGGCGCGTGGAAGCTAATGTATTGGTAGCGCTTGCAGAGCTTCTCTAACAGCGATGGTAGCGCATTCAGCAATACAGGTAGCTCGACGCATCGAAGGGCAGACAGCTCAACGGCATTTGCACGTGTTGGCTCCAGCAATTTCAGAGCACGTCCGAAATCGCCGTATGCGAGAGCCCCAGTTGAGAAGCCAACCATCATCAAAAAAACCCGTACCTCTTCGCAACTTCAGTTACTTCATCGTTCGATTCGAAGATTAGCTTCAGCAGCGCATCGTCGAATGTGTGAGCTACCTCGCGCGCGTCGAGGAATACCTCATTCTTATATGCTTCTTCCGGGGTCAAACGAGCGTGTAGTTCGACAAGTAGGTCTATTCTTCGCGATTCGTCGCTGGCCCGTTGCGGCGCAAGGGGCTACGCAGGCGATACTGAGGCGCGCTTGATTCCGCTTAGCCGTGTTCACGGTCGCGCCAAGAAGCTCAAGCGTCAACCCTTTGGAAACATTGGGAAGAAAGTCATCTGGCGATCCCGGCAGGAATCGAACCTGCAACCCTCAGAGTAGAAATCTGATGCTCTATCCAGTTGAGCTACGGGACCGTCTTGGCCACCCCGGTTCGGGGGCTGGCCGTCATATATCATGCCAATAGGAAAAATCTGGTGCTTCGCCAAGCCTGAACCGAACCGTTTTCCCTTACGCGGCGACAAAGCGGAACGGCGGAGTGTCAGGGTGCCGGGTCGAGCGGCAGCGTACTGGACGATGGATCACATCGCCGGGGGCGCTGACTAGCTTCCGGGACACGGCCGCCGGTCGACTGGTCCGATATTGCTGCGCCACAGGACGGCGTGCGCGGCGATATCTCGATCGGTCTCCTCTGGGCGTGCCTTGGGGCGTGACTTGCCATGGTGAATGCGACGATTTGCACCTTTGGTTCCATCGCCTTGAGTCCGTCACCTTTGCGCGCACTTTATCGCCGCCGCGGCGTTCGTCCGCGATTTCCGGGAGTCCCTTCATGATCGGTCTGGTTCGCGCCGTCACACTCTGCGCCATGCTGGCGCTTGGCCTGAGCGCGGCGCAAGCCGCGGACAAGGCGTTCAAGCGCGACGATCTCGCCGATTCCGCGATCAAGCTGGAGGCGCAGATCAAGAGTGAGGCGGGGCCGGTCGCCAAGACCGGGGCGACCTTGCGCACCGACGCGGATGCCGCCTTCAAGCGCAATGATTACCGCACCGGGCTCTCGGTGCTCGGCCAGATCGCCGCCGTCACGCCTGAGGACGCCGGCAACTGGCTGCGGCTCGCAAAGGTCATCTTCCAGATATCGCCGAAGAGCTCGAGCGAGCAGACTTTCCTGCTGGAGCGCGCCTCGACCGCTGCCTACATTGCTTACATGCGCGCCGGCAATCCGGGTGAGGAGGCGGATGCGCTCGCCGTGCTCGGCAAGTCGCTCGCCGAACGCAAGCTGTGGCGGCCGGCGCTGGACGCGTTGCGGCTGTCGCTCGATATGCGCGAAGTCGCCGATGTTCGCGGCAATTACGAGAAGCTGCGCGACGAGCACGGCTTCCGGCTGCTCGACTATACCGTGGACTCGGATTCGGCGAGCCCGCGTGCCTGCTTCCAGTTCTCGGAAGAACTCGCCAAACGCACCGACTTCGCGCCGTTCCTTGCGCTTGCCGGGCAGGACAAGCCGGCCCTGTCGGCCGAGGGCAAGCAGCTCTGCGTCGATGGGCTGAAGCATGGCGAGCGCTACAACATCAATCTGCGCGCCGGCCTGCCGTCGACCCTGAAGGAAGGCCTGCCGAAATCGGCCGAGTTCAACATCTATGTGCGCGACCGCAAGCCGTTCGTACGCTTCACCAGCCGCGCCTATGTGCTGCCGCGCACGGGCCAGCGCGGCATTCCCGTGGTCAGCGTCAACACGCCGGCGGTTACCGTCAACGTGTTCCGGATCGGCGATCGCAATTTGATCAACACGGTGGTCGACAGCGACTTCCAGAAGACGCTGTCGAAGTACCAGCTCAGCGATCTCGGCGGCGAACGCGGCGTGAAGGTCTGGACCGGCGAGCTCGCGACTGCGACGACACTGAACCAGGACGTCATCACCGCATTTCCGGTCGACCAGGCGCTCGGTGAGCTCCAGCCCGGCGTCTATGTGATGACGGCAGCGGCCAAGGGCCCGGGCAGCGACGACGATTACCAGCTCGCCACCCAATGGTTCATCGTCTCCGATCTCGGCGTCACGGCCTATTCCGGCAATGACGGCATCCACGTCTTCGTCAATTCGCTGGCCTCGACCGATCCGGTCGGCAAAGCCGAGGTGCGGCTGGTCGCCCGCAACAACGAGATTTTGGCGACGCGCAAGACCGACGATTCCGGCCACGTGCTGTTCGAGTCGGGGCTGGCGCGCGGCGAGGGCGGCCTGTCGCCGGCGATGCTGACCGTCACCGGCGAGAAGGCCGACTATGCCTTCCTCAGCTTGAAGACCTCGGCCTTTGATCTGTCCGACCGCGGCGTCGCGGGCCGTGCGGTGCCCGTGGGCGCCGACGCCTTCGTCTATGCCGAGCGCGGCGTCTATCGCTCCAGCGAGACGGTCTATCTCACCGCGCTGCTGCGCGACGGGCAAGGCAATGCCGTCAACGGCGGACCGCTGACCCTGGTGATCGAGCGCCCCGACGGCGTCGAATTCCGCCGCGCCGTGCTAGCCGACCAGGGCGCCGGCGGCCGCACGCTTGCCGTGCCGCTGAACTCGGCCGTTCCGACCGGCACCTGGCGGGTGCGCGCCTTCACCGATCCGAAGGGCTCATCGGTCGGCGAGACCACATTCATGGTCGAGGACTACGTCCCCGATCGGATCGAATTCGACTTGTCGGCCAAGGACAAGCTGATCAAAGCCAACGCTCCTGTGGAGCTTAAGGCCGACGGTCATTTCCTCTATGGCGCGCCCGCATCCGGCCTTCAGCTCGAGGGCGACATGCTGATCGCGCCCGCGAGCGAACGCCCCGGCTATGCGGGCTACCAGTTCGGCGTCGATGACGAGCAGACGACGTCGAACGAGCGCACCCCGCTGGAGAACCTGCCGGAAGCCGATGCCAATGGCGTTGCCACGTTCCCGGTGACGCTGCAGAAGCAGCCGGCCTCGACGCGTCCGCAGGAGGCGCAGATCTTCGTCCGCATGGTCGAGACCGGCGGCCGCGCCGTCGAGCGCAAGCTCGTGCTCCCGGTTGCGCCGGCGACTGGGCTGATCGGCATCAAGCCGCTCTTTGGCGACAAGAACGTCGCGGAAGGCGACAAGGCCGAGTTCGACATCGTGTTCGTCTCGCCCGAGGGCAAGACGCTTCCCCGCGACGGGTTGCGCTACGAGCTCCTGAAGATGGAGTCGCGCTACCAATGGTACCGCCAGAACAATTACTGGGAGTATGAGCCGGTCAAGTCGACATCGCGCGTCGCCGACGGCGACGTCACCATTGCCGCCGACAAGCCAACGCGGATCACGCTGGCGCCCAAGCCCGGTCGCTACCGGCTCGACGTGAAGTCGAACGATGCAGACGGCTCCGTGACTTCGGTGCAGTTCGACGTCGGCTGGTATTCCGACGGCAGCGCCGATACGCCGGACCTGCTGGAGACCTCGATCGACAAGCCGCAATACACCTCCGGCGATACCATGACCGTCTCGGTCAATGTCCGCTCCGCCGGCAAGCTCACCGTCAATGTGCTCGGCGATCGCCTGCTGACGACGCAGACCGTCGACGTCAAGGAAGGCACCGCGCAGATAAAACTTCCGGTCGGCAAGGACTGGGGCACGGGCGCCTATGTGGTGGCGACGCTGCGCCGTCCGCTCGATGCGGCAGCCCAGCGCATGCCGGGCCGCGCCATCGGCCTGAAATGGTTCGGCATCGACAAGCAGACGCGTACGCTCCAGGTCAAGCTGACGCCACCGGCGTTGATCCGGCCGAACGCGATGCTGAAGATTCCGGTCAAGCTCGACGGGCTCAATCCGGGCGAGGACGCCAAAATCGTGATCGCTGCGGTCGATGTCGGCATTCTCAACCTCACCAATTACAAGCCGCCGGCGCCGGATGATTATTATCTCGGCCAGCGCCGCCTGAGCGCGGAGATCCGCGATCTCTACGGGCAACTGATCGACGGCATGTCGGGCACGCGCGGCCAGATCAAGTCAGGCGGCGACGCCGGCGCTGCCGAGCTCCAGGGTTCGCCGCCCGCGCAGAAGCCGCTCGCGCTCTATTCGGGCATCGTCACCGTCGGCGCGGACGGCAGTGCGGAAGTGAGCTTCGATATTCCGGAGTTCGCCGGCACCGCGCGCGTGATGGCGGTGGCGTGGACCGCGACCAAGCTCGGCCGCGCCAACACGGACGTGGTGATCCGCGATCCCGTGGTGCTGACCACGACCCTGCCGCGCTTCCTGCTCAATGGCGACCACGGCACGGTCAATCTCGAGATCGACAATGTCGAGGGCGAGGGCGGCGACTACATCATCAACGTGAAGACCGGCGGTCCGGTGAAGATGACCGGCAATGCCGCCACCACCGTCAAGCTCGCCGCCAAGCAGCGCAATTCGTTCACGCTGGCGATCGACGCGACCGCGGCGGGGCCGGCCACACTCGACGTCGACATCAAGGGACCGAACGGCCTTGCGCTCGCGCGCCACTATGCGCTTGACGTCAAGGCGGCAACGCAAGTGCTGGCACGGCGCTCGATCCGGACGCTGGCGAAGGGCGAGAGCCTGACACTGACATCGGACATGTTCTCCGACCTGGTGCCGGGCACGGGCAGCGTCTCTGTCTCGGCGAGCCTGTCGACCGCGCTGGACGCGGCGACGATCCTCAAAGCGCTGGACCGCTATCCCTATGGCTGCTCGGAGCAGATCACGAGCCGCGCCATGCCGCTGCTCTACGTCAACGATCTCGCGGCCGGGGCACATCTCGCGATGGACACCGAAGTCGATAGCCGCATCCGCGATGCGATCGAGCGGCTCCTGGCCCGTCAAGGCTCCAATGGCTCGTTCGGCCTGTGGTCGGCGGGCGGCGATGATGCCTGGCTCGATGCCTATGTGACGGACTTCCTCACCCGCGCCCGCGAAAAGGGCTTTGTGGTGCCGGACGTCCTGTTCAAGGACGCGCTGGATCGTATCCGCAACTCGGTGGTCAACGGCAATGAGCCGGAGAAGGATGGTGGCCGTGATCTCGCCTACGGCCTCTATGTGCTGGCCCGCAATGGCGCTGCTCCCATCGGCGACCTCCGCTATCTCGCGGATACCAAGCTGAACAACCTGGCGACGCCGATCGCCAAATCCCAGCTCGCGGCAGCGCTCGCTTTGGTCGGCGATCGCAACCGTGCGGAGCGGGTCTATGGCGCGGCGCTCGATAGCCTTGCGCCAAAGCCGGTGCTGGAGTTCGGCCGCACCGACTACGGCTCGCAGCTCCGCGATGCCGCAGCACTTGTCTCGCTCGCAAGCGAAGGCAACGCGCCGAAGGCGACGCTGACGCAAGCCGTGATGCGGGTCGAAACCGCGCGCGGGCTCACGCCCTACACCTCGACGCAGGAGAATGCGTGGCTGGTGCTGGCGGCGCGGGCGCTGGCCAAGGAAAACCTCTCGATCGAGGTCGACGGCCAGAGCGTCAAGACCGCGCTCTACCGCAGCTACAAGGCGGACACGCTGAGCGGCAAGCCGCTGAAGATCACCAACACCGGCGACGCGCCGGTGCAGGCGGTGATCTCGGTGTCGGGCTCGCCGGTCACGCCGGAGCCGGCTGCATCGAACGGCTTCAAGATCGAGCGCAATTACTTCACGCTCGACGGCAAGCCCGCCGATATCAGCAAGGTCAAGCAGAACGATCGCTTCGCCGTGGTGTTGAAGATTACGGAGGCGAAGCCCGAGTACGGCCACATCATGGTGTCCGACTATCTCCCGGCAGGTCTTGAGATCGACAATCCCAAGCTGGTGTCGTCGGGTGACAGTGGCACCCTGGACTGGATCGAGGACGGCCAGGAGCCGGAGGATACTGAGTTCCGCGACGACCGCTTTACGGCGGCGGTGGATCGCGCCTCGGACTCCAAGGCGGTCTTCACCGTCGCCTACGTCGTGCGCGTGGTCTCGCCCGGCAAATACGTGCTGCCGCAGGCCTATGTCGAGGACATGTACAACCCCTCGCGCTACGGCCGCACTGGCACGGGCACTGTCGAGGTGCGGGCGGCGAAGTGAGTGTTTGGAATGACTGATGCTCCGAACGAGCCAGCAACTCCGCCGTCATGCCCGGGCAAAAGCGCGAAGCGCGTCTTCGCGCGGATGTCCCGGGCATCCACGGACTTTGGTGCCGCGAGTCAGAACGTGGATGGCCGGGACAAGCCCGGCCATGACGGAGTGCGGGGATACGGTGCTCGTATCCTCTCAATAACTGCGTTCACATTCATCCTTGCCATCGGCACCTTCGTCGGCTGGGTCTATTCCCTCGGTCCGCTGCCGCTCGACGAAGCGCGCCGCGTCTCGACCACGGTCGTCGACCGCAATGGAAAACTGCTGCGCGCCTATGCCATGGCCGACGGGCGCTGGCGGCTGCCGGTCGATGCGAAAGCCAATGTCGATCCAACCTATCTCAAGCTGTTGTTCGCCTATGAGGATCAGCGCTTCTACGCCCATGATGGCATCGATCCGCTGGCGCTGGGCCGCGCCGCGGTGCAGCTCACCACGCGCGGCCACATCGTGTCCGGCGGCTCGACCATCTCGATGCAGCTCGCCCGGCTGATGGAGCCGAGGCGGCAGCGCTCGCTCTACGCAAAACTGCACCAGATCGTGCGCGCGATCGAGCTGGAGCGGACGCTGAGCAAGGACGAGATCCTCAACCTCTACCTCGCACTCGCGCCCTATGGCGGCAATCTCGAAGGCATCCGTGCCGCCTCCATCGCCTATCTCGGCAAGGAGCCGAAGCGACTGTCACTGGCGGAAGCAGCGCTTTTGGTGGCGCTGCCGCAATCGCCGGAGACCCGTCGGCTCGACCGCTATCCGGACGCCGCGCGCATCGCCCGCGACCGCGTGCTCGACCGCATGGTCGAGGAGCATGTGGTCAGCGCCGACGAGGCGAAGCAGGCCCAAGCCGTGCCGGTGCCAAAGCTACGCAAGCCGATGCCGATCCTGGCGCCGCACGCGTCCGACAGCGCGCTGACAACCGTCAAGGATGCGCCGGTCATCAAGCTGACGCTGGATTCCAATCTCCAGAAAGTGCTCGAGCCCCTGGCGCGCGACCGCGCGATTGCGCTGGGGCCGAACATCTCGGTCGGCATCATCGTGGTCGACAATGAGAGCGGCGACGTGCTCGCACGCGTGGGGTCTGCCGATTATTTCGACGAGAGCCGGGCAGGGCAGGTCGACATGACCCGCGCCATCCGCTCGCCGGGCTCGACGCTGAAACCGTTCATCTACGGGCTCGCCTTCGAGGACGGTTTTGTCCACCCCGACAGCCTGATCGACGACCGTCCGGTCCGCTTCGGCTCCTACGCGCCGGAAAATTTCGACATGACGTTCCAGGGCACGGTGCCGGTGAAGAAGGCGCTGCAGCTGTCGCTGAACGTGCCGGCGATCGTGCTGCTCGACCGCGTCGGCGCGAGCCGGCTGGCCTCGCGGCTGCGGCAGGCCGGCGGCAATCTGGTTTTGCCCAAAGACGAAGCACCCGGGCTCGCGATGGGCCTTGGCGGCGTCGGCGTGACGCTGCAGGATCTCGCCCAGCTCTATGCGGGCTTCGCCCGGCTCGGCACCACCAAGCCGCTGCGCGAGGTCATGGCGGCCGTGGACGACCGCGAGCCGCTGCGGCTGCTGGATCAGGTCGCGGCCTGGCAGGTCGGCAACGTGCTTCTCGGAACCCCACCGCCGGAGAACGCCGCCCACAACCGTATCGCCTTCAAGACCGGCACCTCCTATGGCTATCGCGACGCGTGGTCGGTCGGGTTCGACGGCCGCATGACGATCGGCGTCTGGGTCGGCCGGCCCGACGGCGCGCCGGTTCCTGGCTTGATTGGCCGTGTCGCCGCTGCGCCCATTCTGTTCGATGCCTTCGCGCGGACCGGCAAGACGTTGACGCCGCTGCCGAAGCCGCCCAAGGGAACCCTGGTCGCCAGCAACGCGAAGTTGCCGTTGCCGCTGAAGCGGTTTCGTCCGGTCGGGGAGCTCGTCCGAACCGGCGGCGAGCAGGCGCTCCACATCCAGTTCCCGCTCAACGGCTCCCGGATCGACGTGGATCGCTCGGGCGGGGCCGAGGCTTCCGCCATGCCGGTGAAGGTCGCCGGCGGGGTGTTGCCGATGACTGTCATGGTCAACGGTACCGCGCTCGGCGAGATCGACGGGCGGCGCCAGCGCCTGATCGATCCGCCCGGCCCGGGCTTTGCACGGCTGACCGTGATCGACGCCGTTGGCGCCGCGGACACAGTTGTCATTCGAATTCAATGACTGTGGCTCAAGCGGTTGTGGCGATGGCGGTTTCAGCGTAAGCGGAACCAATGGCCGAGACCTATCCGACTCCCCGTTTTGGCGCGCCCCGAGAGCCGAAAATGCCTGTGAATCCGGGCAGCCGGCTCGTGCTGATGCTCGACTTTGTCACCGCCAGCCACGCCCGCGCTGTGGCCTTCCTCGTGCTGTGCGCACTACTGCTCTTCCTGCCCGGCTTCTTCACGATTCCGCCGGTCGACCGCGATGAGGCGCGCTTTGCGCAGGCCACCAAGCAGATGGTCGAGAGCGGCGACTATGTCGACATCCGCTTCCAGGAGGACGTGCGCTACAAGAAGCCGGTCGGCATCTACTGGTTGCAATCCGCCGCGGTCGAAGTCGCGACGGCGCTAAAGCTGCCGAAGGCTGAACTCCGGATCTGGGTCTACCGGCTGCCGTCGTTGTTGGGGGCGATCGGCGCCGTGCTGATGACCTATTGGGCGGCGCTTGGCTTCGTGACGCGGCGCGCCGCGGTCCTTGCCGGGCTTCTGATGTGCTCCTCCGTGCTGCTCGGCGTCGAGGCGCGGCTCGCCAAGACCGACGCGATGCTGTTGTTCTGCGTGGTCGCCGCAATGGGCGCGATGGCACGCGCCTATCTGTCCTGGCAGCGCGCCGAGGACGAAACCCATCCGCCCTGGAGCTGGCCTGCGATCTTCTGGACCGCGCTCGCCGTCGGCATCCTGATCAAGGGCCCGCTGATCCTGATGTTCGCGGGCCTGACGATCGTTGCGCTCGCGATCCAGGACCGCGATGCTTCATGGCTGTGGAAGCTGCGTCCGCTCTGGGGCCTGATGTGGCTGCTGGTGCTGGTGCTGCCCTGGTTCATCGCGATCTTCTGGCGCGCGGGCGATGCCTTCTTCGCCGACTCCGTCGGCGGCGACATGCTGAGCAAGATCGGCGCGCAGGAATCCCATGGCGCGCCGCCCGGACTGTACCTGGCGCTGTTCTGGATCACCTTCTGGCCGGGCGCGCCGCTCGCGGCGATGGCGGCGCCTGCGGTGTGGCGGGCGCGGCGCGAGCCCGGCGCGCAGTTCCTGCTGGCCTGGCTGATCCCGTCCTGGATCGTGTTCGAGGCGGTGCTGACCAAGCTGCCGCATTACGTGCTGCCGCTCTATCCCGCGATTGCGATCCTCACCGCCGGCGCGCTGGAGCGGAATGTGCTGTCGCGCTCCTGGCTGGCGCGCGGCTCGGCCTGGTGGTTCGCGATCCCCGCGGGCGGCTCGATCATCGCAGTCGTCGGCGCCGTCGTGCTGACGCGGCAGCCGGCCTTCGCGGCCTGGCCGTTCATCGCGGCCTCGCTGATTTTCGGCCTGTTCGCCTGGTGGCTCTTCGACAGCAACCGAGCCGAACGCTCGGTGCTCAACGCGCTGGTCGCGGCGCTGATGCTGGCGGTCGTGGTCTACGGCATTGTGCTGCCGTCGCTGACGCCGCTGTTTCCGAGCATCGAGATTGCGCGCGCGCTGCGCAGCGTCACCTGTGTCGGGCCGAAGGCGGCGTCGGCCGGCTATCATGAGCCGAGCCTCGTGTTCCTGACGGGCACCCAGACGCTACTGACCGACGGATCGGGAGCCGCCGATTTCCTCAGGCAGGGAAGCTGCCGGTTTGCACTGATCGAGCAGCGCTCGGAGCGCAGCTTCGTCCAGCGCGCCGAGGCGATCGGGCTGCGCTACAAGGTTGGGGCGCGCATCGACGGCTATAATTTCTCACAGGGACGCGCGATCTCGATCTCGATCTTCCGCTCCGAGGGCACCGAGTAGGATGCCGGCCTCAACCGATATTGCGCTGCGCGCGAGCTACCCCGCGCAGCTGCTCGGGGTCGCGGGACGCGCGCTGGCGCAGCTCGCGCGCACGCCCTCGCATTCGCGCCGCGCCGAGGCCGCGCGAAAGCTGGCGCGGCATTCGCTGTGGCTCAGTGCGGCGGGCGCTGCTCTGATTATCGTGCTGATGGTCGCGTTCGACGGGACCGAGATCCAGCTGATGCCGGCGCGCGGCACGCCGGCGCTCTGGCCGATCCGCATCCTCACCGATTTCGGCCAGGACGAGTATGTGCTCTCGGTGCTGGGAGTTGCGCTGGTTGTCGTGGCGCTCGTTGGGGCGGGGCTCCACGGCGCCCGCCGCGTACTGCTATTGGGCTTGGGCACGCGGCTCCAATTCTTGTTTCTGTCTGTTGCCCTGTCGGTGTTCGCCGGAGAGATCCTGAAATATCTGATCGGTCGGGGCCGGCCCTTCGTCGGCGGCAAGGCCGATCCGTTCAACTTCATCCCGTTCGAGGGAACGGGCGCCTATGCGAGCCTGCCGTCTGGCCATGCAATCACGGCGTTCGCGCTCGCCTTTGCGGTCTCAGCGCTATGGCCGCGTCTGCGCGTGTTCATGTTCACCTACGCGGTCGTGATCATCCTGACGCGGCTGGTGCTGCTGGCGCACCACCCGAGTGACGTCACGGCTGGTGCGCTGGTTGGCATGGTCGGCGCCATGGCGGTCCGATACTGGTTTGCGGCCCGCCGGCTCGCTTTCGCCATCCGGGCCGACGGCACCATCGTGCCGCTGCGGGGACCGCTTCCCGGGCGCCTCAAAAGGGTTGCCCGCGGGGCATCCGCCCCATAAAAGCGGCTGCTTCCCGGAGCTGCCGGTTCCCCCCGGAGGCAGGCCAATTCCAACCACGAGCTTCGATTTGTCGTCGTCCCAGCCTTCGGTTTCCATCGTCGTCCCCGTGCGCAACGAAGCCGACAACATTGCGCCTTTGATCGAGGAGATCACGGCCGCGCTCGATGGCCGCTGGGCCTATGAGATCATCTATGTCAACGACGGCTCGACCGATGCGACCGGCGAGCGGCTCGCGGCGATCATGGCGGAGCGGGACAATCTGCGGCAGCTGCGTCATGCCAAATCGGGCGGCCAGTCGGCGGCGGTGCGCAGCGGCGTGCGTGCGGCCCGCGGCGCGATCGTGGCGACGCTCGATGGCGACGGCCAGAACAATCCCGTCTTCCTGCCGGATCTGATTGCCGCGGTCGAGAAGGGCGCAAATGTCGGGCTTGCCGCGGGACAGCGCGTCGGGCGCAAAGACACCGGCTTCAAGAAATTCCAGTCGCGCGTAGCAAACGGCATCCGCAACGGCATCCTGAAGGACGGCACGCGCGACACCGGTTGCGGGCTGAAGGCATTCCGGCGCGAGGTGTTCTTGATGATGCCCTATTTCGACGGGCTGCATCGGTTTCTGCCCGCGCTGGTCCGCCGCGAAGGTTTTGACATTGCCTATGTCGACGTGATCGACCGGCCGCGCCATTCCGGAGTGTCCAATTACGGCTTCTTCGACCGGCTGTGGATCGGGATCATGGATCTCGCCGGCGTGTGGTGGCTGATCCGCCGTAAGAAGCCGGCGCCAGAAGTGACTGAGGTGAAGGCATGATCATCCAATACGGCCAGGCGCTGAACAACTATCTCTACGACGTCTTCGTCGCCAAGTTCGATTTCTGGCTCGCCTTCGGCCTGGTCGCGCAACTGTTCTTCACCGCGCGCTTCCTGGTGCAGTGGATTGCGAGCGAGCGCGCCGGCAACAGCGTGGTGCCGATGGCGTTCTGGTTCTGCTCGATGGGCGGCGGGTTGATGACGCTGGTCTACGGCGTCGTCAAGCGCGAGCCCGTCATCATTCTCGGACAGGCGCTGGCAACGATCATCTATGTCCGCAACATCATGCTGATCATCAGGAACCGCGGCCGGACGTCGAAGACATTGGACCGCTGATCCGGGACTAGGCCGCAAACCTCCCAAAAGCTGTTCGGAACCGATCCAAAACGCGCTTGCTATTTCAAGACCGATCGGTTCATATATTGGGCATGCGCCACGAATCCCCTGTGCACTCGCCGCGTGGGCGGCCCCGAGGTTTCGACATCGAGGCCGCGGTCGAACGTGCGATGGATGTGTTCTGGTCGCGCGGCTATCACGGCACGGCGCTGCCCGACCTACTGCGGGCAACCAAGCTCTCGCGCGGCAGCCTTTACGCCGCCTTTGGCGACAAGCACTCGCTCTTCCTGCGGGCGCTCGATCGCTACATTGCCGATGCCCTGGCGCGGATGGAGTTCGAATTCGACCCGCGCAAGGATCCGATTGACGGCCTCAAGGCCTACCTGGCCGGTTACGTCGAGCGCACCAGCGGGGGCAACGGGCGGCGCGGTTGCCTGCTGGTGGCTACCGCCATGGAGCTGGCGGGCCAGGATGCCGAGGTTGGCCGGCGCGTCGCGGGCTACTTTAAGGCGATGGAGGGCAGGGTGGCGAACGCACTATCCCGCGCGAAGGCGGCGGGGCAGCTGGCCGACGGTGTTGAGCCTTCAAGTGCCGCCCGAATTCTCATCTGTTTCCTTTGGGGGCTGCGAGTGGTTGCCAAAACGGCACCGACGCGAAACACGTCGCAAGCCACCGTTGACGCTCTTCTCGACCGTTTCATTAGATAAACAACCCATGGACGTCTCCGCTATTGGCGCGTCTATATTTGGACTGATCGGTCTTGAAAGGAAAGGTGCCATGTCCGCCATCCAGATCGTCTGCGCGGTGGCCGTTCCCTTGCTCTGGGGTTATCAGTTCGTGGCCATCAAGGTGGGCGTTACGGAGTTTCCGCCGCTCTTCTTCCTCGCGATACGCTTTCTGGCCATCGCGTTGCTGCTTGTTCCCGTTGTCAAAAGGCCCACGCGGCAACAGTTCAGCCCTATCGCAGCTATTTCGTTTTTCCTTGGTGGACTGAACTTCGGGCTCTTCTATGTTGGCCTTGGGCTCGGCTCGGGAAGCATGTCGGCCGTTGCATATCAACTCGCGCCGCCTTTCACCGTCCTGCTGGCCTGGCCGCTGCTCGCGGAGCGGCCGTCTCTAACTACGTCCGCCGGAGTGGTGCTTGCTTTCGTCGGCGTGGTCGTGTTGGTGGCGGGGCCTGGCCTGTCCGCAAACGCACTGCCGCTGCTGCTTGTGGTCGGGGCAGCCTTCGCGTTCGCGGTGTCCAACGTCTTGACGAAGCGCTACGGCCCTTTTGATCCCCTGATGTTGATGGGGTGGGCGTCGCTGCTCACGGTGCCGCAGGTCATGTTGATGTCGTTGCTCCTCGAACATGGACAGCTGGCGAGCCTTGTCACGGCGGATGGACGTGGCTGGCTGGCGCTCGCCTACACGATCTTCATCGGCGGCATTGTCGGGTTCAGCCTGTGGTTCTGGCTGATCGGGCGTTGCTCGATGGGGCGCGTCGCACCGTTTGGCCTGCTGCTTCCGGTGTTTGCGCTGATCTCGAGCGTCCTGTTCCTGGGTGAGCGCATAACGCCCAAGCTGATCGTCGGCGGGCTGCTCGCGATCTCCGGCGTCGCCATCACGCAAGTCAAGCCGCGCGTCGCGTCGCAGCCCTAGCGCGGCAGCGCCGTGGCGCCCGAGGCGGGCAGGGCGTTCGTCTCCGCCGCCTCGGTCCGGCGATAGGGCTCGCCGGCCGCATCCAGCACGGGATAGGCGACCGAGCAGATATGCGAGTGGATGCGGCGCAGATCGCGCAGCACGTCCAGGTGCAGCGACGTGGTCTCGATGGTCTCGGGGCGGCCCTCGCGCAGGCGGTCGAGATGGCGTTCGACGGCGGCGAGCTCGGTGTTCTTCAGCGCAGTCTTTTCCACCAGCAGCTTGCGGGCCTCGTTGGCATCGCCCGACATGAAGACGCCAAAGGCGATCCGCAACGACTCCATCGTGCGCTTGTGGAACGCGGCGAGCTCGTCTGCGCCCTCAGCCGAGAACTGGAAGCGCCGCTTGATCTTCTTGGTCGCGAGCTCGCTCAAATTCTTGTCGATGATATCGCCGATATGCTCGAGGTTGATGGCGAAGGAGATGATCTCCATCGCACGCCTTCCCTCGCTCTCGTCGAGGCTGCCGCGGGTCAGCTTGGTGACATAGAGCTTGATGGCCTCGTCGAGACTGTCGACCACATTGTCCGTCTTCGAGACCTGGTCGACCAGCGAGCGGTCGCCGGTCATCATCGCGGCCATCACCTTGCGCAGCATGACCTCGACCAGATCGCCCATGCGCAGCGTCTCGCGGGCAGCGTCCGCAAGCGCGAGCGAGGGCGTCTCCAGCGCCGTCTCGTCGAGATAGCGGGGGCGGGCCGGGTCGGTTTCCTGCACGCGATCCGGCAGAAGCTTCGTCAGCAGGCGCGACATGGTGTCGAGCAGGCCGATGAAGATGACGGCCGTGCCCACGTTGAAGGCGATGTGGAAGGCCGCAATCATCTTGGCGAGATCGGGCTGCCAGGCGTGCATGTGGCCCGCGATCGTGCCCAGGAACGGCAGGACCAGCGCAATGCCGACGATGCGATTGACGAGATTGCCGACCGGCAGGCGATAGCTCGCGGGATCGTCGCGTTTTGCGCCTTCAAACACGGGGTTGACGGCGCTGCCGAGATTGGCCCCGAGCACGAGCGCCAGCCCCGCATCCGGCGTGATGAACTGCGAATAGGCCAGCGACATGATCAGCAGCACGCTGGCGACGCTTGAATGCACGGCCCAGGTCAGAAGCGCGGCGACGATGATGCACAGAACCGGATCGCCAGTGATCGCCGACATCACGACGCGCACGCCCGGCGCGTTCTCCGCCGGCGCCAGCGTGTCGAGCAGGATGTGCAGCGACAACAGCATCAATCCAAGGCCGATCGCGATACGGCCGATATCCTTGATCCGCGAGCGCGGGCCGGAGCGGAAGGCGACGAGGCCGAGAACGAACAGTACGGGAGCTACGGCCGCGATATTGAACGACAGCGCCTGCACGATCAGCGTCGTGCCGACATTGGCCCCCAGCATGATGGCGAGCGCGGCGACGAGGCTGAGCAAACCCTCGGCGGTAAAGGAGCTGGTGAGGAGTGCGGTCGCCGTGCTGCTCTGAAGTAGCGCGGTGAGGCCCAGGCCCGCAGCGAGCGCGCTGAAGCGGTTGCCGAGTGCCTTGCCGAGCAGGCGTCGCAGGTCGGGGCCAAAGGCGCGCAGGATGCCGCTCTGGACCATATGGAGGCCCCACAGCAACAGCGCTACGCCGCCCATCAGATCGAGCAGTACCAACGTTCCCATGCTCCGTGTCCGGATTGGAGTCGAAGGGGCAGGCTAACGCCAAACGCCAGCGGATCAAACCCCTTGTTGGCGCGTCGGCGTTAACGCATTCGGTGCTTGCACGTTCCCGCGGCGTGTCTTGGCGTCCGCAGGCGCAATGCCTTGTGAGCAGGCTCACATTGCCGCTTTGAGGGCCGCAAAGCCGCGATCGAGATCGGCCTTGAGATCGTCGGTGCTCTCGAGCCCGATATGGAGTCGCAGCGTCGGGCCACCGGGCGCCCACGTCGTGGCGGTGCGGTAGTCGCTGCAATCGAAGGGAATCGCGAGGCTCTCGAAGCCGCCCCACGAAAAACCCATGCCGAACAGCTTGAGCGTGTTGAGCATGGTGTCGACGGCCTTCTGCGGCACGGGCTTCAGCACGATGCTGAACAGGCCGGAGGCGCCGGTGAAGTCGCGCTTCCAGATGGCGTGGCCCGGATCGGTCTCGAGGCCCGGGTGCAGGACGCGCGCGACCTCGGGCCGGCTGGCCAGCCAGTGCGCCATGTCGAGACCGGAGCGATGATGCTGCGCGAGGCGGACCGATAGCGTACGCAGGCCGCGCAGCGCCAGGAAAACGTCGTCGGGGCCTGCGCAGACGCCGAGCAGGCGGATGCCTTCCGCGATCTGCGGCCAGGTCTTGGCGTTGGCCGAGATGGTGCCGAACATGATATCGGAATGGCCACCGATATATTTGGTGGCAGCCATCATGCTGATGTCGACGCCCTGCTCGAGTGAGCGGTGATAGAGCGGCGTGGCCCAGGTGTTATCGTCGATGACGAGCGCGTCGCGCGCATGCGCAATTTGAGCGATGGCGCGGATATCCGGCATCTCGAACGATTGCGAGCCCGGCGCCTCGACCAGCACCGCGCGGGTGTTGGGCTTGAACAGCTTCTCGATGGTAGCGCCGATCAGCGGATCGAAATAGGTGGTCTCGATGCCAAGGCGGGCGAGCATGCCGTTGCAGAAATTGCGCGTGGGACGATAGACATTGTCGCAGACCAGCAGATGGTCGCCGGTCTTCAAGACCGAGAGCAGGGTGGTCGAGATCGCCGACAGGCCCGACGGCACGATGCCGACGCCAGCGCATTGTGGCCCCTCCAGCGCCATCAGCGTGTCCTGGAACGCCCGCGTGGTCGGGGTGCCGTGACGACCATAGGTGAACTCGCCGCGATGGGCGTGCAGGTCCTCGGCGGTCGGATAGAGCACGGTCGAGCCGTGGAACACCGGCGGATTGACGAACCCCTTCTGCGCCTTGGTGTCGCGGCCGGAGGTGACCAGCCGGGTTTCGGCGTGCTGCTGTGCGGGGTGCGAGGAATCCATGCGTCTGCTTTCAAAAAGCGTTTCCGCCGGGCGCGGATCGCGCGGTCGGGGCGGCCTGGGGGCCACCGACGTTAATAACAGAACACAGAAGAGTCCCGTCAACCCCTTGACCCGGCTCGCCAGTCGTTCTGTGATGCGCGGGTGCTATTCAGTCGCCGCATGTTGAGGGGCCTGCCGCGACCTTCGATCCATCGTCTGACCGGACCTTGCGCCACGGCCTCAAGTGCGGGCGCCTGCGACGAGGATTAAGGTATGGCCTCCCGGGATGGGCGAGTGTTCGGCAAGGTTTTCCAGCATGACTCTTGCAAGGCTACCCTTTTTGTAGGGAAAGTCTTGGCAGAGACACCGTTCCCGACCTTGAGATGACTTTGAAAGGCTTGAAGCCCATGAAACGCGTGACCCTGGCTTTCTCTCTTGCTCTCGCCGTCGGCCTCTCTGCCCAGGCCGCCGACGCACAAACGCTCAAGACCATCAAGGACCGGGGCACGCTGTCCTGCGGCGTCAGCCAGGGCCTGCCGGGCTTCTCCTCGCCCGATGACAAGGGCAACTGGACCGGGCTCGACGTCGACGTCTGCCGCGCCATCGCGGCCGCGATCTTCAACGATCCGACTAAAATCACATTCGTGCCGACCTCCGCCAAGGACCGCTTTACCGCGCTGCAGTCCGGCCAGATCGACGTGCTCTCGCGCAACACCACCTGGACCATCTCCCGCGATACCTCGCTCGGCGCCAACTTCACCGGCGTGACCTACTATGACGGGCAGGGCTTCATGGTGAAGAAGTCGCTCAAGGTGAATTCGGCGCTGGAGCTGAACAGCGCCTCGGTCTGCGTGCAGACCGGCACCACCACCGAGCAGAACCTCGCCGATTATTTCAAGGCCAACAACATGAAGTACGAGGTGATCGCGTTCGGCACCAACGACGAGACCGTCAAGGCCTATGAGGCCGGGCGCTGCGACGTCTTCACCACCGACCAGTCCGGCCTCTACTCCAACCGTCTGAAGCTCGCCAATCCCAACGACCACATGGTTCTCCCCGAGATCATCTCGAAGGAGCCGCTCGGACCGATGGTGCGCCACGGTGACGACCAGTGGTTCGACATCGTGAAATGGACGCTGTTCGCCATGATCACCGCCGAGGAGCTCGGCGTGACCTCGAAGAACGTAGACGAGAAAGCCAAGATGGAGAATCCGGAGCTGAAACGCGTGCTCGGCACCGACGGCAATTTCGGCGAACAGCTCGGCCTGACCAAGGATTGGGTGATCCGGATCGTGAAGGCCGTCGGCAATTACGGCGAGGTGTTCGATCGCAACGTCGGCGCGGGCTCGCCGCTCGCGATCAACCGCGGTCTCAACAATCTCTGGAACAAGGGTGGTCTTCAGTACGCGCCGCCGATCCGCTGATCCGGCCCGATCAGCCGGCACATGGCAATGAGCACCGAAGCTCGTAAACCGCCGCTCCAGATCGCGCTGAAGATCAGGCGGCTTCTGGGTGGCAAGGCAGGCTGGAACGGCGTCGCCGTCCAGTTTGCCTTCGCGGCGGTGCTGGGCTGGATCGCCTACGAGATCATCTCGAATGCCCGTGCCAATCTCGAAAACCAGCACATTGCCGCCGGCTTCGGCTTCCTCGCGAACAATGCCGGCTTCGACGTCAACCAGACCCTGATTTCCTATACCGGCTCTGACACGTTCCTGCGGGTGTTCGTGGTCGGGCTGTTGAACACGCTCGTGGTCTCTGCGGTGGGCATCGTGTTCGCTACAGTGATCGGCTTCATCGTCGCGTTGTGCCGGCTGTCGCCGAACTGGCTGGTGTCGCGTATCGGCGAGATCTATGTCGAGCTCATCCGCAACCAGCCGCTCCTGTTCCAGATCCTGTTCTGGTACCTGGCGGTGCTCGCGGCGCTGCCCAATCCGCGACAGAGCATCTCGCTGCTCGGCATCGCCTTTATCAGCAATCGCGGTCTCGTCATTCCACAGCCGATCGGCCAGGCCGGTCTGGAGCCGTTCCTGGCGGCGCTGGCATTCGGCGTCGTCGCCGCGCTGGGCTTGCGCATCCATGCGCGGCGGGCATTGTTCTTGCGCGGACAGATGATCCACATCTGGCCATATGTGCTGGGCCTCGTCATCGGGCTGCCGCTTGTCACCATGCTGGTGTTCGGTCTGCCCATCACCGTCCAGCTGCCGCAGCTCAAGGGGTTCAATTTCGCCGGCGGCGCGCGCGTCATTCCGGAATTCGTGGCGCTGGCGCTGGCGCTGTCGACCTATACCGCGGCCTTTATTGCGGAGATCGTGCGCGCCGGCATCCAGTCAGTCCACAAGGGGCAGATGGAGGCGGGGTCCTCGCTGGGCCTGAGTCGCGGCACCACGCTGCGGTTGATCGTGGTGCCGCAGGCGATGCGCGTGATCGTGCCACCCCTGACCAACCAGTATCTCAACCTTACCAAGAATTCCTCGCTCGCGGTCGCGATCGGCTATCCCGACCTCGTGTCGGTATGGGCCGGCACGTCGCTGAGCCAGACCGGGCAGGCAATCGAGATCATCACGATGACGATGGGCGTCTACCTCCTGATCTCGCTCGTCACCAGCGGCGTGATGAGCGTCTACGGCTGGCGCCTGAACCGGAGCCTCGGCGCATGACCGACATCATGGCGTCATCCTTCGTCCGTCGGGACCTCGTCGCCGAGCGTCCCGCGCCGGTCAAGACCACCGGCTTTGTCGGCCTGCTGCGCACCCGCCTGTTCAATTCGCCGACCAATATCCTGCTCACGATCGTCAGCGCCTTGCTGCTCTGGTTTACCATCATTCCGTCCATCAGGTTCCTGATCGTCGATGCGGTCTGGAGCGGCAACGACCGCGGCGCCTGCCTCGCCGAGAACGCCGGATTTACCGTCGGCGCCTGCTGGCCCTACATTCAGGCCAAGCTGCCGCAGTTGATCTATGGTTTCTATCCCGAGGCCGAGCGCTGGCGCGTCAATCTCGCGCTGATCCTGGCGGCAGCACTGCTCCTGCCGCTGCTGATTCCACGCCTGCCTGTCAAGGGCCTCAACGCCAGTCTGTTCTTCTTCGCCTTTCCGGTCGTCGCGTTCTTTCTGCTGCATGGCGGCGGCATCAGCGGCTTCGGCTTGAGCTGGACCGCCGGCCTGCTGGAACTGTTCGACGACAGCATCGTTAGCGCCGGGCACGTGCTGCTCAGCCTGAGCAAGACATCGGCCATCGCGCCGCTGCTGTGGGTTGTCGGCAATCTCATCGTGCTGGTCGGCATTGCGATCCGTTGGCTGATCTACCCGCTGACCTGGCTGCGCGACCAGCTCCAGGGGACGGGCCAGTCGGTCTGGGTCGATTTTGCCATCACGACGGCGTTCGTCTCGCTGATCGCCTTTGTCCTCGGCGGCGGCATTCGCACGGGGTGGCGCGCGCTCGCGTCGAGCATCGCCACCTTCGTCGCCATCGCGATGGTTATCAAGCTGATGGGGCTCGACCACGGCGGCTTGCCGATCGTCGCGACCAATCTCTGGGGCGGGCTGCTGGTGACACTGGTGGTCTCCGTGACAGGCATCGTCACCTCTCTGCCGATCGGCATTGCGCTGGCGCTCGGCCGGCGCGCCTCAATCCCCCTGATCCGGATCTTCTCGATCGCCTTCATCGAGTTCTGGCGCGGCGTGCCGCTGATCACCGTGCTGTTCTTCGCCACCTACATGCTGCCGTTGTTCCTGCCGGGCAATTTCACTGTCGACGGCCTGGTGCGCGCGCTGATCGGCATCGCGCTGTTCACCGGCGCCTACCAGGCCGAGAACGTCCGTGGCGGTCTCGCCGCGATCCCGCGCGGGCAGAACGAGGCGGCGGCGGCGCTGGGGCTGTCCTGGTGGAAGACGACCTCGCTGATCGTGCTGCCGCAGGCGCTCCGCCACGTCATTCCGAACCTCGTCAACAGCTTCATCTCGCTGTTCAAGGACACCTCGCTGGTCTCGATCGTGGCGCTGTTTGACTTGCTGGGCTCGCTCCGGGCTTCGTTCTCGGATCCGAAATGGTCGACGCCGTCGACCGCGTTCACCGGCTTTGCCTTCGCCGGTATCATCTACTTCATCTTCTGCTTTGGAATGTCGCGCTACTCGCTCTTCGTCGAGCGCCGCCTCAACATCCACCGCCGCAACTGATCGAGGTCATCATGTCCGCTGATCCCATCGTCAACATTTCCGGCCTCAACAAATGGTACGGCGAGTTTCATGTGCTGCGCGACATCGACATCGAGGTCAACAAGGGCGAGCGCATCGTGATCTGCGGGCCCTCGGGCTCGGGCAAATCGACGCTGATCCGCTGCATCAATGCGCTCGAGGAATTCCAGGAGGGCAAGATCGTCGTCGATGGCATCGAGCTCGGGCCGAACCTCAAGCATGTCGACGCGGTGCGCCGCGAAGTCGGCATGGTGTTCCAGAGCTTTAATCTGTTTCCGCATCTGACGGTGCTGGACAATTGCACGCTGGCGCCGATCTGGGTGCGCAACATCCCAAAGAAGGACGCCGAGGAAACCGCGATGAAATTCCTGGAGCGGGTCAAGATCCCGCACCAGGCCAGCAAGTTCCCCGGCCAGATGTCAGGTGGCCAGCAGCAGCGCGTCGCGATCGCGCGCGCCCTGACCATGAACCCGAAGGTGATGCTGTTCGACGAGCCGACCTCGGCGCTCGATCCCGAAATGGTCAAGGAGGTCCTCGACACCATGGTCGACCTGGCGAAGGAGGGCATGACCATGCTGGTCGTGACCCACGAAATGGGCTTTGCCCGTGAGGTCGCCAACCGCGTGGTGTTCATGGACGCCGGCCAGATCATCGAGGCCAACACGCCGAACGAATTCTTCGCCACCCCGCAGCATGCCCGCACCAAACTGTTCCTGAGCCAGATCCTGCGCTGATTCCCGCGACATCCCGGAGGGGCCGCCGATCGGCCGGCAAGGTTTGATCTCGTAGGGTGGGCAAAGGCGCTCTTGCGCCGTGCCCACCATCTCTCCGCGATCGCCAGCGGTAGGGTGGGCACGCTGCGAGACTGGGCAAGAATTGTT
>NZ_VSSR01000044.1 GCF_008123515.1 Bradyrhizobium cytisi
AAAATCCGGGAATCCCATAGCTCCCCTTGTGGGAGAAGGTGGCGCAAAGCGCCGGATGAGGGGTTCTATCGGCGAATTCAACTGCGAGAGGGACTCGCGGAGAGAACCCCTCGCCCGTCTCGCCGCTAGCGCGACGAGCCACCCTCTCCCACAAGGGGAGAGGGAAAGGATCCCTCCTCCGCCAGCCTGAACCGCAGCGTGAACTCGGCGCCGCCGCCGGGGAGATTGTCCACCGCAACCGTTGCGGCGTGATCGTCGGCGACGCCGCGCACGATCGAAAGGCCGAGGCCCGCGCCGTCGCTGCGCTGGCGATCCCTGCGCCAGAAGCGCTGGAAGATCAGCTCGCGTTCGGCTTCCGTGATGCCCGGACCGCAATCGCGCACGCGCACCGAACCATCGTCGCCGACCTCGACGTCGACCGAGGTCTCCTTCGCGGTGAACTTGATGGCGTTTTCGGCGAGGTTGAAGACCGCGCGCTGGAGCATCTCGGAATTGCCGTGGATCATCACCGGCGCGTCGGCGCCCCGGAGCGCGATGTCCTTGTGCTGCGCGATCGCGAGCGGCGCGATTGCGCCGACCACCTCCGCACAGACAGCGCGCAAATCCGCGGTCTCGCCGGGATCGAGCACCAGCGTGTCGAGCTCGGCGATCTCCAGGAGCTGGGCGACGATCCGGCTCATGCCTTCGATGTCGTCATGCAGCGCCTGCCTCGCCGCACTGTTGCCGAGCGTCTCGATCCGCGTGCGCAGGATCGCAAGCGGCGTGCGCAGTTGATGCGCGGCGTCGGCCGTGAACTGGCGTTGCACGCGAAAGCCGTCCTCGAGACGATCCAGCGCCCGGTTGACGGCGGTGACGAGCGGCATGATCTCGCGCGGAATCTGCTCCGTCGGCAGGCGGATGTCGGTACGCGACGGGCCGATATTGCTGGCCTCCTCCGAGGCCATCCACAACGGCGCGATCGCGCGGCGGAAGATGATGATATCGATGGCGAGCAGGATCAGGAGAATGGGGATGGTGATCCAGCCGACCCGGCGGAAGAAGTTGGACACGATGTCGTCGGTGATGACGTCACGATGCGACAGGTCTTCCGCGACCTGAATGCGAACAATGGTGTCGCCGATCGTCTGGGTCACGTCGGCGCCGGAGATCGACCCTGATTCCACGTCACCGGTCTTCTTGTGCGACGAGAACAGGACGCGGCCGTCGGCATCGCGGATGTCGTACTGGTAGCGGCCATAGGCTTCCGAATAGAGGCCGCGCAGGCTGTCGGGCAGATTGAATGTCACCCTGCCGTCGGGCTGGACCGCGATACGCTCGGCCAGCGTCTCGGCCTGCGCGCGCATCGCCGCGCGATGCAGCTGGTCGATCTCGGAGTTCAAGAGCCAGAACAGGACCAGCGGCAGGAAGATCGCGACCACCGCGACCGCGATGATGTGCAAGAACACGATGCGCGAGATCAGCGATTTGAACGACGGCCTGGCGAACAACCCGGCGGCCACGCTATTTCTCCTCGGCCATCATGTAGCCGACGCCGCGGATGGTGTGGATCACGACCTTGGCGCCATGCTCGGCAAGTTGCTTGCGCAGCCGGGAAACGTACACCTCGACCGCATTCGAGGCGACCTCGCCATCGAGCCCGAAGATGTGATCCTCGACGTTCTTCTTCGGCACCACCCGCCCCTGCCGGCGCAGCAGGATCTCCAGCACCGAGGTCTCGCGCGACGAGATGATGCGCGGCTTGTCGTCGATGAAGATCTGGCGGCTCTCGGTATCGTAGACGAGATTGGCAAGATGCAGCGAGCGGCCGAGCAGCTGGCCCGGACGACGCAGGATCGCCTCCAGCCGCGCCACCAGCTCCTCCATCGCGAACGGTTTTGCCAGGTAATCGTCGGCGCCGCTGCGCAGGCCGTTGACGCGATCCTGCACGCCGCCGCGCGCGGTCAGCACCAGCACCGGCAGCGGTTCCATCTGCCGTCGCAGTTCGCGCAACACCGACAGGCCGTCGCCGTCGGGCAGGCCGAGATCGAGGATCATCGCGGCATAGCTGACATTGTGCACCGCCTCGCGCGCCTCCGCGGTGCTGCCCACGATATCGCTCTCATAGCCGGCCGCCGAAAGCCCGCTGGCCACGAGCTTCGACAGCTCGACATTATCTTCGACGATCAGAAGACGCATCATATTCCCGGCGGATGTTCCGGTGTCGCCGCACGGCTCGCGCCGCACCCTCGCTCTCATCCACCATTCCGGGCGTCTCGGCCAGCGAAAAACAACCCGACCGGCCGCTCGTCCATCTGTCAGGTTCATGTAAGCCCGAGCCGCGCGTATCGGCTGCGGAAGTCGCCCCATGCTTGATAGAACATTGCCGCGACAAGGCAAAGCCCCGGAGCTTTCGCTCCAGGGCCGTGCTCGTCAGCTGGGAACGCGCTTCGCTCAGCTCTGCGAATTGCGCGCCATGAAGTTGTCGTAGCCGACTTCGGCGACCTGGAACCACTGATAGCCGTTGTTCGAGAAGGCCGTCAACGACTCGTACACCTTCTTGAAGTCCGCGTTGGTGGACGAGACCTCCGCATGCAGCTCCTTGGCCGCCTTGAAGGAGGCCTGCATGATCTCCGGCGAGAACGGATGCAGCTTGGCGCCCGCGGCGAGCAAACGGCGCAACGCTTGCGGATTGGATTGATCGTACTTCGCCATCATCCAGTTGTTGGCAAAGTGCCCTGCCTGCTCGAGAATGCTCTGGTAGTATTTCGGCAGCGCATTCCACTTATCCTGATTAACGAAGGCGAGCAGGATCGGTCCGCCTTCCCACCAGCCGGGGAAGTAATAATGCGGCGCCACTTTGACGAAGCCGAGCTTCTCGTCGTCATACGGGCCGACCCATTCGGCAGCGTCGATGGTGCCCTTCTCCAGCGCCGGATAGATGTCGCCGCCGGCGATCTGCTGCGGCACCGCGCCGAGCTTCTGCAGGACCCGGCCGGCAAATCCGCCGATGCGGAATTTCAGACCTTTGAAGTCCTGAGGCGTCTTCACCTCCTTGCGAAACCAGCCGCCCATCTGGCAGCCGGTATTGCCGGCGAGCAGCGAGACGACGTTGTACTTCTTGTAGAACTCGTTAAGGATTTCCTTGCCGCCGCCGAGCATGTACCAGGCCTGGTTGATGCGCATGTTTGGCCCGAATGGCACCGACGAACCGAAAGTGAAGGTCGGGTCCTTGCCGAAATAGTAATAGGACGCCGTATGGCCGATCTCGCAGGTGCCGTTCTGCACGGCGTCGAGCACCTGGAGGCCGGGCACGATTTCGCCACCGGCGAAGGTCTGGATCTGGAATTTGTTGTCGGTGGCTTCGGCCACCATCTTGGCCATCATCTCGGCGCCGCCGTAGAGCGTGTCGAGCGATTTCGGCCAGCTCGTCGGCATGCGCCATTTGATTTCCGGCATCGACTGCGCGATCGCGGGCGCCGCGAGCGTGGCGGCGCCGGCCGCACCAAGTCCTGTGACCTTGATGAAGTCTCGTCTCTTCATGGTTTCCTGCCCTGATGGATGGTGATTGTGGGCCTTCTTGCCGAGGCTTGGCGGCCAGCATGGCGCAACGCTCTCGCAATTTCCATTGTGATCGCACTGCGGTAAAAGAAAAAGGGCCGGCCTTCTCCTGGGTCAGGCGGACACGGTCGCGATCATTTCGGATTAAGCGATGATCGCCTTTTGCCACTGTTTTGCCCGACGTGTCAAATGGCTTCGAAGCTCGGGCTGAGCCCAACTCCATCCACGCGTCATTGCGAGCGCAGCGAAGCAATCCAGAATCTTTCCGCGGAGGGACGCTGGATTGCTTCGCTGCGCTCGCAATGACGGCGTGGGAACAGACGCGCGCCAAACACCGATGTCGTTCCCGGGATTCGTCGTCAGGCAAATCGCAGCACTAACTTCGACTACGCGCCGATTACCCTTCCCTCCGATTTATCCCGCCCCGCCAAACCGTTGGCCGCCGCCACCGGGCAACATGCCATCACCCCGCCTCTACTGTGCATGGGGTTGTTTTGCGGATTTTTGTTCGGCATGCGCTGTCGCCACCGCGCCCGCGGCAATGAAAAGCCCGGCCTCGCGAGCGGGGCCGGGCGATTCAGTCTGACAGCTTGAGCGTTGGATCAGCCGCGGGTGCGCGAGCGGATCATGAAGCTGTCGTAGGTGTATTCGGCGACCTGCCACCACAGGTACTCGTCCGAGCGGTAGGCCTGCATGGCGTCGATCGACTTCTTGAAGTCGGGGTTCTTGGCCGAGATCTCGGCCCACAATTCGTTGGTGGCCTTGAGGCAGGCTTCGAGCACCTCGTTGGTGAAGGGACGAAGCTGGGTGCCGCCGGCGACCAGACGCTTCAGCGCGCCCGGGTTCACCATGTCGTAGCGCGCGGCCATCCAGGTGTTGGTGTTGACGGTCGCGTTGGTGAGGATCGCCTGATAGGCCTTCGGCAGCTCGTTCCACTTGTCGATATTGGCGAAGGCGTGAACGGTCGGACCGCCCTCCCAGAAGCCCGGATAGTAGTAGTACTTCGCGACCTTGGCGAAGCCGAGCTTCTCGTCATCGTAGGGGCCGACCCATTCGGCGGCGTCGATGGTGCCCTTCTCGAGCGACGGATAGATGTCGCCGCCGGCAAGCTGCTGCGGCACCACGCCGACCTTCTGGAGCACCTGACCGGCGATGCCGCCGATGCGGAATTTCAAGCCCGAGAGATCGGCAACCGTCTTGATCTCCTTGCGGAACCAGCCGCCCATCTGGGTGCCGGTGTTGCCGCAGGGGAAGCCGACCACGTTCGACTTCTTGAAGAACTCGTTGGCGAGCTCGTTGCCGCCGCCCTGGTACAGCCAGGAATTCTGCTGGCGCGCGTTGAGGCCGAAGGGCACCGACGCGAAGATCGCGAAGGTCGGGTCCTTGCCGACGTAGTAGTACGACACGGTGTGGCACATCTCGACGGTGCCCTTCTGCGTCGCATCCAGCGCCTGAAGGCCGGGAACGATTTCACCGGCCTGGAAGACCTGGATCTGGAACTTGTTGTCGGTCATTTCGGCGACGTACTTCGCCATCTGCTCGGCACCGCCGTAGATGGTGTCGAGCGACTTCGGGAAGCTCGAAGTCAGGCGCCACTTGATCTCGGGCGAGGACTGCGCAATCGCCGGCGAGGCCACCGCGGCGGTCGCCGCCGCACCTGCCGCCGACACTTTCAGAAAATCACGACGCTTCATCTTCAGGTCTCTCCTTGTTGGGGCGTTTCCCCTAACTTCCTCTTTGCTGCCGCTCATTCCGGCGACGCGATGTAGGCCGCGTCGAACTAGTGGGGCTTGACTGCCGTGGGCCTTTAACACGGAAGCCCCTGCCGCGGAACGCAACAATGGCATGACGGGGGGCGACGAAAGTCGCATGTCCCCGGACAATCGGCTCAGGCGGCTGCGATGACGCCCTTGAGCTGGTCCCGGACCTGTCCCGCGATGGCGCGATAGATCGCCGCATGGGGGCCGTCCGGCTCGCTGTCCACGACCGGATTGCCGGCGTCCGAGCTGGCGCGAATCGCCATGTGCAGCGGGATTTCGCCCAGGAACGGGACTGCGAGCTTCTCGGCCTCGTGGCGCGCCCCGCCATGGCCGAAGATATCGGATTTCGTGCCGCAATGCGGACACTGGAAGTAGCTCATGTTCTCGACGATGCCGAGCACGGGCACGTTGACCTTCTTGAACATGGCAAGCCCGCGCCGTGCATCGATCAGGGACAGGTCCTGCGGGGTCGAGACGATCACGGCGCCCTTCAGCGGCACGTTCTGCGCCAGCGTGAGCTGGGCATCGCCGGTGCCCGGCGGCATGTCGACGACGAGCACGTCGAGCGTGCCCCACGCGACGTCGCGCAGCATCTGCGTCACCGCCGACATCACCATCGGGCCGCGCCAGATCATCGCGGTCTCTTCCTCGACCAGGAAGCCGATCGACATGATGGCAAGGCCGAAGCGCCGGAGCGGAATCATCTTGCGCTCGGCGTCGAGCTCCGGCTTCTCGTGCAGGCCGGTCAGGCGCGGCATCGACGGGCCGTAGATGTCGGCATCGAGCAGCCCGACCTTGAGGCCGAGGTCGCGCAGGCCCAATGCCAGGTTGAGCGCGGTGGTCGATTTGCCGACGCCGCCCTTGCCCGAGGCCACCGCGATCACGGCGGCCACGCCCGGAATTTCGGACTGCCGCGCCATCGGCGATTGGGCACCGCCCTGCGGCGGCGGCTTGTGGGCATGGACCGGCTGCACACCGGGCGCGCCGCGGCTCGGGGTTGGCGGCGGTGGCGGTGCGGCGCCGGCCTTGCGCTCGGCAGTCAGCGCCACCATCGCGGTGGTGACGCCTGGAATGCTGCGTACGGCGGCCTCGGCTTCGGCACGGACGGATTCCCAGGCCCGCGCCTCGGCGGCATCGACATTGATCGAGAAGAACACCTTGCCGTCGGACGCGCTGATCGCGCTCAGCACATTGGCATTGGTGAGCGCGACCCCGCGGGGCGACTTGATCCTGGCGAGGCTATCGAGAACCTGTTGCTGCGTGACGCTCAATGCGCATCTCCTAAAGTTCAGGATGCCCCATTAGAGCGGAAACGGCCAAAAGGCTACTGCTTGCCGATATCGTCAGCCATCTCGGCGGCCCCGGGCACCTGGCAGGAGTCGAATTTCATGCCCTTTGAAGCCAGCCGCTGCCTAAGGTCCGCCATCCTAGCACAGGAGGCCGCCAAACGAAGCCGTTGCCCTCCGGCCGCAAGGGTTTATGGTGCGCCCGGTCCGCCCAAGAGCGGAACCTCAGGACCCCGGCTGGCGTCCCTCGCCCGGCTGCAACCGTAAAACTCAAGCTACGGACACACACATGGCTAAAGTCGCTTTCCTCGGTCTCGGCGTGATGGGCTTCCCCATGGCCGGACACCTCGTGAAAAAAGGGGGCCATGAGGTCACCGTCTACAACCGCACCGCGGCCAAGGCGAAGGAATGGGCGGACAAGTTCGGCGGCAACACCGCGGCGACCCCGAAGGCCGCGGCCGAGGGCCAGGATTTCGTGATGTGCTGCGTCGGCAACGACAACGATTTGCGCGCGGTCGCGATCGGCGCAGACGGCGCCTTTGCCGGCATGAAGAAGGGCGCGACCTTCGTCGATCACACCACCGCTTCCGCCGAAGTCGCGCGCGAGCTCGATGCGGCTGCGACCAAGGCCGGCTTCAAGTTCATCGACGCTCCCGTCTCCGGCGGCCAGGCCGGTGCCGAGAACGGCGTGTTGACGGTGATGTGCGGCGGCACCGAGGGCGCCTATGCCGGGGCCGAGCCGATCATCACAGGCGCCTACGCCCGGATGTGCAAACTGCTCGGGCCCGCAGGCTCCGGCCAGCTGACCAAGATGGTCAACCAGATCTGCATCGCCGGCCTCGTGCAGGGCCTCTCCGAGGGTATCCATTTCGCCAAGAAGAGTGGCCTCGACGTCGCCGCAGTGATCGAGACCATCTCCAAGGGCGCCGCGCAATCGTGGCAGATGGAGAACCGCTACAAGACCATGAACGACGACAAGTACGATTTCGGCTTCGCGGTCGAATGGATGCGCAAGGACCTCTCGATCTCGCTGGCCGAAGCCCGCCGCAACGGCGCCAATCTGCCTGTCACCGCGCTGGTCGACCAGTTCTATGCTGAGGTCGAGAAGATGGGCGGCAAGCGCTGGGATACGTCGAGCCTGCTCGCGCGCCTCAATCGCTGACCTGACACTGCCTTGCTGACCGCGATCGCCGCCATCTTCATCCTGACCTATGTGGCGATCGCGTTCGAGCATCCCCTAGGGATCAGCAAGACTGCAACCGCGCTTCTCGGCGCGGGACTGCTGTGGACGATCTACGCGGTCAGGATCGGCGATCACGCGCTGGTCAGCCATCAGCTCGACGAATCGGTCGCCTCCACCGCACAGATCGTGTTCTTCCTGATCGGCGCGATGACCATCGTCGAGGTGATCGACGCCCATGACGGCTTCGAGGTCATCACCTCGCGCATCAACACCACGAGCCAGGTCACACTCATGTGGCTGGTTGGCTTCGTGGCGTTCTTCCTGAGCGCGATCCTGGACAATCTGACCACGACCATCGTCATGGTTTCGCTGGTCCAGCGTCTCATCGCCAGACGCGAGGACCGCCTGCTGTTCGCCTCCCTCATCGTCATCGCCGCCAATGCCGGCGGCGCATGGACCGTGATCGGCGACGTCACCACGACCATGCTGTGGATCGGCGGACAGATCACGCCGTTGAACATCATGCGCGTAGTGTTCCTGCCCTCCCTGGTCAATCTGCTGGTGCCGCTGGCCTTCATCAGCCTGTCGCTCAGGGGCAAGACCGTCGCGGCACCGTCGAGGGACACCGGATTGCTCGCCGTCGACCGGTTCGAGCGCAATCTGATGTTCTATCTCGGGCTCGGCGTGCTGATCGCGGTGCCGGCCTTCAAGACGGTCACGCACCTGCCGCCCTTCATGGGCGTGCTGCTCGGCCTCGGCATCGTCTGGCTGGTCGGCGAGGTCGTTCATCGCGACAAGGACGAGCACGTGCGCGGTCCCCTCTCGCTCGCGCATGCGCTGACCCGGATTGACATGGGCTCGATCGTGTTCTTCCTCGGCATTCTGCTGGCGGTCGCCTGCCTCGAGCATGCCGGCCTCCTGACGATGCTGGCCCGATGGCTGGAGGCGACCATCGGCCGCCAGGACGTCATCGTCGTCGTGCTCGGCCTGCTCAGTGCGATCATCGACAACGTGCCGCTGGTCGCAGCGACCATGGGAATGTACGACCTCGGCCACTACCCGCCGGACACCTTCCTCTGGGAGTTCATCGCCTATTGCGCCGGCACCGGCGGCTCGATCCTGATCATCGGCTCTGCCGCGGGCGTTGCAGCCATGGGGCTCGAGCGGATCGAGTTCCTCTGGTACGCCCGCCGCATCGCCGTGCCTGCGCTTGCGGGCTATCTGGCCGGCGCCGTGGTCTACGTCGCGCAGCATGCCTGGCTGCATTGAGGGGCGACTGCCGGATCCAATTTAACGCCGGGTTAACGTAATTCTTTAGCTCCTTAAGTCACCTCTTAAGGATTTCTTGCCAGAGATAGACAATGCAGAAGGCCCGTGTCCGACGTGGGCAGGAATCGTTGTTGCTTGATGAGTAACCCCGCTGAAAAGCCTGAAGTTGTGCAGCTTCCGGCCGAGCCAATCAGCGCTCCGTCGGCGAGCAGCCGAAGGGCTGCGTCGCAGCGGGTGCGCGAGGCGCGCGATAAGTTAACGTCGACCAGCGGAACCCGGCCGGCCTTCGACGCCGAGCTGTTGCGCCAATATGCCCAGACGCGACTGTCCGCCTCCTATGTCGTGCTGCTGCTGGTGGTCGCCACCGGCGTGCTGTTCGGACTGTGGATGCAGCCGATCCCGGCCGCGGCCTGGACCGCCGGCATGATCTGCCTTCACGGGGCGATGATCCGCAGCTGCCGCCGCTTCCTGGCCGAGCCTGCCTCACCTGCGGCGACGCGTACTTGGCGGACACGCTTTGTCGTGCTCGATCTGCTCTACGGCCTGTGCTGGATGGCGATCCTGATTCATCCCGTGCTCGACATGGTCACGGAATCGCTGATGATGTTCCTGATGCTGCTGGTGATCGCAGTGTCGAGCATGTTGGCGGCCAATCTGCCGATCGCAGCCCTTGCCGCCACCGCGCCGGTTGCTGTCGCAATGGCGTTGAGCTTTGCGATGAGCGGTTCGCTCGACAACTATATCCTGGCCGGGCTCGCGCTCGCGGCCGAAGGCTATTTCGTGCTGCTGGCACATCGCCTGCACTCCTCGACCTTCGCTACGCTCGAGGCGCGCGCCGAGAAGGACGCGCTGATCGGCGAGCTTGAACAGGCCAAGGCGATCTCCGACGAGGCGCGCCACCGTGCCGAATCCGCCAACGTCGCCAAATCGCGGTTCCTCGCACAGATGAGCCATGAGCTGCGCACGCCGCTCAATGCCATTCTCGGCTTCTCCGAGGTGATGAAAAGCGAGATCTTTGGCGCGCATGCGGTTCCGGTCTACAAGGAATACTCCGCCGACATCCATAATTCCGGCGTGCACCTGCTCAACCTCATCAACGAGATCCTCGATCTGTCGCGGATCGAGGCCGGCCGCTACGAATTGAACGAGGAAGCGGTGTCGCTGGTCGGAATCGTCGCCGACTGCCATCATCTGATGAAGCTGCGCGCATCCAGCCGCGGCATCACCATCCACGAGGTGTTCGAGCACGCCATGCCGCGGCTTTGGGCCGACGAGCGCGCGATCCGCCAGGTCGTGCTCAACCTGCTCTCCAATTCGATCAAGTTCACCCCGCAAGGCGGCGAGATCTGGCTCAAGGCCGGCTGGACCGCTTCGGGCGGGCAATATCTGTCGGTGAAGGACTCCGGTCCCGGCATCCCCGAGGACGAGATCCCGGTCGTGCTCGCCTCGTTCGGCCAGGGCTCCAACTCGATCAAATCGGCCGAACAAGGCGCGGGCCTCGGTCTGCCCATCGCCAAGAACCTGATCGATCTGCATGGCGGCACGTTCACGCTGAAGTCGAAGCTGCGCATCGGCACCGAGGTGATCGTCACCTTCCCGCCGGAGCGCGTGATGAGCGCGCTCGCGCCGCTGTCGGAGGATGCGCCGCCGCTCCAGCCGGAGAGTGCCATGGTGCCCGACGAGAAGCGCCGGCCGCGCCACAAGCCGATCATGAGCGCGGGCACGGGCTCGTAAACACATGCTTGCAGACATGCCCGCCAATCCTTCACTATGCCCGGATGAGCAAAGAAACGCCGTGTGTCGCCGTCTGCATGATCGATCCCAGGACCAAGCTGTGCTTCGGCTGCGGCCGGACATTGCCGGAGATCGCGCGCTGGCACGCCATGGAGAGCGCGGAACGGCTCTCAGTGATGGCGCTGTTGCCAGCGCGCCTGGCCGATGCCGGCCTGCAGCCGATCGCGGCATCGTCGAAACGCACCTGACCGGTGAGCGTGCCATCGGAGGCGCGCGATGATCCGCTTCCTGCTCGTTCTCATCACGCTCGCCGCCACGGCCGGCGCCGTGGTCGCCTATGGCGATCCCGACCAGATCGCGCGCGCGAGCCACAAGGTCTCGCACATTTTTCGCGCGCAAACGCCAACGCCTGCCCCCGCCGTGCAAATCCCACGCGGCCAGGGCGGCGAGTTCGCGCTGCGCGCCAAGATCAACGGCGTGGCCGCACCCATGGTGATCGATACCGGCGCCACCTCCGTGGTGCTGACCTGGGAAACCGCGAAAGCGATCGGGCTGCCACTCGATATGCTCGAATATGACGTCGATCTCGAGACCGCCGGCGGCCGCACCAAGGCGGCGCGGCTCACGATCGACCGTCTCTCCGTCGGCCATCTCGTCGAGAAATCGGTGCCGGCCCTCGTCGTCCAGCGCGGGCAGATGAAGACTAATCTGCTCGGCATGAGCTTCCTCGACCGCCTGGAGAGCTGGGGCGTGCGGTCCGATACGCTAATGCTCACCGGCTACCCGGAGCTCCAGAGCAGCCACCGCCGCTCGCGGACGGCGGTCGATTAAGGGCGGCGCTCGCCGTCCGCGCACGATCACTTCGACAGACCCGTCAGCCATCCACCGAACGACCACGGCTGTGGCATTTACGCCATTTACAAACCGTCTAGTCGGTTTATAAGGGAACTGTTCCCGGATCGGGGTTGGACGTGCGCCGCTCTGCGTGACGGAGGCGGCCGAGTGGGAGATTGAAAATGATGACTACCAGAGCCGCCTTACGCCGCGCGATGCGCACCCTGCCCTTTGCCGCGGCATTCGCCGCAGGCAGCGCCAGCGCAGCCGATCTGTCGCCGCGTTACGCCGCGCCGGCCTACACGGCACCGCAGCCTGTCTATTCCTGGACCGGCCTCTATGCCGGTCTCAACGCCGGCTACGCCGAGAGCGGCGACAACGCCTTCAGCAATCTCGTCGGGGTGAGCGGCGGCAAGGTCAAGGGCGCGCTCGGTGGTGTGCAGATCGGCTACAACTACCAGCTCTCGCCGATGTTCGTGGTTGGCATCGAGAACGACTTCGAAGGCGGAGACATCAAGAACCACGACGCGATCAACAGCGCCGCGATCAGCCTGCCCTGGTACATGACCGGCCGCGCCCGCGCCGGCATCGCGACGATGGATTCACGGCTGCTGTTCATCGGGACCGCAGGTCTTGCCGCCGGCGAATTGAAGGACGGCCCGATCAACAAGATGAAGATGGGCTGGACCGCGGGCGGCGGCGTGGAATGGGCGTTCCTGCCGAAATGGTCGGCCAAGGCCGAGTATCTCTACACCGAGTTCAAGCACGACGACCTGCCGGATTGGAACGCTGCGAAATTCCACAGCTTCCGCGTCGGCGTGAACTACCATTTCGACCTGTTCCGCTGAGCATAATCGAGAGAGAGAGAGAGAGAGAGAGACGGATTCTGCGATCCGGCTCTTTCTCGTGGCTAGGCGGCCTCCGCCGGCGCGCGTGCACCAACACGCGCGATCGCATCACGCAAGACGTCGACGCCGGCGCCCGGCTTCACACCGTGCTCGGCGAGATGGCGGCGGAAGGCGCGCGCGCCGGGCACAGCGTGGAACGCACCGACGAAGTGGCGCGTGATGGCATGCAGTCGCGTGCCGCGCGCGAGCTGCGCCTCGATGTAGGGCATCATCGCCTCGAACGCGTCCTGTATGGACGCATGTGGTGCCGCCTCGTCGAACAGCTCGGGATCAACCGAGAGCAGCCGCCACGGCTCCTGATAGGCGGCACGGCCGAGCATCACGCCGTCGACATGCGCAAGATGCGCTTTCGCCTCCTCGATACTCGGAACGCCGCCGTTGATGATGACGGGCACATCCGGCATCGCGCGCTTGAGCCGATAGACGCGGTCATAGTCGAGCGGCGGGATATCGCGGTTCTCCTTCGGCGACAAACCGTTCAGCCAGGCCTTCCGGGCGTGCACGATCAGCGCGTCGCAGCCCGCAGCGACCACCGCGTGCGCCAACGTATCGAGCGCGACTTCCGGATCCTGGTCGTCGATGCCAATGCGGCATTTCACCGTGACGGGAATTGAGACTGCGCGCTTCATCGCCTCGACACATCGCGCGACGAGCTCCGGCTCCGCCATCAGACAGGCGCCGAAGCGTCCGTCCTTCACGCGATCGGACGGGCAGCCCACATTGAGATTGATCTCGTCGTAGCCAAAACCCTCGCCGATCCGCGCGGCTTCAGCGAGGTCGCGCGGATCCGAGCCGCCAAGCTGTAGCGCCACCGGATGCTCGGTCGCGTCGAAGCCGAGCAGCCGCTCCCGGTCGCCATGAATGATGGCGCCGGTGGTCAGCATCTCCGTATAGAGCAACCCCCGCCGTGTCAGGTGTCGGTGGAACACCCGGCAGTGCCGGTCTGTCCAATCCATCATGGGGGCAACGGAAAATACGTGAGCTAACATGTTGTTTTCATTAAGTTTTACGACCTCTGTCGGTCCAATCGACTTTGGTCCGACGGACAATCTGAAGCGTTAGAGCTAAAGCATTCTCCTTTCTTTTCAACGGTTTAATCTGATCGCTCGATTATTTCCGCTTATTTCGACCATGCCCGGTACTGCACGGCAGTACAAAAATGCCCGTGCAGTACCGCTCCTCGACAAAGTGTTTTGGCTACGCCAGCTCGTCGAATTTGAAATGGGAATGGCACTGCCGTGACTTAGACGCCTGACCGGTCAGCGGTGCGCGCGAGACCTATGTGGGTTCGTTCGGCGTAACCGCCCGATCAGAAAACAGATCACGCGTACCCAACACCTTGTAACCTATCGCCTGATAGCCAACACGGCGTTTCGCAGCCATGCGGGCCAGGACCGGCACTCTCATGTCGGCATAATCATAAATGATCACCTCGCGCTTGACGTCGTTGAGACGATGCAACCGTCCGGCGTACTGAGCGAGGGTACCTTTCCAAGCAATTGGCATGGTAAGAAAGAGGGTGTCGAGGCGGGAATCATCGAAACCTTCGCCGAGATAACGTCCGGTCGCGACAATGACACGTTCCTCGGCTTGGGGAATTGCAGCGAGCCGCGCGGCTATGTCGCGGCGTTGCTTTTCGCTTTGCCCACCGCGCAATACGACGACATGTTTTGCGAAACGCTCAAGACGCTTTGCGATGATCTCCAAATGGGCGGTACGCTCGGTTATCACGACGGGTGAACGGCCCGCTTCCAGCGCAGTCAAGACGTCATCAAATATGAGATCATTGCGTGCTTCATCGGCAATCATTTCCTTGAAAACTTCCTGGATAGAAGGGACCGAAGTGTCCAATGCCGTTTGAAGTTGGAAGCCGGTATCCCTGATCCGCACCACGTGATCGAATGGGCGCTTGGCTGCCTCGGATCGCGCATCTACGCGATGGCGGACGGGACCACATTGCATAACGATGATCGGGTGATGTCCGTCTTTTCGCGTAACCGTCGCTGACAGGCCGAGGACATAGCGGGCCTTGCTGCGGCGCGCGACCAATTCGAAGCTTACAGCCGACAGATGGTGGCATTCGTCGACGACGAGATGCCCATAATTGCCGACGATATCATCGACTTCAAGCTTGCGAACCAGGCTCTGAATCAAGGCGACGTCACGCGGCATATTTGAGAACGCGGTGAGCCTCTCGATCCATTGATCCATGAGCTGACGGCGATGAACGAGGACCAATGTATTCCGCCCGCGTTCGGCCATCATCCGGATGGCTAAGATCGTCTTTCCGAACGCCGTCGTTGCCGCGAGCACACCGGTATCATGCGGCAACAGGGCCGCTATCGCGGTTTCCTGATCGGAGCGCAATTCACCAGTGAAGGCAAATGGGATCGCCGCACCGGAAAAACGGCAATCTTCGATTGTTACTGTAATTCCAAATGACGCAAGCAGATCTAGTACGGCGTCGAAGCAGCCGCGAGGCAGCGCAACGTGATGGCTGGTCAACTCTGCGCAAGAGATGATCCGGGGCTTGTCATGGGTCGATCGGCGCATTGCTTGTGCGGCATAAAATTCGGGATTCTGGAATGCCGCCAGGCGAATCAGGCGCGCGATCAGCGACGGTGGCAGCGCGTGACGCGGGAGGTAGATCTGGTCCGCCTGTACGACAGTGATCGCACCCGGCAATGGCTCGCGGATTGCTGGCGGCGCCTGTCGCCGCGACGGCGGGGCTAGCCACGGTTCTTCGTCTTCGTCTGCGAGAGGAATACGCACACCCAGAATTTTTCCAGATGCACTTGCTTCCTCGACCAGATGTTCCACCTTTGCTCGCGGCATAGCTGCAATCGCGGACAGGAAGGCCCACTGATCCGGATACGGCGAACAAGAATCGTCGATGAACTCGCTGTTGCCAGAACTTCGCGCGAGCCCCTGAAGAGGCAAAGCAATCAGGTTGCCGAAGCCACCCGCTGGCATGATATCCTGACTCGGAAAAAACCGATCGTAGGATCCGAATCCGATATCGGGGACTCGTTCCATCGCGTCGGTAATCAGGAAGGCCCCAAGACGGCGCGCCAATGCCGCTGAGATCGGCTCGTCGAAAAAGATCCAGGCGTGAGCACCGTTTCCGGATCGGGACCGCTCAATGGCAACAGGTATTCCATGACGCTCGCAGGCGTCCCTAAACGCAAAGGCATCCCTTCGCCAATCCCCTTCGTCGAAATCCGCGGCCAGGAACGAACAGGCGTTGTCCGCAAGCATCGGATAGACGCCCATCACAAACGGGGCGCCGTTCGGGTCGGTTCCGCGGAGATGGCGTTCGATTGCCACGTCGTCTACGGGCAGGAATGCCTGATTTGGACATGCTGAACATTTGACTCTCGGTTTTTCGCAGATCCCACGGCGCCATTCATTCGCGCAGGCGGGTGCGTAGCCGCTCCGCTCCGTCGTACGGTTCTCCCAACGGATAGGGTAGACATCTGAGCGGCCGCGGAAGAGCCGGCGAAACAGCGCAAGCTTCTTCTCGATTGGCGAATTCCGGTCCGTGGGATCGCCAGCGTGTCCCGAAGGGACCACCTTGATTGGCTCGGTCTCCTCACTCCGCATCGATTGTAAGGTGTTGATCTCGGCTACGACATCCGCACGCTCGCGCTCCATCGCGGTAAGCCGGGCCCTGAGTTCAGTAATTCTGGCGTTTGTTTGCTTCATCGCGAAGGCTGTAGTGCGCCGATGTTTATTCTCCCGAATAATACCAATCCTGAAGCAGCAATTTAACTCAAAGATCGCCAATCGCCGGTCTCGGCACCAGCAGTCGAAAGGAGTTGCCGACTCATACAAAATTTTGTATAGTCAGTTTTAATGATTGATCTCAAGCCGGTCGAATTCCGAGGCAGCGCACTCGACGATTTGCGTGCGTTTCCACAAGCGGCTCGGCGCGAGGCGGGGCATCAACTCGATCAAGTCCAGCATGGGCGCGAGCCCGACGACTGGAAGCCCATGAATACGGTTGGCCGAGGGGTGCGGGAAATTCGGATTCGCGATGCCGCGGGAGCATTCAGAGTGCTGTATGTAGCGAAGTTTGATGATGCCGTTTACGTGCTGCACTGCTTCCAGAAAAAGACGCAGAAAACGAGCAAAGCGGATCTGAACTTGGCTGCGCAGCGTTACCGCGATTTATTAAAGGAGCTAGGTCAATGAGCAAGAAACGCTTCGACAATGTGTGGGATGCAATTGAGGATACACCTGCGCAGGCTGAGAACATGAAGCTCCGTTCGGCGTTGATCATGGCTTTGAAGGCTCATATCGCTCGGACAGGGCTAAGCCAATCGGAAGCTGCCAAGCTGCTAGGTGTTACCCAGCCGCGTATCTCTGATCTCATGCGCGGCAAGATCGAATTGTTTGGCCTCGATACCTTGGTCAATATGATCGGAGCTGCCGGCCTGCATGTTGAAATGCGCATCTCGGACGCAGCCTAAATCAAACGCCGCTCGCCGCGGGCGCGGTACAGCATTTGGTACTGCACGGCTGACTACGACCCCGCTTAAATGCTGATCGTATTTCCCTTTTTGAGATGTCCCGATCCAATCCATCATGGGTGCAACGGAAAACAGATATCTTTTTGATTTCAATGACATACCTATGTAGGACGCACTCAGCCTGAAGCTCTTACCCGCACCTCCTAGCGCTTTGCAACATCATCCTCAAGATCGTGCTTGCAGGCAATCGATTTGAGAATCGCGACCATCAAGAGACGTCGCCGCGACCGCATTTTGCGGGCTGGCGTCGTTTGGGAGCGTGCTGTTGTCCGACGACGTCGGGTCGTTCACGGCGTTGGTGCGTTTCGCCGAAGCGGCCTTCAGGCCGCCACCAGTGTTCGTTCGCGCTCAAGGACGAAGCCGTGTCTTTTTGACCGGGCCCACTCCCACATGAGCTCGACGGGCAGGCGGTAGGGGAATTCCAGCTCGGTGGCGGGATCGACGACCACAAGCCCGTCGGGCCTGGCGACTTGTGAGGCGATTTTTGCCCAGATACTTGGTGCGCGCCACACCGACTGGGATCGGAAGGCCGAGCTCGATGCGCACGCACTAGAGCGTTAGCCCATCT
>NZ_VSSR01000045.1 GCF_008123515.1 Bradyrhizobium cytisi
ACTTTAGATTCACGTGACTAGATTGAGGCGGTGCCCGAGCACCGCAAGTCAGCTCTCCGCGCTCTTGCGCCGATACGCGAGCAGCAGCGCGATCGTCGAGCCGATGAAGTAACCGGCAGTGGCGCCGGAGATGGCGCGTCCGGCGATGATGGCCATCGCGCGATCGCTGGCGTCGATCGCCGAGATCACCCCGACGGCATATTGCGCCGAGAATACGATGAGGTTGCGGATCAGGGCAGACGCGCTCCCCGGACGGATCATCAGTCCGCTGGTGTGATCGACCTCAAACGGACGAGGCGTCACCACGCCAACGGGCAACAGCACCAATGCTGCCACGATCCAGGCGACCAGCGGCCACGCATTGCTCTGATGCCCGAATCCGATCCGCGAGATTCCCCAGGCGATGAAGACGACCGGCACGATCAGCGCACGCCAGATCGGAATCGTGCGCGGCTGCATTGCCTTGATGCCCTGCCAGACCAGATAGGCGAACAGGATCCAGACCCAGGGCGGGGTGTGGATCAGGATCTGATAGACGAACGTCATGACGACCTCCGGATCACAGCGGCGCCGCGCTCTCGCCCTGCGAGCTCGACAGCTTTGAGGCGAGCGAGGCAATGACGATGACGACCGCGATCAGGGCGATCACCAGCGTGCAGATCGCATTGATCTCGGGCTTCACCCCCAGTCGCACCTCGGAATAGATCCGGATCGGCAAGGTTGCCGATCCTGGCCCCGTGGTGAAGCTGGCAATCACGAGATCGTCGAGCGAGAGGGTGAAGGCGAGCATCCATCCGGCAACGATCGCTGGCGCGATCAACGGCAATGTGACCGACAGGAAGGCGCGGACGGGGGCGCAGCCGAGGTCCATCGCCGCCTCCTCCAGCGAGCGGTCGAGCGAGCCCAGGCGCGACTGCACGACGACGGCGACGAAGCACATCGTCAGCGTGGTATGGGCGATCGTCACCGTCCAGAAGCCGCGCTCGGCGTTCAGCGCGACGAACAGCAGCAGCAGCGACAATCCCGTGATCACCTCCGGCATCACCAGCGGCGCATAGAGCATGCCGGAAAACAGCGTACGCCCGCGAAAGCCCTCGCCGCGCGACAGCGCCACCGCGGCGAGCGTACCGATCAGCGTGGCGATCGTCGCGGACGCAACCGCGACCCGCAGGCTCATCCAGGACGCCTCGATCATGGCCCGGTCGCCAAAGAACTCGTGATACCAGCGCAGCGACCAGCCTCCCCACACGGTCACCAGTCGCGAGGCGTTGAAGGAATAGATGACGAGAATGAGGATCGGCAGGTAGAGGAAGGCGAGCCCGAGCGCGAGCGAGGCGATGTTGAAGCGGGACAGGCGAGAGATTTTGCGCATCTCACCGCTCCTCCAGCTGCCGCCGCTGCAGCCGCTCATAGAGCAGGAGCGGCAGCAGCAGCACCACGAGCAATATGATCGCCGCGGCAGACGCAACCGGCCAATCCTTGTTGGTGAAGAATTCGAGCCATAGCGTCTGGCCGATCATCAGCGAATTGGAGCCGGCGAGAAGATCCGGGATCACGAACTCGCCGACGATCGGGATGAAGCACAAGAGCACGCCGGCGCCGACGCCCGGCAGCGACAGCGGGAAAGTCACCAGCCAGAACACCTGCCATGGCGGTGCGCCGAGATCGCTGGCCGCCTCCTCCAGCGCCGGCTCCATCTTGGCGAGCGTGGCGTAGAGCGGCAGGATCATGAACGGCAGATAGGAATAGACGATGCCGATATACATCGCAGTGTCGGTGGACAGCCACACCACCGGCTCACTGACCAGATGCAGCGCCAGCAGGATCCGGTTGAGCAGGCCGTCGTGCTGGAGGATGTTGATCCAGGCATAGATGCGGATCAGGAACGAGGTCCAGAACGGCACGATCACCAGCACCATCGCGACCGCCTGCCGGCGCTTCGGCAGCCGCGCCATGCCGTACGCGATGGGATAGCCGATCAGCAGCAGCAACGCGGTCGCCGTCACCGCAACGGTGAGGCTGCGCAGATAGGCGAACACATAAAGGTCGTCGGAAGAGAGCAGCTTGAAATTGTCGATCCCCAGCGCGGCAAAGGCCGCCCGGATCGCCGTCCACCCGGCCGTCAGGTCGAACACCGGCTCGTAAGGCGGCTGCGCGATTGCCGTCTGCGACAGGCTGATCTTCAGCACGAAGCCGAACGGCACCAGGAAGAACAGCAGCATCCAGATGTAGGGCGCGATCGCGGCGAAGCGCGCCGGGCGCGCGAATATCCGGCGCGCGCTCATGACGGCAGCACCACGCAGTCGTCCGGCGAGAACCAGGCGACGATTTGCTGGTTCAGGCTATAGGCATCGACATCGAGGCGCGCGCTGTTGGCGACGGACGCCTGCACCACGCCGCCGGCATCGAGCTTCACCTTGTAGGTGGTGGTGCCGCCGAGATAGCAGATGTCGGCGATCACACCGTCCAGCCGGTTGATCGCGGTTTCATGGCCGGCCTCGCTCGCGGGACCACGACGCGACAGCTTGACCTTCTCGGGCCGGATCGCGACTGAAAACCTGCTCTCGCCGACGGGCTGGCGCGGCTCGGCCACCACCAGCGTGCCTGCATCGCGCGTGCCAATGACCAGGCGATGACCGTCGCGCAATTTGGACTCGGCGTCGAACAGATTGACGTCGCCGACGAACTGCGCGATCCAGCGCGAACGCGGCGCCTCGTAGAGCTCGCGGGGGCCAGCGACCTGGGCGAGCTTGCCGGCATTCATCACGCCGATTCTATCAGCCATCGTCATCGCTTCTTCCTGGTCGTGGGTGACGATGATGAAGGTCATGCCGAGCCGGCGCTGCAGCTCCATCAGCTCGCCCTGCGTATTTTCGCGCAATTTCTTGTCGAGGGCTGCGAGCGGCTCGTCGAGCAGCAACAATTGCGGCCGCCGCGCCAGCGCGCGGGCCAGCGCGACACGCTGCCGCTGGCCGCCGGAGAGCTGGTCGGGCTTGCGCTTCTCCAGCCCGTCGAGCTTCACCAGCGCAACCATCTCCGCGACGCGCGTTGCGATGTCGGCACGCGCCATGCCGGCGCGCTTGAGGCCAAAGGCGATGTTGTCGCGCACCGAAAGATGCGGAAACAGCGCGTAATTCTGGAACATCATGTTGATGGGGCGCTGATGCGGCAGCGCCTGCGCGATGTCCTTGCCGCCGAGCAGGATGCGTCCCTCGTCCGGCGCCTCGAAGCCAGCGAGCATGCGCAACAACGTGGTCTTGCCGCAACCGCTGGGGCCAAGCAGCGCAAAAAACTCACCGGCCTTGATGTCGAGCGATACGCCGTCGACCGCGCGGAACGTCCCGAACGTCTTGGCCACGCCCTCGATGCGCAGCAGCGGTTCGCCCGCGGCCGGATGCGCATCTCCAGCCGCATTGGCCGCGGTATCCGTCCTGGGCAACTCGTCAGTCATCGTCCCTGCCAACCCCAATGCCGCCGCACGCTAGCGGCGGATCGGCCTTTGCTCAACCGGTTCGATGCGGATCGTCCATGAACGCAGCCAGCGCCTCACGGTCCGCGGCCGGCATGGTCAGGCCGAGCTTGGAGCGGCGCCACAGGACGTCCTCCGGGAAGCGCGCCCATTCGCGGCCCATGAGATAGCGTACCTCGGCGCCGGTCAGGTCGGGGCCAAAGGCCGGTCCCAGCTCATCGCGCGTCTTCGCGTCGCCCAGCACGGCCGGCAATCGCGAGCCATAGGCCGCAACCAGGCGCCGGGCCTGCGGCTCGGAGAGAAAGCGCCAGCGGTGGCGCGCGAGGTCGATTTCGGTCTCGAAACGATCCCAGGCAAAATCTCCGCCGGGGAGCGCTGCTCTGGCGGTCCAGCGCGGCGACATTGGATAGAACGGCGTCAGCCGCGTCACCGCCTGCTCGGCGCGCAGCCGCGAGGTGGTGACGTCGCCGCCGAACATCGTGAGCAGCGGCGCCTTGCGGCGGCGTGCGTGGAACAGCGTCGTGCCGTCGCGTCGCCGAGCGGACGCGGGCGTCAAATTGACGCCCGAGACCGTGCGCACCACGTCGGTCGGAGCAACGCGCTCGCGGAAATAGCGGCTCACGGCCTCGCAGAGATAGCTGACATCGGCGCCCGACATCGCGACGATTGCGGGATCGCCGGTGAAATCGTGCGTGACCGTGCCGACCAGCGTGAAATCACGCTCGAACGGGCCGGCAAAAATCAGCCGTCCGTCGCTGTTCTGGAACACATAGACGTTATCGGACTCGAACAGCCTGGGCACGACGATCTGGCTCATCTGCATGGCCGCCATGGCCGGCTGCGGCTGCCGCAGCACGGTCTCTGCGACCATCGACGTCCAGCCGCCGGTGGCATTGGCCAGCGCACGTGCCGTGACGACGCGGCGATGGCCGCGATCAACCAGCGCGAGCCGCCAGATCTCGGTCCTGTCGGCGCGCACGCAACGTGCCCCGGTCCGGATCGCGGCGCCGCGCTCGGCGGCATCCAGCGCCGTGAGCACCACCAGGCGTGAATCGTCGACGACGCAGTCGGAATATTCGAACGCGACGCCGAACGGCCGTTTCAGCGCGTTGCCGACCGGATGATGCGTGATGTCGAGGGTGGTCGATCCGGGCAGGCCGCCGCGGTTCGTGAGAGCGTCATAAACATACAAGCCCGCGCGCAACAGCCATGGCGGGCGTTCGTCAGAATGGGCGGGGATCACAAAACTCATCGGCCGCACCAGATGCGGCGCGATCCGGAGCCAGGTCGCCCGCTCTGCCAATGCCCGGCGCACCCGCCAGAAGCGACGCCGCTCCAGCACAGACAAATCGCCATGGATCAATCGCGGTGTCGCCGACGAGGCAGCACCGGCGAGATCGCCCTGCTCGACCAGGATCACCCGCAGCCCGCGGCCTGCGGCATCGCGCGCGAGGCTGACACCGTTCAGGCCGCCACCAATGATCGCGAGGTCGTAATCCGCCATGAAGCCGTCGAGTGGAAGCGAAGCAAACGCGCCACATCACTAGCCGGTCTTGAGCGCAAGCTCCATGGCCTCGACGCGGCCGACGAGGCCGGCATATTTCCCGATGGGCAACGGCTTGCCGAGCAAATAGCCCTGCACGCCGTCACAGCCTTCCCTGGCAAGGAAAGCGAGCTGGTCGATGGTCTCGACGCCCTCGGCGATGATCGACATTTCGAGGCCGTGACCGAGGTCGATCACGGCGCGAACGATCGCGGCCGATTGCGGATTGCGACCGAGATTCATGATGAAGGTGCGGTCGATCTTGATCTTGTCGAACGGGAACGCCTGGAGATAGCTCAGCGAGGAATAGCCGCTGCCGAAATCGTCCATCGAGATACGGACGCCCAGCGCTTTCAGGCGGCGCAGCAATGCCAGGCCGCGATCGAAGTCCTCGATCAGCACGCCCTCGGTGATTTCGAGCTCGAGCCGGCCGGGGGCAAGCCCGGTCTCGATCAGGATCGCATGGACGAGCCCGACCACGTCGCCGTGCATGAACTGCGCCGGCGACAGATTGACCGCAACCTGCATCGGCTTCGGCCACGACGCAGCCTCGCGGCAGGCCTCGCGCAGGATCCATTCGCCCATCTCGACGATCAGGCCGCTTTCTTCCGCGATCGGGATGAATTCGGCCGGCGAGACCTGGCCACGCACCGGATGCGCCCAGCGCGCCAGGGCCTCGAAGCCGATGATCTCGCTCTCGGCGACGCTGTTGCGCGCGATGCCCTGGGGCTGGAAGGCCAGCGACAGCTCGCCGTTCTTGATCGCCTTCGACAGATCCTGGTGCAGCACCCGGCGGTCGCGGATCTGCTGGTCCATCTCGGGCTGATAGAGGCTGATCGTGCCGCGCGATTTCTGCTTGGCGCGGAACAGGGCGGCGCCGGCATTGGCGAGCAGCGAGGCACCGTCGGGGCCGTTGTGCGGGAAGATCGACATGCCGGTGGTGATGCCGGCGCGGACCGCGCGGCCGTCGATGTGGAATTCGGGCGCGAGCGCCTCTCCGAGCTGCTGCGCCAGCGCGAGGCCGGCGTCGGGCTGCTTGCCGTCGATGATCAGGCCGAATTCGTCGCCGGAGAGGCGCGCCACCAGGCCGCCACGCGCGGTGTCCTGGAACCGCTGGGCCACCTCGATCAGCAGCTTGTCGCCAAGCGCATGGCCGAACACGTCGTTGACTTCCTTGAGGCCGTCGAGATCGACGCAAAGGACCGCAAATTCCTCGTCGGTCCCCTCGCAGGCCTCGATCATCTGGTTCAGCGCTTGAAGGAAGGCGGCGCGGTTCGGCAAATCGGTGAGGCCGTCATGATAGGCCATGTGCGCCATCCGCGACTCGGTCTGCCGGCGGTTGGTGACGTCCTCGTGGGTCTTGATCAGATATTGCGGCTCGCCGGCGTCGTTGAGCACCGTGGCGCGCCGGGTCAGGAACAGGCGCAGGCCGTCCTTGGTGGAGATCGGATGCTCCTCGGTGATCATCCCGCGCTTCTTGATCGCGGCCTCGTCGCGCGCGATGATCAGCTTGGCTTCCTTGGCATTGAAGATATCGGAGGCGGTCAGGCCGGTGGCTTCCTCTCGCCTGCGGTTGAGGATCGTCTCGGCACTGCGGTTGGCGAGCAGATAGCGGCCATCCTTGACCTGCTCCACGATCAGCGCCACCGGGATGTTGTCGACCACGAGCTCGAGGAATTTCTTGGTGCTTTCCAGCTCCATCGACAGCGATTGCCGATCGGTGATGTCCTCGAACACCACCAGCAGGAATTCCGGCTTGTTGCTCTCGTTGCGGACCACGATGCGGATCGAGGCCACCATGCGCCGGGCCTGATCGCGCTGGACGTCGACCTCGAATTCGTTGCGATACTGTCCTTCCGGCGCCAGCAGCGCGGCCCGGTCGGTCGCCTCGATGCTCGCCGCCGATTTCGGGCCGAACAGCTCGCGCGCATTCTTGCCGACGACCTGGTCGCGCGAAAAGCCCCAGAACCGCTCATAGGCGCGATTGGCGAAGATGTAGCGGCCGTCCTCGATGTTCTTCGCGGCCACGCAGGCCGGCACGTTGTCCAGCACCGTTTCCAGGAATTGCTTGGTCGAGGCCAGCTGCCGCGACAGCTTGCGCTGCTCGCTGACGTCGAGATGGGTCGCCACCGAGCCGCCGTTCGGCAGAATGAAATATTTGACCAGGATGGCGCGGCCGTCCGGCAGTTCGCTGATCAGGCCGTTGGAGCTTGACGCCTTCTCGTAGAAGTCGTCGTCGGAGACGGCGAGGACGCCGCGCTGGCGCCGCAGCTCGAGGATGTCGTAGCCGGTCATGCCGGTCCACAGGTCCGAGCGCGTCAAGCCGTAGATCTCGAGATAGCGGTCGTTGCAGAAGATGATGCGCCGCTGCGCATCCGTCATCACCACGCCCTGGTTGAGATTGTTCATGGCGGAGGAGACGAAGGCGTTGCGCCGCAACTGCGAACGCTTGCTCCGGCGCAGCGCGGAATGGATCCACAGCGCGATGGCGGCCAGGAACGCGCAGACGACAATGCCGCAGATCAGGGCTTCCCAGATCAGATTGGGGTCGAGATTGCCAAGATAGCTCGGCGGAATAAGGCTGTCCGCGTGGGCACGCGAAGGCGCGACCGCGCTGGCCAGGCACACGACGGCCTGCACAGCAATCGGAAGCATGCTGCCTTCGTGCCAGTTCTTCTCAGCCATCAGCCACCCGCGATTTCAACTGCGGATTGTCTGGCTTCGTGAGTTTGGATCGGGTAAACGCCTGTACGCCCAACAGAAAAATGTGATGCGAAATACGGCAATTGCCCTGACATGATAAATGCTTCCTTAACGGACAACGACCGCGCGACGCGTTTCCCAGGCAAACCGGCCCCCTCTGCAACTTCAACGGGACGTCTGCACGACCATGGATAGGGTCGACTGCGTCGTCATCGGAGCCGGCGTGGTCGGGCTCGCGGTGGCCCGGAAGCTGGCCCAGGCCGGGCGCGAGGTGATCGTGCTCGAGGAAGCCGAGGCCATCGGCACCATCACCTCCTCGCGCAACAGCGAGGTGATTCATGCCGGGATCTACTACCGCTCCGGAAGCTGGATGGCGCGCATGTGCGTCAGCGGCAAGCACGCGCTCTACCGCTATTGCGGCGAGCGCGGCATCCCGCACAAGAATTGCGGCAAGCTGATCGTCGCGACCAATGCCAGGGAAACCGAGAAGCTGCAATCGATCAAGGCGCACGCCGAGGCCAACGGCGTACTCGACATGCAGTTGCTCTCGGGCGAAGCCGCGCGCGCGCTGGAGCCGGCGCTGGCCTGCGACGCCGCGCTGCTCTCGCCGTCGACCGGCATCATCGACAGCCATGCCTACATGCTCTCGCTGCGCGGCGAGGCCGAGGCAGCCGGCGCAGCCTTTGCGTTTCACACGCCGCTGATCCGCGCCAAGGCAGAAACCGGAATGATCGAGATCGAAGCCGGCGGCGAAGCGCCGATGACGCTGCAATGCGGCCTGCTCGTCAACGCTGCCGGGCTGTCGGCGACGACCGTGGCGCGGCACATCGACGGCATGCCGATCGACCGGATTCCACCGGCCTATCTCGCCAAGGGAAACTATTTCAGCTGCAACGCGCGCGCGCCGTTCTCGCGCCTGATCTATCCCGTGCCCGAGCCCGGCGGGCTCGGCGTGCATCTCACGTTGGACATGGCAGGACAGGCGCGCTTCGGCCCCGACGTCGAATGGATCGAGACGATCGACTATGAGGTCGATCCGTCGCGTGCCGACCGCTTCTATCCCGCGATCCGCAAATACTGGCCAACGCTTCCCGACGGCGCGTTGATGCCGAGCTATTCGGGCATCCGCCCGAAGATCGTGCCGCCGGCCGTGGCAACGCAGGATTTCTTGATGCAGGGTCCGCGCGACCATGGCGTCGCGGGTTTGATCAATCTGTTCGGTATCGAATCGCCGGGACTGACATCGTCGCTCGCGATCGCAGACCACGTCGCGGAGCTCGCAGAAATCTAGATCGTTTTCGAGCGACGTGGATATCGGTTCGCGTCAAGCAAACGCGTCCAGGCAAAAGCTGACGCCCGCGCAATTGCGCGGCGCACACCTGACAGCAGGGATGAGCGCAAAGGCTCTCATCCCTGGCTGAAAGGATACGATCAAACTCTACACTGTTACGGGGTTTACTAGTGAAGCGTGTCGCCGGTGTGCTTCAGTCGCTCGATTTGGTCCTTGACCAACAACTTCCGGCGCTTCAACTCAACAATTTGCAGGTCGTCTGTTGAAAGGTGCACGAGAGCTTCGTGCAGTTCGTGTTCGAGAGTTTTGTGCTTCCGTTCCAATTCAACCAGATGTGCCTGAATTGTCATTCGAAACCTCCTCGGTGGGGGTAAACCTTGGATTCGATCCGGGCAGCGAAGTCTACATCACCGATTCGTTCTGTCGATGGGTATCCGTCGTCGCACCGACATTTTTGAAAATTCATATGTAACGAAGCGTGAGTAAGGAACCACGCGGTGAAAAATCCATGATATCAATGTGATTGCGCTACACCGCTGCGAATCGTTCACATATCTTGCGAGAGAGCGGTGCGCGAAGGTCGCAGATCGCTTGCGATCACGCCGCGCAAGGACGATAATTTCCACAGGGCATCCACAGCCTTAATCTCAGCCTATCGGTTTTCGGCCACCGCAAACATGACCAATGAAGACGAGCGTGAGCTCGAAGCCGAGCTCACCCGGTTGCAGCAGGAACACCGAGATCTCGATGCGGCGATCGATGCACTGCATCAATCGCCCGCCCCCGACCTGTTGCGGTTACAGCGGTTGAAGAAACGCAAGCTGTTGTTGCGCGACCGTATCGCCTTCATCGAAGACCAGATCACGCCCGACATCATCGCCTGAGCCGCGAGCAGTCGCGGGTCGCCGCGCATGAATCCGCTTGACTCAAAAAGAACAAAAGAGGAACATTAGTCCCGCCGCCGACGCCCCCCAGGAAACGTCCAGGGAAACGCCCAAGGACAACCCGCAAGGACACCGCAGATGTCAGTCCCTACCCTTCTCGACAACAGCCATTATGAACAGGCCTGCGATCAGGCGATCGCGATGTGCGACGGCAATCTGCGCAGCACCATCAAGGCGCTGATCATGGCCAACGAATACCTCGAAGCCGAGCTGGAAGAATTGAAGGCGGCGATTTCGGCCGGCTGCATTCCCGAGACCTCGCGCAGCAAGATGCGGAGCAAAAGTAGCGCCGCTTGAGCTCAACACTGGAGCAACGCCATGTCGGACGTGACCTACTACGTTGCAATGCCCTTCCTGATCGATGCCGACGGATCGCCTGTCGCGGGCGCCGCCGAGGAATGCCAGAGCTCGACAGCCGCACTGCGGCGCGCCGAGGCACTGGCGCATGGTGCCGGCCATATCGGCGCGGTCGCATTCAGCCGCAGCGGCGATCCCATGACGGGCGAATTCGGTGACGCCACGCTGCTGCGCAAATTCGGCAACGTGCCGGAAGATCTCGCAACGCTCTAAGTCAGCTGCTGACAAGCCTGATTCCGCGGCTCGTGCCGCCGGTGCGCCTTGCGCACATACATGGCAGCGTCGGCTTCCTCCAGCGCGCGGACCGCATCGGACTGCGCACCGAGCGGCGCGACACCGGCGGAGGCGCCCGCGCTCACCTGCTGGCCGCGAAAGACGAACGACAAATCGTCGATCGCCTGCTCGAAGATGACAGCCTTCGCCTTGGCATCGGTCTCGCTGAGATTCCACAACAGCAGGGCAAACTCGTCACCGCCGAGACGGCCGACCACGTCGGAGGCGCGGATCTGCCGTGTCAGCGTCGCGGCGATCGCCTTCAGCACCTCGTCGCCGGCGCCATGACCGAAGGAATCGTTGATCGGCTTCAACCGGTCGACGTCGAGCACGATCAGCGCGCCGCTGGCGCGGTAGCGTTTCATGTAGGCGATGGCGCGCTGGAGCTCGCGCTCGAAGCCGCGCCGGTTGGGTATGTCCAGCAGGAAATCGGTGTCGGCCGCCGCCTCCAGCTCGGCGACGCGCCGCAGCGCCTGGGTGAGCTTGGTCCGCAGGCCGCGGATGGTCGCCTTGCTGTCCTTGCTCGTTTCTTTGGCGGCGCGAACTGCGGGCGCGCGGCGCCGCGGCGCAGCCGCCGCCCGCTTGGGTGCAGTTTTCGTTCGGCGCCCGCTGGCTTTTCGGCCTTTTTTGGCCTTCGCAGCGGTCGCCCTTCTTGGTTTCTTCATGGGCATCCTGCTCAATGAAGGCTTGCGGGGATTCACCAAGACAGGATAGTGCATTCGCTTCTCCTTGCCACCGCCTTGCGAGCCGCCGGCCGGAACCGTTAATCTGGCCTATCTTTCTGTTTTCCGAGCACAATTGACGTCATGACCGCGCCGATCGCCATCATCATGGGAAGCCAGTCGGACTGGGAGACGATGCGGCACGCCGCCGACACGCTCACAGCGCTTGGTGTCACCTCCGACGCCCGCATCATTTCGGCCCACCGCACCCCCGACCGGCTCTTTAGTTTCGCCAAGGGCGCCAAGGCGGCCGGTTTCAAGGTCATCATCGCCGGCGCCGGGGGCGCCGCACATCTGCCCGGCATGGCCGCGGCGCTGACGGAACTGCCGGTGTTCGGCGTGCCCGTCGAGTCCAGGACGCTGAAGGGCATCGATTCGCTCTATTCGATCGTTCAGATGCCCGCCGGCATTCCGGTCGGCACGCTCGCGATCGGCAAGGCCGGCGCGATCAACGCGGCTCTGCTCGCGGCGTCCGTGCTGGCGCTGTCCGATCCAGCCCTGTCCGACCGCCTGGCGACCTGGCGCAAGGCTCAGACCGAGGCGGTTGCCGAGCGCCCGGAGGACAAGGCGTGACTGACGCAAAGCAGGTGAAGCTGAAGCCCGGCGACACCATCGGAATCCTCGGCGGCGGACAACTCGGACGGATGCTGGCCATGGCAGCGGCGCGGCTCGGCCTGCGTTGCCAGGTGTTCTCGCCCGATCCGGATTCGCCGGCCTTCGACGTCGTGCTGAACGCAACCTGCGCTGAATATGCCGACGTCGAGGCGCTCGAGCTGTTCGCCCACGACGTCGACGTCATCACCTACGAATTCGAGAACGTGCCGGCCGCGGCCGCCATGGTGCTTGACGCGCGCCGTCCGGTGCTGCCCAACCGCAAGGTCCTCGAGACCACCCAGGACCGACTGGCCGAGAAGGATTTCGTGACGCGGCTCGGCATCGGCACCGCGGCTTACGCCGACGTCACCTCGGTCGCATCGCTGCGCGAGGCGATCGCCAGGATCGGCCTCCCCGCCGTGCTGAAGACCCGCCGCTTCGGCTATGACGGCAAGGGCCAGGTCATGATCCGCGATGGCGACGACATCGCGAAGATCTGGACCAGCCTCGCAACCAAATCGGCGATTCTGGAAGCCTTCGTGCCGTTCGAGCGCGAGATCTCCGTGATCGCCGCACGCTCGGCCGCCGGCCAGGTCGAATGCTTCGACGTCACCGAAAACGAGCATCGCGACCACATTCTGAAGATTTCCCGCGCGCCTGCGCCGATCCCGGACGCGCTGGCCGAAGAGGCGCGCAGCATCGCCGGCAAGATCGCGACTGCGCTCGACTATGTCGGCGTGCTCGCCGTCGAGATGTTCGTGCTTGCCAACGGCACCGGGCCGAAGGTGCTGGTCAACGAGATCGCTCCGCGCGTGCACAATTCCGGACACTGGACGCTCGACGGCGCGTCGGTCTCCCAGTTCGAGCAGCACATCCGCGCCATTGCCGGCTGGCCCCTCGGCAAGCCGGTGCGCCACGGCGAAATCGTCACCATGACCAATCTGATCGGCGACGAGATCAACGATTACGAGAGCTGGCTGAGCGTGCCGGGCGCGACCGTCCACATCTACGGCAAGGGCGCACCGCGCCCCGGCCGCAAGATGGGCCACGTCACAGAAGTCAGATCTTCAAGAAGCAAGTGAAGGGACCGCAGCAAAGCTGCGATCCCGTTTTTTGGTTAGGCCGTCTTCACGCCCGCGACGGTGCCTGAGGGCTCCTCGCTGAGCCAGCGATAGATCACCCCGCCGAGCGCGCCACCGATCAACGGTGCGACCCAGAACAGCCAGAGCTGCGAAAGCGCCCAGCCGCCGACGAACAGCGCGGGGCCGGTGCTGCGCGCCGGATTCACCGACGTGTTGGTGACGGGGATGCTGACGAGATGGATCATCACCAGCGCAAGTCCGATCGCGAGCGGCGCAAAGCCAGCGGGCGCGCGGCCGTGAGTCGAGCCCATGATGACGAACAGGAACATCATGGTCATCACCACCTCGGTGACGAAGCAGACGACCATGCTGTACTGGCCGGGCGAATGCGCGCCATAGCCGTTGGAGGCGAAGCCCTTGGCGACGTCGAATCCGGGCGCGCCGCTGGCGATCACATAGAGCAGTTCGGCGGCGACAATCGCTCCGCAGACCTGCGCGATCACGTAAGGCAGGATCTGGCCTGGCGGAAAGCGTCCTCCGGCGGCAAGGCCGACCGTGACGGCCGGATTGAGATGGCAGCCCGAGATATGGCCGATCGCATAGGCCATGGTGACGACGCTCAAGCCGAAGGCCAGGGACACGCCGACCAGGCCGATGCCGACTTGCGGAAAGCCGGCCGCGATGACCGCGCTGCCGCAGCCTGCGAATGTGAGCCAGAACGTGCCGATGGCCTCGGCAGCGTATTTCTTCATATCCATGTAGCGTCTCCCCTGATTTCCAAAGATTCCGGAACTATGTCCGTCGCGGCCCCCGTCCTGGCGCCGAATCTCCCAAATCGGGGCCGCGAGAGAGCATTTTCGCCGCATTTAGTGGCTGAACTTGGCCCGAAATCCCGCTTGGCCGGTGGACATCGTGGGTTTTGTCTGATACATCCGCGCGCTCAAGGTTAAGGGCTTGCGCTTTTTGCCGTCCCCCATGGCCTACCAGAATTCAAATCCGATCCACTGAAGAGGATGCCGCGTGCAGGTTCTCGTTCGCGATAACAATGTCGACCAAGCCCTCAAGGCGCTGAAGAAGAAGATGCAGCGCGAGGGTATTTTCCGCGAGATGAAGCTCCGCGGTCACTACGAGAAGCCCTCCGAGAAGAAGGCTCGCGAAAAGGCCGAAGCCGTGCGCCGTGCGCGCAAGCTGGCCCGCAAGAAGCTGCAGCGTGAAGGCCTGTTGCCGATGAAGCCGAAGCCGGTGTTCGGCGCCGGCCCCGGCGGCGATCGTGGCGGCCGCAGCGGCCCGGGTGCAGGTGCAGGTCCGCGCGGACCGCGCTGATCTTGCCGAAGTTGCAGGACTGAGTTTTCAATGACGCGGGCCCCCGGCCCGCGTTATTATTTTGTGAGCAGTGCCTTTCTGGGATGGGGCACTACAGATGCGGCACCAGCGCGAGCGAACCGTAGATGGCCTCCCCTTTCCCCGAGCCCGGCTTGGCGCGGTTGCGCCGGATCTGGCGCCAGCCGCTTGCGCTGACCTTGGTGGGGATCGCATTATGCGGCTGCTCCTTCGACCTGGGCTCGCTGATGCCCGAGAAGGACAAGCCACAGGAAGCGCCCACGGCGGCGGCCACCCCGGATAGCGCAGTCAGCGCCGCCAACGTCACCGAAGCCCAGACCCACACGACAAAAGCCCAGGCACTGGCCAAGTCGGGCGAGACGCAGGCAGCGCTCGACGAGTTCAATCGCGCGGTCGCACTCGATCCTTACAATGCCCAGGCCCTTTATGGCCGCGCCCTGCTCTATCAGAGCAACAATGAGCACGACTTCGCGATCGCCGATTTCGGTGCCGCAAGTGGACTGAATCCACAGAAAGCCGAACCGCTGCTCGGCCGCGCCGTCAGCTATCTTGCCATCGGCAAGGTCAAGGAGGCGGCGGCCGATCTCGACGAGGCCTCCGAGGCCGATCCGCACAACGCCCAGGTCTGGACGATTCGGGGGCAGGCCTATGAGCGGCTGGGCGACAAGACCAAGGCGGCGGCGTCCTACAACAAGGCAGTCAGCCTGCGCCCACGCGATGACGCCGCTCGCAGCGGCTTGGCCCGCGTCGGCGGCTGACGGTCTCTTGGAGCTAATCGGGCGTGGCGCTCTTCGGCAGAACGGCGTGGAACATCGACTTCATGCCCGAGAGCATTTCGTCGGCGACATTGGTCTTCGGCCGTGGCGTGGTCGCGCCGGCATCGGCGCGCAGATCGAGCGGCGGCGCGATCATCGGGACCGGAATATCGGCCGGCGGCGTCAGCCGATTCGGGTCGTCATTGCCGACTGAGGCCGTGTAAGAGGGATTCGCCTGCGACGCGCCGCCATTGCCATAGGCCTCAGGTGACGGCGTCGACACATTGATCGGCGGCGGCAACGGGCGCACCATCGACGGCACCGCAGTCACAACGCGGGGCGCTTCCGGGGTGCGGGAGGCTTCCTGGACGGCAGGCTCTGGCGTCCTCTCGGTCGCCTTGGTTTCAGAAGCCTTGGTTTCAGAAGACCTGGTTTCAGAAGACCTGGCCTCGACGGGCTTGATTTCGGAAGATTTGGCCTCTGCGGCCTTCTCAGCAGCCTTGCCCTCAGGCGACTTGCGCAGGCGCTCGATGGCGGCCCGTGCCAGATCGTTGGCATCGGGAGTCGCTGCCGGGGAAGCCGCAGCCGCCGCCGAATTGGCCTCGACCACCGGCGCGGCGGTCGGCGCAGCCGGGGTGGACTTGGCCACTGCCTTCTCATGGGCCGCGGTACGGCTGTGCGAAGCGGTCTCGCCGGGCGCCACGTCCGCAGCCTTGGACTCGGCAGGTTTGGACTCGGCAGGTTTGGTCTCGGCAGGCTTCTCGGCCGCCGGCTTGTCCGACGCGCTCTTGTCGGAAATGCTCTTCTCGGAGACGCCCTTGGCCTTGACGCCGGGGGCCGGGAGGTTGGCCACATCGGCGGGTTTGCCGCTCTTGCCGGCATCGGCAGGCGCCATCACCGAGGCTGGCGTATCCGCCGCCGGCCTGGCGTTGATGTAATGATTGACGATGTAGGCCCCGATGATCGTCGCGAGCACCGAGGGGAAAATATCCATCGAAATTTTAGCGAGGTATTTCAACATTTCTCGGCCACTCCCCGCGCGATCTGATGCGGGAACTTTGGGGCATTGTAAGGGATCAACTGCGACGGATCGATGGCAAAGGTTACGCGTACCTTGGCTTCAGCTCAATCTCAAGGAACACGATCTCGGTTGCGGTTTCGTTAAGCACGTCGTGTTGGACGCCGGCCTTGCGGAAATAGGATTTTCCGGCCGCAAGCTGCGCCTTGGAGCGCTCCCCATTGGGCGCCACGATGGTCATTTCGCCGGCCACGACGGGAACGATCACGTAGTCCATTCCGTGGGTGTGATGCCCGGTCGCGCTGCCCGGGGCAAGCCGCCATTCGGTCACCCGGACCTCGTCATTGTCGACCTGAACCTCGGACTTGGCCTCGGACTTGGCGGCAAGCATCGGAACCCTCCTGGGGAATCGGGTCAGGGTACGAAAACCATGAACACGTAGACGGCAAATACCACCATATGGACCAGCCCGAACAGGACATTGGTCCTGCCGGTGCCGAAGGTCAGCATGCTCAACAGGAATGTCAGGAACAGCAGCGCCGTGTTCGCGGGGTTCAAGCCCAGCACGAGTTGCTGGTCGAGTGCGTAGGTGGCGATCCCGACCGCCGGGATGGTCAGGCCGATGGTCGCCAGCGAGGAACCGAGCGCCAGGTTAATGCTCTTCTGGAGGTCGTTCTTGCGGGCCGCGGCGATCGCGGAGACGCCCTCCGGCATCAAGATCAGAAGCGCGACCAGAAGGCCCGCAAACGCCGGCGGCGCGCCGATCCTGTCGGCGACGGCGTCCACCACCAGCGAAAACTTCTTGGCGAGGAGAACGACGGCCAGCAGCGAGATCAGCAGCAGCGCGATGCTGAGGGCCAGCATCTTGCCCGACAGATGGGCGGTCCCGCTCTCGCCGTCCACCCGCTCGTGAACGAAGTAGTCCTTGTGCAGGACGGTCTGGGTATAGAGAAACACGCCATACAGCACGATCGTGACGACATCGACAAAGCCGAGCTGAAGCGCCGAATAGACCGGGCCGGGCGTCGTGAGCGTGTAATTGGGCATGATCAGTGTGATGGTCGCCAGTGCAATCAGCCCACTGAGATAGACGTTGGCGCCGGAGACCTGAAAGCCCTGCTCGCGGTAGCGAAGTCCGCCGATGAAGACGCAGAGGCCGACGAGGCCGTTGCAGACGATCATCACCACCGCGAAGACGGTGTCGCGCGCAAGCTCCGGCGCCGGCTTGTCGCCCAGCATGATGGTGGTGATCAGCGCGACCTCGATGATGGTGACCGCGAGCGTGAGCAGCAGCGTGCCGAACGGCTCGCCGATCCGCTCGGCGATCACCTCGGAATGATGCACGGCCGCGAACACGGTGCCGAACAGGATCACCAGCAGGACGATCGCGAACAGGCCGCCGCCGGCCGTCAGGGTGAAGCCGTAGCCGGTGGCGGTGACGATCAGGAATAGCAGCACCGCGAGGGCGGGGAAGATCCAGGACGACCGCGGCATCGGTCCGTGTGCGCTCATGCCAACAATTCCTTCAAGCAATTGGGGGCAGAGTATGCGCGAGAAGATCGCGCGCGTCAGCCCTCAACCGCCGTTGACGAATTGCCGCGCCGTTTCCAACGCCCCGAAATCATCGAGATTTTCGTGTCCCCCGCCGGGAAACCGCACCAGCTGCTTGGGGCCGCGGGCGAGCGCAAACAATTGCTCTCCGAATCTGATGGGAATCACCTGATCGCTGGTGCCATGCATGATCAGAAGCGGCATCGCGACGCGTGCGATGCGCTCATCGGAGTGAAACTGATCGCGCATCAGGAGACGAACCGGGATGAAGCGAAACAGCGGCGCGGCGATGTCGACCGTCGAGGTGTAGGGCGCCTCCAGGATCAATTTACCGACTGGATGCTCAGATGCGATTGCGACCGCAACGCCGGTCCCGAGCGAGAACCCCCACGCCACGATCCGCGCTGCGTCATAGCGCTCTGTCGCAAAGGCATAGGCGGCCGCGGCGTCCCGCAGCAGGCCCTGCTCGCTCGGCGCGCCGGTCGAGCCGGCATAACCGCGATAGGACAGCGCGACGAGACCGGTGCCGTCGGCAATGATGCCCTTGAAGCGGCTGACGCGTCCGGCGAGGAAATCGCCGTTGCCGGGAAAGAACAGCACCACGCGACGGCCAGACCTGGCCGGCGCGTGCCAGACGATGACCTTCTCGCCGTCGGATGTGGTAAGGACGTGCTCCTCAGCCTCCGGAAGCCCCGCAGCGGCCGGCGCCTTGCGCTCGGTCGTCGGGATCGGAAACAGCATGTCGCGCTGCTTCACGTAGAGCAGGACGAGACCTGCGAGATAGCCGGCGGCAACGACGATGGCGATCCATTTCAGGACTGTCATCGCTGCGCCGGCTCTCCGGCTTACATCGCCTTGACGATGTTCTCGGTAACCTTCTTGGCGTCGCCGAGCAGCATCATGGTGTTGTCGCGGTAGAACAGCGGATTGTCGATACCGGCATAACCCGACGCCAGTGACCGCTTGATGAACATCACCGTGCCGGCCTTCCAGACCTGGAGCACGGGCATGCCGTAGATCGGCGAGGTCTTGTCCTCTTCGGCCGCCGGGTTGGTGACGTCGTTGGCGCCGATCACGAAGGCGATATCGGCCTGCGCGAATTCGGAGTTGATGTCCTCGAGCTCGAACACCTCGTCATAGGGCACGTTGGCCTCGGCCAGCAGCACGTTCATGTGGCCGGGCATGCGGCCCGCGACGGGATGAATGGCGTACTTCACCTCGACGCCTTCCTTCTTCAGGATGTCGCCCATTTCCCGCAGCGCATGCTGGGCCTGCGCCACCGCCATGCCATAGCCGGGCACGATGATGACCTTCTGCGCGTTCTTCATGATGAAGGCCGCGTCATCCGCCGAGCCGAGCTTGGCGGGCTTCTGCTCGCCCGAGCCACCGCCACCAGCGGCTGCCGTCTCGCCGCCAAAACCACCAAGGATGACCGAGATGAAGGAGCGGTTCATCGCGTGGCACATGATGTAGGACAGGATCGCGCCGGAGGAACCCACAAGCGCGCCGGTGATGATCAGCGCGGAGTTGCCCAGCGTGAAGCCGATGCCGGCCGCGGCCCAGCCCGAGTAGGAGTTCAGCATCGAGATCACGACCGGCATGTCGGCGCCGCCAATCGGGATGATCATGAGCACGCCGAGCGCCAGCGCCAGGATGACGATCATCCAGAAGTCGAACGCGCTGCCGGTTAAGACCAGACCGACGATGAAGAACACCAGCGCCGCGGCGAGCGCGATGTTGATGATGTGGCGGAACGGCAGGATGATCGGGGCGCCGCTCATACGCGCGGACAGCTTCAGGAACGCGATCACCGAGCCGGTGAAGGTCAGCGCACCGATGGCGACGCCGAGCGACATTTCGACCAGGCTCTGCGCATGGATGTTGCCGGGCGTGCCGATGTCGAAGGCCTCGGGCGCGTAGAACGCGCCGGCGGCGACCAGCACCGCCGCCATGCCGACCAGCGAGTGGAAGGCGGCGACCAGTTCCGGCATCGACGTCATCGGCACGCGACGCGCGATCACCGCGCCGATCGCACCACCGATGGCGATGCCGACGATGACGAGTACCCAGGCGAGACCGTCCGCGGGCGGATGGTTGGCCAGCGTGGTGGCGACCGCGATCGCCATGCCGATCATGCCGAACAGATTGCCCTGGCGCGACGAAGCGGGGCTCGACAGCCCGCGCAGCGACAGGATGAACAGCACTCCCGCCACGAGATACAAAAATGCAGAGAGGTTAGCGCTCATCTCAGGTCCCCATTGATCCCATCAGCCCGAGGTGGCCGCTTACTTCGACTTCTTCTTGTACATCGCCAGCATGCGCTGGGTGACAAGGAAGCCGCCGAAGATGTTGATGCAGGCAAAGATCAGCGCGACGAAGCCGAAGGCGCGCGCCCAGCCCGAACCGCTCGATACGTTGGCGACGCCGCCGGCAAGCAGCGCGCCGACCACGATCACCGAGGAGATCGCATTGGTCACGCTCATCAGCGGCGTGTGCAGCGCCGGTGTCACCGACCACACCACGAAATAGCCGACGAAGACGGCGAGGACGAAAATCGACAGCCGGAAGACGAAGGGGTCGACGACCTGTGCAACATGCTCCATGGCGGCTCTCCTTAAACCCGATTAAGATGATTTGGGCCGGAAGTTCGGGTGGATTACGGCGCCGTCCCTGGTCAGCGCGGTGGCTTTGACCAATTCGTCGTCCCAGTTCACGGCCAGGGCCTTGCTACCCTTGTCGACCATGGTTTCGATGAAATTGAACAAATTTCGCGCATAGAGACTGGAAGCGGACGCCGCCACGCGGCCGGCAACGTTGGTGTAGCCGACGATCTTGATGCCATCGAGGTCGACGACCTCACCGGCCTTGGCACCCTCGACATTGCCGCCGCGCTCGACGGCGAGATCGACCAGCACCGAACCCGGCTTCATCGACTTGACCATCTCGCCCGAGACGAGCTTCGGCGCGGGCCGGCCCGGAATCAGCGCGGTGGTGATGACGATGTCCTGCTTCTTGATGTGCTCGGCGGTGAGCGCGGCCTGCTTGGCCTGATATTCCTTGGACATCTCCTTGGCGTAACCGCCGGCGGTCTGCGCGTTCTTGAACTCCTCGTCCTCGACGGCGAGGAATTTTGCGCCCAGCGATTCGACCTGCTCCTTGGTCGCGGGCCGCACGTCGGTGGCCGTGACGATGGCGCCGAGACGGCGCGCGGTCGCGATCGCCTGGAGACCGGCGACGCCGACGCCCATCACGAACACCTTGGCAGCAGGCACGGTGCCGGCGGCGGTCATCATCATCGGGAAGGCGCGGCCGAAGGCCTCGGCACCCTCGATCACGGCGCGGTAGCCGGCGAGGTTGGCCTGCGACGACAGCACGTCCATCACCTGCGCGCGGGTGATGCGCGGCATCAATTCCATCGCGAAAGCGGACACGCCGGCATCGGCGATCGTCTTCAGCGCGGCCTCGTTGCCATAGGGGTCCATGATGGCGATGACGAGCGCGCCGCGCTTGTATTGCGAAAGCTCGGACGCCTCGGGGCGCTTCACCTTGATGATGATGTCGGCGTCAACAAGCGCATCGGCGCTGACCGTGGCGCCCACGGCGGTGAACTCGGAATCCGGCAGGCCCGATTTGAGGCCGGCGCCCGGCTCGACGGCGATCTCGGCGCCCAGCGCCTTAAACTTCTTCACCGTATCAGGCGAAGCGGCAACACGCGGCTCCGACGGATCGATTTCCTTGGCAACGGCGATCTTCATAGGCCCTCCGGCGACGCGCGAAAAAGCGCGCGCGCAAACTTAGCGTTACTCCCGCAACGTTGGATACCGGTTTTGGGACCGGCTTGGATGCAAATATTATGGGCACCGGCAACGCTGGCGGTGCGGCAGGCGGCAGATCAGGTCAGGAAGATCGCCATCAGGATGACGATGAGCGCGACCGAGGCCGTGCCGTACTTCACCAGCTTGATGAAGCCCTCATAGGTCTGCTCGTGGGCAACGTAGTCGTTGCCGTCGGCCGTGGTGTAGGCCACTTCGCTATGGTCAGCCATGGATCGTCCCCAGTCGAAAGTCGAATTCAAGGCTGGCAATAGCGCAAACAATCGGGCAGGGCAACGGCACGGAAGAGCGGTTTTCCCGCAAATCAGGTCATTTGGAATCCAGATTGTCGCGGATCCAGCGCGCAAGACTCTGCTCGCTGACCTCGCCGGCGGCGAGGGAGAGGATGATGGTCGTCGCTTGCGCAGGATCGGGACCGAAGGCCACCCCATTCTTGTGAAGGAAGATCATCATCGCCGTGAAGGCGATACGCTTGTTTCCATCGACGAATGCGTAGTTCTTCGCGAGCCCGAATGCATAGGCTGCAGCGAGTTCATCGAGCCCGGCCTGCTCATAGCGCCATCTGTTGATGGGCCGCTCCAGCACCGAGCGCAGCATGCCTTCGTCGCGCAATCCCGGCGCACCGCCAAATCGGCGCAGTTGCCGGCTGTGAATTGCGATAGCCTGCTTGCAGGTGACCCAGAGCGGCTCTTGGGGCTCGCTCATTACCTCGCGAGCGCGGCAAGCGTGTCGCGGTACTTGTCCATGATCTCGTCGGCGATTTCCATCGTCCGCTCGAAATCAGGATCGTATGGCAGCGCCTGAAAGCCGCCGCCCGGCAATTCCACGATGTGCAATTGCTGTCCGCGCTTGAGATCGAGCCGCTGCATCAACTCGCGCGGCAGCAGCACACCATCCGAATTGCCGATCTTCTTGATCTCAATCTTCATGGCCTTCCACCCACTGAACCGTCATCCAATGATCTGTGTTGTACATATGTATAACACAGATCGGATGGCGGTTCAACAGATGTTTTACATCGATTCATCCGCAAAAAAACGGCGCTCCGCCACCTCAGCCCATCGCCTCCAGCTCATCGATCATGCCGGCGATGACCGAAAGCCCGCCGTCCCAGAATTTCGGGTCCTTGGCGTCGAGCCCGAACGGGCGCAGCAGCTCGGAGTAGTGCTTGGTGCCGCCGGCGGCGAGCATGTCGAGATAACGCTCGGCAAAACCCTCGGCCGCGTTCTCGTAAACGGCATAGAGCGAGTTCACGAGGCAATCGCCGAAGGCATAGGCATAGACATAGAACGGCGAGTGAATGAAGTGCGGGATGTACATCCAATAGTTCTCGTAGCCCGCCTTGATCTCGATCGCCGGCCCCAGGCTCTCGCCCTGCACCGATAGCCAGAGCTCGCCGAGCCGCGTCGCGGTGAGTTCGCCGTTCTTGCGCTCGGTGTGGACCGCGCGCTCGAACGAATAGAACGCGATTTGCCGCACCACGGTATTGATCATGTCCTCGACCTTGCCGGCGAGCAGCGCCTGGCGCTGCTTTGCGCTCTTGGTCTGCGCCAGCAGCCGCCGGAAGGTCAGCATCTCGCCAAACACGCTGGCGGTCTCGGCCAGTGTCAGCGGCGTCGGCGCCATCAGCGCGCCGTTCTTCGCCGCCAGCACCTGGTGCACGCCGTGGCCGAGCTCATGCGCGAGCGTCATCACGTCGCGCGGCTTGCCCTGGTAGTTCATCAGCACGTAAGGGTGTGCCGACGGCGTGGTCGGATGCGAGAAGGCGCCAGGCGCCTTGCCCGGGCGCACCGGCGCGTCGATCCAGCGGTCGGTGAAGAAGCGCTCGGCGATATCGGCCATTTTTGGCGAGAAGCCGCGATAGGCCGACAGCACCATGTTGCGCGCATCAGGCCAGCCGATGGTATCGGTCGCGGCGAACGGCAGCGGTGCGTTGCGGTCCCAATAAGCCAGTCGCTTCTTGCCGAACCACTTCGCCTTCAGCGCGTAGTAGCGATGCGACAGTTTTGGATAGGCCGCGCGGACCGAGGCGACCAGCGCATCCACCACCTCGCGCTCGACGCGGTTGTTCAAGTGGCGGGAGTCCGCGACATCCTTGAAGCCGCGCCAGCGGTCGGAGATGTCCTTGTCCTTGGTGAGCGTGTTGGTGATCAGCGCGAATGTGCGCTCATTGGCCTTGAAGGTTTTCGCAAGCGCTTCCGCCGCCGCCTTGCGCTTGGCACCGTCGCGGTCCTGCAGGAGGTTCAGCGTCGGCTCGATCGCGAGCTCCTTGGGCCCGACCTTGAAGCGCAGGCTGGAGATGGTCTGGTCGAACAGCCGGTTGAAGGCCGAATAGCCGGTTTGCGCCTTCTCGAGGAAGAGCTGCTCGAGCTTGTCGTCGAGCTGATACGGCTTCTCCTTGCGCAGATCCTCGATCCACGGACGGTAGTGCGCGAGCTCGGCGGCTTGCATCGCGCGGTTCAAAATATCGTCATCGACGCGGTTGAGCTCGAGCGCAAAGAACAGAAGATGCGTCGACGCCGCCGTCAGCCGCTCGGAAACGTCGCCGTAAAACTTTGAAATCGCAGGGTCCACGCTGTCGCCGGCGTGGACGAGGCCGGCAAAGGAGCCGAGACGGCCGGCGAGATCGTCGATCGCCTCATAGCGTCGCACGGCTTCCGCGAGCCATTTTCCGCCATCTTCGTTTGCTGTGCCTGTTGCGAGCTTGCCTTTGTAGTCCGTCTCGAAGGCGACGCAATCGGCATCCATCGTTTCGAGATCGCGCGCCACTTCCGGCGCATCGATCCCGGAATAGAGATCGGCAAGGTTCCACTCCGGAAGCTTGCCGGTCTTGCCCGCAGACTTTGCGGGCGAAGATTTGGAGGGCTTTGCCTTGACGGCAGATTTCTTGGCAGCGGATTGCTTGGTGGCTGGTTTGCGAAGAGCAGTCTTTTTAAGAGCGGTCTTGCTAAGGGCGGTCTTGTTAAGGGCGGTCTTGGAGCGCGAAGTCATTGTGTGGGAAACCTGTGTTCAACAAACGCTGCGGCGGGCGAGGGCATCAAGGTTTAAGAGTGCGTTAATCGGCTTCGGCCAGAGTGACCCGATTCGAGACAGATAGTAGTAGCGTGCGGGGAGCACCATGGCTGCCAGTATTTTGATCGCCGACGACGACGCCGTGGCCCGCCGTCTGGTCGAGAACATGGTGCAGAAATGCGGCTATGAGACGATCGTCGTCGAGTCCGGCGACGCCGCGATCGCAGCCCTCACCGCGCCCGATGCACCCGTTATCGACGCCGTGATCCTCGATCTCGTCATGCCCGGCCTCGATGGCATGGGCGTACTGGCGAAAATCCGCGAGGCGGGCCTCAGCGTCCCTGTCGTCGTGCAGACCGCCCATGGCGGCATTGACAACGTGATCTCGGCGATGCGCGCCGGCGCTGCCGATTTCGTGGTCAAGCCCGTCGGCCTCGAGCGGCTTCAGGTCTCGTTGCGCAACGCGCTCAACGCCTCCGCACTCAAGGGCGAATTGCAACGCATCCGTCACAGCCGCGAGGGCCGGCTGACCTTCTCCGACATCATCACGCGCGCCGAAGCGATGGCGAGCGTGATGCGCGCGGCCCAGAAGGCGGCGAACTCCTCGATCCCGGTGCTGATCGAAGGCGAGTCCGGCGTCGGCAAGGAGATGTTCGCACGCGCCATTCACGGCAGCGGCGAGCGCAAGGCAAAGCCGTTCGTCGCAGTCAATTGCGGCGCGATCCCCGACAACCTCGTCGAGTCCATCCTGTTCGGCCACGAGAAGGGCGCGTTCACCGGCGCGACCGAGCGGCATACCGGCAAATTCCTCGAGGCCCATGGCGGCACGCTGTTCCTGGACGAGGTCAGCGAGCTGCCGCTGACCGCGCAGGTCAAATTGCTCCGCGCACTGCAGGAAGGCGCAGTCGAGCCGGTCGGCGGCCGCAAGCCCGTGAAGGTCGACGTCCGCATCATCTCCGCGACCAATCGCAAGCTTCTGGACCGGGTGAAGCAGGGACATTTCCGGGAGGATTTGTTCTACCGCCTGCATGTGCTGCCGCTGACGATCCCTTCACTCAGGGCCCGGCGCGAGGACATCCCGCATCTGCTGCGGCATTTCCTGGCGCGCTTTGCCGCCGAGGAGAACCGCCCCATCTCCGGCGTTAGCGGCGAGGCCATGGCGCATCTCGCCCAGCTCGACTGGCCTGGCAACATCCGCCAGCTCGAAAATGCGGTCTACCGCGCGGTGGTGATGAGCGAGAGCGACCAGCTCGGTCTCGACGATTTCCCGTTGCTAGCCTCGCATCCGCCCACCGCAACGGAAATTCCGACCGCGCCGCTGATGATCGAGCCGACCGCAGCGCCCTCGCTGGTCTCGGGTAATGAAATACCGATCGTGCCGCTGCCGCTGGCGGGGTCTCTCTCGATGTTGACCTCCACCGGCGATGTCCGACCATTGGAGGACATGGAGAACGAGATCATCCGCTTCGCGATCTCGCACTACCGCGGACAGATGTCCGAGGTGGCGCGTCGCCTCAAAATCGGCAGGTCCACGCTCTATCGCAAACTCGACGAAGCCGGGGTTCCCGGCCATGGCGGAAAAAGCGGCGAGGAGACGCACTGAACCTCATGCGAACAGAGGTTCGCGCGGCCAGACATTGTGCCCGCAACCCGTTGAATTACGGCAAAATTCGGCAGCAAGCCAAACCGTGACTTGGAAGTGACAGAGACCGGGAAAAGCACGCGATGAAGCCGCACAATCCGTTGCAAACAGGCTTCCTTGACGTCAGTTTGTCGTGAGTTGTCCCGGGTAGCGCTGGCCGCAAAAACGGGGCCCGTATATCGTCTGCGTAGGAATCGTTGCGTGCAGGCGTGCGACTTTCGAGGCCGGCGCGATTCAGCCGAAACTCAATCAGGCGATAACGAAAGCTGTTCCACGAGGGGCAGTTCACCCAAGGGGTGCGACACAATGCGTGACTGTTTGAACCACCGTGCAGGCTTCGACCGTGTCTTGATGACGGTCGCGGCGACCTTCTTCACGGTATCGGCCGGCTCGGCGCTGGCACAGGATCAGGCGCGCAGCAGCGCCGCCGAGCTCGCGATCGAAGCCGCGATCCCGCGCCCCGAGCCTGCAAACGTCCCGCCCCCGACCGCATCCGACATCAAGCTCGACGCCACCGCCACCGTCCAGGACGCGCCGAAGGAAGCCACCAAGGAAACTGCGAAGGAGCCCGCGAAGGCCGAAGCCGCTCCGGCCCCCGGGAAGGTCGAGACCAAGCCGTCCGACGTCGCCACGACGCCCGCAGCCGACGCTCCGAAGAGCGAGACGGCCAAGACCGAATCCGCAAAGACCGAATCCGTAAAGACCGAACCCGCGAAGGCCGAGCCCGCCAAATCTGAAGCCGCCCAATCCGAGCCGGCCAAATCTGAACCTGCCAAAGCTGAATCTGCCAAACCTGAATCTGCCAAGTCTGATACCGCAGCAGCACCGGCGGCCACCCCCGCTGCACCTGCGGCGGCAGCAGCGACCCCGGCCGCCGAGCCCGTGAAGGCCGCAAGCAACGTTCCCGCTGCCGACCAGCCGGTCGCCGACAAGCTCAAGGACGCCTTGGGCGCCAAGACTTCGCGCTATCTCGACCGCAAGAACGAGCGCGCCGCCGTCGAGAAGTTCTACGGCGCCCGTGACTTCGCGCCGGTCTGGACCCAAGCCGGCAACCTCACTGCTGCGGCCAAGGGCGTGATCGCACGGCTGAAGGATGCAGCCTCCGACGGTCTTAATCCCGCCGACTATCCGGTGCCGGATTTCGCCGCCGCCACGACGCCCGATGCGCTCGCCGATGCCGAGCTGAAGCTCACCGCCAGCATGTTCGACTATGCGCGCCAGGCGCAGAGCGGCCGCATGCACTGGTCCCAGGTCAGCGCCGACATCCTCTATCCCGAGCATCCGGTCGATCCGAACGAAGTGCTGACCAGGGTTTCGACGGCAGCCGACGCCTCCGCCGCGCTCGACAGCTACAACCCGCCGCAAAAGCTCTACAAGGAGCTGAAGGCGAAGCTCGCGCAGCTGCGTGGCCAGGGCGACGGCCCGGTGATCGAGATCACCGACGGCCCGGCGCTGAAGTACACGCCCGCCAAGGGCAAGAAGCAGGCGGAAGCCGTGATGCAGGATCCGCGCGTGCCGCAGCTGCGCGCCAAGCTCGGTATCAGCGAGAACGCCAACGACGATCACTACGACGCCACGGTCGCCGAAGCCGTGCGAAAGTTCCAGGACGGCGCCGAGATCAAGGCCACCGGCGTGCTCGATGCGCCGACCGTGAAGGCGATGAACAGCCCGAAGCGCGACAAGCAGATCGACACCGTGCTGGTGAACATGGAGCGCTGGCGCTGGCTGCCGCGCGACCTCGGCGCGCCCTCGCTGGGCGATGCCTATGTCATCCTCAACATTCCCGACTACACGCTGAAGGTGATGCAGCGCGGCCAGCAGCTCTGGACCACCCGCGTCGTCACCGGCAAGCCGGGCCAGCACGCGACGCCGCTGCTGACCGAGACGATGAAGTACATCACGGTCAACCCGACCTGGAACGTCCCGCCGTCGATCGTCTATGGCGAATATCTGCCGGCGCTGCAGCAGGACCCGACCGTGCTACAGCGCATGGGCCTGAAGCTCGAGCAGAACCGTGACGGCTCGGTGCACATCTCGCAGCCGCCCGGTGAAGCCAACGCGCTCGGCCGCATCCGCTTCAACTTCCCGAACAAGTTCCTGGTCTATCAGCACGACACGCCGGACAAGAACCTGTTCGCCAGGGAAGATCGCGCCTTCAGCCATGGCTGCATGCGCGTGCAGAATCCGGATCAGTACGCCTCCGTGCTGCTCAACATCACCATGCCGGGCGAGAAGTACACGCCGGAGCGCGTGCGCAGCATGTACGGCTCGGGTGAGGTGGACCTGAAATTCCCGACCCCGATCCCGGTCAACATCACCTACCAGACCGCCTTCGTGGATGACGGCGGCAAGCTGCAATTCCGCAAGGACGTCTATGGCCGCGACGCGACCATGATCAACATCTTGAAGAACGGCCGCGGCAAGGACCTCGAAAACGTCGTGGCGCACTCGCAGCCGAGCTATTCGCGCCCGGCGACGACGCTGCCGGCCGGCGTGGCGGTGGCCAATAATGGCGGCGGGTTCGGCTCGTCCGGTCCGAACTTCTTCGAGCGGCTGTTCGGGGCCCCGACCCCGCCGCCGGCTCCGGTCGGCCGCCGGCCTCAGCAACAGCGGGTGTTCACCCGCTGAGCTGCCTCAGCACATAAAATTCTTCAATGAGATCAACGACCCCGTCCCATGGACGGGGTCGTTTAACGTTAACCATTCGCCACCCGGGTTCGGGCAGCGGGCGTTTTTTCGCCACACTGAGCCGGTTAGGATCGCAACCTGACTTGGTTTTGGGGGCGGGAAGGTCAACCTCGAATTAACCTTCTCGCTTTAACAAAGCGTTCATCCTCTTTCGCGCGCTAACGGGGTTGGCGGGAGGGTCCATTTTGAACGCTCGTCGACTGGGTGGGCTCATACGTGCTGGCTGGTTTCGCACGCCAATTCGCTGCGGTGTCTTTGTCCCATGCGGGAGTGAAGGTCGGATCTCGGATCGGCCTCGCCTCGCTGGTGCTGCTTGCGGCTGCCGGTTCGGTCCATAACGCCGCCGCGCTGAACGAGACCAAGACGCTCTCCTTCCACCACACCCACTCCGGCGAAGATCTCACCGTCACCTTCAAGCGCGATGGCCGCTATGACGAAGCCGCGCTGAAGACGCTCAACCATTTCCTGCGCGACTGGCGCACCCAGGACGAGACGGTCATGGACCGTCACCTCTTCGATATCCTCTGGGAAGTCTATCGCGACGTCGACGGCAAGCAGCCGATCCAGATCATCTCCTCCTATCGCTCCCCCGCCACCAACGCCATGCTCCGCCGGCGCTCCTCGGGCGTGGCGCGCTTCAGCCAGCACATGCTGGGCCATGCGATGGACTTCTACATTCCGGGCGTGCCGCTGGAGCAGATCCGCTTTGCCGGCCTGCGCCTCCAGCGCGGCGGCGTCGGCTTCTACCCGACCTCCGGCTCGCCCTTCGTGCATCTCGACACCGGCAGCATCCGGCACTGGCCGCGCATGACGCATGACCAGCTCGCCCGCGTCTTCCCCGACGGCCGCACCGTCCACGTTCCGACCGACGGCACGCCGCTGAAGGGATATGAGCTCGCCAAGGCCGACATCGAACGGCGCGGCGATGACACCGCGACCGTCGGCAAGCCGAGCTTCCTCGCCGCCTTGTTCAAGGGCAAATCAGCTCCCGCGACCAGCAGCGACGAGGACGACGAGGGCGCGGCCGAGAAGCCCGCGGCACCCACCGTGGTCGCAGCCGCCGCCAAGCCGGCCGATCCGGTCCCGACGCCCCGCGCCAAGCCGTCAGTCGCCGCCACGATCCAGCTCGCTTCGGCCGATGCGCAGCTCGTTGCGCCGCCCAAGCCGAAGCCCGCGCCCGTCGCTGACAAGCCGGCTGCCGGCAAATCTTCTGACGGAAAGCCCGAGACTCCGGCCGACATCATCAATGCCCGCGGCTTCTGGGATGCACCCGCCACGCCGCAGCAGGCGACGCCCGCCCAGGTCGCAGCCCTGAGGGCGCGCCAGGCGCTTGCCGCCGCCACCGATCCGCAGCCGACCGCGAGCGTCTCCAACGCCGCCTATCAGGCACTGGCCTATGCGCCGGCTTCCGCCTCCCCGGTCGACCGCGCCAACGTCGTCGCCGCCTCTGCGCCGATCCCGCGCGGCGTGCGCCCGGTGTCCGCGGCCCGCAACGCCGCGCCGGCCACCGAGATCAACACGGTCGTCGGCAAGAGCACCGGCGGCATGATCGCCACCGCGACCCGGCTCTCCGCCGCCAAGGGCGAGAGCATCTGGCTCAAGATCGTGATGCTGTCGCCAAGCGCCAGCCGCGCGATGTCGGTGACGCTGATGGGCGAGCTCGATACGGTTGCGTTGCGCGGTTATTTCGTGAAGCCGCAGGCCGTGATCGCGATGGGTTTCAGCGACGATCCCATGCAGGGCCTGTCCAGCGACAGTTTCTCGGGCAGCGCCACCGCCAAGCTCGAGACGACGTCCTTCGTCGTCCGCACCGCCGCGTTGCGCTGAGACTGACAGCCTAGCGCGCCTTCTTTTTTCCTCGCCGATCCAGATGATAGGTCAGCGCCAGCGACAGGCAGGCTGATAGTTCCTGCTTCGGCAGCTTGCCGGACAATGGCAGCAACAGCGCCCGGGTCTGCCGGTATTCGAACTGATCGGGAAAACGCTCGCGAAACGTATCGACCAGCGTCGTCTTGCAGTTGAACAGAATCGCGGCGTGGTCGGAGTCCTTGAGGCGGCCAAGCCGGATCGTGGAGCCGCTGCCGGTCTGCTCCGTGAGATAGGCAGGCTCGTTCCATTTCAGCGTTTCGGTGAGCCGGCCGACTTCGGCATGCGCCTTGGCCGTCGCCAAGATGAGCTTGCGCACGTCGAGAAGGCGCCGGCGGATCGGCGGCGGAAAAGCCTCGAAGACTCGGCTCACCTCGCGCGGCAACGGCGGTTCGCTCACGGATTCCTCCTGGATGGATCGAGGATCAGGCGGGCAGGCTTGCTCCCAGAAGGCCTGCCTCGTAGCGCTGACGGTCGACGTCGCGCTTATAATGCTGGGTGGAGAGATGATTGGCCACTGAAAATGCCGGCTCGCGCTTGAGAACCTCGGCTGCATGAGCGCGGGCCGCAATCGCGTTGCCCATCTGCGCAAAGATCGCGGCGAGGAACGCGTGATGGGTGTGATCGGGGCGCGTGATCCGTGAGATGGCCTCGGCAGCTTCGGCGTATTTCTCGGCACAATAATAGGCACGTCCGAGATGGCTCCAGAAGCGTTCGGGGTGATACGGGTTGAGCCGCATCGCCTTCCTGATCCAGTCGATGCCCTCTTCAGGCCGGCCCAGCCAGGTCAGCAGTTCGCCCTGCTGCACCACCACGAGGTCGTAGTTCGGGTTGAGCGCGAGCGCCCGCTCCTGATGGTAGGTGGCCTTGTCATGGTCGTCGCGGTTCAGATTGAGCGCCGCGAGAATACGGTGAACGTCGCTGTCATTGTCGTCGAGGGCCAGCGCGGTCTCCAGCTCCGAAGCCACCTGCTGGAAGGTGGCATCGCGATCCGCGCACCAGCCATAGACCCAGGTCTGGCCCAGGACGCACGCCTTCCACGCGTGCGCGTGAGCATAGTTCGCATCGAGTTCGACCGCCCGGTCGAGCAGAAGTTGCGCCCGCGCATTGTCTTCGCGATTGGAGCGATGGTGCAAGACCTTTGCGGCCAGCACGCATTCATAAGCCGCCATGTTGTCCGTGGGCTTGCGGTTCGCCCGATCGTGCGTGGCCGCCTCGACGCGGCCGGGCAACGTGGCCGCGATCGCCCGGGTCATCTCGTCCTGGATGGCGAAGATGTCCTTGAGCTCGCCGTCGTAGCGTTCGGCCCAAATGTGCCGGTCGGTTTCCGCATCGATCAGCTGCACGGTGACGCGGACGCGATCTCCGGCCTTTCGCACACTGCCCTCGATGACATAATCGACGCCGAATTCGCGGCCGACGTCCTGCACCTTGACCGCCTTGCCCTTGTACACAAAGGTGGAGTTGCGGGAGATCACCAGCAGGTCGTGGAAACGAGAAAGCTCGGTGATGATGTCTTCGGTCAGGCCATCCGCAAAGAACTCCTGCTCCGGGTCGCCGCTCATGTTGGCGAAGGGCAGCACGGCGATGGACGGCTTCTTCGACTTGCCGGTCGCCTTCGCAGCGCCCCTCGTGCCGTCAGATGCGCTTGCCGGACTCTCCTCCAGTCGTATCCGGTAGACGCGGATCGCACGGACGATGTTCTTGACGTTCTGCTCGCCGATATCCTCGAATGCAACGCCATCAAGGCGCTCGCCGAGCTGGTCGCGCACCGCGCTCGAGATGCAGATGCCTCCAGGCTCGGCCAGAGCCTCCAGCCGTGCCGCGACGTTGACGCCGTCGCCGAAAATATCGTTCTGGTCGACGATCACGTCGCCCAGATTGATGCCGATGCGGAATTGTATCCATCGCGGCGGCGGGACGTCGGCATTGCGTCGCCCCATCCGGTTCTGAATTTCAGCAGCGCACAGCACCGCGTCGACAACGCTATGGAATTCGACGAGCATGCCGTCGCCCGTCGTCTTGATGATGCGGCCGCGGTTTTTGGCAATGGCCGGATCGATCAGCTCGATCCGGTGGGTCTTGAGGCGCGCAAGCGTGCCAGCCTCATCGGCCTCCATGAGCCGGCTAAAGCCGACCATGTCGGCCGCGAGGACCGCTGCGAGCCTACGCTCAGGTCCAGGCACATCCATTGCTCGGTCCCTTCACCGAGCACTCTAGCAGACGAGCGGATTTTGCCCAAGCTGGGTGCGCTGCAAATCGCAGCGGGACGAGGTATCCTACCGCCGACGCGGCGGCCTGATCGCCTCAGATCATCCCAAGCGCCTGCATATAGGTCTCGAGAATCGTCTCGGCCTCTGCGCGCTCGTTCGGGTCCTGCTTGCGCATGCGTACGATGGTGCGCAGCGCCTTGACGTCGTAGCCGTTGCCCTTGGCTTCGGCGAAGACGTCGCGGATGTCGTCGGAGATCGCCTTCTTCTCTTCCTCCAGCCGCTCGATGCGCTCGATGATGGATTTGAGCTGGTCCTTGGCAAATTTCGTCGCGGGCTCGTCGTCGCGGACGGCGGCGGAGGTGGCCATCTTGGTACTCCCAATGGAACTGGCAAAACGAGGTGACGCCGGCATCCTCACCGCGCGTGCTGGTGAGACCCTTAGGGTTGGCGCCGATTGCGTTCAAGCGAGCATCGCGCTCGTCCACAGCGCGCCCACACCTTCCTGCGGGGAAGCGAAGAAAGCTGTTGTGTGGTGCGACTCAAGCCGCGGGCCCCGGACAGTCCGCTCAGCGGCTGTGGGGATGGACCTTCTTCATCGCCTCGAGCTGCTCAGGGCTGGCCGTGCCCTGATGCTTCGCCTTCCAGGCCTCGTAGGGCATGCCGTAGACGGCCTCGCGGCTCTCGTCCTTGCTTAAGCTTACGCCCTGGGCGTCGGCAGCGTCCTTGAGCCAGTTGGACAGGCAGTTGCGGCAGAAGCCGGCGAGATTCATCAGATCGATGTTCTGGACGTCCGTCCGCGTCTTCAGATGGTCGACCAGGCGCCGGAAAGCGGCCGCCTCGAGCTCCGTTCTGGTTTTGTCGTCGATTGCCATGGCTGGATCCCCTTGGCCTTTCTCTTGGCTCTGATCTTGATGGTGGTCACCCTTTACGGGATCAGGTGGGGTCCCGTCACAGATTTTGCCATATCGCGGCGCAAACGGCCTCGAAGCAGCCCAGGGGGCAGTTCCCCGGCTCTACGCCAAATCGTCAATCATCTGGTATACGTTCCGCGACAATGATCGCCGAATCTCCCCGCTCCGCCCTTCGCCTGCTCGCCCGGTTGGTCCCGGCGCTGGCGGTTGCTTTGCTGTGCCTCTGGGCCAGCCCGGCCTCGGCCGATTTCCGGCTTTGCAACAACACCTCGAGCCGGGTCGGCATTGCGCTTGGCTACAAGGACGCCGACGGCTGGACCACGGAAGGCTGGTGGAACATCTCGTCCCGCTCCTGCGAGACCCTGCTGCGGGGAACGCTGGTCGCCCGCTACTATTACATCTACGCGATCGACTATGACCGCGGCGGCGAATGGTCAGGGCAGGCCTTCATGTGCTCGCGCGACAAGGAATTCACCATTCGCGGCACCGAGGACTGCCTGGCGCGCGGCTATGACCGGACCGGCTATTTCGAGGTCGATACCGGCGAGCAGCGGGCCTGGACGGTACAGCTCACCGATGCCAACGAGCAGCCCGCCCAGCAACGTGTCCCCGGGATGCCCGGCCCTGTTGGCCCTGGTGGCGGCGTTCCAGGTTTGCCCAATAGCCCGCCCGGTGGTACGCCCCCCGCCGCGCCTGGCCTTCCGCCAGCCCCCTCACCACCGTCTGGAAATAAGCCATGAGGCGTCTTCGCCGTATCAAGATTCTCGCTACGCTCGGACCCGCTTCTTCTGACCTCGCGATGATCCGCCGCCTGTTCGAGGCCGGCGCCGACGTTTTCCGCATCAATATGAGCCACACCCCGCATGACAAGATGCGGGAGCTGGTGGCGACGATCCGCAATGTCGAGAGCAGCTACGGCCGCCCGATCGGCATCCTGGTCGACCTGCAGGGCCCGAAGCTCCGGCTTGGCGCCTTCGCGGAAGGCGCGGTCCAGCTCCAGAACGGCCAGATCTTCACGCTGGATTCCGACAAGAGCCCGGGCGATACCACCCGCGTCAATCTCCCGCATCCGGAGATACTTGCTGCGCTGCGGCCCGGCCATGCCCTGCTGCTCGACGACGGCAAGGTACGTCTGATTGCAGAGGAGACCACGAAGGAGCACGCGGTGACGCGCGTCGTGGTCGGCGGCAAGATGTCCGATCGCAAGGGCGTCAGCCTTCCGGATACGGACCTGCCGGTCTCGGCGATGACGCCGAAGGACCGCGCCGACCTCGAGGCCGCGCTGGTTACCGGCGTCGACTGGATTGCGCTCTCCTTCGTGCAGCGCGCCGACGACGTGATCGAGGCCAAGAAGATGATCCGCGGCCGGGCCGCGGTCATGGCCAAGATCGAGAAGCCGCAGGCGATCGACCGCCTCGCCGACATCATCGAGGCCTCCGACGCGCTGATGGTGGCGCGCGGCGACCTCGGCGTCGAGCTGCCGCTGGAGCGCGTGCCGAGCCTCCAGAAGCAAATGACGCGCATGGCGCGTCGCGCCGGCAAGCCGGTGGTGATCGCGACCCAGATGCTGGAATCGATGATCCAATCGCCGGTGCCGACCCGCGCCGAAGTCTCCGACGTCGCCACCGCGGTCTACGAGGGCGCCGACGCCATCATGCTGTCGGCGGAATCGGCGGCCGGCAAATTCCCGGTTGAGGCGGTCTCGACCATGAACCGCATCGGCGAGGAGGTCGAGCGCGACCCGATTTACCGCTCCGTGTTGACGGCCCAGCGCCCCGCACCGGAATCCACCGCCGGCGACGCCATCGCCGATGCCGCACGGCAGATCGCCGAGACGCTGGACCTGCCCGCCCTGATCTGCTGGACCAGCTCGGGCTCGACCGCGGTGCGCGTGGCCCGCGAGCGGCCGAAGCCGCCGGTCGTGGCGATCACGCCGAACATCCAGGCCGGACGGCGGCTCGCGGTCGTGTGGGGCGTACACTGCGTGGTGGCGGAAGACGCGCGCGACCAGGACGACATGGTGAGCCGCGCCGGCCAGATCGCCTTCCGCGACGGTTTCGTCCGCGCCGGCCAGCGCGTGATCATCGTCGCCGGCGTGCCGCTCGGCATTCCCGGCACCACCAACATGGTGCGCATCGCCTCGGTCGGCCCCGAGGGCAATTCGGATATCTAGGTCCGCCATCGCCGGACCAACAAAAACGCCGAAAACAACCCCATGCACAGTAGCCGGCCGATCCGGCGGGCGTGCTCGGGTTTCTCGAAAAAGCGTGCTCAGGCAATGGCTTGGGTACGATCAGGTCGCAGCCCCGATCGCACCGGCATTTCAGGCCCCGACCAGCGCCTTGGCCGTCGGCAGCAGCGTCTGCTGCACCACCAGACCGCGGGCGCGGGCGTCCATGACGCCGACGGCGCGCAGCGCAAGCAGCGTCACGGTCTGCACCGCATCGCGCATCTTGACGGGATCTTCGAGATTGTCGGGTGCGAGCGGCCCGACCAGCGCCTCGTGCAGCGCACCCAGCAGCGCGGTCGCGGCCAACGCGGTGTCCTGCGCCGGCAGATGACCTGCACGCACGGCAGCGTCGATCCGGGCAGCGATCTCGCCGGCAATCTCACGGCGGCTGGCAAGCCTGGAGGCGCTGACATCGACATCGACAGGCTCGGCCAGGATGCCCCAGGCGAGGCGCCGCTGCGACAGCGTATGGACGGCCACCGTAGTCACGGCCGCCGCCAGCGCGGAGGACGGGCCAGGCGCGGCATCGGCCGCGCGCCGGATCGCCGCGAGCTCGTCGCGGGAGACCTCGGAGATCAATTCGGAGATCAGCTCGGCCTTGGAAGGGAAGTAGCGATAGACGGTGCCGGCCGCGACATTGGCCCGGACCGCGACCGGTGCGATCTGCACCGCCGCCATGCCCCCTTCGGCTGCGGCTTCCCTTGCCGCCGCCAGGATGGCGCTGCGTCGAGCCGCAAGGCGCTTAACCACTTGATGCGTTCGCCGATAGACCATGGCGCGCTTCCTGTCCCACACGCTTGCCGCACGCCCGCGGCCGAACGCTTCGTCACTGCAATTGCAAATCGCCCCGCAAGGACTGAACAACTATTCAGGGGGGATGACAAGAAGCAAATGCGTGATGCCGGTTTTCGCGCTTTCCGGCACAGATTCATGCAACTTTAACTGGCCGCCCTTAGTCCTACGGTGTCCATCGGAATCGGCAATGCGCGCCACCAGCGTACTTTCTGCGTCACGCCCCGTTTTCGGAAGAGGCTGCGACCATCAGCTCATGGCGCCTTGATGCTGCAACGCACGACAACCGCCGCTGACTTGCCCGAAGCCATGTCCATGCCGGCGGCCGGAGGTTTGCTGCGATCATCGATGGCGAACCTGCGCGGCAAGGCGCTTGTACCCCTCGCCGTTGTCGTCTGCTCGATGCTGGCGGGCGCGATTTACACCTTCGCGATGGGCGAGGATGTCAACTGGGATTGGCAGAACTACCACGAATACAATGTCTGGGCCGTGCTCAACGGCCGCTATGGCGTCGATGCGGTGCCGCCGGGCTTTCAAACCTACTTCAATCCGATCGTCTATTTCCCCGTCTATTACCTTCGGCACTATCTGCCGTCGCCGTATGGGCTGATGATCATCGGCGCAATTCACGGCCTCAACCTCGCGCTCATTTGGCTGTTTGCACGCCTGGTGCTGGGACGAACCGCGACCTTCGCTGCGATCGCGGCGGCTGTCGCAATCGCGGCCTCGGGTCCGATGACGCTCTCGGAAGTCGGCACGAGCTTTTCCGACGTGCTGCTGGCATTGCCCGTGATCGGCGGTTTCCTTCTGATCCTGGTTGCGGATCGCCGGCCCGCAGTCCGCTATCTGCTGGCCGGGCTCCTGATCGGCGCCGCGGTCGGGCTGAAGCTGACCAATGTCGTCTACGCGATCGGGGCAGCCGCAGCACTGCTCGCCGCCGCCCGTCCGCTTCGGGCGACCATCCTGCTTGGGCTCGGCGGTATTGTCGGCGCGGCACTCACCGGCGGCGAATGGTGCCTGATCGCCTGGCGCGATACCGGCAATCCGATCTTTCCGCTGTTCAATGCCGTCTTCCAGTCAGGCGAGGTCGCGGCCGTCAATCTGATGGACGCGCAGTTCATGCCGCACAGCGTGTCCGACGCACTGGCCTATCCGTTCTACTGGCTGATAGGCGACCACAGAGGCGCGGAGCATCCGTTCCGCGACGCGCGCTTCGCGGTCGTGGCGGTCCTGCTCGTGCTCGGCCTGTTTGTGCGCATGAGGCGCGACAGCGCGATCCTCACACGACGTGACGTGCAGCTGGTGGTGCTGTTTACAGTCTCGTACCTGGCGTGGCTCGGCCTGTTCTCGATCCAGCGCTATGCGGTCGTTCTCGAATTGTTGTGCGGCCCGATCATCGTTCTGCTGCTCGCGCGCCTCGCTACGCGCGCGAGGCCGGCATGGCCCGCGACGTCCTCGGCTCCACTGAACGCGCTGATGTTGACGGTTGCGGCAGGGATCGCACTGTGGTCGCAGCCGGCGGATTGGTGGCACCGCCCCTGGTCAGAGATCTACCGGCCGAAGATCGCCGGCGAGCTCGATCAGCCCGCGACCTACTTTATCCTCGGCAAGCCGCTCGCCTATATCGCGCCGCAGCTTCCGCCGCAGTCGCGCTTCTACCTGCTCGCCGATATCGGTGTGCCCATCGTCCCCGGCGGCATCTTTGACCAGCGCATCCGCGCCGGGCTGAAGGCTCCCCTGCCCGGCGGTCTCCGCGAATTGCACATGCGCGGCGAACCGGACCGCAGCGCGCTGCTGGATCGCTACGCGCTTGCCATCGACGCCAGTAGGCCCTGTGTCGCCATCGAGGGCGCCCGCCCCGGCACGATCCTCGAAAGCTGCCCGCTGATTGAACGGGCCTCGCGTTAGCGTCTCCCGGCAGACCCCGATCGGAGCTTGCCCGGGCTTCTCAGTTCGTTGATGTTGCCGCGAGCTGCATCGATGCAGCCTCGGCAGCCCGCCAGGCTGCGCAGCGGCCGAGGATCAGCCCGAACACGATGAGGATCGCCGGGAAGCCCACCGGCTGCCCGAGAAACAGGAAGGTCGCAAGCAGCGCGAACACAAGGGCCAAGGCCATCACCTCATGGCGCGCGAAACCTTCATCGAGGCCGGCGCGGATGAGAAAGGCCACCGCGATGCCCAGCGCAACCAGATCATACATGAAGAGATAGGGCGTCGTGAGCAGCGTTGCCGCCGCGAGCATCGCCGCCTTCAGCGCGTAGGGCAGCCTGCTCCGCCACATCACGACCAGCACGACGGCAACCGCGGCCGTCAACACCCACTGGAAGATCCAGCCGAGCTGCTCGGTGCCGCCGACATAGCGCACCAGCGCGAAGATGCTCTGCATCTTGAACCAGGGTGCCCGTCCTTCGGTCAGGAAGGCCTGCGAGAACATCGGAATCCAGTGGAAGAAGGCCTGCCAGCTTTCGGTCCCGAATGCGAGCCAGGATGCCCCCGCGATCGTCACGGTGACGATGGCGGCGGTGAAAAGCACCGTCCATTCGGCGGCGGCGATCAGCACCAGTGGAAACAGCAATCCGTATTGGGGTTTGTAGCTCAGAAGGCCCAAGCAGATTCCAGCCAGCACCGGCCGCGTCGGCAGCAGATAAAGCATGCCGCCGATCAGGGACGCCGTGAGGAAACCGTTCTGCCCGACCAGGATGTTGATGAAGGCGGCGGGAAATCCAATCGCAAGCACCAAGCCCGCGTTGCGCCCGATGATGGCGCGCATGACGGCGAGATAGGGCACCATGCTGAACGCGGCCCAGCCGATGAAAGCCACCGCATAGGGAAACTGCGCGAGGAGAGAGGCGACGAACAGGAAAGGCGGTGGATAGTGCCAGGCGAAATGGCCGACAAAATCCTGCTTGAGCAGCGCCAGCTCAACCTGCTTCTGGATGTCCCAATCCCAGGCCTGCGCGGGATGGCCCTCGAGCGCCAGTTTTCCGGCCGCCCACACATTGACGAAGTCCGTCGGGATGCCGCGGCCGTCCGCGCCGAAGATCCACACATGCGTGAGATAGGCCGTCGGAAAATACGCCAGCGTGACAATCGCCAGCACGAAGGAGATGTTGAGGAGCGTCGCAGGGAGTACGCCGTGACGAGCAACAGCAGGCGGGGCGGACGAGGCTTCGGCCATGCGGCTTCCTTTGACGCAATACGGTAACGCGGATGCGTTCAAGCCATACACCCGAGGGGCTTGAAGGAGGCTTAAGCCTGATTGTCGAATGCCCGCGCCGATGCTGCGGGCACGCAAAAAGAGCCCCGTCGATGACGGGGCTCTTCGCTATTCCGTTGATCGTCCGGCTTACTTGAGGCTGGACGAGATCGAGCCGAACTTGGCGTTCAGCGTGGTGCCGAGGTTGTTGACGACGGTGATGATCGCCAGCGCGATGCCGGCGGCGATCAGGCCGTATTCGATGGCGGTGGCGCCGGATTCGTCTTTCACGAAACGCGAAATGAGGTTCTTCATAGACTGCTCCAAAGGATACACGTGGCTTCAACTGGTCTGGTCTTTTCGGCTTCCCAGCGCCGCCCGACCATGGAACCCAACGTAAGGGCAAAGACTTGCGCCGCAGTTAATTCGACTGCGGAAATACGGAACCGTTTGTATGTATTCGCCGATGGTAAATCGAAATTGAAAACAATCGGTTAAATTGCCGGGACACAAAGCCGCGCCAAACGCTCCAGTTGCACCGATTTACGGGAAGTTATGACCGCCATGGTCAAATGCCGCCCGCTCGGTCAATCCGACAAGAACAAGACGAGGCGGCATGTCCCTATCCTTCACCAACAGCATTGCGGTGCAGAGCCGCGCGCGGGCGCTGGTGCCGCTGTGTGTCGGCGCGGGCGCCTATCTCTTCTTCCTCTATATCGGCGACACGCTGCTTCAGGACTCCGACTCGTTCTGGCAGATCAAGATTGGGCAGTGGATCCTCGATCACCACACCCTGCCCTATACCGACTTCTATTCCTTCACGCGGTCCGGCGAGCCCTGGATCTCGACGTCCTGGCTGTCGCAAATCCTGTTCGCGGCCTCCTACGCGCAATGGGACTGGGCCGGACCGGTGGTCCTCACCGCGGTCGCGATTGCGGCGTCGGCTGCGATCTTGGTCTATCTCCTCGATGCGCATCTCGAAATTCCGCGCTCGGTGCTGTTCGCGATGCTGGCCGTGCTGCTGTCGCTGCACCACATCCTGGCGCGGCCGCACATGCTGGCGCTGCCGGTGATGATCGCGTGGGTCGGCATTCTCATGAATGCGGCCGACCGCAAGGTCACGCCGTCCTGGGTCTGGCTGCCGCTGATGTCGCTGTGGGCCAACCTGCATGGCGGCTTCGTGCTCGGCCTCGCGCTGATCGGCCCGATGGCGATCGAAGCAATCTGGACGCTCGAGTCCGGCAAACAGATACGGCTGCTCGCGCGCTGGTTCCTGTTCGGCGTCGCCGCGATGCTCGCTGCCTGCGTCACGCCCTATGGCTGGCGCACGCTGCTGGGCGCGACCAACATCCTCAATCTCGGCGAGCTGCTGTCGGTCATCTCGGAATGGATGCCGGCGAATTTCGCCTCGTTCTCCGCCTTCGAAGGCGCGATCCTCGGCCTCATCGCAATCGGCCTGTTTCGCGGCCTCACGCTGTCGCCGCCGCGCATCCTGCTGATCCTGCTCTTCACCTGGATGGGGCTCACCCATGTCAGGAGCATCGAGGCCTTTGCCTTCCTGGTGCCGCTGGTGCTGGCCAAGCCGCTCGGTGAGACATCGCCGCTGCCGCAGATTGACGCGCAAACCAGCGAGAGCTGGGCAGCGCGCTACGTCACCATCACCGGCGCGCTGATGATCGCGGCCGCGGCCTGGACCACGACCTCGATCTACATGTCGCATCACCGCTTCACCTTCACGATGGACCAGACTCCGGTCGCCGCCGTCGACCTGCTGCAGCAACGCAAGGCGCAGCGGATCTTCAACGCCTACCAGTTCGGCGGCTATCTGATCTCCCGCGACATCCCGGTCTTCGTCGACGGCCGCGCCGAACTTTATGGCGAGAAGTTCGTGATGGACTTCTTCAAAGGAGTCGAGGCCAAGAAGCTCGATAACCTGACGCGGCTGCTGGAAGAGTACAAGATCGACGCCACGCTGATGGTCGCCGACAGCCCGGCCGCCCAGGTGCTCGATCATATCATGGGCTGGAAGCGGCTCTATGCCGACAACGTCGCCGTGATCCATGTGCGGGATGGCGTGGGCGATGCGGCCGCGCCGGCCAGGCCATGACCATCGCGGCCAGCCTCCCGATCGCGCGAGCCCGGCGCAATCTGGCGCCGCTGTGCGTCACGGCCGCGACCTTTCTGCTGTTGCTGGTGAGCGGCGACAGCCTGCTGCACGATCCCGACACGCTCTGGCAGATCAAGGTCGGCGCGTGGATCCTCGACCATCGCGCCGTGCCCTGGACCGACCTCTATTCGTTGACGCGCCAGGGTGATGTCTGGCTCTCGACCTCATGGCTGTCGCAAGTCTTGTTCGCGGCCACCTATTCGCATTGGGGATGGGCCGGGCCCGTCGTGCTGACCGCGGCCGCGATCGCGCTGACGATGGGATTGCTGCTGACCTTCCTGCAGCGGCATCTCGAGCTGCCCTATGCGCTGGTGTTCTGCCTGCTGGCGATGACGCTGGCCGCGCCGCATCTGCTGGCCCGCCCGCACGTGCTCGCATTGCCGGTCATGGTTGCCTGGACCGGCGGCTTGATGGCTATGGCCGATCGCAGCCGCGCGCCCTCCTTCCTGCTGCTGCCGCTGATGGTCCTGTGGGCCAATCTTCATGGCGGCTTCGTGCTCGGGCTCGCCTTGATTGGCGCAATCGGCCTCGAAGCGCTCTGGCGCGCGGCGCCGCCGCGCCGGCTGGCGCTTGCGATGCGCTTGGCCGCGTTCGGGCTCGGCGCCCTGGTGGCGAGCTGCTGCACGCCCTATGGCCTCGACACGCTGCTCGGTGCCGCCCGCATCCTCAGCCTCGGCAAATCCTTCTCCATCATCGCCGAATGGCGTCCGGCCGATTTCAGCTCGTTCAGCCCGTTCGCGGGCGCGCTGCTCGGCCTGCTCGGTCTCGGCCTCATACGCGGCCTGACCCTATCGCCGCCGCGCGTGCTGCTGATCCTCGGCGCCACCTGGATGGCGCTGGCGCATGTCCGCAGCATCGAGACCTTTGGCGTGCTGGTGCCTCTGGTGCTGGCGCAGCCGCTGAGCGGCTGGATCAGGCCCGCGTCGGACGCACCGCGCGGCTTGCGGATGGCTCCCGGCGCCCCGGCGGCGCTGGCCGCGGTGGCCATCGTGCTCGCGACCGCAAGCGCGACCGCGACCTTTGCGGCGCGTCACACCTTCGAATTCTCCACGGCGCAGACGCCGGTTGCGGCAGTCGATTTGCTGGCTGAGCGCAAGGCCGCGCGCATCTTCAACTCCTATGGTTTTGGCGGCTACCTCATCGTCCGCGACATCAGGCCTTTCGTCGACGGACGGTCGGAGCTATATGGCGAAAAATTTCTGATGGACTATTTCGCCGCCGAAGATGGCCGCAACGTCTCCGGCCTGCTGCGGATGCTCGACGACAACGGGATCGACGCAACGCTGCTGACGCCGGATTCGCCGGCGGCCCAGATTCTGGATCACATCAAGGGCTGGAAGCGGGTGTATGGCGACAAGATCGCGGTTGTCCATGTGCGCGACGATACGGAAGGCGCAGCCGCTGTGCCATCGAAGTGAAGACACAGCAGCTCCAGGAGAGCCGGTCATTCATCTTCGATCACGAAAACAGAAAGGTCCCGATCAGCAGGCCCGCAGCGAACGCGAGAAGCCCCAAGGTGGAGGCTGAAACGATGCGGATGAGGATGCGAACCTGCTCCTCGTACTCCTGTTCTGCGGTCTTGTGGGACTGAGCCGCCATTACAACTGCCCTGCCATCGCCCAGATCGGGCGAATGTACGCGCGAGATTATGGCCAACGCGAGGCAATTTTGGCCCCGCGCGATGCCCTGTTCGTGATGTGGCCGGCATTTGTTCTACGGGGAGTATGGTTGAAGCCTCCTTTGAGGTTCGTTCGGCGGACGCTTATCGGACTGAATTTGCCCAGTTTGTGTTTTCGCGTTTTGATTCAAGCTGTCATGAAGCCGCGCGACCAGCTAGAGGTGCCGGAAGGCCCAATCGCAGAACTGCTCGCACTATGAGCTTGGGCTTGCAAGCCCGCTGAGCGGCCGGTTCAACTCGTAGAGGTGATAGATGAGCGCTGCAGGTGTATTCGGCGGCGCATGTCCCGCATAGACCTCTCGCGCCGTCCAGCCCACACCTCGAAGGCCCTCAACGAAATGGAATCTCTCGTCCCAATCCTGTAGCACCAGCAGATATTGCGGCTGGAATGCTTCCGCGATCTCTGCGACCGCTCTGGATCGTTGCAGACCGACGCTCGGGTAAGTCGTTCGCTTGTGAAAATCCATCGCGGCAGGCGTCTTGAGTCCCACCAAATCGACCAGCGCAGCATGACCGGCGTAGGCGACGTAGCCGGCGTCGTGAACCATGACCATTGGCCGATCCGGCAAATTTGCATTCATCCATCTCACCACATCGGCAAGGCTTTCCTGGAAGCCGACGATATGGGTTCTGTAGTCCTCGAGTTGCGCCACAAATCCCTGCGGCAGGAACAAGATCGAAATCGCGACCATGCAAAGCGTTTGCTTGCGAAACGCCGAGGTGAGGCCACACGCAGTGCCAAACAGTACGAGCGGCGCCAGAACAAACAGATAGCGTCCGCCATTGTGCACCAGGCCACTCGGAAATCTCCAGAAATAGGCACCAAGAAAGACGGCAACAAAGAGCGCAAGCATACGTCCAACCGCAACCGGTCGCATGAAGCGGAGACACAGGAAGAGAGGAAAGCTCATCAGGGCGCCTTGAGAAACTGCTGAAAGCATCAACAAGGATTTGTCCGACCAAGCCAGGTAGCGTTCGGCGAAAAAGAACATCTTCGCGCTGATGGTGTTGGGCACCAATGAGCCGGTATCGATCCAATACCAGAGCAGGAAGGGCAGAGAAGTCAGGGCTGCGACCGCCGCGGCGGCAATTTTGAAGCCATTGGCAGCATCCTTTTCCCAGAACACGATGAGCATTGACGCAGCCGACAGCAAGCTGAGTTCCGGCCGAACAAACGGCATGACGCCGCATAGGGCCGGAAGCCAGAAGGTGCGCCTTTTGTCCGTAAGCAGTTTGATGTCCCACGCCACCGCGGCCATTGCCAGTCCGGTGTCCATCCCATTCAGGACTTGAAACAACGTACCGGCGAACACGAGGCTGCCCAAGGCAATCAGCGCCGCTTCCAGCCGAGGACATCCGATGTTGAGGCACATATAGAATACGCCGAGCACATAGGTGACCGCACTGAGCGAGCTGAGCACATACAGCGCGGCAGTATCGGGATGCACCAGTTGCTCGAAAACCAGAAGCAGTGCGAGATGCGCGCCGCTCGTCGCCCCGACAAGAGCCGGCACTCCCTCATAATTCTGGTCTCGGCCAAGACGCAGAACCTGAGCGTTGTGCAGGTTGATGAAGGCATCGTCTGTCGGAAATGCCGCGCCTCCGTTCACGTAGTAGACGATCGCAAAGATGGCGATTGTGATGAGCGCGCAGGCTCCAGCATCGGTCCAGCGGCTCCTCAGTTCGCTCGTCATATGTCAGGCGATCCCGTTACCCTCTGTGGACTACAATCTAAGGTAAAACATTTTGTTAATACACCAATCGTTCCTCAGGTGATGAGCCCGCAAATCGGGGATCTAAGTTAGTGATGGAAGGCTGGGAGCGGCCGCGAAGTGAGACATCGTAGGGTGGGCAAAGCGACAGCGTGCCCACCACTTCTATCGCGATGCCGAGAGATGGTGGGCACGGCACAAGCGCGCCTTTGCCCGCCCTACGAGGCGGCACCAAGTTATTCGAGCTCATCAGCAGCGCGCGTCCCTCGCGTGTCCCGGACGCGCTGCAACGCTCTTGGCGTTGCTGCGCAGAGCCGGGACCCAGAAGGCCACGCGAACCGCTGCGGTATGGGCCCCGGCTCTGCAGCGCACCGTCAAAGAGGCGCTGCGCTGCGTCCGGGGCACGAGACCCGCCCAACAAAAAACGCGGCGTTTCCGCCGCGTTTTTCAATTCGATCTGCCGCTTGCGTCAGGCCTGCGGCTGCGGCTCCAGGCCGGGATCCGGATCGGGCCGCGGGCGCGGCTTGCCGGCCGGGGGCACGGCGGAGGCGCGCGGCGTGGCCGGCTCGAGCACGGACTCGCGGTTCGGCTTCTTGCCCTTGAGCAGGTCGATGATCTCATCGCCGCTCAGCGTCTCGAACTCGAGCAGGCCCTTGGCCAGCGCCTCGAGGTCACCGTGCTTCTCGGTGAGGATGCGGGTCGCTTCCTTGTAGCCTTCCTCGACCAGGCGGCGGATCTCTGAGTCGATCTTCTGGACCGTCGCCTCGGAGGCATTCTGCGTCCGCGACACCGACATGCCCAGGAACACCTCGTCCTGGTTCTCGCCATAGGAGACGGTGCCGAGCTCTTCCGACAGGCCCCAGCGCGTCACCATCATGCGGGCAAGGCGGGTGGCCTGCTCGATGTCGGAGGCCGCACCGGACGTGACCTTCTCGCGGCCGAAGATCAGCTCTTCGGCGACGCGGCCGCCCATCATGATGGCGAGGCGCGAGGTCATCTGCTCCAAAGACATCGACAGCTTGTCGCGCTCGGGGAGCTGCATGACCATGCCGAGTGCACGGCCGCGCGGGATGATGGTCGCCTTGTGGATCGGATCGGTCGCGGGCACGTTGAGGCCGACGATGGCGTGGCCGCCTTCGTGATAGGCCGTCAGCAGCTTCTCTTCCTCGGTCATGACGAGCGACTTGCGCTCGGCGCCCATCATCACCTTGTCCTTGGCTTCCTCGAACTCGGCCTGGGTCACCATGCGCTTGTTGCGGCGCGCAGCGGTGAGGGCGGCTTCGTTGACGAGGTTCATCAGGTCGGCGCCGGAGAAACCGGGTGTGCCGCGCGCGATGGTCTTGAGGTTGATATCCGGCGCCAGCGGCACCTTGCGGACGTGAACCTTGAGGATCTGCTCGCGGCCGACGACGTCGGGATTCGGCACCACGACCTGGCGGTCGAAGCGGCCCGGACGCAGCAGCGCGGGATCGAGCACGTCGGGACGGTTGGTCGCGGCGATCAGGATCACGCCCTCGTTCGCCTCGAAGCCGTCCATCTCGACCAGCAGCTGGTTCAGCGTCTGCTCGCGCTCGTCATTGCCGCCGCCGAGACCGGCGCCGCGGTGACGACCGACCGCGTCGATTTCGTCGATGAAGATGATGCAGGGCGCGTTCTTCTTGGCCTGCTCGAACATGTCGCGGACACGGCTGGCGCCGACGCCGACGAACATCTCGACGAAGTCAGAACCGGAGATGGTGAAGAATGGCACGTTGGCTTCGCCCGCGACCGCGCGCGCGATCAGGGTCTTGCCGGTGCCGGGAGGGCCGACCAGCAGCACGCCGCGCGGAATGCGGCCGCCGAGGCGCTGGAATTTGCCGGGGTCGCGCAGGAATTCGACGATCTCCTGCAGGTCCTGCTTGGCCTCATCGACGCCGGCGACGTCCTCGAAGGTGACGCGGCCATGGGCCTCGGTCAGCATCTTCGCACGCGACTTGCCAAAGCCCATCGCCTTGCCGGCGCCGCCCTGCATCTGCCGCGACAGGAAGATCCAGACGCCGATCAGCGCAATGAACGGGAGCCAGGAGACCAGCAGCGAGACGAACCACGGCACGTTGTCGCCGGGCGGCTTCGCGGTGATCTGGACCTTGCTGTCGTACAGGCGCTTCACCAGCGTCGGGTCGTTCGGCGCATAGGTCTGGAAGCTGGAGCCGTTGGTGAAGGTGCCGTGGATGTCGGGACCCTGGATCACGACGTCGCGGACTCGGCCCTGGTCAACCTCGCTCAACAGCTGCGAGAAGGCGATGTCCTGCGAGGAGGCCCGCTGGCCCGGATTCTGGAAGAGCGTGAACAACGCCAACAGCAGCAAAACAATGATGACCCAGAGGGCGAAATTGCGCAGATTGGCGTTCATCGATCTTCCTTCGTGGTCGCGCGGATCGCGGCCTCATCCTTGGGCAGACTAGAGAAAATCCCCAAGGAATCCTCTCGGTTGGACGTATACAATTTAGGTGCCGCCCCCGTCGCTGCCAAGGGAACGAGATGGGACTATTTATCCCATCTTAGGCCGATTCCCGCTGAAATAATGGCGTCGAGGCCGGGGTTTTTCCTGCCTGGTTAAGGTGTCCTGACGGCGGGCGGTCGAAACGGCCGGTGTCATGATCCGCTCTTCTGCGCCCCTCTGCGCCGCCGGACCGGCGCCGGCGCGACGTGGATACGCCCTCCGGCAAGGCTGATCAAGGCTCCCGCCAGCGTCTGCTTCAGGATGGGACGGCCATTTCTGGATGCACGGGCGCCCACTGCAATGGCCTGATCAAGCGCGGCCAAGAGAGTTTCGACCTTGCCGAGTTCCGCCGGGCCCTCATGCCCGAGCGCGTCGATAGCCCGCAGCAGGAGCCGCAGCCGGACTTCTTCCGGCAGGCTCGCGAAGGCCGCAGCCTCGAAGCTGCGAACGCCCGGCTGTGGCGCATCGCCGCGATCCCGCAAACGGAGGAAGCGCTCGGCGCCGTCGGCCAGCACCTCGACTGCCGCGTTCGCCCGGGCGAGCCGCGCCGAAAGACGGACCAGCGTGCGGGCGTCGCCGCCCTCGGCTGCGAGCTGCGGCAGCAGCGCCCGCAGCCGCGGCCGCGTGAAGGCCGCGTCGCGGTTGGTGGGATCGTCCGCAAAGCCGATCCTGGCCCGCTTCAGCGTCGCGATGAGCTGCGATTTCGGCACGTCGAGCAGCGGGCGCGCCAACACGAGGCCGTCGCGCGTCGAAAGGCGCGCCATCGCCGACAGCCCGGCGATGCCGCTGCCGCGGAGCAGCCGCATCAACAGGGTCTCGGCCTGGTCGTCGCGGGTGTGGGCGGTCAGCACATGGCTCGCGCCGGCCGAGCGCGCGGCCTGCGCAAGCAGGCGGTAGCGGGCTTCGCGCGCTGCCGCCGGCAATCCCGTTGTCGGCTTTGCACCGCGCCAGCGCAGGGTCCGGTGCGTCAATCCGAGCTCAGAGGCGAGCCGCTTGACCTCGCGCGCCTCGCGCGCCGCCTCTGCCCGCAAGCCATGATCGACGGTGACGACGGTGAGCTCCGGGCCGCGCGCGAGGCTGCGCCGCCAGCGCGCGGCGAGCCACATCAGCGCGATCGAGTCGGGCCCGCCGGAGACCGCGAGCACCAGTGCGGGGGCAGCTTTCAGCTCGGCGAAGAGCCGCTTCGCCGCGCGTGCGGAGATCGGAGAATTGTCGTCGTCGGACATGACACTGCCTGGCAATCGTCAGACCGTTTAGCGCAGCACGATCCACCTTGTCAGCGTGTGGTGCGGCGCCTCAGCACTTCACCCGCTTCTGCTCGCGATCGACGGCGGCTTTGACACCGGCGGAGGCGCGCGGATATTTGCGGCCGACCTCGCCGAAGGCGGCGCAGGCGGCTTCCTTCTCCTTCAGCGCGGCGAGCGACTGGCCGAGCCGCAGCAGCGCATCCGGCGCCTTGGCCGATTTGTCGTACTTGGTGGTGACAGCGAGGAAGGCTTCGGCGGAATCGCGATATTGCTGGCGCTGGAAATAGCTTTCGCCGAGCCAGTATTGCGCGTCGCCGAGCAGCGGGTCACCAGGATACTTCGCCGCAAAATTCTTCATGGTCTGCTCGGCGAGCGCGTAGTCCTTGCGCTGCATGTAGCCGATGCCGAGGTCGAACTCGTCGCGCGGCGTCGCCGAGGGCGGCAGTGTCGCGAGCCCGGTGCCGCCGGCTTGCGGCGGATAACCCTGTTGCGCCGGTGGAGAGCCGGGCTGGGCCGGTGCCGCTGCCTGCGGATAGCGCCCGCCGTTGTTGGAGAGATCGAGCGGCGCCCCCGCCGGCATCGGCTGCTGACCGCCACCGAGCGCGCGCGGCGCGCCGGGCGCATTCGGTGTCTGGCTCGGGTCGAACGCATCACCACGGCGGCGCATGCCGGGCGCGCCGGGGCCCGGCTGCTCCTGAACGATCGGCGCGGGAGCCGCGATCTGCGGCTGCTCGTAATTCGGCTGCGCGGTCTGCTGCTGCTGCGGAGGCTGCTGGCGATAGGCCGGCGCGACCTGGGCCGGCGGCACGGCCGCGGCGTTAGGCTGTGCCGGCACCTGTCCGGGTGTGCCCTGCGCGCCGCCCTCGAGCGCCCGCAGCCGGTCTTCGAGCTGGCGGTTGCGATATTGCAGCTCTTCGTTCTGGCCGGTGAGCTGGCGCAGCTGGTTCTCCAACCGCTCGATCCGCATTTCGGGGTCGCCGTCGTCCGACTGGGCGAATACGGGCGAGCACAAAGAGAGCAGCGCGGCGATCGCCACGGTGCCGTTAATTGCCTTGAATTTGGATGACATCTTGCCCTGACGACGAAAACAAAATCTGCGACGGAACATGCGACGCGCCACACTTTGAAAGGCAGTACGCCAAAAATGTGACTGGCACCACGGGGTTTCTGTCACAGATCGCTGAAACGAAACCGGCGCCCGAGAGGGCGCCGGCATATTCGGTTTCCAAAGATGAACGGCTGCTGACTAAGTGTCAGGAGCTCGCGTTCAGCACGGTCACGGCGCGACGGTTCTGCGACCAGCAGGAGATATCGTTACACACGGCCACCGGGCGCTCCTTGCCGTAGGAGATCGTGCGCATGCGGTTGGCATCGATGCCGCGCGAGGCGAGGAACGAGCGCACCGACTGGGCGCGGCGGGCGCCGAGCGCGATGTTGTATTCGCGGGTGCCGCGCTCGTCGGCGTGACCTTCGATGGTGAAGGAGTAGCGCGGATAGGTCTGCAGCCACTGCGCCTGCTTCTCCAGCGTCACGATCGCCTGCGGGGTCAGATCGGTCTGGTCGCTCTCGAAGAACACGCGGTCGCCCACGTTCACGACGAAGTCCTGCTGGCTGCCCGGCGTCGCCGCGCTCGCATTCGCGTCCATACCCACGTTCTTGTTGGCGCAGGCGCCCATTGACAGAGCGATGGCAAGCACCGCGGCCAGCTTCAATCCCTGGAGGATACGCATAGGATATTTCATTCCGGAGCCTCCACGCTCACGTTCGTCCACTGCTGTCCGGTCTACAGGGGGTTGGTTAAGCGAACGTTCCGTCAACCTTGACGGAACCTTGCCTCAGCCGGTCAAATGCCCCCAACCAGCGAAAAGCACCCATTGTGGTTAATGGGTTGTAAATGTGGCGCGAGGGTGAAGGCAAGCCGCGTTAGCCGGCAAAATCCCCGGCTCCGCTGGAATTTTGGGCGCGGGGACTCCGGCGGGAACCGGCGTGGCCCGATCAGGCCACGGTAATGGCCGGAACGAGCACCGGCCGGGACACGGCCTGGGTCTGGGCGGCACGGTCGAACAGCATCCTTCGCTCAAAGGCGCTCGAGCGCATGATGGGAAAGCGGGTCAGGACCCGCTCCCGGAGTTTTGCGAAATCGGAGGCCATCAGGACCACCTTCCTCGAATGCCAGCCCGGGAACGGACGCGGCTCGGTGAGGGTCTCATGCAGGAAGATCCGGCGATAAAACGCCTGGTGATCGGTACGCACCATCGCCAGTCCGAGATCGGCATTGAAATGATCGCAGGCGAGATAGGCCAGCCGCAGCGTCAGATAAGGGAGCTCGTGAAACCGCTGACTCGTGTCCGGATCTGCTGCAAAACGCGCGGGATCGACGAAAACTTCGCCTCGATCGAGGCGAGAGTTGAGAACATCGCCGAACAATTCCGTGGTGTAGGACATCCGCCGTTCTGACGTCAGGACGTGAAGGCGCAGAGAACTGCAGAGTTCTCCGTCGAGATAGATCCCGAAGATCCAGGCGTTGGGTGCATCGTCGTAAGTGTCGATGATCCGTTGAGATGCCGATGGTGAGATCAGCCCGCCGTGCAGATACGCCCTGTAGCGCATCGCGTAGACGGCATCACGGTCCTCGGGAGTTTCGATGAGGCGATAGTCGAGGCGGTCGAACAACCCCGCCCCTCGCATTTCGAGCGGCGCGCGCGGCTCGGCTCCTGACTTCATCTCATACTCCCGCCCACTCAGGGCAACTTCCGCGAGTGTGGGCGAGATTAATGACTCCTTAACCGAATTGCAAAGGGTTCGAACCGTTAGGGTTAAGGATCATCGCCCGCAAAACTCCGGGGAAATACAGGGAAACATGGAGGAAATGGCGACGGCCGGGAGCGCGACGCTAGCCAAACGACCGCGAGGAGATCGAGACGATCTGAGCGTCTCCGATGCGGCGACCATGCGAGGCGTCGAGCAATTGACGGATCCGGACCGCCGGAACGGGCCGGCTGAACAGGTAGCCCTGCCCTTCGGAGACCGTGCCGTCGGCGCTCACGAGCTCGAGCTGCTCGTTGGTCTCGATGCCCTCGACGACGACCGCCATGCCGAGGTCGGCCGACAGCCGCGCCACGCCGCGGAGCAGCGTCAGCGGGCGGTCGGTGTCGATGCCCTCGAGGAAGGAGCGGTCGATCTTGACCTTCTGCATCGGGAAGTTGTGCAGGTAGCTGAGGCTCGAATAGCCGGTGCCGAAATCGTCCAGCGAGATGCGCACGCCGAGCGCGTGCAGCTGCGACAGGATATCATGGGTGAGCTGGGTATTGCGCAGCAGCGAGGATTCGGTGATCTCGATCTCGAGGCGGTGCGCGGGCAGGCCCGAGACTTCGAGCGCGTAGCGGATCTCGCTCAGCACGTCGCGCTGGTGGAATTGCTGCGGCGAGAAGTTGACGGCGACGCTGACGCCATCCGGCCACTTCATGCATTCCATGCAGGCGCGGCGCAAGATCCAGCGACCGAGATCGACGATCAGGCCCATGTCCTCGGCGACCGGGATGATGTCGACCGGCGAGACCGTGCCGCGCACCGGATGATTCCAGCGCAGCAGCGCTTCGCAGGTGGAGATCTTGCCGGTCTTCAGATTGACCAGCGGCTGGTAGAACAGCTCGAACTCCTCGTTGGCGAGCGCCTTGCGCAGGTCGAGCTCGAGGATGCGCCGGGCCTCGACGGTGGCCGCCATCTCGTCGCGGAAGAAGCAGAACGTGCCGCGGCCGTCGGCCTTGGCGCGGTAGAGCGCCATGTCGGCGTTCTTCAAAAGCGTGTCGGCGCTGACGCCCTCCGGCGAGGTCAGCGCGATGCCGACGCTGGCGCCGATCTCGACCAGATGATTGTCGATGCGGTAGCGCTCGCTCAGCCGTTCGACGATGCGGCGGGCAAGGCTGGCGGCATCCTCGGCCGCATTGATGTTCTGCTGGAACACGACGAACTCGTCGCCACCGAAGCGGGCGACGAAATCCTCCGGCCGCAGCATCTCGCGCAGCCGGTTGGCCACCGCGCAGAGCAGCTGGTCGCCGCAGGGATGACCGAGCGTATCGTTGACCTGCTTGAACTGGTCGAGGTCCACGAACAGCAGCGCGGAGAGCCGGTCGGAATGACGCGAGGCCGCCAGCAAGGAATCGATCTCGTTGCGGAAATGGACGCGGTTGGGGAGCGCGGTCAATTCGTCGTAACGGGCAAGATGGGTGATCTTGGCCTCGGCATTGCACCGCTCGGTCACGTCTTCGAGCAGCAGCACTGCGCCGCCGTCGGCCATCGGCTGGACCGTCCAGGACAATGACCGATTTCTCTCCGCGTCCGGATCGACGGTCACGATCTCGTTCGCGTGCGAATTCTCGATCTCGGTGACGATCATCTCGCCGCTCGCGGCCGAGATCGAGCCTGAGCTGACGCACGCGGCCAGGATATCACGCGCGCTGATGCCGTTCCGGGCGAGATCGCTGGGGAGGTCCAGCATCTCGCTGAAGCGGTGATTCATCACCGCGAGCTGCCTGTCGACGCGGAACATGCACAGACCGTGCGGCATGTTGTTCAGGGCGGTATCGAACTGGCCCGCAAGCGCCGCTTCGCGCTCCCGAGCCACGACCGCGCGCATGAATATTCTGTGCAGATTGGCCGAGAGCTGCATGATCGCCAGCAGGAATGCGGCGCTCACGAGGGCCATGGCGATGTAGTAGGGCGTACCGTGCGACGCGAGCGCGATGACGGCGGGACCGAACATCAGGCCGGCCTGCAGATGGTATATCGACGGCCGTCCGTAGGCTCGTCCAGCGCCTCCTCCGACGATCCCGGTGGTGATGGAGAGGGCGATCATGTGGACGACGGCGTCGTCAGTGCTCACCAAAGCGAGCCCGCACCACGTTCCAATCGCACCGGCCTGGATCAGCGCGCCGATCAGATAGCGCCTTTGCCAGAGCACGGCTTCTTCGGCGGTCAGGGTGGCTTTGCGCGGCAGGAAGCGTCGCAGATCGAACAACCGGAGAGCTCCGGCCAGGATGATCAGTGCCACCGTCGCCCAGGTCAGGTTTTGTCCGGTCCTCAGCGCCGTGATGGCGGCCCCGATGGCGACGAAGACGATACCCGCAAGCAGCGGACCGGGCGCTTCGAACAGGGAATCATTCAGCGCCGCCGACACCGGGGGCGCCGTCTGTCCTCGATCGGATTTTCCGGTCTGGTTTGCGAACTGCATTTTGGTTTTGTACGCGCGTCCTGTTTGACGGGTACTTTTACCCAGACCAGATGAAGCCTTTCTGAGGGAACATCGTTAAAGTCGAGTTGTTTTTCGGCAATAGCGAAACTGTTTCTGCTGGAATATCAAGCAACTAGGCAAGCCTTGCCGGGCTCAAGGTGAATGAAAGCTTGCCGCGCACGCAGAAACCCGAAAAATCGGCGCTTCTTTTCGAAAAACATCGCGCGTTGCGGGACGCGCGCGATCTATTGACCTGCAGTCGCGGACAGCAGCGGCGACCACGCCGGATCGGAGGCGAAGCCCGGCGTCGGCACCTTCAACTCGTTGCGGCCGGAGATGTCGACGGAGAACAGCGACGGCCCGCCATTGCCGCCGGGGTCGCGGAAGAACATCAGCACGCGGCCGTTCGGCGAGAAGGTCGGGCCCTCATTGTGATAGCCGGAGGTGAGGAGCCGCTCGCCGGAGCCGTCCGGCTTCATGACGCCGATCGAGAACTGCCCGCCGCCCTGCCTGGTGAAGGCGATGTAATCGCCGCGCGGCGACCATACCGGCGTCGAGTAGGTGGCGTTGTTGTCGTCCTTGGAGAAGGAGATGCGCTGCGCCTGTCCGCCGCCCGCCGCCATCACATAAATCTGCGACCTGCCGCCGCGATCGGACTCGAAGCAGATGCGGGTGCCGTCCGGCGAGTAGGACGGAGACGTGTCGATCGCCGGCGTGTCGGTGAGGCGCGTGGTCGAGCGCGAGCGCAAATCCATCACGAACAGGTTGGAATTGCCGCCCTGCTGCAGGCTCATAATGACGCGCTGGCCGTCCGGCGAGAATCTTGGGGCAAAGGTCATGCCCGGGAAATTGCCGACGATCTCGCGCTGGCCGGTCTCGATGTTGAACAGATAGACCTTCGGATCGCCCTGGCCGAACTCCATATAGGTGATCTCTTGCGAGTTCGGCGAGAAGCGCGGCGTCAGCACGAGGTCGGCGCCACGTGTCAGATAGCGCACATTGGCGCCGTCCTGGTCCATCATCGCGAGCCGCTTGACGCGGCGCTCCTTCGGCCCGGACTCGTCGACGAACACGACGCGGCTGTCGAAATAGCCTTTCTCGCCGGTCATCTGCTCGTAGATCTGGTCGGAGATGATGTGGGCGATCCGGCGCCAATATTCCGGCGAGGTGAAATATTGCTGGCCGGCGAGCTGCTGGCCGGTGACCACGTCCCACAGGCGGAATTCGGCCTTGAGCCGGCCGTCCGGCTGCCGCGTCATGCGGCCGGTGACGAGAGCCTGCGCGTTGAGGGTCTTCCAGTTCTGGAATTGCGGCGCGACGTCGATGTTGCTGATGCGCTCGATGAAGGCGGCCTGGTCGATCGGAGCGAACAGGCCCGAGCGCTTCAGATTGTTGGTGATGACCTGCGTGACGCCGTTGCTGACATCGCCGTCGGCTGGCGAGCCCGCCACGAAACCGGTGATCGCGATCGGGATCGGACGAAACTCCGTGGGATCGATGCGGAGCCGCCCCTGCGGAGCTTGGGCGAAGGCACGTCCGCCCCCGAGCATCGCAAGCCCCGATCCGGTCAGGGTCATGAAGCGGCGGCGGTTGATCGGTCGGACGTCATTCATCGGAAAATTCTTTTGTTCGGATATCACAGCGTATCGTTGAGGGTGAAAGTCGTCTCGATCTTCTTCCAGGTTTCGTACTGCTGCTTCGGCAAGAACGAATAGACCTGACACTGCACGATGGCACGCTTCGCGCTTTCGGCAATGGCCTGGGCAATCGACCGCGACGGTCCCCTCACCGCAACGATGATCGGCTCTGACGCCAGCGTTCCGTCGATCTTCATGGGAATGTCGATGTCAGCCGCATACTGATCTGCGTCCTGCCCGTTGTACGTGGAGTTGAAGCAACGTCTGACCGCCGTCATGAACGCGCCCCGCCAGGTCGCGACGTTGTTGTTGGCGGTTCCGGTTGTCGACCCAAGGGAAGCCGACGCGTTCAGCGCTGTCCCCGTGAGCTCGTGCCGCGTCGAATCGCGCTTGTCGAGGTCGCGAGCAATCTGTGCAGGATCGAACGTGCGTTCCTTGGGCTTTGGCTGCTGCTGCGGCTGCACGGCCGCGACCTTGGGTTGCGGCGGCTTGGGCGGCGGCTTTTTTGTCTCCAGTTTCTTCTGGAGCTCGGCGATCGGATCTTCCTTGGCCGGATCAGGCTTCTTTTCTTCCGGCTTCGGCTCTTCCTTTGGTTTGGCCTCGGCAACGGGTTTCGGCGGCTCGGGCTTCTTCTCGACCGGCTTCTCGACGGGTTTTGGCGGCGGCTCCGGCGTCGAATTGGTCTTGATCAGCTCTTTCTTCTCGGTGACCTTGCCGACGGCGTCTTCCTCGGGCTTGGCCTCGGCGATCTTCTCGACCTTGGGCTTCGGCTCTTCCTTCTTGCCGGTCTTCTGCCCATTGGTGATTTGCGCCAGCTGATCGCTAGAGATGATGTCGATCGGAAGCGACTCTTCCGCCGGTGCGAAAGCGCTGCTGCTAAAGGTGATTAACCCCCATCCAAACACGAGGACGTGGAGGGCAATCGACGCAACGAGTGTCTTGTCGACGTTCACCTTCACCGGCTTAGGACCCCTGATCCGCCTCGGTGACGAGCGCCAGCTTCTTGAAGCCCGCGCCCGACAACAAGCCCATCACCCTCGCCACAGTGCCGTAATCCGCCTTCTTGTCGGCACGCAGGTAGATGCGTTCCTCGAGCCCGCCGCGCGCGTCCGTGATCGCCTTCAGCTTCGGGATCAGATCGGTCAGCGCCACCTCGGCGTCGTTGATGAACACCTTGCCCTTGATGTCGACCGACATCTGCAGCGGCTTCTGGTCGTTCTGGTCGAGGCTCTTGGCCTGGGTCTGCGGCAGGTCGAGCGGCACGCCCACGGTCAAGAGCGGCGCCGACACCATGAAGATGATGAGCAGCACCAGCATCACGTCGACCATCGGCGTGACGTTGATCTCGGCCATGACCGGCTTGCGCCGGCCGCGGCGTCCGCCGCCTCCGGACGAACTGGCTACGTTCATGCCCATGGCTTGGTGCCCAATCTCGCCTTCACACTATACATACCGTCCGTCAGCCCCGCTCGTCGATCTGACGCGACAGAATGGCCGAAAATTCATCAGCGAAGCCCTCGAGCCGCTGGGCCTGCCGGTTCACCTCGGAGGTGAACTTATTGTAGAAAATAGTGGCAGGAATGGCGGCGATAAGGCCGACCGCGGTCGCAAACAGCGCCTCCGCGATGCCGGGCGCCACCACAGCCAGAGAGGTATTTTTCGACGCCGCGATCGACTGGAAGCTCGACATGATGCCCCAGACCGTGCCGAACAGGCCGACGAAGGGGCCGGCGGAGCCGACGGTCGCGAGCACGAGGAGCCGGCGTTCCAGCCGTTCCACCTCACGGGCGATCGAGACGTTCATGACCTTGTCGATGCGCATCTGCAGGCCCGCGACCGAGCGGGCGTGGCTTTCGAAAGAGCGCTTCCATTCGCGCATCGCGGCGACGAAACAGGCCGCCATGGAATGGGTCGGCTTGGCCGAGAGCGTGCGATAAAGCTCCTCGATCGACTCGCCGGACCAGAACGCCTGCTCGAACCGGTCCATCGAACGCCGGGTGCGCGCGTAAAGAAAGATCTTGTCGATCGCGATGGCCCAGACCCAGACCGAGCAGGACAGCAGGCCCAGCATGACGCATTTCACGATCCAGTGAGCCTGCCAGAACAGCGCGATCAGCGACACGTCGGCGGAGGCGGCAACCGGAAGGGCGGACTGAGCCACGTCGGCCGGATTCATCAGCAGTATCCTCTCAAGGCGATCGTTACCTATGCCCCGGTGAGCCGAATGGCGGCCGGTTCCCCAACAGCCGCGCTAGCACCGGCGCGGCCGGCAAGCCCGTTCAAAGCCTTGTCTTTCTGGGGTGCAGGGGCTTGTCCAAAGCCGTCGCCTGCATTCCCCGCCAAGATGTCAAAACTAAGGGCCTCGACTAAGCCTTTGGGCGCGACTTACCGGCTTTTACCTGACCCCGACGATGGTTAATGCGGAGTTACCGGGACCGCATTTGGCTGCGAGAAAGGTAGGCAATGCAGCGGTTTGGCAAGCTGCGGGCGCGGCGGTTGCTCACACCACGGCTTGGAGGAACCAGCTCTCGCCCCGGTGGATTATCCGGACGTTCATTTTTGGCGAGGTTTTGCCATGACCATCAACCCCAAGACGACCGCCGCCATCGGCGAGCACCCGCTCCACCCCATGCTCATCCCGTTTCCTGTGGCCTTCCTGGTCGCCGCGCCCATCGCGGACCTGGCCTTCATTGGAACCGGCGACGGCTTCTGGGCCAGGGCCGCAATGTGGCTGATCGGCGCCGGTATCGTCATGGCGCTGGCTGCCGCCGTCGCCGGCTTTACCGACTTCTTGAGCGATTCCCGCATTCGCAACCTCAACGATGCCTGGTACCACATGGCCGGCAATCTCACCGCGGTCGTGCTGGCCCTGATCAATTTCTATCTCCGCTACGCGCAAGGCGCCGAGGCCGCGATCAAGCCGTGGGGCGTGGTGCTCTCGCCGATCGTCGTCGGTATCCTCCTGTTCACGGGATGGAAGGGCTGGGAGATGGTCTACCGGCATCACGTTGCCGTCGTGGACGCCCCGGGCCAGACCAGTTCGGAGCCGGTCACGCCGCACCATGGCGGCGAGAGCCATCGGCGCGCGGCTTGAGCGAGCGGGACGTCAACGGCAGAACCGCAAGCCCGGTCCCTCACCACTTCTCCTTCGAGGTCCGGACGTCGAGCTCGAACGACCAGGCCCGCTCGGGCTGGCGGTAGAGGAATTCGAAGGCATCGACGATGCCCGCGATGCTGATCAGGCTGTCCTCGCGGCCTGCGGCGTCGGGAAAGCGCGAGAAGATCTTGTCGCCGGCGATCGCGCCGTCGACCACGACATGGCCGACATGGATGCCGTCGGGCGCATATTCCTTGGCCATGGCCTGCGCCAGCGTGCGCACGCCTGCCTTGGCCGAGTTGAACGCGCCGTAGCCGGAGCGTCCGCGCAGCGAGGCGCTGGCGCCGGTGAAGAGCAATGTGCCGGTCTTCTTCGGCACCATGCGGCGCACCGCCTCGCGGCCGAACAGAAAGCCGCCGAAACAGACCACGCGCCAGGCATTCTCGAAATAATCGGCGTCCATCTCGATGATCTTTCCCGGCGTGTTGTTGCCGGCGTTGTAGATCGCGAGGTCGAGGTCTTCGCCGGCGGCATCGAACAAGGCGGTGATGTCGCTCTCTTTGGTCGCGTCCGCGACGACAGGCGTGGCCACACCGCCGGCCTTTGCGATGTCGTCCACGACCGCCTGCAACGCCGACGGCGTCCGGCCCGCGACGATCACTCTGAGCCCCTCGGCAGCAAAACGCTTGCAGAGCTGGGCGCCAAGGCCGCGGTCCGGTCCGACGCCGATCACGATTGCTGTCTTCATTGCACGCTCCGACGATTGAACGCTGATGAGGAGGTGACTGGCTCAGGCTGGGGTGAATGGCTCACGCCGCAGAAGCAGGGTCGGGACAGTTCGTCGCACGCTGCGCCTGGTCGCGTATCGTCTGCCAGAGACTGTTGTTGGTCGCCGTCGCAGCCGCCATCATCGCCGCCTCCGGTACTTTACGTACAGATCGAATATAGGCCGTGGGCAAGCCGCGCGCCACGCCACGTCAGCGGAACTGTCGCTATCCGAGCACCATGCCGCAGGTCCCCGTGAGGCTACGTGCTTGCAAGCCAGGCATCCGGGACCATATAATCCTTGAATTGTCGGCCGACGCAGCTTTGGCCGGGGGATGTTGACGCAAAAGCATCTCTTTTCGAGACCCCGCGGTGGTCAGCCATCCGCGGGTTTTTCGTACCCGGCGGCCCTCGCTGCCGACACGAGACCCCTCACCCAAGGTCACGCCTAGACATGTCGCCCAACGCGCCCACCGACGACCAACACGACGACATCATGTACCCCTCCGCCGTGCCGTTCCTGCTGGTCCATCTCGGCTGCATTGCGGCCATCTGGTCGGGCGTCACCTGGCAGGCCCTCGCGATCTGCGGCTCGCTGTATGTCGTGCGGATGTTTGGAATTGGCGCAGGTTACCACCGCTATTTCTCGCACAAGGCCTTTGCGACCGGCCGGGTGTTTCAGTTCATCCTGGCCTGGCTTGCGCAAAGCACCGCGCAGAAGAGCGTGTTGTGGTGGGCGGCCAAGCATCGGCACCATCATCTGCATTCCGATACTGAGCACGATGTGCATTCACCGCGTCAGCGCGGGTTCCTGTACAGCCATCTCGGCTGGATCTTTGACCGGCGGCACGACACGACCGACCTGGTGAAAGTCGGCGATCTCGCGGTCTATCCGGAGCTGATGTGGCTGCATCGGCTTGAGCTTCTGCCGGCCGTTGCGCTTGCGGTGCTCTGCTTCCTGGTTGCGGGCTGGTCGGGTCTGGTCGTCGGTTTCGTGTGGAGCACGGTGCTGGTCTATCACGCGACCTTCTGCATCAATTCCCTCGCGCATGTGCATGGACGCAAGCGCTACGTGACGGGCGACGATTCCCGCAACAACTGGCTGCTGGCGCTGCTTACCTTGGGCGAGGGCTGGCACAACAATCACCACGCCTACCAGAGCAGCGTGCGACAAGGCTTTCGCTGGTGGGAAATTGACGTGACCTATTACGTCCTGAAGGTGCTGTCCTGGTTCGGAATCGTCTGGAACATGAAGACGCCACCCGAGCTGGTGCTACGCAACGAGCAGCCGCTTGGCGCACGTGTCATCAATCGTGCGGCCCGCGAGCTTGCCGGGCGGTTCGATGCGCACGCTCTCGCGCACGCGATCTCGTCCGCGCTACAGCGGGCCGAACTGGCCGCGTTGCAACTGCCGACGCTGCAGGACATCCTCGATCGTGCGCATGACGGCGTCGATGCGCTGACACACCTGCATCTGCCGAGGATTCCGACCCGCGACGAGTTTCTCGCTGAAGCCAAGGCGATGTTCGCGCGGACCCGATCACTCAACGAGATCGTCGACCACGCCTACGAGCACTTCCTGACGTCGGTCCGCGCGCAGCTCGTGACAGTGCGCTGAGAAGCTCGCGGGGCCGCGTGGGAAGGGGTTCTATGGCGCCGCGCGGTCCTGAGCGTGGCTGTGGACGACACCGCAGACCTGGCGGCCGCAGGTCGGAGATGACAGTCGGGATCGACGGCACAGCTGCCATAAACGAAGCTGATATAGCCGAGCACCGCGAAGGCGGTCACGCCGAGCAATAGGCGGGTGGCGAGGTCCATAAGCGCCATCCAGACATCAGCAGCGCGCCTCAATGAGACGGCGCGCGCAAGTCTTAGTGCCGGATGAAGGGATCCAGGTTCTAGCCGGCCGTTAAAACCAAACCGCCCGCCTGCGGGATGCGCAGGCGGGCGGCTCGGGCCATCAGGACTTTGGGGGCATGCGCCTGAAGGCTTTGAGAGGTGTCGGCCCCGGGCTTAGCCTTGCGGCTGGTCGGTCGGCGGCGGCGGGGTCGGACGGGTCTTATGCTGGGCCATGAACTGGTCGAACTCTTCCTTGTCCTTGGCGTGGCGCAGACGATCGAGGAAGTTCTTGAATTCGACCTGCTCCTCCTCGAGCCGCTGCAGCGTCTCGGTGCGGTATTCGTCGAAGGCACGGTTGCCGGAGGACGGCGGGCCGAAGCCGAAGCCGAAACCACGGCGCTCCATGCGGCCGCGCATGCGGTCCATCTTGTACTGCATCCGCTCCATCTTGTTCTGCCAGCGATCCTGGTTGCTCCAGCACGACATTCTTCTGCTCCCGAGTGTGAAAAAGAGAAGGGCGAGTCCGATCGGCCACCAGATGATGAAGCCGAGGATGGTCACGGCAATCCAGCCGGGATGCCATGGCGTATCGAGCATGTGGGGCCGCTCATACTGTTGCTGTTGGTCCGAGGGGCCGCGCCAGCGATTGACATCAGCGGTGTAGGCCATTTCCCTTCTCCATCACGGCATCTGCCGTTGTGAATGTAAATAACATTTACATAGCTAGACCATCCCGCGATTTTGTCAAGCCGGCGGCCCGACAGGTCCGCGGAATTATTTGCGCAACTTTATTTCGGCTTGCCCCAAGGACCAGCTGGAGCACCGCCGGGCGGCACGCCAGAACCGGAGGATGCCTCCGGCGGCACCGGCGGCGGCTCTGCGCTTTTCGCCTGCGGCCGGCGGTCGGTCGGGAAGCCGAGGCCGCGCAGATAGATCAGCAGCTCGGCTTCGAGCAGCTCATCCGGGGACATCGGCAGTTTTCGGCGCGCGGCATCGCCACGCGAGAACAGCGAGGCCACGCCATGCGCCATCGACCAGATGTGCAGCGCCATCATCATCGCCGGCGGACGCGGCGTGTCGGGCGGGGCGAGCGCCGCCAGCCGCTCCGCGGCAGCGCGAATAACGTTAAAAGCGCGCTCGCTTGCGGCCTGCAGCGCTGCATTGGCATCGACCGGCAGGCCGGATTCGAACATTGCGTTGTAGAAAGCCGGCTCCTCGCGGGCGAAGGCGAGATAGGCCCGGCCGACCCGCTCGAACGCGGTGACGGTGTCGGGGCGCCCGTCGTCCCAGGCTGCCGTGAGACGCGATTCGAACTGCTCAAAACCGCGCTGGGCGATCGAGGACAGCAGCTCGTCGCGGTCGCGAAAATGCCGGTAAGGCGCGGCAGCACTGACGCCGGCCATGCGCGCGGCATCGGCGAAGGTGAAGCCGGCCGCGCCCTTCTCGGCGATCAGCCCGAGGGCAGCCTGCAACAGGGCTTCCTTCAGATTGCCGTGGTGATAGCCGCGCTCGGCGCGGCCCTGCTCCTTGCGCCAGCTCATGTGAACGACCTTTACATGAGCCGGCGGTCAAGGTCACTAGCGGCGATGGGGCTTGATCAACCCGTACTTCCACGGTCAGGCCAGGGCCGATGCGGCAGCATCGCGCCCGGACACGACGTTCTCGGACCTACATCTGCGGGAGGGCCAGCACGGGCATGACCTCGACGGCCTCGCCGGGAAAGATCGCGAAGTGCGGATGGTTCTCGAACAGTTTTGCAGCAGCCTCCTGCGAGGCAGCCCGCACCACCGTGAAACCGGTCAGCGCATTGCTGACCTCGGTGATGCCGCTCGCATCGATCTTGCGGGTCTTGCCGAGCGGACCGCCGATCTCGACGATGACGTCCTTGTGCTTCTCGACCCAGCCATGCCAGGCGGCCATGCCCTCGCGCTCCCTGGCCTTCCGTTCGGCCTCGGGAAGCGCGTTCCAGGCCGCCATTTTCGACCCGCTCATGCTGCCGAGGTAGACGGCGAGAAATTTGTGTTCGGCGCTCATCGGTTCTCTCCCATGTTGATGAATGGACGACAGCCGCGCTTCCGGCGCGACCGCCGTGGTTAGGTCTTCAGATCGTCGAAACCGGCGGCGGCCGCCTGCACCTCCGGCGGAAAGTCGGACATTTCCTGCACCTGGCGGATCTCGATGATCTCATTGGCCGAGGCCGGGCACTTCTTCGCCCAGGCGATCGCCTCCTCGCGCGAGCCGACCTCGATCATCCAGTAGCCGCCCAGCACTTCCTTGGCCTCCGTGAAGGGGCCGTCGGTCACGATAGGCACGCCGGTCGCAAACGAGACGCGGGCGCCCGTCGACGGCGGATGCAGGCCGTCCAGCGTGATCAGCACGCCGGCATCCTTCAGCGCCTCGTTGTAGCGCATCATCGCGGCGACGCGTTCGGGATCGAGTTGCACATCCGCCGGCGCGGTCTCGTAGCCGAGCGGGATCATCAGCATCATGAATCGCATGCGGTTCCTCATTGAGGACATAAGCGGGCCGCATGGCCCGCGCTCCCTGGTAAGACGAACGAGCTTTTACCAAGCAGACAGGGCCGTGAAAATTATTCGGAGGTCATTGCGGCGCTGGCCCCATATTCTGATCGCTCATCGTGGATCCCTTGCGCGGGACCGGCTAAACTGTCATGCCGCGGGTCCGAGCAAAGGACCACGTCATGACCTCCTCCCCCGCCAAAGTTGCCCTCATCACCGGCGCCGCGCGCGGGATTGGGCTGGCGACGGTGAAGCGCTTTCTCGCCGAAGGCTGGCGCGTGGTGCTGCTCGATATCGAGGGAGAGCTGCAGGCTGGCGCGACAGCGGCGTTGAACAATCCCGACAATACGCTGGCGATCACCTGCGATGTGTCGGACGCCGCCGCCGTGGGAGCTGCAATGGCCGCTATCATGAGCCGCTTCGGCCGGCTCGATGCGCTCGTCAACAATGCCGGCGTGGCCATGTTTGCGCCGGTGCTGGAGACCAGCGATGCCGACTGGAACAGGATCATGGCGGTCAACCTCACCGGCCCGTTCCTCTGCACCAAGGCGGCCGCCCCGCTGATGCGCGAGCAAGGCGGCGGCGCTATCGTCAACATCACCTCGATCTCAGCCGTGCGCGCCTCGACGCTGCGCTCGGCCTACGGCACCAGCAAGGCCGGGCTTGCGCACCTCACCAAGCAGCTCGCGGTCGAGCTCGCCTCGCTCAACATCCGCGTCAATGCGGTCGCACCAGGGCCGGTCGACACCGCGATGGCGAAGCAGGTGCACACCAGGGAAATCCGCGCCGACTATCACGACGCCATCCCGCTCAACCGCTACGGCCTGGAGGAGGAGCTCGCGGAAGCGATCTTCTTCCTGTGCTCGGAGCGTGCGAGCTACATCACCGGCCAAATTTTGGCCGTCGATGGCGGCTTCGATGCTGCCGGCATCGGCCTGCCGACGCTGCGCGGCGAACGGCGGAACGGGTAAATCTCGCAGGGTGAGTTAGCCCTGCAGATGCGCGATGCGCATCTGCTCGGCGTAACCCACCTCTTCTCACGCGGCGACAAAAGTGGTGGGTTACGCCAGCGGGACTGCGCTTCGCGCAGCCGCAGTGCTAACCCACCCTACCGGACCGCGGAACCGAGTTGGTGGAGACTTCATGCGACGCATTGCATTCGTCAAAGCCTGGATCTTCGCAACCGCCCTGCTCGCTTCTGTCCCGGCCAGGGCCGAGATCCGCATCATCCAGAGTCCCGGCGGAGAGGTCGGGCCGTTCCTCGATCTGTTCGAGAAGGTGCGCGAGAGCGGCGACCGCGTGGTGATCGACGGTCCCTGCCTGTCGGCCTGCACGCTGGTGCTCAGCATCGTGCCGCGCGAACGCATCTGCGTCACCAAGCGCGCCGTGCTCGGTTTCCATGCCGCGCGTTCGGTCGACCGGCGCGGCCTCTTCTATGCTGAGCCGGAAGCATCCGAAGCCGTGCTTGCGGCATATCCGGGCCCCGTTCGCGACTGGATCAGCCGTCGCGGCGGCCTCACCTCGCGGTTGCTGTTACTGAAGGGGCGCGACCTCGCCGCGATCTATCCGCGCTGCCGATGACAATTCGGTTGCAGGCGGCGGTGTGACCGCGATGAATCCTCCGCTGTCCGACGATTAGGCAATTCCCGGCGATTTCGGCCCTCCCGGAGCGAAATCCGCTTAGGTGCTTCGCAACGCGTGCACAATTTACGCGGTTTCCAGCTTTTTCCCAGCGCCTATGATGATGCAGGCCAGACCGAGACCCACCCGGCTCGCGATGGCTGCGGGACCGTCATATCCCAGCAGCGGCGGCGGAATATGGTGGTTCCACTTTTTCGAGATCGGTCATTTTCAAATAGCATCCATATGGAGTCCATCGATTTTCGCTATCGCCTGTCGGATCAGGGACGGATCGTCCTCGGCCCGCTGAGCTCCGAAGAAACCCTCGAATTCGAGGAGCTGTCGCGGCGCGACCGCGAGGGCCTGATCGACCTGACGTCGGAACTGCGGCTGCTCGAGTTGTACGTCAAGTACACCGGCTCGGACGCCAAGGTCTCGCTCGCGCCGTCGGAGCCGGCTGCGCACGTGAGTGAGACGCCGCGACGACGAAGGCCGTTGCCGCGACGACCGTCACGTCAGCGCGACTTTATTGTTCCCATGATGGTCGCGGTGGGCATGAGCTTCATGCTGATCGCGCTGTTCATCAGCTGATGCATGGCGTCATGCGCCGACAACCATACGCAGTGCACAGGGAGCCGTGGCCGTCTACTGAAAAACGACCTGCACCACCGGCGCGAGCTTCACGCTGGCGCAGATCAGCATTCCCCACAGAGCAAAATTGATTTGTAGCGCCGCCGCCATCGGTCGCTCCCTTCCAAGTCACGCCCCACCCTGATTTGTAGGTATTGTGAACAAAGTTAGCGATTCGGGCGCGAAGTTCACAGCCTAATCTTGCGCCAGTTGTTGTGCGATGCAATTCGCTTCATGTCACAAACCCGCTCGCGCTGTTCTCGCAAAGTGAATCGAGCGCACGAATCTCCTTTCGGCCATGCCGGTGTCGTCGTTTTCCCTTAAGTCCCGGGTAAGCGTCGCGATGCAAAGTTTTCCACGCGGATTTGCGTGGCGTAGCGCACGGCAGGTTCGGCATGGCTCGACATATTCTCGTCTTGCTCAGTTTTTGCGCAGCGCTCGCGGGATGCGCAAGCGCGCCGGCGGCGGAGCGTCGTCCGATCGCGTGGGACGGACTCGGTCAGGATCCCAATCGTTCTGCTGTCACAAAACGCCGCCTTGCGAATCACTCAGCACCTGAGAGCGATCCCAATGTTGAGCGGCAACGGGTGCTGGCCAGGCTGCGTCCCTATTCCGACGCATGGTGGGCCGTGCAAGACGAGATCGAGGCCGAGAACGACAGGCAACTCGGCTCGAAGCTCGTGATCTGCCGCAGCTGCGTGACGCAGCCGCCGGGAGAGGACGTGACCGGATCGATCCGCTGACGAGGCGCGCGCTCCCTCTCTCAAGACAATCGAGAGAGGAAGCGGCAGCCTAGGGAATCAGCCGGGCGTTGCGCTCACATTCCTTCGGCGGGGCAGTTCACCATCCAGGGAATGCCGAACTTGTCGACGCACATGCCAAAGCCCTTGGCCCAGAACGTCTTGCTGAAGGGCATGGTGACGGTGCCGCCGTCGGCAAGCGCGTTGAACTTGCGCTCGCCCTCCGCGGGGTCCGCGACCGTGACCGAGATCGAAAAGCCCTGCGGCTTTTGAACATGCTCGGGCGGCGAGTCTGAGGCCATCAACACGCTACCGTCGGGCAGCGACAGCCGCGCATGCATAATTGTCTTCTCGCGGCCGGGCGCGGCGGGCATGTCCGACGGCGCGTCCGACGCCCGCATCATGGCGTCGATCTTGCCGCCCAAGATCTTGGCGTAGAAGTTGAATGCCGCTTCGCAATTGTCCTGATAGAACAGATAGGGATTGAGCATCGTTTCTCTCCTCTTCGCTTGCTTGTCTTCGCTTCCTTGGCAGTTCCTTGGCAGTCCCTTGGGGCGGTGGCTGGTGCTACTTCTCGGTGAGCTTCTTCAGGCTGGCAAGGCCGGCCTCGAAGTCCTTGCCGATCATGGTGTCCATGTTGATGAAGACCTGCATCACCTTGGACATGAAGGGCGCCGGACCGTACATCGCCCACGTGACCAGTGTGGCATCGCCTTGCGGCATAAAGGTGAACTCGGCGGTGTTGTGGCCCTCGAAAGGCCGTTCGAAATCGAGCTTGATGCGGAGTTTCGACGGCGTGCTCGCCTCGAGGATCTCCATATGGCCGGCGCCGACATTGTTGTTGCCGTCCCAGGCATAGGTCGCGCCCTTCCCTGCCGCGGTTCCTCCGAAGGCGCGCTTCATGGCGGGGTCGCGCCCTTCATAGGGCGACCAGCTGGTCCAGAAGTGGAAATTGGAGACCAGCGGATAGATCGCCTCGGCCGGCGCCTTCAGCGCGAGCGAGCGCTCGACACGAAACGTGTCGGGTTTGGTGAGGGCGAAAACGAGGATGCCCGCGATCCCAACCGCGAGCAGGACAGCGACGATGGCAATGGCTTTGCGCATGAAGGACTCCCTGGATATGGGATTAAGACGAAGGGAGACGGCGGGAACCGACAATCGGCGGGACGAAATTTTGGGCCGTCACTTTGACCGTCGCTTGGCCATCACTTGGCCTTCGCGCCCTGCCTGGCGCCGCCATTGGCTCCCTTCGGCTGGCTGTCCCGGATCAGGCGATCAATGTGCATGCGGATGTGGGCGGCCTCGGCCGAGGTGTTGGCCAACGCGATGGCGCGGTCGAAGGCGATGCGGGCTTCGTCGTTGCGCCCGAGCTGCATCAGGAAAGCGCCGCGCACGCCGTAAAAATGAAAGTAGTTGGCAAGTTTTGGCGCCAGCGGCTCGATCAGGTCGAGCGCGGCCTGCGGCCCGCGCACCTTGGAGACCGCGACCGCGCGGTTGAGCGTCACCACCGGCGAGGGCTGCACCACTTCGAGCGCACCGTAGAGCAGGTCGATCTGGGTCCAGTCGGTCTCCTCCGGCGTCGCCGCACGCGCATGCAGCGCGGCGATCGCGGCCTGGATCTGGTAGGGCCCGCTGTGGCGATGGCGCATCGCCTTGTCGATCAGCGCGAGGCCCTCCGCGATCATGGTGCGGTTCCACAGCGAGCGATCCTGGTCGTCCAGGAGAATGAGCGAGCCGTCCTTGGCGAAGCGCGCGGCGCTGCGCGCGTGCTGCAACAGGATCAGGGCAGTCAGGCCCATGATCTCGGGCTCGCCCTGGAACAAGCGCAGCAACAACCGCGCCAGCCGGATCGCTTCCTCGCACAACGGCTTGCGGATCTCGGCAGTGTCGCCGCTTGCCGAATAGCCCTCGTTGAAGATCAGATAGATCATCGCGGCGACACCGGCGAGGCGTTCGGAACGCTCGATCGCGCCGGGCGTTTCGAACGGCGTTCCGGCTTCCGCGACTTTCGCCTTGGCGCGGGTGATGCGCTGCTCCATCGCCGCATCCGAGACCAGGAAGGCGCGCGCGATCTGCTTCACGGTCAGGCCGGAGACGATGCGCAGCGCGAGCGCGATCTGCTGCGTCGCCGGCAATTGCGGATGGCAGCAGATGAACATCAGCCGCAAGATATCGTCGCGGTAGTGCGAGCCGTCGAGCCGTTCGGCGAGCGCCCCTTCGGCGTCGTCGAGATCCGAGATCGCCTGGTCGTCCTCGGGCAGCGGCTGCTGCTTGCGGGTACGGCGCACCTCGTCGATCGCGACGTTGCGGCCGACCATGATCAGCCAGGCTGCCGGATCGCGCGGCGGCCCGTTCTGCGGCCAGGTTTTCAGCGCACGCAGGCAGGCGTTCTGAAACGCCTCCTCGGCCGTATCGAGATCGCGAAAATAGCGCAGCAGCGCACCCACCGCCTGCGGACGCGCCGAGGTCAGCGCGGTCTCGATCCAGCCGGTATCGGCCTCGCTCACGCCGAAATTCCTCCGGGCCGGAATACGCCGACGGGCCGCACCTCATAGGCGCCGCCGGGATTGGCCGCGCCGAGGTCGCGCGCGACGTCGAGCGCCTCGTCGAGGTTCTTGCAGTCGACGATGTAGAAGCCGAGCAATTGCTCCTTGGTCTCTGCATAGGGGCCGTCGAGCACCAGCGGCGGGTCTTCCTTGCGCAAGGTCGCCGCCGCCGTGGTCGGCAGCAGCCGGGCGACGGGCCCGAGCCGGCCCTGCTGCGTGAGCTTATCCTGCACCACGGCGAGCTTCTTCATCACGGCCTCGTCCTGGTCCTTGCTCCAGGAGCCAACGAAGTCCTCGTCGTGATAGCAAAGGATCGCATAAAGCATGGGCAGCACCTTCCCTGAACGCTTGTTTTAAAGACGATCCACTATGCCCCGCCCCGACAGGGCTGCGGAAAAAATTTGCGAGAAAAATCCGGCAGATCGTGCCAAGGAGAGCCTTCAAAAGCGGAACCTTATGAGGCACTTCGAATGACCCTGGGCATACTGGCCGTCCTGATCAACAGCACGCAGCAGAACTGGCTGCCGGAGCGCTGGAAGGCCCGATTCGACGCGGTCTGCGGCGGCCGCCGCGTGGTGCTGCTGCCGGATGCCGGGCTCGATCCCGCCGAGATACACTATGCCGCGGTGTGGAAGCCGGTACCGGGCGACCTCGGCTCTTTCCCCAATCTGCGGGCGATCTTCAATCTCGGCGCCGGTGTCGATGCGCTGATGGCGGACAAGAGCCTGCCCAACGTGCCGCTGGTGCGTGTCGCCGTGCCCGACCTCACCAACCGCATGACCGAATATGTCGTGCTGCACGTGCTGATGCACCACCGCCAGGAGCTCTACCTGCGGGACTCGCAGCGCGCGAAACGCTGGGAGCCGAAATATCAGTGGCCGGCGAGCGCGGTCACGGTCGGCGTCATGGGCCTCGGCACGCTCGGCGCAGACGCGGCCGATGTGCTGCGGCAGCTCGGCTTTCGCGTCGCCGGCTGGAGCCGCAGCCCGCGCTCGATCGAGGGCGTCGAGTGCTTCCACGGCACGGCCGGAATGGATGCGTTCCTGCGCAAGACCGACATCCTGGTGTCGCTATTGCCGCTGACGCCTGACACAAACGGCATCCTCAACCGTGACGTCTTCACAAAGCTCAACCGTGCGAGCCCGCTCGGCGCGCCGGTGCTCATCAATGCCGGCCGCGGCGGCTTGCAGAACGAAGCCGACATCCTCGCCTGCCTCGACGACGGCACGTTGGGTGCGGCCTCGCTCGATGTCTTCGTCCAGGAGCCGCAGCCGAACGACAGCCGGTTCTGGACCCATCCCAAGGTCATGCTAACCCCGCACAACGCCGCCGACACCGACGCGGATGCGATCTCGGCCTATGTCGCCGAGCAGATCGCAAGGTTCGAGGCGGGTGGCGCGCTGGAGAATGTCGTGGATCTGGGGCGGGGGTATTAGGGCTCCTCAGCGTCTCTACCTCACACTACCCCGTTCTCCACCTCGTTCACGCTCTCTTAGCGAGAAGTTGATAGGCATTGTTAATCAACGCTCAACGAACGAGTCGGACATGCGCGCGAGCCTCGGCCTCAGGATGCGGATTACGGTTGCGCTGGCGCTGACGGCGGCGGCGACCGCGCTGATTGCCGTACTCGGGGCCATGTGGATCATCGCGGGCATCATCGACCGCGCCGACCAGCGCGAGCTGCGCAGCCATTATGATGCGCTGCTGTCGCGGATCGCGGAAGAGTCCCATCGCGCCGCCGCCATGAGCGCCGTCGTGGCCGCGATGCCGGCGACGCAGGAGGCGATGGCCAAGCAGGATCGCGAGGCGCTGGTGCGCTTGTTCGGGCCGGTGTTTGCCGCCACCAAGTCGGAATACGGCGTCGAGCAGTTCCAGTTCCATACGCCGCCTGCGACCTCCTTCCTGCGCGTGCACCAGCCGGCGAAGTTCGGCGACGACCTCTCGAGCTTCCGCAAGACGGTTGTCGACGCCAATCAGGAGCACAAGGTCGTGATCGGCCTCGAAGGCGGCGTCGCCGGGCTCGGCATCCGCGGCGTAGTACCGATTGCACAAGCCAGCAAACATCTCGGCTCGGTGGAATTCGGCCTGAGCTTCGGCCAGTCCTTCCTCGACGATTTCAAGCTCAACCGCCATGTCGACATCACCTTCCATCTCGCCGATGGCGCGGGCTTCAAGCTGTTCGGCGGCACGCTGAAGGGCAAGAGCTTCTTCGACGCGGCAGATTATGGCCGCGCCGCCGGCGGCGGCTTCACCGTGAAGCAGGGTAAGCTCGACGCGACGCCGATCGCCGCGCTGCTCGGGCCGATCAAGGACTTCTCCGGAAAACCGCTCGGCGCCGTCGAGCTGGTGATGGACAACGCCGATTACGTGGCCTCCGCCGACCGTGCGTGGATGCTCGCAATCGCCATCGCCGCGCTCGGGCTCGTGCTGGCTGCGATCGTCGGCTATCTCATCGCCCGCGGCATCTCGCGGCCGATCCTCTCCATCACCAGCGTGATGCGCGAGCTCGCCGACGGCCGGCTCGACGTCGCGGTCCCCGAAAGCAAGGCGAACGACGAGGTCGGCGCGATGGTGAAGGCGGTCGCGGTATTCCGTGACAACGCCGTCAATTTCAGCAAGCTCCAGGCCGATCAGCTCGAGGCCAAGGCGCAGTCCGAGGCCGAGAAGCGGCGCGCCTTTGCAGCGCTCGCCAACAATTTCGAGGCCAGCATCCGCGACGTCGTCACCACGGTGTCCTCGGCCGCGGTCGAGATGGAGCACACCGCGCGCTCGATGTCCGATATCGTCGAGCAGTCGCGCAATCGGACCCGTGCGGTGTCGTCGGCCTCGGCGCTCGCCTCGGAGAACGTGCAGACGGTGGCGGCCGCAGCGGAAGAGCTGTCCTCGTCGATGACCGAGATCAGCCGCCGCCTTGCCCATGCGACCGAAGTGGTGGGCAAGGCCGCCAGCGACGGCCGGCAGTCCAACGAACGGGTGCAGAGCCTGGCAGAGGCCGCGCAAAAAATCGGTGACGTCGTCTCCTTCATCAATGGCATCGCCGGGCAGACCAATCTGCTGGCGCTGAATGCGACGATCGAGGCCGCGCGCGCGGGCGAAGCCGGTCGCGGCTTTGCGGTGGTCGCCTCCGAGGTCAAGGCGCTCGCGACCCAGACCGCGAAGGCGACGGAAGAGATCGGCGCGCAGGTGACGGCCGTTCAGGGCGAAACCACCGGCGCCGTCGAGGGCATCCAGTCGATCTGCGCGACGATCCAGCAAGTCGACGAAATCTCCGCCGCGATCGCGGCAGCCGTCGGCCAGCAAGGTACGGCGACGCAGGAGATCGCGCAGAACGTCCAGCAGGCCGCCGCGCGCACCGGCGAGGTCTCGCAGAACATCGCCGGCGTCACCGACGGCATCGCCGCCACGGGCACGGCCGCGGAAGAGGTACTGGTCTCGGCGATCGAGCTGTCAAAGCAGTCGCAGCGCCTGCGCGACGAGGTGGATCGTTTCCTCGCACAGATCCGGGCAGCGTAACGGGGCTAAGGCTTAAGCTTGGCTCCCACCATCACATCAATTGCGCCATTCACAATGGCCTCCAGCTCCTTGCGCGAGACGCGCGCGCGGGAGCGGATAGCAATCGAGTGCACAGTTGCGGATGCAAGCTGCGCCAGCACGACCGGATCGGCACTCTCCGGCAGCTCGCCCTTCTCCCTGGCGCGGCGAAAGCAATTCGCAAAAGCCTTGTCGAGATCGGTCAGCCCCTCCAGCACCATGGCGCGGATCTCGGGATCGCCGACCGCTTCGGAGGCCGCCGTCACCACGGTAAAGCAGCCGCGAGGACCGGTTTCGCCGGAGAGATAGATGTTCAGCGCGCATGCGAAGATGCCCTCCAGGCGCTGACGCACCGGCATCTCCTCGCGAAAGATCTCGGCCATCGAGGCGCGCGCGTCGTCGCGGTAGCGCTGGTAGCTCTTGATGTAGAGCTCGCGCTTGTCGCCGAAGGCGCCATAGAGGCTCGGCCGGTTCATGCCAGTGGCTTCGCTGAGATCGTCGAGCGACGTCGCGGCAAAACCCTGCCTGCGAAACAGGTCGAGCGCCTTGCCGAGCGCGACGTCGGGCTCATAGCCGCGCGGCCGTCCGCGGCGCTTTGGCTCGCCGCGGCGCTCGGGCGCAGTGGCAGCAGCTGGCGGCTTCGATTTTTGTACCATGTCGCAATTAATCCTTGACCGCACCCATAATATGCAAGATGGTACAAAAATCAATCTGGCCAGGTTGAGCGACACTCACAAAGAGAATTGCCCAAGGAGGCCCACGATGGATCTTTATTTCTCCCCGCTCGCCTGCTCCATGGCGACGCGCGTCGCGCTCTATGAAGCCGGCGCCGAGGCGAATTATCTCGAGGTCGATCCGCCGACCAAGAAGGTGCTCAACGACGGCTCCGACTTTCGCACCGTCAATCCGATCGGCCTGGTGCCGACGCTGCGCACCGACGAGGGCGTGGTGCTGACCGAGAACGCCGCGATCCTGCAATATGTCGCTGACCGATTTCCGCAGTCCGGCCTCGGCGCGGCGGCGGGCATCGATCGGACGCGCTTACATCAATGGCTCTGCTTCATCGGCACCGAGCTGCACAAGGGCCTGTTCATCCCCGTGCTCGACCGCAAGGCGCCGCAGGAGGTCAAGGCCTATGTGCTGGAGAAAAACCTGTCGCGGCTCGACTATCTCGATAACTACCTGAAGGGCCGCGACTACCTGCTCGACCATTTCAGCGTTGCCGACGCCTATCTCGTCACGGTCATCAACTGGACCATGGCGACGCCGCCGATCGAGCTCGCCAAATGGCCGAACGTGAGGGCCTATTACGAGCGGCTACGGACGCGGCCCTCGATCGCGAAAGCGATCGCGGAGGAGTTCGAGCTGTACAAGGTCGAGCAGGCGCGGAAGAAGGCGGCGGCGTAGCGACATTCGGACTCCGTCCCGGCCACCCCGGCCGGGGCGGCGACGGAAACATCGCGTCTGCTCTGGACCGCGCCTGGCGCCCGCAGCTACCTCGGCGCTTGCAGTATGACCCCATAGCGGCCGTATATTCGATCGATCGTTCCGTCGTTTCGCAAATGTTCAAGCGCTCCGTCGATGGCTTCGCGCAACGCATCATCCGGACGGACCATGCCGACGGCGACATTCCAGTTGAGATCAGCCACGCTCTCGTCGCGATCCAGGATGCGGAGTGCCTTGTCCGGATGCGTCAGATTGAAATAGCTCGCCGCCGTGGGCGTGACCGCGGCAGCGTCGATCTCATGGTTCGACACGGCGTCGAGGCTGTCGCTCTCGAAGCCGAAGGTCGATGTGGGCACGTGCCGCTGACCGATGATCATGGCTGCGACGGATCCGACCTGCACCCCCACCTTGGTATGCTGGTTGAGGCCCTGGAACGAGGCGAGCGTGCTGGATGACGGCACGGCGAGTGCGACGCCCGTCCGATAATAGGGCTTGGAGATCCTCAAGCGGGTTTCGCCTTGCGCTTCACGGTCGGCGATAACGTCCAGAACAATGTCGCAGCCGGCGCTACGCATTTGGTACTGCGTGATGATCCAGTCGAGCCGCAGCGAGACACCGAGTTCGCGTGCCAGCGCCTGGCCCAACTCGACCTGAAAGCCGGGCGGATCGCCGGCCTTGCGCGCAAAGGGAAGCGAGTTGGGATGCGCGCATAGCCCGATCTCGCCACTCGAGCGGATCGCGTCCAGGGTTCGCGCCTGCGCCGGTCCCGATAGAACGATGGCGGCACACACGATGACCGGGACAATTGCCTTCATTACGCGTCCTCATTTGGATGGATAGGGTTCTCGGCGGCTCAGCCCTCGTGCGGCTTGAGTTGCCGGATGTATGTGATGATCTGGTCGATCTGCGCGTCGCTGAAGGTCTCGCCGAATGCGGGCATCGCACCTGGCTTACCGTTCTTGATGCGGCTGCGAAGATAATCATCGTCGTGGGTCGTATTCATGAGCTGCGGCCCCTTGCCGGCCGCGCGCCCCCCATCGGAATGACACCAGCCACAGGTCGTTGCAAACAACTGCCCGACGTCGAATGTCTCCCCGTCCGGCGCAGGAGTGGCAGACTGCGCATGGACCGGCACGGCACATGCCACCGAGACGGCCAGTGCCGCCGGCAGCAACGTCATTTTCCCCAAATTCGATTTCACGGGGTCCCGCTCCGTTTTCGCAAAGCCGCATCAGGCACTGAAATGCGTCGGGAGCGGGAGTGTCCCCGCTCCCCGACAGGTCTTCCGAGGGACCTATTTCAAGCTGTAGACGATCAGCGCGCCATCGTCGCGCGGCATGCTCTTGTAGACGCCGCCGAAGGTCGGCGCGTAATCGTCCGATGCCATGCCGCCAAAGCCGGCGGTCACCGCGATATACTGCTTGCCGCCGGCGGAGTAGCTGATGATTCCGCCCTGATGGCCGGTGCCGTCAGAGTGATTCCACAGCTCGGTCCCGGAATCGGCATCGTAGGCATGAACTGTGCCCCGCGAATCCGGCACGAACACGAGATTGCCTCCGGTCGACAAGACGCTTCCGAGCGGTGGCTCAGGGAAGCGGACTTCCCACTTCTTGGCGCCGGTGATGGGGTCGCGCGCGTCGAGATGGCCATAGATTTCACCGCCAGGCGGCGGCGCGATCTTGAAGTCGGCGCCGATGTTGAGCTGAGCCTGAGGAGCAACGATCGGAGTCGTCTTCAGAACCTCGAGCGTCATGCACCATTCCTGGCCGAGCTTGTAATAGAGCCCCGTCTTCGGGTTGTACGACCCGGCGTTAAAGCTCACCCCACCGGAAATGTGCGGGCACAACGGCTCGGAAACCTTGCCGGCGGAGAAGTCGCGACGACCGATCAGCTCACCCGTCTTGGGATCAATGTCCTTCACAAAATTGCTGTTCTGGGTGATCCGCCAGACGTTCTTCAAACCGAGATTGCGGTCATAGACGAAGATGTAGCCGCTCTTGTTCGGATGAACCACGTACTTCTGGCCGTCGCGCTCGAGCATCACGAACTCGCCGACCGCGCTGTCGAAGTCCCAGGCGTCGTGCGGCAGTTCCTGATGGTAGAATTTCAGCTTGCCGGTATCGATATCGAGACCGATCACCGAACTCGTATAGAGATTGTCGCCGGGACGCGCACCTTGCGTCTTGTAATCAGCGCCTGACCAATCGTAGAGCGGCGCCGGGTTTGCGGTGCCCCACAGGATGGTGCTGGTCTCCGAATCGTAGGTGCCCGGCATCCAGCCGCCACCACCGCCGGTCCGCCAGGAATCGCTGCCCCAGGTCTTCATGGCCTCGTCGGTGCCTGCGACCGTCAGGAACTCCCACTTCTTCTTGCCGGTGGCGGCATCCACAGCGAAGATCGGGCCACGGCCCGGCCATTCACCACCTTGCGCGCCGATAATCACGCTCCCCTTCGCGTAAAGCGGCGCGCCGGTGAAGCCGACCGTGAGCTTCTGCGAGTCGATCAGCTTGGTGTCCCAGAGGACCTTTCCCGTCTTCGCATCCAGCCCGATGAGACGACCATCCATCGTACCGACGAAGACCTTGCCTTCACCGAGAGCTACGCCGCGGTTGTAAGGAGAGTGGGTCTGTCGGCTGATCAGCGCCTCATCCAGCTCCGGAAAGAACGACCAGATCACCTCGCCCGTCGTGCCGTTCAGCGCAAAGACACGGCTGTAAGAACCCGAGTAATAGAGCACGCCGTCGGCCACGAGCGGCATTGACTGCAGGCCACGCGTCGATCGTCCGGGAATGTGTATCCAGGCTACGCCCAGATTGCCGACATTGTTCGCATTGATCTGCGCGAGCGGGCTGTAGTGATAGGATTTGTATGAACCGTGATAGGTGAGCCAATCGTTCTGACCGCCGGCCTCGATCCGGGCCGTATCCACGGTTTGAGCCAACGCCGCCGACGCCGCAAGCGTCGCGCCGACAAGAACAGGTAAACCCGAGTTAAGCCACTGCTTCCTCATATGCACTTCCTCCCGCTTTCGTGTTTATGGATTGCGTGATGAGCGCCGCTGCGAGGGGCGTCTGCAGTTCAGTACGCGTCGATTGCTCTCCATCGGACATGATCTGCCAACGAATATCCCCGCCTTTCGGCGCATATCGCCAAAGGAGTTCGTTCAACGGAGTGATTGCTATTGCGCTTCTGCTCGCAGGCATAACGTACGCCGGAACGCAGGGAGTGCAAAGACGGAACGCATGCGCGGCGCGAATTCGACGCGCGAGGGCCCATTTGAAACGGCAGCGGCACTGACCGTTTCATCTCAATCCGCCAATCCCGGACTGACGCGGGTTAGCCGTAAAGCACTTTCGGCACCATCATGGCGATGCTCGGCCAGGTCGTCGGCAGCAGCACGAAGTCGATCATCATGCTGAGATAGAGCGGCGCGACACAGGCGATGGAGTCGAGTCACCTCACCCCGCACGCCCATAGATCGCAGCGGCATTGTCTGAAGACACCAATCCGCTTTCGAGGTCGTCGCGCACGCTTTCCGGCATACGCTCCCGGGGATCGCCGATCCCGGCGCCACCCGGCGTCATCACCACCAGGCGATCATCGCGCGGCACGGTCTGAAAGCCCTTGCCACGCATCTTCTGGCCGGACTTCAGGCCGACATAACCAGCCTCGCCGTTCTGGCCGCCATCGCGTCCGCGTGGCGGATGGTCGATGCGATCGAAGGCAGCGAGGATGTCGAAGGGCGCATCGATGCCGGTGCCGACCTCGATGATCTGGCCGAGGCCGCCGCGGGTGCGTCCTGCCCCGCCGGAATCCGGGCGCAGCTCCTTGCGCCAGAAGATCAGCGGCGTCTGCGTCTCCGCGATCTCGACCGGCGTGCCGCGCACGCCGCTGGGATAGGCGGTGGCCGACAGCCCGTCCTTACCGAAGCGCGCGCCGGTGCCGCCATTGCTGGTGACAGCCATCGAGAACCCGTAATTGCCGCCAGCCCCCGAGCGGGTCTGTCCGCGCACATTGAGATTCCACAGGCACGAGGTGCCTTCCGCCGGCACGCGCTCGGGAATGATCTGGCGCAGGCAGCCGAACACCACGTCGGGCAGCATCTGGCCGACGATGTGACGCGACGCCACGGGCGCCGGCTTCGGCGCATTGAGGATCGCGCCAGCAGGCGCCGACACCGTCAGCGGCGAGAGCGAGCCGGCATTGTTCGGGATCTGCGAGGCGACGACGCAACCGAGGCCGAACACGGTATAGGCCGTGGTGTAGGAGAGCGGCACGTTGATGCCGAACTTCGAGGCGGCCGAGGTGCCGTCGAAATCGACGTGAATGCCAGTATCCGAGATCGTCAGCGTCGCCGCCAGCGTGACCGGCGCGTCATAGCCGTCGACCACCATGCTGTTGCGCCACGTCCCCTTCGGCAGCTTCGCGATCTCTGCCAGCACCGCCTCGCGCGAGCGGTCGCAGATGTAGTCGCCGAGCTCGTCGAGCGTCTCGATCTCGAATTCGGTCATCATCTCGACCAGGCGCTCGCAGCCGACATCGTTGCAGCCGGCGAGCGAATAGGTGTCGCCCTCGGTATCGATCGGCAACCGCGTGTTGGTGCGGATCATCGCCATCAGCGTCTCGTTGACGACGCCCTGGTCGATCAGCTTCAGCATGGGGATGTAGAGCCCCTCCATGAACACGTCGGTGGCATCAGGCCCGAAGCCGATGCCGCCGATGTCCATGAGATGGCTGGTGCAGGAGAACAGCGCGACGATTTTGCCGTCCTTGAAGCAGGGCGTGGTGACGACGAAGTCGTTGAGATGGCCGGTGCCCATCCAGGGATCGTTGGTGATGTAGGCGTCGCCTTCCTTCATCGTCTCCAGCGGGAAATGATTGATGAAGTGCTTGACCGATTCCGCCATCGAGTTGACGTGACCGGGCGTGCCCGTCACCGCCTGCGCCAGCATTCGCCCCCTGAGGTCGAACACGCCGGCGGAGAGATCGCCGCATTCGCGCACGATGGGGCTGAAGGCGGTGCGCAGCAGCACCTGCGCCTGCTCCTCAACCACGGCGATCAGCCGGTGCCACATGATCTGAAGGTCGATCAGGCTCGCGCCACTTGCCTTGCTCATGATCAGGCCGCCTTTCGTTCCATGACGATGCTGCCGGCACCGTCGATATGGGCGTCAAAACTGTTCGAGACGAAGGTGGAGGTCTCGTCCTCGGCGATCACGGCAGGACCCGCAATCGTCGCGCCCGGCGCCATGTCCTCGCGGCGATAGAGCGGGATCTCGATCACCTTGCCTGCGCGGCCGTCGAAGAATCTGCGGCTGCCGGAGGCTTTATCCGCGGGCTTGCGTGTCACGGCCGCAACCGTGGGCGGATTGCGCGCTTCGGTGGTCGCGAGCACCGACCAGCTCAGCACCTCGATCGCCGCGCCCGGGATCGGACGCTCGAACATCGCCGAATAGTCCGCCTCGAATTTTTGGCGCAGGCCGGCGAGATCGGCTGATGTCAGCGGCCGGTTCGGCAGCTCGACGGTGATCTCGTGGCCCTGGCCGACATAGCGCATGAAGGCCGCGCGACGTTCGCGCACCAGTTGGCCGGCAGCGCCGGGCTCGACCAGCGCACGTGCTTCGGTCACCATCTCCTGAAGCAGGTCGGAGACCGCGCCCGTGTCGAAGTCATCGAGCCGGACGTGGCGGCTACGCACGAGTTCATAGGCGATGGGAGCCGCAAGGAATCCGACCGCCGAACCGACGCCGGCATTCGAGGGCACGATCACCCGGGAGACACCGATCTTCTCGGCGACGCGCGCGGCATGGAGCGGCGCGGCACCGCCAAAGGCGATCAGCGTGTGCTGGCCAACGATCTCGCCGCGTTCGACCGCGTGCACGCGCGCAGCGCTCGCCATGTTCTCGCAGACGACCTCGTGCACGGCATAGGCCGCAGTTTCCGCCGACAAGCCAAGCGGCTCGCCGACGCTGCGTAGCAGCGCTTGCTTCGAAAGCTCTGAATCTAGCTTGATCGTGCCGCCCGCAAAAGCATCGGGATCGATCATGCCGAGCGCAACGTCGGCATCAGTCACGGCCGGACGCTGGCCGCCGCGGCCGTAGCAGGCCGGTCCCGGTTCAGAAGACGCACTCTCGGGGCCGACGGTGACACGCTTCATGGCGTCAACATGGGCGATCGAGCCGCCACCGGCGCCGATCTCGACCATCTCGATCACGGGGATGCGCACCGGCAGGCCTGAGCCTTTCAGGAAGCGCGCGGCGCGATCGACCTCGAACACGCGCGAGGTCTCGGGTTGATATTTTTCGATCAGGCAGATCTTTGCGGTGGTGCCGCCCATGTCGAAGGACAGCACCTTGCTCTCGCCCAGACGCGCCGCAATCTGCGCCGCGAAAATGGCGCCGCCGGCAGGCCCGGATTCGACAAGACGCACCGGAAAGCGCCGCGCCGTCTCGATCGAGGTGACACCGCCGCCGGAGGTCACGAGATAGATGGCGCCGCGGTACTGCTCTATCTGCAAGGCGTCCGACATGCGCGCGAGATAGCCGTCGATCAGCGGCTGCACATAGGCGTTGGCGACCGCCGTCGAGGTGCGCTCGTATTCGCGGATCTCCGGGCACACCGCGGAGGACACCGTCACGGAGATGCCGGGCATCTCCTCACTGATGATCGCAGCCGTGCGACGTTCGTGCTCGGGATTGGCGTAGGAATGCAGGAACGCGATCGCGACACTCTCGACATTCAGCTCACGCAATTTCGGCGCGAGCGCGCGCACGGCTGCTTCATCCAGCGGGAGGCGAACCGCGCCGTGCGCGTCGATGCGCTCTGGCACGGTGAAGCGCAGGCTGCGCGGCGCCAGCGGCTTCGGCTTGTCGATGCCGAGGTCATACTGGTCGTAGCGGCTCTCGGTGCCGATATCGAGCACGTCGCGAAAACCGTCGGTTGCAATCAGCGCGGTCTTGGCGCCGCGCCGCTCGATGATGGCGTTGGTCGCGAGCGTCGTGCCGTGAATGAACACGTCGATGTCGCTGATGTGCGCGCGCGCATCGGTGAGGATGAGCCGCATGCCATCCAGCACCGCCTGCTCGGGCCGCTGCGGCGTTGTCAGCAACTTGCGCGTTTTGCGCACCTCACCCACGTCCAGCACGATGTCGGTGAACGTGCCACCGATATCAACGGCAAGCCGCATTTCGGCTCCCTCAAACATTCCAAAATTCTCCGTGCTGATCGTCAAGGTCGGGGTGAAAACGCAGCAAATTCCATGCCATCGAGCGTGCCGGCGACGCTGCGCCCGGCTATTCTGCTTGGCACCCATGCAATAGGCAAGACGTGTTCGCTTCGCGCGAGTTCAGAGCAGGAATGCAAGCGCCGCCTCGCAGCGCTCCTCGACCTTGAGCGTCAGCAGATCGTCGGCGCGGGTGCGTCCAAGATTAACCGCGGCGATCGGAATCTGACGATCTGCGGCAGCCTTCACGAAGCGGAAACCGGAATAGACCATCAGCGATGAGCCGACGATCAGCATGGCGTCGGCCTGCGACAGATGATCCTGCGCGGTCGCGACCACGTCGCGCGGGACGTTCTCGCCGAAAAACACCACGTCGGGCTTGAGGATGCCGCCGCAGGCTTCGCAAGGAGGCACCTTGAACGACGAGAAATCCGCATGCTCAAGGTCGGCGTCGCCGTCAGGCGCGTCCGCCGCATCGAGCGTCAGCCATTCCGCATTGGCGCGGCCGAGCGCATCCTGGAATTCGTTGCGCGGCGTCTTAGCCCCGCAGCCCATGCAGCGGACGAGATCGAGCCGGCCATGCAAATCGATCACCTGCCGGTGGCCGGCGGACTGATGCAGCCGGTCGACATTCTGGGTCAGCAGCATGCCGCAGCGCCCGCTCGCCTCGAGCCGCGCGAGCGCATGATGCGCATCGTTCGGCCGCGCCTGGCCGAACCGCCGCCAGCCGATCAGGCTGCGCGCCCAATAGCGCTGGCGCGTCTGCTCTTCCGACATGAAAGCCTGGAAGTTGACCGGCTGGGTCCGCTTCCAGTTGCCGTGGCTGTCTCGGTAATCGGGAATGCCCGAATTTGTGCTGCAGCCGGCGCCGGTCAGCAAGAACAGATTTTCGTGGCGGCCGACGAAATCTTCGAGCGGAGGGTTTGCCAGCGGAGGTTTTGCCATGGCGCAGATGTAGTCTGCGCAGGCCGGTTTTGCCAGATCAGCACCGTTCCGACGGCTCGAATCCCGCGATCAGCTTCACGAGCTCGCTCTGCCGCGCCGTGCCGGTCTTGCGGAAGACATTGTGGAGATGCGTCTTGACGGTGGCCTGCGTCAGCCCGAGGGCCTCGGCGAGGGCCTTCACCCCGCTCACCTTCATGACGCCATCGAGCACACGGATCTCGCTGGCCGTGAGATTGTAGAGCTTTGCCAGCGCTTCGAGCGGCGGCGGGCTTGCAGGCGAGGTCTTGCGGACGAAGACGGCGGCCACCGCCGAATGCAGCGCCCCGGTGCGCCGGCGGTCGCCCGAGGTCAATGGCAGCACATCGACAAACCAGCGGCCCTGCGCGCTGACGATCGGAATCGAGCCGCCGTTGTCAGAGGTGGCATTGCCGTTCTCGGCGGCGAAAAGCGCCTCGCGCAGCGCACGCTGGGCGTCGGGCGCCGTCGCGGCCAAGGCTCCCTTCCGCTCGATGACCAGCCCGCCCTGATCGAGGATGAGCCGAGCCGGCTCATTGGTGAAGACAAGGCGTCCATTGGGACCGACCAGGAAGACCGCGGCCGCCACACTGTCGAGCGTCTGGGTCAGCACCGCCTGAGCCGACTTGCTCTGATCGAACAACCGCCCAATCGACACGGCTCGCTGGAAATGCGGCACGATCAGCGCAAAGCGGCGCCGATTGTCTGGATCGGCGAGGCCGTCCTTTTCATGCAGCCGGACGCTGACGATCGATGAATTGGTGGCCCCTTCTCCAGATTCGACCCGAGCGCATCGATCATGTCCTGTGGCTTCATCCACTCTTCATAGAAGCGCGTCTCCGCCATTTCCTCGAACGGGACGAAATCGGTGGATGCATAGACGAGACCAGCCTCGCAGAAAGTGGCGGCTGGAAAGCACGGATTTAAGGGAAGATATTTCTCGAGATAGAGCCTTGTGTAGTGCGGCTCTTCATTGAAGAGGTGCAGCACCGCGGTTTGCTCGGTGGCTGCGTCGTGCCAGAACAAGGCGCCGGAGGAGCCGCCGACGAACAGGCAGGCCTGCTCCAGGGCACGGGGCCAAAGTGCAGGGTCGAGCGCGGCATCGTAAATCAGGCCGATCAGCTCTGACAGCAGAGCAGCTTCAGACGTCACAACCAGCTCTTCATCATTCCGAACAATTTGCAGGGCATTCGCGCCTTCAGTCGCACTGTACCACAAGGTGCATGACCGCTGCAAAACTCCGCATGCACGAATATTGAGAAGCGCGTTGCGCGATGAAGCGGCATGGCGCCGCCAGTTGGACTCAAGGGGCGGACCGCCCTGCTCCATCGTTGAGCAAAGCCGCGTCAGTTCCGTTCACCATCACTGCGTCGCGGACGGGGCCGGCTGTTTTGCAGGCACGCTCGGTTTCGGCGGCGTGGATTGCTTCTGCGAGACGACGGCCTTGCCCGGCGGAGCCTCAGGCGCCGGCGGCGCCACGGGGGCGGATTGGCCGACCGACAAGGAAACACCGAACACGCGCCATTGCCCTTCGACCGGCGCAAACAACAGCTCGAAGTTCACCTGCGACGGCACCGACGGAAAAAATCCTGCCATGTGCAGGAGACCGTTCGGCTCGATCTGCGGCAGCAGCGACAATTGCGGATCGATGACAGCGACGCCGGAGAGATCGAGCTTGTCGCCGCGCTGCTTGGCAAATATCTCCGCAAGCTTTGCGGCGGTGTTCGTCTGGAATCCGGGTGCGCTGAGATCGCGCAGCACGGTGTAGTTCCCGGTCTTGTTGGCGTGGCCGTCGCCGGGCCGCAGCGGGCGCGCCTGACGTCGGCGGCGGCGCCTGGTCCGGCGGTGGCGCGGCCGGCCTCAATGTTGATCTCGTCCGGGCGGCGGGTTAACGCGCTATAAGATCAGGTTGGATCATCATGGCGTTTTCAGCTGCTTGTTGGAGCATGAAGTTTTCAGGAAGCCGCTTCACACTTTTTCGGATCACGCTCCGGGCCCCCATCACCAAGCGTATCGCACCACGCCCTTGCCGGCGTAGCTGTTGGTCACCTTCGAAAATTCGCCCTCGAAGGTCGCAGCCACCGACCAGCCGTTGCGCCATTTCAGTTCGGCTGACGCAGTGGTCAGTGCGCTGTCGGAAGCCTGTGCCGCACCGTTGACGACGAAGCTCGCGCCGGGCAACGCCTGGAAGGTGGCGGCCACCGAACGGCTGGGATCGTAATCATGCGCCCAGCCAAAGCGGCTGCGCAGGGTCAGAATGCCATCGGCGAGCGCGTAGGATTTGTCGGTGCGGATGCCGAGTTCGCTCCTGACATCGGTGACGCTCCTGGCGCCATAGCCCAGTGCGAACGCGCCGCTGCCGGCCAGCACGCTTTCGGCATAGGCCGGCAGGTCGAAGGTGGTGAACTGGCCCGCGGCATACGGTGTGATCCCGATCCCGCCGGCCAACGGCGTCACGAAGCGATAGCCGCTTTCGACCCGACCTGAGTAGGCGTTGGCATCGAACTCGGCGCGCAGATGGCCGAAATCGCCAGCGGTGACGATGCGATCGGTGGTGATGTCCTGCCAGCCATAGGCCAAAGCGGCCGTGATATAGGCCGCGCCTTCGGTGTGGCGGACATAGGCACCGGCCTGGAATAAATCCGAGCGGCCGCTGCCCGATCCGTTGACGCTGAAATTGGTGCCGCCACCGGCCAGCGCAAAACCCGCGACGGTGTTGGGTGAGAACAGATAGTCGGCGCCTACAGCAGTGCCGTAAACGCTGCTGGTGGTGTTGTTGGAGCCGAGTGCCAAATTGCCATCGGTGGTTTGCGATCCACCATAGCCCGCGGTCCACACGCTCCAGCGCTGTTCGAAGGAGGGCGCGAGCGGTGCCTTGGTGAACATCGCAAACGCATCGGTGTTCTTTTTGCGCGCAGCATAGGCGCTGGCGGCTTCCTCAGCATAGCCGGTGGCGCCCGCCGAGCCGGTGCCGCCGCCGCGGTTCATGAAGGGATCGGTCATCAGGCCCATGAACTGGTTCATCGCATTGAAGGTGGTCTGCTGCGATCCGGTCGCCACCTCACCGGAGGCTTGGGTCAGGCCCGTCGGTGTCAGCGCGCCAAACGCCATGGGAATGCTGCCGGCGGTGGTGAACGAATTGGTCAACGCGTTGGCGATGTTTTGTTGATTGCGGTTGAGTCCGCTGCCGGACGTCGGCACGAAATTCAGCACCAGGTCGAGATAGGCATGCGTCGGATCGTAGCGCAGCGAACCCTGGAAGCCGGACGGCAGATTGCTGATGACCTGCGAACCGAAGGTGCCGCTGACGCTGCCGGCGCTCAAAATGGTGTAGGTCTTTGATATATTTACAAACGGCCCCGCGGCGAACGCGGCGTTGACGGAGGCGCCGCCGAGTGTCGCCGCGCCAGTGACGTTGGCGAACGACGCCGTCGCCGAATTGAGCGCGACCAGATAGATCGCGCCGGACTGGAACGCTAGATTACCCATGACCATCATCGACGAACCGGGCGTGCCGTTGCCCGGTGCGAAGCTGCCGCCGCTTGCGATCACCGTATTGCCGACGGTGCCGGTGCCGTCGAGTGCGCCGCCCGTGTTGACGGTAAGGCTCGTAGCGGATGCCAGATTGCCCTCGACCGACAAGGTGCCTGCGTTGACGTTCACGGGACCGGCGAAGGTGCTGGTGCCGGTCAGCGTCCAGGTGGAATCACCAACCTTGGCGAAGGAGGCAAAGCCCTGATATTGCGGCGCGCCGAGTTGCGAAATGTCAAAACTCGCGGCGGTGCCGCCACCGAGTTGGAAGGTGCCGTTGCCGGTCTGGTCGACGACGTTGCCGGTGAAACTGAATCCTGCTCGGAGTTCGAGGATGTTGGCGCCGCCGGTGAAGGTGACCGCGTTGGCGCGGGTCACGCCATCGCCGGAGAGGCCGCCGGAGATCGAACCGCTGTTGATGACGGTAATGTCGGTGCCGTAAACGCCAGCACCGCCGAGGCCAACGGCGCCAAGACTGCTGCCCATACCGCCGAGGCCACCAGCTCCGCCCGTGATATTGCCGGTGTTGGCGAGCACGCCGCCGCCTGCGAACATCACGCCGCTGCCGCCGCCGCCGCCAGCGCCGCCGATGTCGCTCTGGCCGGCGCTTCCGTTGCTGCGGCCGCCACCGCCACCCGTGCTCTGGCCGCCGTTGCCGCCTGCGCCGCCGATAATGCTCCCGATGTTGGAGAGTGTGCCGGCCCCCGCGAACATCACAGCGGTCCCACCGTTGCCGCCGGTGCCGCCATTGCTGCCGTTGCCGCCATTGCCGCCATTATCGCTGAAGCCGCCGCCTGCGCCGCCACCGCCGCCAGCGCTCTGGCCGCCGCTGCCGCCGGCGCCCGCGGTAATGGTTCCTGTGTTGGAGAGTGTGCCGGCCCCGGCGAACATGACGGCGATGCCACCGTTGCCGGCGTTGCCGCCGGCGCTGCCGTCGCCACCGTTGCCGCCGTTGCCGGCACCCACGCCGCCGGTGCCGCCAATGCTGTCGCCGCCGGTGCCGCCAACGCCACCGAGAATGGTCCCGGTGTTAGACAGCGCGCCAGTGGCCGCGAACATGACGGCAATGCCGCCATCGCCGCCGTTGCTGCCGCCGCGGACGATACCGCCGTGTCCCCCCGCGCCGTCGATGCCACCACCGCCGCCGATGTCGAAGCCACCGATGCCGCCGAAGCCGCCGTGGCCGCCCACGGCCAGGCCGGCGCCGCCTCCGGCGCCAGCGGTAATTGTGCCGGTGTTGAAGAGCGTGCCGGCCGCCGCGAACATCACAGCGATGCCGCCAGTCCCCCCGGCGCCGCCAGCGTCGCCGAAGCCGCCGAAGCCGCCGTCACCGCCATAGCCACCCTTGCCGGGTGGGCCGCCAGGACCGCCTTGGCCACCGACGCCACCGTCGCCACCGGTACCGCCGAAGGTGCTACCGCCGCTGCCACCATTGCCGCCGATGATGCTGCCTGCGTTGGTCAACGTGGCGGTAGCCATGAACGTGACACCAAGACCGCCCGCGGCGCCTGCGCCGCCAACGCCGGTGGGATCACCACTGAAGCCAGTGCCGCCATTGCCGCCGGGGTTACCGGCGGGGCCCAGATTGCCGTTCCTACCAGGGCCAGCCATCGCCTCGAAGCTGATGCCGCCACTACCGCCCGCACCGCCAGCGACGGTCCTGCCCGCGATGATAGTCACGTTGGCGTCGACCGTGTTTAGTCCAGCGCTGAAGCCGGCGCCGCCGCTACCGCCCGCACCGCCTACTCCCCGGGTGGAGCCACCGCCGCCGCCACCGCCGCCGATGGCATTCGCGTCGATGGTGATTGCAGGCGCGGCACTGCCGGCTCCGGGTGCGAGCGCGAGCCCGATGCCCCCGGAACCGCCTTGCGCCCCGATGCTTTGTCGATCATTTCCGCCATCGCCCCCATCACCGCCCGCGCCGCCGGTAACGGTTGACGAGAGCGTGCCGAGATTGCCGCCGCCAGTGACGACCGCGCCCCAGCCGCCAGCCCCGCCGCCGCCGGCACCGTCTGCGGAGTTGGAGATATCCCCGTTGCCTCCGCGGCCGCCGGCGCCACCGCTGACATTGCCGATTGGAACTCCTGCCTGGACAGAGCCGTGGGCGCCGCCACCGCCGCCGCCGCCGCCGCCGTTGATGCCGCCACCAAGGTAGGAGGCACCATTTGCGCCGGCCGCCCCTGGCGCAGCTCCTCCGGCTCCTCCCAATACAGGTGGGCCACCCAGGAAAGTGCTGGCCGTCGACGTGCCGCCCTTGCCTCCGGTGGTTCCGGCGCCGCCGCCACCGCCACCTTGGGCGTTATCGCCTCCAGCGCCGCCGGTGCTCGTTGCGCTATCGATGCCGCCTGCGCCACCACTGAAGGGGGGACTAGCGCCGCCGCCACCACCATCTGCGCGTGCCGGCGCAACCGCGATCGCCATGATAAGAATAACGGCGGTGCCGCCTAATAGTCCGGCCCGAGACATCCGGCGCGGACGGGTGCGGTGGCGGAGGTCGTCATCCTCTAGGTTCCGAAACCCCGCGCCTGATCCACCGCTTTGAGACCCATATTGCCGGTTAGCGGTGCGACAACGCCGCGACGACGGTTCGCCGGATTTCGTCTCGATTCCATTATTCGCACGCACCGCAATTCCCACTGTTGCACGGAGACGCGAATCCCCGTTCGAATACTTCGCTCTGCGCTGCGAGGCTCGCCGCGGATGCGACGCCGGCCATGCGATAGGTGTTGCTCGCCGTCCCGATCGCAACCTGATTGGCGGCGGTGGCCGCTGCGCCGGCACCGACCGCGGTGGAGTTGGTAAAACCAGCCGAGGCTCCTGCACCGATCGCGGTCGCATTGAGCGCGGACGCGGTCGCGCCGTTGCCGAAGGCAGACCTGCCGGCGGCGGCACTTGCCTTCGCGCCGTCGCCGACGGCTGTGTTGCCGAACGCTGCGGCCGAATCTGCGCCGACTGCGATCGATCCGGTCGAGACGGCGCCCGTGCCGATCGCAATCGCATTGGCGCCCGTGCCAGCGGTTGCGCCATCGCCGATCGCGACAGCGCTCGCCCCGGTGGCGTGGGAGTTGTTGCCGGCCGCGAAGGAATTGCCGCCGCTTGCCGTCACCGCGTTGCTCAGGGCGAGGGCGTTTGTTGTGCTGGCGCTGGCTCCGCTCCCGATCGCGGTGGCAGATGCCCCCGTCGCAACGCTAGTCAGGCCGATCGCGATCGATTTGTCGCCGTTGGAATGTGCGCCTACGCCGGCGGCTCCGTCGCCGCCACCTCCGATCGCGACGCTATAATTCCCGGACGCGGAGGCACCCGTTTCAACGCCACCAATGAACTCGCCGCCGCCCATCGCGGTGCTGCCGACGCCCGCCGCGGCGCTGTAGCCGCCGGTCGACGTGCTGTAGTCAGCGGCTGCTAGGCTTTCGATACCGGTCGCCGTGCTGTAGACTCCAGACGCCGTGCTGCCGAACCCGCTTGCCGTCACGCCCGTTCCGTCCGCCTTGCTGGCCCCACCGACTGCCGTGCTGGCGGTACCCGCTGCCTGACTTTGGCCGATCGCCACGCTGCCGTTACCGGTCGCTTGGCCGCCACAAGCGACGGCGCCGGCGCCAGGCGCAGAACCGAGCGCAGTGCCTGTTACCGCCGCGCCGCAGACCCCTTGCGCGGCGGCGGGCGCCAGATCAAGCGTCAAGACGAACATGGCGAGCACCACGGCTGCAGCCAAGGCTTTGATCAAACAAAACATCGATCAAACAAAACATCGCGTTAGGGATCGCACGAAGCATTTGCGCTCTCAGGTCCAGAGGTCCGGGTCTATCCCGATCGTTGGCCGGCTACGGCCGCCGCGAACGTGGGTCAAGACGACGGGCCGGACATCAACCGTTCGGTTGAATTCGCCTGTGCATGCAACGCCGACGGCCCGGTTTTTTCCGACTGTTGCTGGATTGCATCGCGATGTTTGGGCTAGCTCGCCCAGTTCTCCCGGAACTCGGGGAACAGCGTCAAGCCACCGCAGGCATAGATGGTCTGGCCGGTGATGTAGCTCGCATCGTCCGATGCGAGGAAGGCAAATACGGCGGCGATCTCTTCTGGGGCCCCGACGCGCCCGAGCGGGATGTGGCTCGCGACGTTGGCCCGCTTTTCAGCCTCGCCGGTCCAGGCTGCATTGATCGGCGTGTCGATCGCGCCGGGACCGACCGCATTGACGCGGATGCCGCGACCGGCAAATTCAAGCGCCAGCGTGCGCGTCAGATTGGCCATGCCGCCCTTGCTGATCGAATAAGCGAGATAGCCCGGCTTCGGGACGATCTGGTGGACGCTGGAGCAGTTGATGATGCTGCCGCCAGCGCCGCGCGCGACGAAATGCGCCAGCGCCTTCTGCGCGCAGAGCACGGCGCCATTGAGATTGACATCGATGATGCGGCGATAGGTTTCGATGTCGAGCGCCTCGCTTGGCGATTCGCGCTGGAAGCCGGCATTGTTGACGAGACAGTCGAGGCGCTTCCAGCGCGCCAGGATCGTCTCGAACATCGCAGCCACCTCCTTGTCGTTGCTGACGTCGGCCTTGACGATGACATGGTCGAGCTTGCCGTGACCGCGATCGCCCGATCCCGTCCTTGCGAGCGCAAGCGTCTCCTCCGCCTTCTCGGGGTGATCGACATAATTGATGGCAACGGTCGCCCCTTCCTGGGCGAGCCTGATAGCAACGGCGCGGCCGATGCCCTGGGAGGCACCGGTCACCAGGGCATATCGGCCAACGAGGCGTGAGGGAAAAATGGTTGAGAGATCGGTCGTCGAGAGATCGGTCTGTGGCATGAGCTTTCTTTCTCCGGGATGCCTCATCATGGACGGAACCGGTGTTTTGTTCCATCCACTAGCGCATCCCTGCGATTCATTCCGCGCGGCGTGCGATCGGAGAGGTCAGGATCTGGTAGAGAATGATCGCGCCGAAGGTGGCGGTGCCGATTCCGCCGATGGTGAACGCGCCGAATTTCAGCGTGAGGTCGCCGGCACCTGCGGTCAGCGCGACGGCGACGGTGATCAGGTTCGCAGGGTTTGCGAAATCGACCTTGTTCTCGACCCAGATCCGGCCCGCCATCGCCGCGATCAAACCGAACAGCACGATCGAAAGGCCGCCGATAACAGGACCGGGGATCGACAGGATCAGCGCACCGAATTTCGGCGAGAAGCCGAGCAGCAGCGACACGGTCGCGGCGAAGGCAAACAGCAGACTCGAATAGACCTTCGTCGCCGCCATGACGCCGATGTTCTCGGCATGGGTGGTTACGCCAGTGCCGCCGCCGCAAGCGGCGACGATCGTCGCGAGGCTGTCGGCAAACAAAGCGCGGCCGAGATAGCCATCGAGGCTGCGGCCGGTCATGGCGCCGACGGCCTTGATGTGACCGAGGTTCTCGGCGACGAGAATGACCGCAACCGGCGCGATCAGAAAGATCGCATCGGCATGGAAGGTCGGCGTCGTAAAGTTCGGCAGGCCGAACCACGGCGCGGCCGCGTGAAGTCGATCGGCTTACCGAAGCCGAGGCCGTTCGCGAACAGCAGATACAACAGATATCCGCCGATTGCGCCGAGGATGATCGGCAGACGGCGCCACAGGCCGGGAGCCGCAACGGCGACCACGCCGATGATCAGAACGGTCGCGAGCCCGATCCAGGTCTCGAACGCGTTGGCGCTCACCGCCTTGACGGCCACGGGCGCGAGGTTGAGGCCGATCGCGGCGACCACGGCGCCGGTGACGGCCGGCGGCATCAGGCGCTCGACCCAACCGATGCCCGACCACATCACGATCAGCGCGATCACGCCGTACAACACACCAGCGCCGACGATGCCGCCGAGCGCAACCGACAGGTTCGGGTTCGGCCCGTGCCCGGCATAGCCGGTGGCGGCGATGACGACGGCGATGAACGCGAAGCTCGAGCCGAGATAGCTCGGCACGCGGCCCGCGACGATGACGAAGAAGATCAGCGTGCCGACGCCGGAGAACAGGACCGCAACGTTGGGATCGAACCCCATCAGCAGCGGCGCGATGATCGTCGACCCCGACATTGCAACGCAATGCTGGAGACCGGAAACAAAGGTCTGTCCCCATGACAGCCGCTCCTCCGGCATGATCACGCCCGAGGTCTTCAGCTTCCAACGCGGAAAATAGCTATGCGCCTGCTCGTCCGAGCCGGTTGCGTTCGACATGTTCCCCCGTTGCGGTGCAGCGATTGATGTTCGTGCGATCCGACAAAAATGTGATTGTTGCTTATGCGGCGAACATCACATGATGTAAATCATGCAAGATCAAGGCGTTCCGGGCCGAATAATATGACACAAGTCGCGATCCAGCCAGCCGTTCATCGTCGGCATCAACCCTGGTACAAGATCCTTTACATCCAGGTCCTGATCGCGATCGCGCTCGGCGTGCTGATCGGCTATTTCTACCCGGACCTCGGCAAGGCGCTGAAGCCGCTCGGCGACGGCTTCATTGCGCTGATCAAGATGATGATCGCGCCGGTGATCTTCTGCACCGTGGTGCACGGCATCTCCTCGATGGGCGACCTCAAGCGCGTCGGCCGGGTCGGACTGAAATCGCTGATCTATTTCGAGACCGTCTCAACCGTCGCGCTCGCCATCGGCCTCCTGGTCGGCGAGATTCTCCAGCCCGGGCACGGCTTCAACATCGATCCCGCCACGATCGACCCGAAGTCGGTCGCGACCTACGTCACCAAAGCCAAGGAGGAGGGCATCGTCGCCCATCTGATGGCGATCATCCCCGACAGCTATGTCGGCGCAATCGCGCGCGGCGACCTGTTGCAGGTGCTGCTGGTCTCGATCCTCTCCGGCTTCGCCATCGCCTTCCTCGGCAAGACCGGCGAGCCGATCGCGGAGGCGATCGACAAGGCCGCAAAGATGTTCTTCGGCATCATCCGCATCATCGTGCGCGTGGCGCCGATCGGCGCATTCGGCGCGATGGCGTTCACCGTCGGGGCCTACGGCCTCGGCTCGCTGCTCAACCTCGCCGCCCTGATCGGCACGTTCTATCTCACCAGCATCCTGTTCGTGCTGATCGTGCTGGGCTCGATCGCGCGGCTCTCTGGCTTCTCGATCCTGCGCTTCATCGCCTACATCAAGGACGAATTGCTGATCGTACTCGGCACCTCGTCGTCGGAGACGGTGCTGCCGCAGATGATCCAGAAGATGGAACATCTCGGCGCCTCGCGCTCGGTGGTCGGCCTCGTGATTCCGACCGGCTACAGCTTCAACCTCGACGGCACCAACATCTACATGACGCTGGCGACGCTGTTCCTCGCGCAGGCGACCAACACCCATCTGACGATCTGGCAGGAGCTCGGCATCTTGGGCATCGCCATGATCACCTCAAAGGGCGCATCGGGCGTGACCGGCGCCGGCTTCATCACGCTCGCCGCGACGCTCTCGATCGTGCCCGACATTCCGATCCAGTCGATCGCGATCCTGGTCGGCATCGACAAGTTCATGAGTGAGTGCCGCGCGCTGACCAACCTCATCGGCAACGGCGTCGCCTGCGTCGTCATCAGCATCTCGGAAGGAGAGCTCGACCGCGACGCGCTGCACGAGGCGATGGCGCATCCGCTGGAGATGGGCGAAGCGCTGGAGCCTGGCGGCAGCGCTTAGACGCCGCGAGGAACAGGCAGTCGCAGCCTGGTTCCGATGCGGTAGTTTCCCGGAGTGGTCAATTGGTACAGCAAGCGTCACAACAACGGCATTGGGATCACCGATTGATACTCATTCATTCCACCCGACGCGCTGGGGGCAGAGCGTCGGGTTTTTGAGAATATATCCGAACGATCGGGCGGGATCAGATGATCCGCCATTGGCGCGCAACTGCCCTTTTCCCGCGAAGGATAATCAGCCGCGGGTCGGCATCATTGCTCTACCGCGCCGAACAATTGCCGCGAGGTGGCAAGATCGACCCGGCGCGTGACGCCGATGGCCTGCAGGAACGCCTCGTCATGGCTGACGACGAGCAGCGCGCCGTCATAGGCCCTCAAGCCGGCTTCGACGGCTTCGATTGACTCGAGGTCCAGATGATTGGTCGGCTCGTCCAGGATCAGCAGTGACGGCGGCCTCGATCCGCCCAGCACGCAGGCGAGCCCCGCGCGAAACAGCTGGCCGCCGCTCAGGCTGCCGACGATCTGCAGGGCGGCATCGGCGCGAAACATGAAGCGCGCCAGCGCGGCATGGCACTCATTCGCGCCGGCCCTTGGATTGAGGCGCCCGAAATTGTCGAGGATCGAGATCGCGGGATCGAGCAGGCTGACCTTCTGGTCGAACAGCGCAAAGTCAGGCCTGACCCGCACGGTGCCCGAGACGGGGCGCATCTCGCCAGCAATGAGCTTCAACAGCGTCGTCTTGCCGGAGCCGTTCGGCCCGACAATCGCGACACGCTCCGGCCCAACAATGGTGAGCGATAGATTACGCAAGACCGGTCGCTCCGGCTGATAGCCAGCACTGACGCGATCGAGCCAGACCACCTCCCTCCCCGCCGGCAGCTGCGTCGAGGGCAGCTTTACGGACAGCGGCTGAAGGACCTCGATGCGCCGGCGCGCGGTGCCGACTGCATCGAGCGCTTCCGCGCGCCGCCGCTCAGTGATCTGCGCAGTCTTGCCGCCGCTGTCCTCGCTGCGATCCCGACGTGCACCGGCGAGAATACGCGGCATGTCGGCCTTGGCGCGCTTCCTCTTGCCACCGCTGTCCTTGCGCGCTTTCCGCTCGGACGCCTCCTGCGCCTTGCCGTCGATCTCGGACAGGTGCTTCTCGGCATGCGCGAGGTCGTGCCGGACGGCGGCGAGCTCGACGGACTTCTGCGCGCGATAGCTGCTCCAATTGCCACCATATCTCGTGGCGCCAAGCGAGGTCAGCTCGACGATAGCGTCCATCGTCTCGAGCAGGGCGCGGTCATGGCTGACGACGATCGCGCCGCCGCGCCAGGCGGCCAGGAGATCAATCACGGCACGGCGCCCGTCCCGATCGAGATTGTTGGTGGGCTCGTCCAGTAGCAGGAAGTCCGGCTCGGCAAAGAGCAGCGCGGCAAGACGAACGCGCGTAACCTGCCCGCCCGACAAGCGGTCCAATTCCGTGTCGGGGTCGATATCGAAGCCAACGCGGGCCAAGGCCGATGCAAGCCGCGTCTCGATAGTCCAGTCGACATCGGCGACCTCCTCGGCCGAGGCTTCGCCACGCTCGGCCCGACGCAGCAGGTCCAGCGCATCGCGCACGCCGAAGAGGTCGACGACCACAGCACCCGCGCGGAGCTGGGCGTCCTGGCGCAGCAGCCCAACGGTGCCGTTGGCGATCACACGCCCCGACTGCGGAACGTGCTCGCCCGTGATCGCGGCGAGCAGAGTCGTCTTGCCGACGCCATTGCGGCCGACGAGCCCGGCTCGCTCAGTGCCGAAGGTCAGATCGATGTTGGAGAGAAGCGAGCGGCCGTCAGGCGTGGCCAGCGACAGGCGCGACAGGATGATTGAAGCAGGCATGGAATTCCCCGTGAGCAAAGCGGATCGGCGTTGCGGTCGGGGTAAAATCCATGGCTGCGAATATCCTTGTTGGGTGCCCGCTGATAATCCCGCCGGGCGCCAAGATCAAGCCTTGTCCTCGGCGAGACCCGCTAGGCGGCCAGCCTGTCGAACTGGACCTTGCCCGCCTTCATCACCAGCGGAATGCGCTCGCCCTGACCGAGCAGGCACGTCACGTCGCGCAACGGGTTGCCGTCGACCACCAGCAGATCCGCGAGAGCTTCGGGCACGATCCGGCCGAGCTTGCCTTCCATGCCGAGCACCTCGGCTCCGACCAATGTCGCGCTGGCGATGACCTCGCGTGCGCCCTGAATTTCGGCGCGGATGCGAAATTCGTCGCTCTGGAGGCGCTGCGACGGCCCAAGCAGATCGCTGCCATAGCCCATCTTCACCCCGGCCTTGCGATAGATCTCGAGCGAGCGCAGGCCGGCGTCGCGGACGTCGGCGATCTTGGCGACACTCTCCGGCGGCAGACCGTACTGCGCGCCCTCATTGGCAAGGGCTTCATAGGTCACCAGCGTCGGCACCACATAGGCGTCCTTCTCGGCCATCAGGCGCGCGGTCGGCTCGTCGACGAGATTGCCGTGCTCGATGGTGCGCACGCCGCAGCGGACCGCGCGCGCGATTGCCGCGGCGGTATAGGCATGGGCGAGCACATAAGTCTGCCGGCCCCGCGCCTCCTCGACGATGGCGCGGATCTCGTCCTCGGAGTAGCCGAAGGCGCCGACCGGATCGGTCGGAGAAGCAACGCCGCCGGACGCCATGATCTTGATCTGGTCGGCACCCATCTGGAGCTCTTCGCGCACCGCCTTGCGCACGCCGTCGACACCGTCGGCAACACGCGCCAGCGCGCCGACGCGCACGCAGCAGGGACAGACCGCGTCGCTGGCGAGGTAGTCCGAACGCGCCCGCATGTCGCCGTGGCCGCCTGTCTGGCTCAGCGCTCGGCCGGACACGAACAGCCGCGGACCGTCGGTCAGGCCGGTCTCGATCGCCTGCTTCATCGCGTGGCCGGCGCCGCCGGCATCACGGACGGTCGTAAAGCCTCGCCGCAGCATGCCGCGCAACAGAAGCGTCGAGCGCAGCGTCACCAGCACGTTGGGAATGTGGACCTGCTGCGCCAGGTTGAGCTCGATCGCGATGGTGTGCACGTGAAGATCGATCAGGCCGGGCATCAGCGTCTTGCCCTTCAGATCGATGGTTCGATCGGCGGCGACCTTGATCGGCCGATCCGAGACCTCCCTGACCAGATCGTTCTCGACCAGCACGTCATGGCCGCTCAGCAACTCCGGCTGGAGGGGGTCGAGCAGGGCGGCGTTCTTGAAGAGGATGCTGGGCATGGTGGTTTCCTGTCAGGGCGCCTGCGCAAGCAGTGCCGGCAATGTGAGCTGGGCAAACGGGAGACAGGCGGCGACGTCGTCCTCGTCATACCAGCCCGCCTCGTGCAGCAGATTGAGCGAGCCGAGCGTGCGTCCGCGCCAGCGCACGGGCATGTTGAGCACGCTGGCGCAGCCAAGCGAGGTGATCAGCTCGTGGTCGGAAAATACGTTGCGCAAATCGTCCTGCGTACGGCCGATATAGGCCTCGCCGCGGTCGAGCACGGCCTCGGTCCATGGACCCGGCGCCAGGCGCTTGCGTCCGCCCGCGGGATAGGGTCCGGGAAGATTGGAATAGACCCGCGCCGCTTCGCCGCTGGCGTCGTCGTATGCCAGGATCGTGAACAGCTTGTGCCCGATCGCCGACTTCACGGCCCGGTCGAGCGCTGCGAACAACGCATTCGGCTGGTCCACGCTGCTCTGCGCTGCCGCGACGGCGCAGAGCCAGGGATCAGCCTTTGGCTTGATCCGCGTCATGCAACCTCGCCCGCCGCGATCTCTTCCAGCGACCGGCCGCGCGTCGGTACGCCCATCAGCACGACGGTGACCGCCCCCAGCAGCAGCACGGTGGTGGTAACGCCGAACACGCCGGCAAAGCCGAAATTGGGATAGAGGTAGCCGACCAGGATCGGCGAGACGATCGCACCGATGCGGCCGATCGCGGAAGCGAGCCCCGCGCCGGTGGTTCTGACCGCCGTCGGGAACACCTCGGCCGTGTAGGCATAGACGCCGGCATAGGTGCCGTTCATGAAGAACGACAGCAAGATTCCCGCGGCCATGATCTGCTGGTCGCTCTGCGCGAAGGCGAGGCCGAGTGCGCTGGCGCCGCCGAGCACCATGTACGTCGCGATCGTTGCCTGCCGCCCGATGCGCTCGTTGAAATACGCGGCGCTGAAATAGCCGGGAATCTGCGCGCAATAGATCGCGATCGAATAGGCGAAGCTCTTGGTGATGCTCATGCCGTTCTGGACCAAAAGACCTGGGATCCAGACGAAGAAGGAATAATAGCTGAAGGTGATCGCGAGCCACATGATCCAGGTCATGATGGTGATGCGCGCCTGGCGGGCCGCCAGAAGCGCTGCGAAATTGGCCAGCAGCGTTCCACCCGTACCGGTCGGTGTTGTGGCTTCGACGACCGGCGGCGGCAGGACAAGGCCTTCGCGCGCAAAGCGTGCCTCGATCCTGTCGAGGACGATTTCGGCTTCCTTCTCCCGTCCCCGGCTTTCGAGCCAGCGCGGCGATTCCGGCAAGGCCTTCCGCCACCACAGCAGCATGACGACCGGCACCGCCGTGATCACCAGTACGATGCGCCAGCCGTTATCATAGGCGGGCACGATGAAGTAACCGAGCAAGGCCGCGGCGACGAACCCAAAGGAGAAGAAGCCGGCCAGCGCGCCGGTAAAGCTGCCGCGGTAACGCCGCGCCACGAATTCGGCGAGATAGGGTGCAATGATCGCACTCTCCGCGCCGGTGCCCATGCCGGCGACAACGCGGGCTGCGAAGAAGGACGGCCAGCTATCCACCATCGCGCTGGCGATGGACGCCGCACAGTAAAGCGCCAGCGCCGACATCATCACCGCGCGGCGACCGATCAAATCGCCGAGCGTGCCGGCGAGCAATGCCCCGAACAGAAAGCCGATATAGGTGCTGCTGCCGAGCACACCGATCTGGACGCTCGACAAATTCCAGGCCGTGCGCAGCACCGGCAGGATGAAGGCGAGCACCGCCGCATCCATCGCGTCGAACGTGTAGCCGAGCCCGCCCATCAGCAGGAGATGCGCGTGGAAGCGCGCGAACGGAAGGCGCTCGATGCGCGCCGATATCATCGACATGAAAGTCCCCCTCGATCTGACGGCCCCGGCGCGCCGCGTGTCGTTCGGGAGGGAACCATAGACAAGGTGACATTATCGTCATAATTTATAATCATGATCTAACATATCACCATGGTGAATATCCGCCCGTGTCGTTCCGCGCGCTCGACCTCAACCTCCTGAAAGTGTTCGAGGCCCTGATGACCGAGGGCAGCGTCACGCGCGCCGCCAACGCGCTGACGATGACGCAGCCGGCCGTCAGCAACGCGCTCGCGCGTCTGCGCGACGCGCTCGGCGATCCTCTGTTCGTGCGGTCAGGCACCGGGATCAGTCCTACCCAGCGCGCCGTGGCGCTGTGGGAGCCGATCGGCGAGGCGCTCGAAAGCATGCGCGGCGCGCTCGACGAGCGGGTGTTCGATCCCGGCCGCGCGCAGATCGAGTTCAGCCTGTCGATGTCGGATTACGTGGCCTCGCTGGTCATGCCGAAGCTCGTGAACCATCTTGGCGAGATCGCGCCGAAGGCACGCGTCCATACCGTTCCCAACACCGTCATCGAGATCGCCGACCAGCTCGAGGACAACCGGGTGGACTGCGTGTTGAGCGTCTATGTCAACGAGGCGCAGCAGCCGGCCGCCATTCGCTCACGCTCACTTTGGACCGTCGACTATGCCTGCTTCATGCGGCGCGATCATCCGCTCGCCGCCGGAAAACGGCTGAGCACGCGCGCCTTCCTCAACGCGGGGCACGTCGATGTGAGCCTCGCCGGAAAGACGCTGCCGTCCTACGACCTCTTTCTCGCCTCGCGCGGGCTGTCGCGCAATCTGGTCGCGACCGTCAATCATTACAGCGCCGCCTACGAGATCGTGCGGCAGTCAGATCTCGTTGCGGTGCTGCCGCGCGATCTCCGCTCGCAGTCGCGCCACGCGCCGTTCCTGCATGCGATGCCGCTTCCGCTCCAGGCGCCGCCGCGCATCGTCAGTCTGTTCTGGCACCAGCGTAACGATACTGTCCCCGCGCAGCGCTGGCTGCGCGAGACTCTGGTCGGGATGTTTGCCCAATCTGACTGACCGGATCAGCCCTTGAGGGCGGTGACCACCACCTCGATCAGCGCGCCACCGCCGAGATCGGCGACACCGACGGTGGCGCGGGCCGGCAGATTGTCGCCGAAGAACCCGGTCCAGGCCGCATCCATCTCCTTTTTCCTGGAGAGATCCGTGACGAAGATCGAGGCGCTGACGATTCGGGTCTGGTCGGTGCCGGCCTCCTTCAGATAGCCGGCGATCTTGCCGAGGATGTTGCGGGTCTGGTCGCCCATCGAGACCGAGGTGTCGTCGGCAATGGTGCCGCCGACGAAGACGAAGCCGTTGGCTTCGACGGCGCGGTGCATGATGGGCGTGCGGATGCTGCGAGTGATGCTCATGATGGTCCTCTTCTTAGAGCGCGGAAGGATGGAAGCGGTCGATGCCGAGATCGCCGATTCGGGTCTGGGTGCCACCATTGACGATCAGCTCCGCCATCACGGCGCCGGCGCCGGGGCCGAGCTGGAAACCGTGCAGCGAGAAGCCGAATTGGTGATAGAGGCCCTTATGGCGGCTGCTCGGCCCGAGCACGGGAATGTCGTCCTTCATCTTCGCCTCGATGCCGGCCCAGGCGCGGACGATCGTGGCGCTGCGCATCACCGGGAACAGCTCGAACACGGTGCGCGCGCTGGTCGCGAGGCTCTTCCAGTCCAGCACCGTCTCGTTGCGGTCCTGATAGGGCGTGGCCAGATGGCCGCCACCGATCAGCACGGTGCCGTTGGAGAATTGCTTGAAGGAGAGCTTTCGCCCGCGCAGGATCACGACGGGGTCGATGAAATGCGGCACGCGCGAGGTGATCATCAGCATCGGCGCCACGGTCTCGACCGGCACCGGCTCGCCAAGCGCAGCCGCGATCTTGCCGGCCCAGGCGCCGGCGGCGTTGACGAGCACCGGCGCGGCAAAGGCTTCGGTGCCGATATCGACATGCCAGAGACCGTCGCTGTAGCGGATATTGCTGGCTGCTACGCCCTCGCGCGCGATCGCGCCGAGCCGCTCGGCCTTGCGCCGGAACGCCGTCGTCGTCTGCGCCGGATTGGCCGCGCCGTCACGGCGCGAAACCACGCCGCCGGGGCAGGTTTCGGCGACCGCCGGCACCAACCGCCGCAGCTCGGTCGCGTCGATCAGTTCCTCATGGGTAAAGCCGAGCGCGTTGAGCTCGGCGACGCGCGCGCGACAGACCGCGAGCTCCTCCTCGTTCTCGGCGACAAGCACCTGGCCGTGACTCTCAAAGCTGCAATCGTCGTCGAGAAGATCCTTGATCTGCTCCCAGATCCCCATCGAGCGGATCGAGAGCGGGATCTCGGGGATATGCCGCGCGAGCTGGCGGACGCCGCCCGCATTGACGCCGGAGGCGTGGCGGCCGGCATAGTCCTTCTCGATCAGCACCGGCTTCAGGCCAGCAAGGCATAGATGTAGCGCGGTCGAGCATCCGTGGATGCCGCCGCCGACGACGATCGCATCCACGTTTTGGGTCATCCGCGCACCACCGCCTTGACGTCGTCCTCGCTCTTCGGAACGGCGGCGAGTTCGGCCAGCGTGATTGGCTTCACTGGTGCGCGCAGCCGGTAATAGCCGATCTCCTGCGGGCTCTTGCTACGTGCCTGCGCCATCAGCTCGGTGACGGTGAGGCCGCAGAGCCGGCCCTGGCACGGGCCCATGCCGGTGCGGCGATAGGCCTTGAGCTGGTTCGGCCCGGTCGCGCCGATCGCAACGGAATCGAGAACGTCCTTTGCGGTGACCTCTTCGCATCGGCAGACGATGGTGTCACCCGAGGGAATGCGGAACTGCAGCGACGGGCGGAACAGCGTGTCGAGGAAGACGCGGCCGCGCTCGGCCCTGGCGAGATCGGCGCGGAGCATGGCCATCGCGGGAAGCTTCGCAGCAGCGGCGGGTGTCAGTGCTTCCACCGCCGCGCGCGCCGCGATGCGACCGCGCACCACGGCAGCATTCGCGCCGCCGATGCCGGCGCCGTCACCGGCGATCGCGATGCCGGCGACCGACGAATTGCCGCTGGCGTCGAGCACTGGCGACCAGCACAGCTGCAGATCATCCCAGCGATGCTTAACGTCTGCGGACATCGCAAGGTTGACGTTGGGCACGACGCCCTGATGCAACAGCAGGAGATCCACAGGGATGGTCTCGCGCTTGCCACCGGCGACATAGTTGACGCTCGCGAGCTGGCCGTCACCGGCGCCGGCAAGCTCAGTGACGCCGGAGACGACCTGCACTTTCGCTTTCACCTCGCGCATCATCGACAAGCCCTTGGTGAAATAGGACGAGGTCAGAAAGGCGAAGGCGTGCGGCAGCGCGGCGAAATAATTGCGGCGCCCGGTCGTGTCGAGGATGCGGTCGATGCGGCCGCCGAGGCGCAAGATCTGCGCCGCGAGCAGCCAGAGCAGCGGCCCCTGCCCCGCGATCACGGTGCGGCCATCCGGGACCAGCGCCGACGATTTCAGCATGGTCTGCGCGGCGCCTGCCGTCATCACGCCCGGCAATGTCCAGCCGGGAATCGGAAACGGCCGCTCCAGCGCGCCGGTCGCGAGGATGACGCGCCTCGCCTTGACGAAGGCCGAGGCGCCGCCGATGGAGACGGCGACGTCGAGATTGCGGTCGAGGCTCCAGACCGTGGCACGGTGAATGACCTCGGCGCTGCTCGCGCGGAGCGACTGCACGAGATCGGCACCGACCCAATAGTCGGCACCAAGCTGGCTGCGCTCGGTCACCGGCGTCGAGGAGATGGCACGAAACACCTGGCCGCCGGGACCGATGTTCTCGTCGAGCAGCAGCGTCGACAGGCCCGCTTCGGCGGATGTCGCGGCGGCCGCGAGGCCCGCTGGCCCGGCGCCGATCACCACGACGTCATAATCTTCGCGCTTGGGAGCCACAGTCATCTTCCGATCTCCCGCTTGCCCTTCTGGATTTCGATCTGCATGCCCTCGGCGACGGGCACGAGGCAGCCCTGGCGATTTCCGACGCCGTCGATGGTGACGAGGCAGTCGAAGCACACGCCCATCATGCAATAGGGCAGACGCGGCGCGCCGCTCACCGCCGTGGAACGTCGCGCGTCCTGGCCGGATGCCAGCAGCGCGGCGGAGACGGTGTCGCCCTGGCGTGCAGCGACGGCAACGCCGTCGACGAAGATCTGCACTTGTGGGCGCTTGTCCTGTTCGGATCGTCTAAACATGGGATGCCTCTTGGCTCCTTGATATCTCTAATAGCCGCTGGTGTTCGCAGCGCCCGCGCCGCCGAAGCGGCTCGCCGAGAACGCGCCGACCAGCTCCGGCTCAAGCGCGCCTTGCGCCACCATCCGCGCGATCTCGAAGGCGTGGTTGGAGGCGAGCGTCACGCCGGAATGACAGCAGGCGACGAAAGCGCCGGGATGCGTCTCCGACTGGTCGTAGATCGGAAAGCCGTCCTGCGGCATGACGCGAATGCCGGCCCAGCTTCGGACCACGTTGAGCCGCGCCAGATGCGGAAACATCCGCTGCGCGCGATCGGTCATCACCGCGCTGATCGAATGCTTCAGCGCGCGATCATCGAGCTCGTCCTCCTTGCTGTCGCCGATCATCACCGTGCCCTCGTCGGTCTGGCGGATCGTGGTCAGCGGATGCGGCAGGAACGGCATGGTGCGTTCGGTCACCACGATCTGGCCGCGGGTCGGGCCCATCGGCGCATAGAGGCCGACCATCGGCGCCAGCGTCTGATTGGCATTGCCGGCTGCGAGCACGATCTTGGCGGCGCGAAGCTCGCCCTTCGGCGTGGTCAGGCGGAATTCGCCGGCATTCTTGCTGATCGCCGAGACCGGCTGCTCCGGGAAATAATCGATACCGAATTCCCTGAAGCCGGTGTGGAAGGCGCGAAAGGTGCGCAGCGAATTGACGTGGCCATCGAGCGGACAATAGCTGCCGCCCGAAACCTCCGGCCCTATCAGCGGCAGCGACTTCTTCACCTCGGAGGCAGACAGCATCTCCATGTTGTAGTCGGCAGCACCCGCCTGGTTGTGCATACGCTTGACCAGCTCGGCGCGCTGGCCGAATTCGTCCTCGCCGAGGGTGAGATGAAAGCCGCCGTTCTGCTGAAGCGCGACGTCGAGTCCGGTCTGTTGCTTCAGTTCCGACGCCAGCCGGCTCCATGCTTGGGACGCCTGCACGGTCCAGACCGTATAGGCGGGCATGCCGAGCCCCTTGCTCTGCACCCAGACCAGCGCAAAATTCGCGCGTGAGGCGCGCTTGGTGATGTCGCCTTCGTCCAGCACGGCCACGCTCTTGCCAAGCCGGCCCAGGCCCCAGGCAATTGCGGAGCCGAGCAATCCGCCGCCGACGACGGCGACGTCGTATTCTCCTGACATGAGTTCTCCTATCGTCCCGGATCGCCCTTGCCGGCGAGCACGCGGTCGAGCCCGTAGAAGCGGTCGAGCAGAATGAGGGCGGTCATGGTGATCGCGATCACGCAGGCCGAGACCGACGTCACCAGCGGATCGATGTTGTCCTGGATATAAAGAAACATGCGCACCGGCAATGTCTCGGTGCCGGGCGCCGCGAGGAAGACGGTCATGGTCAGATCGTCGAAGGACTGGATGAAGGCGAGCGCCCACCCGCTGATGACGCCGGGCAGGATCAGCGGCAGCGTGACACGACGAAACAACGTCCAACCGCCGGCGCCGAGCGAGACCGCCGCCATCTCGACCGAAAGGTCCATGCCGGTTGCCGCCGCCAGCGTCAGCCGCAGTGCGAACGGAAATACAATGATGACATGGGCGATGATCAGCGCCGCAAAGCTGCCGCCGAGCCCGGCCGAGGTGAAGAAGCGCAGGAAGGCGATGCCGAGCACGACATGCGGGATCATCAGCGGCGACAGGAACAGCGCCGCCAGCGCGTCGCGACCGCGGAAGCGATAACGCGCAATTGCGAGCGCCGCCGGCACCGCGAACAGCAGCGCTACGAAGGAAGACAGCGCCCCTAACCCAAGGCTGACCCAGAAGGCGTGGATGAATTCGGGATAGTTGGCGATCGCCCTGAACCAGCGCAGCGAAAAGCCGTTGGTCGGCAGCGACAGAAAACCTTCGGGGGTGAAGGCGACGAGGCACACCACCAGGATCGGCGCCACCATCACGACAACGAAGATGGTGTGAAAGATCAGCGCCAACGGGCCGTTCCGTCTCATCGGAACACCTCGGCGTAGCGGCGTTCGATCAGCGCGTTGCTGCCGACCACGATCAGCACCAGCGCCACCAGCAGCAGCGTGGCGACGGCTGCGCCGAGCGGCCAGTTCAGCGTGTTGAGGAATTCGTCATAGGCGAGCGTCGCCGCGACCTTGAGGCGGCGGCCGCCGATGATCGCGGGTGTCGCGAAGGCGCTGGCCGAGAGCGAGAACACGATGATCGCCCCCGACAGCACGCCCGGCATGATCTGCGGCATGATGATGCGGCGGATGATAGTCACGGGACCAGCACCGAGCGACATCGCGGCGTTCTCGATCTGCGGATCGAGCCGTTGCAGTGCGGCCCAGACCGACAGCACCATGAACGGCATCATCACATGCGCGAGCGCGACGACCATGCCGGTCTCGGTGAACATGAAGGGAATGGGGAAGCGAATCACCCCGGCCGACATCAAGAGCTTGTTGACGAGGCCGTTGTTGCCGCCGAACAGCAGCGCCCAACCGAGCGTGCGCGCCACCACGGAGATCAGCAGCGGCCCGAGGATGACCAGCAGGAAAAAACTCTTCCAGCGACCGCTCATGCGGTTGAGGATGTAGGCTTCGGGCGCACCGAGCAGAGCGGTGAGCAGCGTGGTCAGGATCGCGATCCGAAACGTCCGCCAGAACATTTCTGCGTAATAGGAATCAGTCGCGATCTCCTGCCAGTTCTTCAGGATGAAGACCGGCTCGATGCCCTTGTACTGGCCCCAATCGTGGAACGACAGCATCACGGTCATCGCGAGCGGGACCAGCAGCACACCGACGAACAGCATCAGGGCAGGCGCCGTCAGCGCCCAAGGTGCACGCGCGTTGCGCTCCTCGGCGAGCCCGCTCATGTGACGGTCCTTGCACGCACGCTCATATCCTCGGGGCGCCAGGTGAGACGAACGGCGTCGCCTTCGGCTGGCTGCCTCTCACCATCATTCTGGCGGATCACGATCGCCGGGCCGCATTCGCTGTCGCACTGGAACAGCCAGTGATTGCCCTGGAAGATACGCGTGACGATCTTTGCGCCGAGGCCCTCATCGCCAAAGCCGATACGTTCAGGACGAATGCTGACGGTGACAGGGCCACTGAGCCCGGCCGGCGCCGGCGCGCTCCAGGAGCCCGCCACCAACCGCGCCGGAATTGCAGTCCGATCAATCGTCCCGGCAAAATCGTTGGTCTTGCCCAAAAACTGCGAGACGAAGGCCGAGACCGGCTTCTCATAAGTCTCCTGCGGTGTGCCGATCTGCTCGATCTTGCCCTGGCTCATGACCACGATACGGTCGGACAGCGACATCGCCTCGTTCTGATCGTGGGTGACGAGGATCGTGGTGGTGCCGATGGTGCGCTGGATCTGGCGCAGCTCGATCTGCATCTCCTCGCGCAATTTTGCGTCGAGGTTCGACAGCGGCTCGTCGAGCAGCAGCACGCTCGGCTTGATTACCAGCGCACGCGCCAGCGCGACGCGCTGCTGCTGGCCGCCGGACATGCGGCGCGGATGGCGCTCCTCGTAACCGGCAAGGCCCACCATTGCGAGCGCGGCACGCACGCGCTCGGCCAGCTCGTTACGCGGGACGTTGCGCATCTCGAGGCCAAAGGCAACGTTCTCCGCCGCCGTCATGTGCGGAAACAGCGCGTAGCTCTGGAACACGATGCCGAGCCCGCGCTTGGCCGGATGGATCGCGGTCAGGTCCTTGTCCTCCAGGCGGATCGCGCCGCGTGTGGGATCGAGGAAGCCCGCGATCATCTGCAACGTCGTGGTCTTGCCGCAGCCGGAGGGGCCAAGGAAAGAGATGAACTCCCCCTTGCCGACCGCGAGACTGAAGTCGTCGACCACAGTCTGCGCGCCGAACTGTTTTGCCACGCCATCGAGCTCGAGATAGGCCATGAGCTGTCTCCGCTGCGGACGATCAGATCAGCGCTCGACCTCACGGTTCCAGCGCTTGGTCCACTCCTCGCGCTTGTCGTTGATGATTGTCCAGTCCGGATTGTAGAGCTTAGCCGCGCGCTCGCCGATCGGCGCCATTTTGCCGAGCTCCGGCGGCACCACCAGCGATTTCAGCACCGGGCCGTAGCCGTAGTCCTTGAGCATCACGAGCTGAATCTTGGGATCAAGCAGCATCTTGACGAAGTTTGAGGCCAGCGGCGAGGCGTTCGGCTTGGCGATCGGACACGCCGTCGTCAGCAGCGTCGCTGCACCTTCCTTGGGATAAACAAAGTCGACGGGGAAGCCGGTGTTGGCAAAGCTCTGGACGCGGCCGGTGCCCCACACCGCGATCACGGCCTGGCCGGACTGGAACAGCTCGGTCATCTTTCCCGGCGACGGCTCATAGGCGAGCACGTTCGGATTGATCTGCTCCTTGAAGATCTTGAAGCCGGAATCGACGTTGGACTCGCCGCCGCCGTTCATCTTCGACAGCATCACCAGCGCTTCGAGGCCATAGGTGTTGTTGATGGGCGGAATGACCAGCTGCTTGGCGTATTTCGTGTCCTTCAGATCATTCCACGAGGTCGGCGGCGCCCAACCTTTCTCCGCAAACACCTTGGTGTTGTACATCAAGCCAGTGGCGACGATGCCGATCGCAACGGCGCGATCGTCCTTGAAGCGCGCAGTGTCGTAGAGATCGGCCGTCGGCAAGCCATCGAGCTTGCCACAGAAGCCGAGCTGGATCGCCTGGTACATCGGGCCGTCGTCGACGATGGCGACGTCGATCTGCTGATTGCCCTTCTGCGCCTGCAGCTTGGCCAGCGTGTCGGTGGAATTGCCGGCGACGTATTCGACCTTGACGCCGTTCTCCTTCTCGAAGGTCGGGATCACCTCATCACGAATGGTCTTCTCGAACGAGCCGCCATAGCCGGCGACATAGAGCGTTTTCTGCTGGGCCAAGGCGGCCGACGGAAGGACGGCGAGCGCCGCGATGCTGACCGCTGTCAGGAGGCGAAAAGTCTTCATGTGGTCCGATCTCCAATCTGCCGAAAAAACGGGCTGTCTCCAGCTTTGATGAAAAAGATCGCAAAGCCGAGCTTCCATCGTCCAATGAATAATGGCACCCTCTGCATGCCTAAATATTATGAATGGGAACTGGGATGGCGCGGATCAATTCGCGACAGGTGGAGGCCTTCCGCGCGACGATGCTGACCGGCAGCGTCACCGAGGCGGCGGCACTGATGACAGTGACGCAGCCGGCGGTGAGCCGGTTGCTGCGCGACCTCCAGGCGCTGCTGAAAATGGAGCTGTTCGAGCGGCGCGGCACTGGCCTCGTGCCGACAGCGGCAGCGATGGCGCTCTATACCGAAGTGGAGCGCTCCTTCGTCGGCCTCGAACGTATCACCGCCGCAGCCGAGGAAATCCGCGGCCGCCGCACCGGCTCGCTGCGGATCGCAGCACTGCCGGCGCTGTCGAACGGCTACCTGCCGCGGCTGACCGGTCACTTTCTGAAGGAGCGGCCGAATCTCAACCTCGCCTTTTTCGGCGTGATCTCGCCGATCGTGGTCGACTGGGTGCTGAACAATCAGTGCGACGTCGGCTTTGCCGAGGTACCGATCGCACATTCCGGCCTGCCGACCTTGAGGTTGCCGGCGCCCGCGCGCGTCGCGGTGCTGCCGACGGGTCATCGCCTCGCGGAAAAGGAAGTCCTGGAACCGCGCGATTTCGAGGGCGAGACCTTCATCTCGCTGTCGGCGGGATCGTCGAGCCGGCACCTCGTCGACCAGATCTTCCATCGTCACGATGTTCGCCGCGTGCTGCGGGTCGAGACCGCGCTGTCCGAAATCATGTGCGGCATGGTGTCATCAGGGCTCGGCGTCGCGATCTGCGATCCCTTCACCGCGCAGGAATTTTCCACCCGCGGCGTCGTCGTGCGCCGCTTCCTGCCGCGCATCGACTTCGAGTTCTCCGCGGTGTTTCCCGCGCAGCGTAGCCCCTCGCCGGTGGCGCTCGATCTGGTCGAGACCATGCGCAAGTCGCTCGCCGGGTTTGATAGCTAGCCGTTGAACGCGGCCTGCGCCTCCGGCAGGTCCCAGATCTTGCCGATCGCAGCCGTGCCTGCCGCCGTGATCGCCGCCTCGTCGGCGCCGAGATAGCGTCCCGCATCGACCAGCACGCGGCCATCGACCATGACTTGATCGATATTGGCGCGGTTGGCGAGTGCGATCAGCGCGCGGCGCGGATCAAACAGCGGCTGAAGATGCGGATGGGTCAGATCGGCCACGGTGAGGTCGGCGGTGGCGCCCGGCTCGATCCGGCCGAGGTCCGGCCGCCTGATGACGTCAGCCGCGACCGCCGTGTTGGCCTCGATCAACTCGGGCGAATTGGCGACATCGGCACGCTGCGACGTGATCTTGGAGATCAGCGATGCCGCATTGAGTTCGCCGAGCAGGTCCATGTTGTAGCCGTCGGTGCCGACCACGGTGCGCACGCCATGTTCGGCGAAGCGGCTGAAGGCGGCGGTGACGCCGGCGCGCGCGAACACGCGCGGGCAGTTCAGCACGGTCATGCCGCGCGCGGCCATCAGCTTGAGGTCATCGTCCGAGCTGAACATGCAATGCGCCGCCATCAGATCGGGCGCCAGCAGGCCGAGCCAGTCCAGATATTGCGCCGGCGTACGGCCGCCATAGCGCTTGCCGATGGTCTCGACCTCGGCGCGGCTCTGCGCCATGTGAGTCGTGATGGGCACGCCGAGCTCGCGCGCCCGCGTGGCGCAGGCCTTCAAGAGATCAGGACCGCAGGTGTCGGTGGCATGCGGGCTCATCGCAAGATTGATGCGGCCGTCGCCGCGATTGTTCCAGCGCTGATAGAGCGCATCCCACGTCGCCATGTCGGCGGTGCCGTCGTCGCCGGAATATTGGACCACACCATCGGGGCCGGCCTTGGCGTCCGACGTCGAGAACAGATACGGCGCGCCGTAGAAGCGGATGCCCATTTCCTCCGCGGCGTCGAACATCTCGGGGATCGAGTTGCGGAACGGCTCCATCACCGTGGTGGCGCCGCCCTTGAGGAGCTGGAGAATGCCGAGCCGCGCCACCGCAAGCCGCTCTTCCGCCGACAAGATATCGGCGCCGCGCTTGGTCAGCGGCAGCAGCACCGTGTAGACGATGCTCTGGTTGTTGCGGCGGCCGTTACCATCCTCGCTGTGGCTGCGCGCCACAGCCTCGGAGAAGCAGTGATTGTGCAGGTTGAGCAGGCCCGGCAGGACGAAGCGGCCGGGACGATCGTAGACCTCGTCGGCGCTCGGCCTGTCGCGCGTGACTGCGGCGATCTTCTTGCCCTCGACCAGGACCCAATGGTCGCGCAGCACATCCTGCGTGCCGTCCTTGCGTGACAGCACATAGCTGCCGAAGATTGCTGAGGTGCTCATGCGGGACGTACGTTCCAGAAGACGGCGGTGCCGTCGAGAATGCCGGTGATGTCCTTGCGATAGGCGGTCGGCTGCTTGTACAGGCCGATCGGAATATAGGGGATTTCCTCGAAGGCGACTGCCTGGATCTCGCGGCAGATGCGCTGTTGCTCCGCGAGCTCGGACGCCGCCAGCCATTGGCTGCGCAAGGGCCCCATCTTCTCGCTCGCGTACCAGCCGGCGACCTTGCCTTCGCCGCGAATGTTGGTGTTGCCGGCCGGGTTGAGCCAGTCGATGCCCTGCCAATTGCCGACCGCGGCGCTCCAACCGCCCTGCGGAATCGGGTCTTTCTTGAGCTGGCGCTGCAACACCACAGCGAAATCGAGCCCGGCATATTCGACGTTCATGCCGGCCTTGCGCAGGCTATCGACTGCGATCTCGCCGAGCGGCTTCTGCGCCAGCGAATTGGTGGGGACGAGCACCACGATCTTCTCGCCATTGTAGCCGGCGGCTTTCAGATCGGCCTTGACCTTGTCGTAGTCGCGCGGACCGCGGAACACGCCGAGGCCGACATCGCTCGCCATCGGCGTGCCGGGCGCGAAGAAGCCGATCGGCGAGACCTGGAAGGCCGGATCGGTGCCAGCGACCGCGGTCATGAAAGCGGACTGGTCGATTGCGCCCAAAAGCGCGCGGCGGATGGCGGGATTGTCGAACGGCGGCTGCAGGTGGTTGAGCCGAAGCATGCAGGCATAACCGCGTGGATCGAGGATACGCGTCTCGATGTCGCCGGCGGCCTTGATGATCGGCAACAGATCGTGCGGCGTGGTCTCCTGCCAGTCCTGCTCGCCGGTCTGGAGCGCGGCAACGCCGGTGCCGGCATCGGGCGTGGTGGTCCAGACGACGCGGTCGTAGTGCACGATCTTCGGCCCCGCGGTCCAGTCCGGCTTGCCGTCGGTGCGGGGCTGGTAGCGGTCGAATTTGGCATAGGCGTTGCGGGCGCCCTGCACGCGCTCATCGGCGAGATAGCGGAACGGACCGCTGCCGATGACTTCGGTCAGTGGCTTGAACGGGTCCTGGCTCGCCAGCCGCTCCGGCATCATGAAGCAGGGATTGATCGCGGCCTTGCCGAGCGCCTGCGGCAACAGCGGGAACGGGCGCTTGAGACGGAAGCGGATGGTACGGTCGTCGGCGGCTGACAACTCGTCGGTCGCCTCCATCAGCTCGCCGCCAAAGCCGTCGCGCGCGGCCCAGCGGCGGATGCTGGCGACGCAATCGCGCGCCAGCACATGCTCCCCGTCGTGCCAGAACAAGCCGTCGCGCAGGCTGAGGTCCCATTGCAGTCCGTCGCCGGAGATGGCCTGCCCCGACAGCATCTGCGGCGAGAGCTGGAGCGAGGAGCTCATGCCATAGAGCGTGTCGTAGACCATGAAGCCGTGGTTCCGCGACACCTGCGCGGTCGAATAAATGGGATCGACGAAGGCGAGATCGATGACGGGGATGAAGCGCAGCGTGCGCTGGGATTCGGCTCGCACGATGCCCGGCATAGAGAGTGTCGGCACTGTTGCGGCAGCCTTGAGGAGCGAGCGGCGGGAGATGGGCATTACAAGAAGTTCCTGAGGGTATCTTACGTATTCAACAAGACCGCGCCGATCGCAGCCGCGACCGCCTGCTGCGCAGGTTCGATCACGGGCACGCCGATCGCCTCCGCGATCGCTGCGCGGTGAGACGCCATACCGGCACAGCCCATCACCACGACGTCGGCGCGACATTGCGTAACTAGCGCGCGGCCGGCTTCGATCAACCGCCCGCGGATGTCGGCGCCTGCCGTCTCCGCCGCGCTTGCGCCGACCGACCAGCTTCCGGCATAGCGGCTATCGACGCCCATCACCCACGCCATGCGTTGCTGGCGGCGGATGCTCGACGGCGACAGCGCGATGATTCCGAAACGTTCGCCCAGCATCAGCGCGCGAAAGATGCCGCATTCGGCGATGCCCAGCACCGGCCGACCGTCGGCCGCCTCGCGCACCGCATGCAGCCCGGGATCGCTGAAGCACGCGAGCACGAAGGCATCCGCATCGTCACGCGCCACGCGATTGACCAGCGGCATCACCACACTGTCGGCATCGCGCTGCGAGCTGATCCCGGGCGGCCCCTCAGCGAGGCCGACCACCTCGATGTCAGGCCCGCCGATGATCCGCAGCGGTGCCACCGCGTCGTCGATCGCCGCGGTCACCGACGCCGAGGAGTTGGGGTTGATGACGAGGATGCGGCGACGGGTCATGGCATGGCTCAACGGTTGGCGGCCTCGTGGCGCAGGAAGTTTTCAGCGATCTTCTCGCCGGTGGTGATCCAGACATCCGGGCACGACTTTGCGTAGGTCAGGAACTCGCGCAGCAGGCGCAGCCGCATCGGACGGCCGCTGCACTGCGGATGCAGCACGGTCGTGACCATCGCGCCCCAGTCGCGGGTTTCGTCGAGCTCGTCCTTCCAGATCGAGAGCACGTGCTCCCTCGGGAAGATCGAGCGCGGGCTGAAGCGCGCCGAGAGACCGTGCATCCAGTCGTCATAGCTCGCCGTCACCGGCAGCTCGATCGTGCCGGGCTTACCGTCAGCGAGACGATGGCGATAGGGCCGCACGTCGTCGCGGAACGAGGACGTGTAGACGATGCCGTGACGAACCAGCGCGACGCGCAGCTCCTCGGTGAACTCACCGTAAGGAGCCCGATAGCCGGTCGGCCTGACGCCGAGCCTGCGCTTCAGCGCTTCGAAACCGCGCTCAAGCTCTTCCTCGATCCAGGGATCGCCGGGATCGGGCAGCAAATGGTGATAGCCGTGATGGCCGATCTCGTGGCCGGCCTTGAGAATCGACTCCGCCATCGCCGGATGCGCATCGACCGACCATCCCGTGACGAAGAACGTCGCCTTGAGATCGAGCTGGTCGAGCAGCTCCAGCAGCTTCGGTGTGCCGACGCGCGCCTCGTAACCGCCATAGCTCATGGTAATGAGCCGCTGCGCGTGCACCGCGTCCTTGCTGGTCCACGCGCTCTCCGCGTCGACGTCGAAGGACAGGAACATCGCCGACTTGTACGGCTTGGGCCAAGGGTATTCCGGCGCGGGATCTGCGGTGTTGGCTGGGGTGAGCGGGATGCTCTGGAGGGCCTTACTGTCCAGCATTGATGGTTGCCTTTTCGAGTGCGTTGTCTGTCAGTTTCCACTTCGCAAGCAGGGTTTTGTAGGTGCCGTCGACGATCAGCGCATCGACAGCCTCGATCATTGCCTGCTGTAACGCCTTTTCCTTGACCGGCAGCGCAATGCCCGTGAACTGCGTTGCGAACGGATCACCGACCGGCGCATAGGTGCCCGGCTCGAGATCCATCAGATAGGGCAGCGTCTCGTTGCCTTGAACGGCAGCGTCGATGCGGCCCTGCCTGAGCTGCGTGCGCGCATCTGCCGAGCCGTCGGTGCCGACGAACTGGATCGGATTGCTGCCGCAATTCTTCTGGCTCCACTTATCGATCTCGGCCGGAAACATGGTCCGGCGGCTGGCGCCGACCTTCTTGCCGCACAGCGCAGCCATGTCCTTGAACTCGGACGCACGGGATTGCTGCACGAAGAATTTTGGACCGCTGCGCAAATAATCGACGAAGGAGGCAATGTCGTGTCGGCTCGCATAGTCGGTGAAGCCGGACAGGATGGCATCCACCCGGCCCGTCGAAATCGAGGGCATGAACTCGGCAAAGCTGGTTTCAGTCCATTCGATCTTGACCCCGAGCTTGCGCCCGATCGCCTCGCCGAGATCGATGTCGAAGCCCGACAGCGTGTTGGTGGCGGGATCGCGGAACTCCATCGGCGGATAATTCGGCACCAGCGCGATCTTGATGCTGCCGCGCTTGGCGATCTCCGGCGGCAACTCGATCGCCCAAGCCTGAACACTTAGAGCCGAAACGGTCATGGCACCGAAAAGCGCCGCCGCAACCAAAACTCTCTTCATCAACACGCCCCCCATTTCAGATCACTGCCGAAAGAAATGCCTTGGTCCGCTCCTCGCGCGGCGCGCCCAGCACGTCCGAGGCGCGGCCCTGCTCGACAATCGCGCCCTGGTCCATGTAGACGACGCGGTCGGCGACCTCGCGGGCGAAGCCGAGCTCGTGCGTCACCACCAGCATGGTCATGCCGCTCTTCGCCAGCTCCTTCATCACCGCGAGCACCTCGCCGACGAGCTCCGGGTCGAGTGCGCTGGTCGGCTCGTCGAACAGCATCAGCATCGGTTTCATCGCAAGTGACCGCGCAATCGCCACACGCTGCTGCTGGCCACCGGAGAGCTGCGCGGGATACGAATTGGCCTTCGCCAACAGCCCGACGCGCCGGAGCAGCTCGAGCGCCTCGGCACGCACCTCGTCGGCTTTGCGGCCCTGCACCTGGAGCGGACCTTCGATGATGTTTTCCAGCGCGGTCTTGTGCGGAAACAGGTTGAAGCGCTGGAACACCATACCAGTCTTCAGACGCTGCCGCCCGATCTCGCGCTCGCTGAGGCGATGGAGCCGCCCGTTTTGCTCGCGCACGCCCAAGAGCTCGCCGTCGAGCCAGATGCCGCCGCTATCGATGGCGGCGAGCTGGTTGATGCAGCGGAGCAGCGTGGTCTTGCCCGAGCCGGAGGCGCCGATCAGACACATCACCTCGCCGGGCCAGACGTCGAGCGAGACGTTTTTGAGAGCCTGGAACTCTCCAAAACTCTTGGCTACAGAGCGGATCGCGACGAGGGGCTTTGTCATCGCGCAAATCGCAATGTGCCGCGTGCAAAACGGCGTTCGAGCAGCATCTGGAGCGGCGTCAGGATCGAGACAACGACCAGATACCAGAGCCCGGCGACGATCAGGAGCTCGATCACGCGAGAGTTCGCGTAGTAGATGTTTTCGGCGTTGTGCAGCACTTCCGGATATTGGATGACGCTCGCAAGCGAGGTCGCCTTCACCATGCCGATGAACTCGTTGCCGAGCGGCGGGATCACCACGCGCATCGCCTGCGGCAGGATGATCCGGCGCAGCGCACGCAGCCGTCCCATGCCGATCGCCTGCGCCGCTTCATATTGACCGATGTCGACCGACAACATGCCCGCGCGCACCACTTCGGACGTGTAGGCGCCCTGGTTGATGCCGAGCCCGAGCAGTGCGGCGAGGAACGGCGTCATGACATCGACGGCGCGCGCACTCCAGAGGCCGGGAATACCGATGGTCGGAAACACCAGCGCGAGGTTGAACCAGAGCAGCAATTGCAGGATCAGCGGCGTGCCGCGGAACAGCCAGGTGTAGCCAGCCGCCACCGTCTTCAGCACTGGATTGGGCGACAGCCGCATGATCGCGACGACAACGCCGAGAAAGATGCCGAGCGCCATCGCCAGCACCGCCATCACCATGGTGTTGACGATGCCTTCGAGGATCACCTTTGCGGTGATGAAGCGACTGACATAGGACCATTCGATCTGCCCATTGGCGAAGGCGCGCGCGATTGCCGCCAGCATCAGGACGATCAGTGCTGCGCTGAGCCAGCGAAACCAGTGCGGCTCGCGCGCGATCCGCATCCCCGACAGATCGGGAAAACCTTCCGCGAGTGCCGGCACCGGCCTCATTGCGGCGCCGCGTTCAGCATGGGCTGGGTCACTGCATTCGCGCCCAGGCCCCATTTGTCGAGAACCGCCTTGTAGGAGCCGTCGGCGATCATGGCCGTGAGCTTTTCCGTCACGACGTCACGGAGTACGGAATCGTCCTTGCGGAACATGATGCCTTGATATCCCGTGGACAACTGCCCGCCAACGATGCGGTATTTGCCGGCTTCCTGAGCTTGCGCATAGGGCAAGGTCTCACTGCCCTGGACTGCGGCATCGATGCGGCCTTGCTTGAGCTGGTTGCGGACGTCGATCGAGTTCTCACCGGGAACATACTGGATGGCAGGCTTGCCAGCCGGCTCGCAATTCTGCTTGCTCCACTTATCGATCTCGAGTGGAAACGCCGTGCTGCGCGTCGTGCCGACCTTCTTGCCGCAAAGATCGGTGGCGCCCTTGGCGTCGCTCTCCGTGAGCACGAAGAATTGCGGGCCGGTGGTGAGATAGTCGACGAAGTCCGCCGTCTCGCGCCGTGAGCTGCGATCCTGAATGCCGCTAATGATGAAATCGGCGCGCTTGGTCTGGAGCGAGGGAATCAGCTCGGCGAATGGCGTCTCGCTCCAGACGATCTTGAGGCCGCCGAGCCGCTTGGCGAGCTCGTTGGCGAGATCGATGTCGAGTCCCACCAGCTCATTGCTGGCGGGATCGCGATATTCCATTGGCGCGTAGGTCGAGTTGACTGTGAGTTTTAGCGCGCCCGCCTGCTTGATCTCGGCCGGAAGGTCGGCGGCTCGCGCCGTGGCAATGGCCGCCAGCGCGGCAAGACCGAGAGAGAGCGAGAGGCGTATCATGTCAGCTCCTTTGCCAGTGTCCTGCCAACGCCGTGCCAATCGTCAGTCCGCGTCGAGAACGGCCGGCTCGATGACGCCGGCGCGCTCGGTGATCACCCTGTATTGCTCGGGCCGCCGGTGGGCGTCGAAATTGAACATCTTGTCCTTGCCCTGGCGGCAGAGGTCGAGATCGATATCGGCGACGATCACCTCGTCGGTCAAGGTCGCAGCCTGCGCGACGATGCGGCCGTTGGGATCGACGATGCAGGAACCGCCGATCAGCCCCGAGCCGTCCTCTTCGCCGGCCTTGGCCACCGAGATCGCCCAGGTCGCGTTCATGTAGGCATTGGCCTGCGTCACCAGCGTCGAATGGAAGGTGCGCAAGGATGCATCTTCTGTGCTGCCGCCGTTGGGATCGTAGGCCGCCGAATTGTAGCCGATGCAAACGAGCTCGACGCCCTGCAGGCCGAGCACGCGCCAGGACTCGGGCCAGCGGCGATCGTTGCAGATCATCATGCCCATGATGGCATGCGCCCAGGCCGAACCGGCGCGGAACGCGGGAAAGCCGAGATCGCCATATTCGAAATAGCGCTTCTCAAGCTGCTGATAGCGCGCGCCCGGCCGCGGCTCGACCGAGCCCGGCAAATGCACCTTGCGATAGCGGCCGAGGATCTCGCCGTCGCGATCGACCAGGATGGCGCAATTGTAGCGGCGGCCTTCGGCGGTCTGCTCGGCATAGCCGACATAAAAGCCGACACGCAGCGCCCGCGCGCGATCGAACAGCTTTGCCACGGCCGGGTTCGGCATGCCGTGCTCGAAAAACTTGTCGAGCGCTTCACCTTCGAGCAGCCAGCGCGGAAAAAAGGTGGTGAAGGCGAGCTCGGGAAACACCACGAGGCTGGCGCCGCGGTTCGCCGCTTCCTCCAGCATAGCAAGCATCCGCGATAGCGTATGCTCACGCGTATCGGCTTTTTGCGTCGGCCCCATCTGGGCGGCGGCGGCGCGAAGGACACGAACCAAGACTGCCTCCAATCTGTGCGCAATGCCGCCTCAATGGGCGAATGAACCCTTTGATCCAGCATGCAAATCCGCGACCATTAGGCGCAAGGAGGGCTGCAAAAGCAATTCATCGTGCTATGATGTTTTGGCCCTGAGTATAATCGGCAGTGATATGAACCTGCGCCAGCTCGAGATCCTGCGTGCCGTCATCCGCCATCGCACCACGGTGGCGGCGGCCGATGAGCTGGCGCTGTCGCAGCCCGCCGTCAGCAACGCGCTGAAGACGATGGAAGCGCAGGCGGGCTTTGCGCTGTTCGAGCGCGTCAACAACCGGCTGTTTCCGACCGCGGAGGCGATGGCGCTCTACAAGGAGAGCGAAGCGATCTTCGCGCTTCACGCCAAGCTCGAGAACCGCGTGCGCGACCTGCGTGAGAACCGCTCAGGACATCTCGCGATCGTGGCGACGCCGCCGCTCGCCTACAGCATCATTCCCTCCGCTCTATCAGCCTTCCTGCGCTGCCGCCCGGAGACACGCGTGTTCTTCGACGTCAGGCGCTATGAGGGCATCATCGAGGGCGTGCTCAGCCGCGTCGCAGAGCTCGGCTTCGCGCTCGGGCTGACGCACCATCCCGGCATCGCGCATGAGGTGGTGCACACCGGCGAAATGGTCTGCGTACTGCCGCCGCAGCATCCGCTCGCCGACAGACCGGTGATCTCGGCCGCGGATCTGTCCGGCCTGCCCTTCATCGGGCTCGAACGCGGCACCCGGCTTGGCGAAGCCGTGCGCGACAGTTTCGCCCGCGCCGGCGCGCCGTTCCAGCCGACCGTCGAGGTGCGCTATTGCAACACGGCCTGCGTGCTCGCAGCCGCCGGCGTCGGTGCCGCCGTGGTCGATCCCTTCTCGCCGCACCAGAACGCCGGCCACGGTCTGGTCGTCCGGCCGTTCACGCCGACGACCCGCGCCGTCGCCTACATGCTATGGTCGGAGGCGGAGCCGCTGTCGCGTCTGGCCAAGGCCTTTCTCGGCGAGATCCGCAAGGAGAGTGCGCTGTTGGACCGCACAGCGCCACACCAGCAACATGGGGCAGGAAGCGACTGAGCTTCGCAACCTTTGACCTGAGGGGCACTTGGCACGCATCACCATCATCGAGACCGGACAGGTTCCGCCAAAATACCGCGAACAGCACGGCTCGTTTCCGGACATGTTCGAGCGCATGGTCCGCGCCGAGGATCCGACAGCCACGGTCGACGTCGTCAGCATCCCGAATGGCGATGCGCTGCCCGATCCGAGCAAGCTCGAGGCCGTGCTGATCACCGGTGCTGCCGCCGGCGTCTATGACGGGCTCGACTGGATCGCGCCGCTGGAAGATTTCGTGCGCACGGCTTACGCCAACAAGACGCCGATGGTCGGCGTCTGCTTCGGCCACCAGCTGATCGCGCAGGCGCTCGGCGGCACCGTGCGCAAGTCTGAGAACGGCTGGGGCATCGGCCGGCACGTCTATCAGGTGCTGCCGGAGAACGGCGTCGTCGACGGCGAAGCGGTCGCCATCGCCGCCTCACATCAAGACCAGGTGATCGAGCCACCGAACGACGCGCTGACGATCCTCTCGTCCAAATTCACACCGCATGCCGGCCTGCTCTACGCCAACGGCGCAACGCTGACAGTGCAGCCACATCCGGAGTTCGACGTGGAGTTTGCGCAAGTGTGCTGCGAGTTGCGCGACGGCAAGGCGCCGGAGGATGTCGTGGCAACGGCAAGGGATTCGCTGGCGCAACCGCTGGACAACGCGAAGCTCGGCGGCGCGATTACGAGGTTCTTGGCGCGACGCTGATTTCACCTCACCCCGCTTGCGGAAGCAATTCAGAACGGATCCGTTCCAGGCCCTGGCACATCCGCCGGGCGCGGTCCCGGCGCCGCCCAGTGAAAGCGGCGATCCTTCTCCGCAATCGCGATGTCGTTGATCGAGGCCTCGCGCCGCCGCATCAGGCCGTGCGCGTCGAACTCCCACTGCTCGTTGCCGTAGGAGCGATACCATTGGCCGCTCGCGTCGTGCCATTCGTACTGGAAGCGCACCGCGATGCGATTTTCGTCGAAGGCCCAGAGATCCTTGATCAGGCGGTACTCCTGCTCCTTCTCCCATTTACGGGTGAGGAATGCGACGATCGCTTCGCGGCCCTGAAACACTTCCGCGCGGTTGCGCCAGCGGCTGTCCTCGGTATAGGCGAGCGAGACGCGCACCGGATCGCGTGAGTTCCAGGCGTCCTCCGCCATGCGCGCCTTCTGCGCAGCGGTCTCTCGGGTGAAGGGCGGAAGCGGCGGACGCGACATGATGGCCTCCTCGGTTGGTTTGGGGCGCAATCTATCCGCGCACGCGATGGAGTCGAGAGGCCATCGCCTATCGACCGATCACGAAATCAGATCGGCCTTCATCAGCGTGCGGATCGACTTGGGGATCGGTTGAGCCCTGCCGCCGCTGATGAAAGCGACGCGCACCTCGGCCTTGACCAGCACGTCCTCACCGCGCCGCACCTCCTGCGCCAGCATGATGGAGGCGCCCTTCACCGCAACCGGCCAGGTCACGATATCGAGCACGTCGTCCATCCGCGCCGGCTTGAGGAAATCCAGATGCATCGAGCGCACGACGAAGGCAAAGCCTGCGCCTTCCGTCTCGGCCTGCTCGAACAGCGCCTGCTGCTGAGCGCCCATCAGCCGCAGATGATTGGTGCGCCCACGTTCCATGTAGCGCAGATAATTGGCGTGATAGACGATGCCTGAAAACACTGATTTGACGATGTCGCAACAGCAGCCTCGCGGGTTACTTTCATTGGGTCGCTGGACGGCTAAGGCGTGAATTAGGAGAGATTCATCACTTCCGTAGCAAGCCGCAGCGCCTTCAGGATGCGTTGTGCTCTTTCGGCTGCGATAAACTCCACGCGCACACGCTCCGGGTTTAGCCGGAGGGGCGTGATCAGGTCACGACGGCATCCTCAAAGTCAAAGAAATCGTCGCTCCACGCTGCCGGGCAGCTCTAATTGACGGCATTAGAGGCCGCCGCGGTTATCCGGCGCGCCCGGCCCACTGCAGCAGTGGCGGGGGATCCGAAACACCCGCTGAATGGCGTTGCGTCGACGATCGTCCGCGGTATCCTGTCGACTGCGGTACGCGACGATCTGGCCAAATGCGATAACCGGACCTGCACATGGTGGTCGCCGCCGCTGATCGAGCCGTCCAAATTAGTACCAATAGTTGCTCTCCTGTCCTTACGTCGCTATCGGAACGTCTCGTCAGCCGACATGAGGTGTCGCTCCTACACGGCTTGATTTGTCACTCCCGTATAGCATTGGAGTTCAATCGATGGCCAACATACCCGCCGCCTACCGCCCTCATCAACTGAAATCGCAGCTTGGGATCCGAGCGGCACAATACCTCCGTATGTCGACAGTTCGGCAGCAATACTCAATGCAAAACCAAGCTGCGGTGATTGCGGCTTACGCCCACGACCATGATTTAACAATCGTTCGCACCTATTGCGATGAAGGTGAGAGCGGTCTGCTGATCAAGAATAGGGCCGGTCTCATGCAGCTTATTGACAATGTCCAAACCGGAGAAGCCGACTTTTCTCACGTCCTAGTTTATGACGTAAGCCGGTGGGGCCGCTTTCAGGATATCGATGAGAGCGCGCATTACGAGTTTGTCTGTAAGAGGGCAGGCATCAAAGTTGCGTATTGTGCCGAGCAATTTGACAATGATGGCAGCATGCTTTCCAGCATGATCAAAAACATCAAGCGAGTAATGGCGGCGGAATTCAGTCGTGAGCTTTCGGCTAAGGTTCATGCTGGGCAGTGCCGGCTCGCGCGGCTTGGATTCAAGCTCGGAGGACGCCCTGGTTACGCCCTGTTGCGCGAGCTTATCGACGCGAGGCAGCAGTCGCGAGGTGCGCTGAAGAAGGGAGATCGGAAGTATCTCACCAGCGATCACATCCGAGTACGGCCCGGCATTCCCGAGGAAGTCGCCGTAGTGAGGTGGGTATTTCAGCGATTCTTGGAGGTAAGGTCCGAAGTCGTAATCGCTGCGGAGCTGAACCGGAAGGACGTACCGACGAGCACTGGGACACGATGGACGCGCGCCACAGTTAACAGGATCCTGAGAAACGAGAATTATGTTGGGAACCTCACCTTTAACCGGCGATCCCGTAAGTTGCGGCAAAGCTACACTGATAATCCGCCTGAGGTTTGGATTACCAGCGAGGCATGTATCGAGCCGATCATCGAACGTGACGCCTTCCTGAACGTTAACAAAATCATTGAGGAGCGACGTGTCGACCTCACTGACGAGGAGATGCTTTCGCGCCTGCGCGGAACGCTCCTCAAGGAAGGTCGTATTAGCTGCGCCATCGTAGACGGCACTATTGGCCTCCCCTGCACGTCGACCTACCAAAAACACTTTGGCAGCCTGAGGAACGTGTATCGGCTGATCGGCTACACTCCGAAGCGAAGTTATGAGTTTCTTGAGTCGCGCCCGCTGTGGGCCGAGGAAAATGCCAAGCTCGGCTTGCAAATAGCCATGGTTATCAGGAAGGCCGGTGGCCGCACTACCTCTCGCGACGGCACGGCTTACTTGCGCGTGAATGGGTCCATCAACATCTCAATTCGAGTGGCGCTCTGGTGCGGAAGACAAAACCGCGCGCCGTACTGGTCCATCAAGCGTGATGCACGCCTGCCTCATGGCTGGATTGCCGCTACTAGGTTGTCTGAGCATAACGGGTCGGTGCTCGATTACGTGCTACTGTCCACCGACGGGAAAGTAAGACGAACCATGTCGTTTTCTGAGAGGGCCCGCATTCGCCGTGGAATAGCTAGCTTCGAAACCCCTGACGCTTTGGCACGGGCGATCACCAAGCGAATAATTGGCAGAGACTGTTCTTCTCCGGCGCCCAAGCCAAGCGATCGAGAGCCAAGCATCCCAAACCAAAAACGCTCGCGAGCAGCGCTGATAGAACGAAGATACCGAAGTCCACGACGTAGTCTCTCATGCTCCTTTCAGAAGCCTCCAGATCTCAAGCGCACCCGAGCGTCGAAAGCGATAGACCGTCCCGACCGCGTCCCAAGCGCACCGGAGAGTGCCTTGCCGATTCACAGTTGCTTATCAAGCTTTAGGCAAAAGGGGCGATTCGTCCTATTTGTACGCCACGGCTACCCAGTGGCCATACCTGCGCTCTAGATTTCTTTCTTGCTGGAGCAGCCTACGATCTTATCGCCTCAGGCCCATTATGGTTCGGGGCGGAAGCATGCACGGCAAGGACGAAATGACTCGGATCGAGGCATCAGGGTCGCCAAATAGTCGGAAAATGCCGCCTGCCACGAAGCGCAGTCGTAAGAACCGTGGCATGCCGCCGCCGGCGACGTTCGATATTGAAACGCTGCCGGGCAGCTCTAATTTGACGGCAATAGAGGCGGCGGCGGTTATCCGCCGCACGCCCGGAGCGCTGGAGCAGTGGCGGCGCAATCCGAACCACCCGCTGAAATGGCGCTACGTCGATGGCCGGCCACTCTATCGTGTCGATGCAGTGCGTGACTATCTGGCCAAATGCGACAAAACCACTAAGACCCCTCAGCCGCATAATGCTCACGGAGACGCCCGAGGAGCTCGGCCTTGATCGGGTCAAGCGGATTCGTCCGCTGCAGGCGCACGATTTTGCCGACCCTTTTCGCGCCGACCAACTCTGCAATGTAGTCGTGAGCCGCTTCGAACGCCATCTTGCGGATGATCCACTGTTCGTCGTGATTGTAGACCTGATCGATTCCGCTTGGCCTTTGCCCAACACACAGCCGCTGGATTTCGTTGTCGTAGCCACAGCGTGACATGATGGTGCGCAAGCTGCGCCTTAGGTCATGCATGGTGAACTTGGCGACGCTCGCTTCCTTGACCAGGCGGTTGACCATCTTGGTGAACCCGGACATCTGGCCGCCGGTCTTTGGTGACGGGAAGACATAGTCCGAGGTTGCCCGCTGGAAATGTTTCGCGGCCGCGAGCACCTCGTCAACGAGATGGGTGCGCGGCAGGTCGTGGTGCAGGCCCATCTTGGTCCATGTGGCATCGAAGGTGATGCGGTCGTCCATGACGTGCTTCGACCACTCGATCATGGTTGGCTCGCTGCGGCGCGGGCCGCCCAGTAGGCACATCCGTGCCAGAAGCCCGAAAGTGCCGAGCTTGCCGGATGCCTGCCAGACCTTGATGATCTCGTCATCGCTCAGCGCGCGTCCCTTGGTGCGACGCAAGATCCGCTGCGCCCGGGTTTCCTTCGGCTCGCGATAACCAGCGAGCACATTGTGGTCGACATAACCCTCGCCGACGCACCATTCGAGGAAGGTGTGGGTGTGCTTGCGCAGGTCCTTGGCCGCCCCACGCTTGCCGGTTTTGGCAATCTTGTCGACGGCTGCCATGATCTGCCGCCGCGTCAGGTCTCCGACGGCGCTCTCGGCGTGTTCCTTGAGCCCGCGCCGCAGCGCCGACATAGCTGGTTTCCAGTTGACGACTTGGCGTCCGGTCAAAGACACCTGGTAGTGACCATCTTCAACAATGAGGGTGGTTAGCGTGGTGCGCTGCTTCCCGGCTGCCTGTTGCCGCCTCGCGCTTGGCGTCGTTCGGATCCACGCCCTTGAAGACCTCGCCCGCGGCGATGGTGGCGGCCTTGCGCGCTGCCTTCTCATTATATTTCGGCCAGGCGCCGAGGGTCTTGCGCTGGGTCCCCCTCACCCCCGGCTTGGTGAAAAGGTAGACCCAGGTTCGGCCACCGGTCGCGCGCATGCGCATCGCGAGGCCGGGCAACTTGTCGTCGTGGAGATAATGCTGCGCACTACCCGGCGGCAACGTCGCGTTGCGGATCACGGCATCGGTGAGTGTCAGCTGTTGGTCGGCTCCGGCATGGTCCCTGTGCTCCCTGTCGCGGTGTGCCCCGCAGCCGCCGGGACCATCGAAGCGAAGGGAAAGTGATCATTGACTTTCCTTCGCTTTTTCCGCCTCGGGGCACACTAGAGCGTTAGCCCATCT
>NZ_VSSR01000046.1 GCF_008123515.1 Bradyrhizobium cytisi
GGTGACATACTTCCACAATGCCACGAGAAGCTTGCGCGCCAGCGCCACGATCGCGCGCTTGCGGCCTTGCGGGCTTCGCTCCTTGAACCAGCGCGTCAGGGCCGATTGCGGCTGGTGACGTATCCAGAGCCAGGCGAACTGGATCATCGTGGTCCGCAGCCTGGGATTGCCGGCCTTCGACACGCCCTGCTCGTGCCGGATGCCCCCGCTTTGCCAGGGCGTCGCTGCAAGGCCCGCATAGGCGGCGACCTGGCGGCGGTTGGAGAAGCTCCGGTAGAACGCCTCCGACCAGAGCACGGCCGCGAAGTTGGCACCCATTCCCTTCAAGGCAAGCAGCATCGTGACCACGTCCGGCGCGGCTTCGTCGCCTGCAGGCTTTCTCGCCGCCACCAGCATGGCGTCCCGCGCGGTCTCGACCGCCTCGATCTGTTCCAGAAGCAGTTCGATCCGATCGAGTTCGCGGCCGATCTGCGCCTTCAAATGCGCCGGCAGCTCCCGCTCGTCGCCCGTGCGCAAGGCCTCGAGCCGTATCCGCCGATTGCGCCGCAGCGGCTCGTAACCCGATACCCCCTGCGCGAACAGAAGACCCTTGATCCGGTTCACATGCGTGATGCGCTCGGCGATCAGGCTCCCCCGTTCGCGACCAATCCGCCGCCGATCCTCCTCTTCGGGCGAGGGCGCAACCACCATCGCACAGACCCGTGGTTCGCCGCGCTTGTAGGCGAGAAGCGCCCGCAGCAGCGTCTCCCCGTCAAGCCGGTCCGTCTTGGCGCGCCTGCTTCGCCGCGGCGCCGCGATCGAGGCCGGATCGACCACATGGCTCTCAATGCCATTCTGTTGCAGCACACGGTGCAGCCAGAACCCGTCCAGCCCAGCTTCCTGGATCGTGATGATCGGATAGCTCTCGCCGGTCCTGGCCTCCGCCTTGCGCCTGAGATCTGCGAACAGCTTCATCAAGCCGGCAA
>NZ_VSSR01000047.1 GCF_008123515.1 Bradyrhizobium cytisi
ACAGCTTCATCAAGCCGGCAACATCGCCGGCCGTGAGGCTATGCCTGGACATCTTCTCGCCTTTGCCAGGCGAAAGCGAGGTTATCAGCCAATTCGAACGACTCAGTTCCAGCGACACAAAAATTGCGCCAAACTGCGTGCGGATAGCGGTCGGTCCGTCGGAAGGATGATCGAGCAACATCGTCGTCTCCAGGTTGGGTGGTTTTGCAACCTCAGTCTGGCCTCAGACCTGGTCGCTATCCACTCCCCATGGAATCTTCGTCGCAAGGGCTCCTCGCAATGACGGGGAGGCGCGCTCGCCAACCTATCGCTTCTTCTTTTCCTTCGGAGCGGGAGCTGACGCAGGCTTGTGCGGCGCTGCGGGGCGTTGCGCGGCGGGCAGGTGCTGCTGCAGGCCGGGCTGGCGCGGTGCCGCGCCTTGTTGCGGCTGCATGCCGGGCTGCAATCCGGTGCGCGGCGTTTGCGGCTGTGGCGTCGTGCCCGGCCGGGGCGCGATCGCGCCGGGCGCTCGCGGAGATTGTCCGCTGCGCTGTGGCTGCGTCTGCGGCGCGCCGCCGGGCTGCGTGCCTTGTCCGGGACGCGGCTGGGTCGCGCCGCCTTGTCCCGGACGCTGCGGCTGTTGCGTGCCCGGACGGTTGTTCTGACCGGGCTGGCTGTTCGGTCGCTGCGGCTGCTGGTTCGGCGCCGTGTTCGGACGCAATTGCTGTTGCTGCGGCGGCTGCGCCGGTCGCGGAATGCGGCTGATCGCGGCCGGATTGGCGCGGCGGAAGTCGCGCTGCTCGGTGACGATCTGGCGGCCGGTGGTCTGCGCCGCGTGCACCTGGCTAACGAAGCCGCGGTCGCGCGCGATCTGCTGCGGTGGGATCGTGATCGGCACCGCGGCAAAGCGCATGCCGCCCGGGCCGGCCGCACCCGGCCGGATCGCAAAGCCGCTCGCGGCTTGCGTCAGCGCGCCGAGCCGCGTGCCGCTGGTGCGGTCGTTGACATCGATATGGCCGACCCGGCCGTCGGCGTCGGGATAGAGTTTGATGTTGACGTTATTCGCAGTGTTCGCGGTCGCGTTCTCAGGCACGTCGACCACGCCGGTGGTGCCGCGAATGCCGAGCGTTGCAGTCGGCGTTGCGATCTTCATGTCGCCGGTCTTCGCCACCGCCGCCGCGACGAAGGCGACCGTGCCCTTGCCGATGTCGTAGATCGCCGAGTTCTGCTTGCCGCCGTCCTCATAGACGTAATTGTCGATGGTGATCTTTGAGCCGGCGGAGAGATTGAACGTGGTTGCGTCGTTGAAGGTGATGCCGAGCGAGGAGTTCGAGGACGTCTGCACGACGTCGTTGAGATAAATGTCGTCGCGCACCTTCAGCGGATAGGAGTTCTTGTCGCGGATCACGGTCGCGATCCCCGTCACCGTCGCGACGTTGCCGATCGGCTCCACAGTGGCGGGCTGCGCATCGCCGGCCGGCGCAGGCGAGGCCGATGGCGTGGGGGAGGGGGCAGGCGCCGGTTGTGCCTGCGGCTGCGCTTGTGCCTGGGCTTGCGCGAGCTCGATTGCGTCGGACGCGCACGCCCTGTCCACGCCGGCCAGCGGCAGCGCCAGCAGCGGCAAAGCAAATACGACGCGGCGCCAAGCCACCATCAAAGTCACGAATGAGGTCCCGGTGAGAACAAGAGGCGAGATCGGTCGATATCAGCCGGAGCTGACTGAATGGCGGATGAACGTCTGTCGCACGGGACGGGCGAACGTACAAACGCCACGTCCCGGTGTCAGGGACGTGGCGCCATCTTGGGAACAAGAACGTTTGCCGGCGGCGAGGCCGTCGGCGTCAGCCCACCCGCTTCCAGGTCTGGCCGCCGCAGAACATGCCGCCGAAGGCGCAGCCCTGCACACGCATCGCGTTGGGACCCTTCATCGCGATCGTCGAGTCGTAGTTGCGGCCGGAGTCGGGATCGTGGATGCGGCCGCTCCACTTGGCGCCGTCGGGCTTCATGTTGATCAGGATCCGCTCATTGCTCTTCTCGGCATAGCCGCAGAGGTTGGTGCCGCACTGCTCGACGCGGACGTTGCCCTTGTTCTCTTCGGTCGCCCACACGCCGAGCGGCGTGTTCGCGGCCTGCACGGGCGCGACGGGAGCCGGAGCAGGTGCCGGAGCCGGCGCATAAGCGGGAGCAGCGGCGACCGGAGCAGGAGCGGCACCCGGCGCAGGCTGCGTGGTCGTGTCGACAGATGGCGCGGTGGCAACGGTCGTGGCGGGGGCAGCGGCAGCGGGTGCGACTGGCGCGGTGGCCTGCATCGGCGCGGGCGCCACGGGCTGCTGCTGCACCGGAGCCGGCGCGGGCTGCGCGGTCGTCGTCGACGGCGTGGTATCGTCATCGTCCTTGGAGCCGCCAAGGCCGTTGAGGTTGATGTCGTTCAGCTTGATCGGCTTGTTCGACAGGCCCGGCGCCACGATGGTGACGCAATCGAGCGAGGCGCAGTTGCGCGGCGTCTCGATGCGGATGCGCTGGCCTTCGATCTGGAACGAGAGCGAATTGCCGGCATGTGCGACGGCGGTTGATGCGAGGAAGACGGCGGTGGCGGCGATGGTGAGCTTGTTCATGACAACCTCCGAAATGGCGTGGTCCCGATATGGACTGAAGTCTGTCGTGGACCGGATGTGGTTCGACCCTATGCCCAATGCCTCCGCCCATCTGTGATGGACCTCACAACGGCTGCCTGGGTGAGACTGTGCAACGCTGCTGATCTGCAGCGCGATTTCAAGATTGGTGGCATCACCGGATCGAACCGTTCGAATTTCTGAGCAACGCAAAACGCCCGGCGGCCAGACAATCTGGCTTCAGCCGGGCAGGCCCGCGATGCGGTCGGTGGACGCTGCTAGATCATGCCGAGCACGATGGCGCCGACAAAGGCCATGGCAAGGTACGCGGTGACAACGCTCAGTCTCCCGACGAACGTCATGACGTTGCTCCTGAGATCCCGCTTGGGATCGCTCCCTCTGCGCGCCGCCTTGCGCGCAATCATTATGGTTAACAAAAACTCACCGCTGAAAAAAGTCAGCCTCATTGTCGTTCGCCTGCGGCCGCGGACGCGTCATGGTAAAGGAAAGCTGAAATCGACACGTTGAAGAGTCTTTAAGTAAATTCACCGAACGTGCGCGCATGACGCGCGGAGTTCGTTTGTATCTCGTCGGCTCCATCGTCCTTGTTTCGCTCGCGGGTTGCGGACGCGGCTTGTTCCAGGCCGAACGCGAACCGTGGCGGGCCGAGGCAGAAGCGGCGTGCCTGAAATCGGGCGCCGTGAAAGAGAGCGCCGACATCGTCCGGATCGAGCCGATCTCCGGCCCCGGCATGTGCGGCGCCGAGTTTCCGCTGAAGGTCGCCGCGATCGGCGAGGGGGCGAGCAGCTACGGTTTCGCCGATGAGGAGCTGCGCCCGCCCGGCAGTATCGGCAATCAGCCGCGCTGGCCGGTGACGCAGCCGCAATCGAATTATCCGGCGGCTGGCTATCCGCAGCGGTCGAACTATCCCGAGAGCGTGGCGCGCCAGCCGTCCGGCTATGGCGCCTCCTCCGGCCCGGTGTCGCTCAGCGCGCCCGGCGTGGCGCCGCAGGAAGACGAGATCGACCTGCCGCCCGAGGGCACCGACGCCGCGGGTGCCGCGCGCTACATGAATGCGCCGAGCTATCCGGCGCGGCAGCCCGGTCCGGCGCCTTATTCGCAGGCCCCCGCACAGCAGCCGCTGCCGCGTCTCGGTCCGGCGCAGGGCAATCCCGTCACCGCGGTCGGTCCGGTCGCGGTGAAGCCGCCGGCGACGCTGGCCTGTCCCATCGTCTCCGAGCTTGACCGCTGGTTTGCCGACAGCGTGCAGCCTTCGGCGATGCGCTGGTTCGGCGCCCGCGTGGTCGAGATCAAGCAGATCTCCGCCTATTCCTGCCGCGGCATGAACGGCAACCCGAGCGCCCATATCTCGGAGCACGCCTTCGGAAACGCGCTCGACGTCGCCGCCTTCGTGCTCGCCGATGGCCGCCGCATCAGCGTGAAGGACGGCTGGCGCGGCATGCCGGAAGAGCAGGGATTCTTGCGCGACGTACAATCCGGCGCGTGCGCGCATTTCACCACCGTGCTCGCGCCGGGCTCGAACGTCTATCACTACGATCACATCCACGTCGACCTGATGCGCCGCGCCAGCCGCCGCCTGATCTGCCAGCCGGCCGCAGTCTCCGGCGAAGAGGTCGCGGCGCGGGCGCAGCGGCGCAATCCGTATGCGAGCAATCGCGATCCCTCCGTGACCGGCGCGCTCGGTGCGCGCAAGAGCAAGCACGAGAAGATCAACGAGGAAGACGAGTTCTCGGACGATTAGACGGACACATTCCCAGAATGCCCGCCGACATCGTCGGCTATCTCACGCATCCGCAGGTGCAATCGATCCCGCCGGGGCGTAGCCCTGCACCGCGAGCGACCACACTTCGGGTCAGAACACGTCGACTGTCGGGAAGCGCGGCTCCCCGGTGATACAATCCCAGAGGTAGATCGCCAGGCCGACGTCGCCGGTCCAAAGCGAATAGCGTCCGCGGTCAACGACCGTCTTGGCGCCGCGATACTGCACAATGGCCGTCATGGCGAATTGGCGTGCACGGTCGAGCCAGACCGGATCGTTTGTGCGGCGGTAAAGCTTGAGGAATGCGTAGCCGTTCCCGCCGGCGCCGTGGCACAGGTTCGAGCCCTTGGTCAGCGGTCCGGCGGTCCAGGTCAACCGGCCGGCATCCAGCAGAAGTTCGTCAAAGTCCGGCGTCGCGAACGGCGCGTCGGCAAATGTCGTCACCATGCCGGGGGCGCCGTGGCAGTGCTGACACAAAGTCGGTGGCGTCTCGCGCTTGCTTCTCGCGCCCCAATTGGTTCCGAGCTCGGACGACCACGCATTCGCGGCCAAGGTCTGGGGCACAACATCGGCCAATTGCGCCTGCTGTGCCGGCGTCAACCAGTCCCATCCACGCAGCAACGGGATGATGTTGCCGGCGAAGCCATGCACAGGCCCGAGCCAGCGGTCCTTGGCGCCGTACAGATCCTGGGTCCAGAGCCGGCCTTGCGGCGTTTCCTCCAGATCATCCAACAGCCGGGCCGCTTGCGTTTCGAACAGGCCACGCCATCGCGGCTCCCGTGTCATCTCGGCCATGTGGATCGCAGCCAGCATGGATCCGGGCATGCCCCACATCAGTTCACGGATCGGAAGTTCGGTATTGGCTTCGGCGCGCGCATGGACGAGATCGGCCAAGCCCGGCGTGGGATCAAGGCGCATGGCGAGAAGTGCGGCTCCCATGTCGCCAAATAGCAGCGAGCCGTGCTTGGCATAGCCGGCCGGCGAAACCCTCTCGAACCCTGCGGTTGTCCGTTCGAGGAGTTTTGGCAGGACCGCACGAAAGTCCTTTGCAGCAGGGCTGGCGCCGACACGATGCAAATAATCGAGCGCCCAGATGACGCCGGCCGCGCCAAAGTAGAAGCTGGGGTTGCCGTCTCCCACCCCGTCGTCGCCGGGGTGACCGGGCCAAAACGTCTCGGGATCGAAATCAGCGTTGGCATCGGCAACGATATCTGCAATCGCGGTGCGGACGGCCAGCTCGCTCCAGGCATCTTGCACAAGTGCGCGGTGGCGACCGGCGGTGATCATGACCTGAGTTTTCCGACATCCGTCGACGGCGCCAACCCCATGCATAGCTGCACCTCGGCCGGGACGTTGTAGGTCCGCATGATGTGGCGGCTGTCGCGCAGGCCGGTCGCTTCACGTTGCACCACGAACATCCAGAGCGCCTGGCCGGCGGCCATCACCAGCTTGCGCCGGGCCGGCTGCAGCGAGGCCGGTATCTCCGGGCGCGCGTGCGTGGCATCGAATGCGCGCAATTCCGCGAGGGCCTGTTCGAGCGTGCGGCCCATTCGTCCAAGCGCTGAGGCCTGTTCCTGGACGATCTCATAATGGAGAATATCGACCGGCGGGCGAAGATCACGGGACATGGCGCTCAATATAATGTAGCGCGAACCGGATGCGCAACGCGTGGCCTGCCGCCGCTACTTCGCCTTGTACGCGGCCAGGAACATCCGCGTCGCGCTGTCGATCACTTCCATCATGCGCTGTTCCGACGGCGGCGGCGCGGCCTGGAAGACGAAAGGCAGAAAGAGTGAGGCCTTGCACAGTTCCATGAACTGCGAGGCGGCAAGGTCGCAATCATCGATCGCGAGATCGCCGGGGGCGACATGGGCTTTGAGATATTCGGATAGCCGGTTGATGGTCTTGTCCAGCACGCAGAAATAATAGCGTCGGCCGACGTCGGGCATGCGTTCGGCAATCGCCATCACGGTGCGGATCGCCGATCCGCCGCCGGGCCGGCAGAGCAGATGAAGATAGGCCGCGCCGAAATCCCTCAGCGTGGTCTCGGCGTCGCGCGCGGGGTCGAAATTGAACACGACCTGGCCGTGCTGGAGCGCTTCCTCCTCGAGGATCGCTTCGAACAGCGCACTCTTGTCGGCGAAGTAGACGTAGAGCGTGCCCTTGGAGACGCCGGCCGCGCGCGCGATCTCGCCCATGCTGGCCCCGTCGAAGCCCAGATCCATGAACACCTTGCGGGCGCCGGCAAGGATCTGGCGCCGCTTGGAGCTGTCCTCGTCCGGGAGGGCGTGCAATTGTTCGCGGTTTGCTGCAACCATTGGTTTAGCGTCTCGAAAGGTTTTGGGTCGGTGCTCGGTCCATGAAACCCAAATAGAGGATTCGGCCAGTAGGGTCAGCTCGGGAACATTAAGTATATTGACCGAACCGTTCGGTCAATGATATTCGGGATGGGCGAGCGGGACAGCGGCCGTGCGACGGCCGCCCCGGTTCGCGATTCTGTTGGGGAGGCCTTTATGGCCACATCGAGAGACCAGGCTGCGCGCGTCCTTCGCCAGGAAGCGGTGGAGACGACGACGGCGGACGGTGAAGCTGCGACCGGGCCGTCCGCAGTGCTCGCCGAGCAGCTGCGCTCTCATGGGGCTGAAGAAACCAAGCGCCGCACCGGCGAGGCGCCGGAGAAGCCCGTGACCGACAAGCCGGCTCCGACCGCACCCGCCGCTGCCGCGCCGAAATCCGGCAAGCGCAAATTCGTCATGATGGGCATCGGCCTCGTGCTGGCGCTCGCGGCGGCAAGCTATGCCGGCTACTACACGCTGGTCGGCCGCTTCTTCGTTTCCACCGACGACGCTTATGTTCGCGCCAACAACACCATGCTGGGCGCGCGCGTGGCCGGCCATATCTCCTCGATCCTGGCCCGAGACAACACGCTGGTGCATGCCGGCGACACCGTGCTGCGCATCGACGACGGCGACTACAAGATCGCGGTCGACGCGGCTGCGACCCGGATCGCGACCCAGCAGGCCACCATCGACCGCATCGGCCGCCAGGTCGCGGCGCTCGACAGCCAGGTCGCGCAGGCCAAGGCGCAGCTCGTCTCTGCCGAGGCGGGCCTCAAGCGCGCCGATCTCGACTATGAGCGCCAGCAGGCGCTGAGCAACAAGGGCTTTGCCTCGCGCGCGACCTTCGAAACCTCGGAGGCCGGTCGCGACCAGGGCGCCGCCGCGGTCAAGGCCGCTCAGGCCGCCTACGACGTTGCGGTGAGCAATGTCGATGTCGCCAAGGCGCAGCAGGCCGAAGCCCAGGCGCAGCTCGCCGAGCTCAAGACCACGCTCGCCAAGGCCGAGCGCGATCTCGCCTTCACCGCGGTGCGCGCGCCGGTGGACGGCATCTTCTCCAACCGCCTCGTCAGCGCCGGCGACTTCGTTGCCGTCGGCCAGCGCCTCGGCAATGTCGTGCCGCTCGACGACGTCTATATCGACGCTAATTTCAAGGAAACGCAGCTCAAGCGCATCCGTCCCGGACAGCCGGTGACGATCAAGGTCGATGCCTACGGCATGCGCAAGTTCTCCGGCGTCGTCGACAGCATCGCGGCGGGCTCCGGCTCGGTGTTCACGCTGCTGCCGCCTGACAACGCCACAGGCAACTTCACCAAGATCGTGCAGCGCGTGCCGGTCCGCATCCGCGTGCCGAAGGCGGTTGCCAAGCAGAACCTGCTCCGCGCCGGCATGTCGGTCTACGCGACGGTCGACACCAACAAGGGTGCCGCCGACGCCGACAGCGAGATCGATCTCGACGATCCAACCATGGTCCATCCGCAGTAAGCGCGCGACCCGGCGCTGCGAGGTCAGACCATGGCGAACGCCACCACCGCTTCACCTGCCATGATGGCGGCCGCCGATTCGGAGCGGATTGCGCCGAAGCGGATGATCGCCTTCATCATCATGGTGTTCGGGATGTTCATGTCGATCCTGGACATCCAGATCGTCTCGGCGTCCCTGAGCGAAATCCAGGCCGGCCTGTCGGCGAGCTCGAGCGAGGTCTCCTGGGTTCAGACCGCCTATCTGATCGCCGAAGTGATCGCGATCCCGCTGTCGGGATTCCTGTCGCGCGCTTTCGGCACACGGCTGCTGTTTGCGATCTCGGCGGCCGGCTTCACGATTTCGAGCCTGCTCTGCGGCTTTGCCACGACCATCGAGGAGATGATCCTCTGGCGCACGCTGCAGGGCTTTCTCGGCGCCGGCATGATCCCGACGGTGTTCGCCTCGGCCTACACGGTGTTCCCGCGGTCGAAATTCCACATCGTCGGCCCCATCATCGGGCTTGTTGCGACTCTGGCTCCCACGATCGGCCCGACGGTCGGCGGCTACATCACCGATCTGATGTCGTGGAACTGGCTGTTCTTCATCAACGTCGTCCCCGGCATCGGCATCACCCTCGGCGTGCTGGCGCTGGTCGATTTCGACGAGCCGCACTTCGAATTGCTCGACCGTTTCGACTGGTGGGGCCTGATCTTCATGGCCGGATTCCTCGGCACGCTGGAATACGTGCTGGAAGAGGGCCCGCAATATGAATGGCTGCAGGACACCTCGGTGGCGATCTGCGCCTGGATCGGCGCGGTCTCGGCGATCGCCTTCTTCGTGCGCGTCTTCACGGCGGCCGAGCCGATCGTCAATCTGCGTGCTTTCACCAACCGCAATTTCGCGGTCGGCTCCACGCTGCAATTCTGCATCGGCATCGGCCTCTACGGCCTGACCTACATCTATCCGCGCTATCTCGCCGAGGTGCGCGGCTATAGCGCGCTGATGATCGGCGAGACCATGTTCGTCTCGGGCATCACCATGTTCCTGGTCGCGCCGCTGGTCGGCCGGCTGATGGCGAGCCTCGACATGCGCTACATGATCGCGTTCGGCCTGATCGTGTTCGCGATCGGCTCCTACCAGATGACCTGGATCACGCGCGACTACGATTTCTACGAGCTCTTGATCCCGCAGATCCTGCGCGGCATCGGCATGATGTTCGCGATGGTGCCGACCAACAACATCGCGCTCGGCACGCTGCCGCCCGACAAGGTGAAGAATGCGAGCGGCCTGTTCAACTTGATGCGCAATCTCGGCGGTGCTGTCGGGCTTGCCGTCATCAACACCGTGCTCAACGATCGCGCCGACCTGCACATCACGCGTCTGCAGGAGCGCGTGACCTGGGGCAACGCAACCGCGACCGAAACCCTGACCATGCTCCAGCAGAAGTTTCAGGGGCTTGGGGACTCGACGCTGATGGCGATGAAGCAGCTCAGCCAGATCGTGCACCGCCAGGCCGTGGTGATGAGCTATGGCGATGCGTTTCTGATTCTGACCTTGTTCTATCTGAGCCTCAGCGTCCTGGTCACGCTGTTGAACAGGCCGGCCTCGCCGTTCGGTGCCGGCGGCGACTCGCATTAAGAGCTACACGCGGTGTCGTCGCCCGGCTTGACCGGGCGGCTGCGCACCAAAATGCAACACTCGTGCGTGATCTCGCGCAGGGCCCGTTGCAAATTGCGAATCGTGCATCTATAAAGCGCACCTCATTCATTCGAGCCGGGGAGAGATTTGCATGATTTCGTCGCATTCGCAGATCGCGTTTCCGCGCTCGATGATGATCTGGCTCGGTACGTTCTCGGCCTGCTAGAGGCCGCTTCCGCCAGCTTCGATGGGGCCAGGGTTTCGACCAGACGCCCCGATCGCTCCGCTTCCCAAGTCAAGTTCAGCTTTAAGTGACGCCGTCCCGGCCCTCGCGGCTGGCCTGCGTCCATCGATGGAGCCGGCCCGCGGCAATGCGGCCGGATGACGCCATGACCGCTTTGTCAAAAAAGCCCGCGGCTATCCGCGTGGTCCTGCCCTTCGTGTTCCGGCACTGGCTGAATCAGCCGGGGCGCACGCTTGCCATTGCCGTCGGTTTGTTAGGGGCGACCGTCGCCGACCTGTTCATGCCGGTGTTTTCAGGACAGCTGGTCGACGCGCTGACGCGTGGCCCGTCCGACCCTGCCGCCCGCCACGCCGCGCTGATGGCGCTGGGCGGCATCGTGGTGCTGGGCGCGGTGTCGATGGTGTTGCGCCTGACCGGGCTGCAAGTGATCGTGCCGTTCACGCTGAAGATCATGTCCGACGTGGCGCAGGACGCATTTCTGCGCGTGCAGCGCTTCTCGACCGACTGGCACGCCAACTCCTTCGCGGGCTCGACCGTGCGCAAGATCACGCGCGGCATGTGGGCGCTCGATTTGCTGAACGACACCATCCTGCTGGCACTGCTACCGTCGCTGGCGGTGCTGATCGGATCGATGATCCTGCTCGGCGTGCACTGGGCCTCGCTCGGCGTGGTGATCGCGCTTGGTGCGGCCATCTATGTCACGATGACGGTGCTGTTCTCGACGCGTTACATCGCGCCGGCTGCGCGTGTGTCCAATGCCTGGGACACCAAGGTCGGCGGCACGCTGGCGGATGCGTTGACATGCAATGCGGTGGTGAAATCGTTCGGCGCGGAGGCGCGCGAGGATGCGCGGCTTGGGCGCGTCGTCAAGCGCTGGCGTGCGCGGGTGCGGCGGACCTGGTTCCGCTACAACTACACCGCCATGGCGCAGCTCTCCCTGCTGCTATGCCTGCGGGGGTCGGTGATCGGCGGCGCGGTGCTGCTGTGGATGTACGGGCATGCCTCGCCCGGCGACGTCACCTATGTGCTGACGAGCTATTACGTCATCCACGCCTATCTGCGTGACGTCGGCATGCACATCAACAACCTCCAGCGCTCGGTCAACGACATGGAGGAGCTGGTGGGGATCCATGACGAGCCGATCGGCATCGCCGATGCAGCCCACGCGCGGCGGATCGCGATCGAAGGCGGCGAGATCGTGTTCGACGACGTCACGTTCCACTATGGCGGCCATCGCGCGCCGCTGTATGACGGGCTGTCGGTCAGGATCCGCGCCGGCGAGCGCGTCGGTCTCGTCGGCCGCTCCGGCTCCGGCAAGACGACGTTCGTCAAGCTGGTGCAGCGGCTCTACGACGTCACCGGCGGTCGCGTGCTGATCGACGGGCAGGACATCGCACTGGCCACGCAGCAATCGCTGCGCAGCCAGATCGCGATCGTGCAGCAGGATCCGATCCTGTTTCACCGCTCGCTCGCCGAAAACATCGCCTATGGCCGGCCCGGTGCCAGCCTCGAGGCGATCGAGCAGGCGGCGCGGCTGGCGAATGCGCACGACTTCATCCTGCGCCTGCCGAAGGGCTACGGCACGCTGGTCGGCGAGCGCGGCGTGAAACTGTCGGGCGGCGAGCGGCAGCGCGTGGCGCTGGCGCGCGCCTTCCTGGCCGATGCGCCGGTGCTGATCCTGGACGAGGCCACGTCGAGCCTCGATTCGGAATCGGAGGCGCTGATCCAGCAGGCGATGGAGCGGCTGATGAAAGGCCGCACCTCGATCGTGATCGCGCACCGGCTGTCGACGGTTCGCAGCCTCGATCGCATCCTGGTGTTCGACCGCGGCGAGATCGTCGAGCAGGGCACGCATGCCATGCTCGCGGGCAAGCCTGGCGGAATCTATCGCAGCCTGTTCGAGCGCCAGGTGGTGGAGCTCGGGCACATCGCAGCAGCGGAATGACGCGCGGCGGCAGGGCCAAGGCCCCGCCGTCACGTCGTCGAGGATGGAATGAGATGAAGGACCTGACGCGCGGCTCGATCGTGAGCCACATCGTGAGCATGGCGCCACCGATCGTGGTCGGCATGATCACGATCATGATCTGCCAGCTTGTCGACCTGTACTTCGTCTCCGGGCTCGGCGATGCGGCCGTGGCCGGCGTCGCCGCGGCCGGCAACGCCGGCTTCCTCGTCAACGCGCTGATGCAGATGCTCGGCGTCGGCACGGTTGCGCTGGTCGCGCATGCCGTGGGCCGCAAGGATCGCGATGACGCCAATCTTGTGTTCAACCAGGCGGTCGTCCTGTCGGTGCTGTTCGGGTTGCTGACATTGGCGGGCGGGCTTGCACTGTCGCGCCCTTATATGCGCGCGATTGCGGCGGACGAAGCCACGATCGAGGCCGGCACGACCTATCTGCTCTGGTTCATGCCGGCGCTGGCGCTGCAATTCGCGACACAGGTGATGGCGTCCGCATTGCGGGCGACCGGCATCGTGCGGCCGAGTATGCTGGTGCAGGTCCTTGCCGTGGCGATCAACATCGCGCTGGCGCCGGTGCTGATCACGGGCTGGGGCACCGGACATGCGCTTGGTGTCGCCGGAGCGGGCCTTGCAAGCTCTATCGCGGTCTTCATCGGCGTGCTGATGCTGCTTGTCTATTTCCTCAGGCGGGAGCGTTACGTCGCCTTTCATCCCGCGCAATGGCGGCCGCAGCTTCGGCAGTGGAAAAGAATCCTCAATGTCGGGCTGCCGGCAGGCGGCGAGTTCGTGATGGTCTTCATCATCATGGCCGTGGGCTATTACGTGCTGAGCATTTTTGGTTCGGCGGCGCAGGCAGGATTTGGCATCGGGACGCGTCTGCTCGGCTTGATCCAGATGCCGGCGCTCGCCATCGCGCTTGCTGCAGGGCCCATCGCCGGCCAGAATTTCGGTGCAGGCAATGGGGCGCGCGTGCGAGAGACCTTTGTCAAGGCGTCGCTTATTGCGACCGCCGTAATGATTGCTTTCCTGATCGTCGCGCAGTTCGCGCCCGGCCTGCTGCTTGCTGGGTTCTCGAACGATCCGGAAACGATGGCGGTTGCGTCGCTTTTTTTGCGCATCATCTCGTTCAACATGGTGGCGCAGGGGCTGATCTTTATCTGCTCCAGCATGTTTCAGGGGCTTGGCAACACCACGCCGGTGTTGTGGACCTCGGCAATGCGGGTCCTCACCTATTCTCTGCCGTCGGTCTGGCTCTCCACGTGGCCGGGCTTCCGGATGGAGCATGTCTGGTACTTGTCGATTGCGACCACCACGCTGCAGGCCGCCCTGAGCCTGTGGTTGTTGCGCCGCGAGTTCAGGAAGCGGCTGGTGCCTTCGAAGGAGAAAGCCGCAGAACTGGCGAGCCCTGAGCCCGTCGTGCCGCTCGCACGCGAGCCCGCGTAACGACAGCATGCTTCATCCCTGCAGCTCCGGCTTATTTGCCGGGCTGTCAGGCAGCTAAAGCGTGCTGATGCTGTTCCAGACGAGGGTGGCGCCCGACAGAAACAGCAGGCCGAGCACCACATCGCCGAAATGCTTGTCGCTCAGCGCGTGATAGACGCGCGCGCCGGCCCATGCGCCGATCAGCGTGCCCGGGAATGCGACCATCGCGAGCCAGACCACCTTGAACGCGACCAGGCCTGAAGCCGTCTGCAACACTAGCGCGGTCGCAAGCACCGTGAAATTGAAGAGCTGGAAGATGCCGCGCCGCTCGTGCTTGTTCCAGCCGCGGATGTTGGCCCACAGAATCGGCAGCGGCCCGGACAGTCCGGCGAGCCCGCCCAAAATGCCGCCGGCAAATCCGATCGCGCCGTCGGCGATGCGGCCGCCGAAGGCGATGGCGAATTGCTTCTTGTTCAGGTACAGCGCGCTCGAGAAGATCAGCAGCAGCACGCCGACGCTGAGCTTGAACACTTTTGGATCGGCGGAGGCGACCAGCATGGTCCCGAGCGGTACGCCGATCAATCCGCCGATCAGGAACGGCCACACCAGCGACAGGTCAAAGCTCTTCCACATCGAGGGCAGCGTCGAGGTCTGCGCGATCACCGAACAGATCAGCACCAGAGGCACCGCGAGCGAGGGCGGCAGCACGTAGAGCCAGATGCCGAGCGCCATCAGCGCCGTGCCGAATCCGGCCAGTCCCGACACGAAGCCGCCGGCCAGCGCGCCGAACAGGAGCAGCGCGTAAGTGAGCGTTTCCACCAATGAATCCCTGTCGCTACCGGCGATCCCAAAGCCGTGGTCGCATGGCGCATAGCACAGATGCGGCGCGGGAGGTCAATTTCAGAACCCTGCGTAAACGTGATTCCCTGGTTTGCTAGACGATCTGCCTGATGTCGGCGGGCTTCTGCAGCGCGCCGACCAGGATGCGCAGCGCCTCGGACAATTCCGATCTGTTGCGCGCTGCGCCGAGTGAAACGCGCGCCGCATGCGGCGACGTGCCGTCGACGGTGAAGGCGTCGCCGGCAACGATCGCGAGCCCGTTGCGCAGCAGATGCGCGGCGACGTCCGGTCGCCCCTCCGGCAAGTGCAGCCACAAATGATGTGCGGCGGGCTTCGCCTGGAACGGAAAACCCTTCAACGCGCGCTGTGCCAATTGCTGGCGTCCGACGGCCTCGTTGCGGATCGCTGCGATGATGCGGTCGGCGACGCCGGTTTCGAGCCAATGCGTCGCCAGCGCGACCATCAGCGGTGCCGGCATCTGCACGGTCGCCTGGAGATGGCCGCGCATCTGACGCTGCGCGCCGCTGTCGGGCGTGAGCAGATAAGCGAGGCGTAGCGCCGGCGCGATGCATTTTGACAGTGTGGTCGCGAGATATGTCCGCTCCGGAATGAGATTGGCGATCGGCGATGCCGAACGATCGAGGAGCCCGTAGGCGTCGTCCTCGATCAACATCGTATCGGCGTCGCGGATGATCTTGGCGATCGCGCTGCGCCGCTCGGCAGAGAGCGTCGCCGTGGTCGGATTGTGCAGCGTCGGAATGAGATAGACGGCCTTCGGCCTCTGCGTGCGGCAGGCCTTCGCCAGCGCATCGGGCAGCACGCCGCCGTCATCCATGGCGACGCCGACGAGCTTGACGCCGAGCTGTGCTGCTGCGGCCTTGATGCCGGGGAAGGTGAGGGCCTCAGTCAGGATGACGTCGCCCGGCCGCGCGAGATGGGCGAGCAGGTTGAACAGGATGGTCTGCGCGCCGGGAAAGATCGTGAGCTTGTCGGCGTGCGCATGCGGAACGCGCGTACGCATCCAGCGCGCGGCGACCTCGCGCTCATGCGCGCTGCCGCCGGGCGGCTGGTAGTTCAGGAATGCGGTGAGCCCCGATTGCGCGCGAATGGCTTCGAGGCCAGCGATGATGCGCTCGTCGAGCTGCGCTTCGAGGGGGTGCGGCGGCACGTTCATCGAGAGGTCGATCGCCACCGGATGCGGCAGGTCGACCGCGCGGCGTGCGCTGGTCTCCGACACGAACGATCCCTGGCCGACGCGGGCCTCCATGATGCCGCGGCGCCGCGCCTCGGTGTAGGCGCGTGTCACCGTGGTCAGGTCGATCCCGAGCGCCTTTGCGAGCGCACGCTGCGTCGGCAGTTGCTGTCCGCGCACCAGCCGGCCGGCGGCAATGTCGGCCTCCATGGCCTCGACGATACGCTGATAGCGCGGCCCGCTCAGCTCCGAGATTGTAGGGGTCCAATCCATGCAATTTAGGCTCGTATCCTTTGAATGTATGGATGCAAGAGATTATTGTATGGATCAGCAAAATGGAAGAGGTGTCGTCATGGCGACCGGTTCAGTCTCTCTGGCAAAGGCGATGTGGCGCGGTTTTCGCGGCAAGTGCCCGAACTGCGGCGATGGGAATATGTTCGGCCGCTTCCTGAAAGTGGCGGACAGCTGCGACCATTGCGGCGAGGAGCTGCTTCACCAGCGCGCCGATGACTTTCCGGCCTATCTGGTGATGGTCGTGGTCGGTCATCTCGTGGTGCCGGCGATCCTCGCGGTCGAGACCGCTTATGCCCCACCGGTCTGGCTCCAACTCGCGGTGTGGCTACCGGTGACGCTGTTTGCTTCGCTCGCTTTGCTGCAGCCGACCAAGGGCGCCATCGTGGGCTTGCAATGGCGGATCGGCATGCACGGCTTTGAGGCGGGCAAGCTGCGGCGCGAAGCCGGTCAGCTTGCGACCGTGCTCGTGAAGGCGCCGCGCGCGGCTTGACGCCCGGCGGCGTTTACATCGGGCGGCTGCCCGTTACACTCCATCGTATCCAACAAGAACGATGGAAACGCCGATGACTGAACGCGCGAAGACTTTCCTGCTCTGTCATGGCGCGTGGTCCGGCGGGTGGGCCTGGACGAAGATGCATCCGCTGATGGCGCAGGCCGGCCATCGTCTGATCGCGCCGACCTACACCGGGCTCGGCGAGCGTTCACATCTCGCCAATCCCGCGATCGATCTTGAGACGCATATCCAGGACATCCTCAACGTCATCACGTTCGAGGATCTCGGCGATATCGTGCTGCTTGGCCACAGCTATGGTGGCATGGTTGCAACGGGCGTTGCCGACCGCGCAAGAGAGCGCGTGAAGCAATTGATCTATCTGGACGCCTTCGTGCCGCGCGATGGCCAGTCGCTGTTCGATCTCAACGAGGCCGGGCGCGAACCGATGCGCAAGGCTGCTGCCGCCGGCGACGGCTACCGCATCCCGCCAAACCCGCCGCCGCCGGACACGCCGCAGGCCGATCTCGACTGGCTCAACGCGCGCCGCGTCAACATGCCGCTTAAATGTTTCGAGACCAAGCTGAAGCTTCAACACGGCGAGCCAGCGATGCCGCGCAGCTATATCTACTGCAAGCGCATTCCGCCGGGCGATGTGTTCGGGCAATTCGCAAGACGCACGAACAGCGAGGAGGGCTGGCGCTATTTCGAGCTCGATGCGAGTCATGCACCGAATGTCACATTGCCGGAGGCGCTGATGGGTGTGTTGCGGGAGATTGTGGCGTAGCTCTCGCCGTCATTCCGGGGCTCGCGAAGCGAGAGCCCGGAATCCATTCACCCACCGTCTCTGCCGCTTGATGGATTCCGGGTTCGTGCTCCGCACGCCCCGGAATGACGACCATTGAAAATTGGTGAGGGGTCCGATGCGCTAACATCGAACCCCTCGTCGCAAGATATCAGCCGGCCTGTAAGCCGGGTTCTGTAGGGCACCGTCCGCTTGCGCAAACGATACGTGACGGCCATTCCTCTGGGACCATGTTTGCACATGGCCTCGAGCAACCTACCCGGACGGCGGGCCTGACATCGCCCCGCGGCGTTATCGCTTGCGCGAACGGCCCGCGACGCCGTCCCTATTCGGTTTTGCTCCCGGTGGGGTTTACCATGCCGGCTCCGTTGCCGGACCCGCGGTGCGCTCTTACCGCACCTTTTCACCCTTACCCGCCTGCGCAGCTTGCGCTGCGTCGGCGGGCGGTTCGTTCTCTGTGGCACTTTCCCTAGGGTTGCCCCCGCCGGACGTTATCCGGCACCGTATGTCAAGGGAGCCCGGACTTTCCTCCCCGGCGGCCTTTCGGCACTTGCCGGAGCGGCCGTCCGGCCGACTGACGGGGTACGCATGGGCCATTTGTGACGGTTCCGTCAAGCGGAGATCGCCGCGCACGCCGCAGCGTAAATAATTTATCCTGAAGATGTCGTGGGGTGTACGCCCGGTTCGACTGGATGTCGGCATTCCAGCCGAGCAACAGGAGTTAGGCGATGCAGTATTTGCTGCTGATCTACCGAAACGAAGCTCAACAGAGCAAGATGGGCCCCGCTGACTACCAGAAACTGCTGGCGGAGTATTCCGCCTACACCCAGTCCATCGTTCAGAGCGGCAACTTCAAGGCTGGCGACGGGCTCCAGCCGACCTCGACTGCGACCACCGTTCGCGTTCGTGAGGGCAAGATCCTGGCGACCGATGGTCCCTTTGCCGAGACGCGCGAGCAGCTCGGCGGCTATTATCTGGTCGAGGCCAGGGATCTCGACGCCGCGATTGCAATGGCTGCGCGGATTCCCGGAGCCAGGGACGGGTCGATCGAGGTCAGGCCCGTCATGATCTACAAATGATCTCGTCCGCCGGCATCGAATAATTATCCCGAGGATGTCGTTTGAAGTTGGCCCCGTTCGACTGGATGTCGGCGATCAAGCCGAACAACAGGAGTAAGCCATGCAGTACCTGCTGCTGATCTACCGGAACGAACAGAAACTGATCAATATGGACGCGACCGAGCGTCAGAAAGTGTCGGCGGAGTACGGCGCCTACACCCAGTCCATCATCCAGAGCGGCCATTTCAAGGCCGGCGACGGGCTCCAGCCGAGCACGACGGCGACGACCGTGCGCGTGCGCGAGGGCAAGACCCTGACGACTGACGGTCCGTTCGCAGAGACCCGCGAGCAGCTCGGCGGCTACTATCTGGTCGAGGCCAAGGATCTCGACACCGCCATTGCGCTGGCCGCGCGGATTCCCGAAGCCAGGGAAGGATCGATCGAGGTCAGGCCGGTCATGATCTACAACAAGTGATCTCGTCCACCGACATCGACAGGATCTTCCGCGACGAGGCGGGGCGGGCGCTGGCTACCCTGATCCGCCTCGTCGGCGATTTCGATCTGGCTGAGGACGCGCTCCAGGACGCCTTTGCGGTTGCCCTTGAGCGCTGGGCCGCGGGCGAGGCCCCTGACAATCCGCGCGCCTGGCTGGTCAATGTCGGCCGCAACAAGGCGATCGACCGCGTCCGGCGGCAGGCCGTCTTTCGCGGCAAGCAGCAGGCACTCGTGCACGAGCTCGAGCTCAACGCAGACACGCCAGCCGAACCGCCAGCGATGCTCGACGACGACATGCTGCGGCTGATCTTCACCTGCTGCCATCCGGCGTTCGCCGCAGAAGTTCAGGTGGCGCTGACGCTGCGCACCGTCTGCGGGCTTTCGATGGCCCAGGTCGCTCGTGCCTTCCTCATCAGCGAGGAGGCGATGGCGCAGCGCCTCGTTCGCGCCAAGCAGAAGATTAGGCTCGCCGGCATTCCCTACGAAGTGCCGGAGCACGCCGCGCTGACGCCGCGGCTCAATGGCGTGCTCGCCGTGATCTATCTCGTCTTCACCGAAGGCTATGTCGCGACCTCCGGCGCGGATCTGATGCGGCCTGACCTTGCGGTCGAGGCGATCAGGCTCGGCCGCTTGCTCGACCGGCTCATGCCGGACCGCGCCGGGATCAAGGGACTGCTGGCGTTGATGCTGCTCCACGATGCGCGCCGTGCCGGTCGCGAGACCGCGGCCGGAGATATCGTTCTCCTGGAAGAGCAGGACCGCTCGCTCTGGGATCGCGCGCAGATCGAGGAAGGCCTGCGTCTCGTCGATGACGCGCTGCGCGTGCCGGGCCGGCCGCAGCCTTATGCGGTGCAGGCGGCGATCGCCGCGCTGCATGCCCGCGCACCGAGCTTTGAGGAGACCGATTGGCCGCAGATCGCCGGCCTCTATGAGGTGCTGCTGCGCATCAGCCCGTCTCCGGTGATCGAGCTCAACCATGCTGCCGCGGTCTCGATGGTCGACGGTCCGGCGCGCGCGCTCGATCTCGTCGACGCGATCACCGCGCGCGGCGGGCTGGACGGCTATGAGATGTTGCCGGCGGTACGTGCCGATCTGTTGCGGCGGCTCGGCCGCAACGACCAAGCGCGCGAGGCCTACGCGGCCGCGGCGGAGGCGACGCAGCTCGATCCGTTGCGGCGGCTGTATGCGCGGCGGGTGCGGGAGATGGATTGAGTTTCCGTCATGGCCGGGCTTGTCCCGGCCATCCACGTTCTTCGCGCGCGGAGACAAAGACGTGGATGCCCGGGACAAGCCCGGGCATGACGGAGCAAGGGGTCACGTTCTCGAAGACGTCTGCTATTTCGACGCGACTGTCGCCCCATCCGCCGGCAGGCTCGCCAGCAGCGCCTGCAACGTCGACAGGGTCGAATGATCGGCAACGCCATCCAGCCGCGCCGGGCGGAAGTGCCGCTGGAATGCTGTGATGACTTCCATCGTCGATGCGTCGTATTTGCCGGTCAGCGGCACGCCATAGCCGTAGCGCGCCAGCGCCTGCTGCAGGCTCAGCACCTCGTCGCTGATGGTGCCGAGCATCAGGCTTTCGCCGCGCACGACCGGCGCCGGCGTCACCCAGTGACCGACGCCGGAATTGGCCAGCGAATGCCAGGGAAATTTTTCGCCGGGATCCTTCTTGCGCGCGGGCGCGACGTCGGAATGACCGAGCACCCGTTGCGGCGCGACCTTGCGGCGGAGCATGATTCCGCGGCACAGCGCGATCACGGCGGCGATCTGGCGCAGCGGATATTCCGGATAGCCCCAATCATGGCCGCGATTGATGATCTCGATCCCGATCGAGCACGAATTGATGTCGTCCTCGCCCGCCCAGGACGAGACGCCGGCGTGCCAGGCGCGCCGCGCTTCGGGTACGCATTGCACAATGCGACCGTCTTCGAGCACGACGTAATGGGCCGACACCTCGGTGCCGGCCGTGCACAGCCGCGCCAGCGCGCCCTCGACGTCGGGCATGCCGGTGTAGTGCAGCACGATCATGTCGGGCTGCCGCCCCTTGGTGCGCTCGCCATGATTGGGCGAAGGGATGATGTCGGAAACGATCGACGAATCCGGCTCGAACGTCCGCATGTTCGCCGCGGCCTTGGGAACCGGAAGAACGCGCTGACGCTTCGAATCAGTTCCAGACGGCGTTGACGGACCGGACGACATAGACAGCTCAAGTCGGATAGGAGAGTGGGCCAGCCCTTCTCTTTACTATTTCTTTACTGTCCGGTCCGCGCAATCGCGCGGTGCGGTTAACGGCTGCATTTCGGGTGGGTGTGTGGATAGGGCATCACCGCCCAGCCACCTTTTCGACTTGTAACCAGCCGATCAACGTTTTCTTAACGCTAAGGGCCGTTACTGAGGGGTGAAGAGCCGACCCGCGTCCGGAGGCGGCCAAAAGCGTTTTTGGCTCGAAATCCCATGGCTGCCCGACATAATCCGCTGGGAACACCGGGTCTGCCGCCTGGGACGACCGGGCTCGGCGCGCATGCTGGCAAGCATGCTGGAGAGGGTTTGGGTCGTGGAACCGCCGCGACGCGGAGTTATTCGAGGCGTGATGGGCTGCTTCGCCCCCGATTTCATTTGGCCGTTCGCCTGCGCACCCGGCAGGCGCGACGCATGAGCGCCGCGCCGCACATTCCCGTGCTTGGCCGCGAGGCGATCGAGCATCTCGCGCCGCGCGAGGGCGGCATCTATGTCGATGCCACCTTCGGGGCCGGTGGCTACAGCCGCGCCATCCTGGATATTGCGGGAACTCGTGTCATCGCGATCGACCGCGACCAAACGGCGATCGCCGGCGGCGCGGAGCTGGTTGAGCGCGCCGCGGGCCGGCTGACGCTGGTCGAGGACCGCTTCTCGAATCTCGCCGAGGTGTGCGCGGCGCAGGATGTCGACGCGGTCGACGGTGTCGTGATGGATGTCGGGGTGTCCTCGATGCAGCTCGACCAGGCCGGTCGCGGCTTCTCGTTCCGCCTCGACGGTCCGCTCGACATGCGGATGGGGCAGGTCGGACCAACGGCGGCCGACGTCGTCGCGCGCGCCTCGGAAAGCGATCTCGCCGACATCATCTATCTCTTCGGCGAGGAGCGGCATTCGCGCCGTGTCGCCCGCGCCATCGTGGCTGATCGGCAGGAGACGCCGTTCACCACGACGCGCGCGCTCGCCGATCTCGTCGGCCGGGTGGTGCGCTCGAAGCCCGGTGACATTCACCCGGCAACGCGGACATTCCAGGCGCTGCGCATCTTCGTTAACGAGGAGCTCGAGGAGCTCCAGACCGCGCTCGCGGCGGCCGAGCGCGTGCTCAAGCCCGGCGGCCGTCTGGTCGTGGTCTCGTTCCATTCGCTGGAAGACCGCATCGTCAAGAATTTCCTTAGCCTGCGCTCCAAGACCGGCGGCGGCTCGCGCCATCTGCCGGAAGTGGCGCAAGGCGCACCGAGCTTCCGGCTTTTGACGCGGCGGCCCGTGGTCGCCGGCGAGGCGGAAGTTGCGCATAATCCGCGTGCCCGTTCCGCAAAGCTGCGCGCCGCCGAGCGCACCGCGGCGCCGGCGCATGACGATGCCGAGCCATCGTCCTGGCCCAAACTCTCCGACGTGATGAGGGGCGGCTAGCACATGCGCTTCATCCACCTTCTCGTCATCGGCGCGCTGATCTTCGCGGCCGCCTATGTCTACCGGATCAAGATGGATTCCACCGCCCGCACCGAGAAGGTGCTGCGGCTGCACGCGGAGATCCGCGAGCAGCGCGACGCGATCGCGCAACTGCGCTCCGAATGGGCCAGGCTCGATGCTCCGCTGCGCCTGCAGGGCCTCTCCGAGCGGCATCTGCCGCTCAAGCCCGTCAACGGCACGCAATATGATGCACTGAAGAACCTGCCGGACCGTCCAGCGCGGATGTTCAGGCCGGGCGAGCCTGATCCGATCGGAGCCATGCTCAATACCATCGAAGCTGCGAGCGATCCCGATACGGTGACGGGCTCCGTGCCTCACCCCGAGGACAAGCAATGAGCGCTGTTCCGGCCAAATCCACCGAGCGGCCAGCTGAGCCGTGGCGGCAGCGTCTGATCCGCAGCCTGCTCTACGGGCGCAATGTCGATCGCGCCGCGAAGGCGCGCGCGCGCGTCGGCCTCGCAATGCTCGCCTTTGCCCTGGTCTATGCCCTGATCGGCAGCCGGCTCGTGATGTTCGCGATCGGTGCCGACGCTCACAGTGCGCGTCGTGCCGCCTCGCAGGAAGTGGTTGCGACCGCGCGGCCCGACATCGTCGACCGCAACGGCGCGATCCTGGCGACCGACGTCAAGGCGGCCAGCCTGTTCGGCGAGCCGCGCCGCATCATCGACAAGGACGAGGCGATCGAGCTTCTGACCGCGACGGTGCCCGACCTAGATGAGGCCGAAGTGCGCGAGCGCCTGTCGTCGCGGAAAGGCTTCGTCTGGCTCAAGCGCGAGATCACGCCGAAGCAGCAGCAGGACATCCACAAGCTCGGCCTTCCCGGCATCGGCTTCCTGCGCGAGAACAAGCGCGTCTATCCGACCGGCAACGAGGTCGCCCACGTCATTGGTCTGGTCAACATCGACAACCAGGGCATCGCGGGCATGGAGAAGTGGCTCGACAATCAAGGGCTCGCCGATCTCCACCGCGCGGGCTTTGCCACCGACCGGCTGCAAAAGCCGATCGAGCTGTCGGTCGATTTGCGCGTCGAGCACGCGCTGCGCGACGAGCTTCAGAAGGCGAAGGAGAAATTCCACGCCAAGGCGGCTTCCGGCATCATCTCCAACGTCAAGACCGGCGAGATCGTGGCCATGGTCTCGCTGCCGGACTTCGATCCCAACAATCCGAAGGAAGCGCACGACCCAGACCGCATCAACCGCCTGACCACCGGCGTCTACGAAATGGGCTCGACCTTCAAGGCCTTCACGCTGGCGATGGCGCTCGACTCCGGCAAGATCAACCTGAACTCGTCGTGGGACGCACGTGGAAACCTGCACTACGGCAAGTTCACCATCCATGACAGTCACAACCTGGGACGTTTCATCAATACGAAGGAAGTGTTCACCTACTCGTCCAATATCGGCGCCGCGCGGATCGCGCTCAACCAGGGTGTCGAGGCGCACAAGGCGTTCCTGGCCAAGATGGGACAATTGACGCGGCTGCGCACCGAGTTGCCGGAGAGTGCGGCTCCGCTGGTGCCGCGCCACTGGGGTGAGCTGAACACTGTCACCATCGCGTTCGGTCAGGGCCTGTCGGTAGCGCCGCTCCAAGCGGTGATGGGCATCAACGCCCTGATGAACGGCGGCTATTTGATTCCGCCGACATTCATGAAACGCAGCGAAGACGAAGCGCGGGCGATGGCCAAGCGCGTGATCAAGCAGGAGACCAGTGACAAGATGCGGTATCTGATGCGGCTCAATGCCGAAATCGGTACCGCCAAGAACGCCGACGTGAAGGGCTATTACGTCGGCGGCAAGACCGGCACTTCCGAGAAGGTCATCAATGGCCGCTACGCCAAGAAGCGGGTGCTCAACTCCTTCACCGCGATCATGCCGTCCGACGATCCGAAATATCAGATTCTCGTCATGCTGGACGAGCCGCAGGCGTTGCCTGAAACGCATGGTTTCATCACCTCGGGCTTTAACGCGGTGCCCACGGGCGGCAAGGTGATCGAGCGGATCGCGCCGCTCCTGGGGGTCGAACCTCGGTTCGATTTGCCGCCGTCCGACCGCCTTATTCTTGCGGCATCCAGGGCAACCCAGTAATCAACGGGGTGGGCCACTGCCGCTGCTGAGTCGGGATTTTCCCGAAGATTCGGCTTTCCGGCACGGCATGTCGACTGGATGACCATGAAGCTGCGCGATCTTCTTGGCAATGATGCCGCAATCGAGCCCGCTGTCGCGGCGCGCGAGGTGATGGGGCTCGCGCTCGACAGTCGTGTAGTGAAACCCGGCGATCTCTTCTTCGCGCTCGCAGGCAGCAAGACCGACGGCGCGCGCTTCGTCGACGCTGCCATAGCCGCAGGCGCGGCGGCGATCGTCGGCGACCATGCGCCGGCCCCCTGCAAGGTGCCGTTCATCGCAACCGCCAATCCGCGCCGCGCGCTGGCGCTGGCCGCGGCAAAATTCTTCCCCACGCAGCCTGCGACCATCGCGGCGGTGACCGGAACCAGCGGCAAGACTTCGGTTGCCGCGTTCACGCGCCAGATCTGGGAGCGGCTTGGCCATGCCTCGGCCAGCATCGGCACCATCGGCCTCGTCTCGCCGAAACGCACGGTTTACGGTTCGCTGACGACGCCCGATCCGATCGCGCTGCATCGGCAGCTCGATGAGATCGCGCGCGAGGGCGTGACGCATCTCGCCTTCGAAGCATCGTCACACGGGCTCGATCAATATCGCCTCGACGGCGTGCGGGTCTCCGCCGCAGGCTTCACCAATCTCTCGCGCGACCACATGGATTATCATCCGACCGTGGCGCATTATCTCGCAGCAAAACTCCGGCTGTTTCGCGAGCTCGTGCCGCCCGGTGGCGCCGCGGTGATCTCGGCCGATCATGAATGCTCGGCGGAAGCGATCGACGCCGCGAGGACGCGCGGTCTGCGCGTGATGGCGGTGGGCCGCAACGGCGACGGGGCAGGTGAGGGCATTCGCCTCGTCAATGCCGAGGTCTCAGGCTTCTCGCAAGAGCTTTCGCTCGTACATCGCGACAGGGCCTATGCCGTCCGGCTGCCGCTGGTCGGCGAATTCCAGATCGAGAACGCGCTGGTCTCGGCCGGTCTGGCCATCGGCACAGGCAGCGATGTGGCCAGTGTCTTTGCGAGCCTCGAACATCTCGAAGGCGCCAAGGGCCGGCTCGAACGCGTCGGCGAACGCAACGGCGCGCCGATCTTCGTCGACTACGCGCACAAGCCCGATGCGCTGGCGAAGGCGTTGCAGGCGCTGCGTCCCTACGCCAGGCGCAGGCTGATCGTCGTGTTCGGCGCCGGCGGCGATCGCGACGCCGGCAAGCGTCCGATCATGGGCGAGATCGCGGCCGAGAATGCCGATCGCGTCATCATCACCGACGACAATCCGCGCAGCGAGAAACCGGAAGCCATTCGCGCCGCGATCCTCGCCACCGCAAAGGGCGCGCGCGAAATCGGCGACCGCGCGGCCGCGATCCGCGCTGCGATCGAGGAACTGGAAGACGGCGATGCACTGCTGGTCGCCGGCAAGGGCCACGAGACCGGGCAGATCGTCGGCGGCGAGGTCCTGCCGTTCAGCGATCACGAGGCGGTTGCCGCCGCACTAGCATCGAGGGTGGCATGAGCGCGCCATTATGGACGCTTGCCGAGGTGGCGCGTGCGCTTGGGGCGGCCGGCTCATTCCCGGACACGCCGATCGACTTCGTCACCCAGGACAGCCGCTTGGTGAAGCCGGGCAGCTTGTTCGTGGCGTTGAGCGGCACGCCGAGCGGCGGCTTCATCTCGGCCTTCGCCAGCGCGCGCGACGGCTGGGAGTTCGCGGACAAGGCGGAAGCGTCGGGCGCGGTCGCGATGATCGTACCGCATGAAATCGCGGGTGTTGGTATTCCGCAGATCGTCGTGAAGGACACGCTGATCGACGGCCTCTGGGGCCTCGCGCGCGCCGCACGCGCGCGCTTCAACCGGCCGGTGATCGGGCTCACCGGCAGCGCCGGCAAGACCAGCACCAAGGAGTATCTCGCGGCCTATCCCAATGCCTATGCGAGCCCTTCGAGCTTCAACAATTTCTGGGGCGTGCCGCTGACGCTGTGCAACGCCCGGCCCGATGCCAGCCTCTGGGTCGTCGAGATGGGCATGAATCAGAAGGGTGAGATCGCGCGACTCAGCGAATTGACGCGGCCGACCGTAGCGCTCGTCGTCAACGTCCAGCCGGTGCATCTGGAAAAGCTCGGCTCGCTCGACGCGATCCGCCGCGAGAAGGTGTCGATCGCGCTCGGCCTGCCGGAGAATGGTGTGCTGGTGCTGCCGGCCGGGATCAAGGCGCCCGACTGGAAGGGCAAGCTGGTGCGCTTCGGCGAGAAGGCCGAGGTGCACGAGGTCGCACACGCCCCGCATGGCGAGAGCTGGCAGGTCGTGGCCGCGATCGGCAAGAAAGAGATCGCCTTCAGCCTCACGCCGGGTGCACCGCACCGCGTGCAGAATGCGCTCGCCGCGCTCGCCTCGGTTCATGCCGCGCATCTCGATGTGGCGACGCTCGCGATCAAGCTCGATCGCGTCGGCATCATGACCGGCCGCGGCGTCGAGCAGGCAGTCGGCGGTGTCACCGTGATCGACGACAGCTTCAATGGCAATCCGGCGAGCATTGCCGCCGCGCTGCAAAGCCTGCAGGCGCGCAACGTCACCGGCGGCCGCCGCATTGCGGTGCTCGGCGACATGCTGGAACTGGGCGACGACGCACCAAGCTACCACACCGCGCTGGCCACGCATCTCGACGGCGTCGACGGCATCTATTGCGTCGGGCCGCTGATGCGGCACCTCTATGACGCGCTTCCCGCCGGCAAAGGGCTCGGCTGGCACGACGATCCTGCCACGCTGAAGCCGGGCGAGGTCGCGGTCCTGCTGAAGGCAGGCGATGTCGTGGTTGTCAAGGGCAGCAAGAAGATGTTCTGGGTCAACAAGTTTGTGCCGGGCCTAGTGGCCGCCTTGCAGGCAAAGGCGTAAACTGCTTGGAAGGCGCTGTTCCCGAATCCCACCGTTTTGCGGCGCCGAGCCTGCAGGTTTCTTGCCGGCAGGTTTCTTAAAGGTCGCCCGACCGATAATGAAGACCGGCGAATGCGCGTGAGGCGAAATCTGCGTCTGAAAAAGCCTGCGTGCGAAAGGCGCCATAGGACCGTCTGAATGTTTTACTGGCTGATCGAGCTCTCCAACACATTTCCGGGCTTCGGTGCAGTGCGCACCGTTCTGAACGTCTTCCGCTACATCACCTTCCGCACCGGCGGCGCCGTGGTCACCGGCGCGCTGTTCGTGTTCCTGTTCGGGCCCTGGATCATCGATCATCTGCGCATCCGCCAGGGCAAGGGCCAGCCGATCCGGACCGACGGTCCGCAATCGCATCTGGCCAAGAAGGGCACGCCCACCATGGGCGGGCTGATGATCCTGTCCGGCCTCACGGTCGGCACGGTGCTGTGGGCCAATCCGCTCAATCCCTATGTCTGGATCGTGCTGGCGGTGACGCTCGGCTTCGGCTTCGTCGGCTTCTATGACGACTACCTCAAGGTCACCAAGCAGACCACGAGCGGATTCGGCGGCAAGTTGCGCCTGCTGATCGAGGCGGTGATCGCGCTGGTCGCCTGCTATGCGCTGGTGCGGCTGAACCGCGATCCCGCCTCGACCGCGCTGACTATACCCTTCCTGAAAGACACGGTGCTGCATTTCGGCTGGTTCTTCGTCGTGTTCGGCGCCTTCGTCATCGTCGGTGCCGGCAATGCGGTGAACCTCACCGACGGTCTCGACGGCCTCGCCATCGTGCCCGTGATGATCGCGACCGCGAGCTTTGCGATGATCGCCTATCTCGCCGGCAACGCGGTGTTCGCCGATTATCTCCAGATCAAATATGTCGCGGGCACCGGCGAGCTCGCGGTGCTCTGCGGCGCGCTATTGGGCGCCGGCCTCGGCTTCCTCTGGTTCAACGCGCCGCCGGCCTCCATCTTCATGGGCGACACCGGCTCGCTCGCGCTCGGCGGCATGCTTGGGGCGATCGCGGTCGCGGTGAAGCACGAAATCGTGCTCGCGGTGATCGGCGGCCTGTTCGTGCTGGAGGCGGTCTCCGTCATCGTGCAGGTGGTGTCGTTCAAGCTCACGGGCAAGCGCATCTTCCGGATGGCGCCGATCCACCACCATTTCGAGCAGCTCGGCTGGACCGAGCCGCAGATCGTGATCCGCTTCTGGATCATCTCGGTGATGCTGGCGCTCGCCGGCCTCTCCACGCTGAAGCTGCGCTGACGGTACCACGATGATCCCGGTCACATCCTTCGCCGGCAAGACGGTCGCGGTGTTCGGCCTTGGCGGCTCGGGGCTTGCCTCCTGCCACGCGCTGAAGGCCGGTGGCGCCGAGGTGATCGCCGCCGACGATAGCGCCGAGAACGTCGCCAAGGCGGCGCAGGCCGGGTTCATCACCGCAGATTTGCGCAACGTTTCCTGGGGCAATTTCGCAGCGCTCGTGCTCGCGCCGGGCGTGCCGCTGACCCACCCGGTACCGCACTGGAGCGTGCTGAAGGCGCGCGAGGCGGGCGTCGAGGTGATCGGCGACATCGAGCTGTTCTGCCGCGAGCGCCGCCGCCACGCGCCGAACGCGCCGTTCGTTGCCATCACCGGCACCAACGGCAAGTCGACCACGACGGCGCTGATCGCGCATCTGACCAAGGTCGCCGGCTACGACACCCAGATGGGCGGCAATATCGGCACCGCGATCCTGTCGCTGGAGCCGCCGCGCATGGGTCGCGTCCACGTCATCGAGATGTCGTCCTACCAGATCGACCTCACGCCCTCGCTCGATGGCTCCGTCGGCATTCTGCTCAATGTCAGCGAGGACCATATCGATCGTCATGGCACCATCGCGCACTACGCCGCAGTGAAGGAGCGTCTCGTCGCCGGCGTGCAGGCAGGTGGCACGTCGATTATCGGCGTCGATGACGGCTATTGCCGCGACATCGCCGACCGGCTCGACCGCGCCGGCAAGAACGTGGTGCGCATCTCCGTCAGGAATCCGCTGGCGAGCGGCATTCATGTCGAGCATGGCACCATCGTGCGCACCTCGGGCGGCGCGCGTAGCGAAATCGCAACGCTCGGCGGCATCGGTTCGCTGCGCGGCCTGCACAATGCGCAGAACGCGGCCTGCGCCGCCGCTGCCGCGCTTGCGATGGGCATCAGCCTGGACGTGTTGCAGGACGGCCTGCGCAGCTTTCCGGGCCTGGCGCACCGCATGGAGCAGGTCGGCTGCCGCGGCAATGTGCTGTTTGTCAACGACTCCAAGGGCACCAACGCCGATGCCACCGCGCATGCGCTGTCGTCCTTTGCCGACATCTTCTGGATCGCCGGCGGCAAGCCGAAGGCGGGCGGCATCACTGGCCTCGCCGGCTTCTTCCCGCGCATCCGCAAGGCCTATCTGATCGGCGAGGCCGCGCAGGAGTTTTCCGGCACGCTCGGCTCGGTCGCGCACGAGATCAGCCAGACGCTCGACGTTGCCGTCGAGCACGCCGCGCGCGATGCGGAAGCGTCGGGGCTTACCGACGCGGTCGTGCTGCTGTCGCCGGCCTGCGCCTCCTTCGACCAGTATCGCAATTTTGAGATCCGCGGCACCAGGTTCCGCGAGCTGGTGCAGGCGCTGCCGGGTGTGAAGCGGGTGGTGTGAGAATGTCGCGGCGACGCTGGATCGGAATTGCCGTCGCTGTTCTTGCTGTTCCGGTCGCCGCGGGTTTCGTCTGTGTTGTCCTCATTGACAACATCATGGACGAATTCGGCGCGTGCCGGGTCGTCCGCCAGAGATCGTTCGCCTCCCCAAGCGGCAGCAAGCTGGTTGTCGTGGTCTGGAAGGAGTGCGGAGCGACGGTGCCGGATAGCACACAAGCCAGCATCGTGGCGCGGGGACGGACATTCTCGCCCGAGAACACGCCGACTTTTCTCAGCGTGCGTGAGCATCAGGATGTTCTCGTTGCCTGGAGCAGCGAGCAGGCCGTCAGGATTGGATTCATTCCCGGGACGGTCCAGATTTACAAGCGTGAGCGGAGTGCCGGGGGCGTCACGATCAATTACGACTAGGTCTCTCGTGTCCCGGACGCGCTGCAGCGTGCAACGCTGCGGCGCAGAGCCGGGACCCATAAAGACTGCTGGGCCCCGGCTCTGCAGCGCACCGCAAGGGCGCTGCGCTGCGTCCGGGGCACGAGACTCTCCACAACTTCATCCACTTCCTTAACCCCCCGGTAACCAACCTCGGCGACCAATGGGCCGACCTCTGTCCGAAAGCGGCCGCCCATGCTCTCCCGTGAAGAACGCACCCCCTTTACCGAGTGGTGGTGGACCGTCGACAAGCCTCTGCTCGGCGCGATCCTTGTGCTGATGCTGACCGGCGTCATCCTGTCGCTGGCGGCGAGCCCGCCGGTCGCGACCCGCATCGGGCTCGATCCCTTCCACTTCTTCAGCCGCCACGTGATGTTCCTGGCGCCGTCCTTCATGGTGCTGGTCGGCGTCTCCTTCCTGTCGCCGCGCTCGATCCGGCGAAGCGCGCTGATCATCTTCACGATCAGCATTATCCTGATCGTGGTGACGCTCGCGATCGGCCCCGAGGTCAAGGGCTCGCGGCGCTGGATCACGCTGCTCGGCGTCAACATTCAGGCCTCCGAAATCGCAAAGCCGTCGTTCGTCGTCATCGCCGCCTGGCTGTTCGCGGAATCGACCAAGCGGCCGGAGATGCCGGCGACCTCGATGGCGCTGGTGCTGCTGCTGATGCTGGTGTCGCTGCTGGTGATGGAGCCCGACTTCGGCCAGACCATGCTGATCCTGATGGTGTGGGGCTCGCTGTTCTTCATCGCGGGCATGCGCATGATCTGGGTGTTCGGCCTTGCCGGCGCCGCCGCCGCCGGTCTGTTCAGCGCATACCTTTTTGTTCCCCACGTTGCCGGACGCATCAAGCGCTTCATGAACCCGGCCTCCGGCGACACTTTCCAGGTCGATACTGCGATGGAGGCCTTCTACAACGGTGGCTGGTTTGGCCTCGGACCGGGCGAGGGCATCGCAAAACGCAGCCTGCCGGACAGCCATACCGACTTCGTGTTCGCGGTTGCCGCCGAAGAGTTTGGCATCATCCTGTGCCTGGCGATGCTGACGCTGTTCGCCTTCGTCGTCATTCGTACGCTGTCGCGCGCCTACGCCAATGAGGACATGTTCTCGCGCTTTGCGGCTTCCGGCCTTGCAATCCTGTTCGGCGTGCAGGCGGCGATCAACATGTCGGTCAACCTCCAGCTCATCCCTGCCAAGGGCATGACGCTGCCCTTCATCTCCTATGGCGGCTCCTCGATCATATCGCTGTCCTATGGCGTCGGCATGATGCTGGCGCTGACGCGGCTGCGCCCACGCACCGAGGTCGAGGCCAGCGGCCATGCCGAGGCGATGCGCAGCTACGCGTGACAGGTCTCGTGTCCCGGACAAGCGAAGCGCAGATCCGGGACCCAGAATGCCGCGACCATAGGCCCCGGTTCAGCAGCGCACCACGCCGAAAGGCGGCGCGCTGCGCTGCGCCCCGGGGCACGTGCACCCGGCTCGCAATGCCGGGAAAGTCCTTGTAAGATTCTTCATTATGGACAATTCCCCCTTGATTCTTCTCGCCGCGGGCGGCACCGGCGGCCATCTGTTTCCGGCCGAAGCGCTCGGCGTCGAACTGATCCGGCGCGGCTTTCGCGTGCGCCTGGTTACGGATGAGCGCGCGCTGCGCTATAGTGGGCTGTTCAGCAAGGACATGATCGACGTCGTCGCGAGCGAGACGGCGCGCAGTCGCAATCCGGTCCAGCTGGCTTATGCCGGCATCACGCTCGCCACCGGCACGCTGTCCGCTTACCGCCTGATCAAGCGATTGAAGCCCGCTGCCGTCATCGGCTTCGGTGGCTATCCGACATTGCCGCCATTGATCGCGGCAAAATTCGCCGGCGCGCCCGGCATCATCCACGAGGCCAATGCGGTGCTCGGCCGCGCCAACCGTTTCTTGTCGAGCCGCGTCCGCGCCATCGCGACGTCGTTGCCGGGCGTGCTCGATCGCGATCCAGCGCTGGCAGCCAAGACTACGACGGTTGGCACGCCGATGCGGCCGACGGTTCTCGCCGCTGCGGCCGAGCCATATGTCGCGCCCGAAGTGAATGGCTCGCTGCGCCTGCTCGTCGTCGGCGGCAGCCAGGGCGCCCGGATCATGGCTGACATCGTGCCGGGCGCGATCGAGCGGCTCGAGCCCGCGTTGTGGGGCCGGCTCATCCTCACCCAGCAGGTCCGCGACGAGGACATGGCGCGCGTGCGCGCGGTCTACGACAAACTCAAGATCAATGCCGAGCTCGCGCCGTTCTTCACGGATCTGCCGGCGCGGCTCGCTTCGAACGACCTGGTGGTGTCGCGCTCCGGCGCCGGCACGGTCGCCGAGCTCGCCGCGATCGGCCGACCCTCGATCCTGGTGCCGCTGCCGGGCGCGATCGACCAGGATCAGTTCGCCAATGCCGGCGTGCTGGCCAATGTCGACGGCGCCATTCGCATCCCGCAGACCGAGTTCACCTCGGATCGTCTCGCCGCCGAGATATCCGGTTTCGCGGCCGAGCCGGCGCGCCTTGCCGCCATGGCGGCCGCGGCGAAGGGGGCGGGCCGGCTCGACGCCACCGAGCGGCTGGCCGATCTGGTGGTCAAAGTCGCGGGAATCTGAGCCTAAACGGACCGATTTTCGTATTTTTGCCGTCATGGCCGGGCTTGTCCCGGCCATCCACGTCTTGCATGAAGTAGCTTGGGATTCGTGGATGCCCGGGACAAGCCCGGGCATGACGACGGAACCATGGGATAGAGCATGAGACTGCCGCGCGAGATCGGACCCATCCACTTCGTCGGGATCGGCGGGATCGGCATGAGCGGCATCGCCGAGGTGCTGGTCAATCTCGGCTATTCCGTGCAGGGCTCGGACGCCTCCGACAATTACAATCTCGACCGTTTGCGCAAGAAGGGCGCGAAAGTTTCGGTCGGCCATAAGGCCGAGAATGTCGACGGGGCCGAGGTCGTCGTGGTCTCCACCGCGATCAAGCGCGACAATCCGGAACTGATGGCGGCGCGTGAGCGGCGCATTCCCGTGGTGCGCCGCGCCGAGATGCTGGCCGAGCTGATGCGGCTGAAGAGCTGCGTCGCGATTGCCGGCACGCACGGCAAGACCACCACGACCACGATGGTCGCAACGCTGCTCGATGCCGGCGGGCTCGATCCGACCGTGATCAACGGCGGCATCATCAACGCCTATGGCTCCAACGCGCGTCTCGGCGCCGGCGACTGGATGGTGGTAGAGGCCGACGAGAGCGACGGCACGTTCCTGAAGCTGCCGACCGATGTTGCCATTGTCACCAATGTCGATCCCGAGCATCTCGATCACTTCAAGACCTTCGAGGCCGTGCAGGATGCCTTCCGGCATTTCGTCGAGAACCTGCCGTTCTACGGCTTTGCCGTGATGTGCATCGATCATCCCGTCGTGCAGACCCTCGTCGGCAAGATCGAGGACCGACGCATCATCACTTACGGCGCGAATCCGCAGGCCGATGTGCAGTTTGTCGATCTCACGCCGATGGGGGGCGGATCGAAATTCAAGGTCGCGTTCCGTGATCGCAAAACTGGGGCTGTGCACGAGATCGCCGATCTCATGCTGCCGATGCCGGGCCGTCACAATGCCTCCAACGCGACGGCCGCGATCGCGGTCGCGCGCGAGCTCGGCGTTTCAGATGACGCGATCCGCAAGGCGATTGCCGGATTCGGCGGCGTCAAGCGCCGCTTCACCAAGACCGGCGAGTGGAGCGGCATCACCGTGATCGACGATTATGGCCATCACCCGGTCGAGATCGCGGCGGTGCTGAAGGCGGCGCGGGAATCCACCAACGGCAAGATCATCGCCGTGGTGCAGCCGCATCGCTACACCCGCCTGCAATCGCTGTTCGAGGAATTTTGTACCTGCTTCAACGATGCCGATGCGGTCGTTGTCGCCGACGTCTATGCCGCCGGCGAGACGCCGATCGACGGCATCGACCGCGATCATTTCGTAGCTAGCCTGCGTGCGCATGGCCACCGCGAGGTGATCCCGTTGCCGGCAGCCTCCGAGCTTGCGGACATCGTCAAAGGCGTGGCGAAGTCGGGTGATCTCGTCGTCTGTCTCGGTGCCGGCAACATCACGCAATGGGCGTACGCACTTCCCGGCGAATTGAAGGCGCTGGGGTAGGGTGGTGGCATTCCCCGACATCACGCCCGATCTCAAAGCCGCGGTGCCGGATCTTCGCGGGCGGTTGCTGGCCAACCAGTCGCTGGCCGAGCTGACCTGGTTTCGCGTCGGCGGACCGGCGCAGGTGCTGTTCACGCCGGCGGACGAGGATGATCTCGGTTATTTCCTCGCGCATCTCGCCAAGGATATGCCGGTCTATGTCGTCGGTGTCGGCTCCAACCTCATCGTGCGCGATGGCGGCATTGCCGGCGTGGTGATCCGGCTGGCGCCGCGCGCTTTTGGTGAGGCCACTGCGAACGGTGACGTCGTCACCGCAGGTGCGGCTGCGCTCGACAAGCGCGTCGCGGAGGTCGCGGCTTCTGCCAATATCGGCGGGCTCGAATTCTATTCCGGCATTCCCGGCACGATCGGCGGCGCGTTGCGCATGAACGCGGGCGCCAATGGCGGCGAGACCAAGGACGTGCTGATCGAAGCGCGCGGCGTCGGGCGCGACGGCACGAAGCAAGTATTCTCCAACGCCGACATGAAATTCGTCTACCGCAATAGCGGCGTCGACCCCTCCATCATCTTCACCTCCGCACGCTTTCGCGGCGAGATCAGGGACACCGATGCGATCCGCGCGCGAATGGCGGAGGTGCAGAACCACCGCGAGACCGCGCAGCCGATCCGCGAAAAGACCGGCGGGTCGACCTTCAAGAATCCGCCCGGCCATTCCGCCTGGAAGCTGGTCGATGCCGCAGGCTGCCGCGGCCTGCGTGTCGGCGGCGCGCAGGTCTCCGAGATGCACTGCAATTTCCTGATCAACACGGGCGATGCCACCGCGCACGACATCGAGACGCTGGGCGAGACGGTGCGCGAACGCGTGAAGGCGAATTCCGGAATTGAGCTGCACTGGGAAATCAAGCGGATCGGGGTTTCCGCTTGAACGACGAGGCAAACAGGCGACAAGAGAACATGCGCACCACGATCCTCTTTGGCGGCTCCAATCGAGAGCGTCTGGTTTCCGTCGCTTCAGCCCAGGCGCTGCATCAGGCGCTGCCCGAGGCCGATCTTTGGTGGTGGGACGTCGAGGACAAGGTGCACGTCGTGCAGACCAAGCAGCTGCTCGAACATTCCCGGCCCTTCGAGGACGAGTTCAAGCCTGGCACGCGCGGCATTCCGCTGGCGCAGGCGCTCGACAGGGCCAGGACTGAAGACCGCGTCCTCGTGCTCAGCCTGCATGGCGGCAGCGCTGAGAACGGCGAATTGCAGGTGATGTGCGAGGCGCGCGGCGTGCCGTTCACAGGCTCCGGCTCGGCCTCCTCGCATCTCGCCTTCGACAAGATCGCGGCCAAGCGCTTTGCTGCGCTCGGCGGCGTGACGCCACCTGAGGGTATCGCGCTCGAGAATATCGATGATGCCTTCGCCGAGTACGGAAGGTTGATTGCAAAGCCGGCGCGCGATGGCTCCAGCTATGGCCTCATCTTCGTCAACGCCAAGCAGGATCTCGTCGCCGTCCGCAATGCCGCGAAACACGAGGAATATGTGATCGAGCCGTACATCGCCGGCGTCGAGGCGACCTGCGGCGTGCTGGAGCGCACCGATGGCTCGATCATCTCGCTGCCGCCGATCGAGATCATTCCGGGCGAGGGCAGTTTCGACTACGCCGCAAAATATCTTTTGAAGTCGACCCAGGAAATCTGCCCGGGCCGCTTCACCCCCGAGGTCACCGCCGCGCTCAAGACCCAGGCGATGCTGGCGCATCGCGCGATGTCCTGCGCCGGCTATTCCCGCTCGGACTTCATCGTCTCGGAGAAGGGGCTGGTCTATCTCGAAACCAACACGCTGCCCGGGCTGACCAAGTCCTCGCTCTACCCCAAGGCGCTGAAAGCCGAGGGCATCGCGTTTGTCGACTTCCTCCGCGACCTGATCGAGCTGGCGGTGCGGCGGGTGCGGAAATAGTTAGGATTGGTTAACGGCTGAGAGGGCGAAAACGGCCGGTTTGGTGCCTAAAACCGGTAAAATGCCGGATATCGTGGCATAACTGCCTCACAGAGCTGGGCAAAAAGCATTCTCCGTTAACGAACTTTACCTTTTGTTTACCAGGAAGTCCGAAGGTTAACGCTGGCGGCGCATATGGCGTTTTGGCTGCCGGTGCGTGAGCTGTTTCGGATTGTCCCCGACCGGCGAACGCTTTGAAGGGGAGCGGTTTCTTCTGCCGAAGACCCTCACCCGGCCCGGCAGACCGAGACGTCACATTCGCCAGGACCCGCGCGGTGTCGTGGGCAAACTGTTGACGAGCTCGTGCAATGGATGGTGCAGGAAGCCTCACCCGGTCGTTTTTGAGATCGCTGAGGCCCCAAGCTGACCTGAAGGCGGCCGCTATCGGAGCGGTCGTGCTTCTGCGCGAGTGGGTCCAGGACAAGCGCCAGGAAAGACTTGAGCAGACGCGCGCTGCTGCAAAGCAAAGGATCAAGGCCAAGGCTGTCGTCGAGCGCGAGCCGCCACCGCGCCTGGTCGCGCTGGTCGAGCGCTATCTGCCGCGCCGGGTCGGGATCAGCTTGACCGTGCTGCTGCTAATCGGCAGCTGCGGCCTCGGCACCGTCAAGGGCGGCCATCTCCAGGATTTCATCACGGCGGTCAGCGACGCGCGCAACGCCATGGCCAATTCGGCCGGCTTCCGCATCACCTCGGTCGTGATCAACGGCCGCAAGCAGCTCAGCCAGGACGAGATCCTCGCGATCGGCGGCGTCAGCGGCCGCTCTTCGCTGCTGTTCCTCGCTGCCGATGACGTCCGCGATAAGCTCAAGGCCAATCCCTGGATTGCGGACGCGACCGTGCTGAAGCTCTATCCGGGCCGGCTCATGATCGAGATCACCGAGCGCAAGGCGTTCGCGCTGTGGCAGGATGCCGGCCGGCTTTCCGTCATCGCCGATGACGGCGCGCTACTCGAACCCTATGTCTCGCGCCGGTTCCTGTCGCTGCCGCTCGTGGTCGGCAAGGGCGCCGACACGCAGGCCCGCGACTTCCTCGCGCTGCTCGCCCGCTATCCGCAGGTGAACTCGGTGACGAAAGCCGCGATCTATGTCGGTGAGCGGCGCTGGAACCTGAGGCTGAAGGACGGCCTCGACATTCGCCTTCCGGAGCAGGATGTCGGCAACGCACTGGCTGCGCTCTCCAAGCTCGATAAGGACGACAGGCTGTTCTCGAAGGATATCGTCGCGATCGACATGCGCCTGCCCGACCGTCTGGTGGTGCAGCTGTCCGATGACGCCGCAAAGGCGCGCGAGGATCTGTTCAAGGACAAGAAGAAAAAGAAGGCCGGGGACGCCGCATGACCGGTCTTGATCGCACCCAGACGCCGAAGACGCGCCCGATGCCGCACAAGCGCGGCGGTCTCGTCGCCTGCCTCGACATCGGCACCAGCAAGATCGCCTGCATGATCGCGCGGCTGAAGCCGTCGGCGCCGAGCGAGGCCTTGGGCGGCCGGACCCACGCGGTCGAACTGATCGGTTACAGCCAGATCCAGTCGCGCGGCATGAAGGCCGGCGCGGTGGTCGATCTCGCCGAATGCGAGCAGGCGGTGCGTCAGGCCGTCGGGCTTGCGGAGAAAATGGCCAAGGTCCGGGTCGAGTCCGTTTTGCTGTCAGTCTCCGGCGGTCGTCTCGCGGGCCAGCTGGTCGAGGCGGCAGCCGATATCCGCGGCGGCGCGGTGACGCCGGCCGATGTCAGCCGCGTCACCTCCACCGGCATGCGCCACGCCACCGGCGAGGGCCGTACCGTGCTGCATGCGCTGCCGGTCGGCTACACGCTCGATGGCGTCAAAGGCATCCGCGATCCTCGCGGCATGGTTGCGCATCAATTCGGCGTCGACATGAACGTTGTCACCTGCGACGCCACCGTGGCACGGAACCTTATGCTGGCGGTGGAACGCTGCCATCTCAACGTCGAAGCCATGGCGGCGAGCCCCTATGTGGCCGGCCTGTCGGTGCTAACCGACGACGAGGCCGATCTCGGCGCTGCCGTGGTCGAGATGGGTGCGGGCACCACCACCATCGCGGTCTATTCCGGCGGACGTTTCGTGCACGCGGCCGGATTTGCGGTCGGCGGGCAACACATCACGATGGATCTCGCGCGCGGACTCTCGGCGACCATTGCCGATGCCGAGCGAATCAAGACGTTATACGGCACCGTCATCACCGGCGGATCGGACTCGCGTGAGCTGATGTCTGTACCGACAGCCGGTGACGACCAGGATCTGCCGCAGATCGTTTCGCGCGCCACCATCGCCACCATCGTCAAGCATCGTGCCGAGGAAGTCTTCGAAATGGTTCGGGACAAGCTGAAGGATTCGCCCTTCGCGGCAGAGCCCAAGGGCCGTGTCGTGCTCTCCGGCGGAGCCTCGCAGCTCACCGGCCTCGTCGAGCTCGGAACCCAGATTCTCGGCCGGCCCGTGCGGGTCGGACGTCCGCTCGGTTTTGGCCGGCTGCCCAACGAGGCGAAGAACGCCGCGTTCGCGGTGCCGGCCGGACTTCTCGTCTACCCGCAATATGTTCACCACGAACATGTCGAACCGCGGCAAACGCGGCAGCAGGTCAGGACAGGAACAGGCGGTTATTTCGGAAGGGTCGGACGATGGCTACGCGAGGGCTTCTGATGACCGCTTTCCTCAATTGTCGATTTTCACCAACTCCCGCGGCCGCAGGCCGGGGCGAACCCACGCGCGCGTGATCGAGAGGCAAACATGACCATCAGCATCAATGCTCCTGATATTCACGAACTGAAGCCCCGCATCACCGTGTTCGGCGTCGGCGGCGCCGGTGGCAACGCCGTCAACAACATGATCACGGCCGGCCTCCAGGGCGTCGACTTCGTGGTCGCCAATACCGACGCGCAGGCGCTGACGATGTCGAAGGCGCAGCGCATCGTGCAGATGGGCACCGCGGTGACGCAGGGCCTCGGCGCCGGCTCGCAGCCGAACGTCGGCGCTGCTGCCGCGGAAGAAGTCATCGACGAGCTGCGCGATCATCTCTCGGGCGCCAACATGGTGTTCGTCACCGCCGGTATGGGCGGCGGCACCGGCACCGGCGCAGCTCCCGTCATCGCCAAGACCGCCCGCGACATGGGCATCCTCACGGTCGGCGTCGTGACCAAGCCATTCCACTTCGAAGGCGGCCGCCGCATGCGCACCGCTGAAGCCGGCATCAACGAGCTTCACAAGGTTGTCGACACGCTCCTGATCATTCCGAACCAGAACCTGTTCCGGGTTGCCAACGAGAAGACCACGTTTGCCGACGCCTTCGCGATGGCCGACCAGGTGCTCTACTCGGGCGTGGCCTGCATCACAGATTTGATGGTCAAGGAAGGCCTGATCAACCTCGACTTCGCCGACGTCCGCGCCGTCATGCGTGAGATGGGCAAGGCGATGATGGGCACCGGCGAAGCCTCCGGCGACAAGCGCGCGCTGACCGCCGCCGAGGCCGCGATCGCCAACCCGCTGATCGACGACAGCTCGATGAAGGGTGCCAAGGGCCTCCTCATCTCCATCACCGGCGGCAAGGACCTCACCCTGTTCGAGGTCGACGAAGCCGCGACCCGCATCCGCGAGGAAGTCGACCAGGACGCCAACATCATCGTCGGCGCGACCTTCGACGAAGCGCTCGACGGCCTGATCCGCGTCTCGGTCGTCGCCACCGGGATCGAGCAGGCTGCGATCGCCCGCAATACCCAGGGCACCAGCGCTCCGGTTGCGAACGCGGCACCTCAGGTCCAGCAGGCTCCCGCGGCTCCGGCCGCCGCTGCCGAGAGCCGTCTCGCCGACCTGACCGCGCGTCTCCGCGCCGACAACCAGCGCATGGCCGAGCGCGCTCAGAAGCTGGAGTCGCAGATCCCGGGTACCGCGCCGGTCGCTGCTGCTCCGAACGCGCCGCGTTCCAATGTCGAACGTGCGGCGCTTGCGGCCATCGCGGCTGCCGTTTCCGAAGTCCCGCAGGCGCCCGCGCCGATGCAGACCTATGGCGACGTCACCGTGCGTCCGATCGCGCAGAAGCCCACGCTGTTTCCGGAGCCCGAGCAGGCGCCGATGGCCATGCATGAGCCAATGACGCCGGAAACCTTCATCCCGCCGCAGGCCGAGCGTGCCCCGGCGCGCGCGCCGCGGATGCCGCGCCTCGACGAACTGCCGATGCCGGCTCAGGCCGAGCTGCGTCAGGCCCGTGGCGAGGTTGAGGAAGAGACGCCGCAAAAGACCCGCCTGTCGCTGCTCCAGCGCCTCGCCAATGTCGGCCTCGGCCGTCGCGACGAGGAAACCGAGGCCCCGATCGCCGCCCGCACCGCCGGTCCCGCCATGCCGGCGCTGCCCGAGCGCAAGGCGCAGCGAACGGTGCAGCAGCAGATCGCCGCCAGCGAACCGGTGTCGGAATATGCCCGCCGGCCCGCGCCGCAGGGTCTCGACGCCCATGGTCGCCCCGCGCCTGTTGCGCCGGCGCCACAGGGAGACGACCATCTTGATATCCCGGCCTTCCTGCGGCGGCAGGCGACCTGAGGATTGTTACAATAAGGCAGACGCAGAGAGGCCCCGGCGGGAAGCTTGCCGGGGCCTTTCCTTTGGTCCCGTGCATATCCGGATTGGGCGTTCAAGCAACTGATTTTAAATCATTAATTACAGGTTCGGTGCTTCAGTAAAGCTGCCGATAACGGCCCTAAACCCCGGCGCAATTTGGTTAAGCCTTGGCGCGAATACGGCTGGTTTGGGGTAACAATCGGTAAAAAAGCGTGAGTTGGCGCTGTTTAAGGCAGTGACTATGGTTCGGCGTGACTTGGGGATACGGAGATTCGGACGGTCGATCTCGATCGATCAGTCGGGTTTAGTATAAGTCGCAATGGGTCGTAGTGGGGCGGTTCCTGATGAAATTTAGCCGGCAAACAACGCTTCGCGCGCAAGCCAGTGTGGCCGGCGTCGGCGTTCATTCCGGTCTTCCAGTCACCCTTACGCTCGGACCTGCACCTGTCGATACAGGCTTTATTTTTGTCCGCACCGGGCTCGACGGACGTGACCGCGAGATCCAGGCGACCGCCGAGCAGGTGATCGCGACCGACTTCGCGACCGTCCTCGGTGATCGCAGCGGTCCGCTGGTTTCTACCGCGGAGCACGTGCTGGCTGCGCTGCGGGGCATGGGTGTCGACAACGCCACTATCGAGGTCGACGGTCCCGAGGTGCCGATCATGGACGGCAGCGCCGCTGCGTTCATCGCGGCGATCGATCAGGCCGGTATCGTCAACCAGCCGGCGCAGCGCCGGTTCATCCAAGTTTTGAAGCCGGTTTCGGTCAAGATCGGCGACGCCTTCGGCGAGATCCGGCCCTACGCCAACGGCTTCCGCGCCGAGGTGGAGATCGACTTCACCAATCCCGTCATCGGCCGGCAGAGCTGTGGCTTCGACGTGAGCCCCGAGCGCTTCCGCCGCGAAGTCGGCCGTGCCCGGACCTTCGGTCTGATGGGTGATGTTGCCCGGCTCTGGAGCGCGGGCTATGCGCTCGGCGCATCCTTTGAAAATACCGTCGTGTTCGACGACGAGCGGCTGCTCAACACCGAGGGCCTGCGCTACGCCGACGAATGCGCCCGCCACAAGGTGCTGGACGTGATCGGCGATCTCGCGCTGGCCGGCCTGCCGCTGCTTGGCGCCTATCGCTCGGTGCGTGGCGGTCACAAGCTCAACCACGCCGTCCTGACCGCATTGCTCGCCGACCGTACCGCCTGGCGGGTGGTCGAGGGCGAAGCGGCCCGCCGCACCACGCGTCCTGTGGCCGAAGTCGGCAGCGGTATTGTTGGCGGCCGGATCGCTGCGGCCTATGGGCCGGACGTGTCCTGAAGCCTGCTGCGGCTGGCGTTTTGTCCGGGAAACTCCTGGTAACCATGATCGGCTAGCATTGCGGCGTTTTCGCCTTAATCCGGGCGGAATGCCTGCCTATCCGATAGGTTAACAATCGTTTTTCGGTTACACCGACGTGGTCGCATGGCAGGCACCACGGTCACATTTCGCGCCCGTGACGGGGATCATGGGCTGGCGGGCACCGCATCACAGGGCGTCAGGTCTTAAATTCATGTCGGCACAGCGTATGACGCGCGGATATCTCTTGGCCTCTCCAAAAGCTCCGACCGGGATTCGTCGGCTGCTTCAGGCCGCGACCCTCTTTCTGCTCGCCTTGCCGCTGGCCGGCTGCGGCACCGGCTCGCTCTGGGACAAGTTCATCGCCAAGGACGATACCTTCGTCGAGGAGCCTGCCGACAAGATCTACAATGAGGGCTTGTACCTCATGAACGAAAAGAAGGACATGAAGGCGGCGAACAAGAAGTTCGAAGAGGTCGACCGCCAGCATCCCTATTCCGACTGGGCGCGCAAATCGCTGCTGATGTCGGCTTACGCGTCCTACCAGGGCGGCGACTATGACAGCTGCATCGGCGCTGCCACCCGCTACGTCACCCTGCATCCCGGCAGCCCGGACGCCGCTTACGCGCAGTATCTGATCGCCGCCTCGCACTACGACCAGATCCCGGATATCAGCCGCGACCAGGCCCGCACCGAGAAGGCGATCGCCTCGCTGGAAGAGGTGGTGCGCAAATATCCGACGTCGGAATATGCGACCTCCGCCAAGGCCAAGATCGAGGGCGCGCGCGATCAGCTCGCCGGCAAGGAAATGAATGTCGGCCGCTACTACATGCAGAAGCGCGACTACACGGCGGCGATCAACCGCTACAAGGCCGTGGTGACGCAGTACCAGACCACGCGCCACGTCGAGGAGGCACTCTACCGCCTCACCGAGGCCTACATGTCGATCGGCATCGTCGGCGAGGCCCAGACCGCCGCCGCCGTGCTCGGGCATAATTTTCCCGACAGCCGGTGGTACAAGGACGCCTATAATCTTGTAAAATCCGGCGGTCTCGAGCCGAGCGAGAATCAGGGGTCCTGGATCAGCCGGACCTTCAAGGGGATAGGCCTCTAGGTCTCGGCTAGGAAATCTGGTTCCATGCTGGCGCGTCTGTCGATCCGTGACATCGTCCTGATCGAACGGCTCGATATCGAATTCGCCACCGGACTTGCGGTTTTGACCGGCGAGACCGGTGCGGGCAAATCCATCCTGCTCGATGCCTTTGCGCTGGCGCTCGGCGGCCGCGGCGACGCCGGCCTCGTGCGCCATGGCGCGGAGCAGGGGCAGGTCACGGCCGTCTTCGATATCCCGAAGAATCATCCCTCGACGAAAATCCTCGCCGAGAACGGGCTCGACGATACCGGCGAGATGATTCTCCGCCGCGTGCAGCTCGCCGACGGCCGCACCCGCGCTTTCATCAACGATCAGGCGATCAGCGTGCAGACCCTGAAGGCGGTCGGCGCCGCGCTGGTCGAGATCCACGGCCAGCATGACGAGCGCGCGCTGGTCGATGCCGCCACCCATCGCCGCCTGCTTGATGCCTTTGCCGGCCTCGAAAAGGATGTCGCGGCCGTCGAAGCCCTCTGGGACGCGCGCCGCACCGCCAACACCGAGCTGGAAGAGCACCGCGCCGGCATGGAGCGGGCCGCGCGCGAGGCCGACTATCTGCGCCACGCCTCCGACGAGCTGAAGCGGCTCGCGCCGAAGGACGGCGAGGAGACCTCGCTCGCCTCGCGCCGCACCACCATGATGCAGGGCGAGAAAATCGCCTCCGATTTGCGCGAGGCGCAGGAGGTCGTCGGCGGCCATCATTCGCCGGTTGCCGCCCTTTCGACCGCCGTGCGCCGGCTGGAACGCCGCGGTGTCAATTCGCCGGCTCTGGTCGAGCCCGCGGTGAAGGCAATCGACATCGCGATCAACGCGCTGGAGGAGGCCGACCAGCATCTCCAGGCCGCACTTGCCGCGACCGACTTCGATCCGGCCGAGCTCGAACGCATCGAGGAGCGGTTGTTCGCTCTGCGCGCCGCCTCGCGCAAATATTCGACGCCGGTCGATGGCCTGGCGGCACTTGCCGCCAAATACGCCGCCGACGTCGTGCTGATCGATGCCGGCGCCTCGCGCTTGAAGAAGCTGGAGCAGGCCGCGATCGAGGCCGATGCACGCTATGCGGCGGCTGCGAAAAAGCTCTCGGCAGCGCGGCAGAAATCGGCCGAGAAGCTCAACAAGGCCGTCAATGCCGAGCTCGCGCCGCTCAAGCTCGAACGCGCGAAATTCATGACGCAAGTCGCCACCGACGAGGCCGCGCCGGGGCCGCAAGGCTTCGATCGGGTCGAGTTCTGGGTGCAGACCAATCCGGGCACCAGGCCGGGGCCGATGATGAAGGTCGCCTCCGGCGGCGAGCTCTCGCGCTTCCTCTTGGCGCTCAAGGTCGTGCTGTCCGATCGCGGCTCGGCGCCGACCCTGGTGTTCGACGAGATCGACACCGGCGTTGGCGGCGCGGTCGCGGATGCCATCGGCGGACGGCTGGCGCGGCTTGCCGGCAAGGTTCAGGTGATGGCCGTGACCCATGCCCCGCAGGTTGCGGCGCGCGCCGACCAGCATCTGCTGATTTCCAAGGATGCGTTGGACAAGGGCAAGCGCGTCGCCACCCGCGTCAACGCACTCGCCGCCGACCACCGCCGCGAGGAAATCGCCCGCATGCTCGCCGGCGCCGAAATCACGGCCGAGGCGAGGGCGGCCGCGGACCGGCTGCTCAAGGCAGCGACGGCCTGATTTTTTTGTCCCGGACGCGCGAAGCGCGAGCCGGGACCCAGAATGCCGCCCCCGTGGGCCCCGGCTCTGCAATGCACCGCTGAAGAAGCGCTGCATTGCGTCCGGGGAACAAGACCTCCGCCCACCTTTACCCTCCCGCCCGCTCCGTCGTATCCAAGCACCATGGCAAGAGCAGCAAAATCCAAGACGCTTCGTGACGTCGCCGACCTCACCAAGGCGCAGGCCAAGGTCGAGCACATGCGGCTGTCGCTCGAGATCGAGGGACACAACGAGCGCTACTACCAGGACGACGCGCCGACCGTGACCGACGCAGAGTATGACGCCCTGCGCCAGCGCCTCGATGCGATCGAAAAACGCTTTCCGGAATTCGTCAGTGGCGATTCGCCCTCACAGAAGGTCGGCGCGGCGCCATCCGGGCGCTTCAGGAAAGTCCGGCATTCCGTTCCCATGCTTTCGCTCGACAACGCCTTTGCCGAGGAGGACGTCCGCGACTTCGTCGGCCGCATCGTGCGCTTCCTCAAGCTCGACGACGACAAGGTCAATTTCTCGGCCGAGCCGAAGATCGACGGCCTGTCGATGTCGCTGCGCTACGAGGGCGGCGAGCTCGTCACCGCGGCGACGCGCGGCGACGGCGCAATCGGCGAGGATGTCACGGCCAACATCCGCACGCTCGAAGACGTGCCGCAGAAGCTGAAGGGCCGCAACATTCCCGATATCTGCGAGGTCCGCGGCGAGGTCTACATGACCAAGAAGGCCTTTCTCGCGCTCAACGAGCGGCAGAAGGCGGCTGGCGATACCATCTTCGCCAACCCGCGTAATTCGGCCGCGGGCTCCCTGCGGCAGAAGGATCCGACCATCACAGCATCGCGCCCGCTCGGCTTCTTCGCCTATGCCTGGGGCGAGATGAGCGCGATGCCCGAGGATACGCAGAGCGGCATGATCCACTGGTTCGAGCGCTGCGGCTTCAAGACCAATCCGCTGACAAAACTCTGTCACTCGGTCGAGGAGCTGATCGCGTTCCATCAGAGCATCGAGGAAGAGCGCGCCGAGCTCGACTACGATATCGACGGCGTCGTCTACAAGGTCGACCGCATCGACTGGCAGGAGCGGCTCGGTTTCGTCTCGCGCACGCCGCGTTGGGGCATCGCGCACAAATTCCCGGCCGAACGGGCCGTGACGGTGCTGCGCGACATCGAGATCCAGGTCGGCCGTACCGGCTCGTTCACGCCGGTCGGCAAGCTCGAGCCGGTCGGCGTCGGCGGCGTGATCGTGCAGAACGTCACGCTGCACAACGAGGACTACATCAGGGGCATCGGCAACAAGGGCGAGGTGCTGCGCGAGGGGCGCGACATCCGGATCGGTGATACCGTCGTAGTCCAGCGCGCCGGCGACGTGATCCCGCAGATCGTCGACGTCGTCCTCGACAAGCGCCCGAAGAGCGCCAGGGAATACCACTTCCCGAAGAAGTGCCCGTGTCCGCTGCATACCGACGTCGTGCGCGGGGAGACGGCCGCCGGCGAAGAGGAATCCCGCGCCCGCTGCACTGGCGAGTTTGCCTGCCCCTATCAGAAGATCGAGCATCTCAAGCTGTTCGTGTCGCGGCGCGCCTTCGACATCGACGGTCTCGGCGAGAAGCAGCTGCAGCATTTCTTCGATGAAGGATGGGTGAAGGAGCCCTCCGACATCTTCACACTGGAGAAGCGCAACGCGAAGCTCAAGCTCGAGGAGATCGAGGGCTACGGCGCGACCTCGGTCCGCAATCTGTTCGGTGCCATCGAGAGCCGGCGCAAGATCGCGCTGGAGCGCTTCGTCTATGCGCTCGGCATGCGCCATGTCGGTGAGACAACCGCCTTGGCGCTCGCGCGCGGCTACGGCTCCTGGGAGGCCTTTCACGATGCCTGCCTCAAGGTCGCCAAGGGCGACGAGGAGGCGAAGGCGGAGATGGATGCGCTCGACCAGATCGGCCACACCGTGATCAAGAGCATCGCCGATTATTTCGGCGAGAGTCACAATCGCGGCATTGTCGAGCGGCTGACCAAAGAGGTCGAGATCGTCGACGCGGAGAGGCCGAAGGGCAACTCCGCGGTCGCCGGCAAGACCGTGGTGTTCACCGGCTCCCTGGAGAAGATGACGCGCGACGAAGCCAAGGCGACCGCGGAGCGATTGGGCGCCAAGGTCTCGGGCTCGGTGTCGAAGAAGACCGATCTCGTCGTTGCCGGCCCCGGCGCGGGCTCGAAGCTCGCAGAGGCTAACAAGCACGGCGTCAAGGTACTGACCGAGGACGAGTGGCTCAAGCTGATCGGAGAGTGAGGTCTCTCCTCGTCATTGCGAGGAGCCCTTGCGACGAAGCAATCCAGACTGCATCTGCTGTGACAGTCTGGATTGCTTCGCTTCGCTCGCAATGACGAGGAGAGGGCGTACCGCGCCTCACATCATCACGCTCTCTTCCCCCTCCGCCTGCTCGATCAATTCCTCGCTCACCATCAGTTCGCGGCGGGGGACGACGAAGATCATCATGCAGGCGCAGAGCAGCGAGACGGCGAGCACGGCCGAGGTCAGCGGCAGCGTCGTTGCGGAGTGGCCGCCGAGATAGGCGCCGAATTGCGACATCAGCGCGCCGATCCCTTGCTGGAGAAAGCCCATCGCGCCTGACGCGGTACCGGCGGCTTCGGGACGGATGCTAATCGCACCGGCGGCGGAGTTCGCCATCACGAAGGCGTTGCCGACCATCACGATCATCTGCGTGCCGAACAGCCAGGCCGGCGCCTCGTTCCAGCCGGTAAAGCTCCAGAGCAGGTTCAACAGGCTGCCGCAGAGTTGCAGGCCGAGCCCGAACCAGATCAGCTTCTCCAGCGAGTGCCGCGGCGCAAAGCGCACGCAAAGCAGGTTGCCGACCAGATACGCAAATCCCGTTGTGGCGAACCACGCGCCGTATTCGGCACTGGTCCGGCCCATCTGCGTCACGACGATGTAGGGGCCCCCGCCGGCGAAGGTGAAGATGATCTGCGACGCCAGCACCTGGCACATCACATAGCCGATGAAGGCTCGGCTCTTGATCAGGGTGCCGACGTCGCTGCGAAAGCCGCCACTGCCGATCGCGCGGTCGCGGCGCGTCTCAGGCAACGCGATGGCGATGCCGACGGCGACTGCAAGCGCGCCGATCGTGACGGCGTAGAAGATCGCCCGCCAGCCAAACGCGGTCTCGATCAGGCCGCCGGTGAGCGGTGAGACCATCTGGCCGATCATCAGGGCGGCGATCACGAGGCTGATCATGGAGGCGACACGGTCGCGCTCGTAGATGTCGCGGATGATGGCCCGGCTGACCACCATGCCCGAGGCGCCGCCGAGCGCCTGGAAGAAGCGTGCTGCGATCAGCTGCGGCAGGGTTTCGGCAAAGATGCAGGCGACGCTGGCCGCGACCATCAACGCGAGGCCGCCAAGCAGTACCGGACGGCGGCCGAACCTGTCCGACAGCGGCCCCATGATCAGCTGCGACAGCGCGATGCCGACCATATAGAGCGACACCGTCATCTGCGCGATCGAGATGTCGCGGCCGAAATTCGTCGCCAGCACGGGCAGCGCCGGCACCAGGATGTAGAGCGAGATCGGCGCGATCCCGGTCATGACGACCAGCAGCAGCAACACCACGCGCGACGTCGCGATGTTCTTCGTCGCCGCCTCCGGCGGTCTGCTGATCATGCCGTGCATGTGCGTCCGTCTTTCGAATTTCGAATCGGACTGTAGCGTGCTTGCACAAGACGGAAATCGGCGTTTCGGAATGCGGCTATACCGATTCCGGGACGGTTATGCCGACGGTGCGAATGACCGCCCCGGCCTCCGCTGTCATTCCCCGCGAAGGCGGGGAATCCAGTACCCCGCGGCTTTTCCGCAGGCGTTTACTGCCTCTGGAATACTGGATGCCCCGCCTGCGCGGGGCATGACACTTCTCGTAGGATGAGAGTTGCGCAAATCGCGTAGCGCTATGCGCGGCGCTACGTCAGCTCGACCGTGGCCTGATCGAGCCACGCCTTCGTCACCTCGTCCAGCGCCGGCCCCACCTCGGCGCGGACGCGCGCGTGGTAGGCATTGAGCCAGGCGAGCTCTTCCTTGCTCAGCATCGCCGCGTCGATGAGCCGGCGGTCGATCGGCGCCAGCGTCAGCGTCTCGAACGCGTTCATCGATTTCTCGGCACCCTCGATGTTGGCGGCGACCACCAGCTCGAGGTTCTCGATGCGAATGCCAAAACCGTCGGTCTTGTAATAGCCGGGCTCGTTGGAGAGGATCATGCCGCGTTTCAGCGGCGTGGTGCCGAGCTTCGAGATCCGCGCCGGGCCTTCGTGCACACTGAGATAGCTGCCGACGCCGTGGCCGGTGCCGTGCTCGAAATCGACGCCGGCGGCCCAGAGATATTGCCGCGCCAGCGTGTCGAGCTGCGCGCCGGTGGTGCCGTCGGGAAACACCGCACGCGCGATCGCGATATGGCCGCGGAGCACGCGGGTAAAGCGGTCGCGCATCTCCTCGGTTGGCTCCCCCACCGCCATGGTGCGGGTGACGTCGGTGGTGCCGTCTTCATACTGCGCGCCGGAATCGATCAGCAGCAGGTCGCCGCGGGCGATCCGCCGGTTGCTCTTGCGGGTGACGCGGTAGTGCACGATGGCGCCGTTCGGACCGGTGCCGGATATGGTCGGGAACGATACGTCCTTCAGCGCACCGGTGTCGCGGCGGAACGTCTCCAGCGCCTCGACCGCATCGATCTCGGTGAGCTTGCCGCTTCCTGCCTCGCGATCGATGAAGGCGAGGAAACGCGCCAGTGCAATTGCGTCGCGCCGGTGCGCCGTCTGCGTCCCCTTGATCTCGGTCGCGTTCTTCACGGCCTTCAGCAGCGCAATCGGATCGCTGCCGCGCACCGGCTTGCCGCCGCCGCCCGAGATCAACCGGCTCAGCGCGTCGGCCGCGGTGGCGTTGTCGAGCGCAATCGCAGCGCCGCTCTTGGCGAGCGCCATCAGCGTCGGCGTCAGCGCATCGGGCTCGCGCACATCGGCCGACTGCTCGAGATGGTCGCGCGAGAGGTTGGAGAGCTTGCGGTGGTCGATGAAGACGGTTGGCCGGCCGACCTTGGGCACCAGCGCGTAGGACAGCGGCAGCGGCGTATGCGCGACGTCGGCGCCGCGGATGTTGAAGGTCCAGGCGACCGCGTGGCTATCCGACAGCACCAGCGCGTCGGCCCCCAATTTCTCGATCTCGCTCTTGATCTGGGCCAGCTTCTCGGCCTCGGCGACACCGGCATATTGCAGGCCGTGGATCGCGACCGGCGCGACGGGCGGCTGCGGCCGATCCTGCCAGACCGCGTCGACCGGATTGCTGTCGACCGCCACCAGTTCGGCACCGGCCTTCGCACAGGCGGCCGAGAGACGCTCGGTTGCCGCAAAAGTGTGCAGCCACGGATCAAATCCCAGGCGATCGCCGGATTTGAGATGCGCCAAGACCCAGCTCTCCGGCGGCGGATCGATCAGCGACTCCACCGCCCACGCCTTGGCGTCGATCTGCTTGGCCGCCTGGATCGTGTAACGGCCATCGACGAACAATGCAGCTTCCTGGCTCAGCACCACGGCGAGCCCGGCCGAGCCGGTAAAGCCGGTTACCCAGGCGAGTCGCTCTTCGGAGGGGGCCACATACTCATTCTGCTGCTGATCGGCGCGCGGAATGACGAAGCCGGTCAGCTTGCGGCGGACGAGCTCTTCACGGAGTGCGGCGAGCCGCGCCGCCAGTGCGACGCCGGCTTCGGGCTCCTCGAACGTCTGAAAGTGTGCTTCGAACATGGCTCAGTTTAGGATCATGAGGATCAGTCCGCAATGTAGACGCATTTGAGGTCGCATCTGGCATGGACCGTGCTTGAAATAGTTCCATTCGAATTGAGTGGAGTAAAGGATGCAGCAGTTGCGCTTCGTCCGAATAACAGGGAAATTCGAGCAAGTGGTTCATCTCAACGGCGAGGGGACACACGATGCCAGCGTTCACGTTTGAGAAGATTTCGCCGCCGGTGCGCCGCGCACCCGCAGCAACGACACCGAAGAAGCCGCGCGGCCTCATCAGCCAGATGATCGATCGCGTCGCCGAGCGGCGCGCCAAGCGGGCGTTGCGGGATGAGCGCGCGATGCGCCGGGACGACAAGCCGGCGGAGTAAAGCGGCCTTCCTTCCGCGGACGCAGCTTACCCCATCTTCCGCAGCAACAAGCTGCTCCACCCCTCGATCCGCAGATGCCGCAACGGCACGAGGCCGCGCGCGCGATAGGCGGCGATCACGGCGGGGGCCTGGTGGGTCAACAGGCCGGAGAGAATGACACGGGCGCGGGGCGCAAGATGTTGGACCATCGGACCTGCCAGTTGGCGTAACGGATTGGCAAGGATGTTGGCCAGCACCAGGTCGAACGGGCCGCTTTTGGCAAAGTCCGGCGCAGCGAAGCCGGTGGCCCGGATCACCCGCACGTATTGACCAGCTTCGTTCAGGGCCGCGTTCTCGGCCGCGACCCGCACGGAAGGCGGGTCGATGTCGGAGGCCAGCACCGCGCGATGCAGCGCTTTGGCTGCCGCGATCCCCAACACGCCGGTGCCGGTGCCGAGGTCGAGTACGCGCTTCGGCCGTGCGTGTTTCAGGACATGGTCAAGCAGAAGTAAACAGCCACGCGTGGTGCCGTGGTGGCCGGTTCCGAACGCGAGCGCCGCCTCGATCTCGATGGCGAGCTTGTTTTGCGCCACGCGGTCGCGGTCGTGGCTGCCATGGACGACGAATCGTCCGGCCGGCACCGGGACGAGATCCTCCAGGCTCGCCTTGACCCAGTCCTTGGCCTCGATCGTGTCGAAGACAAGCGTGGCGGCGATGTCATTTCCTGCTGAAGTTGCAACGAGTTCGCGGAGCAATTCCTGATCCGGCGCCTCGGCAAAATGCAGCGTGACGTCCCATTGTCCGTCGGGCCGCTCGAAGGCGGCGACCGCCGCATCGCCCTCGAAAAAGACCTCCGTGAGCACGTCGACGACACGCCTGGCGGCAGCCTCGTTGGGAAGCGAAAAATTGGCGCGATGGGTAGGGGAAGGCTGCATTCTAGGGGTCCGTCCGCTTCAATTTTTGGAACTTTTAGTCACAATTTTCCGCGTAACTTGCAGTTCCCAGATTAACCCCGCCGTAGGTTGTGGACCGTACTTTCCCGGATGTTAGACCCAACCAACACACCTTGAGATGGAAATGGAGGCGAATCTTGAAGCGCATGGTTTCGAAGTTCTGGTCCGATGAATCCGGTGCGACTGCGATCGAATACGGCCTGATCGCAGCCGGTATCGCACTGGCGATCATCACCGTGGTTAACAGCCTGGGCACCACCATGAACGACAAGTTCGGTTCGATTAGCAGCTCCTTGAAGTAATTTCTGCCTCCGATTTCCTAGCGGGGCCGCTTTCTTCATAGATGGCTTTTTCGACGACCGCCCGCTGGGGGGAATTGCTCCTGGCGGGTGAAGTCGTTTTTGAGCTCGTTTCGGTAGGAGCTCCACAGGTTGTCCGCTCATGGATCAGCTCGCGACCCGCCGGCTTATACGCGGCTTATCAACCCCTTCTCCACAGCTTGATCCCGGCCTGTACCAAGCCGCCCGGCCAGGTTTCCACGGCTTCACCACAGCTCTGCCAACAGGCCTGTCCACAGCCCGTCCACAGACCTATCCACGGCTTGCGAACAGGCCGCGGTGATCCCGCAAGATCGCCTGCGCCGCGTTGTGGCCTGGCGCGCCGGTGACGCCGCCGCCGGGATGGGCGCCGGAGCCGCAGTGATAGAGGCCCTTCAGGGGCCCGCGATAATCGGCATGGCCCAGCATCGGCCGCGCCGAGAACAGCTGGTTCAAGGTCAGTGCTCCGTGGAAGATGTCGCCGCCGAGGAGCCCGAACTGCCGTTCGAGATCGAGCGGGGAGAGGATCTGGCGCCCGAGCACGCTTGTTCCAAAGCCCGGCGCGTAGCTGTCCACCGTCGCGATCATCAGATCGGCGACCTCCTCGCGGTGGTCGTCCCAGGACTTGCCGTCCGGCAGCTCCGGCGCGACGTGCTGGCAGAACAAGCTCGCGACGTGTTGTCCCGCGGGCGCGAGCGTGTGGTCGAGCGTCGAGGGGATCAGCATCTCGACGATCGGTTGCCGGCTCCAGCCCTGCGCCCGTGCATCGAGATACGCGCGGTCCATATAGCCGAGATCAGGCGCCAGGATGATGCCGGAGGTGAGATGATCGCCATCGCCACGCAACGCGGTGAAAGAGGGCAGGCGATCCAGTGCCACGTTCATGCGGAAGGTGCCGGAGCCGTTCTTCCAGTGACGGATGCGGGCGAGGAAATCGGACGGAAGGGCATCGGCCGCGACCAGCCGGGTATAGAGCAGCTTTGGATTGACGTTGGCCGCGACATATCTGGCGCGGATCGTCGTTCCATTCTCCAGCACCACGCCGACGGCGCGGTCGCGCTCGACGATCACCTCGCGCACGCCGGCATCGGTGTCGATCGTGACGCCGCGCCCGCGCGCAGCGCGCGCCATCGCCTGCGTGATCGCGCCCATGCCGCCGATGGCGTGGCCCCAGACGCCCTTCTTGCCGTTCACCTCGCCAAAGGCATGATGCAGCATCACATAGGCCGAGCCGGCGGCGTAGGGGCTCGCATAATTGCCGACGATGGCGTCGAAGCCGAACAGCGCCTTGACGAGATCGTGCTCGAACCGCTCGTCCAGCATCTCGCCGGCGGAGCGGGTGAAGAGATCGAGCAGGCTGCGGCTTTGCTCCAGCGTCAGGCCGCGCAGGATGTTGGCCGTACTCAACGCGTTCGCGGCCTCGCGGATCGCGCCAATGCCAAAGCTGCCGAGCAGGTTCGGTGGCGCCCGCAGCACGAACTGCCGTAGCACGTCGGCGATGTCCTCGAGCTCGCGCGAAAACCCGTCGAGCGCATCGGCATCGCGCGCACTGAGCCGCGCGACGGAGGCCTTCGTCCGCCCCTCGCCGGTGAGGAGATAGTTGCCGTCAGGCGCGGGCAGAAAATTCTGGGCGCGCCGTTCGACGACGCGCAGGCCCTGCTCGGTAAGGCCCAGATCGCGGACGACCTTCGGGTTGAGCAGGCTCACGGTGTAGGCCGCGACCGAATTGCGGAAGCCCGGATGAAACTCCTCCGTGACCGCCGCCCCGCCGACCACCTTGCGGCGTTCGACCACATGCACGCGCAAGCCCGCCATCGCGAGATAGGCTGCGCAGGTGAGGCCGTTATGGCCAGCGCCGATGATGACGACGTCGGTTTCGCTCATGATTGATTTCAGAATGTTCCACCGTCATTCCAGATGGTCCAGAGGACCGCGCCCGGAATGACAGCTGTATATCAGGCATTTCCTGATGCAACATCACGAGACCATTTATTGCCCGTTCGGGCGCGGTGTGCTCCATTGCGCGCGCCCGGCAGCCGCCGGGGGTAAGCCGGAGCTTCCATGGATTCGATCGTGCAACCCGCCGCCACGGAGCAGCCGTCCACGTCGCGCAACCGGCTGCTGCTGACGGTCTATACCGCCGCGATCTTCGTCAGCGCGCTGCTGCTGTTCTCGGTGCAGCCGCTGTTCACGAAAATGGTGCTGCCGCGGCTCGGCGGCTCGCCGGCGGTGTGGTCGGTGGCGATGGTGTTCTTCCAGTCGCTGCTGCTGGCGGGCTACGCCTATGCGCATCTCCTCATGCAGATCAGGAATCGCGTGGTTCCGGTGGTTGTGCATCTCGTGCTGCTGATCGCGGCCTTCGTCACGCTGCCGCTCGGGATTGCCAGTGCTTATGGCGAGCCACCAGCGTCGGGTTACGCATTCTGGCTGCTCGGCCTGTTCGTGATGTCGATCGGCCTGCCGTTCTTCGCGCTTGCCGCCAACAATCCGCTGCTGCAGGCCTGGTTCGTCCGCACCGGCCATCCTGATGGCCGCGATCCCTATTTCCTCTATGCCTCCTCCAACATCGGCAGCTTCCTCGCGCTGTTGTCCTATCCGTTCCTGCTGGAGCCGATGTACACGCTGCACACGCAGAACCGGCTCTGGACCGGCGGCTATGGCGTCTTGATTCTTCTGATTGCGGCCTGTGGCGTGCTGTTGCTGCGCTCGCCGAAGCTCGCGGTGGCCGACGCGCGCACCGAGGACGCAAACGCGCCGGCGCCGACGCTGGTGACGCGGCTGCGCTGGATCTTCCTCGCCGCGGTGCCGTCAGGGCTTCTCATCGCAGTCACCGCGCATATCTCGACCGACGTCGCGGCGGCGCCGCTGCTGTGGGTGCTGCCACTGTCGCTATATCTGCTGACCTGGGTGCTAGTGTTCCAGTCGCGGCCACTGTTGCCGCACAAATGGATGCTGATGCTGCAGCCGGTCGCGATCGCGGGCGTCATCTTTCTGCTCGCCTTCGGCGGCGAGCAGAATTTGCTGCTCACGCTCGGCGGCCATCAATTGTGCTTCTTCGTCATCGCCATGGCCTGCCACGGCGAACTGGCGCGGACCCGGCCCGCAGCCAAATATCTCACCGGATTCTATGTCGCGCTGTCGTTCGGCGGCATGGTCGGCGGTCTCTTTGCAGGCCTCGTCGCGCCATTCACCTTCTCATGGATCGCCGAATATCCGATCCTGGTCGCGCTCGCCGCGCTCTGCCGGCCGTCGGCGAGCGAGCGTCTTGCAGGCGTCGTGAGATGGTACTGGCTGGCGCTTGCCGTTCTCGCGGCGGCGCTGGTTGCACCGACGTACATGACAGGGGATCTTTCGACCTGGTTCGAGGATCACCGCGTCTGGGTCGCCGGCGCCGTCGGCGTGCTCGCAGCGCTTCTGGCGCTGGCGCTCAATGCGGATCGCTGGAAGATCTTTGCAACAGTCGCGCTAGCGCTGGCCCTGATGCGGATCTATCCGGCCGACGAGGGCCGCGTCACCACGGTGCGCAGCTTCTTCGGCGTGCACAAGATCGTGGTGACGCCGGGCGGCTATTTCCACGTGCTGATGCACGGCACCACGATTCACGGCGCCGAGCGCTTCCGCAACAATGACGGCACGCCCGTCACCGGCCGGCCCGAGCCGATCACCTATTATCATAAGGATGGCGGCATCGGTCAGGCCGTCACCGCGATGCGCGAGCGCAAGGGCGCGCCGTTGAAGGTCGCGGCGATCGGTGTCGGATCGGGCACGCTCGCCTGCGCCGCGGAGCCCGGCGAGGACTGGAAATTTTTCGAGATCGACCAGTCCATGGTCGATGCCGCGCGTGACCCCAAAAATTTCCGCTACATCTCGAGCTGCCTGCCGGACCTGAAGCCGGTGATTGGGGATGCGCGTCTCACCTTCGCCAGGGAGCCCGACGGTGTCTACGACCTCATCATCGTCGATGCCTATTCGTCGGATGCGATCCCGATCCATCTCGCGACCGAGGAGGCGATGAAGATCTACAAGGACAAGCTCGCCCCGCACGGCGCCGTGGTGATGCACGTCTCCAACCGGCACCTCGATCTCGAGCCCGTCGTGGTCGGGATCGCCGATGCCAACGATCTGAAGAGCTGGGTCTACGACGAGGATTCGGGCCGCGACGCCGACTACATCTTCTCCACCGACGTCGTCATCTCCGCGCGCGAAGCTGGTGACGTCGGCAAGCTGGCGTCCTCCAAGCAATGGGAGGAGACCGACGCGGACGAGAAGGTGCGGGTCTGGACCGACGACTATTCCAACATCCTGGGCGCGCTGTATCGACGCTTGCGCTACGGCGAGCAGTAACGCTCGGACTTACGGCTCGACCGGCGTTCCCGCAGGCAGCGCAATTCCCTTCTCGCCGGCGACCTGCCGCAACAGGTCGGGCCGGTCGGAGATGATGCCGTCGACGCCGATCTCGATCATACGCGCCATGTCGTCGGGCTTGTTGACGGTCCAGACCACCACGCGCAATCCCTGAGTCTGGGCTTCAGTGACAAGCGCCGCGGTCACGTCGCCGAAATAGGGCGACCACACCGCGCCGCCCGCGGCCTTGATCGTGCGCGGCAGCGAGCCGCCGTGATCGGCCGGGCTGTAACCCGCCGTCCAGCTGGCGGCCTTGTCGAGGACGACGGTCGGTGCCGAGCCGCGCTGGAGCGTCAGGTACACGGTCGGAATTGTCGGGGCCTGCTGCTGGACCAGCAGCAGGGTCCGCCAGTCGAACGACTGGATCATGACGCGGTCGGAAAATTTCTCGTCTGCGATCACCCCGAGCAGCTTTGCGACGAAGGCCTGCGGGCCAAGCGATTCATCCGGATGATCCGGATCGATCTTGGTCTCGATATTGAAGCGCACGCGTTCGTTGCCGGATTTGCGCACCAGCGCGAACAGCTCCTTCAGCGTGGGAATGCGGGTCCCCGGCACGGCGCGCTGGTCGGGAAATTGCTTCGCATAGGCGCTGTCCGGCCGGATTTGGCCGACGTCGTAGGCCCTGGCATCGGCGAACCGCAGTTTCACGAAAGGCGTGCCGGGCGCCGTGACATAGGCGCCATTCGCATCCCGCGCGAGATCGGGATTGAGCCCGCGCTCATGCGACACGACGACCTCGCCGTCGGCGGTGACGCCGACGTCCAGTTCCAGCGTGTCCACGCCCATCGCGAGGGCATTGGCAAAGGCCGGCAGGGTGTTCTCCGGCAGCAGCGCCCGCCCGCCGCGATGCGCCTCGAGATCGAAAGCCATGGCCTTTCCCGAAATGAGAAGTGATAGCAAAGTCAATATTGTCGTAGTACGTGACGTCATCACAGTTCCGGTGGCAAGTGAAACAACAATGCTTGAACGCGGCTGAGCGCGTCCAGCCTGTTTTACAGCCTTTTGCGCCTGTTGAAACCTGGGGCCGCAGCTTGCGGTTGCGTCCGCTCTGCCGGTATGTACTCATAGACCTCGCCTTGGAATCCCGACCGTGCAACAGAAACGCGATCACCGCATCATTCGCAGTCGGCATTTTCACAAGATGCAGCGGCGGCATTTCATCATTTTCGACGTTTTGCCCTTTGTCGGTACGCTGATTGCGCTGGGCCTCCTCTTCTATCGTCCGATCGGCATCGTTGAGCTCAGCCTGTTGTTCGGCTTCTGGCTGATCACCGGGCTTGGGCTGACCGTCGGCTATCACCGCCTGTTCACCCATCGCGCCTTTGCCACCTCGACCGGGATGAGCGCGATCTTGATCGTGATGGGATCGATGGCCGGGCGCGGCCCGATGCTGTCCTGGGCGGCGATGCACCGGCGGCACCACGAATTGTCCGACCACGACGGCGATCTGCATTCGCCGCGTCTGCATGGCGGCGGCGTGCTGGGCCGCCTGCGCGGCTTTCTGCACTCGCATTTGACCTGGATGATCGCACACGACTATCCCAACGTCGCCCATTACGTGCCGGATCTGATGGCCAACCGCACCCTGGTTGCGGTCAACAGCTATTATTACAGCTGGGTCGCGCTCGGCTTGGTGCTGCCGGCGGCGATTGGCGGCCTCGCCACCATGAGCCTGTGGGGCGCGCTGACGGGCCTGCTCTGGGGCGGCGTGGTGCGCATGTTCGTGGTCGAGCAGACCATGTCCGCCATCAACTCCATCATGCACACGTTTGGCGCGCAGCCCTTCGTCACCCGTGACGATAACAGCCGCAATCTCGGCGTGATGGCCTGGCTCGCCTGGGGCGAGGGCTGGCACAACAACCACCACGCGTTCCCGTATTCGGCGGCCTTCGGCCTGCGCTGGTTCGAGTTCGATCCCGGCTTCATCTTCATCCGCGCGCTGGAGGCGCTCGGACTCGCCTGGGACGTCAAGGTGCCGAGCGAGGAGAAGATCGCCCGGCGCATGCTGCAGCAGCCGGGCGATGCCGCGCCCGATCTGGAAACGGGCTGAGGATCGGCATCCGGCGATGACGGCGCAGCGCTGAACCGATGCTGTTCAACGACTATCCCTTCCTCCTGGTGTTCCTGCCGGCGGCACTGCTGATCTACCGCCTGTTCGATCCCTATCCGCGCTTGCGCATCGTCGTGCAGGTGGCGCTGTCGCTGGCCTTCTACGCCTGGGGCAGTCCGTCCTTCGTCCTGCTCCTGATCGCCTCGATCGTCATCAACTGGCTCGCCTCGGTCGCCTATGGGCGGGTGAAGTGGAAGGCGGTGCTGACGCTCGTCATCTTGCTCGATATCGGCGTGCTCGCGCTGTTCAAATACGCCAACTTCATCCTCGCCAACCTCGGGCATGTGCTGGGTGCCACGTTGCCGACGCTCGACATCGGGTTGCCGCTCGGCATCTCCTTCTTCACCTTCCATCACATCATGTATCTGGTCGATCTCCGGCGCGGCAAGGCGCCGCTCTACGCGATCGATCGCTACGCGCTCTACATCGCCTTCTTTCCGCAGGCGATCGCGGGGCCGCTGGCGCGCTGGTCGGAGGTGATGCATCAGTTCGGCAGGCAGGTCTATGTGCCGGGCTGGCAGCGTCAATTCTGCATCGCGATCTGCTTCATCGCGCTCGGCCTGTTCCAGAAGATCGTGATCGCCGACAGCATCGCGCACCTGCTTGATCCCATCTACATGCAGGCGACGGCTGGGCCGCTTGCGAGCGGCGACGGCTGGCTCGCCTTCTGCTTCTCGTTCCAGATCCTGTTCGACTTCTCCGGCTATTCCGACATCGCGATCGGCCTTGGGCTGCTGTTCGGGGTGCAGCTGCCCTACAATTTCAATGCGCCGCTGCGCTCGACCAACATCCAGGATTTCTGGCAGCGCTGGCATATCACGCTGATGCTGTTCCTGCGCGACTATGTCTTCTACCCTCTGGTCAATCTGCGCATCCTGCCGCGGCGCTTTCTGCCGGTGCAGTTCTTCGGCGCAATGCTGATCACCATGGCGCTGTGCGGCTTGTGGCATGGCGCGAGTTGGGCTTTTGTCCTTTGGGGCGTGCTGCACGGTCTTGCGCAGGTGGTCTGCTCGTTGTTGCGGCGCTATGGCCCGCACTTCCCGTCATGGTTCGGCTGGGCTCTCACCGTGCTGTTCGTGCTGGCAACCGGCGTGATCTTTCGCGCCGGCTCGGTCGAGGCCGCCTGGCATGTTTTCGCCGGGCTCGCCCAGCCGCTGCCGCTCGCGCGCGGGCAGCACCTTTGGCCGCTGATCGTGGCGCCGTTGTTCGCCTTCTTGTTGCCGGCCAGTCAGGACATCGTCGCATTCTTCACGCGCCGCCCGAGTCCCTGGCTTGCGGGCGTGCTCGGGATCTGCCTTTTCGCTTTGCTGCTCCATATGGGTGGTCGGGATCTCCATGAATTCGTCTACTTCAAGTTCTGAGACCGATCCCGGCTGGGGGAGGGGCATCATAGCCTGCATGGGTACGCTGATCGGCGCGGCCGTGCTGGTGCTGGCGCTGATGGTGGTCGTCGATCCCTATGACAGCGGCAAGCTCGGCCTGCTCGGCATCAATGGCGTCGACAATCGTCTCACCCAGATCACGGCCGCGAGCCGCGCCAGAGATCCGAATTTCAACGCGGCCATCCTCGGCAACTCGACGGCGCAGCTGATCGCGCCGGCGGAATTGTCCGGCGCGACGGGCCTGCGCTTCGTGCAGCTCTACACCACCGGCTCGGCTCCGCGCGAGCAGCTCGCGGTGCTCGATTTCTTCCTGCGCAATCACAAGCAGGTCGGCGCGCTGGTGCTCGCGGCCGATCCCGGCTGGTGCGTTCATGCGCGGCCGAAGGAGGAGGGCGCTCCGTTTCCCTATTGGCTCTACGACCGAAGTGTCGTCACCTACGCGGTGCGGCTGATCTCCTGGCACGCGATCGAGCAGGCCTTTCAGCGGCTCAGCATCGGGCTCGGCTGGCGGCAGCGGATGAATCCGGACGGCTTTGTCAGCTATGAGGACATCTGGCCGCCTGGCCAATTCAAGGAGGTCGGCTGGCCCAGGGATCCGGCGCCGGCTACATCCGCCGGGACGCGGGCGACATTCCCGGAGATCGCTGCGCTGGTAGAGATCGTCAGGAAGCTGCCGGCCGACGTGCCGATCGTCATCATCGTGCCGCCGACTTTCGCGGCCACCGTGCCGAAGCCCGGCACGGATGTGGCGCTGGAGCGCGTCGCTTGCGATGCCGCGCTGAAAGCCGTCATCGCGGGGCGTCCGCGCAGCAATTTCATCAGCTATCGTGTCGACAACGCGCTGACCCGCGATCGCGACAACTTCGCCGACTTCATCCACTATCGCCCGAAACTCGCGCGCCGGATCGAGCAAGGCATTATCGCCAGCCTGCGCGATGGCGAGAGCGCGACGATCGATTTCTGAGCCGGCTCAGCCGATCTCCTCGAATCCACCGTCGAGCCAGAGCCTGCGCGCAAGCTTGCGCTGGATCTTGCCGCTGGTGGTTTTTGGCAGCGCGCCGGGACGGATCAGCGCGACATGTCGGGCGGAGAGCTCGTGGCTGTCGGCGATGGCCTCGCGGATCTGGCCCTTGATCTCGGCCGTGTCGATCGTATGGCGCGCAGTGCGTTCGACCTCGTGGACGATGACGAGACTTTCCTCGCCATGTTCATCCGGCACGGAAAAAGCGGCGCCGCAGTTCTCACGCAATGCGTTGTCCAGCGACTGCACGGTGCGCTCGATGTCCTGCGGATAATGGTTGATGCCACGGATGATGATGAGATCCTTGATCCGGCCGGTGACGAACAATTCGCCGGTACGATCGAGGAAGCCGAGGTCGCCGGTGCGCAGCCACCGGCCATCCTCATCCGCGATCTCCGCATTGAGCTCTTCGCGCGTCGCCGCATCGTTGCGCCAGTAGACGCGTGCGACGTTGGCGCCGCTGACCCAGATTTCGCCGACGCGGTCGGCCGGAAGCCGTCGGCGCTGCTCGGGGTCGACAATGGCGATCCGCTCGCCGACAAGCGCGCGGCCGCAACCGACGACGAGCTGCGAGTCGCCGGGATCCGCCGGCGCCTCGGCCGCATGGGCTTGAAGCGCGGCGCGGCTGACGCTGCGTGTGACGTGGCCGCCACCGCGCGTCCCGCCGGAGATCAGGAGCGTCGCTTCTGCCATGCCATAGGCGGGATACATCACGCGGGGATCGAATCCGTGCGGCGCAAACGTTTCGATGAAGCCCGCGATGGTATCGGCGCGCACCGGCTCGGCGCCGTTGAGCGCGACCCGGAGCGAGGACAGGTCCACGCCCTCCATCTGATCGGCGCGATAGCGGCTGACGCAGAGGTCAAAGCCGAAATTGGGCCCGCAGGCGACCTCCGCACGATAATGCGAGATCGCGCGCAGCCAGCCGAGCGGCCGCTGCATGAACGCGTTCGGCGCCATCAGCACGCAGGTCGCGCCGACATAGAGGGCCTGCAGCGCGTTCAGGATCAGCCCCATGTCGTGATAGAGCGGCACCCAGTTGACATAGGTCGATTGCCCGGTGTTGCCGAGCGCGATCCGGATCATCTCGAGATTGGCGAGCAGATTGGCATGGCTCACCATGACGCCCTTCGGCTCGGAGGTCGAACCGGAGGTGTATTGCAGGAAGGCGATGTCGTCGGGCGCTGGCTCCGGCAGATCGATCGTCGAGCCGGCCGCTTCAGTGAGGTCGACTTCGATCCACCGGATATCCTCCTGCGCAAAGCGCGCCTCCAGGTCACCGCGCATTGCGAATGCGGTGGTCGTCAGCGCGAGCGCCGGCGTGCAATTGGCGAGAATCGCTGCGCTGGAATCGCGGGCGCTGTTTCGCCGGGGCATCATCATCGGCACGGCGATGATCCCCGCCATCAGGCAGCCGAAGAACGCCACCATGAATTCGATGCCTGGCGGAAACACCAGGATCGCGCGGTCGCCGGGCCGTGCGGACGCGCTCAGGCGCGCGGCGAGGGCGGTTGCGGTCTCATGGAGTTGACGGAAGGTGAGGACTGCTTCCTCCGTCGCGCGATCGGAGACGAAGACATAGGCGCGATCGTCAGCCTGCCCCGCCGCGCGCCGCGCCAGCAGCGCGACGAGTGAGCGGAGATTGTCCATCTGGATTGCGCCGGCTTCAGCCGCCCTCAGGCGGCGGAGCGGAGCGCGCGCTTGTCGGCGAGAAATCGCGACAGCGCCTCAACTGTAGGGTGGTCGTAGAAGTCATCCGTCGACAGTTCGAGGTCGAGCTTCTCCTCGAGCTCCATCATGAGATAGACGAGCATCGCCGAATCGAGGCCGAGGCGGCTGAATTTCGTGCCGGTGTCGACACGGTCCTTCGAAATTCGCAGGATGTTGGCTAGCGCCGTAACGCAGAAATCCGAAATCTGCTCGCGTGTCATGTCATTTCCCAGAAACAGTCGGAACGACAATACGGGCGACCTCAAGGTTGTCAATTTGGCCCAAACGCCGCGGCGTTGAAGGTTGGGGACTGTTGCTTTCCTGCGTCGCCCGGCTGCTCATTTCGTGCACAGGTTGGCGCGATTTCCCCCGGTCGACAGCGGCAACGGCCGCCCTTATCCTCCCAAAATTGCAGTTTGACGCGCGTGACGGGATTTTTGCATGAACCGTGCCCGCTTGTTCGCCGACCTTTTCCTCGCGGCCCTGACCGTATCGCAGCCGGCCGCCGCCCCAGCGCGACAACGATTTTGATTCGCTGCCGGCGCAGATGAACGCAGCGACGCAAGGTGGGAGTAGCAGGCGGTCGGCGAGCTAGGCGACGTGCATGCGGCAGGCTACGCCAATTTCCTCGGCATGGCCGGCCGCCATCAAACCTTCCACACGCCGGCAGACGATCTTACCGCGACCGGCCCGATATCCTCGAGCCGGTCGCCCGCGCCTTCGTCGATGCAGTGCGAAAGATCATCGAAACGCGGCGACGCCGCGTTCAGATAACCTCAGTTTTGGTAATAATAATTGCGCGGCTGATAATACTGCCGGGGCTGTTGCTGCTGCTGATAGTAGTAGCCCTGCTGGCCATAGCCCTGGTCGTACGTCGGCTGCGGTTGCGGCAGCTGCTGGTAGACCTGCGTGCCATAGGGGCGGGTGACCGGGCGCGGCGCCGGATAGCGCGCGCCGGTGTCGCTTCCGTCGGCGGGATAGATGTAGTTGTCGTCCTGCGGCATGTAGCGGCGGGCCGGCTGCATCGGCGGCGTCAAATTCACGGGATCGCCCGAGGTCGCGTACTGCTCCTCAGCTGGCTGCTGGGCGCGGGCCACCGCATTGTTGGCGCGACCGCGCGGGTTGCGGGCCAGCGCCACCTGCGCCGAGCCGGTCAGCGTCACCGTGGTGTTGAGCACGCCCTGCTCCTGCACCAGCGCGTAGAGCGTCGAAGCGTTCTGGCGCGACAGCCGCACGCAGCCATGTGAGGCGGGCGTACCCAATCGTCCGACCGAGTCGGTGCCGTGGATGGCATGTCCGATCTTGGTGAAGAAGATCGAGTGCGGCATCGGCGCGTCGTCGAATTCCTTGGAGTAGTGATCCTCTTCCATGCGGAACGCGCGGAAGGCGCCGCCCGGCGTCTCGCGCGAGGGGATGCCGGTCGACACCGGCCAGTGGTAGCGCGTGACGCCGTCGACCACGACGGTCATCTGCTGATTGTCCTTGTCGATCGTAATGTCGACCTTGGCCTGCGCGGTGCCCGCGCTCAAAAGCATCAGGGACGTGAACGCAATGAAAAAGGAACGCATTTGAATTCTGGCCTCCGGCCTGTTCGCGCTAGAGCATGATCCGGAAAAGTGTGTAGCGGTTTTCCGAAAAGATCATGCTCAAACAATAACGCCGCGGCTCTCCGTCCCCCGGCGTGCACTATGGCTGCAATCCGGCTTTCGTTCCAGCGGCCTGCCGCACCCATCGTTAACGTGATGCCGGGCGTAAGCAAGGCCGCTTTGTGCCGCGCCGGCTCTGGCGATGCTGACATTTTCGCGAGCGGAAGCTGCGTTCACAGCGCCGACAATTCGTCACAAAGGCGCAACCATTTGGCCGCTTCGGGCGTTGAACACGGCCTGCCAATTGGCGGCTGTCGCCGCCGCCACTTACCCTTGGGGATTCAAGATGAACAAAGCTCGTATTGCCGCTGCGCAGTTGCCGGCGGGTCTGCCCGTCCGCCTGCTCTTCGCGGCCGCCGCCGTCCTTCTTGCCCTGGCTTGCGTGCCGCAAGCCAGCCACGCCCAGGGCATTGTGCGTGGCGCTCAGGAAGGTTCTTACGAGGGTAACCGCATCGCTGGTCCCGTGGGCGGCGCTGTCGGCGGTGTCGTTGGCGCCGGTGTCGGTGGTGCTGTTGGTGCTGTCGATGGTATTTTGGGTATCCCCTATCACGGCCACCGCCACTGTCGCGGCTATTATGATGGGTACCATCATTTCCGCTGCTACAGGTAACACGCCGTCATTCCGGGTGCGCGGAGCGCGCTCGGAATGACGGTCAGTTCTTTAGCCGATAGCCGGTCCGGAAAATCCACCAGATCACGGCGAGACAAATCACCAGGAACGCCGTCGTCATGCCGATGCTGACGGCGACGCTGACATCGGCGATCTCGTAGAAGCTCCAGCGGAAGCCCGAGATCAGATAGACGACCGGGTTGAGCAGTGCGACGGTGCGCCAGGTGGGCGGCAGCATGTCGATGGAATAGAAGCTGCCGCCGAGGAAGGTCAGCGGCGTCACCACCAGCATCGGGATCATCTGGAGCTTTTCGAACCCGTCGGCCCAGATGCCGATGACGAAGCCGAACAGGCTGAACGTCACCGCCGTCAGCACCAGGAAGGTCAGCATCCAGACCGGATGATGGATGTGCAGCGGCACGAACAGCCCGGCGGTGGCGAGAATGATCAGGCCGAGGATGATCGACTTGGTCGCAGCCGCACCGACATAACCAAGCACGATCTCGAAGTAAGAAATCGGCGCCGACAGGATCTCGTAGATCGTGCCGGTGAATTTCGGGAAGTAAATGCCGAACGAGGCGTTGGCGATGCTTTGCGTCAGCACCGAGAGCATGATGAGGCCCGGCACGATGAAGGTGCCGTAGCTCACGCCCTCGACCTGGCTGATGCGCGAGCCGATCGCAGCACCAAACACCACGAAATAGAGCGAGGTCGAAACCACGGGCGAAACGATGCTCTGCAGCAGCGTGCGCCAGGTGCGCGCCATTTCGAACAGATAGATGGCGCGGACGGCGCGGTAATTCATGACGCCCTCACGAGGTCGACGAAGATGTCCTCGAGCGACGATTGGGTCGTGTCGAGATCGTTGAAACGGATGCCGGCGGTGCGGAGGTCGCTGAGCAGGCTGGTGATGCCGGTGCGCTCGCCCTTGGTGTCGTAATCGTAGACCAGCGTCGCACCGCTGTCGCAAAGGTCGAGCTCGTAATGAGCGAGGCTCTCCGGCAGCGCGGCGAGCGTGGGCTGCAGATGCAGCGTCAGCCGCTTCTTGCCGAGCTTCTGCATCAAGGTGGCCTTGTCCTCGACCAGCACGATCTCGCCCTTGTTGATGACGCCGATGCGGTCGGCCATCTCCTCGGCTTCCTCGATGTAATGCGTGGTGAGGATGATGGTGACACCGGACTGCTGAAGCGTGCGGACCACCTCCCACATGCCCTTGCGTAGCTCGACGTCGACGCCGGCGGTCGGCTCGTCCAGGAACAGGATCTGCGGCTCGTGCGACAGCGCTTTCGCGATCATGACGCGGCGCTTCATGCCGCCGGACAGCGTGATGATCTTGTTGTCCTTCTTGTCCCAGAGCGACAGGTCCTTGAGGATCTTCTCGATGTGCGCAGGATTCTTCGGCTTGCCGAACAGGCCGCGGGAGAAGCTCACGGTCGCCCACACGCTCTCGAACGCGTCTGTGTGCAGCTCCTGCGGCACCAGGCCGATCAGCGAGCGTGCCTTGCGATAGGAGGTCTGGATGTCTTCGCCGCCGACGAGAACCTTGCCCTCGCTGGGATTGGCGATGCCGCAGATGATCGAGATCAGCGTGGTCTTGCCCGCGCCGTTGGGGCCGAGCAGCGCAAAAATCTCGCCGCGCTTGATGTCGAGATTGACGTTCTTGAGCGCCTTGAAGCCGGACCCATAGGTCTTCGACAGATTGGCGACGGAAATGATGGAGGACATGATGGCCGGTGGGGTGGGGAGGGAGGCGCCGGAACCCGCACCCTGTCGGGCGGGGAGCAGCGGAGCCCTGAAATAGGAATGCCGTTGCCCCGTCGCAATTGGCCGGAGAAAATTGGTCTCAAAACAGGCGCTTCGGTGGCAGGTTTCAGGCAAGTGTTGCGCGATGGTCACGGATTGCGGCTAAGATCGCCGTTCACGCGGCTCTTTGTTGCGTCTGCGAGCGGCCCGTGGCTACGATTCCGGCCAATCGCGAAGCGTATGTCCCCAGGGAAAAGATCGATGAGACCGAACGGCTGTCACACCGCCGGCGCCAGCCAGTTGTCCACCCTCCGTATGTGGGCGATCTGCCTGCTCCTGCTGTCAGCTGTTGCCATGAGCCCGACCACCGCCAAGGCGGCGCCGAGCCAGGCTGCCGCGACGACGCATGTCTATTTGCTCCGCGGCGTGCTCAACATCTTCTCGCTCGGGCTCGACACGATCGGCGCCCGCCTCCAGGCGCAGGGCATCCCGGTGACCGTCGCGAACTTCGTGTCCTGGTCCTCGCTCGCCGATGAGGCGGCTGCGAACTACAAGGCGGGCCGGCTCAAGACCATCGTGCTGGTCGGGCATTCATCGGGCGCGACCGCGCTGCCCGACATGATCGCCAAGCTCAACCAGCTCGGCGTGCCCGTAAAGCTCGCGATCGGGCTCGACTCCGTGTTCAAGACCAAGCTGACGACCGGTGCCGAGCGCTACATCAACATCTATATCGGCGACGGTCCGGGTGAGCCGGTGCGGGCCGCGTCCGGTCTCCGTGGCAAGCTCGACAATGTCGACGTGCGCGGCAGCGGCGTCGGTCACATCACCATCGACAAGAACGAGGCAATCCAGCGCCGCGTGATCGCCGAGATCGATGCCGCGATCGCCCGCTCGCGCGGTCCGGCTGGACCGGTCGCCGAACCCGGCGCTCCGCGGGCTGCGCACTCGGCCGCGGCTGTGGCGCCGGCGAGGAACTGAAGCTTTCGCCCGTAGCGGCTGACCTCATCATGCCGCCGTCGAAATCCATGTCGGCGGCGGCATTGTCTTGTCCATGCGGTGAAGGCACGCCGCCGCAGCGGACTGCTCTCGCTACGCCAGGAAGGCGCGAATGGCATCCGCGATCTCGCTTGCATGCGTCTCCAGCGCGAAATGACCGGTGTCGAGGAATTTGACGACCGCGTTGGGATTGTCGCGCTTGAACGCTTCGGCGCCGGGCGGAATGAAGAAGGGATCGTTCTTGCCCCAGACCGCGAGGAAGGGCGGCTTGTGCTTGCGGAAATACTCCTGGAAGGCGGGATAGAGCGCGACATTGCTTTTGTAGTCGCCGAACAGGTCGAGCTGCACGTCATCGGAGCCCGACCGCGCCAGATAGAAATTGTCGAGGTTCTGGCCGTCCGGTGACACCAGGCTCGGATCGGGTACGCCATGCGTGTACTGCCAGCGCGTCGTCTCCGGTGTGAGGAAGGCGCGCAGCGCGTCGCGATTGGCGGGCGATGGATCCTGCCAATAGGCCTTGATCGGAGTCCAGCCTTCGCTCAACCCATCCTCATAGGCGTTGCCGTTTTGCGAGATGATGGCCGTGACCCGCTCGGGACGGCTGAGTGCCAATCGGAAGCCGGTCGGCGCGCCATAGTCGAAGACATAGATTCCAAAGCGGTCGAAGCCGATCACCTCGGTGAAGCGCTCGATCACGCGCGCGATGTTGTCGAAGGTGTAGCTGAACGCTTCGCGCGACGGCATGTCGGACTGGCCGAAGCCGGGAAGATCGGGCGCGACCAGGTGAAACTTGTCGGCCAGCAGCGGGATCAGGTCACGGAACATGTGGCCGGCGCTCGGGAAGCCGTGCAGCAGTAGGAGCTTCGGTGCGCGGATAGGCCCGGCTTCGCGATAGAACACCTTGAAGCCGTCGATGTCGGCCGTGCGATATCTGGTGGAGGTCATGGCAGTCTCCGTCATTGGGGTTGCCTTAAGAAAGTTGGAACGGCGCCGGCGCGACGCCGGTGGCGCAGGCGCCTTAGTTGCCGCTCACGGTGCGGACCGCGTCGCGAATGATGTCGGTGACGGCCGCCGGTGCCGTGACGCTCGGTGTGTGATCGACGGGGAAGGCGCGGATGTTCGCCTTCATACGCTCCGCCATGTAGCGCTGCGTCTCTGGCACGATCATGCGATCCTGCTCGGCGATCAGGAACCAGCTCGGGATATCCTTCCAGAGCGGGCGGCCGGCCGGGACCGTGATGCAGTTCAGAGAGATCGGCCGCTGCACGGCCGCGAGCACGGCACGATCTTCCGCCGGGGCGTTCTGCGCGAACGCCGCTGCGAAGGCGTCCTCGGGCAGCCAGATCAGGCCATTGTCGTCGGGAGCAAGCTTCGGCGCCTGCGGATGCGGCGGAAGGCGATAGAACACGTCCGCAACCTTCTCGCTCTCGTCGGGGGCAAGGGCCGCGACATAGACCAGCGCCTTCACGCGGGCAGGACGTGCGAGTGCGATCACCGCGCCGGCATAGGCGTGGCCGGCTAGCACGATCGGCCCCTCGGTTCGATCCAAGCTGCGGTTCAGGGCCGCGATATCGTCAGCCAAAGAGGTCAGCGGCAGCGGCGCCGCCTGCGCCTTGATCCCCTCGGCCCCGAGCGCGGTGATGACGCGCGCCCAGCTCGATCCGTCCGCCCACGCGCCATGGGCAAGGACCACCGTGACATTGCCTCGGGCCATCTTCATCTCTCCATCGTAACCTGTTCAAGTCTATTTGTAGGTTACGTTCCTTGATAGTAACTTGTCAACGGCCATTTTACAGGTTATGTTAATGTATTCCGTCCGGCTGGGGGAGCCGCACATGCCAAACAGACCGCCTGCCATGTTTATTGCCGACGCGCTCGGTCTCGATTTCCTCAATTCGATTGCGACCCCGGTCGATACGCCCGTCGATTGGATCGACGATGGCGCCGGGCTGATTGACTGGCTAGGCCAGGCCAAGCTCGTTCCATCTGACGAGCTCGATGCGATGAGAGCGCGCGCCTTGCCGGGCGAGCTGGACAAGGTCGCCGATCAGGCGCGCGCCTTGCGCGAATGGTTCAGAGGCTTTGTTCGCAAGCATGCAGGCCGGCCGCTCACGGCGAAGGCGCTGCAAGAGCTTGGTCCGTTGAATAGTCTTTTGGAACGCGATGAAGCGTTCCGGCAGATCGTGTCACGTCACGGTGAGAGCAGTGACGGCCTCGCGCTGCAAAAGATACGGCGCTGGCGGTCGCCCGAGTCCCTGTTGCTGCCGGTCGGCGAGGCGATGGCGAAGTTCGTCTGCGAGGAGGACTTTTCCGGCGTGAAGGCGTGCGAGGGCCATAACTGCACGATGCTGTTCGCCGACCACACCCGCAGGCGCGCGCGACGGTGGTGCATCATGGCGGTCTGCGGCAACCGCGCCAAGCAGGCCGCGCATCGCAACCGACTCAAGAGCAGGCAGTGATGACGGCGGCCTCGGTTCCGTGCCCCAAAAACCACCCAATCGGTGGTCACTAAGCCCCCGGGGAGGCGTCTGCCTCCTGTGGTGGGACTGCGGGACTTGATGATTGATCCAAGGCGACTTGTGGTGCTGGCAGCGGTTGCGCTGCTCGCCTTGAACCCCGGCATGGCCGCGGCCTCGCCCGCCAAGCCGAAGCCGGCTGCGGTCCCGGCCGTCGCGCCACTTCCGCCGGCCGAGCCGTTGCCACCGCCGAAGATCTATCTGTTTCGCGGCGCGATGGGGCCGATCTTCTCGACCGGCATGGACCGGCTTGCCGAGAAGCTGACCAAGGCCGGCTTCTCGGCCGACGTCTACGAATTCACCATCTGCCGATGGATCGGCGATCGTGCGATTGCGAGCTACAAGGAAGCGCCGGCGCCGATCGTGCTGATCGGCCATTCCATGGGCGGGCTGTGCTCGGTGATCATCTCCGAGATGGCGGCCAAGGAGAACATCCCGATCAGCCTCGTCATCACCATCGACCCCGCCCATGCAACCGATGACGTGCCGCTCAATGTCGAGCGCTTCATCAACATCTTCCTCTCCGACAGCGTGCTCGGCGGCGGCAATGTGGTCGCGGTGCCGGGATTCCGCGGCCATTATGCGAGCTACGACCTCAAGGAGAACTCGCGGGTCTCGCACATCAACATCGAGAAGTCCGACGACATCCACCGCCAGATCGTCGACATGGTGACGCAGTTGCCGCGCATCCCGCCGCAGATCCAGGTCGATGCTGTGCCGCTGCGCTATCTGGTGCCGGGGGATACGCTGGTCGAGTTGTGGGATAGCGGCGTGCGGCTGCCGGTCCGCCGCGGCGACACCATGGCAAGCATTGCTGCCGCCAATCGCGTGCCGCTGTGGACGCTCGCGCAGAGCAACTCGCTGCCGGAGAATGCGACGCTCACCCCCGGCCAGTCGATCATCGTCCCGCGCCATTTGACGCCGCCGGACGCCGCGGCCGCGATGGCGGCGCCGGCGCCTCCGCCGGCTGGGCGAAAGTAGTGCTTCGTCACCTCATCACCTTGCCTTGCTTGCGAGGGGAGGGAGAAGATCACACGTTCGAGCCGTGGATCGCGTCGATCACGGCATCCGTCACGTCCTTCGTGCTCGCCTTGCCGCCGACATCAGGTGTCAGCACGCCAGCGGCGCAGACCTGCTCGACGGCCTTCATCAGCCGTGCGGCTGCGTCCTTCTCGCCGAGATGCTCGAGCATCTGCGCGCCGGTCCAGAACGTCGCGACCGGGTTGGCGATGCCTTTACCGGTGATGTCGAAGGCCGAGCCGTGGATCGGCTCGAACATCGAGGGAAAGCGGCGCTGCGGATCGATGTTGCCGGTCGGCGCCACGCCGAGGCTGCCCGCCAGCGCGCCGGCGAGATCTGAGAGGATGTCGGCGTGGAGGTTGGTCGCCACGATGGTGTCGAGGCTCTTCGGATGCAGCGTCATGCGCACAGTCATGGCGTCGACCAGCATCTTGTCCCAGGTGACGTCGGGGAATTCATTGGCGACTTCGGCTGCGATCTCGTCCCACATCACCATGCCGTGGCGCTGCGCGTTCGACTTGGTCACCACGGTCAGGAATTTGCGCGGACGCGATTGCGCGAGCTGGAATGCGTAACGCATGATGCGGGTGACGCCGACGCGGGTGAACACCGCGACTTCGGTGCCGACCTCTTCCGGCAGGCCCTTGTGAGCGCGGCCGCCCATGCCGGCATATTCGCCCTCCGAATTCTCGCGCACGATCACCCAGTCGAGATCGCCGATGCCGACATTGCGCAGCGGCGAGGCGACGCCGGGCAAAATCTTGGTCGGCCGCACATTGGCGTATTGGTCAAAGCCCTGGCAGATCGGCAAGCGCAGGCCCCACAGCGTGATGTGATCAGGCACGTCGGGCGCGCCGACCGCGCCGAAATAGATGGCGTCGAACTTCTTCAGTTCAGTGAGGCCATCGGCTGGCATCATCACGCCGTGCTTCTTGTAATAGTCCGAGCCCCAGTCGAAGGTCTTGATGGTAAAGGCGAGGTCGCCGCTGCGCTTGGCCAGCGCCTCCAGCACGCGGATTCCGGCCGAGATGACCTCGGGACCGATGCCGTCGGCGGGAATGGCTGCGATCGAATGGGTGCGCATGAGAAAGCTCCGTTGGAGAGATCAGTGGGATTGCGGGACGGGTTCGACGGGCGCGGTCTGCGCGCGCGACAATAGCAGGGTCAGCACCGCCGAGAGAACGAGCAGGCCGGCGACGAAATAGAGCCCGCCGACAAAACTCCCGGTCTGGTCCTTGATCCAGCCGATCATGGCAGGACCGACGAAACCGCCGAGATTGCCGATCGAATTGATGGTGGCGATGCCGGCCGCAGCCGCGGGACCGGACAGGAACAGCGTTGGCATGCTCCAGAGCGGCGGCTTGGCCGAGGAGATACCGATATTGACCAGCGCCAGTGCCACCAGCACCGCGACGACTCCGGCCGCAAGACCGGCATAGACGAGGCCCACGGCGGCGATCAGGCAGGCCCACACGACGTGCCAGGTGCGCTCGCCGGTGCGATCCGAATGCCGCGCCCACAGCACCATTGCGACGACGGCAGCCGTGGCCGGCAACGCATTGAGGAAGCCGACCTGAAGCGTGGACAGGCCGAACTGCTTGATGATCTGCGGCGCCCAGACGCCGAGCGTGTAGAGGCCGGCCGAAGTGCCGAAATAGATCAGCGACAGCGCCAGCACGCGCGGATCGGCGAGCCCGCGCCAGATGCTATGGCTCGCGGTCGCGGCCTTGCTGGTGGTCTCCTCATTCATGGTCTCGACCAGCCATCGCCGCTCGTCGTCGGCGAGCCACTTCGCCTTCTCGGGCCGGTCGGTGAGGAACGCAAGCACGACGAAGCCGAGCAGCACGGCCGGCAGCGCCTCCAGCACGAACAGCCACTGCCAGCCCTTGAAGCCGAATAGTCCGTCCATCTCCAGCAGCGCGCCGGAGACCGGTGAGCCCAGCACGGTCGAGAGTGGTGCTGCCGCCATGAACAATGCGGTCACCGCGGCGCGCTGGCGAGCCGGGAACCAGTAGGAGAGATAGAGGATGATGCCGGGAAAGAAGCCGGCTTCCGCGACGCCGAGCAGGAAGCGCAGGATGTAGAAGCTGGTCGCACCCTGCACGAACGCCATTGCCGCCGAGACCAGGCCCCAGGTGATCATCACCCGCGCGATCCAGATCCGGGCGCCGACCTTGTGCAGGATGATGTTGGAGGGCACCTCGAACAGAAAGTAGCCCCAGAAGAAGATGCCGGCGCCAAAACCGTAGACGGTCGGCGACTGGCCGATGTCCTTGTTCATCGTCAGCGAGGCGAAGCCGATATTGACGCGGTCGATGAAGGCCACGAAGTAGAGCAGCATGATGAAGGGAACGATGCGCCAGGTGATCTTGCGCAGCACGCGCGTCTGAATCTCGCTCGCCACTCTGGCCTCCCTCAAGTCCTGATTCTCGTTGTGTGGCAGCGAGCCTAGGCGTGGGCAGGAGTGGGACTCAATTGCCGCTGGTTTATACAAAAAAATGATATAATCCTCCTACGGTGAGACGAGGGGATCCGCGAATGGAATTGCATCAGCTCCGATGCTTCGTGGCGGCGGCCGAGCATCTGCATTTCGGCCGCGCCGCGCAGCATCTCCAGATGCTGCCGTCCGCGCTCGGGCGCCAGATCAGGCTGCTGGAAGAGGATCTGGGGACGCGGCTGTTCGCGCGCACCACCCGCGCGGTCTCGCTCACCGAGGACGGCACGACGCTGCTGCGCGACGCCCGCGCCATCCTCGCCCGGGTCGAAGCCGTGGAGAGTAACCTGCGCAACCGCTCGCGCGCCGGCGCCGCGCGGCGGCTGCGGGTCGGCGCCATCGACAGCGCGGCGGCGGGGTTGCTGCCGCCGTTGCTGCGTGACTTCCGCGCCGGACATCCCGAGGTCGCGGTCCAGCTGCTGGAGGACAAGACCGTCCGGCTGTTGCCGAAAATCCTGACCGGCGCGCTCGATCTCGCCTTCGTTCGTCCGCCCGACCGGCCGGACAAGCGGCTGGAGTTCCGGCCTCTGCTTCAGGAGACCGCGATCGTGGCGTTTCCGCAGCGCCACGCGCTCGCTACGCGCAAGTCGATCACGCTGGCCGACATCGCCGACGAGCCGATGCTGGTCCCGGACCGTCGCTCGCGGCCGCACAGCCATGACCTCACGATAAAGCTGTTCGAGCAGGCCGGATTGATGCCGCGCATCGTGCAGGTGGCCGACGAGAAGCAGACCATCATCCATCTGGTGGCAACGAAGCTCGGGGTTGCGATCGTGCCGCGCTGGACCACGCGGATGGCGGTCTCCGGCGTACGCTTCGTACCGCTCCGTCCGAAGCAGAGCGGCCCTGTCGGCCGGCTGCCGCTGGCGGCGGCCTGGTTGCGCGGATCGCGCGATCCGGCCCGCGATGCGATACTGTCGGTGTTGGAGGCGCGCCTGCGCAGCTATGCGCGGGAAGCGTGAGCGGCTATGACAGTGGCCTGGACAAACGGTGGATGCGATGACTGATCAGAAGGCTCAGAACGAATTGCGGGTTGCCATCGCAGGCCTGGGCTCGATCGGCAGCAAGATTGCAGCTGCGCTTGATCAGGGCATTGAGGGGCTGACGCTCTCTGCCGTGGCGGTACGCGATCCCGCGAAACACCAGAGCTTCCTGAGCAGCCTGCGCCGTCCGCCGCAGGTTTTGCCGATCGACCAGCTCGGCGACGCCGCCGACATCGTGGTCGAATGCGCGCCGAGCAGCCAGCTGCGCTCCATCGTCGAGCCGGCGGTGACGCGCGGCAGGTCCGCGGTCGTGGTCAGCGTTGGCGGATTGCTCGATAATTTTGATCTCGTCGATATCGCCCGCTCCAATGGCGGCCGCATCCTCGTCCCGACCGGTGCGCTGATCGGGCTCGATGCGGTCAACGCAGCTGCGGTCGGCACCGTTCATTCGGTGAAGATGGTTACGCGCAAGCCGATCGACGGGCTGAAGGGCGCACCGTTCATCGTTCAGAACAAGATCGATCTCGACAATCTGCGCGAGCCGCTAAAACTGTTCGAGGGCAGCGCGCGCGACGCGGCGAAGGGCTTCCCGGCGAACGTCAATGTCGCCGTTGCGCTGTCGCTGGCGGGTATCGGCCCCGATCGCACCCGGATGCAGGTTTGGGCCGACCCCACCGTGACGCGCAATGTTCACCGCATCGAGGTCGAAGCGGATTCGGCGCGGTTCTCGATGGGCATCGAGAACATCCCATCCGAAAATCCCAAGACCGGGATGATCACCGCGCTGTCCGTGATCGCGCTGCTGCGCAAGCAGCGCGCCACGCTTTGCGTCGGGACGTAACTCTCTAAGCGCCGGTGACGCGCCAGATCACGTTGCCGACGTCATCGGCCATCAGCAGCGACTTCTTGTCGGGGCCGATCGCGACGCCAACCGGGCGGCCGTAGGATTCCTTCTCGTCCGGGGACAGGAAGCCTGACAGGATGTCGCGACCGGGGCCGGAGGGTTTGCCGTTCTCGAACGGGATGAACACCAGCTTGTAGCCGGACAGCGTGCTGCGATTCCACGAGCCGTGCTGGCCGATCACCATGCCATCGGGGAAGCCCGGCAGGGTGCCGGCAGGCATCCAGCACAGGCCGAGCGAAGCGGTGTGGCCACCGAGCGCGTAGTCCGGTTGAAGCGCCTTGGCGACCATCGCTGCATCCTGCGGCACGCGGTCGTCCACCGTCTTGCCCCAGTAGCAATAGGGCCAGCCGTAGAAGCCGCCGTCGCGCACCGAGGTCAGGTAGTCCGGCGGCGTCTCGTCGCCGAGCCCGTCGCGCTCGTTGACGACGGTCCAGAGCACGTTCGTGTTCGGCTCCCACGCGAGTCCAACCGGGTTGCGCAGTCCCGCACCAAAAATGCGATGCGTGCCGGCGGCGAGATCGAGCTCGTAGACCGCCGCGCGGCCTTCCTCGACCTCCATGCCCATCTCGGCGATGTTGCTGAGCGAGCCGACGCCGGCGTAGAGCTTCTTGCCGTCGGGGCTGGCGAGCAGGCTGCGCGTCCAGTGGCCGCTCGGCTTGAAGGTGGTGAGCCGCTTGCCCGGCGCGGTGATGCGATCGGCATTGGCGACGTAAGGAAAGGCCATCACGCCGTCGGTGTTGCCGACATAGAAGGTGTCGCCGACCAGCGCCATGCCGAACGGCTGGCTGAGGTTCTCCATGAAGGCGCCGCGATATTCAGCGACGCCGTCGCCGTCCTTGTCGCGCAGGAGCGTGATGCGGTTGGCGGACTCGCCGAGCGCCGCGGCGCGCCGCATCGTCGCCTGCATCGCGTAGTGGAACACCGACCTCGGGGCGCCCGCGATCTGCGTCGCTTCCGCGATCAGCACGTCGCCATTGGGCAGCACCTCGATCCAGCGTGGATGGTCGAGCCCGGTCGCAAACGCATTGACCTTGAGCCCGGGTGCGACCGTCGGCTTCTGGCCCTCGCTCCAGCCGCGGGCGGTCGGCATCTTCAGCGTCGGCAGCGCGCCTTGCGGCTTCGCTTCGGGAATCGCCGGCGCTTGGCCCCAGGCCGGCGCGGGTGTGGTGCCCGACAGCTTTCGCCATTGCAGCGCGATGCCGCCCACGAACGCGACGAACTGCGCAAAGATGCTGGAAAATGTCATGAAAATCCCCTGTCGAACCCTGCGGCGCTGTCCAATGCGGATCGCCCAAAGCCCCGCGCGGGCCAGGACCTGATCTCTGCCTGATCGTCGAACTCTCCAGATCGACGATGAACTGTCGCCGTGCCGTTTTGCGCGCGCATCCAACTGGGTCGCGGTCAAAAGGTCAACCGCGGCGGAACTCCGCGGAGGTCTATTCCCGTGGAATGGCTGCTGATCGAATTTGCATGGGCGAGGGGACTAGCGGCGGACCTGCAGCTCCAGCCGTCGCGGCGCGCGGAAACGATCGAGGTGACGGATGTTCGGCGCGAGCGCGGCCTCCTTGGAGAGGAGGTGATAGACGCGCGCGACCGTGCGCTGCTTCAGCTTCGGCCGTCCGGGCGGCAACGCCCGCGCCTTGCGGACGGCCGCAATCGCGTGCGCGCGAAAATAATCGTAGGTGTCCGACATGGCTCGATGCTCTGCGGTGCATGCGTCGAGGCGTAAACGGACGAATGAAGGGGCGGTTCCCGTCAGCGCGTCGAACTGTGCGCTGTGCCCCGGACGCAGCGTAGCGCGCCTTCCGCGGTGCGCTGCTGAGCCGGGGCCCATCTTACGACGGCCATCTGGGTCCCGGCTCTGCGTCGCAACGCCAAGAGCGTTGCAACGCGTCCGGGACACGAGACTAAACTTCAGCGCGGCGAGAGGAAGGGGATGATCATCGGGACGCGACGGCAATAGGCGCCGTAGGCATCTTCGCCGAGCTCCTTCGACAAAAACACCTCTTCCATCCGGCCCTTCTGCCACATGCCGAGTGAGATCAGGATTGCGCCGAGGATCGTCGTCACTGTACCGATCGCTATGCCGGTGACGAGCATGCCGAAGATCAGCCCGGTGTAGATCGGGTGCCGCACGATGCCGTACGGGCCGGTGTCGATGACGCGGTGGTCTTCCTTGTGGGTGATGGTGTTGGACCAAAACTTTCCAAGATGCAGCCGCCCCCACCAGGCGAAGGCGATGCCGGCGACCGAGAGAACCGCGGCGATGGAGATGCCCGTGTTGCTGAGCACCCAGAGCGGCTTCCAGCCCATGACTTCCGCAATCCATGGCGTGTACAGGATGCCGCCGACCAGGATCGGCAGACGATAGCGCTGCGACTCCAGCGTCATGACCTGCTTCTTGGTGCGGCCCTGCCAGAACGAGGCGCCCACCCAGCTGGCGAGAAAGGCGAGCCAGATCAGGGCCAGGAGTTCGGTCGGCCAGGTCGTGGTCCAGCCGCCCCAGGCGACAGAGAGAAGCTTGCTGAAATCGAAGGACATGCGGAAAGGTTCTTTGGGTTGGGGAGCAGATCAGCTCGCGCGCGACGACAGTGCGTGATGCTCGATGGCATTGGACGCGGCCTGGCCGCCGCGGGCGAGCAGATGGGTGATGGTTTCGCGCAGCACCGGCTCGATCGGGCGCGGCGCATAGCCGAGCTCGTTACGGGCCTTGCCAATTGAAAGGTCGCTCGCGGCAAGCGCAATGCGCACGCCCTCGGCGGTACCGTTGGGCGGACGGCGCGTGATGCGGTCGGAGATCGATTCCAGCATGATGGCGGAGAGCTCGGCGATCTTGCCGGGAACGACCACCGGATATTGCCGCCGTCCGCTCATCGCTGACATCATCCGCAGGATCTGGCCGAGCCTGACGCAATCGCCGCCGAGGATGTAGCGCTGGCCGGTGCGGCCGCGCTCCATCGTCAGCACCAGGCCCATGGCGACGTCGCGAACGTCGACGAGGTTGACCAGGAAGTCGAGATGCGGCTGCACCTTCTTCTGCAGGAAGTACCACAGCATTGCGGTGGGCGGCGTCAGATTGTGGTCGGCGGGACCGATCGGCATGGTCGGCGTGCCGATCACGAGCGGGAAGCCCCTGGATGCGGCCTTCGCCGCGTGGTGCTCGGCGAGCGACTTCGAGCGCGTGTAGGCGCCGGGCATCGCGTCGGCCGGCTGCAGCGCCTCCTCGGCGGCAACGCCGTCGAGGTTCGCATAAGGAAACAGGATCGATTCCGTCGAGCAGTGCAGGAAGCGCGACACACCGCGCTTCATCGCAGCCGCAAGCACGACCTCGGTGCCGCGGAAATTGACGTCATGAAAATCCCGCTTGTTGGCGACCCACATGCCGGGCAGGCCGGCGAGGTGATAGACTTGGTCTATCCCGGAAAGCGCAGCATCGACCGCGGCGCCGTCCAGCACCGAGCCGTGCAGATATTCAACGTCCGCGTTCGCGGCGGCCGGCGGCCGCACATCGAGAACACGTACCCGCTGCCCACGGTCGCGGAGCGCTTCGACGAGATGCTGTCCGATGAAACCGCTGCCACCGGTAACCAGTACGAGAGTCATGAAGTAGGTTTTGCTGTTCCGCTTCGAGAAAGCTATCGGGTTGAAAGGGAGTTGCTCGGAAGAGGCGCGAGAATCGCGGCAAGGTCGCGACGAAAACCCAGTGCAATGTAAAATTTTGCCATCACGAACATCGGTCCAAGCAGAAAATGCGTGGGGTGGTCGACCATCGACGGCTGCCGCTCCTCGAACACCCTGTGGCCGACGATCTGCGATGCGACGCCGAGCACGATCAGCACCGCAAAAATCGACCACATCATGGCAAGCGAGACCTGATTGCCGATCGCGGTTGCGACCGAAAGCAGCACGATCATCGACACGAGGATGCCGAGCCCGACCCCGGCGTCCAGCATCAGCCAGTAGACCAGCACCGGCAGGGCCAAAATCACCGCCAGGCTGACCTCGAACCCGAACACGGAGAAATGGACCAGCGTCAGCGGCAGCGTCGCGCCGGTGAAGAGCAGGAGAATGCCGACCACATGCATCGCGCAATTCCAGGGATCGCGATGGTATTCGACATAATCGGCCAGTTGGCGTTGAAAATGGCCAGCCATCTTGGTCTCATACGGCACGGGGGCGGGGAAGGGCGAAGACTGCCTATAGCACCTGATAGGGCAGTGCACAAACTGGCGCTATTGTCGCGCAGGACCGCGCTGTCGCGCTGTGAGACAGGTCACAAATCAGCCAAGACTTCAACGGGTTCCGCCAGGCGCGAAGGCCGCGCGCTCAATGCTTCCTGGCGGGCTTTTTCGCCGCAGGCGCAGGCCCCGCTGCCGGATGCGCAGGCGCCTCTTCGGGCACTTTGGCAAAGGTCAGGATTTGCAACTGGCCGTTGACCGCCGAGGTCGGCTTGGCGCGGTCGAGGAGCTGCTCCTCGCCGAGGCCGATCGGCTGCAGCCGCTTGGTCGAAATCTTGAACGTGTTGACCAGTACATCGCGGATCGCATCCGCCCGGCGCTGGCTCAGGATCGCGTTGGCTTCCCGCGTCTTCTGATTGGACTCGACATGGCCGGCGATCAGGAACGTGTAGGGCAGCAGCGAGGCGTGAACCATTGCGTCGGCGATCCGGCCGACGGTCTGGTAGGAGTCCGGCTGGATGATCGGCGTGTCGGCGTCGAACTGGATCTGGGCGTTGAAGGCGGGCAGCTTGGCCAGATCGGGCGCGATCAGCGGCCGGTTCACCGGACCCGGATCGTTCTTGATCCTGGCCTTGGCTCGCTCCATCACCTGCCGCTTCAGCGCGGGAAGGTCGAGCTCGGGGGCCTCCTCGAAATGATTGAGCTTGCCGACGATGTCGTCACGGGTCGGCGCCGTCTGTGCGCCTGCTGCGCCCGCGAGCAGAGCGAGGCCCAATGCGAAACCGAGTCCGGCGGTGATGTGCCCGGCTGCGCGCATCATCGGTACCCCGCGTCGTCGACGGCCTTCAGGCAGTTGTTGCTGATGCCCTTGGGCGTCGAGATCAGGCAGGGGACCGACTTGCTGGTCTCCTTGGTCGAGCCGCCGCAGACCTTGACGATCTCGCGCTGGCAGGCGTTCGCGACCGTGACACGGGCGGCGACGCGCTTCTGGATGGCGTCGAACGCGGTGAGGTAGTCGCTCTGGCACTGCTGGGAGAGCACGTCCCGGTTGCGGGACAGGCACTCCTTCAGCCGGGTGGAATCCGGATTGACGCCGCGGCAATTGGCGACGATTTCCGCACCGCAGCTTTTTGCCAGCAGGCCGATCGAATCGCCAAAGCTCATGGTCTCCGCCGTCGCAAGCGACGGCATCCCCAATGCAAGCACGATCAGTGTGATGGAGCCCCGGACCATGGTTGCATCTGATACGGGGAAGTTCGCCATGGTCAAGGGGCGTTCGCCCGGGAATTGTCGAGAGTCCGGCCAATGCGGCGAACAGTCCTCACTCGGCAGCGTGAGCGCGGCTAGGCAACTCTATCAGGGCGACCATGTAGTTCCTGAGGTCCTCGGCAACCTCTGGATCGGCCTTAAGTTCGGTCAACGTCCTCGGCGAGGGAAGCTGGCGGCCGTCCCCGATCAGCTCCTGCGCGTAGAGCTCAAGCGCTTCCGGTGCATTCTCCAAGGCTTCGTCGATGTCGTCGCCGCCAGAAATGCAGCCGGGTAGGTCTGGAAACCACACGCCGACGGCGTGGTCCGGGCCTGCGTCCTCAATGATGGCAATGTAGTGAGCCATATCGACCTCAATCGGGCTTCCAGCCCGCCATAAATGGCACGGACCAAGCCCTTTCCCAAGTCCTTCTCGGGATGCGGAACGACGATCGTTTCGCCCGAAGCGGGACTTTTGAACACGTGATGCGACCTGGTCACACGCACGAGTTTCCAGCCCTCTCGCTCCAGACGACGAATAATGTCGCGGCTTGCGGTCAGCATGACTTTCTCCCCAAGGAATCATCTGACCGGAACACTAAAACGTAGCCGCCGGGGTTAAATGCGGGCGACGCGGGTGTACTCACGCCCGCTGCACAAAGCTGTCCACGACCTTCTTCTCGCCGGCCTTGTCGAAGGCGATGGTGAGCTTGTTGCCGTCGATCCTGGTGACGCGGCCGTAGCCGAACTTCTGGTGGAAGACACGGTCGGAGAGCGAAAACTCGGATGTCGTGCCGGTCGATTTGGCGACCAGCTCGCCCTCGATCGTCAGCGGCCCGCGGCGGCGCGAGGAGAAGCTGCCGAAATCAGGGCCGGATGATGAAGAGGACGAGAAATTCGAGGCCTCTTCCTCGAAGCCGCCGCGTCCGCCGCCGCCATTGCGGCTGCCGCCTTTGTTGCGGTTGGCCTGGGCGCGCTGCCAGCCCGGCGTCGAATAGGTCGAGCCGAACGCCTCCATGTCGTCGAAGCGCGAGGCGCCGTAGCCGCCGGTGCCGCCCCAGGCTGAACCGCCCTTGGACTCCGTGATCTCGACATTGGCCGCCGGCAATTCGTCGAGGAAGCGCGACGGGATCGTGGTCGACCAGGTGCCATGGATCCGGCGGTTGGTCGCAAAATAGATTTTCGCGCGCCGCCTCGCGCGGGTGAGGCCGACATGGCCGAGCCGGCGCTCTTCCTCAAGGCCGGCGCGGCCCTGTTCGTCGAGCGTGCGCTGGCTCGGGAACAGGCCTTCCTCCCAGCCGGGCAGGAACACGTTGTCGAATTCGAGACCCTTGGCCGAATGCAGCGTCATCAGCGACACCGCGTCCTCATCGGCGCCGCTGTCGCGGTCCATCACCAGTGAGATGTGCTCCAAAAACCCTTGCAGGTTCTCGAACTCCTCCATCGAGCGCACCAGCTCTTTGAGGTTCTCCAGCCGGCCTGCGGCGTCCGCCGAACGGTCCTTCTGCCACATCTCGGTGTAGCCACTCTCGTCGAGCACGATCTGGGCGAGATCCGTGTGGGCGGTGACCTCGCGCTGGGCGCGCCAGCGGTCGAACTGGGCGACGACGTCGCGCAGACTGCCGCGCGCCTTCGGCTTCAGCTCGTCGGTCTCGACCACGGCCCGCGCCGCCTCGAACAGCGGAATGCGGCGCTTGCGGGCGTGGTCGTGCAGCATCTGCACGGTGGCATCGCCAAGCCCGCGCTTGGGCACGTTGACGATGCGCTCGAAGGCGAGATCGTCGGCCGGCGAGTTGATGACGCGCAAATAAGCCAGCGCATCGCGGATTTCGGCGCGCTCGTAGAAGCGTGGGCCGCCGATGACGCGATAGGGCAGGCCGAGCGTGACAAAACGGTCTTCGAATTCGCGCATCTGGTAGGACGCGCGCACGAGAATGGCGATCTCGTTGAGCTTCTCGCCCTGGCGCTGAATCTGCTCGATCTCCTCGCCGATACCGCGGGCTTCCTCTTCCGAGTCCCACGAGCCGGTCACCGTGACCTTCTCGCCGTCCTGGTCCTCGGTGCGCAGCGTCTTGCCGAGCCGGCCTTCGTTATGCGCGATCAGGTGCGAGGCGGCCGCGAGGATGTGGCCGGTCGAGCGGTAGTTGCGCTCGAGACGGATGACTTTTGCGCCGGGAAAATCGTGGTCGAAGCGCAGGATGTTGTCGACCTCGGCGCCGCGCCAGCCATAGATCGACTGATCGTCGTCGCCGACGCAGCAGATGTTTTTTGTGGGGCCCACCGCCGTCATTCCGGGATGCGCCGAAGGCGCAGACCCGGAATCTCGAGCTGAGGACTCATCTCCGGATTCCGGGTTCGGCTCTTCGAGCCGCCCCGGAATGACAGTCGGCGAGGCTGGCTTCGCCGGCGCCTGCGACAGCAGCCGCAGCCACAGATACTGCGCGACGTTGGTGTCCTGATATTCGTCCACCAGGATGTATTTGAAGCGCTGCTGGTACTGCCGGAGAATATCCGGGTGCTCGCGGAAGATGCGGATGTCTTCGAGCAGCAGGTCGCCGAAATCGGCGGCGTTCAGGATCTTCAGCCGCTCCTGGTAGCTCGCATAGAGCTTGCCGCCCTTGCCATTGGCGAAGACGGCGGCCTCGCCTGCCGGCACCTGTGACGGCGTCAGGCCGCGGTTCTTCCAGCCGTCGATCAGCCCGGCCAGCATGCGCGCCGGCCAGCGCTTGTCGTCGATATTGTCGGCCTGCAGGAGCTGCTTCAGCAGCCGCACCTGGTCGTCGGTGTCGAGCACGGTGAAGTTCGACTTGAGCTGTGCCAGCTCTGCATGGGTCCGCAGGATGCGGCCGCCGATGGAGTGGAAGGTGCCGAGCCACGGCATGCCTTCGACGGCCTGCCCGAGCATCTGGCCGAGCCGGTGCTTCATCTCGCGCGCGGCCTTGTTGGTGAAGGTCACTGACAGGATCTCGGAGGGGCGGGCGCGGCCCTGGCTCAGGATGTGGGCGATGCGGGTGGTCAGCACGCGCGTCTTGCCGGTGCCGGCGCCGGCCAGCACCAGAACCGGGCCATCCAGTGTCTCCACGGCGTCGCGCTGCTCGGGATTGAGCCCGGTCAGGTATTTCGGACCCACGGAGGCGCGCGCACGCGCGGCGATGCCGCCGGCTGCGGGCTGATGGTCGGGGACGCCTGTGATCTTGCTCGGCTCGGTCATGCGAATCATTGGCCCCACGATGGCACCGCGGGGTCGCGGAAGGGAGCCTTCATAACAGGGATTGCTGCCTATATGGGGCGGCCGGAACGGGTTTTCCACGTGCGCGGCAGGCCAATTTGTTCCTGACGCCGGCGCGAATTTCGCTCCTGCACGAGCCGGAACCATCGTTTCCGCGTCGAGATTGTCTCGTCAGGTGGCGCGGCCAGCCGCGCCGAACGCAGACAGACATCAAGACGAGGGTTTGACCATGCTTGGCTGGGTTGTGACGTTTCTGATTATCGCACTGATCGCCGGGATCCTGGGCTTCGGCGGCATCGCCGGCGCTTCGGTCGAGATCGCCAAGGTCATCTTCTTCATCGCGGTCATTCTGTTCCTGGTTTCGGCCGTGTTCGGCGTTGCCCGCCGCCGCACCAGGATATAGCGCGCCTACCGCTTCGAGGGCATCGCCACGTTCCGGCCGATGCCCTCGGGCCGCGGCACGGCACTGTGGGCCTTGGCGATTTCCGCGATGCGTTGCTGGATGTCGGGCGGAAACGACGCCACGCGCCGCGCATTCATGTCCATGTGCAGCGACATGTTCTCTGATGTCGCCGACAGCCAGCCTTCGGTGGCGTGCCGCATCTCCTCGAAGGTGTGCAGCCGCTTGTCATCGGCTTCGAGCAGCCACACGAAGATCTGCACGGGATCGCCGAGGTGAATTTCGCGCAAGTACCGCACATGGCATTCGGCGGTGAAGGTCGAGCCGTGGCGCTCCTTCTTGTAGGCGGGCCCTATCCCGAGCTCGAGCCAGAGTTCGTCGATCGCCCGGTCGAACATCACGTTGTAATAGGCCATGTTGAGATGACCGTTATAGTCGATCCATTGCGGCTCGATCTGCATGATCGAGCTGCGGAACGGCTTAGGCGTAGGGGCGGTGGCGGCACTCTCCGGCATGTCTCATTCCCTGGCTATGCGTCCGGTCGCTTGACTTGACCGGTGAGATGTCCTTTGCCACGGTTTCCTGTGTCGGGAGGAGTGTCCGTGGGTACGACCATCACCAATAATCCGCCGCGGCCGGCGCCGAAAGCCCTCGCAAGCGCGCTGGAGCAGCTTGCCGCACGCTTCGGCAACCGCCTCATCACCTCGCAGGCCGTCCGCGAGCAGCACGGCCATACCACCACATGGATCGTCAACCAGCCGCCGGACGGCGTGGTGATGGCGCAGGAGACCGCCGACATCCAGGACGTGGTGCGGATCTGCGCCAGCAACGGCGTGCCCGTGATTGCCTTCGGCACCGGCACCTCGCTCGAGGGCCAGGTCAACGCGCCCGCCGGCGGCATCTCGATCGATTTGCGCGACATGAACAAGGTGCTCGCGGTGCATGCCGAGGATCTCGACTGCGTGATCCAGCCCGGCGTCACCCGCAAGGCGCTCAACGAGCATCTGCGCGACCAGGGCCTGTTCTTCCCGATCGATCCCGGCGCGGACGCCTCGCTCGGCGGCATGGCCTCGACGCGCGCCTCCGGCACCAATGCGGTGCGCTACGGCACCATGCGCGACAGCGTGCTGGCGCTGAAGGTCGTGCGCGGCGACGGCGAGATCATCACCACAGGCACGCGCGCCAAGAAATCATCCGCCGGCTACGACCTGACGCATCTGTTCGTCGGCGCCGAAGGCACCCTCGGCATCATCTCCGAACTGACCATTCGGCTGCGCGGAATTCCCGAGACGATCGCGGCGGCCGCAGTGTCGTTCGAGACCGTGCATGGGGCGTGTCAGGCCGTGATCATGGCGATCCAGACCGGAATTCCCGTGGCGCGCATCGAGCTGCTCAACGCCGCGCAGGTGAAGGCCTGCAATGCGTATTCGAAGCTGACGCTGCCGGAGACGCCGCTGCTGCTGATGGAATTTCACGGCAGCGAGATCGAGGTCGATGCGCAGTCGAAGGCGTTCGGCGAGATCGCCAGGGATTGCGGCGGCGGCGATTTCTCCTGGACCACCAAGCCGGAGGATCGCACAAAACTGTGGCAGGCGCGGCACGATGCCTATTGGTCCGTCAAGGCGCTGCGGCCCGGCGACAGCATCGGCGTGGTCGCAACCGACGTCTGCGTGCCGATCTCGCGGCTTGCTGATTGCGTCAGCGAGACCGAGGAAGATCTCGAGCGGCTCAACCTGTTGTCGCCGATCGTCGGCCATGTCGGCGACGGTAATTTCCACTGCTCGCTGGTGTGTGACACCAACGACGCGGCCGAGATGGCGCGCGGCGAGGAGTTCATGCATCGCCTGGTCGAGCGTGCGCAGGCGATGGACGGAACCTGCACCGGCGAGCACGGCATCGGCCAGGGCAAGCAAAAATACCTCAAGGCCGAGCTGGGCCCAGAGGCGCTGGATGCGATGCGTGCGCTGAAAAAGGCACTCGATCCGCAAAACATCTTCAACCCCGGCAAGATCGTGCCGGAGGCGTAGCGCACGGCGCTGCATCGCGGTCGCGGAACTTTCGCCCACCACGCCGGTTCCAATTCCCGTCAACTTCCGATGCCTTAATGGCGCGGCTCTGCGGGAGGATGCGATGTTGCGACCGGTCATTGGAATTGCCGTGATGGCGCTTGCCTGCATGCTGGCAGGCGCGGCTCTGGGAAAGGGCGGCGGCGGACATGGCGGTGGGCACGGAGGCGGTCATGGTGGTGGCCATGGCGGTGGCCATCATGGTGGCGGCCATTTTGGCGGTCATGGCTTCGGACACGGGCATGGCGGCAGCGGGCATCATGGCGGGGTGCGGTTCGCAACCGGAGCTCGACATGGTGGTCCGAACTTCGGTCGGATCCGCAATGCGGGCGTCCGTCCTGCGCATTTCCGCAATGCCTTCAACGCGCACTCCAGCGCGTTCCGCAACGGCCGACTGATCAGCAATCCGGCGGCGCGGGCCCAGATCGCAGCCGCGGCCGCACTTGCCGGCTGGCATGGCGCAAGCAGCGGATGGTGGCAACATGCGGGGGGCGGCTATGGCTGGGTCGGACCGTTGTTCTGGCCGTTCGCCTATAACGATCTCTACGACTACACGATCTGGGGCGACGGTCTCGGCTTCTGGGGCTACGGCTACCCGGACATCTATGCCGGCATCTTCGGGCCCTATGGCTATGACGGCCTGTCGGCCTATCTGCCGCAGCGTCCGCAGGGACGACGGCAAGCGCGAGGCGTTGCGCTCGATCAGCTTTGCGGCAGCGACCGCCGCGAAATCGTCGGCCTGCCGATCGACCAGATCGCAGCCGCGGTGCAGCCGACGGAGACGCAAGGTGCAAGCCTCGACGAGCTCGGCAATGCCTCGATCCAGGCGGCGGGGATGATCCGGGCGTCCTGTCCGGCGCAGGTTGCGGCGACGGCGCCCGGTCGGCTGGCGGCGATGCAACAGCGTATCGAGGCGATGGCGAAAGCCGTCGATCTCGTTCAGCCCGCACTGGATAAATTCTATGGCTCGCTCACGGACGAGCAGAAGGCGCGCTTCAATGCGCTGGCCGAAGATCAGCGTCGCGCCACGGCTTCCGGCAATACCAATGGATCGCTGGTCCAGAATTGCGGGGCGTCTGCTGCGCTCGATTGGCCCGGCGCCGACATCGAGGCGAGGCTCCATCCCAACGACACCCAGCGCGCTGCGCTACAGGTGCTGCAGGATACCAGCGGCAAGGTCAGCGCATCGCTCAAGGCGGCCTGCCAGCCCAACGATGTGATGACGCCGCCGGCGCGCATGGCCGCGGTCCGCAAGCGGCTCGACGTAATGGTCGATGGCGTCAAGTCGGTTCGCGCGGCGCTGGAGGATTTTTACGCCACGCTGAACGACGAGCAGAAAGCGCAATTCGAGGCGATCGGGCCACGTCGGACGTCCTGAATGCGCCGCAAGCCAAGGAGTATGACGGAAAAAACCGCCTCGCCGATCTCGCTGCGGTTCTCTATGCTGGGTGGACTGAAGCACGACAACACGGTGGCGGGAAGACCACGGGTGGCGGGGTCATGAAGTGGTTCGCGAAGCAGAAGCGGGGGGACGTCTGGGACGAGGTGATCCAGGGCCCGCTCGGCGACATCGAAGGCGCCGCGCGCATCCGCACCATTTGTGACGCTGCGACTGCGAGCGCAGCGACGGTCGGAGGTTCGGCGCGCAACGACAGGCGCGAGAGCGAACGCTATGAACGTGCGGCGCGCGCCGCGATGGAAATCGCGATGAAGATCTCCGACGATCTGATGCGCGACGACGCGGTCCGCCGCATCGTCGATCTCTGCATGAAGGCCAATGACGTCAAGACCGGGCAGATTTTGTCGCGCGCGATCCAGGCCAGCTGGATTCGCGAGGCGGTGCAGCGGGACTATCCCGTGCTGTTGCAGTGAACGCTGCTATTTCGCCAGCTTGCGGACGGCCTCATCCACGCTGTGGAAGACGTGCTCCTTCGGCAGTACATCGAACAGTTTGAAGCGCTCGAACGCATCCTGCGCGCGCACCGATTCCAGCCGCGCCAGCGCGACCGTGACGCCCTGTTCATTGCACGTCTTGAAGACGTCGAGCAGGATCTGCGCGGCGGTGAAGTCGATCTCGACCATGCCGCTTGCCTCCAGTACCAGCAATTGGGGTGTCGCCGTGCCCAGGACTTTCGTCACGTCGCTGCGGAAGCCCGGTGCGTTGAGGAAGGACAGCGGTGCCTGAAGCCCGATCACGGCGACACCGGCGATGCGCTCGCCGGTGATGTGCGGATGTGCCGGCCACCAGATCGTGGTGCCCGGCACGCGCTCGAACTCGATGAGCCTTGCGCGCGTCGTGCTCCAGATGCCGTGCAGCAACGACAGCACGATGCCGAGGAACGCGCCCTGCTGGATCGGCAGCACGATGATCAGCGCGGCGGTGGCGACGATCAGCAGGAATTCGCTGAAGGACTGGCGATAGATCGTGAGGATCTGCTTGATGCGGATGATGCGCAGCGCGACGAACAGCAGGATGCCGCCAAGGGCTGCATCCGGGACGTGCTGCAGCAGCCCCGTTCCGAACGCGAGCAACAACAATACGATCACTGCAGCCGCAAGGCCCGCAAGCTGCGATTGTCCGCCGGTCTCGGCGACGATGCCCGTGCGCGGCGGGCTCGCATTGACCGGAAATGCGCCGAACAGGCCTGACAGGACGCTGCCGGCGCCGGCGCCGAGGAAGTCACGATCGACATCGGCGGGCTTATCGGGATCGGACGGAAACGACCGAGTCGTTGCCGCGGTCTGCACCATCACGACGACCGTGATGACGAAAGCGAGTGGCACGAGGCGCACCCAGAGCTCCGGTGCAAGCTCGGGCAGGGTCGGCCGCGGCAGCGTGCCCGGCACACTGCCGACGACGTTGACGCCCTTGCTCTCGAGGCCGAGTGCGATCGTGGCCAGGGTCGCGGCGGCGAGCCCGACCAGCGCGCCGGGAATCTTTGCGCTGATTTTTTCGGAGATAATGACCACGGCCAGCACGCCGAAACCGATGCAGAGCGTCACGGGATTGGTGCGGCCGAGCTCGGTTGCGAGCACGCCGATGCGATCGAGCGTCGGCCCGCTCGGCGATTCCAGTCCCAGCACGCCAGGCAATTGCGACACGATGATGTGGACGGAGATGCCGGCGAGGAAGCCGACCATCACCGGCATCGACAGCAGGTTGGCGATGCCGCCGAGCCGAAACGCGCCGCCGGCCAGCATCATTGCGCCGACCATCAGCGCCAGCGCGATCGCGAGCCCCTGATATTCGGGTGAGCCGGCAGCGGCGAGCGCTGCAAGCCCGCCGGCGAAGATCGGCGTGATCGTGGAATCGGCGCCGCAGGACAGGAATCGGTTGCCGCCGAGGAGTGCAAAGCCGAGCGAGCCCGCCATGAAGGCGAAGAAGCCGATCTGCGGCGCGAAGCCGCCGAGCCGCGCGGTCGCCATCTGCTCGGGGATCGCGATCGCCGCCAACGTCAGCCCCGCCATGAGATCGCCGGGCAGGGAATAGGAGGCGAGCGAGCGGAAGAGCGGCCATGCATGCTTGGCGTGAGTGTCTTGCGGCATCGATGTGGAATCCCCGGAAGCGTGCGTCGGTCGATCAGACTACAGCATTTCCGGATTGGGAGTCGGTAGACGTAAATTCTCTACATCCGTCGTCATTGCGAGCGCAGCGAAGCAATCCAGAATCCTACCGCGGAAAGGCTCTGGATTGCTTCGCTGCGCTCGCAATGACGGAGGAGAGATGTGTCCTCCGTATCTCGCGGGAGCCTCAGTACCTGCCGCGGTTGTAGTCGCCGCCGCGTCCCATGCCTCCGCCATGGCCGCCCATGCCCATGCCGAGACCAATTCCGAGACCGATCCCGACGCCGACGGCTTCAGGCGATGGCCCCGGCGGGGCGCGCTCGACGACCTCGTCAGGCGGCGGCCGGCGCGGTTTCGGCGGCGTGTCGACGACCTTGCGCTTCGGCGGCGTGTCGTCGACGCGCTTCTTGATGACAGGCGCGACAATCGGATTGATCGGCGTCGCCGGGGTCGACGGCGCTGTGCACGGACAGGTCGGCGCCAGCGCGACGGCAATCGGAGCAGGGACCGCAGCGGCTGCGACGGGCAAACTGTAATTGCGGTTCTGCACGCGGAGCAGCAGCCGGCGCGCGGTCGCGGCGAGATCGCTGTTGTCCCAATTTGCCAGATAGGCCTCGAAAGAGGCGCGGGTGTTGATCGCTACCGCACGGTCCCACGCCAGCATCTGGCGCCGCCGCTCCAGCACGGTGCGCAGACGCGGCGTGTAGGAAGCCTGCGCGTAAAGCTCGACATACGCCTGATAGGCTTCCACTGTGTCGTCGGCAATCACGAGGTCATAAGCGACCTTGGCATCCTTGCCTTGCAAATCCTTGCGCCAGTCCGCGACACTGCGCGTGGCGCTGGCGAGCGCCATCGCGTTTGCGCCCGGAGCAGCGGGCTGGCCGCTGCTGTCACCGAAGAATTTGAAGTCGGTCGTCAGCGACGAGCTTTCCCAAGGGATCTGCCGCCCGTCGGTCGATTGTGCCACTGCGATGCGAATGCGCTTGAATACCTCTTCGATCGGGATGTTCGGTTGCTTGGCAACCGTTAAAGCCGCGGTCGTGTAGGGGCTGTCGGCGCCGGAGCCGTCCTCGGCTTCCGCACCGGGCGATGTCGAATAGGAAATGAAGGAACCGGGCGCGCCGGCCTTGGTGTCGACGATCGCAAGCCCGTGGCCGGCGCCGCTGAGCGCGGGGAACGGATTGTTGCGGCAGGCATCGAGCATGAAGATGCGCGCGCGCGTCGGCAGCGCGCCGAGCGTGTTGAGGAGATCGTTCAGCCGCACGCCCTGGAGCGGAATGTCGGCCCCGCGCTTGGGATCGAGATCGACCGGCACCAGATAATTCTCGCCGTCGATCTGCAAGCCGTGGCCGGCATAGAACACCAGCGCGACGGTATCGGCGCCGCTGGCGCTGACCTTGCCGGCGAAATCGGAGATCGTCTGGCGCATCTCGTTCTGTGACAGGTTTGGCGCCGTGGTGACGTTGAAGCCGGCATTGCCGAGCAGCTCCGCCATGCCCTTGGCGTCGTTGGCGGCGTTGGGTAGCTCCGGCACCGTGCGATAGGCGGACTGGCCGATCACCAGCGCAAGCCGCGCTTCGGCCGCGGCATCTATCGGTGTCATCAATTGCGAAAGCGCAAGGAGGCTGGAGGCAACAATCAAATTACAAAGAAGTGGACGGCGCATGGTGTCACCTCCATTGGAAATGGCGCGAGGATGTCATCTTTTCTAATTGCGCGCCATGACCCTGTCTGTGCACTGGATCACGTAGGCGCTGCGGCAAAATTGGGCAGCGCGACTGCCGGGGTGCGCCGTCAGAATAGCCCACGGTCCCAGGGCGTAACGGGCGCAAAGCGTGCGGCGAGGAAATCGATGAAGGCGCGCACCTTCGCCGGCGGCCGGCGATCGGGCAGGTAGACGGCATGCACCGCGGAGGACTGCATCTCCGGCTGATCGAGCGGAAGCGCGACCAGCGTGCCGGCGCGTAAATCGTCAGCGATGATGAAGGTCGGCTGCCGGGCGAGGCCGAGGCCGGCCAGCGTCGCGGCGCGCAGCGCATCGCCATTGTTGGCGCGCAAGGTGCCGCTGATCTGGATGCGGATCTCGCCATCGACGCCGAACGGCCATTCCGCGGCGCTGCCCTGCTGCGTGAGCGTGTAGCCGAGACAATTATGCGCGGCGAGGTCGGCGACGGTGCGCGGCGTGCCGTGCTTTGCCAGATAGGACGGGGCGGCACAGACCACCAGGCGGTTTGGCGCGAGCTTTCGCGCCACCATGCTGGAGTCGCGCAAGCGTCCGATGCGGATCGCGAGGTCCCAGCCTTCCTCGGCGAGGTCGACGAGGCGATCGTTGAGGCCCAGCTCGATGGTGACCTCGGGGTAGCGTTCCGAGAAGCCTGCCATGAGGGGCGCGACCTGCCGCGTGCCGAACACGACGGGCACGTTGACCCGCAACAATCCGCGCGGCTCGGCGCGCTCCCGCGCGACGGCGGCATCGGCCGTCTCCATGTCGGCAAGGATCCGCTCGGAGGATTCCAGATAGAGGCGGCCGGCTTCGGTGATCGACAGCCGCCGCGTGGTGCGGTGGAACAGCTTGATGCCGAGCCGCGCCTCCAGCGAGGCCACGTGCTTGGTGACCATGGTTTGCGACAGGCCCATCGCCCGGGCCGCACCGGACAGGCTGCCGTTCGCCGCCACCTTGGCGAAGACTTCCAGGCTGGTCAGCCGGTCGAGCATCTATCTCACTCCATTAGTGTGAAGTATATTTTCAGAATAGGCGATTATCATCCTAATAAGAATAGATCATAGGTGCGGCCAACAATGGAGACCACCATGATCGATTCCCGTACCGCTCCCTACGCCGCGCTGGTGCTGCGCGTGACGCTGGGCGCGCTGTTCCTGGCCCATGCCAGCCTGAAATTGTTCGTTTTCACCCCGGCCGGTACGGCAAAATTCTTTGGCAGCCTCGGTTTCCCGCCGGAGCTCGCTTATCTCATCATGACGGTTGAAGTGCTGAGCGGCATCGCGCTCATCCTCGGTGTCTGGACTCGCTATGCGGCGCTGGCCGGGATTCCGATCCTGCTCGGAGCCATCTTCACGGTACACGGCGCCGCCGGCTTCTTCTTCACCAATCCGAAGGGCGGCTGGGAATTCCCCGCCTTCTGGGCGATCGCGCTGGCCGCGCAGGCGCTGCTCGGCGATGGTGCTTTCGCGCTGCGGCCTTCACGCGATGTCGAGGCGGCGAATGGACAATTGAGCGTCGCGTCGTCGCGCTGACGTCGTCGCATCATTGCAACGCGAGAGCTGCGGGATCACGGTCCCGCAGCTTTTTGTTACCTGCCAACGTGTGTGCAGCAGGCCAAAGCTCATCAATCTGCGTTCGGCATTGATCCATACCTGAATTGGATCGATCTGCGTAGTCTTGCATCGCCCGCCGTTCGGTCGCGATACGGCATGATCGAGAACATCGGCAAATATAGGCATTCCGCGGCAGTCTCTGCCGGCGCGCCTTGCTCCCTCGCGCTTGCATCCCCCGGTCGCAACCCTTGCCTGCCCTGTCGCTTTGGCCATACAGTCCGCGCAACAGGCCGTGGCTACGACCGCGGCCGCGAACAAAAAATATCGGGGAGAGACACCATGACTATCGTGCCCGTCAGCCGCCGCACGTTCATCAAGTCGTCGACGGCAGTGACCGCCGGCCTCGTGCTCTCTCCCGCCATCATCGGCCGCGCCGAAGCCGCGACCCTGAAGCTGAAATGCTCCTCCTCGCTGCCGAACGATCCGAAATTCGCCAACGGACGCGTCTACTACGACAACCTCGTCAAGAATTTGAAGGGCAACGGGCTCGGCGAGCAGGTCGAGGTCGCCTTCTTCCCGGACAACCAGCTCGGTCAGGAGATCGACGTCATCAATTCGGTGAAGCTCGGCGTCATCGACCTCATGGTGTCGGGCTCGTCGATCTCGGCTAATCTGGTGCCGCTGGTCGGCACCTACGACCTCGGCTTTCTGTTCTCGAGCTTCCCGCAGCAGACCAAGGCGTTCGACGCCGGTTCCGCCAAGCCGATTGAGGACGCGCTGCTCAAGGGCAGCAACATCCGCATCATCGCCTGGGCCTATAATTTCGGCTCGCGCAGCGTCTTTGCGAAGAAGCCGGTGAAGACTCCGGAGGATCTCGCCGGTCTCAAGATCAGGACGCTGCCGAATCCCGTCATCACGGAATGCCTGCGGCTGATGGGGGCAGCGGCGACGCCGCTGGCGTTCGGCGAAATCTACACGGCGTTGCAGGCCGGCGTGCTCGATGGCCTGGAGCATGATCCGCCGACGATCCTCGCCAGCAAGTTCTTCGAAACGGCGAAGTTCTATGCGCTGACGCAGCACAACTTCTCGCCGCTCGCGGTCTACTTCAGCGACATGACCTTCAACCGCATGGATCCGAAGCTGCGCGAGGGGTTTCTCGACGCCGCGAAGAAGGCCGCGGTCGACACGCGGGCCCATGGGCTTGCGGTCGAGAAGGAAGCGCTGACGGCTCTGACCGAGAAGGGCGTGACCGTGGCCGAATGCGACCGCGAGGCGTTCAAGAAGCGCGTGGCGCCGCAGATTGAGAACTTCATCAAGGCGCGCCCGGAGTCCAAGGCCGTCATCGACATCATTCGTTCGACCCAAGCCTGAGATGGTGGTGACAGAAGCCGTGCCGCTCGCGGGCGGTCGCCACGGAAGCATCGCCCTTCTGCTTCGCCTGAGCGACGCGATCGCGGCCATCCTTCTGGCCGCCGATCTCGCGGTCGTCTGCGGATCCGTGCTGCTGCGTTTCTGCTTCAACGCGCCGGTCGAATGGTCGGACGACGTCGCGCGCGGATTGATGGTCGGATCGGCCTTCTTCGGCGCAGCAAGTGCGCTGGCGCGCGGCGAGAATGTCGGCGTGTCCTTCTTCCGCGATCTGCTGGCGCTGCGGCTACGCACCTTGGTCGACGCCGCCAGCGCCGTGCTCGTCGTGCTGATCTCCGGCTACGTCGCCTACAACGCCATCAAGCTGGGCTCGCTGACGGCGGGACAGACCACCGGCTCCGGCCTGCCGCTGGAGCTGACCTTCTATCCGATGGGCGTCGGCGCGTTGTTCATGACGGTGTTCGCGATCGACCATCTCTGCGCACGGCCGCTGCCTGAGATCATGAGAGGCCTTGTTGCCGTCGCCGTCGTGACCGTCCTCTATCTCGCCTGGGATTATCTGTCACCGTCCTCGGTGCCGTCGGCGGGCGTGCTGATGCTGATCGGCTTCTTTGCCACGCTGTTCGGCGGCCTGCCGATTGGTTTTGCGCTGGCGCTGGCCGCGCTGATCTTCATCTGGGTCGAGGGCGCGCTGCCCGGTGTCATTTTCGCCCAGCAGATGGCGCGCGGCATCGACAATTTCGTGCTGCTCGCGATCCCGTTCTTCATCCTCGTTGGCTACCTCATGGAAGCCAACGGCATGTCGGTGCGTCTGATCGAGCTGTTGCAGCGCGGGGTCGGCCGCATGCGCGGCGGCTTGAACGTGGTGATGGTGGCCTCGATGGTGCTGTTCTCCGGCATCTCGGGCTCGAAGATGGCCGACGTCGCGGCCGTAGGCTCCGTGCTGATCCCGGCGGCGCGCCGCTCGAAGCAGAATCCGGGCAGCGCGGTGGCCCTGCTCGCGGCGTCCGCGGTGATGGCGGAGACGATCCCGCCCTGCATCAACCTGATCATTCTGGGTTTTGTCGCGAACCTGTCGATCGGCGGCCTGTTCATGGCGGGGCTGTTGCCGGCAGCGCTGATGGCGGCGGTGCTGATCGCCTTCTCCATCATCTTCGGCAAGACGCCAGCGGACGCCGCGGAGGTCGAGCCACAAGTGCCGGTGTCAGGATTGTGGAGCGGCGCGATCGCCTCGTTCGGCCTGATCTTCATGATCTTCTTCGGCTTCAAGAGCGGCTTTGCCACCGCGACCGAGATCTCGGCCTTCGCGGTCGCCTACGCGCTCGTCGTTGGCAGCGTCGTGTTCCGCGAGCTCAGCTTCAGATCGGCGACGCATAGTTTCGTTCAGGCGGCGACGCGAGCCGGGCTGGTGCTGTTCATCGTCGCCGCCGCGCAATCGCTGGCGTTTACGCTGACCTTGCAGCAGGTGCCGCATGCGGTCGGCGACTTCATGCTGGGACTGTCCAAAACGAGCGGCACCTGGCTGTTCATCCTGCTCGCGATCGCCGTGCTGATCGTGATGGGCTCGGTGCTGGAAGGCGCGGCTGCGCTCATCATCTTCGGCCCGCTGCTTCTTCCCGTGGCGGTGCAGCTCGGGATCGATCCGCTGCATTTCGGCGTCGTGCTGGTGATCGCGATGGGCGTCGGCCTGTTTGCGCCGCCGCTCGGGCTTGGGCTCTACGGCGCCTGCCTGATCGGCAACGTGCCGATCGAGCAGACGGTGAAGCCGATCCTGGGCTATCTCGGCCTGCTGTTTCTCTGCCTGCTCGTCATCGCCTTCGTGCCATGGCTCTCGACCGCGTTGCCGCGCGCGTTCGGCTACTGAGGGAGTGTCGCCGTGAAAGTCCTGCTGGCCCACACGCCGGAGATGCGCCGCAATTATTACGGCGATCGCAGCCTGAGCGGCCTGCGGGCGATTGCGGACGTGATCCTGCACGAAGGCGACCGGGCGCTCGATGCGGCAAGCCTCGTGAACGCGGCAAAGGACGCCGACATCATCGTCGCTGATCGCATGACGGAAGGGCGCGGCGAGATATTTGCGCAACTGCCGCGCCTGCGTGCCTTCGTCCGCTGCGCCGTCGATATCCGCAACGTCGATGTCGATGCCGCCTCGCAAGCCGGCGTGCTGGTGACGCGCGCCGGTCCCGGCTTCGTGCAGGCGGTTGCAGAGCTCGCGGTCGGCTTCATGGTCGATCTCTCCCGCGGCGTGTCGCGGGCCACCGCCGACTACCATGCCGGCCGCAAACCCGAGGCGCGGATGGGCCGTCAGCTCGCCGGCAGCACAATCGGCATCATCGGCTATGGCAGCATCGGTCGTTACCTCGCCGAGATCGCCAAGGTGATGCGCATGGAGGTGCTGGTCTCAGATCCCTTCGCTGATGTCAGCGACGGCGCGATCAAGCAACTCGGCCTCGACGAGCTCCTGGCGGCTTCCGACTACGTCGTCTGCCTCGCAATCGCCAACGAGCAGACCGAGAAGATGATCGGGGAGGCGGCACTGGCGCGCATGCAGAAGCACGCCGTCTTCATCAATCTCTCGCGCGGCAATCTCGTCGACGAGGCCGCGCTCGCGAAGGCGCTGCTGGAGAACCGCATCGCTGGTGCTGCGATGGATGTCGGCCGCGCGCCCGACCAGATGCCGACGCCGGAACTGGCGAAGCTGCCGAACGTCATCGCCACGCCGCATGTCGGCGGTCTGACGCCGCAGGCGATCGAATATCAGTCGCTGGAAACCGTGCGGCAGGTCGACGCCATCGTCAAGGGCGAGGCCCCGCAGGGCGCCGTCAACGCCGACCGCTGGACGCGGCGTCCAGGGATGAAATAAACAAAAATGCGGCTTCCGTTGTTCTACGGCTGGATCGTGGTTGCGGTGACGTTCGTCACCATGGCCATCGGTGTCAACGCGCGCACCTCCTTCTCGCTGTTCTTTCCGCCGATCATTTCCGAATTCGGCTGGGAACGCGGCGTCACCGCGGGCGCTTTCTCCTTCGGGTTCGTCGCATCCGGCGTGGCCAGTCCGTTGATCGGACGGCTGATGGACCGCGCGGGACCGCGCGCCGTGATGGAGCTTGGCGTGTTGCTGATGGCCGGGGGGCTGCTGCTCGCGCCTCTCACCAGCCAGCCCTGGCATCTCTATCTGACGATCGGGGTCATGGTCGGCGCCGGCTCGGTGTGTCTCGGCTATTCCGGCCAATCGCTGTTCCTGCCGAACTGGTTCATCCGCAAGCGCGGCTTTGCCATCGGCATCGCCTTTGCCGGCGTCGGCATCGGTTCGATGACGCTGCTGCCATGGGTGCAGCACATGATCGAGCAGACCGGCTGGCGCACCGCCTGCACCGCGATGGGCCTGACGATCCTGATCGTGCTGGCGCCGATCAATCTGCTGCTGCACAAGCGCCCCGAAGACATCGGCCTGCAGCCGGACGGCGACGCGGCGCCGGCCGCAGGGACCGCAATGCCGGTCTCCAACATCGTCGACCCCGTCTGGGCCGCCACCGACTGGACGCTGAGGCGGGCGGTTGCGACGGCACGCTTCTGGTGGCTCGCGCTCGGCTATTTCTGCGGCCTCTACATCTGGTACGCGGTGCAGGTGCACCAAACGAAATTCCTGCTCGACATCGGCTTCAGCCCGAGCGTTGCGGTATGGGCGCTCGGCGCCGTCAGCCTGCTTGGCATCCCCGGCCAGATTTTCCTTGGCCATATCTCCGACCGGATCGGGCGGGAATGGGTGTGGGCGATCAGCTGCGCCGGCTTTGCGATCTGCTTCGCGGCGCTGATGGCGCTGAAGTTCCAACCCTCGTTCTGGCTGGTCTGGTTGATGGTGTTCACGCAAGGCGCGCTTGGTTACGGCCTCACCTCGATCATGGGCGCGGTGGTGTTCGAGATTTTTCAGGGCCGGCACCAGGGCAGCATTTTCGGCATGATCATGCTCGCGGCATTGGCGGGTGGCGCGGCCGGCCCGTGGGTGACCGGCCTGCTCTACGATCGCGCCGGCGACTACACGCTCGCCTTCGGCATCGCCATCGTCGTCAGCCTGCTGTCGGCGCTGTCGGTCTGGCAGGCCTCCCCGGGCAAGGTGCGGGCCGTGGCCGGGCGGCTGCATAAGCTCCAAGCTGCAAAGTAGGTTCCGTACGCACCGCATTACCGGCGCCGCTTTCGCGGAATGTTAAGCATGTCGCGGCTTGGCGGAGCGCGAGCCGGTTGCAAAAACGCCTTGGACACCATCGGAGCATTAGCTTGGGGCCGATTGCGGCATTTTCCTGATGCTGCCGAGCCCAACGATGTCCGCCTCCGATTGCCCAGTGACCGAAATGCCGGACGTGCTGCGCGCGGCGCTCGAATGCGCCGACGACGGCATCGTCATTGTCGATGGTGCGCATCGCGTCACGCACTTCAACGCCGGTGCCGAGCGGATATGGAAGCTCGCACGCGCCGATGTCCTCGGCCGCGATGCCGAAATTCTCTCGCTGAGATGCCTTCAGGCCGATCCGATCGCGGATTTTCGCGACGAGATCAGCCTGGTGCGGCGCGACGGCAGCCGGATCAAGGCGACGATCGCGCTGTCGTCGGCGACGATCGACGGCGCGACCCATCACATCGTGTTCGCGCGCGACGTCACGGCCGATGCCGAGCGTCGCGTCAGGATCGGGCTGCTCAACGCGGTCTCCGACCAGACCAATCGCGCGGTGATCATCACCGACGTCGAGCAGAACATCCGCTACGTCAATTCGTCCTTCACGACGCTGTTCGGTTACACCAGCGAGGAAGCAGAGGGACGGCGCGCAGGCGAGCTCATCGCCGGCTGCCATACCAATCGCACCGGCATTGCAAAGCTGGTCAAGCGGCTCCTCGACGGAGGCCGGCGCGGCGAGGTCGAGACGCTGGTTTACACCAGGGACGGTGAGGAGATCTGGGTCTGTGCCCGGGTCGACGCCTTCCGCGACAAGAAGGGCCGCGTCAAACACATCTTCGCGCTGCTCGAGGACATCACCGAGTCCCGGCAGCTGCGCTCGCTCCAGCAACTCATCACGAGCGCGCTGGCCGACGAGGTGCCGATCGCCGAGATCGCCGACCGGCTGTGCCGCCGCGTCGAAGAGATTGCGCCCGATGTCGTCTGCTCGCTGCTCCATGTCGATTCCGCCGGACTGATCCATCCGCTCGGCGGCCCGAGCCTGCCCGAGGATTATTCCCGTGCGCTCGACGGCATCCCGATCGGCCCCAATGTCGGCTCCTGCGGCACCGCCGCCTTCTACGGCGAGCCGGTGCTGGCTGAAGATCTCGACACCGATCCGCGCTGGCAGCCCTACAAGGCCATGCCGCTCGAAATCGGCCTGCGTGCCTGCTGGTCGACGCCGGTCAAGGCCAAGGACGGCCGCGTCATCGCCACCTTCGCCTTCTACTTCCGTGAGCCGCGGGCGCCGAGCAATTGGCACCGGCGCATCGTCGATGCCTGCGTCAACCTCGGCGCTTTCGCGATCGAGCGCAAGGAAGCGCGCGCCGAGATTGCGCGGCTCGCCTATCACGACATCCTCACCGGGCTGCCCAACCGCGCACAATTGCGGCACCTGATCACCACCGCGATCGATGCCTGTCCGACTGGCAGCCACGTCGCGCTCGCCTTCCTCGACGTCGATCATTTCAAGGACGTCAATGACACGCTCGGTCACGCCGCGGGCGACGAGCTGCTGATTCAGCTCGCGCAGCGTTTGCGCGAGCAGATCGGGCCCGAGGACATGCTGGGCCGGCTCGGCGGCGACGAATTCGTCATTCTGCTGCCGAACCGCAACGCCGAGAGCGCCGCGCGCGTCGCGGCCGACGTTACCCAAGCGCTGGCCGCGCCGTTGCGGCTCGGATCGAAGCTGATGCCGATGTCGGCCAGCATCGGCATCAGCCTCTATCCCGACCATGCCACCGATATTGACACACTGATGCAGCAGGCCGACGCCGCCATGTACATGGCCAAGCAGGCGGGCCGATCGACCCATCGCATGTTCAGTGCTGAAATGAACGGATTGGCCGAACAGCGGCTGGCGATGATCGCAGCACTCCGCCGCGCCATCGCCGACAATGCGCTGAGCCTTAGTTATCAGCCGCAGATCCGCAGTGGCGACGGCGCCATCCACGGCGTCGAGGCGCTGGCGCGCTGGCACGATGCGGAGCTCGGCGATGTCTCGCCGGCAAAATTCATTCCGCTCGCCGAAGAATGCGGCCTGATCGAGCAGATCGGGCTGTGGTCGGTGCGCGAGGCTTGCCGGCAGATGGCGAGCTGGCGCCGCGCCGGGCTCAACATTCCCTCCGTCTCGGTGAATCTGTCGCCGCTCAATTTCCGCAACGTCACCTTGGCCGCGCGGCTTGCCGACGTCCTCGCCGAACACCAGCTGCCGCCGGATGCCCTGATGCTGGAGATTACCGAAGGCACCTTCATGCAGGACGGCGCTGCCGCGCTCGAGACGATGCACGCGATCCGCGCGCTCGGCATCGGCCTGTCCGTGGATGATTTCGGCACCGGCTATTCGAGCCTCAGCCGGCTCGCGCAGCTGCCGATCCGCGAGCTGAAGATCGACCGCAGTTTCATGCGCGACATCGAGAAGGACGCCGGCGCACTCGCCATCGCCACCGCCGTGGTGCGCGTCGGCCAGGGCCTCGGCATGACCGTCGTCGCCGAAGGCGTCGAGACCGAAGGCCAGCGCAAGATGCTGGCCGAGCTCGGCTGCGACGTCGTGCAGGGCTTCCTCTATGCCCCCGCGCTCGCGCCGGGCGCCTTCGAGCGCTGGCTGATCGAGCATTGCGCCGCGCAGGCGAGGGCGATGCTCGGCCGGCTCGACGTCAAGCCGGCGGGAGTGCCCGCGGTGAAGCGGCTGGCTTAATCGCCTTTCGCCGCTCCGGACCGAATGAAAAAAGTTGCCCGCGGGCTGCAGGCAGCAGGCCGTGAGGATTTTTCGGTGAATGTTCGTGAGAGAGCCCCGCCAGAGGCGGGGCTCCGAGCGCGTTGCCGGCCGGATTATTTCTTGGCCGGCTGCTCTGACGTCGTCGAAGGCGGCGGGGCATTGTTCTGGTTGGTTTGTTCAGTTTGCGGGTTGGCGCCGGGCTGACTGGTGGACTGATTGTTGCTCTGGCTGTTGCTCTGGGCCGGGGCCTGGCCGGTGGTCTGGCCCGACGGGTGATTCGTATTAGCCTGGCCCGAGTTTGCCGGTTGGTTCTGCTGAGCCTGGCCGGTTGTGGACGGCTGGTTCTGCGGAGCCTGACCCGTGGTCTGGTTCTGCTGCGCCGGCGCGTTGCTCTCGCCGGTGGCTTGCCCGGTCGTGTTCTGCGGCGCCGACTGGTTATTTCCGCCCTGGCCAACGGTCGTCGACTGGCCCTGGGTAGCGCTGATCTGGTTGGATACGCCAAGCGCAGCGACGGTGCGGGTATCGATCGAGCCGGTGGCCTGGAAACCTTCCTGTCTCTGGAACGTCATCAGCGCACGGCGTGTACCGGGTCCGAGGACGCCGTCCGCTTCGCCGGACAGCATGCCGCGTTCAATCAGGACACGCTGAACGATGCGGATCTCATCGGGGCTGAGATCCAGTGCGGCGAGGCCGCTGCTGCCACCGCTCGAGCCGCCGCGGTGGGCATAGTGTGTCCGCGGGCCGGCGGGAATAACGTCGACAATCCGGCGGCTGCGGTCGGTGACGACGATCTCGTCATCCACGACGAAGAAGCTGTCGTCGCGGTAGTCCGGATAGACGTCGATCAGCGCAGGATAATCCGAGACCGAAACCACGGAGATGTTCCGCGGCACGACCACGCCGGCATTGACGCGGAAGTTGATCGCATTGTCGTTGACCCGCACGCGCTCGATATTGCGCGAGCTCAGCACCGACTGTTGCAGCTGCGTCTGCTGCTGCGCGCTCACCTGCACGCGGCCGGACATGCTCTGGGTGGCCCCGCCCGCTGTCTGCGCCTGGGCGTTGGCCTGTCCTTGCGTGTTGGCGCCGGTCGTTGTGCCCTGAGCGTTCTGGCTCTGGGCATTGCTGCCAGTGTTCGCGCCGGTGGTCGTCTTGCTCTGATCCTGCGCGTTCCTGTTCTGGGCGCCGCTCCTGGTGTTCGCGCCGGTCGTGGTGGTGGTCTGGCCCTGCGCATTCTTGCCTTGGGCATTCTTGCCCTGGGCATTCTTGTCTAGTGCGTTCTTGCCTTGCGCATTCTTGTTTTGCGCACTCTTATCCTGGGCATTGTCCCGGGCATTGGCGCCCGTGGTCGTGCTCTTGCTCTGCTCTGCGCCTTGCGACTGACGTGTGTGGTCGCGGTCGCTGCGGCTCTGTCCGACGGTCTGGTCCTTCTGTCCGCTCTTGTCGCTCTCGGACTTGGACTGATACGCGCGGTTGCGATCGCTGTGCGACTGACCGACCGTCTGCTCCTTGCCTTGCTTCTGGTGCTCGGATTGCGACTGACGCGAATTGTCGCGGTCGCGGCCCATGGTCTGCTTGTCGCCCTTGTCGGAGGCCCGGCTGCTCTCTTGCGCCGCAGAGGGCCCCTCGGCCCGGCCGCCGGCGCGGCCCTGCGTCATTCCTTGGTTGTGCGAGCCTTCGCTGTGCAAGGCGCCACCTGCACCGTGCGACGTCGCGCCGCTGGGGCGTTCCGCAGCACCACCAGCACCACCGCTGGCGCTGCCGCCGGCTCCTCCGCCTGCGCTCATTCCGCCGCCGGCTCCTTCACGCATGCCTTGCGCCGATCCTTGCACCGACGCCAGGCTGACGCCGGCCAGCAGCACCGCTGTAGTCAGCAGAAACTTGTTCTTTCCAATGGTCATCTCAATCTCCCTTCAGTCTCCCTGGGTTTGCTCCTTGGGTTTGCCTGGTTGCTGTTGCGCGGCTTCGTCGCGCCGCGACCGCTCGTGCTCTCTCCGTCGAAGCCGGAGGCATCGACCTGGTGTATGATATCGGGGGCTCAGCGGCCGGCGCCGGCCCCATCTTGCCGCTTCACATCACCAACGATGGTAATAGAAGTGCCGTCGCGGGAACGGTGCGCCGTAATAGGCGAAGGCCGGACGCACGACGCGGCGATAGCGGTAGCCGTAATAGGCCGGGGCATAACCAGTGCTGTAGTAGGTCGTGGTGTAGCCGCCCCAGGAATACGGCTCGTAGCCGCCGTAGTACGCCGGTGCGTAATCGCCGTCGTAATAGCGGGGGTATCCGTAGTAGCCGTAATCCGGACCATCCGCGTAAGCGGAAGAGGCCAGGCCGCCGAATATCGCGCCTGCAATCAATCCGCCTGCCAGCGCTGGACCGAAGCCGCCATGCCAGCGGGCTTCCGCGGGCGTTGGCGCTGCCACGGCGCTCAGGCCGAGCGTGCCGACGGTTGCCAGAACCACCGCGGTCTTCTTCATGTGCTTTCCTCCCGGTTGGTGTTGTAATGTCGTGCCAACATCAACGACGGGCAAAAGTTGCAAGCGCAGGTTCGGGAGAGACAAAGAGTCATGAAGATAAATGCGCGTTCATTTCGATGGTTGCGCGTCTCCCCATGGCGGCTTTGCAGGTGATCGCGATGGCTGACGAGATAGGCGCGTTCCAATGTTCCGCATTCGCGGATCGCGTCACGCTTGTTCCCCTGACTGCGACGGTTTAGCGCAGGCGAAAGGTCGCTGGCGTGTCCCCTCGAATCGGCAGGACTCAGCGATTGGCCGGTTCGGTCGTCGTATCCTGCTCGCGCTCGCCCTTCAGGACCTGTCCGTTCTGCCTGAGCGTCAATGCCACGATCTTGCCGCCGCTATCACGGGCAAAATCGATCTCCGCGCCGACCGATTCGGCGACGAAGATATCCGGCTCGACCGGCGCGAGCTTGAGTGGCCGCTGGTTGGTTCCCTGCACAGAGAGCTGTGCATCGGCGACGAAGATGCGCAGCCCGAATTTCGGCGTCAGCGGATAGAGTCCGACATAGTCCGGGAGTTGCGCGTCGGTTGGCATCCACTTGCTCGCCGTCGCCGGAAGCGGATCAATGCGTTTGGCCTCGACTGCGCCTCCGCCCTGAAACCAGGTGAATCCATAGGTTCCGTCCGCTTTGCGCTTGGGCCGCAACACCGCGTCAAATTTGTGCGGATAGAAATCGCCGGCGCTGTCATAGCCCATCTCGAATTCGCTCTGACCGTCGGCCTGGATGGTCAGGCCGCTGTCCTTGTGCCGCAATTCGATGCCGAGGCCGCCCCGCAGGCGATACTTGCCCACCAGCGCGTCGATCAGCTTGGCATCGGCTGTTGTCGCGGTGCGCGGTTCGCCGGCCGAGCGTGAGGGGTCCAGCAGATGCAATCCGAATTGTCCGAGGCCGCCGAGCGTGACCAGGGACGTATCGCTCAGCAGGACCACGGCGCGCTTCGCGTTACGATCGAATCCCACAAAGGACGAGTAGCCGCCGGTCGCACCTTCGTGGGTGGCTATGGTGTGTCGGTTCATGACGAGCAGATTCCAGTTCATGCCCATGCGGTGTCCGTCGACATACGCAACCTCTTGCTGTGTCAGCGTCAGCGCCGGCGTGATCGCGCTGTCGCGGGTGCCGAGCTCGCCTTCCATGTAGCGCAACATGTCCGCGAGCGTCGCGCGCACCCCTCCGACGCCGGCCATGTCGGGATGAAAATCCCAAGGCGGTGCGGTCTCGCCGTTGGGATAATGGCCTTGCGCCAGATGCACCTGCAGCGGGCGCGTGGCCACGTAGGTCTCGTTCATGCCGAGCGGACCGAGCAGGCGTTCGCGAAGCAGCGTCTCGTAATCCTTGCCCGCGCGTTTGGCGAGCGCATAGGACAGGACGATCATCGCGGGATTCGAATATTCCCATTTCGAGCCCGGCTCGCGCGTCAGCTTGATCGCGGCCAGAGTGTCGACCAGGTCGCGCTCGGTTGCGCCGGCATAGGGATTGCTGGGGTCCGGCGGGTGATAGTCGGGGAGGTTCGCAGGAATGCCCGACGTGTGCGTCACGATTTCGCCGACGGTGATCTCGTGGCCGTTGAATGACGGCACGCTTGTGCCCGGAGGCAAAAGCTTCGCGATCGGATCGTCGAGCGCGATGTCATGCGTTGCGATCAGCTCGGCGAGCAGCGCCGCGGTCATGGTCTTGGTGACGGAGCCGATTTCGAAGGCCGTGTGTTCGTCAAAGGAGCGCGCGGATTTGGGACCGGCGCAGACGTAAGCTGTCGCGACGATCCCGTTGTCGATCACGCCGGCCGCAACACAGGCGCCGGTACGATCGCCGCTGAAGCGCTGCGACAGCGCGGCCTTCAGATCGCTATCGCTGATGGCGAACGCGGGCGAGGTGCCGAGCACGACCGCCAAAACAAGCCAGAACCAGACCTTCATGGTGTCTCGCGACCTCGACTTGCAGGCATGCCGCCATCGCTTAATGCTACTGATCGTAACGCTACAGTCGTGCGTTTTCAGCGTCAAGCTGTCCGCAACGCATAATACGGCCTCTCCTTTTATTATTTATGAGCTGCTGTCCGACGCCAGTCCCGTCCTGCGTCGCAAATCCGTGATCGCGCGCAAGAAGCTGTCGGCCGGCGTCGTCTCCGGATCGATCAGCCGGTGCAGGCGGAAGCCGTCCTCCAGCGCCAGCACGACGGAAGCCATCCAGGGCGGGTTCAGCGTGTCGCCCTTCGCATTGTCTTTCAACGTCGCCTCGACGATGTCGGCGATCAGCTTGCGCCGCGCGCGCAGGCGCTTGGCGAGCTCGGGCCGGCGCTTCTCGGCGCGCGCGACGAACAGGATCATCTCCATGTGCAGCAGCGGCGAGCGGCCGAGGGGATCCTGTCGGGTGCGGTCCATTGCCTTCAGCGCTGCAATGAAGTCGTCGAGATTGTTGTGTTGCGCAAGGATCTCCATGTTGCGCCGGATCGATTGCTCGACGTGGTCCTCGAGCATGGCGATGATCAATTCGTCCTTGCTTTTGAAGTTCGAATAGAATGCGCCGCGGGTGAAGCCGGCTTCCACCGCGATCGCCTCGATGCTGGCGCCGCCGATGCCGTCTTGCTCGAACACCCGCGCGGCCGCCTCGAACAGCTTGTCGCGCGTGTCGTCCCTGGTCGGCCTGGTTCTCACCCTTGACATCGGGCCAGTTTAGGGCAGAATGCAACTCGATACAACAATGTATCGAGTTGAAAATTAACAGGGATGGTTACGCCGGGCGTGGGGCAGCCTCGCGTATTCGTGTCATGCGGCAACCGATGTGAGGTCCACCATGAACGAGCAAGTGCAAGACGTCGCGAGCGATCCGCTGTTCAATCCGTTGGCGCCGGACTTCATCCGCAATCCCTATCCGTATTACGACCGGCTGCGCACGATCGATCCGATCCACGAGACGCCGTTCGGCCAGTTCGTCGCCAGCCGTCACGCCGACGTCAGCCTCGTCATGCGCGACAAGCGTTTCGGCAAGGATTTCGTCGAGCGCACGACGCGCCGCTACGGCCCCGAGATCATGAACGAGCCGGTGTTCCGCAGCATGAGCTGCTGGATGCTGCAGGCCGATCCGCCCGACCACACCCGCCTGCGCGGCCTCGTCGTGAAGGCGTTCACCGCCCGCCGCGTCGAGGACATGCGGCCTCGCATTCAGGAGATCGTCGACCGGACCATCGACGCCGTGATCGACCGCGGCCACATGGACCTGATCGAGGATTTCGCCTTCCGCCTGCCCGTGACCATCATCTGCGATATGCTCGGCATTCCCGAGGATCATCGCGAGGTCTTCTACAAGAGCTCACGCGACGGCGGACGGCTGCTCGATCCGGTGCCGATGACGCCCGAGGAGATCGCGAAGGGCAACGCCGCCAACATGATGGCGCAAATGTACTTCCAGCAGCTGTTCGAGTTGCGCCGCCGCAGTCCCGCCGACGATCTTACCACCCAACTGGTGCAGGCCGAGGAAGACGGCAACAAGCTCACCAACGAGGAACTGACGGCCAACATCATCCTGCTGTTCGGCGCCGGCCACGAGACCACCGTCAATCTGATCGGCAACGGCCTGCTGGCGCTCCATCGCAATCCGGACCAGCTCGCGCTCTTGAAGGCGCGGCCGGACCTGATCACCAACGCGATCGAGGAATTCTTGCGCTACGATTCGTCGGTGCAGATGACCGGGCGCGTCGCGCTGGAGGAGATCGACGATCTCGGCGGCAAGCGGATCCCGAAGGGGGAGAGCGTGCTCTGCCTGCTCGGCTCGGCTAATCACGATCCGGCGGTCTATCTCGATCGGCCTGATAGGCTCGACATCACCCGGCCGAACGTCCGGCCGCTGTCGTTCGGCGGTGGCATCCATTTCTGCCTGGGGGCCCAATTGGCGCGCATCGAGGCCGAGATTGCCATTGCGACGCTGCTGCGGCGGCTGCCCGATCTGCGCATCGACGACGTCGAGAACCCGGCATGGCGGCCGACCTTCGTGCTGCGGGGCCTGAAGCAGCTGCCGGCGAGCTGGTGAGCCGGGGCGCGCATTAACCTCCGCGCGCAACAGTCGCTGTGACTTCGCCACACTTCCCCTTATATAGGGGCAGTTCCGGTGCGCCTGAAGCTTGGTTGTAGGCTTGGGTTTGACCCGGGTGCCGGCTTGGCCGAGGGGAGACCCGTGCAGACGACGCTGCTCGGATTGGCGATTGCCTTTATCTTAGCGCTGCTGGCCGCGCTGATCGGGCCGTATTTCGTCGACTGGAACCAGTTCAGGCCCCAGTTTGAGGCGAAGGCGAGCCAGATCATCGGCGTGCCGGTGCGCGTGGCGGGCGAGCTCGATGCGCGGCTCTTGCCGGCGCCGACGCTGCGGCTGCGCTCGGTCAGCTTCGGCGGCAACAACGATCTCGGCCGGCTGCGTGCGGACAAGCTCGACGTCGAGTTCAGCCTGAGCTCGCTGATGCGCGGCGAATGGCGCGCCACCGAGCTTTCGATCGGCGGCATGGCGGTGGATCTCGGCCTCGACGCCAAGGGCAAGGTCGAGTTGCCGTCTATCGCAAGCGGCACCTTCAATCTCGCTTCGCTCGCCATCGAGCGGCTGAACCTCACCGGCCGCATCGCGCTTCATGACGCTGCCAGCCGCTCGACGCTCGAGCTCAACGACATCGCTTTCTCCGGCGACGTGCGCTCGCTCGCGGGCTCCGTGCGTGGCGACGGCAATTTCACCGCCGCAGGCGTGCGCTACCCGTTCCGCGTCTCCTCCGGCCCGAGCCCCGACGGCAGCGCCACCCGTCTTCACCTCAACATCGATCCCGGCGAGCGTGCCATCCTGGCCGATCTCGAAGGCGTGCTTGCCTTCGACAACCGCCAGCCGAAATTCGACGGGGTGCTGACGCTGGCTGTGCCGCCGACGAAGAAGCCGGGCGAGGCGGGACCGACACCTTGGAAGCTCGCCGCGAAACTCAAGGCCGATCCGGCTGGCGCCAGGTTCGACCAGGTCGATGCGAGCTTTGGCCCCGAGGACACCGCGCTGAAGCTCGGCGGCGTCGGCGATCTCAGGTTTGGCGCCTCGCCGCTGCTGCGCGCGGTGCTGTCGGCGCGGCAGGTCGATGCTGACAAGCTCGCCGGCCGGAACGACGCCGAGCCGCTGCGCATCCTGCCGAGCTTGCGCGCCGCTCTCGCCGCGATCCCGCAGGCGCCGATCCCGGCGCAGATCGAGTTCAACTCCGACCAGATCATGCTGGGCGGCCGTCCGCTCCAGAACATCACGGCCGAGCTGCAGACCGACGGCCGGTCCTGGACCTTCCAGCGGCTCGAGCTGCGCGCACCCGGCATGACGCAGTTGTCGCTCAACGGCGCCGCGCCCGGTGCCGACAGTTTTAGCGGCCACCTCAGCGTCGAGTCCTCCGATCCCGATACGCTGGTGGCCTGGCTCCAGGGCCGCAGCGAGGTCAACCGCCGCAGCACGCGGCCGCTGCGCCTTGCCGGCGACGTGACGATCGCCGCCAATCGTCTCGCCATCGACAAACTGAAAGCCGACATCGAAGGCGGCGCGGTCGAGGGCCGCATTGCCTTCGCGCAGACGGGCGCCAGCAAAGGCTCGCGGATCGATGCCGATCTCAAGGCCGACCGTCTCGATCTCGATGCCGCCGCGAGTTTTGTCCGCGCGTTCGCCGGGCCGCAGGGCGAATGGCCGGAGGAGGCTAAGCTTTCGCTTGATGTGGGGCGCGCGATCTCGGCCGGCCAGGAGTTGCGGCCGTTCGCGGCCAGGCTTGGCTACGGTCCGGCCTCGCTATCACTGGAGCAGTTGCGCTTCGGCCAGGCCAGCGGCGTGACCACGGAGGCGAGCGGCAGTTTCGATCGCACCAGGGCCACCGGCAAGCTCGCGCTGAAATCATCCGCCAATTCGCTGAGCGATCTCACCGCGCTGCTGGAGCCGATCGCGCCTGCGCTGCGTGCACGCTTCGACGCGATCGCACCGCTGCCGGGCGCAACCCGCCTGAAGCTCGACCTCAGCCTCGACAAGAACGCCGAACATGCCGATCGCAGCGAGGCCCGCGCCGTGCTCGACCTCGATGCGCCGCAGCTCAAGGCCACCGCGACGCTCGCCGCGCAGCCGCCGGTGGCGGCGGTCAACGGCATCGACATCGAAAAATTGCGCAACAGCGACTTCACGCTGGAGTCGAAACTGTCATCGCCGCAGGCCGCTTCGCTGACGGCGCTGCTCGGTCTCGATCGCTTGGTCGCGGCAGGCGAGGGCGCCTCGCAGATCGAAGCCAGACTGAGCGGCGCGTGGCGCCGGCCGTTGCAACTGAACGCCAAAATCAGCGGCGGCGGGCTGGATGCGGATGCGCAAGGCAGCGTCGAATTGTCGGCGCCGGAGCCGAAGGCCAGCGTCAATCTGCGCGTGCGCAACGCCAATCTGGCGCCGCTGTTCGGGGCCAGCCCGGCCGACAAATCGGCCCGGAACGTGAGCCTGTCCTCCCGCGTCGGGTTATCGGGCAATCGCCTGACATTCGACGATCTCGACGGCACCGCTTCCGGCTCGCATCTGCGCGGCCATCTCGTCATGACGCTCGATCAGGAGAAGAACGTTGACGGCGAGGTCGGGCTCGATACGCTCGATCTGGCGCCTGCGCTCGCGCTTGCCGTCGGCGCGGCCGGACGTGACGCGGGCGAGCCGCTGAGTGCAGGTCTCGTCAGCGGCTGGCGCGGCCGCATCGCGTTCCAGGCCTTGCGTGGTAGCCTGCCTGGTGGAATCGAGATGCGTCCGTTCAGCGGCACGATTCGGAGCGACGGTCAGTCGCTCGCGCTCGATGCACTCAAGGGCGGCGTCGGCGGTGGCGAGATGACGGCAAGTCTCGATGCGCGCAATGGCGCCAACGGGCTGGCGCTGAACGCACGTCTCGATCTCACCAATGTCGACGCGGCCTCGCTGCGCTACCGCGATCTCGCTCTGCCCAAGGGGCGCGCCTCGGTGCAGATGACGCTGACGAGCCAGGGCCGCAGCGTCTCGGCGCTGACCGGCGCGCTCGCCGGCAGCGGCACGGTGACGCTGGACGCGGCCGAGATCAGCGGGCTCAATCCGCGCGCCTTCGAGCTCGCCATCCGCGCCAGCGATGGCGGGCAGGTCTCCGACGACAACCGATTGCGTCAGCTCGTCGAGCCCGCATTGTCGGCCGCTCCCATCGCTGTCGCCTCGGCGCAGATCGCGTTCACGATCCGCGACGGCCGCCTGCGCGTCGGCGCAACGCCGCTGGAGGCGAAGAACGCGCGCGCCATCGTCTCCGGCGGTTACGACATCCCCGCCGACCAGGCCGACATCCGCGCCAGCCTGACACCGATCATGACCGGTCTCTCCGGCGCGCCGCCGGAGATCCAGCTGTTTGCGGCAGGCCCGCCCGACAAGCTCAATCGCACCGTCGATCTCACGCCGCTATCGTCGTGGCTTGCGGTGCGCACGATCGATCGCGAGACGCGAAGGCTCGATGCCATCGAGCGCGGCGAGCCGCCGCCGGCGACCGCCGCGCTGCCGGCGCTGGTCTCGCCCGAGCCCGCGCCCGAGCCGGCGCTGACCGACGTGCCGATGCCCGGCCGCGATCCGCGCCGCCTGCCGCCGAAGGCAAAGGTTGAACCGAGGGTCGAGCCCAAGGTGGCACCGACGCCGAAGACGCCGCTTGCCGCGCCTGCCGTGCCGAGCCCGCCGCTGGCAAGCCAGCAGGTCGCGCCCTTGCCGCCGCCCATCGACGTGCGGCCCGCCCCGGGCCCGCCGCCCGCAAAACCCCGGCCGAAGCCGCCGCTGGTCCTGACGCCGTCGAATCCGTAGGGGCGAGGCAGCTTGCGCGCGAGTAAACGCATTCGCTCGCATTTGAAGGAATTTTGCCCGGCAAAACTGATCTGCCGGTTTTACTGGATTCTCGCGTTTGATCCCTAGTGTTGGTTCCCAGAGGAATTCGGAGTCCCGCCCGCACAAGTAGGACGGCTCGCCAAGAACTTAGATTCCAAGAACTTAGATTCCAAGAACTGGGGTTATCGAGATGAACGGGGCACCATCGCTTCTACAGGATCTGGACGACGCGATCGCGCGCGGCACCGATGAAAGCCGGGCGAAGGCGTTGTGGCACGCGACCGATCTTTTGATCACCGGTCGCTACGTCGACGACGAGATCAGCATGTTCGGCGAGGTCATCGGCCGGCTTGCCGACGAGATCGAGGTCGCCGCGCGGGCGCAGCTCTCCGAACTGATGGCGGGCTGCGATCATGCGCCGCTCAACGTCATCGAGAAGCTCGCCCTGGACGACGAGATCGAGGTCGCGGGTCCCGTGCTGCGCGACTCGACCCGGATCGACGAGAAGGTGTTGGTCGAGAGCGCCATGACCAAGGGCCAGGCGCATCTGCTCGCGATCGCCCAGCGCAATGCGATCGGCGAGGCCGTGACCGATGTGCTCGTCAAGCGTGGTAACCAGGAGGTTGTCACCTCGGTCGCCAGGAACGAGGGCGCGCGCTTCTCCGGCTCCGGCCTGCTGCACATGGTCCGGCGCGCCGAGGGAGATTCAATTCTTGCCGAGCAGCTCGGCCTGCGCAAGGACGTGCCGCGCCACATCTTCCAGCAGCTCATCTCCAAGGCGTCGGAGGACGTCCGCCGCCGGCTCGAGACCGAGCGCCCCGAGATGATGTCGCAGATCCAGAGCTCGGTCACCGGGGTCACCGGCGATTTGCAGTCCAAGTTCGGCCCGTCCTCTCGCAGCTATTTCGTCGCCAAGCGCGTGGTGACGACGCAGTACCGGCAGGGCAATCTCAACCAGGTCTCGATCTCGAACTATGCGCGCCAGCACCGTTTCGACGAGGTGCAGATCGGCCTCTCGCTGCTGTCGTCGCTGCCGGTCGACGTGATCGAGCGCGCGTTGATGGACCGCAACCGCGAGATGATCCTGGTGCTGTGCAAGGCGCTCGACTTCTCCTGGGAGACGACGATGTCGCTGTTGTTCCTCGGCGCCAAGGATCATCTGATCACGGCGCGCGAGCTCCACGACAATGAGCGCGATTTCGGCCGGCTCAAGATCGAAACGTCACGCAGCATTCTGAAATTCTACCAGTCGCGCAAGAACAGCGCCGGCACCGATCCCGCGACGGGTCGTCAGCCCGAGCTCCAGGTTCACTGAACGGGACATCGAGGGAGTATTTGCAATGTTGCCTCAATTCGGCACCGCAGTTCGCAAGACCAAGAGCCTCACCAAGAACCTCGCCGCCGAGACCGGCGGATCGGCTCCGGAGAGGGCCACGGTCGACGCCGCATGGCTCGTGCTGGAAGCCGCCAACGATCTCGGCGACCACGCCGCGATCGAAGCCAGCCGCCGCGTCATCGACGCCGAGCTGAACGGCAAGGTCGCCGCCAGCGCGGATACCGATCTCGTGCTGGGTTATTTCCGGTAACGACGCGGAAACCGCAGTATCGCGCTTCCCGGCAGCGCGTCCTGATGCCCCATCTCTACCTTTGCGCTTATATCTGACATGATGTAGCCTGTACTTGCGGGCGCCGGAAGTGCGGCCGCAGGCAATGGGGTTCGGAGCGGTCGCTATGGGGCGGCGTGTCTTCCTTGCTGGTGGTACGGCACGAGCGCATGCGCTCGCTGCGCATTGTCATTTGCTCGAAAATATCTGGAACACGAAATTATCTGGAAGGCCTCTGGTGCTGCGCGTAGCGCCATCGGTGGCGCACGATTGCTGATTGCGATTTAGCGACGGCATTCATGCCGTCATGATTGAGCGCTTCACAATAATTGGAGCCAATGATGAAATTTGATGTGCGCGTACCGTTGATTGCCGTCGCCACCCTTCTTGCCGCTTTCATCGCCGCATCAGCTGAAGACAGGCCCGCGCCGGCTGGTCCCGTCCATCTGCAACAGGGCTGGAGCGACGAGACCGCCGATCGCTGGCATTTCATCTCGCAGGGAACGGCGCTGATCCCCTATGAATGGTTCGTCGCGCTGGAGCAGCCGGGGCGGCCTTCCGGCCAAACCGCGCTGATCAAGGCGCCCGACAATTTGCAGCGTCTGGGTTTCCTCCCCGAACCCGTCAGCCCGACCAACAATCCGGACGGTCTCGCGATTGGTCTTTACAGCACCCCGGTCGACCTTCCCGACGGCAGGCACGCGTGCTGGAAAGGCAACTGGCTTGGCCTCGGCTGTGCCGGCTGTCATACCGGGCAAGTCAGCTACCGCGGCCAGCAGATCCGCATCGAGGGCGGTCCTTCCCACATCGATATCGACGCGTTCGTCGGACAGCTGGTCGGATCCATTACCGCGGTCCTGCAGAATCAGGACGGGGCCGGACAGCGCTTCATGGCGCGGGTGAAGGCGCCCCCTGCCGATGTGCAGAGCGGATTGCAATGCTTCGGCGGCGTCTTGCAGGCGGCCGCGAAGTTCAACCAGGACGTCGGTGGAAACTCCGGCGATACGGCGGGCGGGGCGGCCAGGCTGGACGCGCACGGCGCCGGCTTGAACCAGCTTCTCGCCGGACCCTTCAGGCTGATGACCGACCCGTCGGACACCGGCGAGACCAGGAATTATGCGCACCTGACCGCGCCGGTGCGATATCCGGCGCTGTGGGACACGCCGCGCTTCAACTGGGTGCTGTACAACGCCTCGATCCGTCAGCCGCTGACGCGCAACATCGTCGAGGCGCTCGGTGTGCTCGCGCCGATCAAGCATGACGCGACGATGCTCACGCCCGACGTGATGCATGGGGTCCAGATGGAGAATGTCGTCTGGGGGCAGCGGAAGCTGATGGATCTGCGCTCGCCGCGCTGGCCGGAAGCCATTCTCGGTGGACTTGACCAGAAGCGGGCGCTGCGCGGCCAGCTCGTCTATGTCAGCGCGTGCGCGAATTGCCACGATGCCGCCCCTGTCGAAGCGGCTTCCGGGGCCTGCAGCGAGATCCAGGTCCCGCTGGTCGATCTCCGCAAGATCGGCACCGATCCCGAGCAGGCGACGACGTTCAACAGCCGCAAGATCGCGCTGTCGAAGATCGGTGGTCCGGACGCGATGTCCAACTACAAGGCCGCCGAGGTTCTCACCGGAAACATCGCCGCGCAATGGATCGGTCGGTCCAAGGATAACGCGGCCAGCGCCGCCGAGATCAATTGCGGCCGTCCAAACCAGTACAGGGCGCCGCTCGCATACCGGGCAAGGCCGCTCAACGGCATCTGGGCGATGGCGCCCTATCTGCACAACGGCTCGGTGCCGTCGTTGAACGACCTTTTGCTACCGCCAGGGCAGCGGCCGAAGACCTTCTATGTCGGCAATTGGGAGTTCAATCCGGACATCGTGGGATACGACATGAAGGCCGAGATGCCGGGCGCGTTCCTGTTCGATACGACCGTACGCGGTAACTCGAATGCCGGGCATATCTACGGAACTGATCTGACCGAGGATGATCGCAAGGCGCTGATCGAATATCTCAAGACGCTCTGAGCGGCCGCTTTAGTCCTTGCGGCAGGTGAAGCAATAATAAGGACAAGTGCCGTCGGCGAAGGACGCATGCAGCTGCGTGCCCGGAATGCCGGCGAACTCGTGCGACACGCCGAGCAGCACCCGCGGCACGATCTCGTCCGCCAGCGCCGTTCGCCGCGCGCCGTCGAGCTCCAGCGCGCGCGCCACATTGGCGGTGATGTCGTCCTCCCGAACGAGGCGCAAGCGCGACCTGACCAGGGACTCGCGCGGATACACGTCCTTCGACCGGTCTTCGAAGCATGCCATCAGAAAAGCACCGCCCGGCCTGAGCACGCGGTGGACCTCCTCCAGAAAGCGTCCCATGTCGCCATAATGCTGCGCACTCTCGACGTTGACCACGACGTCGAAACTCTCGTCCGCGAACGGCAGGCTGAGCGCATTGCCGACGCGGAATGCGAGATTGTCCTGGCCGGCATAGCGCGCCTTGCTGAAGCGGATCGCCGGCTTGCAGATGTCGAGCCCGGTGTAGCTCTTCGGATGGAGGTACCGCGCGATGTAGGACGCGCCGCCGCCGCGGCCGCTTCCGACCTCCAGCACATCCTTGCCCGCAATCGCAGACCCCGACGCCACGTGATGATAGAGCTGGATCGCATAGCGATCGGACTCGTCGGCGGCTTGCAGCGCGACCTGCTCGCCGTTCAGCGGGGCATAGCCGTAGTTGAGGAATCGGATCGCGGCGTCCCTGTCGAGGTTGCTCAGCAGCGAGTACCAGGCGTTGGTGAAAAGCTGGCGCGCCGCGCGCGAATAAAACAGTTTTACGACGGCCGAATGGATCGGGTTTGCCGCTGTCGGATACGGATCCTGCTTCACGGATGAATACTCTCGCGCGAAAATGGGGAACGCTTCCACCATAAAGCATGAGCCAAGGCCCTCAATGCGTCAACAATGGCGACGCTTGCCTGCCACGATTGACTTCATTCCGAGGGGGGATATACTTTAGGTTTAGTACAATTGATGCTGGACTCCGCGCGATGACTGGGCAGGTTGCTGCCTGGTTGGAGAAGGTCGGCCTCCCTCAATACCTGAAGTCCTTTTCCGACCACGGCATTGATTTCGACATCCTTTCCGAGATTACGGATCGCGATCTCGCTACCATGGGCGTCGTGCTGGGGCACCGGCGCAGGCTGTTGCGTTCGATTGTCGAGCTCGACGTTCCGAAGGCGCGTCTGCTCGCACCGAAGATCGACGCCGGCGCGGAGCGCCGGCAACTCACGATCATGTTCTGCGACCTCGTCGGCTCGACTGCATTGTCGCAGCAGTTCGATCCCGAGGAGATGCGCGAGATCCTGCAAGCCTATCGCGAGGCCGCGACCGCGATCATCGCGCGCTATGACGGCATCGTCTCGCGATTGGTGGGCGACGGCATCCTGTCCTATTTCGGCTATCCGTCGGCCCATGAGGACGACGCCGAGCGCGCGGTCCGCGCCGGGCTCGAGATCACCGCGGCAGTCCGGTCCATCGACGTGCAGCCGGGCTTGCGGCTGGAGGTCAGGATCGGCATCGCCACCGGGCTGGTCGTCGTCGGTGATCTCTTCGCAAAAGGCGCCTCGAGCCGGCTCGAGGTGATCGGCGAGACACCCAACCTCGCGGCGCGGATGCAGGCCTTCGCCGAACCGGGCACCGTCATCATCGCGTCCTCGACGCGCCGGCTGCTCGGCAATCTGTTCGAGCTGCGCGCGCTCGGCACGCGCACGATCAAGGGATTCAGCGAGGCGACCGAAGTCTGGGCGGTGGACCGTCCATCGCCGCTCGGGAGCCGCTTCGAAGCCTACCGCTCCGCAGGCCTCGCTGGGTTCGTCGGCCGCGAGCACGAGCTCGACCGGCTGGCCGAGTGCAAGCAGCGGGCCTGGCGCGGCCAGGGCCAGGTCGTGCTGATCTCCGGCGAGCCCGGCATCGGCAAGTCGCGGCTCGCGGCGCATTTCCTCAATGAGCGGATCGCGGCGGAGCCGCACATCCGGTTGCGCTATCAGTGCTCGCCGCATCATCGCGCCAGCGCGCTCTATCCTGTCATCGCGCAGCTGCAGCGGGCCGCGAAGCTCGGCGCCGGCGACAGCAATGCACAGCGGCTGCGCAAGCTGGAAGCGCTGCTCGGGCGCACTGATCTGAAGACGCCGACGTTGGTGCCGCTGTTTGCGGACATGCTCTCGATTGCCACCGACGGACGCTATCCGCCGCTCGACTGGGCGCCACAGCAGCTGCGGCGCAACACGCTTGCCGCGTTGATCCAGCGCTTGCAGCGCCTGTGCGCCGAGGCTCCGGTGGTCTGCATCGTCGAGGATCTGCATTGGGCCGATGCGACCTCGCTCGAGCTGCTCGGGCTCGCGGTCAGGCTTGCCGACCAGCTTCGCCTGCTGCTCGTGCTGACGTTCCGCGACGAATTCGCGCTGCCATGGATGGGCCCGGCGAATCTGACGACGCTGGAGCTCGGACGCCTCAAGGAGACCGACGTCCAGCGCATGATCGCCGAGGTGATCGGAAGCCGCGCGGTCCCCTCCGAGCTGGTCACGCAGATCGCGACCCGGACCGACGGCATCCCGTTGTTCGTCGAGGAGCTGACGCGCACGGTGCTGGAGATGGGCGTTCTCGAAAAGGGGGCGGGGGGCCGCTACAGGATGGCCGGCAGCCTGCCGCGCCTGTCGATCCCCGCGACGCTCCAGGATTCGCTGATGGCGCGGCTCGACCGCCTCGGGCCCGCAAAGGAGGTCGCGCAGGTCAGCGCTGTCATCGGCCGCGAATTCTCCGACGTGCTGCTGCGTGCGATCTCGGACAAGGACGATGCGGAGCTCGATGCCCGGCTCGCCCAGCTCGAAGCCGCCGAGTTGATTTTCCGCAGCGGGGTCGCCCCCGAAGCCGTCTATACGTTCAAGCATGCGCTGGTGCAGGACACTGCCTATGAGAGCCTGCTCAGGAGCAGCCGGCGGCGATTGCACGAGCGGATCGCAGCCGTGCTCCAGGAGAAATTCCCAGACGCCGCCGCAGCAGCGCCCGAAATCGCCGCGCATCATCTCACGCAGGCCGGTCTCGTCGAGGACGCCGTCGAGTGGTGGGGCAAGGCCGGCGATCGCGCGCTGCGCAGCTCGGCCTATCCCGAGGCGATCGCGCATCTGACCAAGGCTATCGGTCTTGCCGAAGGCTTGAGCGAAAGTCCGGCGGGGCAGAGCCGGCGGCTGCAATTGCAGATCGCCTATGGCAACGCGCTGATCGCGACGCGCGGCTATGGCGCGCCGGAGACGTCGGTCGCGTTCGCACGCGCCCGGGAGCTCGCGTCCAGCCTCAAGGGCGCGCCCGAGCGCTTCGCCGCCACGTACGGCCTGTGGGTCGGAAGCCTCGTTCGCAGCGAGCTCGGATCGATGCAGGAGCTCGCGCAGGCATTCCTGCACGATACCGCTGACCGCCCCGATGCGCCGGAGGCGGGAGTCGCGCATCGCGTCTGCGGCATGACGCGCTGGTTCGAGGGCAATTTCGTCGATGCCAGGCAGCATCTCGAGCAGTCGCTCGCGATTGACCGCGACGAGCACGATCGCAATCTCGCCTTCCTGTACGGCCACGATTGCGGGATCGCTGCGGCGATCTACCTCGCGCTGGTGCTGTGGCCGCTCGGCGAAGTCGATCGCGCCGAGCAACTGGCGCAGCAGGCGATCCGCCGCGCGGCCGATAGCGGCCATGTCGCGACGATGGTCTACACGCATTTCCACAAGATCGTGCTCGAGGCGGTGCGCGGCAACCCTGAAGGCGCCAGGCCGCATGTCGATGCCGTGATCGAGCTCAGCCGCGAGCACGGACTTCTGCTCTACACGCGAGCCGGTAAATTCTGGAACGGCTGGATCCGTTGCCGTCTCGGCGAGCGTGCGGCCGGGCTCCGGGAGATGGAGGACTCCATCGCGCTGCCGCTGGTCGGAAAAATGGCGACCGGGCTCTACGTGCCCTTGACCTGGACGCTGCTCGCGGAGGCCAAGGCCGGCGAAGGACAGTTCGACGAGGCGCTCGCGATTCTCGACGAACAGCTCGTCGAGGTGGAGCGGACCGGACAGGAATGGTTCACCCCGGAAATCCAGCGCCGGCGCGGCGAGCTGCTGCTGCGCAAGGATCCCATCGATATCGTCGCCGCGGAGGCGGCGTTCACGCGGGCCATCGAGGCCGCGCGGGCGCAGCAGACCGCGACGTACGAGCTGCGCGCAGCCCTTTCGCTTGCCAGGCTGTATCAGGCGAGCGGAACGGATGCGCAGGCGCGGAGCGTCCTCGGTCCGGTGATCGGGATGTTCGCCAACGCACAGGAGTTGCCGGAGATTTTCGAAGCACGGGCGGCCATGGAGCGTTCCAGCAAGACCAGCCCATGCGCAAACCCATGCGACTGAAAAAGTTCTTGTACTTTGCCGATTTCGTATTCTATCCGCTGGCAAGTGCCGCGCTGGTCGCGGTCGCTTTGCTCTTGAAGGAGCCGCTGCGCTGGGACGAAGCGGCGATCGGTTTCGCAAGCGGGCTGTTGCTCTGGAGCCTCGCCGAATACGTCATTCACCGGTTCGCCCTGCATGGTCCGGCCTATCTGGCCGCGTTGCACGACATGCACCATTCCGATCCGCGCGCGTTGGTCGGCTCGCCGCTGTGGCTGAGCCTGGGATCGATCTGTTGCGGATCGCTGCTGCCGATATGGCTGCTGGTCGGGTTTGGCAGCGCCTGCACCGTCACGGCGGGGCTGATGCTGGGCTACATCTATTTCGGTGCGCTTCACCACATCATCCATCATCACCCCGTGAAGCGCGGCGGCTATCTCTGGCGCCTGAAGCGCCGCCATACGCGCCATCACTATGGCAAGCGGCCGTGCAATTTCGGCGTGGTCACCAGCATGTGGGATCGCGTCTTCGGAACGTTTTGTTCTGAATAGCCGGCTCGATCCTGATTGAATTGCGACGGACGGATCAGCCGCAATTCCAGATCGCGCCGATCGGCGTCCGGGTCCAGCACGGACCGAAGCTGCCGCCATTGTAGCGGGAGCCGCCGAAGCCGGGCCGGCCGAAATAGTGCCATTCGCCGTCAATGTAGCGGTAATAGCTCGGCACGGGATCGATATACCAGGGGCGCTGGTTCTCGCGCGCGTAGCGACGAAAGCCGTTCTTCTGCATGAAGATCGGCTGGCTGTTGCTGAGCGGCTGGCGATAGCCCGGCAGGAAACCGTAGCCATGCCAGCTTTGCTTGGGCTTTTTGGGCGCCGACGCCGCGGGCGCAACGACCGGCAGCAGCGACAGGATGGCAGCAACAAATAGACATAAGAGGCGCGACATGAGCCGACCATAGACAGTCGATTGCGGGAACGCCATTCAAATTCGAGTGGGACTGTTCCTGTCATTCGCGCCAGGATTTATAGAGAACTACCGTGCGCGCAGCCGGACCTTTGCCGGGCTGCGTTCAAATCTGAGGCCGACGAAAAGGTGCTGTATGGCTGAACGTCCAGACGCTCACGCAAGCGCGCCACTAGCAGGCTTTGCCGGTGTCACGCGCAAAATTCTCGAACGCCTTCCATTGCCTGGCAATCAGGAGCTCATGGTCGTCGAGGTCACCTATCCGCCCGGCGGCGTCGCTCCGCTTCACCGCCATCCCGTTGCAGGCGCGACCTACATCGTCGAAGGCGTTGCCGAGTCCGCTTATGGCAGCGACGCGCCCCGGCAGTATCGCGCGGGGGAGACGCTGCAGGACCGCGCGGATCTTCCACATACGCACTTTCGCAATTGCGACCCGGACCGTCCGCTCCGCTTTCTGACGATCTATGTGCTTGAACCCGGGCGGCCCTACACGCTGGAGCCGTGAAGCGTCGCGCCGTTCTCGGCGGAACTGACAGCTGTTCCGCATCAGATACAAAAAGGCCTCGCCGAAGCGAGGCCTCCTCGTTGCACCGTGGCATGACTTAATCGTCATCCCAGTGATGGCGACGGATCACGAAGCCGCGGTCGTAGTCGCGATCGTGGTGGTACCAGCCATGATGCCAGCCGCGGTCATGCTCGTAGAAGCGTGCGCGCGGGCCATAATAATCGTCGCGGTCGCCGCCGACATAGACGCCGACGCCACCCGCATTGGCGATGGTGGGGGCACCGATTGCAAGCGTTGCGATTGCCGCGATAGCGTAAGTCAGCTTCCTCATCTGTTCCTCCTCCTTCTGCATCGTCGAAAGGTCAACTTCTGCCGCCATCGCCTGTTGCTGGAACTGGCAAGAAACTTTCTTGAATGGCTGTTCAGGTTTCATGCGGTCTGCCGCGAGAATGCCAAACCCACGTGCTGGATTGCGCGCGAATTGGAACATGCGCCGCTTCGGATAACCGGCCAGCAAAAGGCAAACATGTCGGGACAGCCTTCGATCCTGATCGTCGAGGACGAATATCTGCTTCAGGGCGTGCTCGAAATGGCGCTGGCGCAGGCTGGCTTTACGTCCGACATCCTCGCCTCCGGCGAGGAGGCGATCACGGTGTTCATAGCGCGCGGAAAAAATCACAAGGCGCTCGTGACCGATGTCTATCTGGGCGGCAAGCTGAACGGCTGGGATCTGGCCCGGCGCATGCGAGAGAAGGATCCAAACCTTCCGGTCGTGTACATCACGAGCGGCGCTGACGCTGCATTGTGGAAGTCACAGGGCGTGCCCAACAGCGTGCTGCTCGAAAAGCCGTTTCAGCCCGAGCGGCTCGTGGCGGCCCTCATGACGCTGCGAGCTGCCGGCGATTCGAGTATCACCGCCTGATACGGTAGATCGCGACATCCTCGCCATATCGATGAAGATTGATGATGGCATCGTGCGCCTGTTTTGCCCGACGGGTCAAGCGCCGCGTAATCCGTAGCGCGCATCGAGTGCATAGGATGGATAGAGCTCTTGCGAAACCCATCGTTGCCTCCGAGCTGAAGCGTGATGGGTTTCGCTTTCGCTCTACCCATCCTACCGGCTACGTCTATTTCTTCGGACGCATCAACGGCTTCGCAAAAGCCACCGGATAACATCCCGGCGCCCCCAATCTACTGTGCATGGGGTTGTTTTCGCCATTTCAGTTTCGAGTGGGACGCTAGCCGGCCCCTAACGCGACCGCGACGTTGTAGGTCAGGAGGCTCGCCGCATAAGCCAGCACCAGCATGTAGGCGAAGGTCGCCGCCATCCAGCCCCAGCTTCCGGTCTCGCGCCGGATCACGGCGAGCGTCGAGGCGCATTGCGGGGCGAAGATGTACCAGGCGAGCATCGACAGCGCGGTCGCGAGCGACCATTTCGTTGCCAGCACCTGGCCGATCTGCTCGGCCGCTTCCTTGCCGCCTTCGATCGCATAGACGGTGCCGAGTGCCGCGACCGCGACCTCGCGCGCCGCCATGCCCGGGATCAGCGCCACCGCGATCTGCCAGTTGAAGCCGACCGGGGCGAGCAGCGGCGCGAGCGCCTTGCCGATGATGGCGGCCAGGCTGAAATCGATCGCGGGCTCGGTCGCGCCCGCGGGCGGCTGCGGGAACGAGGCCAGAAACCAGATCAGCACCATCATCGAGAAGATCGTGGTGCCGGCGCGCTGCAGGAACATCTTTGCGCGGGTGAAGATGCCGATCGCGATCGATTTCAATCTCGGCATCTTGTAGTCCGGCAGCTCGAGCATGAACGGCGCCGGCGCGTAGTCGCGCAGCATGAAGAACTTGATCACGAACGAGACGATCAGCGCGCTGGCGATGCCGGCCGTATAGAGCCCGAACATCACGAGGCCCTGCAGGTTGATGAAGCCCCATACGTCCTTGGCCGGAATGAAGGCCGAGATGATCAGTGTGTAGACCGGGATGCGCGCCGAGCAGGTCATCAGCGGCGCGATCAGGATCGTGGTCAGCCGGTCGCGCTTGTTGTCGATGACGCGCGTCGCCATGATGCCGGGGATGGCGCAGGCAAAGCTCGATAGCAGCGGAATGAAAGCGCGGCCGTGCAGGCCGGCGCCGCCCATGATGCGGTCCATCAGGAACGCCGCGCGCGCCATGTAGCCGAAATCTTCCAGCAGCAGGATGAACAGGAAGATGATGATGATCTGCGGCAGGAACACGATGACGCTGCCGACGCCGGAGATCACGCCGTTCTGCAGGAAGCTTTGCACCAGGCCCTCGGGCAGGGTGGCGTGGACGATGTCGCCGAGCGCGTCGAAGCCCGATTGCAACAGCTCCATCAGCGGCTGCGCCCAGGCGAACACTGCCTGGAACATCACGAACAGGATGAGCGCGAGCACGATGAGGCCGCCGACCGGATGTAGCACGATCGCGTCGATCCGCGCGGTCCAGGTGTCGGGGCTAGCAGGCAGGCTGACGCAGTCCGAGATGATGCGATCGGCCTCGCGCTGGGTGGCGCGCAACTCGGCGACGCTGAGTGCGCGCCAGCTGTTCTCGGCAGGTTCGGCCGCGAGCTTCGCCGAGATCTCGTCGGTCAGCGCCAACAGGTCGGCCGTGCCGCCCTTGCGCACCGCGATCGAGGTGACCACGGGCACGCCGAGCTCCTTGGCAAGCCGCTCGACGTCGACCGAGATGCCGCGGCGGCTCGCGATGTCGAACATGTTGAGCACGAGGATCATCGGCCGCCCGGTGCGCTTCAGCTCGAGCAGCAGGCGGATGGTCAGGCGCAGATTGGTCGAGTCCGCCACGCACAGCACGAGGTCGGGCAAGGTCTCGCCGGAGGCCTTGCCGAGCACGAAATCGCGGGTGATCTCCTCGTCCGGGCTGCGGCCGCGCAGCGAATAGGTGCCGGGCAGGTCGACGACGGAGACCTGGCGGCCCTGCGGGGTGACGAAAAAACCTTCCTTGCGCTCGACGGTGACGCCCGGATAGTTCGCCACCTTCTGCCGGCTGCCGGTCAGGGCATTGAACAGCGAGGTCTTGCCGCTGTTTGGCGTGCCGACCAGGGCGAGATGCAGAAGGGGTAATTCCATGGGATCGGATGTCCGGTCGCGATCTCAGGCGACGATGATGGCCATGGCTTCGCGGCGGCGCACCGCGATGGTGATGTTGTCTACACGAACGGCGATCGGGTCGCGTCCGACCAGCCCCTCGTGCAGGACCTCCACCCTGGCCCCCTCGACGAAGCCGAGCTCGATCAGCCGGCTCTCGAGCTCGATGTCTGAGAGAGCCGAGCCGGCGTCCTTGGCGGAGAGGTGCTGGATGACGCCGGTATAGCCGCGCTTGGCCAGGCCCAGCGGCATCTCGCGGCGCGTATCATGGGTGTCGGTCATGCCCTGTATTTTCAACGCAGGGCATTGAGGTCAAGCGCGCACGCTCGTCGAAACTGCACCTTAGAGGGATTTTAAAGTGCAGATCACGAAGCCGTGGGCGGAGCGCCCCGGCGCTACTGCGCCGCGACCTTTTCCGGCTGGATGGCGGCCATGGCGCGGCTCTTGAAGTAGTCGAGCACGAACAGGCGGATCGCCGAGGACAGATTGCCCTGCTGGCGGGCGCCGTCGATTTCGCCGACGAGCTCGGACAGCGTCATGTTGCGCAGGCCCGAGATCTCCTTCATGCCGTTCCAGAACGCCTCTTCCAGGCTGACGCTGGTCTTGTGGCCGGCGACCACGATCGAACGCTTCACGACGGGCGATTTCATGGCTGCTCCTCGCGATCGATCCGGCGCTGGTCCAGATGCTCCTTCGCCTGGTCCGCGCGGGTCTCCTCCGCCGACCGCTCCGCCTTCGTGCGGCCGAACTTCGTTCGGTTGGCGTCCGCCTGCTTCGCCGAGGCTTCCCGCTCGGCGCGCTTCCGGAAACGATTCAGGTTGATGACGTTCCCCATGCCGCGTCTCCATCACCCGCTCCTCTTCAGGTTGGATGAAATTTCCAGAAACAGGGCGCCGCGTTGCGCCTCGCAAGACTTGATCGTCATTCGCTCGTCCTCGTCAATCGGCCTCGAGGGGCCATCAAACGATGAATTCCGCCCCGTCAGGGGCAGCGGGGCTTTGCGTAGGACGCGCCCCAATGCCACATTGACGGTAATCAAATCCTGTCCTTTAAGCCTTATAATTATGAGCCTTGGGGCTCCGTATCATTACGGATGACTGTCGGAATTCGGAATTCATCCAGGCCGCGTCATCTTCTCCGGCTGCACCAGGCGGTCGAATTCATCCGCCGAGACGAAGCCGAGCCGCAGCGCTTCCTCCTTTAGCGTGGTGCCGTTGGCATGCGCGGTCTTGGCCACCTTGGCTGCGTTGTCGTAGCCGATCTTCGGCGCGAGCGCGGTCACCAGCATCAGCGAACGCTCCATCAGATCCTTGATGTGTTTCTGGTCGGCGCGGATGCCGCTGACGCAATGCTCGGTGAATGAGCGCGCGGCGTCCGCCATCAGGCGGATCGAGTGCAGCATGTTGTAAGCGAGCACGGGCTTGTAGACGTTGAGCTCGAAATGGCCCTGGCTGCCGGCGACCGTGATCGCGGTGTGATTGCCGAACACCTGGCAGCACACCATGGTCATTGCCTCGCATTGGGTCGGATTGACCTTGCCAGGCATGATCGATGAGCCCGGCTCGTTCTCCGGCAGGATCAATTCGCCGAGGCCCGAGCGCGGACCCGATCCGAGCAGGCGGATGTCGTTGGCGATCTTGAACAGGCCTGTCGCGACGGAATTGATGGCGCCGTGCGCCAGCACATAGGCATCGTTCGAGGCCAGCGCCTCGAATTTGTTGGCGGCGCTGGTGAAGGGAAGTTTCGTGATCCCGGCGACGTGCTTTGCAAACAGCTTTGCGAAGCGCGGCTTGGAGTTGAGGCCGGTGCCGACGGCGGTGCCGCCCTGCGCCAGCGGATAGAGGTCCTTCACCGCGACTTTGAGCCGCGCGATGCCGCTCTCGACCTGCGCGGCATAGCCCGAAAATTCCTGACCGAGCGTCAGCGGCGTCGCATCCTGGGTGTGGGTGCGGCCGATCTTCACGATCTTGGCGAACTCTTTCTCCTTATTGCGCAGCGCGCGGTGCAGCTCGCCGAGGGCGGGGACGAGATCGGCGGTGACGCGGCTTGCGGCCGCAATGTGCATCGCGGTCGGGAAAGAGTCGTTCGACGACTGGCTCATGTTGACGTGGTCGTTGGGATGCACCGGCTTCTTGCTGCCGAGGTCGCCGCCGAGCAGCTCGTTGGCGCGGTTGGCGATGACCTCGTTGAGGTTCATGTTGCTCTGGGTACCCGAGCCGGTCTGCCACACGACAAGCGGGAAATGATCGTCGAGCTTGCCCTCGATCACCTCGTGCGCGGCGCGGATGATGGCGTTGGCGCGGCGCTTGTCGAGCAGGCCAAGCTCGAGATTCGACTGTGCGGCCGCAAGCTTGACGATGCCGAGCGCATGCACGAGCGAGATCGGCATGCGGTCGATGCCGATGCGAAAATTCTGGCGTGAGCGTTCGGTTTGCGCCCCCCAATAACGATCGGCGGGGACCTCGATGGGACCAAAACTGTCGGTCTCGATGCGGGTCGCTGGGCGGGCGGTCTTCGCGCGGGCAGCTTTGGCCATGAGCACATCCATTCTGCCGCACGAACGCCGCGCGGCCTCTTCATGTGCTCTTCTATATAGGGAGTTTGGCCGGGTGCGACGGTCTCGCGGCCAACCTGGATCATTTCTTGCGGAAACGATCGAGCCGCACGACCTCGGCGCCACCCTGGTTCGGCGGGGTCGGCTCTTCCGCGGTCTCCGCAGCTTCAGTGGCCGGTGCGGGCACTGCTGCGGCTGATGGTGCCGGGGTCGCCGGCAAATTCTCGCCCGCCACCTCGGCGACATCTGAGGTCTCGAACTGGAGGCCGAACTTCACGGACGGATCGAGGAAGCTCTTGATCGCGCTGAACGGCACGATCAGTCGCTCCGGAATGCCGCCGAAGGACAGGCCGACCTCGAAGCGGTCCTCGAGCACGGTTAGATCCCAGAACTGGTGCTGGAGGATGATCGTCATCTCTTCGGGATATTGCGCGAGCAGCCGCGGCGAGATCTTCACGCCCTCGGCCTTTGATAGGAAGGTGATGAAGAAATGATGTTCGCCTGGCAGGCCATGGGCCGCGGCATCGGTCAGCACCTTGCGCAGCACGCCGCGCAGCGCATCGCGGGCCAGCACATCGTATCGGATATGATCGGTCGCCATGGTGGTCCTGTTGCATTCCAGGAGGCGGGCCCTGCCGGCCCGACTCGCCAAGCCGCAATAGTACCGCGCCTGACGGGTCAGCAGGAGTCCCCGCCGGGAAGGAAATCAGAGGTAAGTGGAGGCTTCTGTTGCCAGGTGCCTCCGAACCCCGCCTAACGGAGCTTAACCCGTTAGGACTTCAGAATGGTCTTTCAAACTGCGTTACGCAGCCTGAGCAACCGGAGCAAAGTTGTCGTTGGCAACTATTGCATAGCCCGATAACGGCGGAACAATACCGGGAAAAAGTTCGCCCTTTACGCCCTCGTCGATCCTATTTCGCCCCCGCCAAAACCCGCCTCTCGGCAGGCTGAAGCCCGAAAATCGGTGGGCTTTGGTGGAGGCGCCGGGTACCGCCCCCGGGTCCGAATGGTTTATTGCGACGACCGTTTATTTCCATAGCCGGCGAACCGGCACCCCCAATATAGGGGGCAAAGGTTTCGAAAGACAGGGGTTTGGCGCGGCCATGGCGATGTTCCCTTTGGATAGGTTCCGGACGGACTTGGCCGCAAAGAGGTCCACGTTCTAAGCTCCTGACATGTCCCCGGATTCAGCACCGGCCGCCCAAGAGCCGGATATTCCTGCCGCCGTTCATGGCCTTCCGCCTAGCCTGTGGGCGCTGTTTCTGGCCTTTGCCAGGATGTCGCTGGCGGGCTTCGGCGGGGTCCTGGTGTTTGCCCGGCGGGCCATCGTCGAGCAGCACCGCTGGATGACGGCGGACGAATTCAACGAGACCTTTGCGCTCTGCCACTTCCTGCCCGGCCCCAACATCGTCAATCTGTCGATGGTGTTCGGGTCGCGGCTGCGCGGGATCGCGGGCGGCGTTGCCGCATTCGCCGGGCTGCTGTTGCCACCGACGCTGATCATGACTGTGCTCGCGATCATCTACGCCCGGTTCGGCGATGTGGATGTGCTGCGCCGCAGCCTTGCCGGCATCTCCTGCGCTGCCGTCGGCCTCCTGATCGCGGTGGTCTTCCGGATGATGACGCCGCTGCTCAAGCGGATGGATGCCGCCGCGCTGATCCTGATGCTCGCGGTGTTCACAGCCATCGGCGTGCTCCGCCTGCCGTTGCGGGCGGTGCTGCTGGTCGCGATCCCGCTCAGCATCGGCGTCACCTCACTGATGCGACGGAAGGTAGCAGCATGACCAGCGAGAACCCGATCTGGGCGCTGATCTCCATCTTTGGTCTGATGTCGCTGTTCGCGGTTGGCGGCGCGGCGGCGGCGGTGCCCGAGATGCACCGCATCGCCGTTGATGTGCATCACTGGATGACCGACAAGCAGTTCGCCGACGCCTATGCGATAGCGCAGCTCTCGCCGGGTCCCAACGTCCTTATCGTCACGCTAATCGGCTATGCCGTTGCCGGCATCCCCGGCGCGCTGGCCGCAACGCTGGCGATGTGCCTGCCGACGGCGCTGCTTGCCTATTTTGTCAGCCGGCTCCTGAACCGGCCGAGCCAATCGCGCTGGCCCGGCCTGATCCAGGCTGCACTGGTTCCGCTATCGATCGGACTGATGGCGGCGAGTGCCCTGATCCTGGCCCAATCGACCGATCGCACCATTGCTGCACTGCTTCTGACCGCGACCGTTGCCCTGATCGCCTCCGTCTCGCGCATCAATCCGCTGTGGCTTCTGCTCGCAGGGGGGCTGTTGGGTTTCGCTGGCATTGTGTGATGAAAATCGCTAGGCAATGATCCGGGCCGGGGATCCATTTTCCAGCCGATTAGAACAACAGTGCTCGTGACTTAGGAGTCGCGGAGGAGACATGCATGGCCGATACAATGGGCCACTCGGCGACAGCCACACGAAACACCTCGGTGGCGATCGGGTTCTGCCTGCTGGCGCTCGCGCCGCAGATTTTCGAGTTCATCTGGTCGATAGGAACCATCTTCGGCTGGGGCGTGGGCCGCGGCCCGGCCACCGTCGTGATCAGCCATGCCACTGCGCTGCTCGCGGGTGCTCCCGGCGCGTTGCTCGGCGCGGTCGGTGGTGACACCAAGAAGGCGTCATCGGATGTGCTGCTGGCGCTGATCTATTCCTATCCGCTGTTCGCGGTGGCGATCCTGACGATCTTCATGACGATCAGGTCGGCACAGGACTATGTCGGCGGGATCGTTCTGATGGCGCTCGCCCTGTTCGCGCTGTGGGCCTCGAGCGATTTGCAGGGGATGCGCGGCTTCTCCTTTGGCGCAGGCACGGCGCCGCGGATGTTCGGCGGGCTGCTCGTTGCGCTTGGCGCCGGCATCGCATTGACGGGACTGTTGGCCGATGGACCGGCGATGGCGCATTACTCCTGGCGCGGGCCGCTGTTCGTGATGGCCTCGATCGTCTTCTTTGCCTTGGCGATCCGTCCGCTTGGGGTGGTGGTTTCGGCGTTCGTGAGCTTCCTGATCGCGGCGATGGGGACGCATGAGACGCGCTGGGTCGAAACGATCATCGTCGGCGCCTGCCTGACGCTCGGCTGCGCACTTCTATTCCCGTACGTGCTCGGGTTGCCGATGCCGATGTTCCCGCGTTTCCTGGCTCAGTGAGGCTGTCATGGAGCTCTTTGCCAACCTCGCTCACGGTTTTGCCGTCGCATTCTCTCCGATCAATCTGTTGATGTGCCTGATCGGCGCCCTCGTCGGCACGCTGGTCGGGGTGCTGCCGGGCATCGGCACCATCGCGACCGTCGCAATGCTGCTGCCGATCACCTTCGGACTGCCGCCGGTCGGCGCGCTGATCATGCTCGCTGGCATTTATTACGGCGCCCAGTATGGCGGCTCGACCACGTCGATCCTGGTCAACATCCCCGGCGAGGCGACATCGGTCGTCACCGCCATCGACGGCCACGCGATGGCCAAGCAGGGCCGCGCCGGCCCGGCGCTGGCGATCGCCGCCATCGGCTCGTTCTTCGCCGGCTGCGTAGCGACCGTGCTCATCGCGGTGCTCGGTGCGCCCTTGACCAAGCTCGCGCTGGCGTTCGGCCCGGCCGAATATTTCTCGCTGATGGTGCTCGGCCTGATCTTCGCGGTCGTGCTGGCCAAGGGCTCGGTGCTGAAGGCGATCGCGATGATCGTGTTCGGCCTGCTGCTGTCGATGGTCGGCTCGGACATCGAGACCGGCGCCTCGCGCATGGCCTTCAACATTCCGGAGCTTGCCGACGGTCTCGGCTTTGCGACGGTGGCGATGGGCGTGTTCGGCTTTGCCGAGATCATCCGCAACCTCGATGCCGGTGCCGAGATGAACCGCGATCTCGTGCAGCAGAAGATCACCGGCCTGATGCCGACCAAGAAGGATTTGGTCGACTCGGCGCCGGCGATCCTGCGCGGCACCGTGCTCGGCTCGATCCTCGGCATCCTGCCGGGCGGCGGCGCGGTGATTGCGTCGTTCGCTGCCTACACGCTCGAGAAGAAGCTTGCGAAGGATCCGAAGCGGTTCGGCCGCGGCGCGATCGAGGGCGTAGCGGCTCCGGAAAGCGCCAACAACGCCGCAGCGCAGACCTCCTTCATCCCGCTGCTCACTCTCGGCATCCCGCCGAACGCGGTGATGGCGCTGATGGTGGGCGCGATGACCATTCACGGCATCGTGCCGGGTCCGCAGGTGATGCAGAAGCAGCCTGATCTGGTCTGGGGCATGATCGCCTCGATGTGGATCGGCAATCTGATGCTGATCATCATCAACCTGCCGCTGGTCGGCATCTGGGTGCGGTTGTTGCGCGTTCCCTACCGGCTGATGTTCCCTTCGATCGTGATCTTCTGCGCGATCGGCATCTACTCGGTGAACAATGCGCCGGTCGACGTCATCCTCGCAGGTGTGTTCGGCTTGGTCGGCTACTGGCTGATCAAGCACGATTTCGAGCCGGCACCGCTGTTGCTCGGCATGGTGCTCGGACCGCTGATGGAAGAGAACTTGCGCCGCGCGCTGCTGATCTCGCGCGGCGACTGGACCGTGTTCCTGACGCGTCCGTTATCGGCCGTGCTGCTGGCGATCGCGGGCTTCCTGCTGGTCCTCACGGTGTTACCTTTCTTGCGGGCCAAGCGCGACGAGGTGTTCACCGAATCCGAGAACTGATCGCGCCTGCGTCGGCGCGCCGCATTCGGAAGTCCAATCGACTTGCGTGACAGCTTCGTGAAATGAGAATGCCGGCCGTGAGGCCGGCATTTTTGTGTTGCAAGGGAACGGCAAGGGGATCGAGATGACGTCTATTCGCACGCTTGCCGCGGGCACATGCGCAGCCGTGCTTGCATCGCTGTGCTCCTTTGTCGCACCGGTTCAGGCGCAGACCTATCCGACCCGCAGCATTACCATGATCGTGCCGTTCGCGGCCGGTGGCCCGACCGACGTGATCTCGCGCATCGTCACGTCGCACATGGCGCAGACGCTCGGACAGAGCATCATCATCGAGAACGTGGTCGGCGCCGGCGGCACCACAGCGACCACGCGCGCTGCGCGTGCGGCCAATGACGGCTATGCGCTGATCACCGGGCATATGGGCACGCACGCCGCCTCCGTGCCGCTCTATCCGAAGCTCGCCTACCATCCCGAGAAAGACTTCGAGCCGATCGCGCTGCTGGCGGGCACGCCGATCCTGATCCTGGCGCGCAAGGATTTCCCGCCGAAGGATCTCAAGGAGTTCGTCGCTTATGTGAAAACCAACGCCGAGAAGGTGAACGCCGCGCATGCCGGCGTCGGCTCGGTCTCGCACGTGTCCTGCGAGCTGCTGCACTCCATCCTCGACATCAAGCCGGTCGGCGTGCCCTTCAACGGCACGGGGCCTGCGATGAACGCGCTGGTGGCGGGCCAGGTCGATTACATGTGCGACCAGATCGTCAACGCCGTGCCGCAGATCAATGCCGGCACCATCAAGGCCTATGCGATCGCAACGCCGGAACGCAATCCGTCGCTGCCGAACGTGCCAACGACGGCGGAAGCGGGCCTGACCACATTCCAGGCCCAGGCCTGGAACGCGATGTTCGCCCCGAAGGGAACCTCGCCCGCGATCCTGGCGAGCCTGAACGCCGCAGCCGTCAAGGCGCTCGACGACGAGACCGTGAAGAAGCGCCTGCTCGAACTCGGCAGCGTCATTCCCACCCCTGGGGAACGGACGCCGGAGGCGCTCGCCGCCCTCGTCAAATCCGAGATCGCGAAGTGGACCCCGGTGCTCAAGCCGGCAAGTTAATCAGTACAATCAAGCCGATAGGCGTGAGGCGGGACGCTAGTTCCGCCCCTTGTCGTTTGCGCCGAGAACACTCACTTTTCCGGGTATAATCGGCGAGACCAGCGAATCGCCGCTGTCGTAGCACGGGGGTGGCCGTTAAGTTTGCCGCCTTCCCAAAGGCTCATTGGCACATGCACCAGTATCAGGACCTGCTCGAGCGGATTCTTTCAGACGGCGCCGAGAAGACCGATCGGACCGGTACCGGCACGCTGTCGGTGTTCGGCCATCAGATGCGCTTCAATCTGTCCGCCGGCTTCCCGATGCTGACCACCAAGCGGCTGCCGCTGAAGGCGATCGTGCATGAGCTGCTGTGGTTCCTGAAGGGCGACACCAACATCAAATATCTGCGCGACAACGGCGTCACCATCTGGGACGAATGGGCGGACGCCAACGGCGATCTCGGCCCGGTCTATGGCCATCAGTGGCGCTCCTGGCCGGCGCCGGATGGACGCAGCATCGATCAGATCGCCAATGTCGTCGACATGATCAAGCGCAATCCGGACTCGCGCCGCCTGATCGTCTCGGCCTGGAATCCGGCCGAGGTCGACAAGATGGCGCTGCCGCCGTGCCACTGCCTGTTCCAGTTCTACGTCGCCAACGGTAAGCTGTCCTGCCAGCTCTACCAGCGCTCGGCCGACGTTTTCCTCGGCGTGCCCTTCAACATCGCCTCTTACGCGCTGCTCACCATGATGGTGGCGCAGGTCACCGGCCTGAAGCCCGGCGACTTCGTGCATTCGTTCGGCGACACGCATCTCTATTCCAACCATTTGGAGCAGGCGCGGCTGCAGCTCACGCGCGCGCCGCGAGCGCTGCCGGTGATGCGGATCAATCCCGACGTGAAGGACATCTTCTCCTTCCGCTACGAGGATTTCGAGCTCGTCGGCTACGATCCGCATCCGCATATCAAGGCAGCAGTCGCGGTCTAGCGCCGATGTCGCTCAACATCCGCCGCGCGCGTCCGGGCGAAGCCGGGCTCATTCTTTCGTTCGTCCGCGAACTCGCCGAGTACGAAAAGCTCTCGCATGAGGTCGAGGCGACCGAGGCGATGATTGCCGGCGCGCTGTTCGGCGCCGACCCGCGGCTGTTCTGCGCGATTGCCGAGTGGAACGGTGAGCCGGTCGGCTTTGCGGTCTGGTTCCTCAATTTCTCCACCTTCAGCGGCCGCCACGGCATCTATCTCGAAGATTTGTATGTGCGGCCGTCGCATCGAGGCAGGGGCCTCGGCAAGGCGCTGCTGGTCTATCTGGCGAAGGAATGCGTCGACAACGGCTGGTCGCGCTTGCAATGGGCGGTGCTCGACTGGAACGCGCCGTCGATCGCGTTCTACAAATCGCTCGGCGCGGCGTTGCTGGACGACTGGACGCTGTGCCGCGTCTCCGGTCCTGCGCTGACGCGGCTTGCAGGGAGCGCGTCCTGATGGAGATCGTCTTCGTCGTTGCGATTGCGGAGAACGGCATCATCGGTGCCGGCAACGCGATCCCGTGGCGATTGAAATCCGACATGGCGCGCTTCAAGGCGCTCACCATCGGCAGGCCCGTGATCATGGGCCGCAAGACCTTTGAATCCTTGCCTGGGCGCCGGCCGCTTCCGAACCGCACCAACATCGTGATCACGCGCGATCCGGCCTATCGCGCCGCCGGCGCTGTCGTCACGACATCGGCGGCGGATGCGGGCGCGGTTGCGCTTGGGGATGCCCTGCGGCGTTCAGCCGCTGAAATCGCCGTGATCGGCGGTGCCGAAATCTACCGGCAATGGCTCGATCGCGCCGATCGCCTCGAGATCACGGAAGTGCATGCGCGGCCCGACGGCGACACGCATTTCGACATCGACAGGGCGCGGTGGGATGAGACCGGGCGCGTCCGCCATCCCGCCGGCCCCGACGACAGCGCCGACTTCTCCTATGTGACATATCGTCGGCGGCGGTCCCATTAACTGCATTCGCCAATGTTTACATTGACTTTTCCGCCCCCGAGCATAGCTCGTGGGTCGGTTAGGCTTGCGTTGTAAGGGTCCTTTCGGTCCCCTATAAAGCCGGACCGGACAATGCGGGCCGGCTTAAGTTCTAGTCCCGGCCTGCCGAGGAGAGCGTCGAATGCCGTGGAAGAATCAGGGCGGTGGCCCATGGGGCTCGGGTCCGAAAGGACCATGGGGCACAGGCCCACAACCGGTCGGGCCGAGGCCGCCGGATCTGGAGGACCTTCTGCGGCGTGGCCAGGACCGGCTGCAGCAGATCATGCCGGGCGGCTATTTCTCCGGCATCGGCATCACGCTGATCCTGCTCATCATCGTCGCGCTCTGGCTGCTGTCGGGCTTCTTCAGGGTGCAGTCTGAAGAACAGGGCGTCGTGCTGCGCTTTGGCAAGCACGTGCGCACCGTGGACCCCGGGCTGAACTACCATCTGCCCTATCCGATCGAGACAGTGCTGCTGCCGAAGGCGCTGCGCGTGTCGACCATTTCCATCGGCATGACCCTGATCGACGATCCCGCCCGCCGCGGCCGCTCGATCCGCGACGTGCCGGAAGAGAGCCTGATGCTGACCGGCGACGAGAACATCGTCGATGTCGACTTCACCGTGCTGTGGCGGATCAAGCCCAACGGCGTCGGCAACTTCCTGTTCAACATCCAGAACCCCGAGGGCACCGTGAAGGCGGTCGCCGAAAGCGCGATGCGCGAGGTGATCGGCCGCTCCAATATCCAGCCGATCCTGACCGGCGCGCGGACGCAGACCGAGACCACCGTGCAGGATTTGATGCAGAGGACGCTCGACGGCTACGGCGCGGGCATCCAGATCGCCCAGGTGCAGATGCAGAAGGTCGATCCGCCGGCACAGGTGATCGACGCGTTCCGCGACGTGCAGGCGGCGCGCGCCAATCTCGAGCAGTTGCAGAATGAAGCCCAGACCTACGCCAACAAGGTCGTGCCGGACGCGCGAGGCCGCGCGGCGCAGATCGTGCAGGCGGCCGAAGGCTACAAGGAGCAGGCGGTTGCCGAGGCCAAGGGCCAGAGCTCCCGCTTCCTGAAGGTGTACGAGGAATACAAGAAGGCGCCCGACGTGACGCGTGAACGGATCTATCTGGAGACGATGGAGCGGGTGCTCGGTGGCTCCGAGAAGCTGATTTATGACGGAGGCTCCTCGGGCCAGGGCGTCGTGCCCTATCTGCCGCTCAACGAATTGACGACCAAGCGGCCCACCACGACGGGTCAGCAGTCGAGCGGAGGCACACGATGAGGTCTCCGGTTACAGGCATTGTCGCGCTGCTTGCGCTGCTGCTGGTGATGATCGTCGCCTACATGTCGCTGTTCACGGTGCAGCAGACCGAGCAGACCATCGTGCTGCAATTCGGTAAGCCGGTGGACGTCGTCACTGACCCCGGGCTGCACTTCAAGGCACCCTGGAACTCCGTGATCAACATCGACAAGCGGATCCTCGACCTGGAAAACCCGTCGCAGGAGGTCATTGCCTCCGACCAGAAGCGGCTCGTGGTCGACGCCTTTGCGCGCTACCGCATCAAGGACGCGCTACGCTTCTATCAGAGTGTCGGCTCGATCCAGGCGGCGAACCTCCAGCTCACTTCGCTCTTGAACGCAGCGCTGCGCCGCGTGCTCGGCGAGGTCAACTTCATCACCGTGGTGCGTGATGAGCGCGAGAAGCTGATGGGACGCATCCGCGAGCAGCTCGACCACGAGGCCGACGGCTACGGCATCGAGGTCGTCGACGTCCGGATCCGCCGTGCGGATCTTCCTGAGCAGAACAGCCAGGCGGTCTACCAGCGCATGCAGACCGAACGTCAGCGCGAAGCAGCCGAGTTCCGCGCGCAGGGCGGCCAGAAGGCGCAGGAGATCCGCTCCAAGGCCGATCGTGAAGCGACGGTGATCATCGCGGAAGCGAACTCGACCGCCGAGCAGACGCGCGGCGTGGGTGACGCCGAGCGCAACCGCCTGTTCGCCGAAGCCTATGGCAAGGATGCTGACTTCTTCGCTTTCTACCGGTCGATGACGGCCTACGAGAACGGACTGAAGAAGGACGACACCCGCTTCCTGCTGCGGCCGGACTCGGATTTCTTCCGGTATTTTGGTAACCCGTCCGGCAAGACGGCGACCGGGACGCCGGCGAAACCGTAAGCTAGACAAGGGCGGCAGGTTTGGCCGCCCTTCGTCCAGACAAGAACAGCACCACGGGAGGTTCCAATCCGATGAGGTCCATTGCGTTCGCCGACTTCCTCATCGGCTTAGGCATCTTGTTTGTGCTGGAAGGCTTGATGTTCGCGGCCAGTCCGAACTGGATGCGCAAGGCCATGAAAAGCGCCATCGCCACGCCGGACAATATCCTGCGGGCGGTCGGGATCGGCTCGGCCGTGGCCGGCCTGATCCTGATCTGGGTGATGCGACGGCCGATCTAGCGGCACAGCCAACGCCAAAGTGAAGGCGGGAGGCGGGTTTTCGCCGTATTATTCGAGTCTTGAGGCCCGTTAAGCTACGCGCTTGCGCCGCGCCCCCGTTCGAGCGCAGTCTTGAGGCCGAATCCTTATTCTCTGGAGACCACAATGACCGCTGCCACCATTGTCACGACCCGCTTGCGCCAACATGCGCGGTTTGGGCTGGCCGCGCTCGCCGTCGGCGCTTTCAGCGTGTTCGGCTCGCCGGCGCAGGCGCGCGGACCGGAGGGCATCGCCGACGTCGCCGAGAAGGTGATCGACGCGGTCGTCAACATCTCGACCTCGCAGACGGTCGAGGCCAAGGGCGGCGGCAGCAACACCATGCCGCAACTGCCGCCCGGTTCGCCCTTCGAGGAATTCTTCGATGACTTCTTCAAGAACCGGAAAGGACCCGGTGGCGGCAGCAAGGGCGGCGATAACGGCAGCGGCCCGCCGCGCAAGACCAACTCGCTCGGAAGCGGCTTCATCATCGACACCTCCGGTGTCGTCGTGACCAACAACCACGTCATCGCCGATGCCGACGAGATCAACGTCATTCTCAACGACGGCACCAAGATCAAGGCTGACCTCGTCGGTGTCGACAAGAAGACCGATCTTGCCGTCTTGAAGTTCAAGCCGCCGAAGCCGCTCGTCTCGGTGAAATTCGGCGACTCCGACAAGCTGCGTCTGGGTGACTGGGTGGTGGCGATCGGCAACCCCTTCAGCCTCGGCGGCACGGTGACCGCGGGCATCGTCTCGGCCAAGAACCGCGACATCTCCTCGGGGCCCTATGACAGCTACATCCAGACCGACGCCGCGATCAATCGCGGCAATTCCGGCGGCCCGCTGTTCAACCTCGAAGGCGACGTCATCGGCGTCAACACCCTGATCATCTCGCCCTCTGGCGGCTCGATCGGCATCGGCTTCGCCGTGCCGTCGAAGACGGTCGCAGGCGTCGTCGACCAGCTCCGCCAGTTCGGCGAATTGCGTCGCGGCTGGCTTGGCGTGCGCATCCAGAGCGTCACCGACGAGATTGCCGAGAGCCTCAACATCAAGCCGGCGCGCGGCGCGCTGGTGGCCGGCATCGACGACAAGGGCCCGGCCAAGCCGGCCGGCATCGAGCCGGGCGACGTCGTCGTCAGGTTCGACGGCAAGGACGTCAAGGACCCGAAGGACCTGTCTCGCGTCGTCGCCGACACCGCGGTCGGCAAGGAGGTCGACGTCGTCATCATCCGCAAGGGCGAGGAGCAGACCAAGAAGGTCACGCTCGGCCGCCTGCAGGATCCCGACAAGGTGCAGGCCGCCGTGAAGACCGACGAGCCGCCGCCGGAGAAGCTGGTGACGCAGAAGGCGCTCGGCCTCGATCTCGCCGTGCTGAACAAGGATCTGCGCACGCGCTACAAGATCAAGGACACCGTCAAGGGTGTGGTCGTCACCAATGTCGATGCCAATTCGGATGCTGCCGAGAAGCGTCTCTCCGCCGGCGACGTCATCGTCGAAGTCGCGCAGGAAGCGGTCGCGAGCGGCGCCGATATCCAGAAGCGGATCGAGCAGCTCAAGAAGGACGGCAAGAAGTCCGCGCTGCTGCTGGTCTCGAACGGCGACGGCGAGCTGCGCTTTGTGGCGCTGAGCGTGCAGTAGTCGAGGCAACGTCCTGTAGGGTGGGCAAAGCGAAAGCGTGCGCACCATCCTTTTTACCGTCGCAGCAAGAGTGGTGGGCACGGCGCAAGTGCGCCTTTGCCCACCCTACGGCGGCTCCGCGTTCGCTACCCCTCGACAAACTCCTCGCGCTTGTACCCCTGCGCATACAGCAGCGCGGTGAGATCGCCGTGATCGATCCTCGCCGCTGCCGCTGCAGCTACTGCCGGTTTGGCGTGATACGCCACGCCCAAGCCCGCCGCCTGGATCATCGCCAGGTCGTTGGCGCCGTCGCCGACCACGACCGAGTCGATGTCGTCGAGATCGAACGAATCCATGAGATCCACCAGCGTCGCGAGCTTGGCCGCGCGGCCCAAGATCGGCTCCTTCACTTCGCCGGTGAACTTGCCGTCGCGCACGACGAGCTCGTTGGCGCGATTCTCCTGAAAGCCGATTTTTGCGGCGACCGCGCTGGTGAACAGGGTGAAGCCGCCGGAGACGAGGCAGGTATAGGCGCCGTGGGCGCGCATGGTCGCGACCAATTCGCGGCCGCCCGGTGTCAGCGTGATGCGTTCGGCCACCACCTTGTCGACGACGCCGGCAGGGAGGTCCTTCAGTAGCGCGACGCGCTCGCGCAGCGCCGGCTCGAACTCGATCTCGCCGCGCATTGCGCGCTCGGTGATGGCGGCCACGTGGGCCTTCATCCCGACGAGATCGGCCAGCTCGTCGATGCATTCCTGGCCGATCATGGTGGAATCCATGTCGGCGAGAAAAAGCTTCTTGCGCCGGACGCCGGCAGGCTGCACCACGATGTCGATGGGCAGGTCGCCGCGAAGCTCGCGCAACCGCTCTTCGATGGCGTGACGGTCGCCTTCGAGGTTACTGTCGGCGCCGAAGGGAATGTCGACCGCAACCCCGTCGAACAGCCAGTGCGCGGGTACCGCTTGCGGCAGCACAGCGCGGGCGCCGTCGACGATGGTCGAGTCGAGGGCGGGATTGTTTGGGTTGCAGATCAGCGTGGCGACGAGGGACATTTGAGGTTTTCGTGAGCGAGAGGCATTCGAGCAAGGCCGTGCTTATCGCAGGCCCGACCGCCAGCGGCAAGTCGGCGCTGGCGCTGGAGCTTGCGCTGAGCGCGGGCGGAATCGTCATCAATGCCGATTCCATGCAGGTTTATCGCGACCTCCGCATCATCACGGCGCGCCCCACGCAGGATGAGGAGGCGCGCATTCCGCATCGCCTCTATGGCCATGTCGATGCGGCCGTGAACTTTTCCGCCGGCGCCTGGGTGGCTGATGCCGCGAAGGCGCTCGAAGAAGCGCGGATTGAGGGCCGCCTGCCGATCTTCATCGGCGGCACCGGGCTGTATTTCAAGGCGCTGACGGCGGGTCTCTCGGTGGTGCCGCCGATCGCTGCGGAAATACGTGAGGACGTACGTGCCCGATTGGAGCGGAACGGCGTCGAGGCGCTGCATGCGGAACTCGCGCGCCGCGATCCGCGTGCGGCCGAACGACTGAATCTCCGCGACCGGACGCGGATCGCGCGTGCGCTCGAAGTGATCGAGGCGACCGGCCGTTCGCTGCTCGACTGGCACCATGAGGGCCAGCCGCCGCTGCTGCCGAAGGACAGTTTTCGCGCGGTGTTTCTCGCGCCCGAGCGCGACGAGCTCTATGCCCGCATCGACGCCCGTTTCGACGCCATGTTGGCCGCCGGTGCCCTGACCGAGATCGAGCAGCTCGCCGCCCGCGGCCTGGACCCACTGCTGCCGGCCATGAAGGCTCATGGCGTGCCTGCGCTGATCCGGCAGCTGCGCGGTGAGCTCAGTCTGGAGGACGCCGCGATGATCGGCCGGGCCGACACACGCCACTATGCCAAGCGGCAATTCACCTGGTTCCGGCACCAGCTTCCCGAATTCGAGTGGGTGAAGCCGGACGAGGCGAGGGGATGGCTCGCGGGCGCCGCCAACGCGGCCCGAGCCTCCCGCTAAACGCGCTTTTGTGCTCGAGTTCTCGATTTTACCTCTCGCCGAACCCCGGGAACAACGCTACATTGCCAAAATCGCGCGGGAACGGCCGCTTTGCCTTGACATCGGGGCTTTGGTCGTTATGTTTCGCGCAACCTTTGGGAAGCTGAGCGCCTGCCATGCGTAATATTATTACCAACCTCCTTATCGTCGTCGTACCCAGGCACACCGCCGGGGGTGGCTAGCTGCCATCCATATGACAGGCGGTGTGCAGGGTCCCTCTTCGGGGCCTTTTTTATTTCCCGAATCAGACACGAACGAAGCCGCTGACAACAGCGCATCCGGAGCAAGCCAATGAGCGACAAGAGCCACGATCCGAACCAGATGACCGGCGCCGCGATGATCGTCCGCGCGCTCATCGATCACGGCGTGACCGACATTTTCGGCTATCCCGGCGGCGCGGTGCTTCCGATCTACGACGAGATCTTCCAGCAGAGCGAGGTCCAGCACATCCTGGTCCGCCATGAGCAGGGCGCGGGCCATGCCGCCGAGGGCTACGCACGCTCGACCGGCAAGCCCGGCGTTGCGCTGGTGACCTCCGGTCCCGGCGCCACCAACATGGTGACGCCGCTGACCGACGCGCTGATGGATTCGATCCCGCTGGTCTGCATCTCCGGCCAAGTGCCGACACATCTGATCGGCAACGACGCATTCCAGGAATGCGACACCGTCGGCATCACGCGCCCTTGCACCAAGCACAATTGGCTGGTGCGCGACGTCAACGATCTCGCAAAAGTGCTGCACGAGGCGTTCTACGTTGCGACCACGGGCCGTCCGGGCCCGGTGCTCGTCGACGTTCCCAAGGACGTGCAGTTCGCCACCGGCACCTATCATCCGCCGCGCAAGTCCGACGTGCACCGCTCCTATGCGCCGCGCGTGAAGGGCGATGCGACGCAGATCCGCAAGGCCGTGTCACTGCTCGCGGGCGCTAAGCGTCCGGTGATCTATAGCGGCGGCGGCGTCATCAATTCCGGTCCCGAGGCAACGAAGTTGCTGCGCGAGCTGGTCGAGGTCACGGGCTTCCCGATCACCTCGACGCTGATGGGCCTGGGTGCGTATCCGGCGTCGGGCAAGAACTGGCTCGGCATGCTCGGCATGCACGGCACCTACGAAGCCAACATGACCATGCATGACTGCGATGTCATGCTGTGCGTTGGCGCGCGCTTCGACGACCGCATCACTGGCCGTGTCGATGCGTTCTCGCCGAACTCGAAGAAGATCCACATCGACATCGATCCGTCCTCGATCAACAAGAACATCCGCGTCGACGTGCCGATCATCGGCGATTGCGGCAACATCCTCGGCGATATCCTGCAGGTGTTCAAGGCCGAGGCGAAGAAGCCCGACGTCAAGACCTGGTGGCAGCAGATCGCGCAGTGGCGCGCCCGCAACTCGCTCTATTACAAGAAGAGCAACGATGTCATCCTGCCGCAGCACGCGATCCAGAGCCTGTTCGAGCTGACGCGCGGCAAGGACACCTACATCACGACCGAAGTCGGTCAGCATCAGATGTGGGCGGCGCAGTTCTACGGCTTCGAGGAGCCGCACCGCTGGATGACATCGGGTGGTCTCGGCACCATGGGCTACGGCCTGCCGGCCGCGATCGGCGTGCAGGTCGCCCATCCCGACAGCCTCGTCATCGATATCGCGGGCGACGCCTCGGTGCAGATGACGATGCAGGAGATGTCGACGGCGGTTCAGTACGAGCTGCCGATCAAGATCTTCATCCTGAACAACCACTACATGGGCATGGTGAGGCAGTGGCAGCAGCTGCTCCACGGCAACCGATTGTCGCATTCCTACTCGGAGGCGCTGCCGGATTTCGTCAAGCTCGCGGAAGCCTATGGCGGCGTCGGTCTCCAGGTCACCAAGCCTGGCGATCTCGAAGGCGCCATCAAGGAGATGATCTCGGTCAAGCGCCCGGTGCTGTTCGACTGCCGCGTCGCGGCGCTCGAAAACTGCTTCCCGATGATCCCCTCAGGCAAGGCGCACAACGAGATGCTGCTGCCGGAGCAGGCCAACGACGAAGCCACGGCCAAGGCGTTCGCCGGCGGCAAGGCGCTGGTGTGAGTTAGCGGAACGATGGTTCAGGAGAGACGAGCGCGCCTTCTTCGCCTCTCCCCGCTTGCGGGGAGTCGCACGATGACCCGAGCAACTGCGAAAAATTCCGCTGTCATCGTCCGGCTTGACCGGACGATCCAGTACGCCGCGGCAGTCGTGGGAATCTCAGGCGCCGGTGATTACTGGATGCCCGCCTTCGCGGGCATGACGAAGAAGTTTTGAAAGGGACGACAATGAACCAGCCCGCATCCGCCTACTTCATCGAGGAGCGCCACGATCCCAACGAGACGCACACGCTTGCGGTGCTCGTGCAGAACGAGCCCGGCGTGCTCGCCCGTGTGATCGGCCTGTTCTCGGGGCGCGGCTACAACATCGAGAGCCTCACGGTCTCGGAGACCGAGAGCCAGACGCACCTCTCGCGCATCACCATCGTCACCACGGGCACGCCGATGGTGATCCAGCAGATCAAACACCAGCTCGACCGCATGATTCCGGTCTACCAGGTCGTCGACATGACCCAGACCAAGCGCTCGATCGAACGTGAGCTTGCGATGGTGAAAGTGCGCGGGCAGGGCGAACATCGCGTCGAGGCGCTGCGGCTGGCGGATGCGTTCCGCGCCCGCGTGATCGACGCCACCACCGAGAGCTTCGTGTTCGAGATCACAGGCAATACGGACAAAATCAACCAGTTCATCGACCTGATGCGCCCGCTCGGCCTTGTCGAGGTGTCGCGCACCGGCGTTGCCGCGATCGGCCGCGGGCCTGAGGGGATGTGACCCATGCTGGCGCGCGACTGGTACTACAACGAACGCAACCGGATGGGCATCGGGCCCGCGGTCGCGTCGATCTACGACAGTCACGATGACGCCGATATCCGGGCGCGCGCTGCGCTGAAGATGCTCGGGGTCCAGCGCGGCTGGCGCATCGCCGACATCGGTTGCGGCAACGGCGTGTTGGCGACCGAAGCCGCGCTGATGGGGGCCGAGGTCGACGCCATCGACATCTCGCCGGCGATGCTGGCGCTCGCCGAGATCTACGCGCGTGATCGCAAGGCGCCCGTGCGCACCCAGTCGGCCGGCCTGCTTTCCTTCGCCTACCGGCCGGACTCTTATGATTTGATCGTCAGCGAATTCACGCTGCATCACCTGCCGGATTTCTGGAAAGCGGTGGCGATGTCGCGGATCTTTCGTGCGCTCAAGCCCGGCGCGACCTTTTACCTACGCGACATCGTTTACGCGTCGATGCCTGACGCCGTCGAGCGCGACGTCGAGCAATGGGCCGACTTCCATATCAAGAACCACGATTTCTCGTGTGAGAGCGTGGTGACGCATATGCGCGACGAATATTCCACCTTCGGCTGGGTGATGGAGCGGATGCTGACCGATGTCGGCTTCACGCTGGTCTCGGCCGACTACCACGCCCCGATGCACGGCACTTATTTCCTACGCAAACCGAAAGCCGGCGAGCAAGGCTAGAAACAACAAGCAGGGCTGCACGACAGGGCAGAACCGGAAACAACAATGAAGCCGGCCGACATCCTCATCGCCCTCATGGTGGCGATCATCTGGGGGCTTGCCTTTGTGGCGAGCCGGATCGCGCTCGACGAGTTTTCGCCGGAGCTGATGACGGCGATGCGCTTTTCCATTGCCGCGGTGCCGTGCCTGTTTATTCCCAGGCCGAAGGTCGCCTGGTCGCTTCTGATCGCGATCAGTCTTACGCTGTTTCTCGGGCAGTTCCTGAGCCAGGCCTACGGCATCGCCCACGGGGTGCCGGTGGGGCTGACCAGCGTCGTGGTGCAGAGCCAGGCGCTGTTCACGATCGGTTTCGCGGCGTTGGTCTTCGGCGAGCGCCCGACGCCGGCGCAAACGCTCGGAATTGTCATTGCGGCCATCGGGCTGCTGATGATCTGCGGCACCGTCGGTTATGATTTCAGCGTCGGCGCCTTCGCGGTGCTGATGATCGCCCCGATCTGCTTTGCTGTCGGCAATCTCCTGCTGCGCGGTGCTCGCGGTGCGCCGATGTTCGATCTGTTCGCATGGCTGTGCCTCACCGCCGCGGTGCCGCTGTTCGCACTCGCGCTCGTCGTGAACGGACCGGTGCCGACCTTCCAGTCGCTGGTCCATATGTCGCTGACCGGCCTCATCTGCCTGCTGGTGATCGGCGCGATCTCCACCAGCATCGCCTATTGGCTGTGGGGCCGGCTGCTGCGTGACTATCCGGCTGCGCAAGTGGTGCCGTTCGCGCTGCTGGTGCCGTTCGTCGGTTCGGCTGCATCCAGCATCGTGTTCGGCGAGCGGTTCGGGCCGCTACGCCTCGCCGGCATGCTGACCGTGATCGGCGGCATTGCGGTGATGGTGCTGGTCAAGCGGCCGCAGCCGCTTGCGAAGATCGCGTGAGGTGAACATGGCCAATTCGCTGTTCTACGCCTTCCTCGCCTTCATGGTGGTGATGTACTTCACCCCGGGGCCAAACAACATCATGCTGCTGGCCTCGGGCTTGACGTACGGCTTCCGGCGTACCATCCCCCACATCGCCGGCATCGTCATCGGCTTCGCCTTCATGGTCGGCGCCGTCGGCCTCGGGCTCGGCACGGTGTTCCTGGCTTATCCGATCCTCCAGACCATTTTGAAATATGCCGGCGCGGCCTATTTGATTTACCTCGCCGCCGTGATCGCCTTCTCCGGCCCGGCGAAGCCGGGCGAGGGGGATGGCCGCGGCCCGATGACCTTCTGGGGCGCGGCCATGTTCCAATGGATCAATGCCAAGGGCTGGGTCATCGTGATCGGGACCATCACCGCCTATGCGGCGATAGCCCAGTTTCCCATCAACATCGCAATCCAGACCTTGATCAGCCTGCTCGTGGGCACGGTCTCGACCGTGGTCTGGGCCTTCTTCGGCACTGCACTACGGCCGGTGCTGACTTCGGACCGGCTGGTCCGCGCCTTCAATATCCTGATGGCGATCCTGCTGCTCGCCTCCCTCTACCCCGTTTTCATGGATGCATGATGTCGCGGATTTCCATGCAGAAACGGGTTTCCCTAGGGGCTGAAAATGCTCTAGACAGCCCCCGAAATCCGCAAATTTCACCCTTCGGACACTGACTATCGGCCGATTCTGGCCCTGAACGAGGAAACGACTATGCGTGTTTATTACGATCGCGACGCCGACCTGAACCTGATCAAGGGCAAGAAGGTCGCCATCGTCGGCTATGGCAGCCAGGGCCACGCCCATGCGCTCAACCTCAAGGACTCCGGCGTCAAGGACGTCGCGATCGCGCTGCGCAAGGACTCGGGCTCGGTCAAGAAGGCTGAAGCCGCCGGCTTCAAGGTGATGGAAGTCGCCGAAGCCGCCAAATGGGCCGACCTCGTCATGATGCTGACCCCGGACGAGCTCCAGGGCGACATCTATCGCGAACACCTGCACGACAACATGAAGAAGGGCGCAGCGCTCGTGTTCGCGCACGGCCTCAACGTCCACTTCAACCTGCTCGATCCGCGCGCCGACCTCGACGTGCTGATGATTGCGCCGAAGGGCCCCGGCCACACCGTGCGCTCGGAGTATCAGCGTGGCGGCGGCGTGCCCTGCCTGATCGCGATCGCCAAGGATGTCTCGGGCAACGCCCATGACCTCGGCCTGTCCTACGCCTCCGCTGTCGGCGGCGGCCGCGCGGGCATCATCGAGACCACCTTCAAGGAAGAGTGCGAGACCGATCTGTTCGGCGAGCAGGTCGTGCTCTGCGGCGGCCTGGTCGAGCTGATCAAGGGCGGCTACGAGACCCTGGTCGAAGCTGGCTACGCCCCCGAGATGGCCTATTTCGAGTGCCTGCACGAAGTGAAGCTGATCGTCGACCTGATCTATGAAGGCGGCATCGCCAACATGAACTACTCGATCTCCAACACCGCGGAGTACGGCGAGTATGTCACCGGTCCGCGCATCGTCACCGCCGAGACCAAGGCCGAGATGAAGCGCGTTCTCGCCGACATCCAGGGCGGCAAGTTCGCCCGCGACTGGATGCTCGAGAACAAGGTCAACCAGACCTCGTTCAAGGCGACCCGCGCCAAGCTCGCCCAGCACCCGATCGAGGAAGTCGGCGCCAAGCTGCGCGACATGATGCCCTGGATCAAGAAGGGCGCGCTGGTCGACAAGAGCAAGAACTGACGGCAACGCCGTCATTCGGGGGACGTGACGAAGTCGCGCCCCCCGGACCTCGATCGATGTTCACTAGCCTCCGGGGTTTGCATGGACGCCTCCCCGGAAGTAACGCGGCGATGCGACGTCCGCCTCGTGCCAGCGTGATCTCGTTGTCGTGCGCGCCGCTGCCCCGCGCCGCGCGAAGCTCCTGCCGAAACCGGCTTCGGTTTTGCAGCAGAATGGATGTTTTCCAGCGAGCTCCCGAGTATTGGGACACCGTTACTGACGTGATTTCCGTGCGACTACGGAGTCCAATTGCGATAGGCAGATCAACCAAATCTTAGTGCGACTGAGCGAGGGTGAACTTTTGCTCGTACCGCAGATGGACAATGCCGAACCCTTGGCGAAGGCCGACCGGATCGCCGGGATCGTCCGTCACGATCCTGGGCTTGCTGTTTTCGCTCGTTGTCGTCGCCCTTTTTCTCGTTGATCTGGGCATCCGCTACCGAGAAGCAGTCGCATCTGCGAAAACCGACGCCCTCAATCTCTCGGCTATTCTGGCCGAGCATGCCGCGGTGACGTTCGAAGACATCGATCGTGTGCTGCTTGAGGCGCGGGCAATCCGCAGGGACGCTTTGTCCGGAAAATACGCCGATGGCGAAGCGGCCAATGTCGCGCTGCGTCAACTGGTCAAGAGCTCGTCGATTCTCGTCGCGGTCGGCTGGACCGATGCGTCCGGCGCGGTCGTTGCGCATTCCTACGACCACACGCTGCCGCGCAACAACATCTCGGACATGGCGCACTTCATCGCGCAACGCGATGGCGCTGGCACCGGATTGTTCGTTGCACCACCCTATCGCTCGGCAGGCGGCGACAAATGGTTCAGTGCGGCGTCACGCCGATTGAACAACCCGGATGGAAGCTTTGCGGGCATCGTCACTGCGCCGCTGGATCAATCTTTTCTCCTGAAGATCTACCGGAAGATCGATCTCGGCCCGAATGGCTCGGTGGTGCTGCTCCACCGCAACGGACGGGTCCTCGCGCGCGTACCGGAACAGAAAGATGTCCTCGGCAAGTCGGTCGCCGGCGGCCCGCTGTTTACCCAATATCTGCCGGTCTCCGAGGTAGGCTCATACGAGCTCACGAGCCCCATCGATGGCGTCGCGCGCATTGCAGCGTACAAGGCCGTTTCCGGCCTGCCGCTGGTTCTGGTGGTGACTTACTCGCGCAGTTACGTGTTGCAGCCGCTGTACCGGCATCTCTACACCTTCGGTCCGCTGGCTGCCGCGATCGTCACCATTATTCTGATCGGTACATTTCTGCTGCGGCGGCAAACGAATGCACTTGCGGCCGCGAGTGCTCGGTTCGACGCTGCGTTGAGCAACATGCCGCATGGGCTCAGCATGTTTGATGCCGACGCGAAGCTGCTGATCGCCAACAGCCGTTATCGTGATATCTACGACCTCACCGAGGCGCAGGTCAGGCGCGGTACGCCGCTGGGCAGCATCGTCGGCGTCTACAAGACGGCGGGAGGCGATCTCGACATTGACGAGTTCCTCGATGGCGCAAGGCGCCGGACCCCGCGGATTGTCACGCTCGCCGACGGCCGGATCATCTCGATCCTGCGTACCCCCATGGCCGATGGCGGCTGGGTCGCCACCCATGAGGACATCACCGAGAAGCGGCGCGACGAGATGCTGCTAGCGGAAAATGCCGCCGAGCTGAAGCTCATCAACATGCGGTTCGATGTCGCTATCAGCAACATGTCCCAGGGGCTCTGCCTGTTTGATGCAGACAAGAATCTCGTGATATCGAACAGCCGCTATCAGCAGATGTACGATCTGCCAGACGAACTCGTCATGCCCGGCACGCCGCTGGAACGGATATTGCAGCACTACGCGGATCGCGGCGAATCCGCCGGCGACCTGACAGTCAATCAACATCTTCAGAAGATGCCGACCCTGCGGCAGCAGGCCTATGAACTGAAAGACCAGCGCCAGGTTCTGATCCAGCGCAAGCCGCTGCCGGATGGCGGCTGGGTCGCGACGCACGAAGACGTCACCGAGCAAAGGCGCGGCGAGCAAATGCTGGCCCAGAAGGCCGCGGAGCTCGAAGCGATCAACATGCGCTTCGACGCCGCCCTCAACAACATGTCCCAAGGGCTTTGCATGTTCGATGCGGACCAGAGGATCGTGGTGTCGAACGCACGCTATAGCGAAATCTACCACATTGACGGTGATCGGATAAAACCAGGAACCATGCTGGCGCAAATTCTCGAGTATCGTCGCGAGCAAGGCACGCATTTCGTCGACGTCGCGCCGGACGTCTATCTCAATCAGAACGTGAAGCAGCTCAGCGAGATCCGGGAACTCGCCGACGGCAGGGTGGTCGCGATTGCGCGTCACATGATGGCGGACGGTGGCTGGCTCACGACCCACGAGGATATCACCGAGCGAGCGAGAGACGAGAAGCGCATCGCATATCTGGCGCAGCACGATCTGCTCACGGGTCTTGCGAACCGCGCCGTGTTCTCCGAAAAACTCGACGATGCTGCAAAGCGGTCGCAGCGTCATGGCGCAAAGTTCACCGTGCTGATGCTGGATCTGGACAGATTCAAGGCGGTCAACGATACGCTCGGTCACGCTGCGGGCGACCAGTTGCTGATTGAGGTGGCGCGGCGGCTGAGTTCATCGCTGCGGGATACCGATGTCCTGGCGCGCCTCGGCGGCGACGAATTCGCGATCATTCAGGAGAACGAAAAAGTTCAAAGCGAAGGCGCGATCGCATTGGCTCTGAGGATCATCGGTCTAATCGAGCAACCCTTCGATCTGGACGGTCATCGCGTCAGCGTCGGCACCAGTATCGGTATCGCCTTCGCGCCGGAGCACGGCGCCGATGCCGAGAGCTTGCTACAGAGGGCGGACTTGGCGCTTTATGCGACGAAATCCGCAGGGCGGAATGATTTCCGCATCTTCCAACCCGAGATGACGGAAGCTGCCGACACACAGAAGTCGATCGAAGGCGAACTGCGCGAGGCGATGGCTCGCAACGAGTTGGAGCTGCACTACCAGCCGATCATTGATGCCGGAACGTGCGCGATGACCGGCTTGGAATGTTTTGTGCGCTGGCATCACCCGTCGAAGGGCGTGCTGGCGCCTTCGCAGTTCCTCGATGTCGCCGAGCAGGCCGGACTGATGCTGCCGCTCGGTGAATGGATTCTGCGACAGGCCTGCCTGGATGCGGCCGCCTGGCCGGCCCATATCCGGGTCGCCGTCAACATGAGCGCTGCCCAGTTCCACAAAGGTAACCTACTGGACGTCGTCCTGTGCGCGCTGGTCGAGTCGGGATTGTCGCCGGAGCGCCTCGAGCTCGAAATTCCCGACGCTGCGCTGCTGGACGGGAATCTTGCGGCTCATCTGCTCACGGTCCGGCAACTAAAGAACCTTGGCGTCGGCGTCGTCCTCGACAATTGCGGTGTGGGCTATTCCGCTGGGAGCTACCTCCAGAGCTTCCCATTCGACAAGTTCAAGATCGACCGGGCGATCGTGCAGGGCTGCGCAACGCGACGGGACTGCGCGGCGGTCGTCGCCTCTGCCGTCGCATTGGCGCGCGGTCTCGATGTCGCCACGGTGGCCAAAGGGGTCGAGAGTCGTGCGCAGTTCGAGGCCCTGCAGGCGGCGGGAGTGGACCTCGTCCAGGGATATCTGTTCGGGCGACCCGTGCCGAACTCGGAAGTCAGTTTCGATTCGCCGTTGCCGGCGCAAAACGTCGCGTGATGTCATGACCTTCGTCGGAACACAGGCAACTCGATCTCCAGGACATGCGAGATGAATTTGGCGAACGGCCTCATCGATCAACTCGAGACAACGCTGGCGAGCCCGGAGCTGTCGAAGCGCGCCGAGCTCCTGCGCCATGTCGCCGATCTCTTCGTGTTCGGCTCGGGCAAGTTCACCGAGGGACAGATTGATCTGTTCGACGAGGTGATGAGCACGCTGCTCCAGAATATCGAATGCGCCGCCCGGGCGACCTTCGGGAGCCGGCTTTCCAGATTGCCTGACGCTCCGCCCCGGACGATCCGCTTGCTGGCGTTTGACGATGCGCCCGAGGTGGCCGCGCCGGTGCTCGAGCATTCGCCACGGCTCGACGAGGTGACGTTGGCGGAGAACGCGCGGACCAGGAGCCAGGATCACCTGCTGGCCATCGCCGGGCGCAGCCAGTTGACGGAACCCGTCACCGATGTCCTCGTCCAACGCGGCAACAATGATGTTGCCGTACGGACTGCCGGCAACGGCGGAGCCAGATTCTCGCCCCAGGGGATGTCCATGCTCGTCAAGCGGGCGCGGGACAATGGCGCGCTCGCCATGTGCATCTGGTCTCGCCCGGATATTCCGCGCGAGACCCTGCTGAAATTGTTCGTCCATGCATCCGAGATGGTGCGGTGCAAGCTGGAAGCTGCCGATCCCCGCCGGGCAGTCCTGATCCGCAGCGCCGTCGCGGAGGCCTCCGACGAGCTTCAGATGACGGCACGGGTGGGCTCGAGCGGGCATGCCCGGGCGATGGCCGAGGTGAGGTCCCTGCACTCTGGGGGAATACTCGACGAGGCCAGGGTGCTCGGCTTCATCGGCGAGCGAAACTTCGACAAGACCGCAATTGCCCTGTCGCTCATGAGCGATCTGCCGATCGGAGCGATCGAGCGTGCGCTGGTCCGCTCCGAGCCCGAGCAAATTCTCATTCTCGCGAAGGCCATCGGACTATCCTGGGACACGACGAAGGCGATCTTGACGTTTCAGCGCGGCTCGGCCCCCGAGGCGAAAGCACGATTGGAGCAGTGCTTTGCGAGCTTCTTCCGGTTGAAGCCGAATACCGCGAAGGCTGCGCTCCAGTTCTATCGGCTCCGCGAGCGGGCCGGCCAGGGTGCTGTCCATTAGCGGAGGCAAACCAAAAATTAAGTGCTTATCCGGTATATTCGAACCGAGATGAGATGGATGCCCCGACACATGCATTCCCTCTCAAGCTTTGTAGCTTCATTCAACTCTTCGATGCTTGAAGCCTCGGCGCAAGACCAAGAACTGACGCTTAAAGCACATTCTTGGTCTCGCGTCTTTTTCAGAGCTTTTTCAGAAACCTTCAATCGCCAAAAGTGCTGCGTCTTCAGAGTCAAGGATTCGGCACTTCATCCGTATTGTCAGGATGCAATCGATCATGTGTCGCGATGTTCTCGCGCCGCTCCACCTTAAGTACCGACATCCGCCGCACCTGCTTGGAGGTGGACGGCATTGCGCACCGACGCCTTCCTCCTACATGACCATGGGAACTATTGGGGGGAAGACCATGCGATCTGTCGTCGTCACCGGCGCGTCCACCGGCATCGGCTGGGCCATCGCGCAATATTTGATTGCGCGCGGCTATCGCGTTTTCGGCAGCGTCCGCAAGCAGGCCGACGCCGACCGGCTCACGGGTGAGTTCGGCCAAAACTTCACGCCGCTGCTGTTCGACGTCACCGACGAGGCCGCCGTGCTGGCGGCCGCGCGCCAGGTGCGCGAGGTGCTGGGCGGCGAGACGCTGGCGGGCCTCGTCAACAATGCCGGCGTTGCCGTCGCCGGTCCCGTGCTCGAATTGTCGGCGGATGATTTCCGCCGCCAGATGGACGTCAACGTCATCGGCCCTGTGATTGCGACGCAGGCGTTCGGGCCGCTGCTCGGCGCAGATCCGTCGCTGAACGGGCCGAAAGGGCGGATCGTCATGATCAGCTCGGTCGCAGGCAAGAATGGCAATCCGCTGTCGGCGCCCTACTGCACCTCCAAGCACGCCATCGAGGGCCTGTCGGAGAGCCTGCGCCGCGAGCTGATGCTGTTCGGCATCGACGTCATCATCGTCGCGCCCGGCGCAGTGAAGACGCCAATCTGGAGCAAGGCCGAGCAGTTCGATATGTCGGTCTACCAGAACTCGCCCTATCTCCCGGCGCTCAACAAGGTCATGGCGTTCATGATGAAGCTCGGCGAGACCGGGCTGCCGGCCGAACGTATCGCCGAGGTCGTCTTCGAGGCCCTCACGGCTGCGAGGCCCAAGGTTCGCTACCAGATCACGCCCGACCGGATGCGGCACTTCATGACGGCCGCACTGCCCAAGCGAACGGTCGACCGCATCATCGCCAAGCGGCTCGGGCTGCTGCCGCAAGGCTGAAGCGGCCGCTCAACCTGCCACGGCCGTCCGTCCGCGCGGATGGGCGGCCATCGCGATCAGCCGCAACGCCATCATGGCCAGCAGCGGAATGAGGAACGCGACATAGAGCGGCATCGCCGGCACGCGCTTGCAGAACGACACCATGAACTGGAACCAGAGATAGTAGCCGCCTACGAGGTGCAGCGCGCGCCAGGCGCGCGGTCCGAGCAGCTCGGCGGTGCGGTCGAATGAGGTCGCGCTCATGGCGATGATGACGGCGTAGCCGATGCCGCCGAAGATGTAGGAGGTTGGTGAGGTCGCCTCCGCAAAGCCGGCCGGGTCCATCTTCGCGAAAACGACGATCGCGAGAGCATGGATGGCGTGGGAGGCCGCAAAGCTCAGGCCCAGATAACGGCGGTTGCGGCGCTGCCAGCGCGTCCAGGCGTTCGGCCACAGCCGCGCCAGCGCCGCGGCACCGAAGGCCAGGCAGAACAGCAGCAGCGAGCTGCGCGCCGTGAAGCGGATGACCATGCGCATGCCCTCGACCTCGAAGTGCCGCATCGAGGCGATCCAGAGGCTTAAGGCAATCAGGCTCAGCGTGAGGACGGCGAGCAGCCGCCAGCCTTCGAACCAGCTTTGCCGTTGCGACATGGTGGTCTCCTCTATCATGTAATCATCGATTACATTTCGGGCGGCGTGATCGTCAATAATGTAATCTCTGCTTACATTCACGTTCGGGTGATGCTAGAAGACGCCATGCCCGCCCGTCAGACCTCCAAGCGTCAGACATCCAAGTCCCGCACCCTTCGCCAGACATCGGAAGCCCGGCCCTATCATCACGGCGACCTCCGCCGCGTGCTGATCGACGCTGCGCTGCAACTGGCGGCCGAGGGCGCCGAGGTGTCCGTGCGCGAGGCTGCGCGCCGGGCTGCGGTGTCGCCGGCGGCACCGTTCCGGCACTTCCCCAACCGCGATGCGCTGATGGCGGCGGTGGCCGGGGAGGCGCAGCGGCGCTTCCGCGTCGAGATCGAGGCCGCGCTGAGGGAAGTGCCATCGGCCGACCCGCTGGCCCGCTTCCGCGCTTTCGGCATCGCTTATGTACGCTGGGCGATACGTAACCCCGCGCATTTCGAGATCATCTCCACCGGCCGCTATTTCGCCCATGGCGGCTCGGCCGAGCTGACGCGCGACAATGCCGAGCTGGTCGCGCTGACCGAGCAGATGCTGGCTGACGCGGCCGAGCAGGGCCTGCTGCAATCGGCGGATCTCAAACGCGTCCTGATCGCCGGCCGCGCCCTGATTTACGGTTTTGCCCGGATGAACCTCGACGGCCATTTTCCGCGCTGGGGCGTGGCGGAGGACGAGATCGAGCGGATGGCGGAGGCGGTGATCGATCTGTTCATCGTGGGGATCGCCAAGCCCTAGCGTGCTCGGCGTGCCGCCTTTCGCCCACCCGCTAACATTAAGCGAAGGTCGGTTCGCTGGTCGCGTTGCTTGTCCGTGACCGTTCAATTACAGTTTTATGACACGGTGCAGGCTTCCGGCTGCGCCGAACGCTGCAGGCCCGCCAGACGGCCTGGCATCACCCGCCGGACCAGAAGTTGCGTGTTGTTGATGGCGTCCGCGCCCAATTCAGGTCCTTCCGCCACCACCGCCGTTCTGGCGAGCGTCGCCGCGCTCGGCATCTGGCGGCTGCTCGCGGTTGCCGCACCGCATCTTGCCGCCCTCGCTCTCATGTACGAGACCGAGACCGATTTCGGCTCGCGCCTGTCCTTCTTGCTCGCCTGGGGCATCCTCAACTTCTTCTGGATCACGTTGTTGCGCCGGCCGGCGCTGTCGGGCGCATTGTCGCTGACCATGGTCGTGGTACTGGTGCTGCTGTCGCGTCTCAAGCACGACGTCGTGCAGATGACGGTCAACTTCATCGACCTGATGATGATCGACCGCGACACGGTCGCGTTCCTGTTCACGATCTTCCCGAACTTGCGCTGGTCGGTGATCGGCGCCGGCTTCGTCACGCTGCCGCTGATGTATGCGCTGTGGTGGCTCGATCCGTTCCGGATCCGCCGCCTGCCGGCGCTCGCCGCGATGCTCGCCTGTCTCGCGGGGGTGGTCGGATATTCCGTCTATCATCCTGATGAAGCTTGGCGCGGCTATTACGACGACGGCTATCTCTCAAAGTTCTTCCGCTCCGGCGTCACCGCCGTCTCCGATTTCGTGCAGTACGGCTTCATGGAGTCGGACGCCTCGACCAATGAGCGGCTCAACATGCCGCTGGTCGACGCCTGCCATCCGGCCGGCCGCCGGCCGAACATCATCATGATCCATGATGAATCGAGTTTTGACATCCGCGCCGCACAGGGCATCAAGGTGCCGCCGGGTTACGGCAGTCACTTCAAGTCCTGGGACGGCAAGGAGCGCGCATTTCTGGCCGAGAGCAATGGCGGGCCTAGCTGGTTCACCGAATACAATGTGCTTGCGGGTCTCTCCTCGCGCTCGTTCGGCCGCTTCGCCTATTTCGTGACGCGTATTGCGTCGGGCCGCGTCGAGCGCGGCCTGCCGCTGGCGCTGCGCCGGTGCGGCTACGACACCATGTCGCTCTATCCCGCCTATGGCGGCTTCATGGGTGCGCGCAGCTTCCAGGTGACGACCGGCGTCGAGCGCTTCCTCGACTCCAGGGATCTCGGCGCGAAGGACGTCGAACCCGACAGCTTCTTCTACGACAAGGCGTTGCGGCTGATGGGCGAGCGGACGCCGAACAAGCCGCTGTTCAGCTTCATCTATCTCGGCGCCAATCATTTCCCCTGGGAGACGCGCTTCCGCCCCGATCTGATGCCGAACTGGCGCCCGCCGGGCAACGCGCCGTCGATCGACGAATATCTGCGTCGGCAGGCGATGAGCGCCGAGCAATACAAGTCCTTCATTGCGGGCTTGAAGAAGAATTTTCCGGGCGAGCCTTTCCTGATCGTGCGCTACGGCGATCACCAGCCCGAGTTCGCGCCCAATCTGCTCGAGCCAGGGCTCGACGAAGGCGCGATCGGCAAGAAGCTCGACGCTTATGATCCGCGCCTCTATGCGACCTATTACGCGATCGACGCCGTCAATTTCGAGCCGGTGAAGAGCGATACGGTGATGGACACGGTCGACGGTCCCTATCTGCCGCTGGTGATCCAGGAGGCGGCCGGCATTCCGCTCGATCCGTCCTTCGCCGAGCAGAAGGAAATCATGCTCCGCTGCAACGGCATCTTCTACGGCTGCAAGGACGGCGCCGAGGCGCGGCGGCTCAACCGGCTGCTGATCAATGCGGGGATGATACACGGGCTTTAAGGCTGTTTGCCCGTCCGAGCGCTGCTCTTTCCCCGTCACCCTGAAAGCTTCACAAGCTCTCAGGATGACGGCTTGGGTACGAGCGTGCGCGGCACAGGCCTACTGCCTGCCGACCTTCTCCCACAGCCACCTCGCCACCACATCCGGCGATGAATTCGCGTCATTGCCGCTGGCGCGCAGGTTTGCTTCGCGCATGGTGGCGATGTCGATCTTGCCGAGCAGCGGGCTCAGCGCCGCTTTGAGCCGCTCGTCGCCGGCGCGCTTCGGCGCAAGCAGCAGGATGGCATCGTAAGGCGGGATCGCGTGCTTGGGATCGTCGAGCGTCACCAGATCGTATTTCGCGATCAGCCCGTCGCTGGTGTAGCCGGCGATCACGTCGACCTCGCCGCTCGCGACCGCCGCATACATGAAGTCCGGCTGCATCTGGCGCTGCGCGCTGAACTGAAGGCCATAGGCCTGTCGCAGCGCCGCCCATTCCGGCCGCGAGAAGAATTCGTAATCGCCGGCAATCGACATCGTTGAAGCGTGCGCGGCGAGATCGGCGATGGTGTGGATGCCGAGCGCGTCGGCGCGCGTCTTCGGCATCACCAGCGCATAAGCATTCTCGAAACCGAGCTCGCCGAGCAGCGTGATGTTGTCCTTTGCGAGCGCCGTCTTCAAATCTGTCACCAGCTCCGCGCGCGGCTTGATGTCGGTGCGGTGCAGCTGGTTGGCCCAGAGCGTGCCGGAATAGTCGACATAGAGATCGATGTCACCGGCCTTCAGCGCCCCGAAGATCACGCTCGAGCCGAGACCGGACCGTGCCGCGGCGGAGAAACCGGCTGCCTGGAGGCGGTCCCTCAGCAGGGCCGAGAGCACATATTGCTCGGCGAAGGTCTTTGCACCGACCACATAGCCGGACGACGAACGTCCCATCGTCGGCACCAGCGTCGCCGCAACCAGCGCCGCGATCCCGATCGCACCGAGCCCGGCACCCAGGCGGCTGCGATTGCGCAGGCCGCTCTCGACGAGGCCAAGCAGCTGATCGACGGCGAGCGCGAGCAGGGCCGAGGCCAGGCAGCCGAACAGCACGAATACCCAGTTCTGGGTCTGCAACCCCGCGAAAATGTAATTGCCGAGGCTGGTTTGACCGATCGGCGTCGACAGCGTCGCGGTGCCGATCACCCACACGGCGGCGGTGCGGATGCCGGCCATCATCACTGGCAGTGCCAGCGGCAGCTCGACCATGACGAGCGACTGCCGCGCCGTCATGCCGACGCCCTTGGCGGCTTCGATCAGAGCGGGGTCGATGCCGTTGAGCCCGGTGATGCCGTTGCGCAGCACCGGCAGCATCGAATAGAGCGCCAGCGCCAGCATCGCCGGCAGGAATCCGAATGCGGAGAAGGAGACGCCGAACCATTTCAGCGTCACGGACGCCGCGAGCAGCAGCAGCGGGTAGAACAGCGCGAGCAGCGCCAGCCCCGGCACGGTCTGCACGATGCTGGCGAGCGCGAGCAGGATGGCGCGCGGCGCCGGGCGGTTGCGTGTGAGGATTGCGAGCGGCAGGCTGACGATCAGGCCGAGCGCGAGCGCGGCGAGGCTCACCCGCACATGATTGCCGAGATAATCGGGCAAATGCGACAGCGCCTCGCCCCAGCGCGGATCATTGAAGAAGCTCATGCCGCACCGCCCTGTGGCAAGAGCGCGTTCAGCCGGTCGACCTGGCGCCGCGGCGTGCTTAGCAGCTCCAGCACATAGGCATCGCTGCTCGTCGAGAGCTCAGACGGCGTGCCCTGCGCGAGCAGCTTGCCGCCGCGCATGACCGCGATGCGGTCGGCAAGCAAAATCGCCTCCGTCATGTCGTGCGTAATCATCACGGTTGTCAGGCCGAGCTTGCGGTGCAGCTCGCGAAAATCCTCGCCGAGCGCATCACGGGTGAGGGGATCGAGCGCGCCGAATGGCTCGTCCATCAGCAAGATGCGAGGCTTTGCTGCCAGCGCCCGTGCCACGCCGACGCGCTGGCGCTGCCCGCCCGAGAGTGCCTCCGGCAGCCTGTCACGATGGGTGGCACGGTCGAGCTGGACGAGCTCCAGCAACTCGTCGACGCGCGTCGCGATCGCCGCTGCCGGCTCGCCCAGCAGCTTTGGCGTGATCCCGATATTGTCGGCGACATTTAGATGCGGAAACAGCCCGCCGCTCTGGAAGACGTAGCCGATCCGGCGCCGCAGCGCGACCGGATCGATATTTTGGACGTCCTCGCCCTCGACCGTGATGATGCCGTCATCGGCCTCGATCAGCCGGTTGGCAAGCCGCACCAGCGTCGTCTTGCCCGAGCCCGAGCCGCCGACGATGGCCAGAAATTCACCCTCGGCGATGTCGAGCGACACGTCGTCGACGGCCCTGAGGGGGCCGAAGCTCTTGGTGACGCGGGAATAGCCAATCATCGGTCTGGACGGCATCGGGCGGGGGCTCACTTCGCTGACCCGCCCGTGGAGGGAGGGGATGACGAGGCCCATGCGTAGCACGCTTGGCGCCTTGATTGAACTTGGTCGCGCGAGCGGCTAAGGCATCAAGCCAAGTTCGGAGGAAACACATGACTACGCCCACGGCAGTGGCGCTGGAAGATGCCAAGGTCGCGTTCCGGCTGGGGGACGGGCGGCTCTATACGGCGGTGGAGAAGGCCCATCTCGCGGTCGCGCAGGGCGAGTTCGTCGCCATTGTCGGCCCGACCGGCTGCGGAAAATCCACGCTGCTCAATGTCGCCGCCGGGCTGCTCAAGCCGGCCGCCGGCAGCGTCAAGATTTTTGATCGGCCGCTCGCCGGGCTGAACCGGGATGCCGGTTATCTATTCCAGGCCGATGCGCTGTTCCCCTGGAAGACGGCGCTCGACAATGTCGCGATCGGGCTCGAGATCAAGGGCACGCCACGCAGCGAGGCGCTGCCGCAGGCGCAAAAATGGCTCACCTCCGTAGGTCTCGGCGCGTTTGCCAACCGCTATCCGCACATGCTCTCCGGCGGCCAGCGCAAGCGTGTGGCGTTGGCGCAGGTCCTGATCCGAGACCCGAAGATCCTGCTGATGGACGAGCCGTTCGGGCCGCTTGATGCGCAGACGCGTCAGGTGATGGGCAATTTGCTGCTCGATCTCTGGAACGCCGACCGCAAGGCCGTGCTGTTCGTCACCCACGATCTCGAGGAGGCGATCGCACTCGCTGACCGCGTCGTGATCATGTCGGCGGGGCCGTCCTCGCGCATCATCGGCGACTGGCGCGTGCAGCTCGCCCGCCCGCGTGACATCTTCGAGGTGCGGATGGACAGGGACTTCCACGCGCTGCATCGAGAGATCTGGAGTGTCCTCAAGGACGAGGTGATGAAAGGCTACGCGCAATCCACCCACGCGGCGGAGGCCGTCTGATGTCGCGCGTCACGCTGCTTGCCTTGCAAGTCCTGGTCGCGATCGTCTGCATCGTGCTGTGGCAGTTGCTGTCGACCGTGCCGGTGTTCGGCAAGATCCTGCTGCCGCCGTTCTTCTTCTCCAACCCGGTCGACGTGTTCGAGCAGATCGTCAAATGGTTCGTCTCCGGGGTGATCTGGAAGCATCTCTGGATCACGCTGGTGGAATCGATCCTCGCCTTCGTGATCGGATCGCTCGGCGGCGTCCTCATCGGCTTCTGGTTCGCGCGCCAGCCGCTGGTGGCCGCGGTGTTCGACCCCTATGTGAAGATGGTCAATGCGTTGCCGCGCGTGGTGCTGGCGCCGATCTTCGCGCTGTGGCTGGGGCTTGGCATCTGGTCCAAGGTCGCGCTCGGCGTGACGCTGGTGTTCTTCATCGTGTTCTTCAACGTCTACCAGGGCGTCAAGGAAGTCAGCCGCACCGTGCTCGACAACGGCCGCATGCTCGGCATGAGCGAGGGGCAGCTAATGCGGCACGTCTATTGGCCGTCGGCGCTGTCGTGGATGTTCTCCTCGCTGCACACCTCGGTCGGCTTCGCCGTGGTCGGCGCCGTCGTCGGCGAATATCTGGGATCGGCGGCAGGCCTCGGCTATCTGATCCAGCAGGCCGAAGGCGTGTTCGACGTCGCCGGCGTGTTCGCCGGCATGTTTGTGCTGTCGGCCTTCGTCATCCTGATCGATTTTGGTGTCACGCTGGTCGAGCGGCGGCTATTGGTCTGGCGGCCGACCGTGGACGGCCGCGGCTAGCGGCAAAAGGGCCCGCGCATCTGCGCGAACCCCGATAGCAAATGCTCAATCCAGCAGCTTGACGTCGTCGGGCGCCTGCGGCGGCGTCTTGATCGCGATCGCCTTGACCTGGCCGCTGATCGGCTTGGTGCCGCCATGCGGCGTGCCCTTCGGGATGATGACGAGATCGCCCGGCTTCACCGTCACTTCCTTGTCGCCGAGCCAGATCGTCCCGGTGCCGTCCAGGATGTACTGAATCTCGTTGGTGTTAGGATGCAGGTGTTTCGGCACATTGCCGACCTGGATCGACACGGTCGAGCCATCAGCGGTCATGAACGTCTTCGAACGGTATCCGACTTGGTTGGCGGGGCCGAGTGCGTCGCCTTCCATGTCGCCGGTATGGATGATCTGCGCGGTGATGTTTTCGGCGGCGAGCGCCGGCCCGAGCAAGTAGGTCGCGCCGCATCCGGCGACAAAGGCAGCGGTGATCGACAGCCCGGCAGCAAGGCGATTCATGGATGATCCTCCCCTCAGAGATTATTGTTGTGGGCGCATGCTATTGCGCCGAAAGGCCAATGGCCAGTGCCACTTAAGCGGTGCTTCTCAAGCCAGTTGCGCTGCTCTATGGTGCCGCCAGCCGAACGGAGGAAACCAATGAAGAACACGATTGCCAGGCTCGCTGGCGCGCTGCTCGCGCTGACGCTCACCACCGGTCTTGCCGCAGCGCAAAGCAAGGTGACCATCGCGATAGGTGGCGGCGCCTGCCTGTGCTATTTGCCGACGGTGCTGGCCAAGCAGCTCGGCGAGTACGAGAAGGCCGGCCTCAATGTCGAGCTGGTCGATCTCAAGGGGGGCTCGGACGCGCTCAAGGCCGTGCTCGGCGGCAGTGCCGACGTGGTTTCCGGTTATTTCGACCATTGCGTCAACCTGGCGGCCAAGAAGCAGGAGCTGCAGGCTTTCGTGGTCTATGACCGCTATCCCGGGCTTGTGCTGGTCGTCGCACCGTCGCATAGCGGGGACATCAAATCGGTCAAGGATCTGGCCGGCAAGAGGGTCGGTGTCAGCGCGCCCGGCTCCTCCACCGACTTCTTCCTGAAATATCTTCTGAAGAAGAATGGGCTCGATCCGGCCGGCACCGCCGTGATCGGCGTCGGCCTCGGCGCCACGGCCGTCGCTGCGATGGAGCAGGGTCAGATCGATGCCGCGGTGATGCTAGATCCCTCCGTCACCGTGCTCCAGGGCACCCACAAGGATTTGCGCATTCTCAGCGACACTCGCACGCAAAAGGACACGCTAGAGACGTTCGGCGGGGAATATCCGGGCGGCGCGCTGTACTCGACACTGGCCTGGATCAATGGACATGAGAAGGAGACGCAGGCGCTGACCAACGCAATGCTGGCCACGATCGCCTGGATCCATTCGCATTCGCCCGAAGAGATCATGGCCAAGATGCCGGACGAGATGGTCGGCAAGAACAAGGACCTTTATCTCGCCGCGCTGAAGAACACGATCCCGATGTTCTCCGAGACCGGCAAGATGGATCCCAAGGGCGCCGACGCCGTGCTGGCGGTGTTCAGCGTCGGTTCGCCCGAGGTGGCCAACGCCAAAATCGACGTCAGCAAGACTTTTACCAACAAGTTCGTCGACCAGGCTAAGAAGACCACGGGGAGCGCCAAATAACTGACGCGAAGGCTTGGTAATCAGGCGTCATGACGTCACTCACCATTCATCGCGTCTCGACGCTTGAACTTGCCGTGCGCCCCGTCGTCTGGCCGTTCGCCGGGGACCGGCGCGCCGAGATCGAGGCGCATTTCGCCGAGCAGCAACGTGCGCGGCCGAAAATCTGGAACGGCCGAGTGCTGCTCGGGCGCGATGCCGTCTTCACCGGCGGTCATCTCGCCGCGACCTATTTCGAGACGGATTTCGCCAGCTTCCTGGCTTGGCGCGACTGGGGCTTTCCTGATCCGGCCGTGTTCAATGGGTTCGGCATGGCCGCTCTACGCACCTCCGACGGCGCCTTCGTGATGGGCGAGATGGCACATCACACCGCCAATGCGGGACGCATCTATTTCGCGTCAGGCACACCCGATCTCGATGATGTCAGGGACGGCACGCTTGACATTCCCGGCAGCGTCGTCCGCGAGCTCGAGGAGGAGACCGGCCTGCTTCCCGCCGATTATTCGGCAGAGGCGGCCTGGCATTGTGTCGTCACCGGCAGCGCACTTGCAATGATACAGATCCTCAACCTGGATATGCCGGGTGAAGCTGCTCGCGCGCGGATCGAAGCCAATCTGGCTCGCCAGGACGAACCGGAGCTTTCGGCCATCCATCTCGTGCGCGGGATGGATGATCTCACGCCGACCATGCCGCGATTTGTCACGGCCTTCATCGCGCAGCAGTTCGCCTCGCGCTGACGCGCGAGGCTTGACATCGCGCGCCCCAGCCCATGTGATGGGCGCAAAAGCAAAACAAAAAATTGCAATGCACAATCGTCCAGGGAGGTTTAGATGCGCCTCCTACAGCAACCAGTAGCGGCGGAGCGGGGCGGTGCTGGAGGTCAGCGGGCTGGTGAAGCGGTTTGGCGGCTTCACCGCTGTCAACAACGTGTCGTTTAGAGTCGAGCAGGGCGAGATTCTCGGTCTGATCGGTCCCAATGGCTCGGGCAAGAGCACGATCTTCAACATGCTCTCCGGCACGCTGGCGCCAAGCTCCGGATCGATCCTGTTCGATGGCTCGGAGATCGCGGGGCTGGTGCCGCACCGGATCATCAACCGGGGCATCGGCCGCACCTTCCAGATTCCGCGGCCGTTCCGGCGGCTGACGATTTTCGAGAACGTCGTGCTTGCCGGCTTCTATGGCCAGGGCCGCCATAGCCGCGTCAAGGCCCGAAGAGGCGGCGGAGCGGTCACTCGCGATGGTGGGCCTGCCGACCGATCGCCACGCCAGCGTTGACGGCCTCGGCGCGGCCGGGCTGAAGAAACTCGAGCTCGCGAAAGCGCTCGCCACCGCGCCAAAGCTTCTGCTTGCCGACGAGAGCCTCGGCGGTCTCGACGATGCCGAGATGGACCAGGCTGCCGACATGCTGCGCAACATCCGCGACGAGCTCGGCATCACTATCATCTGGGTTGAGCATATCATGGGCGTCCTGATGCGCGTCGTCGACCGCGTCATGGTGCTCGACCACGGCGAAAAAATCTCGGAAGGCCTGCCGAGCGCGGTTGCGGGCGATCCGCGCGTCATCGAGGTCTATCTCGGCACCGATGCCGAGACTACGCAGGCTGCGGCCGCCGAAGCGCGCCGCCGCGCGGGAGGCCAATGATGCTGGAGCTTCGCGGCGTCAATGCCGGCTACGGCACGTTCCAGGCGCTGTTCGACCTCAATCTCGACGTGAAGGCCGGTGAGGCCGTGGGCGTTATCGGCCCGAACGGCGCCGGCAAGACCACGCTGATGCGTGTCATCTCAGGCCTGATCCGTCCCTCGCGCGGATCGATTGCCATGGAGGGCGCCGACGTCGTCGCGACGCCAGCGCACAAGATCGTCAGCCTTGGGATCGCGCATGTTCCGGAGAACCGGCGGCTGTTTCCGCAGCTCACGGTCGACGACAATCTCAAGATGGGCGCCTTCATGAAGGAGGCGCGCGGCCATTATGCCGAGCGGCAGGAGGTCGTGTTCGACCTGTTTCCGCGGCTGAAGGAGCGCCGCCATCAGATGGCCGGCACCATGTCCGGCGGCGAGCAGCAGATGTGCGCGATCGGCCGCGCGCTGATGTCCAATCCAAAGCTCCTCCTGCTCGACGAGCCGTCCGCCGGGCTGGCGCCGGTGGTGGTGCAGCAGGTGTTTGAGCTCATGAAGCGGATTCGCGCGCGCGGACTGACGGTGCTAATCGTCGAGCAGAACGTGCAGCAGGTGCTGCGCGTGGTCGACCGGGCCTATCTGATCGAAGCCGGGACGATCCGCGCCTCAGGCACCTCGGCCGAGATGCTGGCGAGCGACACGGTCAAGGAAGCTTATCTCGGGGTGTGAAAGGGCGGGCGAGGGCATGCAGGCGTTCCTGGACATTTTCGACATCTATCTGCTGGAGGCCGTGATCAACGGCATCCTGCTCGGCGGCGTGCTGGCGCTGCTCGCGCTCGGGCTCAATTTGATCTTCGGCGTCATCGACGTGACCTGGATCTGCTACGCCGAGCTCGTGATGATCGGCATGTACGCGATGTACTTCCTGGTCCAGTATTACGGCATCAGCTATTTCATCGCAGCGCCATTGACCATTCTGCTGGTCGCGATCCTCGGCGCCTTGCTGCATTATCTCGTGATCGCGCCGCTGTTGACGGCGCCGCCGATCAACCAGCTGCTCGCGACCGGCGGCGTGCTGTTCGTGCTGCAGAGCTTTGCCACCGTCGCCTTCGGCATCGACTTCCGCAACCTCGGCATCCGCCTGCCGGTGCTCGCCTTCGGCGACATGAATTTCAGCTACGCGCGACTTCTGTCATTCCTGGCGGCGCTGGTCGGCATGGTCGCGGTCTATCTGTTCATGACCCGCACCTTCACCGGCACCGCGATCCGCGCCATCTCGCAGGATCGGCAGATCATGGCACTGATGGGCGTCGACACCAAACGCATCTATCTCATCACGTCCGCGATCGGCGGCGGGCTGGCCGGGCTCGCCGCCTGCCTCTTGGTGTTGCAATACGACGTGCATCCCTTCGTCGGCCTCTCGTTCGGGCCGATCACCTTCCTGATCTGCGTGCTCGGCGGCCTCGGCAATTTCATCGGCGGCTTCATTGCGGCCTTCGTGTTTGCCGAGATCATCTCGCTCGGCGGCCTGTTCTCCGATCTCGAATGGGGCTACGTGCTCGCCTTCGCCTTCTTCATCGTCATGATGTTCATCCGGCCCGCGGGCCTGCTCGCGAGGCGCCGATGATGGGGCAGGGCCGGCTTGTCGCATGGGGATTAGGACTGACCGCGCTGGTCGCGCTGCCGTTCGTGTATCGCGATCCCTATCACCTGCACATTCTGGTGCTGATCCTGATCTGGTCGTTCGCCTACACGTCGTGGTCGATGATGGGGCGGTTCGGCCTGGTCTCGCTCGGGCATGGCGGCTTCATGGGGATCGGCGCCTATGTCACCGCGCTGCTGTGGAACCATCTCGGCCTGTCGCCATGGATCGGGATTCCCGTCGGCATGGTCGCGGCCGGCGCGCTGGCGCTGATCGTCGGTTATCCCTGCTTCCGCTTCCGCATCACCGGGCATTACTTCGTGCTGGTGACGCTCGCGCTCTCCGGCATCGTGCTCCAGATCATCACGGCCACGCGCGACTATACCGGCGGTTCGCTCGGCTACACCCCGAACCGCGCCTCGGGCAACAAGCTGTTGGCGCTGCAATTCGATGACAAGACGACCTGGTATCTGATAGCGCTTGCGGTATGGCTCGGCGGCATCGTCGCCTGGCACCTGATCGATCGCAGCATGAGCCGCTACGCGCTCGAGGCGATCTCGGAGGACGAGGATGCGGCTGCCGCCGCCGGCGTCGACGTCACCGCGGAGAAACTGAAGATCACCTTGATCAGCGCTGTGATGACGGCACTGGCGGGCGCGATCTATTGCCAGTACCAGATGTTCATCACGCCCGACACCGTCTCCGGCATCGCGGTGTCGCTCCAGATGGTGTTCGCGGCCATCGTCGGCGGTCTGTTCGTCTCGCTCGGCCCGACCGTCGGCGCCGTCATCACCATCCTGCTCGCCGAAACCCTGCGCATCGGCTTCGGCACCAGGGCGGTCGGCTGGGACAATCTCGTCTACGGCGTGCTGCTGGTGCTTTTCATCATATTCCTTCCGAAGGGCATCCTTGGTAGCCTGCTCGACCGATTGAAGTCGCAACGCAAGGTGCCCCGCGCTCATGAGCAAAAAGCCGTCCAGATCGCTCGCCCAGGAACTTGACCGCTACATCACGCCATTCCGGCACGACGGGTCCGGCAAGTTTCGCCTGAAAGGCTACAAGACCAACGAGAAGGGCGATCTGGACAAGGAGGCGGCGCAGGAGATTCTCGACGCCAACAAGAAGCGGCTGGTCGCGTTCCAGGAGAAGCTCTACGCCCAGGACCGCTGGTCGGTGCTGATCGTGTTCCAGGCCATGGACGCCGGTGGCAAGGACAGTGCGATCAAGGCGATCTTCGAGGGCATCAACCCGCAGGGTTGCGAGGTGACTTCCTTCAAGGCACCGAGCAGCAAGGAGCTCGACCACGATTTCCTCTGGCGCCACGTCCTCGCGCTGCCGGAGCGCGGCCATATCGGCATCTTCAACCGCTCCCATTACGAGGAATGCCTGGTGACGCGCGTGCACCCGGAGATCCTCGCCAGGGAGAAGCTGTCGCAAAAGCTCGTGACGAAAAATATCTGGAAGGAGCGGTTCGAGGACATCTCCGCCTACGAACGTTATCTCTCCCGCAACGGCACCCTGGTGCTGAAGTTCTTTCTCAACGTCTCCAAGGAAGAGCAGCGCGCGCGTTTTCTCGACCGGCTGGAGGAGCCGGCCAAGCAGTGGAAGTTCTCGATGGGCGACATCGAGGAGCGCGCCTTGTGGCCGCGCTACCAGGCGGTCTATCAGGACATCGTGCGCCACACCGCCACGCGGCATGCGCCGTGGTATGTCGTGCCCGCCGACCACAAATGGTTTGCCCGCGTGGTGATCGGCTCCGTCATCGTCGCGGAGCTCGAAAAACTGGACCTGCGCTTTCCCCGCGCCGACAAGGCTTCGCTGGCGGAGTTCGAGAATGTGCGCAAGGCGCTGGAGAAGGAGGGGAAGGGGAAGCGGTAAGCGTGCCCACCAATCTTCGTTCGGACAGGAGAGATGGTGGGCACAGCACGAGTGCGCCTTTGCCCACCCTACGATTTCTGCGCAAGTCGGCTGTCAGTACGCCCGATCTCGAAAACAACCCCATGCACAGTAGCCGATGATCGTGAAATCAATGACTTGAATGACAGCGCAAATGATATTCGGATTCAAAGAATTTCGTTTGACCCGTCGGGCAAAACAGGGGCATGATGTCACCATTGCGCCGGTGCGGCTCTGATGTGGTCAGTCGTCGCGGAACCGCTCTGCAAATGTGATGCTCAGGCCATTTGATCCCGCTTGACAGTTTTATGTCACAGGAGGAGCATGCCGATGGTCGCAAACAAGCGACGCGTAACGTCCACCTCATGAGCAAGGGGAGGTCTATGACTCCACCTCCGCAAATCCAGCCGCGTTAAGTGCGATGGAGCTCGTTCGGACTATCGCATAGCGGCGAAAACCGCGAACGGCACGCCGGGTAAAGGTTTAGTGGGCTGCAGTCAGTAAGGCATGGCCCCTACCTACCCGGCGCTGTGCGTTTTGCACCCTCGCGCATCGGCTACGCCTTCTTCTGCACGCCGAAGAGATCACCGAGCCATTGATAATACACCGGCTGCTTGTCATGCAGCGTGGCGCGATTGTTGGGGGGACGGTCGACATTGCCCCAGAGATAGAGGCTTCCGGTCACCGCGAAGAACTCCTGCACGTTCTTCAGCACGTAGGCGTCCAGCGGATAGAGCTCGTCCTGCCTGGCGATGCCGTAGAAACGGACGAGGTCCGGATTCTCCAGCGCGCCCGGCAGGACGCGAAAATGATAGGCGTGGAGCAGCTCGTGCAGCAGCACCGGCTTCTCCGGCGCAACGACGGCCGCGTCAACCGTGACGCCCTTGACCTTGGACGTGAAGTGCCCGCCGCCGTCGCCCTGTCCGGGCTTGACCGAGACCGGCTGGCTCTTGAAGAAAGTCATGATCTCGGGCTTCGCGCCGCATTCCACGACGATGTCAATCTGATGCTTCAGCGACGCGACGACCTCCATGATATAAGGCGGGTCCTGCGCGGCGCTGGTGTCGACCGTGATGCCGCGATAGGTGAAAGTCGGTCCATTCTGCGCGACCGCTGATGGCAGGCCGAGCACGACCGCGGCTCCCGCAAGCACGAGCCGGCGCCGATCGGAATCTGTCATGTGATGCCCCCGAATTCCCACCCGCAATCTCGCATGCTTTTGCGACATTGACCACGAAGCGGTTCCATCACATCTGCGTTGCGGGAAATGCCCAAGGAAATGCCCAAGGAAATGCGAGAGGAAATGCCAAGAGATGGTCGCCTCACCGGCAAACTTCCGACACAGGTTGGGGGCGAATAGCCTCCATCCGGCATGACGCAGTGCTTCGTGCGGTCCCGATTCCGCCGGCGCATTTCATTTATTTTGAGGAATCCGCGTGTCGCATAAGCTTGCTTCGGCGCTTGTCGCTGTCTTCTTTCTCGTCCTTTCGTTCGTCTCCCCAGCCCACGCAGAGCCGCCTGCGCCGGCCGCCAATAGCACGGCCGCACTGTCGCCTGACGAGGCCAGGCGGGCGCTGGAGACGCTCCAGGACGACAAGAAGCGTGCGCAAATGATCGATACGCTGCGCGCGATCGCGAATGCGTCCGGTCCGCAGCAACCGGCGCCCGCGCCCGAGCAGAAGTCACCGATCCCGCTATCGGCTGACGGCCTCGGCGCGCAGCTTCTGCTCACCGTGTCAGAGGAGATCGGCGAGATCTCGCGCGATGTCGCCGACATGGCGCGGACGCTCACGCATTTCTCGGCGTTCTACTACTGGATCGTGCGCACCGCGAATGATCCCGACGCCTATAATCTCCTGATCGAGATCGCCTGGAAGCTGGCGCTGGTGTTCGGCTGCGCGCTTGCAGCCGAATGGGTGATTGTCCGCCTGATGCGGCGCCCCGTAGCCTTCCTCGAAGGGCGGGTGCCGCAGACAGCGCACTTGCCAGCTCAGGCGCTGCTCATTGCCGGTCCACCGTCGTCGGTCGCCGACGTCACTCCCGAGCCGGAATTGCACAAGCGCAGGCACAGCCTCGCGCGGGTCTGGCAGCTGTTGCTGCGGCTGCCCTTCGTGCTGGGGCGGCTGTTGCTCGAACTGCTGCCGGTGGTCGTTTTCGTTGGCATCGCGACCGCACTGCTCGGAACAGAGATCGGCGAGCCCGCGACCGTCCGCCTCGTGATCCTTGCCGTCGTCAACGCCTATGCGTTCTCGCGCGGGCTCATTTGCGTCGTCCGCGCGCTGGCAGGCCCGTTCGGCCTGTTTCCGGTGCGCGCAGAGACGGCAGCCTATATCGAGATCTGGGCGCGTCGCATCGTCGGCGTCGCCGTAACCGGCATTGCCTTCGCCAACGTGGCGCTGCTGCTCGGCCTGCATCGCGCCGGCTATGCCGCGCTCATTCGCATGGTGATGCTGGTCGTGCATCTCTTCGTCGTCGTCATCATCCTGCAATGCCGGCGCCAGGTCGCCGACGCCATCCGCGCACCCGCGGACCGGCAGGGGATCGCCGCGCGCCTGCGCAACCGCATCGCCGGCGGCTGGCATTATCTGGCCATCGCGCTCGATCTGGCGCTATGGGCGGTCTGGGCGCTGAACATCCGCAACGGCTATTCGCTGCTGCTGCAATATTTTGTCGGCACCGTCGCGGTGGTGCTGATCACGCGGGTCGCCATCATGGTGACACTGAGCCTGATCGACCGCGGCTTCCGCATCCAGCCGGAAATCCTGCAGCGCTTTCCGGGGCTGGAGATCCGCGCCAACCGCTATCTGCCGCTGCTGCGCAGGATCGTCTCCGGCGTGATCGCCTTCATCGGCTTCGTCGCCGTGCTCGAGGTCTGGGGCGTCGATGCCATCGTCTGGTTCTATGGCGGCCAGATCGGCAGCCGGCTGCTCTCGGCGGTAGCGACGATCGGCGTCGCTGTCGTCATCGCCGCGGCGATCTGGGAAGCCAGCAATGCGCTGCTGGACCGGCAGATCAATACGCTGTCGCGCGACGGACATTATGCCCGTGCGGCGCGGCTGCGCACCTTCCAGCCGATGTTGCGCACGGCGCTTTTGTGCGTGATCGCCACGGTCGTCGGCCTCACGGCGCTGAGCGAAATCGGCGTCAATGTCGCGCCGCTGCTCGCGGGTGCCGGCATCGTCGGCATTGCCATCGGCTTCGGTTCGCAAAAGCTGGTGCAGGATCTCATCACCGGCCTGTTCCTGCTGCTGGAGAACACGGTTCAGGTCGGCGACACCGTCAGCGTGTCGGGCCTCACAGGCGTGGTCGAGAACGTCTCGATCCGCACCATCCGCTTGCGCGCCGGCGACGGCGCCGTGCACATCGTGCCGTTCAGCGCGGTGACGACCATCACCAATGCCAGCCGTGGCGCCGGCAATGCCTCCGTCAGCGTCAATGTCGCCTACAAGGAAGACACCGACCGCGCCGGCCAGATCCTCAAGGACATCGTCGAGGAGATGCGCCGCGAGCAGGAATTCCGCCCGCTGATCCGCGGCGATCTCGAGCTCTGGGGCATCGACAAGGTCGATGGTGCCATGGTGTCGATCGTCGGTCAGATCCGCTGCACCGAGGCGGGCCGCTGGCCGGTCCAGCGCGAGTTCAACCGCCGCATGAAGCAGCGCTTCCAGCAGAACGGCATCGAGGTCGCGTCCCCGGTCCAGACCATCCTGATGCAGATCGCGCCGCCGGCCGACAGCGCCGACAATCTGACGCCGCGGCGGGCGGCCGGCTAGAGCGTGTACCCATAAACGTCAGCTTACCAATCCAAACCGGAAGTCTCCCACCTTGCGTGTGATCGGCGGCTTGTGACCCGAACCGGACCTCAAGTGCCATCCCGCTTGGGACTAGTATCCGGAATCAGAGCTGAGTGATACGGCGGCCTTTGAAACGGCGTTGACGGACCTT
>NZ_VSSR01000048.1 GCF_008123515.1 Bradyrhizobium cytisi
ACAGCTTCATCAAGCCGGCAATATCGCCGGCCGTGAGGCTATGCCTGGACATCTTCTCGCTTTGCCAGGCGAAAGCGAGGTTATCAGCCAATTCGAACGACTCAGTTCCAGCGACACAAAAATTGCGCCAAACTGCGTGCGGATAGCGGTCGGTCCGTCGGAAGGATGATCGAGCAACATCGTCGTCTCCAGGTTGGGTGGTTTTGCAACCTCAGTCTGGCCTCAGACCTGGTCGCTATCCACTCCCCATGGAATCTTCGCTGCGCTCGCAATGACGGGGAGGGAGCGACGTCAATCCGGTAGATGGTTCGCCGATCCCTGCACGATCAGCCCCGCATCATTCACCCGCAGGTATTCGCAGATCCGCTTGCCCCGCTCGTTCTCGTAGAACACCACCACGCTGTCAGGGCTGACGAACACGTCAATCAGTGAAAAGTGCAGGTCCGGCAGCAGCCCGAGCGCCTTGCCCCAATAGGCGCGCAACGCGTCCTTGCCGCGCACGGTGCCGCTGGCGCCGAATCCCATCGCGGGGATCCGGTCCGACGTCATCACGGCCGCGTCGTCGTAGAGCGTGAGCACGCGCTCGAGATCGCGCGTGTTCCAGGCCTCGACCCAGGTCCGGCCGAGCGCGGCTAGCGTTGATGGCTGATGGTGCTGTGACATGGCGTTTCTCCCTGATTGGCCCCGGTTTGGTGGAGGGGGGCAATTAGGTCAATAATACTTACCTATATCCATTTGTCCATGCCCAAAGAAGAATGTGGGCGCCCAGCCCCACGCGGTTGCGAGGAGGGGCGTGGTCGCGTATCTGCTTGCCATGACAGCAGCACAGAACGACCGCTCCGCGTCGACGCCCTCCGTGGCCTCGGCGCACGACAAGATTCTCATCGTCGACTTCGGCAGCCAGGTGACGCAGCTGATCGCGCGTCGCGTGCGCGAGGACGGCGTCTATTGCGAGATCGTCCCGTTCAACAAGGCCGAGCAGGCCTTTTTGGAGATGAAGCCGAAAGCGGTGATTCTCTCCGGCGGCCCGGAGTCGGTGCATGAGGCCGGCTCGCCCCGCGCGCCGCAAGCGATCTTCGCCTCCGGCGTGCCGGTGATGGGCATCTGCTACGGCCAGATGACCATGGCGGAGCAGCTCGGCGGCACCGTCGAGGGCGGCCATCACCGCGAATTCGGCCGCGCCGATGTCGAGGTCAAGGCGCCGAGCAAGCTGTTCGAGGACGTCTGGTCACCAGGCGGCAAGAACCAGGTCTGGATGAGCCATGGCGATCGCATCACAAAAATGCCGCCGGGCTTTTCCGTCGCCGGCACCTCGCCGAACGCGCCCTTCGCGATCATCCAGGACGAGACGCGCAAATATTACGGGCTGATGTTCCACCCCGAAGTGGTGCACACGCCCGACGGCGCCAAGCTGATCCGCAATTTCGTCCGCAAGATCGCCGGCCTCACCGGCGACTGGACCATGCGCGCCTTCCGCGAGGAGGAGATCGCAAAGATCCGCGCCCAGGTCGGCAAGGGCAAGGTGATCTGCGGCCTCTCCGGCGGCGTCGATTCAGCCGTCGCCGCCGTGCTGATCCACGAGGCCATCGGCGACCAGCTGACCTGCGTGTTCGTCGACCACGGCATGCTGCGCCTCGACGAAGCCAAGACCGTGGTCGATTTGTTCCGCCACCACTACAACATCCCGCTCGTGCACGTGGACGCCTCGAAGCAGTTTTTGGGCGAGCTCGAAGGCGTCACCGACCCCGAAACCAAGCGCAAGACCATCGGCCGCCTCTTCATCGAGGTGTTCGAGGCTGAGGCCAAGAAGATCGGCGGCGCGGACTTCCTGGCACAAGGCACGCTCTACCCTGATGTGATCGAGAGCGTCTCCTTCACCGGTGGTCCCTCGGTGACGATCAAGTCGCACCACAATGTCGGCGGTCTGCCCGAGCGCATGAACATGAAGCTCGTCGAGCCCCTGCGCGAGCTGTTCAAGGACGAGGTGCGCAAGTTAGGGCGCGAGCTTGGTCTTTCCGAAATCTTCGTCGGCCGCCACCCGTTCCCGGGCCCCGGCCTCGCCATCCGCTGCCCCGGCGACATCACAAGCGACAAGCTCGACATCCTGCGCAAGGCCGACGCCGTCTACATCGACCAGATCCGCAAGCACGGTCTCTACGATGACATCTGGCAGGCCTTCGCCGTGCTGCTCCCCGTCAAGACCGTCGGCGTCATGGGCGACGGCCGCACCTACGACTACGTCGTCGGCCTGCGCGCTGTCACCTCCACGGACGGCATGACCGCGGACTTCTACCAGTTCGACATGAAGTTTTTGGGCGAGACCGCCACGCGCATCATCAACGAGGTCAAGGGCGTGAACCGGGTGGTCTATGATGTGACCAGCAAGCCGCCGGGGACGATCGAGTGGGAGTAGGGGCGGCGTTTGCTGTCGCGTGATGGAGCTGCAATTCGAGATGCTCGCCAGTGCGCGCGCAGCGGAGTTGTGCCATGGCAAGACCACGATATGACGACGGCCTTCCGTCGAGGACTGAGATATTCGAGTTTTGGAAGGATCGTATTGCCGGATTGGTACGTTGGATTGATTGGGGCAAGCCCAGTTGTTGGGCTTGCAAATTTCACTACGGTCTCAAGTACGACATCAAACGATCCGACGCGAGTTGGGGTGAAATCCTCCGATGTTGGGATCGCATTCCCCTCCAACGTTGCCACATCGTAGGGCACTCACTTGGAGGCGGCGACGACGTCGCGAACCTGTTTTTGATGTGCCGCGAGTGCCACGATCGCATGCCGAATACGACCATTCCGGAGGTGTTTTTCGAGTGGGCGCGGGCTCAGAGCTGGAGCGCACGCGAGGATGCCAAGATCCGGGATGCGATGCAGACATTCGGAGTTGATGACACGACTATGCCTGATTTGGATCAGGTGCTGAATTCTGAGGATTTCAAGATTTGGTCCGGTGACAAGATCGGATTGCATTGGCCCCAATCAAGTTATCCATCCATTTCATCGCGCTTGACGCCGGCGACAATATTGGGACTTGCCATCTATTATCGCCGCACTTTTGGGAAGCGAACTCTGGAGAGACAATGCGGGCGCTAGCTGGAGAGCAGCAAGCGAACCGCATGAAACTCCCTTGAAATATAAATGCCGTTTTGATATGACTACTGTAGTCATATAGGTGTGCCATGCGAGAAATTCAGCTCCGTGATGCCAAAGCCAATCTCTCCGCAGTCGTCGACGAGGCGGTCGACGGCAAGCCGGCGGTGATCACGCGTCACGGCAAGAAGCAGGCGGTGGTCTTGAGCTACGAGGAGTGGCGACGTCTGTCGCAGGTTCCGAGCTTCGGACGCTTACTGATGGCAGCTCCCGTGAGGACAGGCGATCTGCCGGCGCGCAATCGTTCCAAGCTGCGCAAGACCGATTTCTGAGACGTGTACCTCGTCGATACCAACGTCATATCTGCTGTCTCACCGAATCGGCCAGCGTCGATGGCGCTGGTCGAATGGATCGATGCGCAATCCGCCTCTTTGTTCTTGTCCGTCGTGACGATTGCGGAAGTCGAGGATGGAATAGCCAAGCTACGCCGCGAGAAAGCCACGCGCAGGAGTAGGGACTTGACCCAGTGGCTTGACGCCGTACTGCACCTCTATGGTGATCGTATACTTGTATTCGACATGCAGACTGCGCGGCTCGCAGGCGAGCTGTCGGATCGGGCTCGCGGGCGGGGGCATGCGCCCGGATTTGCAGATATCATCATTGCTGCCACTGCACGCCAATACGCGCTGACAATCCTGTCGCGCAACGTCAGGCATTTCGAGCCGCTCGGCGTGCCTGTGCTCGATCCCTTTCGCCGGTTGCCCCCGTCCTGATCGTCACGCAGGTGAGTAGGATCGGTAGAGCGTAGCGAAACCCATCGCGACTACGAAGCGTGATTGATGGGTTTCCCTTTGCTCTACCCATCCTACAAAGTACTGATCGAGAAGCTCACGATCAAGAAGCTGCCGCACGGGCGGTTCGCATAGTCATCCGAGCGAAGCCCATTGCTGGACCAGTTCGAGCAACAGCTCGCCGACCTGGACGAGAACGCGGCCACACTTTATTTTCGGAAGTGGTTTTGGAGAGCGTGATCGAGAAGGAGGCCAACATGCCGATCATCCGTGTGTCCGTGATCCGCTGCGAGCCGCAGCACTTCGCCGAAATCAAGAAGATGATGGCGGACTCGCTTGCCGTGCTCGAACCGGGCATCCGCGCGATGCGCGGCCTCATCCACTTCTACGCGGGGGAAGATGAGGCGGTGAGCTCGCTGGTCAATGTCAGTCTGTGGCGCACCCTGGAGGATGCGAAGCAGCTCGACACATTCCAGCCGATGCTCGATCTCGGCAAGGCGTTCGTGGGCAAGGGCGCTACGTTCGAGCGCCCTGTCATGAATTACGCCTCGCAATGGGAGTTCGGGCCGGAGCGCTCGTCGCCCGATTGATCGCGGGGGTACGATCACAGTGCACTTGACCCCTGCGGCGTTGCTAGAGCGGCGAAATCTTGCAGCCCTTTACATATAGGCGCATGTAGTCACCATGACCCACATCAGCATCCGAGGTCTCCAGAAGATTTCCGGCGAAGCCATCGGCGGCTGCCGGGGCCGACACCCGTGAAATCGGGCGAGCGGACGGTGGGGCTGCTCATTCCCCTCAGGTCGGCCGATCCGGATCGCCTTGCTGCCGTGTTGAAACGGGCAACAGCGCTGGCCAAGGGCCGCGATGTGCGGGCGGACGACGTGGGGCTGGCGGCGTTCGGCGATGTCGATCCGGTCGATTGGTCGATCGCGGCCGTGAACGCCCTGACGGGCAAGCCCGGCAGGTCCCGTAACAATTCCCGCAAGTCGAAGCGGTGAGGCGGCCCTCGACGACGATCGTCATCGACGCGGTCATTTTGGTTGCCGCGGCTCGAGCGCGATCCTGAAGGCCGCCGGGTGTGCGATTCTGGTCACGACCGATCCGCGAGATCGTCGAGGACGCCGAGCAGCCCAAACCGCAAGATCGGTCGAGCGCATCGCGGCCATCGCGGCCTAACTCAAGCCGCCACGGAGGAGGGACGATGACGGCGGCACTGCGAAACTATCAGGCCCGGATGCGGCGGGTGCTGGATCATATCGACCGGCATCTCGACGCGGATCTGGATCTGGCCAGCTTAAGCGCTGTCGCGGCGTTCTCGAAATTTCATTTCCACCGGCAGTTCACGGCGACCTTCGGGCTGTCAGTGCATCGCTATGTCCAGCTGGCCCGTCTGAAGCGTGCATCGCATCAGCTGGCCTACAATGACGCCTTGGATGTCACCGAGATCGCGATGGATGCCGGTTACGATGCACCCGACGCCTTTGCCCGCGCCTTTCGGCAACGGTTCGGGCAGTCGCCGTCGTCGTTCCGGAAATCGCCGGACTGGGAGCCGTGGCTTGCGGCCTTCGGGCCTCTCGACAACGCCAGGAGCAAGCTCATGCAGAAGAACTTCAGCACTGACGACGTGACGATCCGCGATGTACGGCCCACCAGGGTGGCGATCATGGAGCATCGGGGCAGCCCTGAGAAACTCGGTGACACGATCCGGCGGTTTATCGCCTGGCGCAAGGCGGCCGGCCTGCATCCCAGCACAAGTCCGACCTTCACTGTCTGGCATTCCGAGGGGCGTCCGGTGCAGCATGACGAATATTGGATAGACCTTTGTGTCGGGACCGACCAGCCGATCGCGGCGAATGGCGAAGCGGTCAAGGACGGCGAGATTCCCGGCGGCCGCTGCGCGGTGCTGCGCGTCGTCGGTTACACCGATAATCTGGAGCCCGCCGCGCTCTTTCTCTATCGCGACTGGCTTCCGGCCAGCGGCGAGGAAGCCCGCGACTTCCCGATCTACTGTCAGCGGCTGAGACTTTTCCCGGAGGTGCAGGAGCATGAGACGGTCGCGGACGTGTTCTTGCCGCTGAAGTGATGCGCTGCCGTAAGGCGGATTAGCCCGCGGCCGCGCGAAGCGCGGTCCGCCGGCGTAATCCGCCATCTCTCATCACGTCGCGCTGATGGATGGCGGATTACGCTGCCGCTAATCCGCCCTACGGGTTCTGAGCTGCGCTCGACGACGGCGCCCCGTCCATGCAGCGCGATAGTCGCCGGCTTCGACACCTACCAGAACATCGGCACCAATCGGTAGCCCACGCGGTCGCAGTATTCGTCGTAGCCGGCTAGATGAGCCAGCAGGAGCGCCTCCTCGCGCATCAGTCGCCACACGAGAACCGGGACCAGCAGTGCGACTGGGAGAAGCCCAAACCACGAGCCCAGTGCCAGAGGTATCCCCGCAACCATGACCAGCGCACCCGAGTACATCGGGTGGCGTACGATCGCATAGGGACCAGTGACGATCACCTGCTGGCCCTCTGCGATCTCGATGGTTCCGGCAGTGAACGTGTTCTCCCGGAAGGTGAGGAAAACAATCAGGAAGCCGATAGCGATCATCCCCGCACCAGCCAGCGAAACGGCGAGGCTCACGTGTGACCAGCCGAAGCGCATGTCGAGCCCCGGTACGGCAAAGGTCGCCAGGAATACGAGTCCTGCCAGTGCCTGGACGACACCCTGGATCGGATCGGGCTCCGAACCCGGTCCCGCCTTCACGCGCCGTTCCAGCAGCGCCTTGTCGTGAAACCACAGCCAGACGGTGATCGCCGCAGCGCATCCGAAAAACACAGCCAAGGTCATCCAGGCGCGCCCGAAGTGCAGTGTCCCCGCCGAGCCGAAAAGCACGACGGCGATGGTCGCGAAAAGGAAGATGAGTCCAGCAAAGGCACGCACGAGCAGCATCCTGCTATGGTCGTGCTTTGGACCGCAGAATTCAAGATCGGGACCGCAACACGGCCGGTGCATCCGGCAGCGCTTCGATCTTGCCTGCGCCCTTCCGGCGGTCGTCGCAATAGCAGACGGCGCTGACGATCGGATGACCGAACGCTCTGACTTCAACAGCCCCGCAGGCGCATGCTGCAGTCATGACGGGAGCAGGGGGGCATGTTGGCAATCACCATGAGGATGGATCATTCCGGCATCCTCTCGCGCATCCCGGTGAAGAAGTCCACCAGGCCGAACGGCGCGCGTTCGCCGAGGCAGAGCTCCAGGATTTCATGCGCGCTGACGGCGGCCGACTGGCTGCGCGGGAACAGCGCGGCTTCGTAAGTCGCCAACGCCGCTTCGATGTCGCCGGGGTGTGCAGCGATGGCCTTGCCAAGTTCCGCGCCGTCGAGCATCGCGAGGTTCGCGCCGTCGCCGGCCGGCGGCATCAAATGCGCGGCATCGCCGAGCAGCGTCACTCCACGCCCGCGCGCCCAGCGATGGTCGTTGGGAAGTGTGTGGAGCATGCGCAGCACCGGCGGCGTGTCGGCGTCGGTGATCAGTGCCGTGAGCGCCGGCGCCCAGCCGGCGAATTCGGCTGCGATGCGCGCCGTCGCAGTGGCGACATCGGTGAAGTCGATCGCGGTAAACCATTCGGCGGGACGGTTCAGCGCGATGTAGGCATGAAGCGCGCTGTCCGGCTCGCGGTGCGCGAAGATGCCCTTGCCAGGAGCGTGCGCGAACAGCGCGCCGCCGCCGACCGCCTCAGCCGCAGCACGATGCCGTGCGTCCGCATCGTGCAGATAAGTTTCGATGAAGGACGTGCCGGCATAGTTGGGCGTCGCGTCCGACAGCAGCGGCCGCACCTTCGACCACGCACCGTCGGCGCCGACGAGGAGCTCGGTGCTGACGCCAAAACCGTCGGCGAATGTCAGCTCATGCCGCCCGCTGCCGCGTGCAACGACGCTCGCTAGCTTCTTGTCCCATCGGATTGTCTCCGGGGGCAGGGAGTCCAGAAGGATGCGCCTCAGCGCGCCCCGGCGCACCTCGGGCCGCCCGCCCGTGCCGTCGTCCGGCTCGTCGAGCAGCACCTTGCCGTGCTGGTCGAGCACACGCGAGGCCTGGCCGCCCTCGTGGATGAGTGCGCGGAATTGCTCGAACAGGCCAGCCGCCTTCAGCGCGAGCTGCCCGCTGTCGTCGTGGATGTCGAGCATCCCGCCTTGCGTCCGCGCCATCGCCGATACCTCGGCCTCGTAGACGGTGACGGGAATGCCATGCAGGTGAAGCACGCGGGCGAGGATGAGGCCGCCGAGGCCTGCACCGACAATCGTGACCGGAGGCGCCATCGGGTCCTTTACCAAAGTCAATGGAACGTCGTTCCATAGTATTGGAACGTCGTTCCAGTCCTGTCAAGATGACGACATGGCGAAGAAGACTCACCGGATTGAACGGCGCACCGATGCGCTCTCGCGGGAGCGGATCGTCGCGGCCGCGATCGAGATCCTCGACAGCGGCGGCGAGGGTGCGCTGACCGTCCGCGCGCTCGCGGCGCATCTGGCAACCGGCAGCGGGGCGATCTACTGGCACGTTGCCGACAAGGGCGAGCTGCTTGCGGCCGCGACCGACGAGGTCATCGCCCGTGTGATGTCCGAGGTAGCCGGTGGCACTAAGCCTCGCGAGGCGATCCGCGCGGTGGCACTCGGCCTGTTCGACGCGATCGATGTCCACCCCTGGGTCGGTACGCAGCTCTTTCGCGAGCCGTGGCGGCCCGCGATGCTGGAGATCATCGAGAGCGTCGGCGGACGGCTCCAGGCGCTCGGTGTGCCCCATGCCGCGCAATTCGATTCCGCATCGGCGCTGGTGCACTACATCCTCGGCGTCGCCGGACAGAACGCCGCGAACGCCCGCGTTCATGCCCCCGATACGGATAGATCGGCTTTCCTCACCTCCGTCGCAGCGCAGTGGGATGCGCTCGACCCCGCGAAATATCCATTCGTGCGACAGATGGCGACGCAGTTGCGCGACCACGATGATCGCGCGCAGTTCCTGGCCGGCATTGATTTGATCCTGGCGGGGATCGGCACGGTCCGGTCGGGCGGCGCCGACGAGCCGCCCGACGCTGCACCAATATCTATATAAGACTTGACTTATATTAGTGTAGATCGATATTCATCCGTGCGCACCGATAAGGGAGGATCGTGATGGAGATCGACGTCGCCAGGGTCTTGGGACTCGTTACGCGTTCGGTGACGAATTTCGAGAAGGACGGGAAGGCGGCCAGTGCGGTGACACTGACGCGGCTTTACGACACGAGCGTTGACGATCTCTGGGACGCCGTGACCAGTAGGGAGCGCATTCTGCGCTGGTTCTTGCCGGTCGAGGGAGACCTCCGGCTCGGCGGAAAATACCAGCTCAAGGGCAATGCGGGCGGCACTGTCACGGCGTGCACGCCGCCGACCCATTTTGCGGCGACGTGGGAGTTCGGCGGCGCGGTGGGCTGGATCGACGTCACGTTGACCGCAGAACGAAGTCAGGCGCGTTTGACGCTGGAGCACACCGCGATCATCGAGGATCATTGGAATCGGTTTGGTCCAGGTGCGGTCGGGATCGGTTGGGACCTCGCCATTGCAGGACTTGAGCGATATCTTGCGACCGGGGCATCGGTCGACCATGAGACGGCCGAGGCGTGGATGGGCTCTTCCGCGGGCAAGGAATTCATGACGATTTCAGGCGAATATTGGCGCGTAGCGCACGTCGCAAGCGGGGTCGATCCCGACACGGCGAAGCAGCGCTCGGACCGCACCATCGCCTTCTATCGTGGCGAGATGCCGCCTGACATCGCACATCCGGGCACAGGAAGCTGATGCACATCTTCGAGGTTCTCGCCGATCCCGTGCGCCGCCGTATTCTCGAACTGCTGGCGCCCGGCGAAATGGCGTCCGGCGAGGTCGTCGAGGCGATCGGGGCCGAGTACGGGATCACGCAGGCGGCCGTGTCGCAGCATCTCAAGGTGCTACGCGAGAGCGGCTTTGCAACGGTTCGGGCGGAGGCGCAAAGACGGCTCTACTCGGTCGACCCTGCGGGGCTTCGGGCGGTGGATTCGTGGATCGGCCAGTTCCGGAATTTCTGGGAGCCGAGGCTCGATGCGCTGGCAACCGAGATCGCGCGCGGCAAACGCGAGCGTCGCAACGCGCCAATGACCAGGCGGGGCGGGAAGAGGGCCTGAGGTCGCGGAGCGGATTACACCTTCGGCTAACCCGCCCTAAGGGGCCGATGACCCTCGTGACATCTTCTCGACCTTCCTTACCAGCCGCTCGCGCTTCAGCCGCGACAACCGCTGGATCCAGAACAGGCCATCGAGTTGATCGATCTCGTGCTGATGGCAGACGGCGCGCAAGCCATCCGACTCCTCGCTCTGCGTGGTGCCGTCGAGATCTTGATAGCTGATCCGCACGCGGGCGTGGCGCTGGACCTCGTCGTTGATGCCGGGCATCGAGACGCTGCCTTCGCGGTGCATGATCATCTCGGGTGAGGCCCATTCGATGTGTGGATTGACGTAGGTCTGCGGGCCCGTCTTGGCGTCGAGCTCGAGCACGACGACGCGCAAGGACACGCCGATATGCGGCGCCGTGATGCCGATGCCGGGCGCGGCGCGCATCGTCTCCAGCAGATCAGCTGCGAGCTCGCGCAAGCCGTCGTCGAAGGCGGTGACGGGGCGGGCGGGCATGGCGAGCCGGCGGTCGGGATAGCGCACGATCGGGCGAATGGTCATTGAAGGCTCCTACCACTCACGGGGGAGTGAAGCATCTCGTTCTTGACGCCCTACCAACTGGAAGGTAGTCATTCTCCATGATCAACGTTTCCTCGACCGCCGAAGACATTCTGGCCAGCGCCCGCGCGCTGATCATCGCGGGCGGCTACAACGGCTTCAGCTATGCCGACGTCGCCGAAATCGTCGGCATCCGCAAGCCGAGCATCCACCATCATTTCGCCAGCAAGGTCGACCTGGTTCGCACCCTGGTGTCGCGCTATCGCGAAGAGGCCGCGGCGGGGCTGGCGGCGCTCGAGCGCAACATCCCTGATACGCGCGAGCAGCTCAGAAATTATGTCGGATATTGGGAAGCGTGCATCACTGACGCGACGGCGCCCTTCTGCGTCTGTGCGCTGCTGGCCAGCGAGCTTCCAATCCTGCCGGAGGAGGTGGCGCTCGAAGTCCGCTCGCATTTCCGTTTCCTGGCGTCCTGGCTGGCATCGGTGATGGAGCGCGGCAAGCGGAAGGGGCAGCTCAAGCTCTCCGGAACGGCACGGGTCGAGGCTGAAGGATTCATGGCGACCATTCACGGCGCGATGCTGTCGGCGCGCGCCTATGGCGATCCCAAGATGTTCGGCGTGATCACCGCTCCGCTGCTGGATCGGCTGTCCACGAAACACTGAGAGACATCGGCAAGACGATATCGGCAAGACGGTATCAGCAAGACGACAACGGCACCCGCAGGCATGGGGTGAAGGCATCTTGCTGCGCGCGGAGACTACCAACTAGTAGGTAAAGGACTGAAAGCAATGACTCATCATCAAATGGATCTCGTTCGTGCCGACCGCGAGCAATGGCTCAAGCAATACTACTTCCTCCGCGCGGCATTCTCCGTCGCCTGGGTCGTTGCCGCGTTTGCCGTCGCGCCGTCGTCCCCGGCAATCGCCGGCGCCTTGCTCGTGCTCTATCCGGCATGGGACGCGGCCGCCAATTTCGTCGACGCCTTGCGCAGCGGCGGGCTCACGCAAAACCGCACGCAGGTTCTCAACGTTGTGGTCAGCCTCGCGACCACCATCGCGGTCATCGTCGCCTTGCGAACGGGCATGAACTGGGTGCTCGGCGTCTTCGGTGCCTGGGCGATCCTGTCCGGCTTGCTCCAGCTGGGAACCGCGATCCGGCGCTGGAAAAGTTTTGGCGCGCAATGGGCCATGGTACTCAGCGGCGGTCAGTCGGCGCTCGCCGGCGGCTTCTTCATCGCACAGGCCTTGACGCCCGCGGTGCCGTCGATCGCGAATGTCGCGGGCTATGCCGGGGTCGGCGCGCTCTACTTCTTCGTCTCGGCCGCATGGCTCGCCGCCAGCGACTGGCGCCGGCGCGCCGTGACGTAGCGCTGCGTCGCTTCCGGTCACGCGTCCGGATAGGGCGTGCCGTCCTTGTGCACGAACCTCCCGTCCGAATTTGCGCTCATCATGTCGATGTCCGAGCAGGTCGTGAGGTCGTCGGGCGAGCGCGAGCCGATCTCGAGATAGACGGCCACCGCGTCCGACCGGTTGATCATGTGATGGCCGTTGCCGCTGCCCTTCGGGAAGGCGGCGCAATCGCCTGCGCGCAGTACGGTTTCGCCGTCGTCCTCGATCAGCACCACCTCGCCTTCGAGCACGTAGACGAATTCGTCCTCGTGCGAATGCCAGTGCCGCTGGCTCGACCAGTTGCCCGGCGGCAGACGCATCAGATTGACGCCGAAATCGGAAAGGCCTCCGGCATTGCCGAGCCGCTTGCGGACGCGATCGGCGCAAGGAGCGTTGAAGGGCGCGGGATAGCCCGAACCCTTGCGGACTGGCAGGGCGGCAATGTCGATTTTTGGCATGGACATATTCCGTTCATTCGCAGTCGAGGCGAAGGCACATCTTGTTGGCTTGGAGCATCGACGTCTGGACCACGAACCGCTATTTTCCTGGAACGGGCGTGGCAGCGCGCCAGCATCGGCGGCGCGTTCGAACACTATAACGCTCTGGTCGAAACGGCTATGCTGCTGCCGATAATCTGGGTCGTGGAATCGCTGCAAGTGCTCTCGGACGTTCTCAAGCGAAAAGAAATCTATAGTTATTTCAACCGCTCGGCGATGGAGAAGGCGCACGCCTATCAGGCGCAGGGTCGCGTTTCGGCGGTCGGCGTCAGCGACGACCTGACCCACATCAGTTCCCGGGTGCTAGGCAGCGCGTCCTCGAATTATCGCGTTGACATCCAGCTGGAGTTCGACAACGGCAGGCTCACCGACATCGACGGCGATTGCAGTTGTCCGATGGCCCTCAACTGCAAGCATGTCGCGGCGACCCTGCTTGAAGCGCTGAGCGACAGGCAGCCGTCGACGCTGCCGCCGGTGCCACCCCCGCAGGCAGCAAAGCCTGCCAAGACGGAAGCGCCGTCGGCTCCGCCGGTCCTTGGTGTCGAGGTCAACAACTGGATCGACACTGTCGGCCGCGCGGCGCGGAGCGGCGATCATGCTGCGGACGAGAGCCAGCGATTGCTGTATTGCCTGCAGCCGTCGGACGACCCGATGCCTTACCTCGCGATAACCCTGCGATCGGTCCGGCTCCGCAAGGGCGGAGATTTTGCCGACAACTACACCAGTCCCAGCCTGTACGAATTCAAGCCGGAACGGGCGCCGAAATACTTCCGTGATGTCGACGTCGACATCGTGACGGAGGCGAACGGCCGCATCCGCAAGTCCTACACCCAAGGGCCGTGTCCGGAAGAGCTGTTGCACCGGATTGTCGCGACCGGCCGCGCATTCTGGCTTGACCACAAGCGGGCGCCGCTGAGCTGGGGCGAAGCGCGCGAGGGCCGGATCGAATGGCGCCCGGCGACCAGAGGCGTTGCACCGAACCTCGTCGTGTCGGGGGCGGTCGCGCTTAATGCCGAACCGCCGGTCTATGTCGACGAAGCCAGCGGTGTGATCGGGCCCGTACAGCTCGGCCTGCCGCCTCGGCTAGCCTGCCAGTTCCTGGCTGCACCCTCCATTCCGCGGGCGCAACTCGAAGAGGTGTCGCGCCGCCTGAGCCAGAGGCTGCCCGAGCTTCACCACGGTCTGCTGCCGGTGCCGCCGGCGGCTGCGGTGCTCGTCGACGAGGATCCGCGCCCCGTGCTGCGGCTGAAGCCGGGACATGTCGGTGCAAGCTATTACTACTATCGCAACAAGAACGAACAGTCGGGTCCCGCCGGCGTGGCCAGCCTCGGCTTCCGCTACGGCGGGTTCGACATCGATCCGAGCCAGCGAGCGAGCCGGCTGGAGCTGTTCCAAGGCGGGCAGGTCTATGCGATCGCGCGCCGCCAGGCGAAGGAAAAGCAGGCACGCAAGCGCCTCGCCGACGCCGGTCTCACCGAAGCGAGGTCGGCGCTTCCGATCCTCGACTACCGCCATGCCACGGACCTTACGCTGCGCGACCAGCGCGGCTGGTTCGATTTTCTTGCGCTGCACGCCGGGCAATTGCGGTCGGAGGGGTTCGAGATCCTGACCGACGACGATTTTCCGTTCCGGATGGCGGAGTCGTCGGGCGATTTCGATGCGGTGCTGGAGTCCAGCGGCATCGACTGGTTCGAACTGTCGCTCGGCATCGAGATCGAAGGCGAGCGGCGCGATCTCGCGCCGCTCCTGGCCGCGCTGGTTTCGACGCCCGGCTTCAGCCCCGAATCGCTGACGGCACTCGCGGACAAGGGCGAACGTTTCCTGCTGCCTCTCGCCGACGGCCGGCACGTCGCGCTGGCTGCGGATCGCTTCCTGCCGCTCGTGCTGGCGCTGCATGGCCTGCACATGAGTGGCGCTTTCGAGGACGCCTCCAGGAGCATCAGGCTGTCGCGCGCGGACGTCGTTCCGCTGCTCGGCGTCGAGAACGAGCGCTTCGCCTTTGGTGGAGCCGACAGTCTTCGCCGCCTCGCAGGCCTGCTCCAGGCGCGCGGCTTGACCGCGCCGGAACTGCCGCCGACCTTTCGCGCCACGCTTCGGCCCTATCAGGCGCAGGGTGTGGCATGGCTCGATCTGCTCCGCGAGAGCGGGCTGGGCGGAATCCTTGCCGACGACATGGGTCTGGGCAAGACCGTCCAGATCCTGGCCCTGATCGCGCTGGAGAAAGCGCGAGGTCATCTCGCCAATCCCGTGCTGGTCGTCGCGCCGACCAGCCTGATGACGAATTGGTCCGCCGAAGCGCAGAAATTTGCGCCGGAGCTGAAGGTCCTCGTCCTGCACGGGGCAGATCGCAAGCACAAGTTTCCCGCCATCGCCGAGCACGATCTGGTCCTGACCACCTATCCGCTGATCGCGCGGGATCGCGAAATTCTGCTGGCGCGGGAGTGGCATATGGCCGTGCTGGACGAGGCGCAGACGGTGAAGAATCCGGATGCCGCCACTACGCGATTTCTGCGCGAGACCAAGGCGCAGCATCGCTTCTGTCTCACGGGCACGCCGATGGAAAATCATCTCGGCGAACTCTGGTCGATCATGAGCTTCGTCAACCCCGGCTATCTCGGCGACAAGGCGGCCTTTTCGCGCCAGTGGCGCACGCCGATCGAAAAGCGCGCCGACAAGCCGCGGACCGCGGCATTGGCGCGGCGCGTCAAGCCCTTCCTGTTGCGACGGACCAAGACGGAGGTGGCGACCGAGCTGCCGGCCAAGAGCGAAATGGTGGAGACCATCACGCTGGAAGGACCGCAGCGCGATCTCTACGATTCGATAAGGCTCGCGATGTCGCGCAAGGTTCGCGAGGCCATCGCAAAGCGCGGCCTTGCCAAGAGCCACATCGTGGTGCTCGAAGCCCTGCTTCGGATGCGGCAGGCCTGTTGCGATCCGGCGTTGCTGAAACTGGACGACGGCGTCGAACGGCCATCGGCCAAGCTCGATCGTCTGATCGACATGGTGGGCGAGCTGCTGAGCGAGGGGCGCAAGATCATCATCTTCTCGCAATTCACCTCGATGCTCGATCTGGTCCGGAAGCGCCTTGACACGGGAGGCCTGCGCTACAGCATCCTCACCGGTCAAACCAAGGACCGAAAGACGGCGATTGAATCCTTTCAGCAAGGCGCGGCCGAAATCTTCCTGGTCAGCCTGAAGGCAGGCGGTGTCGGCCTCAATCTGACGGCCGCCGATACCGTCATCATTTTCGATCCCTGGTGGAATCCCGCTGTCGAGGAACAGGCGATCGATCGGGCCTATCGCATCGGGCAGGACAAGGCCGTCTTCGTTTACAGGCTGGTGGCCACCGGGACGATCGAGGAAAAGATGGACGAGCTCAAATCCAGAAAGCGCGCGCTCGCCGACGGCCTGTTCGACCGTGACGGCGGGATCGCGGCGGCCCTCACGGAGAGCGATGTGAATGCATTGTTCGACGCCTAGCCAGGCGCAGCAGACGCTCGGCGATGATGCGATCGAGTTCCACGGAATATGACATATTGCCGGTGTTTTGCCCGACGTGTCAAATTGCGGGTTTGCATCGTCGGCCGCCGGTAAGTCATTGATCCCGCAATGGCCGGCTACTGTGCATGGGGTTGTTTTCGGCATTTTGTTTTGGCGACACATCATGTGCCGGGCATAATTTAATCGCGCCGCCCTGTCTGCTTTCGCCAGTTCCATTCGTCTTCCACCCAGACAGACCTGACGGGAGACAAAGATGACTGCTTCCTCTTATCGCTGGGTGATCGTCGCCGCCGGCGGCCTGCTCGGCTGCGTCGCGATCGGCGGCATGTTTTCGCTGCCGGTGTTCCTGCAGCCGATCGCCAGGGACACCGGCTGGTCGGTGACCGGCATCTCCAGTGCGATGACGATCGGCTTCCTCGCGATGGCCTTCACCAGCATGGCGTGGGGCACGGTGACTGATAGGTTCGGGCCGCTGCCGGTGGTGCTGACGGGATCGATCGTGCTGGCGCTGAGCCTGTTCGCCGCGAGCCACGCGACCTCGCTGATCGTGTTCCAGTTCGTGTTCGGCCTCCTGGTCGGCGCCTCCTGCGCCGCGATCTTCGCGCCGATGATGGCGACCGTCGCCGGCTGGTTCGACACCCATCGCGGCCTCGCGGTCTCGCTGGTGTCGGCCGGCATGGGAGTGGCGCCGATGACGATGGCGCCGCTCGCCGCCTGGCTGGTTTCCCATCATGACTGGCGCACCGCGATGCAGATCGTGGCGCTGGTCGTCGCTGCCATCATGATCCCGGTCGCGCTCCTGGTCCGCCGTCCGCCAGCGCTCGCGCATCCGCCGGTCGCGGTGGCCGGCCAAGGCGGCCCGCAATCCGAGATGACCGTGGGCGAAGCGTTGCGCTCGCCGCAATTCCTGATCCTGCTCGCCACCAATTTCTTCTGCTGCGCCACCCATTCCGGCCCGATCATCCATACCGTCAGCTATGCCGTGAGCTGCGGCATTCCGCTGATCTCGGCGGTGACGATCTACAGTGTCGAGGGGCTGGCCGGCCTCGGCGGCCGCATCGCCTTCGGCCTGATGGGCGATCGGCTCGGCGCCAAGCGCGTGCTGGTCTCGGGCCTGCTCGCGCAAGCCTTCGGCGCGCTCGGCTATGTCTTCGCCCATGAGCTCACGACCTTCTACGCGGTCGCGACGGTGTTCGGCTTCATCTATGCCGGCACCATGCCGCTCTATGCGGTGATCGTCCGCGAAAACTTTCCGCTCAGGATGATGGGCACCGTGATCGGCGGCACGGCGATGGCCGGCAGCCTCGGCATGGCGACCGGCCCGCTCGCCGGCGGCCTGATCTATGATGCGTTCTCCAGCTATGCCTGGCTCTATATCGGCTCCTGGGCGATGGGCCTCGGCGCCTTCCTGATGGCGATGACGTTCCGGCCGTTCCCCAAGCCGCAAGCCGAGCCGGCGCCGGCACCGGTGGCGGCATGACGAGAATGAGGCGCAGCCTCAGAGCTGCGCCTCAATCGCCGCCTTGTCGATGATCGACCACACCTGCCGGATCTTTCCGTCGCGAAATTCGTAGAACACGTTTTCGCAGAAGGACACGCGCCGGCCGTTCACGGCCAGCCCAAGAAATGTCCCGACCGGCGTGCACTCGAATTTGAGCCGGGCAGCGACGTGGGGCGGCTCGGAGATCACCATCTCGATGTTGAAGCGCAGATCCGGAATCTCGCGAAAATCCTGCTCCAGCATCGCGCGGTAGCCCGCGAGCCCGAGCGGCCGCGCATTGTGGGCGACCTCGTCGTGCACGAACCGGCCGAGCGCGGGCCAATCCTGCCGATTCAGGCAAGCGATGTAGTTGCGATAGATGTCAGCAAGCTCGACTCCGGTCACGGTGATACTCCTGCGGCCCCGAGCCTAACTAACGCGGGAGCAGGGGAATCGACGCGCCGCTCACAGGCGTTTTTCGAAGAACAGATCCGGATACGGGTCATCGTTGAAACGCGGGATCTCGCGCCAGCCGGTGGTGCGGTAGAGCCGGCCGGCTTCCGGCAGCGCGCTGTTGGTGTCGAGCCGCAGCAGCGCGATGGCGAGCCTGCGCGCGGCATCCTCGGCGGCATCCATCAGGCGCTTGCCGAGGCCCAATCCGCGCGCCGAGGGCGCGACCCACAGCCGCTTGATTTCGGCATAGCCATGATCCGTTCCCTTCAGGCCGACGCAGCCGATCGGCAGCGTGTCCGACATCGCGACGATGAAGCTGCCGCGCGGCCGGCGCATGTCCTTGGCATCAGGGTCGCGCGACAGCGAGACGTCGAAGCCCTGCTTGAAGCGCCGGCCGAGCTCGGCGTAATATTCGCCAAGACAATAGCGCGCCTCGTCGCTGCGCGGATCCATTTCGGCGAGCGCGATGCGATCGCGCGTCAGCGCGGAGGCGACCAGATCCATCGCCGCGAGCAGCGCCTCGGCTTGCACATTCCGGGCGAGAAAGCTTTCGGCCTGCGTGTTCGACAGCGCCTCATAGGCCGCGAATTCGCGCTTGCCGGCGCGGGTCAGGCTGGCGACGCGACGGCGCGCATCGTCCTCATGCGCTTGCGTCTCGATCAGGCCTTCGTCTTCCAGGTTGCGCAACAGCCGGCTCATCAGCCCGGAATCGAGGCCGAGATAGTCGCGGACCTCGCCGACGTCCGAGCGTCCCTGTCCGATCGCATTGAGCACGCGCGCCGCGCCCAGCGGCCGGCCGCGCCCGAGGAATGAATTATCGAGCGCGCCGACGGCGGAGGTCACGGCACGGTTGAAGCGGCGGACGCGGGAGACGGGATCGAGCATTATCTGACTTTAGTCAGATATAAATCTGCCGTCAATCGCCGCGGGGATCGATCATCGAGAAACGGTCGGTACCTCGCCTTCATCCGCGATCCCAGCAACGGCTTCGTCTCGATGACGCCGCCGCTCAAGCGCGGCACGGAGCTGTCGCTGAAGGTCGCTTAGAAGTGATGCACGCCGAGCGCCGAGAACGCGCCGTCGTGCAGATCGTGGCTATCAGTCGGTTGGCCGAGAAAGCCAAGATGCAGCGTCACCGGCGGCAGCGTTGCCATCGGCACCGCGCCGGCGGTGTCGATGCCGCCGATATCGACGTGCGTCGCCGCGCTGTCATGAGGCGACGCCAGCGGTGTGCTGATGATATCCGTGACCAGCGCGCTGAACAAATCGGGGGAGGACGCCTCATGCCCGTCACCTCCGACGGAATGCAGCAGGCCGCCGACGAGGCCGGTGACGCTGTCAGTGAGCTGTCCGATTGTTCCGGTTACCGTGGATGTCAGCTGCGACACCGTCGTGCTCAGGCTGTCGAGCGTGTGCGAGACGGCGGACAGCGAGGTGTCGACAAAGTTCGTGATCGTGCTGCCGAGATCGTGCAGCGATGGTGGCGGATCGATCGACGCGGACGTCGCGGCATCGGCGTGAGTGGGGCCGCCGACGGCTACTGCCGCATGATCGGACGCGACGGGAGCGTGGCTGTCAATCGGGGCGGTCGCGCTGACCGAGCTGTCCGTCATGGCAACGACGCCGGTATTTCCGTCGGCATGCGAGACGCCGCCACCGGTCCCATCCATATGAAGCGTCGTCGAGGTCTCGTTCGTCGGCGGCACGCTCACATCGGAATGCTGATCGCCTGAGACTGGCTGGTGATCGCCCGGCGTTACTTCGGCCGGAGCCGGATCAGCGGCATGCGCCGGATCAGAGGCATGCGACGGCGTGGGTGGCACGTCGGACGGCAGCGGCTGCGCATCGTTGCCACCATGATATCCGGCGGCCTCGGCATCCTTCAGGAAGGCGATCAGCGCGGTCATGAACGCAATCGTCTCTTCCGTCGTGATGTGGCGGGCGATCTCGGCTTTTTCGGCGCGGCGGTTGTTCTGCTCGGATGCAGCCATTGGCTCCTCCTCAGCGTTCGAAGGCGCGGGTCAGCTCGTCGCGCAGCGGACCAAACAGATATTCGAATAGCGTGCGCGGCCGCGTCGGCACGATCACCTCGGCCGGCATGCCCGACTGCAATTCGATGCGCGACTTCTTGACGTCCTCCGGCTCAAGAGAGACCTCGACCGCGTAATAGCCGGGGCCGCCGGCCTTGTCGTTGGTGACGCGGTCGGCCGAGACCGTTCGCACGGTGCCGTAAAGGCGGGGACGCTCAACATAGTTGACGCCGGTCAGCCGGATCTCGGCGCGGCGGCCGACGGTGACGTCGTTGATGTCGGACAGCTTGAGTTGCGCATCGACGATCAGCGGATTGTCCGACGGCACGATGTCCATGAGCTTTGCACCGGGCTGGATCACGCCGCCTTCGGTGAACACGTCGAGCCCCACCACTGATCCGGTCGCGGGAGCCCTGATCTGTGTGTGCGTCACGACATCCGTCGCAGCGTCAACTTTCGGGGCGAGCTCCGCGAGCTTGTTCTCGGTGGAGCGGAGCTGGTCGGTGATCTCGCTCATCCGGGCGCGCTCGGCCTTGGCGATCTCTGCCTCATTCTGCGAAATCTGCTGCTGCATGCCGGCGATATTGGCGCGCTGCGCGCCGATATCGGCCTGGAGCTTGGCGTCCTCGCGCTGCAGCGCCAGGATCCGCGTCTTCGGCGTATAGCCCTGTTCGTACAGACGCTGCGCTCCGTTCATCTCGTCGGCCAGGAGCTCGCGCTGCTTTTCAGTGCCGGTGAGCTGTGCCTGCGTGCCGCCGATCTGCGCATTCAGCTCGGCGATCTTGCCCTTGAGCACGGATGTCTCCGCCTCGAACTGGTGTTTTCGCGCGGCCATCATCGCGGTCTCGTTCGCGATCGCCTGGCGCAAAGCGGGCTTCGCGTCCTTCGGATCGATGCCAAAGTCCATGGCATGGTCGTCGCGCTCGGCCATCAGTCGCGCCTCCGCCGCGCGGGCGGCGTCGCGATCGGCAACCAGCACGTCGAGCTTGGCGCGCGGATCGCTGTCGTCGAGCACCAGCAGAAGCTGTCCTTTTTCGACATGGGCGCCATCGCGCGCCAGAAGCTGGCGGACGACGCCGCCATAGGGATGCTGCACGCTCTGGCGCCGACCCTCAACCTGGAGGTTGCCGCTGGCGATCGCGGCCCCCGAGATCGGGGCGAGCGTGCCCCACAGCGTCATGGCTGACGCGAACGCACCGACCACGATGGCGCCAACCAGTGCGGGCCGTCCCGGCCGCGCATAATAAGCGCGCTCGCGATCGGCGACATAGGTTGCGGTGCTCATGACGCGGCCGCCCGTGCGGCGGCCTGCTGCTGCAAGGCCTGATAGACCTCGCCGGGAGGGCCGAGCATGTCGAGCATGCCGTTGCGGATCACCATCATGACGTCGACGATGTCGAGGATCGTGGTGCGGTGGGTGATGACGATGACGGCGGCGCCGTCGGCCTTGGCCTTGAGCAACGCGGCCTTCAGCGCCTCCTCGCCGGGTGCGTCGAGATTGGCGTTGGGCTCGTCAAGCACGAGCAGCGGCGGGCGGCCGAGCAGAGCGCGCGCCAAACCAAGCCGCTGGCGTTGTCCACCCGACAGGCCGACGCCGCCGCCGCCGAGCCGTGTGTCGTATTGCCGGGGCAGATCGAGCACCATGTCGTGGATGCCGGCGCGGATGGCGGCATCGATGATCTCGTCGGTCGAGGCATCGCCGAAGCGCGCGATGTTCTCGCGCACGGTGCCGGCGAACAGCCCGACATCCTGCGGGAGGTAGCCGACATGACGGCCGAATTCGACGGGGTCCCAGTGATTGTAGTCGAGGCCGCCGAAGCGCAAGCGGCCAGCGGCGGGCGACATGGCGCCGACCAGCAGGCGTGCCAACGTGCTCTTGCCCGAACCGCTGGGCCCGACGATGCCGAGCGCCTGGCCGCCGGCGAGCTCGAAGGACAGGCCTTTCAGCACCGGCTCGGGCCGCGACGGCAATTCGCAGACGAGCTCGCGCACCTCGACGGTATTGCGCTGCTTCGGCACGATGGTCTGCGGCACGGTCAGGTCGACGGTCGCCAGCAGGTTGCGCACCTCTGTGTGGGAATCGCGTGCGCCGATGAACTGCTTCCAGGTGCCGACCGCCTGTTCGACCGGAACCAGCGCACGGCCCATGACGATGCTGGCGGCGAAAATCGTTGCAGGCGTGATGGCGTGGTCGATCCCGAGCCACGCGCCGGTGCCGAGCATCAGGGATTGCAGTAGCAGGCGGAAGAAGCGGATCGACGACGTCATCACCATCACCGCGTTCTTGTCGCTGGCGATTGCCTGCTGCACCAGCATCGCCGAGCGCTGGGTCTGCCAGTTGCGCTCGACCGCCGGCTGCATGCCCATGGCGCGGATCACGTCGGCATGGCGCAGGACATTCTCGGTGAATACGTAGGACTGGTTGCCGGAGGACTCGGCCTGCTTCATCGGCGAGCGGGTCAGCACTTCGTTCACGCCTGCAAGTCCGAGCAGCAGCAGCGCGCCGATGGTCGCGACGAGGCCGAGCAGGGGGTGGATGAAGAACAGCAGCAGCAGATAGATCGGAATCCAGGGCAGGTCGAACGCGAAATAGATTCCGGGCCCTGTGACAAAAGTTCGGAATTGATCGAGATCGCGCAAATGCTGCGCGCCGCGCGAAGCGCCGCGCTCGGCCGACCGCACCACCAGCGCTTCGAACACGCGCGTCGACAGCTCCATGTCGAGCCGGATGCCGCAGCGGATCAGGATCCAGGCGCGCACCGCGTCGAGCCCGGCCATGGTCAGGAGCGCGATGGCGAGGATGAGGGTGAGAAGGACGAGGGTGGAGATGTTTTCGTTGAGCAGGACGCGATTATAGACCTGCATCAGATAGAGCGGCGAGGACAGATAGAGCAGGTTGATCGCGCTTGAGAACAGTCCGGCCCACAGGAAATGCGGCCAGAGTTTCAGCAGCGCTTCGCGGACGTCGTCGCCGCGCCGATACGGCGGCTCTGCCGCCTCGTCTGCGACCGTCGAAAGGGCTGCCGCCATCTGGATATCCTTAATGTGTCGAAATGTGTCGAACGATTCTGCGCCGGGACGCTGGCGGGCTCACGCATGGCGTGACGTGGGGCGGATCGCCCCACGTCACCTGTCGTCATCAGCGAACTAGGACTCAGACCAGACCGTGGAGGAGACCACCAACGTCGAGATGGCCGACATCCGCACTAAGGCCGACGGCGGTCGGCGCGGAGATCGAGGCGTCGATGCCACCGGTTCCTGCAAGGCCCGACGTGGAGACGTCGATGCTCGGGTTGGTTTCGATCAGCGCTCCCACATCGAGCGTGTGAGACAGATCGACCGAGCCGCTGGCGCCGGCCGTTGCACTTCCACCTGCATTGGCGCTGCCCGACAGCGCACCTGTTGCTGTTCCAAGCAGGCCGTCGACCGTGCCGAGCAGGTTTCCGAGAAGAGCCATGTGTACTCCTTTGGGTTGGCAGTTGAGATCGCGACAGAAAAGTCGCTGCCCAAGAAGTCGCCCCGACGCCGAAGGTTGCGGACTCACATGCGGCCATTTGGTGCTGATTTGTTGGGCGAGGAACTTCGGGTGCGGGAAGGGCAGTGCGGTTGACTCGGTTGGACGAAGATTCTTTGCGATGATGCGCAGCCCGGATGGAGCGCGGCGAAATCCGGGACCGCTGCATCCGCCGGCGAAAACCCCGGATGACGTTGCGCTCCATTCGGGATACGAGAGCTTGCGTTGCCCGACGGGCAAAACACCCAAACCCTCGGTCAATCCGCACCGTCAAAAATATGCCACTTTACCGAAATTCGGAAACGGCGTATGTGTCGTGCAACCCGGCCCAAGGAAGAGGGGCGTATCGCGATCGTCACGAACGCGGGTCGGATGGCGGTGGACGTGGGTCACGTCGGCGCGAAGGGTTTTGCAGGGCGGGCAACCGTGAGCGAAGGCCTCGCGCATACGACCGGTGTGATCCGCGTACGGCAAAATCGTGTGGTCCTGGCGCCCGGAGCCTGTGCGTCAAGGTTTGCGGTGATGCGTTGTGTCCAACCGGGCCCTCACATCAGTCATCCGCAAGGCGACGGGGGCAATAGTGCATCGCTCCCCGGGGAGAGCACGACATAAGCCGTAAAGCCACTGCGCAGGGAAGGCCGGATGTTTGGCTTCACCTGTATGCCGCTGTGCAGATTCTTGTAGCGCAATTATCGCACAGTGGACCGCGGGTGCCAGCCGGCACCCGGTCTTCCCTGCGCCCTCTTTCAATTGAGGGCAAGGCGCCGAAGCAAAGCTCGGGTGAAACAAGCCGCGAGGCTGCGAAGCTGTGTTTATCGTTGCACAAAGGTCTCGTGCCCCGGACGCTGCGCAGCATGAAGTGATGCGGTGCAGAGCCGGGGCCCATGCATCAGCGAGTACGCGGCCCGCTGGGTCCCGGCTCTGCGCAGCAGCGTAAGAACGCTGCAGCGCGTCCGGGACACGAGGGGGCGAATGTCGTCTCTCCATACGCCATCATTGCGCTCGCAATAACGGTGTTGATGGAGCTATGCGCCTCTTTGTGAGTTGTGCCCGCGGCGCCAGCCGCTACCATGCGCCCGCTCCCGGAACATGGGAGCCGGCAACAAGCGGAGGCGACATGAGCGAGCAGGAACGCAAAGCGAAGGGATCGGACCTGTTCGTCGCGGCGCTTGAGAACGAAGGCGTCGATCGCATTTTTGGCGTGCCCGGCGAGGAAAACCTCGACCTCGTCGAATCGCTGCGGACCTCCAGGATCGAGCTGGTCCTGACCCGCCACGAGCAGGCGGCCGCCTTCATGGCAGCGACCCACGGCCGGTTGACAGGCAAGCCCGGCGTCTGCCTCTCCACGCTTGGCCCGGGCGCCCTCAATCTGTCGACCGGCGCGGCTTACGCACATCTCGGCGCGATGCCGATGATCCTCATCACGGGGCAGAAGCCGATCATGAGTAGCCGGCAGGCGCGCTTCCAGATCGTGGACGTGGTCGCGACCATGAAGCCGCTGACCAAGCTCTCGCGGCAGATCATCAGCGCCTCCTCGATTCCGACCGTGGTGCGCGACGCCTTCCGGATGGCGACGGAGGAGCGGCCGGGTCCGGTGCATCTGGAGCTGCCCGAAGACATCGCGGGCGATGAGGTGCCGGCCGTCCCCGTGATCCCGATCCATCCGATCGAGATTCCCGTTGCGCACCGCGCCGCGCTCGACCGAGCCGCCGGGATGATTTTGGCCGCGAAGCGCCCGCTGGTGATGATGGGCGCGGCGACCAGCCGGCCGCGCTCGACCCACGGCATCGCGAGCTTCGTGCGCCGGACCGGCATTCCGTTCTTCACCACGCAGATGGGCAAGGGCACCGTTCCCGGCGGCACCAATCTCTACATGGGCACCGCGGCGCTGTCCGAGCGCGATTATGTCCACGACGCCATCGACGCCGCCGACCTGATCGTGGCGATCGGCCATGATCCGATCGAGAAGCCGCCCTTCATCATGGGGCCGTCGGGGCCGAAGGTAATTCACGTCAGCTACACCTCGGCGAGTGTCGAGCTGGTCTATTTTCCTGACGCCGAGGTCGTTGGCGATGTCGGCCCGAGCCTGGAGCTTCTGGCTGACCGGCTCGAAGGCAAGCTGCCGCAGGCGGCGGCGCTGTTGCCGTTGCGCGAAGAGATACTCAACCACATCGCCGACCGCGCCACCGAGGCGCGCTGGCCGCCGACGCCGCAGCGCATCGTGCACGACATCCGCCAGGTCATCCCGGAGAACGGCATCGTCGCGCTCGACAACGGCATGTACAAGATCTGGTTCGCGCGCAACTACCGCACCCGCGTCGCCAACACGTTGCTGCTCGACAATGCGCTGGCAACGATGGGCGCCGGCCTGCCGTCGGCGATGATGGCTGCGATGCTCTATCCCGATCGCCGCGTGCTCGCGGTCGCCGGCGACGGCGGCTTCATGATGAACAGCCAGGAGATGGAGACCGCCGTCCGGCTCAAGCTCAACCTCGTCGTGCTGGTGCTGGAGGACCACGCCTACGGCATGATCCGCTGGAAGCAGGCCGTCGATCACTTTGCCGATTATGGCATGACCTTCGGCAATCCCGACTTTGCCATGTACGCCAAGGCTTACGGCGCCAAGGGCCACCGCATCGCAAGCATCGACAGCTTTGGCCCGACGCTGGATGCTGCCTTCAAGGAAGGCGGCGTACACTTGATCTCGATCCCGATCGATTATTCGGAGAACGTGCGGGTGCTCGTCGACGAGCTGCGGGCCCATGAGAAATCGAAGGCCTGATGTGATGGGGCGAAGCTATTTCCACATGGTCATTGCGAGCGCAGCGAAGCAATCCAGAGTCCCTCCGTGGAAAGATTCCGGATTGCGTCGCTGCGCTCGCAATGATGGAGCTTGTGGCGGAGATCACGCCTGAATACGACAACGCACTTGTGTCGCGACCACCGATCGCCGACACTCCCAATCATCCAATCAGCCACAGGAATAAGACATGACTCGCGTTCGCTGTATCACCGAGATGGGCATGGGCGTCGACGTTCACGGCAGGGACGCCACCAAGGCGGCGAAGCGGGCGGTGTCGGATGCGATCCGGCATTCGAGCCTCGGTTTCTTTCGGATGATCGGCAAGACCGCGAACGACATGTTCGTCGACGTCACGATTGGCGTGCCCAATCCCGAGGCCGTCGACAAGGAGGCGGTTGCGAAGGAGCTTCCCTATGGCACCGTGACCGTCAACGCGGTCAAGGGCGGGCTGGAGATTGCGTCGGCCACCGAGCAGGCCAACGACCCCATCCTCATTGCCAATGCGGCCGTGATCGTTAGCTTCGACAAGGATTGAGCCGGTGTCCGACAACGATGTGCGGCTACTGGATCGTCCGATCTGGAGCGCGCTGACGACGAGCCATAAGCATCTGGCCGAAGGCGGCCCGCGCGCGCTGCGCTATCCCTTGGACATGACGCCGTTCGCCGACATGGTCGACATGTCGGCAGCAAGCTTTGCCGCGCTCGGTGATCTCATGTCCGGCTCGCAGGTCGCCGCGCTGTTCACGCCGGAGCCGGTCGATGTTCCCTCGGGCTTCAAGGTCGTGCTGACGGAGTCCGGCGAGCAGATGATCGGATCGCCTGCGGACAGTCCGTTGCGTGGCGTCGAGATCGTTACGCTCGGCGAGGCTGATGTGCCTGCCATGATGGCGCTGACGGCGCTGACCAAGCCCGGACCGTTCGCTTTACGGACGCACGAACTCGGCACGTTTCTCGGCATTCGCGCCGGGAGCGAGCTGGTCGCGATGACCGGCGAGCGCATGAAGCCGGGCAAGTTCGTCGAGATGACGGCCGTCTGCGTCCATCCCGACTATCGCGGGCGCGGCTACGCGCAGGCGCTGCTCGCCGCGGTCGCGCGCCAGATCGAGGCGCGCGGCGAGATTCCGTTCCTGCACGTGTTTTCGAACAACACATCCGCTATCGCGCTCTATCAGCGCCAGGGCATGCGCATCCGCCGTCGTCTGCACGTGACGGCGTTGATGAAGCAGGGGTGACGGCCCGGCGGAGTGCGCCGGGCCGCAGCCCTTATGTCGAATAGTCGACGAGCAGCGCGCTCGATGCGTTGGAGGACGCCGAGTTGCCGCTGGAGCTATAGGAGGTCGACTGGTTGGTCGCGTTCTGGAGCAGCGAGATCAACTCCTTCATCAGCTCTGCGGTGGTGGCCGAAGACGAGCTGGACGACGAATCGGACGAGGAGGTCGAATCCGTGCTGCTCGTGCTCGATGAGTCGCTGCTGCCATCGGGCGGCGGCGGTCCGCCGGCGCTGCCGGAGAAGGTGTTGGCGAACACGTTTTTCAGTTCGCTGGCCTGGTCGCTGGTCAGCTTGCCGCTCGATACCTCGTTCTGGATGAGGTCGTCGATCTTGGACTGCATCTCGTCAGCCGAAGGCGGCGACGAGGAGCTCGCGCTCGATGCGCCGCTCTTGAGCGATGAATCGATGTCGTCGAGCGCGGACGAGAGCGCGGACTCATCGCTCGAGCTGATGGTGCCCGCCGAGACTTCCTTGGTGAGCTCGCTCTTGAGGCGGTCGAGTGGGGAGTAGGAATTGGTGGTCGTTGCGGAGATCGAGGTCATTGACGGTCACCCTTGATGGAATTGAAGATACGCTGAACATGACCGTGAGGCTAAAGGTCGCGCGCTTAATGAGGTCTTGCCGCAAGGATTGCTGGCGTTTTCGTTGTGTTGCTCGCGCGGGTGCGAACACGCGGTGAAACAAAAATGCGGGTGTTGCCGGCGCCGTCCGCGCCTCGCGCGAACGGGCTTCCCCGCGGCCGATTCGTTGCTATATCCATCGCAACCAATTCGGGGAGAGCCCATCTATGGACGCCAGGACAGCAAATCCAGATTATTCCGCTGTGCGGACGGCGATGCAGCGCTATGTCGATCAGGAGATCGTCCCCGGCGTGTCCTGGGTGGTGCTGCGCGGACGCGAACTGGTCGACCAGCAATGCGTCGGGTTTGCCGATCGCGAGGCACGGACGGCGCTGCGGCCGAACCATATCTTCCGCGCGTTCTCCAATACCAAGATTTTCGTCACCTCTGCGATCATGCTGCTGGTCGAGGAGGGCCGCATCGGGCTCGATGACGCGATCGAAAAATTGCTGCCGCAGCTTGCCAATCGCAAAGTACTGAAGCAGGGCGCGGCAAATCTTGCTGATGTCGAGCCGGCGAAAAGCCCGATCACGATCCGGCAGCTGCTGACGCACACCTCGGGCCTCAGCTACGGCATCTTCGATCCCGGTACGGTGCTGTTCACAGGCTACAACGAGGCGCGCGTGCTCAATCCGCTGACGCCGCTGACGGACTTGATCGACAAGCTGGCCGATCTGCCGCTGTCATATCATCCCGGCACCAGCTGGGAATATTCGGTGGCGACCGACGTGCTCGGTCGCGTCGTCGAGGTCGTCTCGGGCAAGCCGCTCGATGCCTTCCTCAAGGCGCGCATCTTCGATCCGCTCGGCATGACCGATACCGGCTTCTCCGTGCCTGAAGCGCAGCAGGGCAGGCTGGTTGCGCACTATACCGGCGCCGACGTGCTTGATCCGACCAAGCCGGGCCTCACCCGCGCCGACAATCTGCCTTACCCGCAGGCCTATCGACGGCCGTTCCCGCTGCTGTCGGGCGGTGGCGGGCTGGTCTCGACGCTACCGGACATGCTCGCGCTGGTGCGTGCCCTGGTGCCCGGGCCGGAGGCGCTGCTGAAGCCGGAGACGCTGCGGCAGATGATGACCAACCAATTGCCGGCGGGCGAGACGATTCGCTTCGCCAATCTCGGGCCGATGCCTGGCAAGGGTTTTGGCCTTGGCGGCGCCGTCACCTTCGCGCCGACGCAGTTCGATCCCCCGAATTCCACCGGCGAATTCCAGTGGGGCGGGCTCGCCGGCACCCATTGGTGGATTTGCCCTGAGGCCAATACCGCCGGCGTCCTGATGGCCCAGCGCCACATGGGCTTCTGGAATCCGTTTTTCTTCGAGTTCAAGCGCCTGGCCTACCAGGCCGTTGGAGGCTGACCACGAACAAATTGCAGGCGCCCGCGAACCCTTTTGCGCGATCGCGCCCGCCGGCGGCACGCTCGGCGATGCGCTGCTGGCGCAACGGCTGTTCGAGGGTCGTCGGGGCGAAGGATGAACAAACGTTGGTAGGAGGCGCAACCGGACGCGTGAAAACCTATCTCGGTCTCGACGGATTTCGTTTCGGCTGGGTCGCCGCGTGGATCGACGAGTGTGGCCAGCACGGCTTCGACTATTCGCCGGGCCTCACGCGGCTGCTCGCGACGCCGCATGCGCGCGCGATGATCGACATGCCGATTGGGTTGAAGACAGAAGGTTATCGAACATGCGACTTGCGTGCGCGTGAAATGGTGGGCCCGGCCGTGTTTCTCGGGGCCCGCCGCGATCTCTGGAGGTTTCCCGATATGGCCGCAGCCAACCGGCACTATTGGGAGCACGAAGGCAAGGGGAGGGGCGTCTCGGCGCAGCTCTGGAATATCAGGGACAAGATCAGGGAGGTCGACGAGATCATGACACCGGTGCGGCAGGCGACGATCGGCGAAGCGCATCCGGAGCTGATCTTGTGGAATCTTGTGAGGGGAGTTCGGCTTGCGAAGAAGACATCGGCGGAAGGTCGCGAGCTGCGCATTGCACTGTTGGCGCAGCGCGGCTTCACGAAGCTCTCGAAATGGCTGATGCAGCGCCACGGCACCGGCATCGACCGCGACGATCTGATCGATGCCTGCGCATGTGCAGTCGCGGCGCGGGACAGCAAGCAGCGCGTCGGCGGGGATGAGATCGATCCGCGCGGTCTGCGGATGGAGATCAATTATTGAGCCAGCTCGCTGGATCGGGAAAAAGCGGCAATTTATTTGAAGTGTGGAGGAACTGCCAACGGCAACCCTGCGTTCCCTGTGCGAACCAAATACAGGGAAACGCTTGCGATGAATGATGTCAGTCAGTTTGCGACCGCTATGCTCGCACTTTTTTTCGTCGGAGCGCTGCTCGTGACCGGGCAGCTCTTCATCGAGCAACGCGCACAGCGCGACGCAGTGTACGCCACAAGTCATTTGCTGCGGCCATTGTGATCGAGTCTCGGCACCGAGACAGTTGAGATGGTAGCTCGGCCTTGCGCCGTTCGATGGCTCGCCTAGATTAAGCGGCAGCTCGCGAACGAAGCCGGGGTCTCGATGTCTGATTTGTCCGCCTTTCCGATCACCAAGCGCTGGCCTGCCAGGCATCCGGAGTTGCTTCAGCTCTATTCGCTGCCGACGCCGAACGGCGTCAAGGTTTCAATCATGCTGGAGGAGATCGGGCTGCCTTACGAAGTCCATCTCGTCGATTTCGGCAAGGACGACCAGAGGACGCCGGAATTCCTCTCGCTCAATCCCAACGGCAAGATCCCGGCGATCCTCGATCCCAATGGCCCCGGCGGCAAGCCGCTGCCGCTGTTCGAGTCCGGTGCGATCCTGCAATATCTCGCGGAGAAGACCGGCAAGCTGCTGCCGCAGGACGCCGCGCGGCGCTACCAGACCATCCAGTGGGTGCACTTCCAGATGGGCGGCATCGGGCCGATGTTCGGCCAGGTCGGCTTCTTCCACAAGTTCGCCGGCAAGGATTTTGAGGACAAGCGGCCGCTCGAGCGTTACGTGGGCGAGTCCAGGCGCCTGCTCGGCGTGATGGAGACGCATCTTTCCGGCCGGCAATGGTTCATGGATGACGACTACACCATCGCCGACGTCTCCATGCTCGGCTGGGTGCGCAACCTCATCGGCTTCTACGGCGCCGGCGATCTCGTCGCATTCAGCCAGTTCAAGTCGGTTGCCGCCTGGCTCGAACGCGGACTGGCGCGTCCTGCCGTGGAGCGCGGGCTCAACATCCCGAAGCGGCCGTGAAACTGGCTCAGAGCTTTGTAGCGCCGCCCGCGCCGCGGGCAAGAAATCCGATGCCGATCCTGAGGATCCATGGCAAGGGGCTGCGGTTGCCGCTCCCCCACGCTAGAACAGGCGCCCGCCGTTCGGCACCGGCTTGCTCGGCTGCATCAGCACGACCTTGCCGTCGGCATCGGGGAAGCCGAGCGTCAGCACCTCCGAGACGACAGGTCCGATCTGGCGCGGGGGGAAATTGACGACGGCCGCGACCTGCTGTCCGACCAGCGTCTCGAGCGGATGGTTCTCGGTGATCTGCGCCGAGCTCTTGCGCACGCCGATGGCCGGGCCGAAGTCGATCCACAACCGCCAGGCCGGCTTGCGCGCCTCGGGAAACGGTTTTGCGTCGACGATGGTGCCGACGCGGATGTCGACCGCGAGGAACGTGTTGAAGTCGATGGTCGGCGAGGCGGACGCGACTGGATCGTGGGTGACGTGCATGGTGTGTCCGTTCGGGTAGAGGTCGAAAGCGTCGTTGGCAATATTGTCGCGCGAAGCGGAGTTTCGTACAACGCCAAGGCCATGACCACGGCACGTAACGACGCATGCGCGAGGACCGTCTTGCCCAACATCATCTACGGCATCAAGAACTGCGACACCATGAAGAAGGCGCGCGCCTGGCTTGACACCCATGGCGTCACCTACGAGTTCCACGATTACAAGGCCGCCGGCGTCGAGAAGGACAAGCTCAAGCAATGGAGCGACAAGCTCGGCTGGGAAACGCTGCTCAATCGCGCCGGCACCACCTTCAAGAAGCTCCCGGACACCGACAAGGAAGGCCTGACCGAGAAGAAGGCGCTAGCCCTGATGCTAGCGCAACCATCGATGATCAAGCGGCCGGTGCTCGAAATCGGCGGCAAGCTCCTGGTCGGCTTCAAGCCGGATATCTACGACAAGGAAGTCAGGGCCAAATCGCGCTAAGTGTCAGTTCAGCTCGATGATCTCGGCGGTGACGCTCGGATCGCCGGGCTGATCGGCGAATTCGACGACGTCGGCGGCCGCAATGCGTCCTGGGGCGTGGTGAAACAGATCGCGGTCGATCACCGTGCGCAGTTTCGGCCGCGGCAGCGCGTCATTTCCGCGCAGCAGATTCTTGATCTCGAAGCCGCCGTCCTCGCAGAAGGTCTTGAGCGAAGCGATGACGTGGCTGACCTTGTCGTCGGTCAGGAAAGGCAGCAGCAGCCGTTCATAGGCAACGACGCGGCCATAGATGTCGTCGACGTCGGCAACGCTGTAGACCGGAAGCGCGCGCGCGATGCATTCGCGATAGACCGGCATGACAAAGGGCGCGAGCCGCGGTCCGACATAGTCCTCCAGCAGGATTCCCTTGCCGGTATGACCATAGGCGCGCGAGATCCGCGTGCCCTCGCTCTGGATGGTCAGGCGCGGCGTCGGCGTCGAATTGTCCACCGTGTAGTAGATGAGATCGGACAGCTCTTCCTCGAGCCGCGCGGGCTGGTACTCCCAGATCGCCGGCGCCGTATGGTGGCGCGCATAAAGTCGCAGCCACGTGTTGAGCAGGTCACGCTGCTTGATCGACTTGACGACGGAGGGAGCGGCGCTGGCGAAATCCAAAGCAATATTCCCGGCGAATGAAACCCGCCCATGATCGCCGCGGCGGGAAAATTTTTGATGAAGGCTGGCGCGCGGGACCAAAGACCGTTAACGACGGCTTGATGACCGGTGCCTTGCGAACCGGAAGGCCGGCGGGCGCGACATCACAAACCTCCAACTAAGGGAGCATAAGACTCCCGGCCGGAGGTCTGACCTGCTCAGCTTTCCGCCTTGCCTAACCCCCGTCACCTCCGGCATATTCCGCGCCCGGAGGCAGCGTTCCGGGAAGGCTCCAAGGCCTCCGGAAAGCCGAAGCAACAAGGACAGCCACGCGCATTGCGCGGGCAGGGGGAAATCTGTTTGGCCGATGAGTTCATTCTCGAAACGGAAGGCTTGACCAAGGAGTTCGCGGGCTTCTTTGCCGTCCGCGACGTTGCGCTTAGGGTTCGCCGTGGGAGTATTCACGCGTTGATCGGCCCGAACGGGGCCGGCAAGACGACGTGCTTCAATCTTCTGACCAAGTTCCTCAAACCGTCTGCCGGAAAAATCCTGTACAAGGGACAGGACATCACCGCCATGCCGCCCGCCGACGTGGCGCGCATGGGGCTGGTACGTTCTTTCCAGATCTCGGCGGTGTTTCCGCACATGACCGCTCTGGAAAACGTCCGTGTTGCGCTCCAGCGTCAGCACGGCAGCTCCTTTGATTTCTGGCGTTCGAAATCGACGCTCAACCGTTTCAACAACCGCGCGCTCGAATTGTTGAACGATGTCGGCCTCAGCGAGTTTGCCAATACGCCGGCGGTCGAAATGCCTTACGGGCGCAAGCGCGCGCTCGAGATCGCGACCACGCTGGCGCTCGATCCGGAGATGATGTTGCTGGACGAGCCGATGGCCGGCATGGGCCACGAGGACATCGACAAGATCGCAGCGCTGATCAAGCGCATCTCGGCGAAATACACGATCCTGATGGTCGAGCACAATTTGAGCGTCGTGGCCAATCTCTCTGACATCATCACCGTGCTGACGCGCGGGCAGGTGCTCGCGCAGGGCAATTACGGCGAACTCACCAAGGACGAGCGCGTCAAGGAAGCCTATCTGGGAGCCGGTCATGCCTGAGACTGCAATGGTCGACGCTCCGGCGAAGGCCGCAACCGGCGGCAACATCCTCCAGGTCCGCAACCTCGAAGCCTGGTACGGCGAGTCCCACATCCTGCACGGGATCGACTTCGACGTGAACGCGGGCGAGGTCGTCACGCTGCTCGGGCGCAACGGCGCCGGCAAGACGACCACGCTGAAGTCGATCATGGGCATCATCGGCAAGCGTGCCGGCTCGATCAAATTCAACAACCAGGACATCATCCGCGCGACCTCCGACAAGATCGCGCGCATGGGCATCGCGTTCTGCCCGGAGGAGCGGGGGATTTTCTCCAGTCTCGACGTGCGCGAGAATTTGTTGCTGCCGCCGGTGGTGCGCCCGGGCGGACTGCCGCTCGAACAGATATTCGATCTGTTTCCGAACCTGAAGGAGCGGCTCAACAGCCAGGGCACCAAGCTGTCCGGCGGCGAGCAGCAGATGCTTGCGATCGCGCGCATCCTGCGCACCGGCGCCAGGTTCCTGATGCTGGACGAGCCGACCGAAGGTCTTGCGCCTGTCATCATTCAGCAGATCGGTCACACCATTGCGCGGCTGAAGAAGGAAGGTTTCACGATCCTTCTGGTCGAGCAGAACTTCCGGTTCGCATCGACCGTCGCCGACCGCTATTACGTCGTCGAGCACGGCAAGATCATTGACGGATTTTCCAATGCGGAGCTTGCCGCCAACATGGACAAGCTCCACACCTATCTCGGCGTCTAGTACGGCCAAAGGGTCGGACGGTCGCGAGAAGATTCACGAGGGAAGTAGCATGAAAAAGTCGATTGCATCGTTGTTGCTTGGCACGGCGTTGGCCGTGACCGCCGCCGGCGCAGCCTTCGCGCAGGACAAGACGGTCAAGATCGGTGCGCTGTCCGATCAATCCGGTCTCTATGCCGACCTCGGAGGACCCGGCTCGACGCTCGCCGCCCAGATGGCAGTGGAAGATTCCGGCCTCGCCGCGAAGGGCTGGAAGATCGACATCATTTCGGGCGATCACCAGAACAAGCCGGATATCGGCACCGCGATCGCGCGGCAGTGGTTCGACGTCGACAAGGTCGACATCATCGTCGACGTGCCGAATTCCGGCGTAGCGCTCGCAGTCAATAACGTCGTGAAGGAAAAGAACGGCGTCTACATCAACTCGGGTGCGGCGACCTCCGACCTCACCAACGCGCAGTGCTCGCCCAACACCGTGCACTGGACCTACGACACCTACATGCTGGCCCACACCACGGGCCAGGCGCTGGTGAAGGCCGGTGGTGACACCTGGTTCTTCCTGACCGCGGACTACGCCTTCGGTGCGGCGCTCGAGCGCGATACCACCGCCGTTATCACCGCCAACGGCGGCAAGGTCGTCGGCGGCGTCAAGCATCCGCTCAACACGCCGGATTTCTCGTCCTTCCTGCTCCAGGCGCAAGCCTCCAAGGCCAAGATCATCGGCCTTGCCAATGCCGGCGGCGACACCACCAACACGATCAAGCAGGCGGCCGAGTTCGGCATCGTCAAGGGCGGCCAGAAGCTCGCGGCGCTGCTCTTGTTCCTCACCGACGTCAAGGCGATCGGTCTGGAAACCGCGCAGGGCCTGAACTTCACCGAGACCTTCTACTGGGACATGAACGATCAGACCCGGGCTTTCTCCAAGCGGTTCTCGGAGAAGATGAAGAGCGGCGCGATGCCGACCATGGTGCAGGCGGGTGTCTATGCGGGCGTGCGCCACTATCTCAAGGCGCTGGACGCGCTCGGCGGCAATCCTCATGACGGCATCAAGGTCGTCGAGAAGATGAAGTCGATGCCGACGGAAGACGAACTGTTCGGCAAGGGCGAGATCCAGCCCAACGGCCGCACCATCCACAACGCCTATCTGTTCGAGGTGAAGAAGCCCTCCGAGTCCAAGGGACCGTGGGACTTCTACAAGCTCGTCGGCACCGTGCCGGGCGATCAGGCCTTCACGCCGCTCTCCGAGAGCAAGTGCGCGCTGCTTAAGAAATAAGACCGAAGCCCGCCGGCGACGAGCCGGCGGGCGCTACTTTGGGAACGCCGAAGGGACTGGGTGCTGGATCGATGCAGGCTCTCTACGCACAGCTACTGGTGGGACTGATCAACGGCTCATTCTATGCGCTGCTCAGTCTCGGGCTCGCCGTCATTTTCGGCATGCTCAACATCATCAATTTCGCCCATGGCGCACTCTACATGATGGGCGCCTTCGTCGCCTATTTCCTGCTGAACCTCGGCGGCATCAATTACTGGTGGGCGCTGCTGTTTGCGCCGATCATCGTCGGCATCTTCGGCATGATCCTGGAACGGACCATGCTGAAATTCCTGACCGGGCTCGACCATCTCTACGGTCTGCTGCTGACCTTCGGCATCGCGCTGATCGTCCAAGGCGTGTTCCAGAACTATTTCGGTTCGTCGGGCCTGCCTTACTCCATTCCGGACCAGCTCAAGGGCGGCATGAATCTCGGATTCATGTTCCTGCCGATCTATCGCGGCTGGGTCGTCATCTTCTCGCTGGTGGTGTGCCTTGCGACCTGGTTCCTGATCGAGAAGACGCGGCTTGGGGCCAACTTGCGCGCCGCCACTGAAAATCCGACGCTGGTGCGAGCCTTCGGCATCAACGTGCCGCGCATGATCACGTTGACCTACGGTCTCGGCGTCGGCCTGGCGGCGCTCGCCGGCGTGCTCTCGGCGCCGATCAACCAGGTCCGGCCGCTGATGGGCGCCGACCTCATCATCGTGGTTTTCGCGGTGGTGGTGATCGGCGGCATGGGATCGATCATGGGCTCCATCATCACCGGCTTCGCGCTCGGCGTGATCGAGGGCCTGACCAAATATTTCTACCCCGAGGCCTCCAACACCGTCGTGTTCGTGCTGATGGTGCTGGTGCTCTTGGTGAAGCCAACCGGATTGACGGGAAGGGCAGCCTGATATGACAGCCTTGACGGACGACACGCTGCCGATGAGCCCCCGCGCGATGCGTGACGAGATGATCGTATTCGCGGTGATGGCGCTGCTGCTGGCCTCGGTGCCGTTCAGCGGCATCTATCCGTTCTTCGTGATGCAGGCGCTGTGCTTCGCTCTGCTCGCCTGCGCCTTCAATCTGCTGATCGGCTATGGCGGGCTGCTGTCGTTCGGCCATGCGATGTTCATGGGCACGGCCGGGTATTGCAGCGCGCACGCGCTGAAGGTGTGGGCGCTGCCGCCTGAGCTCGGCATTCTCGTCGGCATCGCTGCGGCGTTCGGGTTGTCGCTCATCACCGGCTACATCTCGATCCGCCGCCAGGGCATCTATTTCTCGATGATCACGCTGGCGCTGTCGCAGCTGCTGTACTTCATCTACCTCCAGGCGCCGTTCACCCACGGTGAGGACGGCATCCAGGGCATTCCGCAGGGGCACATGTTCGGCGTGCTCGACCTGTCGAAGCCGACGGTGCTCTATTACGTCGTGCTGGTCGGCTTCCTCGCGGGCTTCCTGCTGATCTATCGCATCATCAACTCGCCGTTCGGCGAGGTCCTGAAGTCGATCCGCGAGAACGAGCCGCGCGCCATCTCGCTCGGCTACCGGACCGACCAGTACAAGTTCCTGGCGTTTGTCCTGTCGGGAACGCTGGCGGGCTTTGCCGGCGCGCTGAAAGTGTTCGTGGCGCAGAACGCCTCGCTCACCGATGTGCACTGGTCGATGTCGGGCGAAGTCGTGCTGATGACGCTGGTCGGCGGTCTCGGCACCGTTTTCGGTCCCGTGGTCGGCGCCTTCGCGATCATCGCCATGCAGCAATATCTGGCCGGTTTCGGCCAATGGGTGACGGTGATCCAGGGCTCGATCTTCGTGATCTGCGTGCTCACCTTCCGCCGTGGCGTCGTTGGTGAAGTTGCGCACTACTTTCGGCGGTCGCTCTAAATAATTGATATCGCACCAGTTTCATTGGTGCGCGAATCCGGTGGATGATCCGGCTCCGCGGGCGCGAGATGACACGCGCGCGAAGCGAAAATGGTCTATGACGGTTTTACGACGGTCCGTTCGGGCCGGGCCATGTCCAACCGGTAGACTATTCCCATGATGCGTTGGTTTCGCGCTTTCCTGCCCAAGGAAGAACGGTTCTTCGACCTGTTCGACCGCCACGCCCAGACCGTGATCCAGGGCTCCGTCGCGTTGCAGGGCATGCTGAACGGGGGGGAGGAGACGCCGGTCTACTGTCAGCGGGTCAATCAGTTCGAGAACGATGCCGACAACATCACCCGTGAGGTGCTGACGGCGGTGCGCCGCACCTTCATCACGCCGTTCGACCGCGGCGACATCAAGAACCTCATTACCTCGATGGACGATGCCATCGACCAGATGCAGCAGACCGCCAAGGCGGTGATGCTGTTCGAGGTCCGCACCTTCGAGCCGCCAATGCGCGAGATCGGCGCGCTCCTGATCGAGTGCGCCAATCTGGTGGGACGCGCGCTGCCGCTGATGCAGTCAATCGGGCCCAACGTCGCAATGCTGACCGCGATCACGGAGGAATTGGGCAAGCTAGAAGGCCGCGTCGATGATCTCCACGACATCGGCCTGAAGGAGCTGTTCCTCAAGCACCGCAACGGCAGCGCGATGGACTTCATCGTCGGCGTCGAAATCTACGACCATCTCGAGAAGGTGGCCGATCGCTTCGACGACGTCGCGAACGAGATCAACAGCATCGTCATCGAGCAAGTTTAGGGCAGGGCCGCGCCGTGGATGCTGCGTTGGGTCTTCCCGTCCTGGTCGGATTGATCGCCGTCGCGCTGCTGTTCGACTTCCTGAACGGCCTGCACGACGCCGCCAATTCGATCGCGACCATCGTCTCGACCCGCGTGCTGCGGCCGCAATTCGCGGTGATCTGGGCCGCGTTCTTCAATTTCGTCGCCTTCATGGTGTTCGGCCTTCACGTCGCCCAGACCATCGGCACCGGCATCATCGATCCCGCGATTGTCGATGCCCAGGTGATCTTCGCAGCGCTTGTCGGCGCCATCGTCTGGAATCTCGTGACCTGGGCGTTAGGCATCCCGTCTTCCTCCTCGCATGCGCTGATCGGCGGCCTCGTCGGCGGCGGCATGGCCAAGGCCGGACTATCGGCGGCGGTCTGGAGTGGGCTGACCAAGGCCGTACTGGCGATCGTGCTGTCGCCGCTGGTCGGCTTCCTGCTTGCGATGATGCTGGTCGCCATCGTGTCCTGGCTCTCGGTGCGTTCGACGCCGTTCGCGGTCGACCGCGCCTTCCGCATCCTGCAATTCGCCTCCGCCTCGCTCTATTCGCTTGGCCATGGCGGCAATGATGCGCAGAAGACGATGGGCATCATCGCCGTGCTGCTCTATTCGCAGGGCCATCTCGGCGGCGAATTCACCGTGCCGTTCTGGGTGGTGCTGTCGTGCCAGGCGGCGATGGCGCTGGGCACGCTGATGGGCGGCTGGCGGATCGTCCGCACCATGGGCTTGCGCATTACCAAGCTGACGCCGATGCAGGGTTTCTGCGCCGAGACCGGCGGGGCGGCGACCCTGTTCATGGCCACCTTCCTCGGCGTCCCCGTCTCGACCACCCACACCATCACCGGCGCCATCGTCGGCGTCGGTGCGGCCCGCCGCGTCTCGGCGGTGCGCTGGAACGTGGCGAGCTCGATCGTCTATGCCTGGGTGATCACGATCCCGGCCTCGGCCATCGTCGCGGCGCTGAGCTGGTGGGCGGTCCAGATCTTCAAGTAACGAGCTTCAGCCCGACAATGCCGGCGACGATCAGCCCGATGCTGGCGAGGCGAAGCGCGGTGGCGGGTTCGCCGAACAGGATGATGCCCAGCGTCGCGGTGCCGACCGCCCCGATGCCGGTCCACACCGCATAGGCGGTTCCGACGGGCAGTGACTTGAGCGCGAGCCCGAGCAGGATCACGCTGCCCGCCATCGCCGCGAGCGTGATGACGGAAGGAACCGCCCTGCTGAAACCTTCGGTATATTTCAGGCCAATCGCCCAGGTGATCTCGAGAAGACCGGCGACGAACAGGATGCTCCAGGCCATGACGACCCTCCATTCATGGCAGGGTCGTCCCCGCAGGCTGATAGGCTGATGAGCAGGAAGGTCGTCCTCCCGCAAAGATCTGTCTGATCGAAGCCGATATGGGACTGGCCAAAGGGCTCCGCAATCACCAAATGAGGCTTGCTCAGGCCCATTTTCCCTGCCAAACGCTCCCGCCATGTCCGACATCGCCACCACAGCCGAATCGCCGGCCCGTTCCCCGCTTGCCGCAGAAGTGTCGCGGCGGCGCACTTTTGCGATCATTTCGCACCCGGACGCCGGCAAGACCACGCTGACCGAAAAGCTGCTGCTGTTCGGCGGCGCCATCAATCTGGCCGGCCAGGTCAAGGCCAAGGGCGAACGGCGCAACACCCGCTCGGACTGGATGAAGATCGAGCGCGAGCGCGGCATCTCGGTCGTGACCTCGGTCATGACCTTCGAGTTCGAGGGCCTCGTCTTCAACCTCCTGGACACGCCGGGCCACGAAGACTTTTCGGAAGACACCTACCGCACGCTGACTGCCGTCGACTCTGCTGTCATGGTGATCGATGCCGCCAAAGGCATCGAGGCGCGGACGCGAAAGCTGTTCGAGGTGTGTCGTCTTCGAGATATCCCGATCATCACCTTCATCAATAAAATGGATCGCGAGAGCCGCGACGTTTTCGAGCTGCTCGATGAGATCGAGAAGACACTGGCGCTCGATACCACGCCGATGACCTGGCCAGTCGGCCGCGGCCGCGACTTTCTCGGCACCTATGACGTCGCTAATGGCGGCGTGCGCCTGCTCGAAGGTGGAGGCGCCAAGACCGGCGCCGCGCAGCAGATCGAGATCGCGGAACTCGCCAAGCTCAATGCCAATCTCGACGTCTCGGCGGTGAAGGACGAGCTCGAGCTCGTGACGGAAGCCTCGAAGCCGTTCGAGCTCGACGCGTTTCGCGAGGGCCATCTGACGCCGGTCTATTTCGGCAGCGCGCTGCGCAATTTCGGCGTCGGCGACCTGCTGGAAGGCCTCGGCAAGTTCGCGCCCGAGCCGCGCGCGCAGGACAGCGACCAGCGCAAGGTCGAGGCGACCGATCCGCGCATGAGCGCCTTCGTGTTCAAGATCCAGGCGAACATGGATCCGAACCATCGGGACCGCATCGCCTTTGCGCGGCTCTGCTCCGGCAAGCTCAGCCGCGGCATGAAGGCGAAGCTGGTGCGCACCGGCAAGAGCATGCCGCTGTCGAGCCCGCAATTCTTCTTTGCCCAGGACCGTTCGGTTGCGGACGAGGCTTTTGCCGGCGACGTCGTCGGCATTCCCAATCACGGCACGCTGCGCATCGGCGATACCCTGACCGAGGGCGAGGATTTCAATTTCGTTGGCGTGCCGAGCTTCGCGCCTGAAATCGTCCGCCGGGTCCGTCTCACCGACGCGATGAAGGCGAAGAAGCTGAAGGAAGCGCTTCAGCAGATGTCGGAAGAGGGCGTTGTGCAGGTGTTCCGTCCGCGCGACGGCGCACCGGCGCTGGTCGGCGTGGTGGGCGCGCTGCAGCTCGACGTGCTCAAGGCGCGGCTCGAGGCGGAATATTCGCTGCCGGTCGAGTTCGAGGTGAGCGAGTTCCAGCTCGCGCGCTGGGTCTCCTCGGAGGACCGCAAGAAGCTCGACACGTTCCTCGCGGCCAACACCTCCAGCATCGCCGACGATGTCGACGGCGATCCCGTGTACCTCGCCCGGAACGAGTTCTATCTCGGCTACACCAGGGAACGCGCCGAGGGCATCGAGTTCACCAACGTCAAGGACGTCAAGAAGAAGGGGTAAGCGAAGCCCCGCCACTTAAGCGCGACCATGTGAACGCCCGCGGGCTTGACGCCTTCACAGGCGGTGCCACGTTTCATCACGTGACTTCTCATTACGTGATTTCGCGAGCTCAAGGCATGTGGCGCGCTATCCTCGTTCTTATTCTGCTGGCGCTATCGACGGTCGCCGCGGACGCGCGGCGTCGGCAGATCAATCCGATCCCGTTCTCGCATTCGCCGTGCAGCGTGCTCGACAATCGGCCCTGCACGCCGTCTTATTGCAGCGTACTCGATCACGGGCCCTGCATTCCCGAGATCGATTATCCCTACGGCGAGAACCTCCAGCTCACGATCGAGAGCGTCCCGTCAGACGCCGACCGCGCCAAATACCAGAAGCCGGATCACGATCTCGATACGATCGGTGACCTCTTCGCCGAGCTGCGTACCTGCTGGTCGCCGCCGTCGGACAATGCGCGGATGGGGATGCAGATGTCGGTGCGCTTCAGCTTCAACAAGGCCGGCGGCCTGATCGGCCCGCCGCGCCTGACATACGCGACCGCAGGCGTCCCGGCTGATACAAGGACGACCTATCTCAATGCGATCAGTTCGTCGCTGAACGCCTGCCTGCCGCTGAAATTCACCAGCGGTCTCGGCGGTGCCCTGGCCGGGCGTCCGATCGCGATCCGCTACGTCGATAATCGCGAGACCGGCAAGTAGCGCATCAGTTGCGACCGGCGGCCAATCAATGATACGCCATAGCCGGGGGCGCTGGTTGAGGGGAGGATGTCGTGGGTCTGCTGGTCATGATCCTGGGGCTGGTGCTGTTTTTCGCCGCCCATATTTTCACAACGAAACGAGACGCGCGCGCACAAGCGATCGAACGGCTGGGCGAGGGGACCTACAAGATCCTCTATTCGGTCGTCTCGCTCGCGGGACTGGCGCTGATCGTCTGGGGCTTTGGCCATTATCGCGCGACCGGCTGGATCGATGTCTGGTACCCGCCGAAGGCGATGAAGCACATCACGGTCGCGCTGATGCTGCCTGCCGTCATCCTGGTGGTCGCGTCATATTTGCGCGGGCGCATCTATGCGACGCTGAAGCATCCGATGCTCGCCGGCATCAAGCTGTGGGCGGCGGCGCATTTGCTCGCCAATGGCGATCTCGGCTCCATCATCCTGTTCGGCTCGTTTTTGGGCTGGGCGGTCTATGACCGCATTTCATTCAAGCATCGCACCGATAGCGGCGGCCCGCCGATTCCGGTAGGGGGCGTCACCAACGACCTGATTGCGATTGCCGTCGGCGTCGTTGCCTATCTGGCGCTGGCGTTTGCATTCCATCCTGTCGTGATCGGTGTTCCGGTCATGGGTGGCTAGCCGATCGGCGCAAGACAGCACCGCGTGCCCATGCGCGGAAGGTGACAAAAGCAACAAGCCGAGGGCCCTCTGATGGACTGGTCGCAATCTCAGATTCCGCCGATGCGGTTCGAGGCGCGGTTTGGCGATCGGGTGGTTCCGGCCTTCACCGATCGACCGGCCAGTCTTTGGGCGATGATTGCCGAGGCTTCCGCGCGCAACGGCGATGGCGAAGCGCTGGTCTGCGGCAATGTCCGGCTCAGTTGGCGGCAGGCGGTGGAGCAGGCCGCGCGGATTGCATCGGGCTTTCGCAAGCTCGGCCTGCGGCGCGGCGACCGCGTTGCGATCCTGCTCGGTAACCGCATCGAATTCCCACTGTTGCTGTTTGCCGCAGCGCATGAGGGGCTGGTCACCGTGCTGCTCAGCACGCGCCAGCAGAAGCCGGAGATCGCCTATGTCCTGACCGATTGCGGCGCCAAAATCCTGATCCACGAAGCGGGTCTCGCCGAGCGGCTGCCCGATGCGCAGGATGTGCCCGATGTGATCCATCGCGTCGCCATCGACGGCGATCCGGCTCTGTCGCGCTTCGCGGTGCTCGCCGACAACGCACCGGCCGCGGCACCGGTCGAAGTCAACGAGGAGGATACCGCGATGATCCTCTACACCTCGGGCACGACAGGCAAGCCGAAGGGCGCGATGCTCGCCCATTGCAACATCGTGCATTCCTCGATGGTGTTCGTGTCCTGCCTGCAATTGACGGCAGCCGACCGCTCGATCGCGGCCGTGCCGCTCGGGCACGTCACGGGCGTCGTCGCCAACATCACGACCATGATCCGCTGCGGCGGCGCGCTGATCATCATGCCGGAGTTCAAGGCGGCGGATTATCTCAAGCTCGCGGCGCGCGAGCGTGTCACCTACACGGTGATGGTGCCGGCGATGTACAATCTCTGCCTGCTGCAGCCGGATTTCGGCAGCTACGATCTCTCGAGCTGGCGCGTCGGCGGTTTTGGCGGCGCCCCGATGCCGGTCGCGACCATCGAGAAGCTCAAGGCGACAATTCCGGGCCTGAAGCTTGCAAATTGCTACGGCTCGACCGAGACGGCGTCGCCGTCCACCATCATGCCGGCCGAGCTGACGGCGAGCCATATCGACAGCGTCGGCCTGTCGTGTCCGGGCGCGCGCATCATCGTGATGGGGACGGACGGGCGCGAGCTGCCGCCCGGCGAGATCGGCGAGCTCTGGATCCAGGGCTCCTCCGTCATCAAGGGTTACTGGAACAACCCGAAGGCCACGGCCGAGAGCTTCTCCGGCGGCTTCTGGCATTCGGGCGACCTCGGCTCGGTCGATGCCGAAGGATTCGTCCGTGTGTTCGACCGCCAGAAGGACATGATCAACCGCGGCGGGTTGAAGATCTATTCGGCCGAGGTCGAATCCGTGCTGGCCGGCCACCCCGCCGTGGTCGAGAGCGCGATCATTGCAAAGCCATGCCCGGTGCTGGGCGAGCGCGTCCATGCGGTCGTGGTCACACGTATCCAGGTCGGCAGCGACGACCTACGGGCCTGGTGCGCTGAGCGGCTGTCCGATTACAAGGTGCCGGAGACCATGACAGTCTCGGCGGAGCCCCTGCCGCGCAACGCCAATGGCAAGGTGGTGAAGCGCCAGCTGCGGGAGCTGCTGGTCGGGGCCTGACCGGGCTGGGGTAGGGGGCACCGGGACCCCCGGATCGCGCGTTAACACCTTGATCGGCCTTGCTTTGCCTTGCCACCGCCATATCGATAGGGTATCGCCGCCGCGACGTGGGGACGGGCTTTAGACGCGCACAATCTGGCGCGCCCTCCCGGCCGGGCATGGGATTAGCATAAGTGTCTGAATTATTTGACGAAGTCGACGAGGAAGTACGTCGCGAACAGCTCAAGAAGCTGTGGGACAACTATTCGCTCTACTTCATCGCCCTCATGGTGCTGGTGGTGGCGGCCGTGGGCGGCTGGCGCGGCTATCAGTATCTGGAGGCCAAGAAGGCCGCCGAGGCCGGCGCGATCTTCGAGAAGGCTGTTGAGCTGTCGGAGCAGGGCAAGCACGCGGAAGCCGAGACGGCCTTTGCCGATCTCGCCGCCAAGGCGCCGTCCGGCTACCGCACCCTGGCGCGGCTTCGCGCTGCAGCCGAGGCATCGGCCCGCGATCCCAAGGCTGCGGCCAAGATGTACGACGACATCGCCGCCGACTCCGGTGTCGGCAGCGAGTGGCGGGATCTTGCAAAGGTCCGCGCCGCCGGCCTGCTGGTAGACAGCGCGAGCTACGCCGACATCCAGCAGCGGCTGGAGACCTCTGCCGAGCCTAAATCGACCTTCCGCCACAGCGCTCGCGAGATGCTGGCGCTGTCGGCTTGGCGCAACAACGACATGACCGCGGCCCGCAAATGGCTCGATGCGATCGCCGAGGACGGCGAAACGCCGCCGGGCCTGCGTTCGCGCGCCGAGGCGCTCCAGGCCTTGCTGCCGCCCGTCGCCAAGAGCTGACGGCCCCGAGAGCTGAGACGAGATAGTAATATGCGCGCCACGCCCCGCTTGATCGCAGCCGCCGTCCTGATCGCCTTCACAGCTGTTCTGGGCGGTTGCTCCAGCTTCGATCCGAGCGATCTGCTCGACTTCCTCGATACCAAGAAGAAGCTGCCGGGCGACCGCAAGCCGGTATTCCCCGAGGGCGTTCCGGGTCTCGAGCAGGGCGTACCGAAGGACATGTACAAGGGCGCGCAGCAACAGCAGGATCCCAACGCGCCTGCCGTCGCGGCACTGCCGGCCGAGCCGCCGCCCGCCGAGCCCGCGAAACCGTCGAAATCCGCCAAGGGCAAGAAGACCAGGCAGCCGGCCGCGACCGCAGCCGCACCGGCCGAAGCGCCGGCCGGCGAGGTCGATGGCGAGGTCCAGCCCGAGGCGGCGCCGGCGCCTGCCGCGCCGCCGCCCAAGCAGAAGATCGTCCGCAAGCGCACCACCGCGCCGCCGCCGGACCAGCAACCCGCACAGCAGCCGGCACAATCGGCACAGACCACCCAGCAACAGCAGTCGCAGGGGGCGTTCCCGGCGCCGATGCCCAGCGGCAGTTTCTCGCGCTGATATTTTTCACTGAATTGACAGGCGCTAGCTTCACGGCGCACGAATGACTGATGTCCTTTACAATTGCCATTATCGGCCGACCCAATGTCGGCAAGTCGACGCTGTTCAACCGCCTGGTTGGACAGAAGCTCGCGCTTGTCGATGATTTGCCCGGCGTCACCCGCGACCGCCGTGAGGGCGAGGCCAGGCTCGGTGGTCTCGAATTCACCATCATCGACACCGCGGGCCTCGACGAGGGCGCCAAGGGCTCGCTGACGGCGCGCATGCAGGAGCAGACCGAGACCGCGATCGCGCTGGCCGACGCGCTGTTCTTCGTGATCGATGCCCGCATAGGCCTCACACCCACCGACCGTGCCTTCGCCGATTTCGCCCGCAAGGCCAACAAGCCGGTGCTGCTGGTCGCCAACAAGAGCGAGGGCAAGCACGGTGACGCCGGCGCAATGGAATCCTTTGCGCTCGGCCTCGGTGATCCCATCCAGATCTCGGCCGAGCACGGCGAGGGTATGGGCGAGCTCTACGACGAGCTCGCCAAGCTGATGCCGGAGCCCGTCGACGAGGATGAGGCCGAGGACGACGAGCCGCTCACCGAGGAAGAGGCCGCGACGCGCCCGATCCGGGTTGCCATCGTCGGCCGGCCCAATGCCGGCAAGTCGACCATGATCAACCATCTGCTCGGCGAGGAACGCCTGCTGACGAGCCCGGAGGCCGGCACCACGCGCGATTCGATCGCGGTCGAGCTCAACTGGAAAGGCCGGGAATTCCGCGTGTTCGACACCGCCGGCCTGCGCCGGCGTTCGCGCATCGAGGAGAAGCTGGAAAAGCTCTCGGTTGCTGATGCGTTGCGCGCGGTGCGCTTTGCCGAAGTCGTCGTGATGATGATGGATGCCCAGAACCGCTTCGAAGAGCAGGATCTGCGCATCGCCGATCTGATCGAGCGCGAGGGACGCGCGGTCGTCCTCGCCGTCAACAAATGGGACCTGATGGAGACCAAGGGCGGCGGCGCGATCTCGACGTTGCGCCGCGACGCCGACCATTGGCTGCCGCAGATCAAGGGCGTGCCTATCGTCGCCGTCTCCGGCCTGATGGGCGAGGGCATCGATCGCCTGATGCAGGCGATCCAGGACGCCTATGCGCTCTGGAACAGGCGCGTCTCGACCTCGGCATTGAACCGCTGGTTCGAGGAGGCTGTCCAGGCCAATCCACCGCCGGCCGTGTCCGGCCGCCGGCTGAAGCTGAACTACATCACCCAGACCAAGGCGCGCCCGCCGAGCTTCGTCTTGTTCTGCTCGCGTGCGGACGCAGTTCCGCAATCTTATCTGCGCTACCTCATCAACTCGATGCGCGAGGCTTTCGAGCTGCCGGGCACGCCGGTGCGCATCACCTTGCGCGAGAAGGCCAACCCCTTCGCCCACAAGCGCAAGCGGCCCTCGTGAGCGGGACGCTGGTGACAAAACAGGTTTCGTAGGGTGGGCACGCTACGAGACTGGGCAAGAATTGTT
>NZ_VSSR01000005.1 GCF_008123515.1 Bradyrhizobium cytisi
CAACCTGATCGGCTAACGCTCCTAGCGGATTGAGCCGGCAATTTCGACAGGCGAACGATGGGTGCAGCCCGCAACGTCGGCAAAGGCCTCGTGAATGGAAATGCATTCCAGAAGCTGCGTGAAATCGCCGATCACCTTGATGGCCGTGTTATCCAGCCGTTGGAATTCCCAAAAATGCCCGCTGACAAAGTTGATCTGCGGGCAAAGCTCGCGCGCCTATCGTCCCGGCATGCCCCCGCGCACTCCGAAGGCCCTGGCTTCGTACGATGCGGCAAGCATAACCCTACCGCCGACGGCGATTGGCTTGCCGCGCAACGAAGGGTCAAACAGCTGCTCTACCGAGGCATAGAAGGCGTCCAGGTCCGCATTCAAGATGGTGCTGTCGTAGCCATCCCGATCGAGTGCCCCTGGCGTTTCGAGGACGTAGTACCGCCGAGAACATCGCGAGAAATATTTGTAACGAGTGTCAAGCTACAGAGTGGGATCGAAGCAACACGGACCACGCGGCGGATTTCTCAAGGAGTGGGTATTGGCTTCAACAGATCGTCCAAGCGGGATTGATCTTCGCGAAAATCACAGCTCTTCGAGGCGACGCCACCCATGCAGCACGCGACGGCCATGCGAGCTGAACGCGAAGAAGCAACCACCGCCAGCGGGTTGGTCATGGGCGCGATCAATCTCCAAACCGGAATAATGGCAGTATAAGAGAGTACCAACGCCCCCGTGGCCGACAAAGAGCACGTCGCCCGGCGTGCTGCGCGCCAGCACGTGCTCGACCTCGCCGACAATGCGCAGCTGGGCGTCAACCGCTCGTTCCCAGCCACGAATGCTGACGTGGGGTTGCCCGAAGAACTGATTGGCCACCGCCTCGAACTGGTCGGGGGCGAGGAAGCCCGTCGCCGATCGGTCGTTCTCGTGCATCGCCTCGCGCACTTCCACGTCGACGCCCAGCTTTGCGGCAATGATCTCGGCGGTCTCGATCGCCTTTCGCTCTCCGCTGGAGATGACTTGTGTGGTACCTAACAACTCTCCCCCGATCGTCAGGGCCTCCGTACGCGCTTTCCCGACATCACTGAGGCCCCAGCGCGGAACGGGAACCGACGGATCGATATTCACCTGAGGATGGGTGAGATAGCGTACGACATTCGTCATGATTGAACGATCGCGCCGTCAGACCAACTCGCGATCGGCATCGCAACACGTATGCCGGAGGCGTCGAAGACGTGTACGTCGGGAGCCGCCGCAACGAGCGTCACAGTCTCGCCTCGCGACGGCGTCCGACGGCCGCGTACCTCTGCAACGAACATCCTGCCGTCGACGCGGCGCAAATAGGCGAACGAGGCCTCGCCAAGCCGTTCGACGAGCTCGACGATGCCTTCGGCCGCGAAGGGACCGTTCACGCCCCGGACAAGATGCTCCGGACGAACACCGAGCGTCAGCGTGTCGCCGACCTTCAGCGACGCTGCCGGCAGATCGAGGTTGAGAAACCCGGCACCGGCGACACGCGCGCGTCCGCCCTCGATGGTTTCGACCTTTGCATCGAAGAAATTCATCGCGGGCGAGCCGATGAAGCCGGCGACGAACAGGTTAGCGGGTTCATAGTAGAGGTCGAGCGGTTTTCCTACCTGTTCGATGCGGCCGTTGTTCATTACGACGATACGGTCGGCGAGCGTCATCGCCTCGACCTGATCGTGCGTCACATAAACGATCGTCGCTTTCAACACTCTGTGCAGGTTGGCGATCTCGACGCGGGTCGAGACGCGCAGCGCCGCATCGAGATTGGAGAGCGGTTCGTCGAACAGGAAGACCGCGGGTTGGCGCACGATCGCGCGTCCGATCGCGACGCGCTGACGCTGGCCGCCAGAGAGATCGCGGGGATAGCGATCGAGGAGGTCTACGAGCCGCAGCATGCGGGCGGCTTCCGCGACGCGCCGCTCGCGTTCGGCCGGCGCCACGCCGGTAAATTTCAGACCGAACGTCATGTTCTTGCGCACATTCATGTGCGGATAGAGTGCGTAGGACTGGAACACCATCGCGATGCCGCGCGCGGCAGGAGCGAGCGTATTGACGCACCTCTCTGCGATATGGATGTCACCGCTCGAGACGCCATCGAGCCCGGCGATCATGCGCAGAAGCGTCGACTTGCCACAGCCGGATGGGCCGACGAGCACGACGAACTCGCCGTCCTCGATGCCCAGGTTGATGTCCTTGAGCACTGTCGTCGCGCCATAACGCTTGTTGAGATGCTCGATGCGCAGATTGGCCATTCAACAACCTATTTGACTGCGCCGGAAGTGAGGCCTGCGATGAGTTGGCGCGAGAGGATCACGTAGATCATCACAACCGGCAGGATCGCCATCGACAGCGCCGCGAGCACGGAATTCCAGTCGGTGATGTACTGGCCAAGAAACTGCTGCACCCCAAGCGTGACCGTATGCGTCGAGTCGCTCGACGTCAGGATCAGCGGAAACCAGAGATCGTTCCAGATCGGCACGATGGTGAAGACGGCGACGGTCGCGATCGCCGGACGCAGCAGCGGGGCGACCACTTCGAAGAAGATCCGGGTTTCCGGCACGCCGTCGCAGCGCGCGGCGTCCCGCAAGTCCCTGGGGATCTGCTGGATGAACTCGCTCAATATGAAGATCGACATCGGCAGGCCTTGCGCAACGTAGACGAGGATCAAGGCCGTCAGCGTGTCGTTCAGGCCCGCAGACCGCATCATGTTGAGGATCGCGACGGACCCGAGCCGGATCGGCACCATGATGCCGATCGACAGGAACAGTGCGAGCGCCGTCGAGCCGCGAAAGCGGTATTCGGTCAGGGCCCAGGCTGCCATCGCGCCAAACAGCAGCACGAGCGCCATGCTGACGAGAGTCACGATCAGCGAATTCGAATAGTAGGTCAGGATATGAGAGGAGCGAAAAACCTTCTCATAGCCGACGAGGCTGAAGGTCGCAGCGTCCGGCGGCGCAAGCGGGCTGCCGAAGATGGCGCTACGCACCTTGAACGAATTCATCACGACGAGCAGGATTGGACCAACCGCAAGCAGGCTATAGGCGATCAGGACGAGATGGACACCGAGGCTCTTTGCGCGCTGCTCCGCCGTCATGCCGCCCTCAGAATGCGTAACGGCGGATGCGCCGCTGAACGAGGAAGAGATAGAGGCAGAGGCCGAGGAGAATGATGAAGAACATCACGGTCGCGACCGCGGCGCCCATCGTCGGATTGCCGAGCTGGAGTTGATTGCCGAAGAAGGTGCGATAGAAGAACGTGCCGAGAATGTCGGTCGCAAAATTCGGTCCCGCAAGCGCACCCTTGACCGAATAGATCAGGTCGAAAGCGTTGAAGTTCGCGACGAAGGTCAAGACCGAGACTAGGCTGATCGTCGGCAGGACGAGCGGAAGCTTGATGTGGAAGAAGATGCGGAATTGTCCGAGCCCATCGACGCGTGCCGCGTCGATCAACTCTTCGGGGATGTTGAGCAGCGCGGCGTAGATCAGCATCATCGGGATGCCGACGAATTGCCACACGGAAATGAGGGACAGGGTTACGAGCGCGCTCGATTCGAGCCCCAGCCAGGGAGCGAACAGGGAGCCCAACCCCACGGCCTTCAAAGCGCCGGCAGCGACGCCCCAGAGCGGGGACAGGATCAGGTTCCAGGAGAATCCGACGATGACAACCGAGAGCATCGTCGGCAAAAACATGACGGTGCGATAAAAGCCCTTGAGCCTCAGGCCCGGCAGGCTCAGCAATCCTGCGAGCGCAATACCGATCGGATTCTGCATGCACATGTGCACGGCGAAGAAGATCAGATTGTTTCCGAGGGCATTCCAGAACGGCTTCGACCACAGCGCATCGCCGAGCAGCGTCTCGAAATTGGCGAGGCCGACGAAAGATCGGGCTCCGGACGGATCGCTCGTGTAGGTGGAGAGCGCCATCGTCGCGACGAGAGGATAGATCGAGAACAGGGTGTAGATCACGACCGCCGGTCCGAGAAAGAACAGCAGAAGCCCCGCGAGTTTTGCGCGAGGCATCTGGGCCGTGATGTTCGAGACCGGTTCAGCCATGATGGAAAGAGATTAAACCTGCGTTGTCGTCCCTCTCCGCGCTTGCGGCTCATGCCGTCTTGTTAGCGGAGTGTGCAGCCACTGTCGAATGAAACAAGGACAGTCGCCTCTCCCCGCCAAAGCGGGAAGAGGGACCGACGTCACTTGGCGGGCTTGTACCACTTGTCGAGGCCATCCTGGAGCTGCTTGCCGGCAGCATCGGGCGTCAGCTTGCCGTTGACGACCTGCGCGGACACGTTCCAGAGCTCGTTTTCCAGATTCGGCGTACCGCGCGACAGGATCTGATACGAGTTGCGGATCGTCGACTTGCAGGTCTGGCGCCATCCGACCATGGCTGCGGCGACGTCGTCGTCGACCTTGACGGCAGTCTTGGCGAGTGGGAAGAAGCCGGGAAGCGCGTTGGCGTAGATCGCTGCGAATTCCGGCGTCGTCAGCCATTCCAGGAATTTCTTTGCGTCTTCCTTATTCTTCGACGCTGCATTGATGCCCATCGCGATGTCGGTGTGATCGGAGATATAGCAATCCGTCGTGCCGGCCGGCTGCGGCGGCGGGAATGCACCCATGGCGAATTTCGCCTGGCCCCGGAAGGTCGAGATATCCCACGAGCCAGCCGCATAAATCGCGCCCTTGCCGAGCGAGAACAGGTTCTGACTGTCAGCGTAGGTCTGCGCCTGGAAGCCAGATCCGAGGTACGGCGCCCAGCTTGCGATCTCCTTGAAGGCCGCGACGTATTGCGGATCGGTGAGCTTCTCCTTGCCCGCAATGAGATTGGCGCGACCGGTCTCGCCCTTCCAATAGTCGGGACCGACGTTCTGGAATCCCATGGTCGCGGCCTCCCACTGGTCAGCCGTGCCCATCACCAGCGGGACATAGGTCCCGTCCTTCTTGAATTTCTCAAGCACAGCGTGGAATTCATCGAGCGTCTTTGGCTCAGATGCGCCGACTTTGGCGAATGCTTCCTTGTTGTAGATGAACCCGGCGATGACGGACGCGATCGGAACGCAGAAGGTGGTTTTGCCGTCGTCGGTTTGCCATGCGGCCTTTGCGACGTCGGAGAAATTGTCCATGCCCTTGAGGCCGTCGACCGCGTCAAGCTGATGCTTTTGATAGAGCGCGAGCGAGGCGTCGAACGGACGGCACGTAATGAGATCGCCGGCGGTGCCGCCATCGAGCCGCGCGTTAAGGGCGGCGTTGTATTCCTTTGGCGCCGAAGGCGCGAATTCGATCTTGATGTCGGGATAGTGCTTGTTGAAGGCGGGGATGATCTTCGAGTTCCAGATGTCGGCGTCGTCATTGCGCCAGCTCTCGATCTTCAACGAGCCTGCCTGGGCCGACGCAAGCCCCGCAAGCAACGCCAACGCGGCAAGCTCAGCTCCCATTGCAGCCTTGAATGTCCGTCTCATGCTACGCTCCCTTGTTCGGGCCTTCGCCCTTGATCCCGTTGGCGCTTGCGCGTGCGCGGCTCAACGCGTCGTCTATCCGGCCTTCCGCAGCAGCGAGCCACGTGACGGCTTCGCTCATGCTGACGACACCGCAGGCAATCAGGATTGCCGGCTTAACCTCGCCGCTGGCCTCGCGCAGCGCCGCTTCCGCTTTGGCATCGCTGACGCCGGCGATTGTTGCGACGATCCCGCGCGCCCGCTCGCGCAATTTCGCATTGTCGGCCTTCAGATTGACCATCAGGCCCCGATGGATGTGACCAAGCTCGAACCCCATCAATGACGAGAGCATGCCTAGCGCGGCCTTTTGCGCAGCTCCGGCCGCGAGCCGTGTCGAGCCGCGCAGCGCCTCCTCTCCGCTCTCGAGCAAGATCGACGCGTCGGCACCGACGAGCAAGGGCGAGCCCTGACGATGCGCGATGCCGATGACGAAGGCGCTACGGCGGCGCGCCGCTGCGGCCGCTGCGACTGTGAACGGCGTCGAGCCGCTCGCCGATACGACGATCACGGCATCACCGGAGAGATCACCGAGCCCGGTTATCGCGCGCTCACCGGCTGCGGCATCGTCCTCCGCGACGCCATCGATGCGGAACGGCTCGGTGGTCCCGCCGGGCAGGACAATCGCGATGCGGCTCTCATCGAGGCCGAACGTGCCGGGAAGCTCGGCCGCATCTTCAGCGGCCGCAAGACCGGAAGAGCCGGCGCCCACATAGATCAGCCGTCCCCCTGCTCGCCAGATCGCCGCGAGGCGAAGCGCGGCGGCGCGGATGTCGCCGGAGGCAGCCGCGACCGAAGCGATCGCCCGGCGGTAGGATGCGAGCATCGCCTCCGCGAACACCGCCTCATCGATGGTCACGACACCACCGGTGTCGCGGCACCTCTCTCCGTCCGTCTCCAGCCGCGGCAGCACCGACATCGTGGATACCAATGGTAGATACCTCTTGTATTTGCTTTTGCCACCTGACATACCACTTGTCTAGGGGCGTTAAGAACTTTTTAGGAGGCTCCGTGGCGACGGCCCAGTTTTTCCTCGGTGTGGATGGCGGCGCGACCCGCTGCCGCGCGAGATTGCGGGATTCGTCGGGTCGCGAGCTCGGGCACGGCCTCGGGCCGGCTTCGAACATCTATCTCGATTTCGACGAAGCCATGCGGGTCGTCCGTGAAACGATCGAGTCCGCCATCGCGGCCGGCGCACCAAGGCAGGAGATCGCAGTCGGCCTTAGCCTTGCCGGGCTTTCGGACGACGAGGAAGCGGCGCGCGTCTCCGCCGCCCTGCCCGGCTTTGCACACATCGTCGCCGTCAATGATGCAGTCGCCGCCTGCGTCGGCGCCAATGGCCTCGGCGATGGCGGCCTGATTATCGCGGGCACGGGCTCGGCGGGCATAGCTCGCGTGGGAGCTCGAACGACTATTATCGGCGGACGCGGTTTCTGGCTTGGCGACGACGGATCCGCTGCACGGCTTGGCGAGTCGGCGTTGCGCGCGACGCTGCGTGCAATCGATGGCCTCGAGCCGATGAGCGGCCTGGCGCAAGCGCTCGGGCACCATTTCGATGGCGATCCGTTGCGGATGAGCCGCTGGGCAGCGGACGCAAGGCCACGCGACTACGGCGCCTTCGCGCCCCAGATCCTGGACGTCGCCAGGTCCGGAGATATGCGCGCGCGCGAAATTGTCGGCGAAGCAGCCAGCGCGATAGCGGCGCTTGCGAACGCCCTGAATGCACTTGGCGCCGAGCGCGTTGCCCTCGCCGGCGGCTTCGGTGAGCCCTTGCGCCCGTTTTTGCCGCCTGATGTGGCCAAGCGCCTCTCCGTGCCCCGGCGCGACGCAGTCGACGGCGCGATCCTGCTCATCGGCGGAACGCTCGCGGAGGACGCCGCATGTCCATGACGGTCGAAACCGCGCCGGGCCAGAAGCTCTATCGTGCCGTGGTCGACGCGCTTCGGCGCGAGATTGAGACCGGACGCTTCGCAGAGACGCAATTGCTTCCGGCCGAGCGCGAATTGTGCGAGCTGCTCGAGGTATCGCGCACCACGCTGCGCAAGGCGATTGCCGACCTGATCGCCGAAGGCGTGCTATTTCACCGCCACGGCGCCGGCACCTTCATCCATCGCGCGACGCCGCGCGTCGAGCAGCCCTCCTCACGCCTGACGAGCTTCACGGAAGACATGCGGCTGCGTGGATTGGAGGCGAGCTCGCGCGAGCTCGAGCGCGGCGTGTTCCTGCCGACACCGGAAGAGTCCATGATGCTTGGCGTACGGCCGAACGAACGCGTGTTCCGGCTCGGCCGCCTGCGCCTGGCTGACGGTTCGCCCATGGCGATCGAGCGCGCCGCCGTGCCGATACGCTTTCTTCCCGAACAGGATTCGGTCGGCGGTTCGCTTTACGAGGCGCTCTCCGCGCGAGGCTTCAAGCCCGCCCGGGGCTTGCAGCGCTTGCGTGCGACCCTCGTCGATCAGTCGGATGCGGAACTGCTCGGCGTCGCACCGGACAGCCCGGCGCTCTATATCCAGCGCATCGCCTATCTTGCCGACGGATCCTGCGTCGAATTCACGAAATCCTGGTACCGGGCGGACGCCTATGACTTCGTCTCCGAACTCACGCTGTCGCCACCGGCCCGAAAGGCGCACCGATGACGACCTACATGCTTCAGGAGATCGGCGAGACAGGCGAAGCGGTCGCGCGCCAGCTTGGCCACAACGCGGAGCGGCTCGCTGAACTTGGCGCGCGTCTGCGCATGCTCGATCCGCCGCTCGTTGCGACCATCGCCCGCGGCTCGTCGGATTGCTGCGCGCTCTATCTGAAATACCTCGTCGAGATTGTCTCAGGGGTGCCTTGTGCCTCCATCGGCCCTTCCATCGCGACGCTTTATCGTACCCCGATGCGGCTCGCAGGTGGCGTTTCTGTCGCGATCTCGCAATCGGGACGCAGCCCCGACATTGTCGAAATGCAGCGCGCCACACGACGCGGCGGTGCGCTGGCCGTCGCACTTGTCAACGACGTAGCCTCGCCGCTCGCGCAAGAGGCCGAAGTGCTGCTGCCGTTGTGTGCCGGCACAGAACGCTCCGTCGCGGCGACCAAATCGATGGTTGCAGGTCTCGTCGCGTGCGCGAGCCTGGTCGCGGCTTGGCGCCAGGATCGGCAGCTCGCAGACGCCCTCTCCGACCTGCCGGACATCCTGCGCGGGCAAGCAGCGCCGCCGCCCACGGCCATGCTGGAGGGACTCGCAAATGCCCGCAGCGCTTTCGTGCTCGGCCGCGGCGCCACGCTTGCGATCGCCGCGGAGGCGGCGCTGAAGCTCAAGGAAACCTGCGCGATTCACGCCGAGGCCTATTCCGCGGCCGAGGTCCTGCATGGCCCGGCCGAACTCGTGAGCTCGGGCTTTCCCGTCATCGCCTTCCTGCCGTCCGACGCGGCGCGCGAAGGCATGCTGCCGACACTTGCGGCGCTGGCGAGTGCCGGCGCGAGGGTGATTACAATCGAGGCCGGAGGCGTCGACGAGGCGGATCGTCTCGCGACCGCAAAAGTCGAGGCGACGCTGCTGGAGCCCATCGTCATGATCCACCGCTTCTACCGCCTTGCCGAGGCGCTTGCGCTCCGGCTCGGGCGAGATCCCGACCGCCCGCGCAACCTGCGCAAGGTGACGGAGACCCGTTGATGATCGTTTTGACCGGCGCACGGATTTTTGATGGCGAGCGTTTCTTTGACGACCACGCGGTCGTCGTCGAAGGCGACCGCGTCGCCGCGATCCTCCCTTACTCCGAGAGACCGCATGGCCCGGCACGCGATCTCGGTGGCGGCCTGCTTGCGCCCGGCTACATCGATGTGCAGGTCAATGGCGGTGGCGGCGTCTTGTTCAACGAGGACCCGACGCCCGAAGGCATCGCCCGCATCGCCGCAGCGCATCGCAAGCACGGCACCGTCGGACTGCTGCCGACGCTGGTAACCGATGCCCCGCAAGTGATGGCGGCGGCAATCGCCGGGACGCGCGAAGCACGGCAACTGACCCCGGCGACGCTCGGCATCCATCTGGAAGGACCCTTCCTGGATCCGGCTCGCAAAGGCGCGCATGAGCTCAGACATATCCGCGACCTCAAGCCGGGCGACATTGCGACGATCGTCGAGGCGAACTGCGGCGCCGTCATGCTGACGCTCGCGCCCAATCGGGTCGATGCGGCGAGCATTGCCGAACTCGCGCGGCATGGCGTGCTGATTTCGCTCGGCCATTCCAGTGCTAGTTACGCGGAGGCGCGCGCAGCCGTCAAAGCCGGCGCACACGCATTCACCCATCTGTTCAATGCGATGAGCGCACCCGCCGGGCGCGAACCAGGCATGGTCGGCGCAGCGCTCGATCTCGACGAGGCTTTCGTCGGGATCATCGCGGATGGTCATCATGTGCACGAGGCGAACCTTCGTATCACCTTTGCCGCCAAGCGGCATGACCGCTTCATGCTGATCACCGACGCGATGCCACCGGCCGCCGGCGGTCCCGATCAGTTCGATCTACAGGGCCGCCGCGTGACGTGTGCGGACGGTTGCCTGCGGCTCGACGATGGGACGCTCGCCGGCTCGGTTCTGACCATGGACGAGGCGGTGCGCTATGCCGTCAACGTCGTGAGGCTTCCGCTCGCCGATGCCCTCGCTATGGCATCACGCGTTCCGGCGACGTTTCTCCGGCGCGACGCGGAACTTGGCCGTATCGCACCAGGCTATCTCGCAAGCCTCGTGCATCTCGACGACGAGCTACGGGTACTCGAAACCTGGATCGAGGGCCGGCCAACCGCCGACGGCTCCAAGCGCGACGAGCTGGCAGGCAACACCTGACTGAAGGACCGATCGAGCCATGTCCTCGCCCTCCATTTCGACCGCACAGAATGTTCGCGTTCTCGTGGTTGGCCTTGGCACCATGGGAACGAGCCACGCCCGCGCCTACAAATCGGTCGAGGGATTTGAGCTCGTCGGTCTTTGCACCTCCCGCGCAGCCGATCGCGACGATCTCGAGGCCGAGTTTCCCGCTCTTCCGCGCTTCGAAAGCTTCGACGAGGCGCTCGCGAGCTTGCGTCCCGATGCCGTCGCGATCTGCACCTACACGGAGCATCACGCCGCCATGGCCTTGCAGGCTTTCGCCGCAGATGCGCATGTTTTCTGCGAAAAGCCACTCGCCAACACGCTGGAGGCCGCGCGGCGGGTCGTCAGCGCTGCACGTACGGCCGGAAAGGCGCTGCTGATCGGCTATATCCTGCGCGTGCATCCCGCATGGTCGCGCTTCGTCGAGATCGGCCGGACGCTCGGAAAGCCGCTCGTGATGCGCATGAACCTCAACCAGCAGTCTACGGGCTCCTTCTGGGAGGTTCATAAGAACCTCATGCGGTCGACTTCGCCGATCGTCGATTGCGGCGTCCATTACGTCGACATCATGTGTCAGGTGACGCGGGCGCGTCCCGTCGCGGTCCATGCGGTCGGGGCGCGGCTGACGAGCGAGATCGCGCCTGCAATGTACAATTACGGCCATCTTCACATCATGTTCGACGATGGATCCGTCGGCTGGTACGAGGTCGGTTGGGGTCCGATGATGAGCGAGACCGCTCATTTCGTGAAGGACTTGATCGGCCCGAACGGCAGTGTGTCGATCGTCGCGAAAGAGAGCACCGATGCGGGCGCGCATTCGGCGGACCATGACACGCATACGCGGACCAACGCCCTTCGCATCCATCACGCGGCGCTCGTCACCGAAGGCGGCTTTGCGAAGCCGGATGAGTTGATCTCGACCGCAGACGAACCCGGCCATCAGGAGCTCTGCGAGCGCGAGCAGCGGCTGTTTCTGAGTGCGATCCGTGGCGAGATCGACCTATCCGAGCATCACGAGGACGCGATCAACTCACTCCGTATCGTCTTTGCCGCTGACGAGAGCGTCCGAAGCGGTGAAGTCGTCCGCCTGTAGATCCGCGCCTATCGAATGCGCCGCGCACCTGGATCGGAGAGAAATACCCAGGCAAGTACCCACACCACTGCGCGACAAGCAACGTACCGGCACGCATGGGACATCTCAATACGAGCCGGCATGTTGCTTCGGCCTGCGCAAGGCAGCGTCGAACGGGTTGATCTTCGCCGCCAGCGCCTCGGCCTCGCGCCTTAGCACCTGGACCACAATCGGCAAACGGTCGGCATTCAGCCGCTCGATTGTGGTGCCCATGCTGATCGCGGCGAGCGGCTGCCCAGTGCGTTGCGGCTAGGGGACCGACGACTAGGCGCGTCCCAAGCACTCCAAGGGTTTTTGCCTTGTAAGACGCCGCAAGCACAACCCCACCGCCGACTGCTATAGACGTGTCGGCAGTTACGTCATTCGAACCCAGGCACCCTTGCGTGCCGAGGACTTCACCGCAGCATCGATGAACTTCACGCCTGCTAGGCCATCCTCAACGGTCGGAAAGGTCACCTCGGGATCCGGCCGTCCGCCGGCCCTTGCCGCGCGGATGGCGCGCGCTGCCTCGGCATAGATTGTTGCGAAACCCTCAAGATATCCCTCGGGGTGGCCGGAGGGGACGCGGGTGACGCGGCCCGCCTCGCCCAAGGCGCCGGCCCCGCCGCGGGTCAGGAGCTGCTTCGGCCGGCCGTAGGGCGTGAACCAGAGATGGTTCGGATTCTCCTGCGCCCATTCGAGGCCGCCTTTGCTGCCGTAGACGCGCAGCGTGAGGCCATTCTCATTGCCGACGGCGACCTGGCTCGCCCACAGCATGCCCTTGGCGCCGCCCTTCCACTTGAGGAGGATCTGGACATCGTCGTCGAGACGCCGTCCTTCGACAAAGGTCGACAGCTGGGCGAACAGCTCGTCCAGTTCGAGCCCGGTGACGAAGCAGGCGAGATTGTAGGCATGAGTGCCGATGTCGCCGATGCACCCGCCGGCGCCGGACCGTGCCGGGTCCGTGCGCCACGCCGCCTGCTTGTGGCTGCTTGCCTCTAATCGCTCGGTCAGCCAGTCTTGGAGATATTCGGCATGGACCAGCCGAATCTCCCCGAGGTCGCCATTCGCGACCATGGCGCGCGCCTGCCGGACCATCGGATAGCCCGTATAGTTGTGCGTCACCACGAACACCTTGCCGCTCTTCTTGACGAGCGCCACCAGCTCTTCGGCCTCCGCCACGGTCGTCGTCAGGGGCTTGTCGCAGATGACGTGGATTCCGGCTTCAAGGAAGGTCTTCGCGACCGGGCTGTGCATATGGTTTGGAGTTACGATCGAGACCGCCTCGATGCCGTCCGCTCGCGCGGCTTCGGCCGTCGCCATCTCTTCGAAGGAGCCATAAGCGCGATCGTCGGCGATGCCGAGCTCCTTCGCCGAGGCCTTGGCTCGAACCGGATCGGACGCGAGCGCGCCGGCAACCAGCTCGAACTGGTCGTCGATGCGAGCGGCAATGCGGTGGACGGCGCCGATGAAGGCCCCCTGTCCGCCGCCGACCATTCCCAGTCGGATACGCGCATGACCGCCGGGTTCATTGCTTGCGTTGATCGGCATATTCTCCTCCCGCTCAGGATAGGCCCAGCATCTTGCGGTTCGCCGTGTCGTCCGCGCCCGAGCCCGCGAAATCGTCGAAGGCTTTCTCAGTGACGCGGATGATATGGCTCTTGATGAACTCGGCGCCCTCGCGCGCGCCCTGCTCAGGATGCTTCAGCGCGCACTCCCATTCGAGCACCGCCCAGCTGCCGTAATCGTGTTGCGTAAGCTTCGAGAAGATGGCGCCGAAATCGACTTGGCCATCGCCCAGCGAACGGAAGCGACCGGCACGGTCGGCCCAGCTCTGAAACCCGCCATAGACGCCTTGACGGCCCGTCGGGTTGAACTCGGCGTCCTTGACGTGGAAGGCCTTGATGCGCTGGTGGTAGATGTCGATGTAGTCCAGATAGTCAAGCTGCTGCAGAACGAAGTGCGACGGGTCGTAGAGCAGATTCGCGCGCGTATGGTTATTGACCCGCTCCAGGAACATCTCGTAGGAGACGCCGTCGTGCAGATCCTCGCCCGGGTGGATCTCATAGGCAACATCAACGCCATGCTCGTCCGCATAGTCGAGGATCGGCCGCCAGCGCTTCGCGAGTTCGTCGAAGGCTGTTTCGACGAGGCCGGCCGGACGTTGCGGCCACGGATAGACATAGGGCCAGGCAAGTGCACCGGAGAAGGTCGCGTGTGCGGTGAGCCCGAGACGCCTGGAGGCTAAGATCGCGCGCTTGACCTGGTCGACGGCCCACGTCGTGCGCGCCTTGGCATTGCCGCGCACCTCCGGCACGGCGAAACCGTCGAATGCCGCATCATACGCCGGGTGAACGGCGACGAGCTGACCCTGAAGATGAGTCGAGAGCTCGGTGATGCAGAGGCCGTGATGGGCTGCTATACCTCTCACCTCGTCGGCGTAGTCCTGCGACTCCGAGGCCTTCTTCAAGTCGAAAAGCCGCCCATCCCAGCTCGGAATCTGAACCCCCTTGTAGCCAAGCGAGGCGGCCCATCCGCAGATCGAATCGAAGGAATTGAACGGCGCCGCGTCGGCAGCGAACTGAGCGAGGAATATCGCTGGTCCTTTGATCATCTTCATCGAATGCTTCCTTCTATCCTAGACGCTCCAGCAGCACCTGCCCGCTGAGTTCGATACCCCACCAAAACTCGCCTCCCCTTGCTGGTTCCCGGAGACCGGGCGGGCATTTCACTCCAATACCCAGATCGGGCAATCTTAGCTGAGGACTGTCCCGGCTTCAGAACGTCTCCCCGGCCCACAACGCCATCGCCTCGAGGTCGGACAGCGGGGCCGGTCGCTCGACGCGCGAGCGCACTGCGATCTCTCCGCCTTCGACGCCGGCCTTGAGGATCGCGTGCTTCACTTCCAGCGCATGGCTCGCCAGCGCTCCGGAGGAGCGGTGTGGCGTGCCGTGTAGCACCGCACTTGCGAGTTCGGCGACGCCCAGACAACGATAGTTGGCCTGATTCGGCATGTGATCGGCCCAATTCGGCGAGCGCCAGTTGGGCTTGCCGAACGGCCGGTCGTCGGCTGCGACCGAGATCCAATCGCCACCCTTCTCAGTGTATTGCACGGCGCCGCCGAAGAAATTGGGATCCGGCACCCGCAGCGAGCCCTCGGTGCCGTAAAGCTCGATCGGCGGATGTCCGTGTTTCCAGACGTCCCAGCTCATCGCAAAGATGATGTCGGCACCCGACTCGAAATGCAGCAGCGACATGACCGTCGTCGGGGTTTCAACCGCGACGGTTTTACCGTTCATCGGCCCCTTCGAGGTGACGAGCCGCGTGGCGAAGCCGGCGCTCGCGCGCCCCTGAACTCGTACAACGGGACCCAACAGGTTGATGAGGGCCGCCAGGTAGTAGGGGCCCATGTCGAGGATCGGTCCGCCGCCCGGCTTGAAGAAGAAGGTTGGATCGGGGTGCCAATGCTCCATGCCATGCGACATCAGAAAACAGGTGCCATAGAGCACCTTGCCGATCCGACCCGTATCGACGAACTCGCGCGCCATCCGTCCGCCGCCGCCAAGGAAAGTATCCGGCGCGCAGCCGAGCTTCAGGCCGCGACGCGCCGCCTCCGCGACCAAGGTCGCGGCGTCTTTGGCCTCAACAGTGATCGGCTTTTCGCCGAACACGTGCTTGCCGGCGTTAAACGCCGCCTGGCTCACGTCGTAGTGCGCGTTCGGCGTGGTGAGATTGATGATGATCTGGATCTCAGGACGCGCCAGCAGCGCCTCGATCGACAACGCCTCGATGCCGAACTGCCCCGCCTGGGCTTGCGCGGCCTCGGGCCGCAGGTCGGCACAGGCGACCAGCCTAAGATCGCGGAATTTCGGCAAGTTGTGCATGTAGATCGTCGAGATGTTGCCGCAACCGACGATGCCGACTCCGAGCCTGCTCATGATCCCCTCCCTGTTACGTCCAAGCGGTCACGGTCTCGAGCGCCCTGCGCGCGAAGCGGGCGACGTCATTCGGCTTGTCGTGTTCAGCGACGAACAAGGAGACCCTGGCCTCCGTCATCGCCGCGCGCAGCGCCGGCCAGTCCATGATGCCGTGGCCGGGATCAGCCCAGCCGTCCTCGTCGACGCACTGTCCCGATGGCGCAAGATCCTTGATGTGGCAGGCGACCAGGCGCTGCGCATGTTTCTTGATCTCGGCAACCGGATCGCCGCCGCCGCGCACGATCCAGGCGAGATCAGCCTCCCAAACGAGGTCGGGCGCCTCCTCGAACAGACATTCGAGATAGGTCTTACCGCTGCCGCTACGGCCGTATTCCCAATGATGGTTGTGCCAGCCAAATTTGAGCCCCTCGTCGGCCACCGCCTTTCCGATGTCAGCAAGCTCGCGCCCAATGCCGCGCCATTCCTTTTCTCCGCCCTCGCGCTCGCCCAATGGTGGGGCCGGCGCAAAGATGGTCTCGATGCCGAGTCCCTTGCACATCCTCGCCGTGTTGACCGCGTCCCCGCGCAGCCGGTCGAGCCCGACATGGGCGCTCGGCGCGGTCATCCCGTGGACATCGAGGAGCCTCTTCAGCGTCTCGGGATCGTTGAACAGTCCGCCCCAGGGCTCCACCATCGTGTAGCCGAGGCTGGACAGCAGGGCGATCTGCGCCTCGAGCGGGGTGATGGAGCGGGCTGAATACAGTTGTATGGACAATCGGTCGATCGGCTTGGTCATGTCGCGCTTTCGGTAGCTGGAGGATCTAGAGGCGTTGTCCGCTTGTCTCGTCGAACAGCGACAGCGCCTGGGCGGGAAACCGCAGCGCGAGCGTGTCGCCCTCGCGCATTTTCGCGTCGGCGTCATCGCGGAAGGAGAAGGTCGTGCCGTCGGCGAGGCGGCACCAGATCAGCGTGTCGGCCCCCATCGGCTCGACCATCTCGACGCGGGCGGACACTGCGGACGGATCGTCGGACGCAGTCAGCTCGATATGCTCGGGACGGATGCCGAGAACGGCCCGCGCGTCGGTCGGCAGGCCGCGGAAGGCGTAGCCGTTCAGTCCGAGCCGGTTTGCGCCGGCGATGAATCCGGTCTCGCCGTCACACGCGATCCGGCCGGGAATGAAATTCATCGCGGGCGAGCCAACGAAGGAGGCGACGAACCGGTTGACCGGCTCGCGATAGATCTTCTTCGGCGTGTCGAGCTGTTGGATCACGCCACCCTGCATCACTGCGATCCGATCCGCGAGCGTCAGCGCCTCGATCTGGTCGTGCGTCACATAGATCATGGTGGCGCTGAGCCGTGCATGCAGCCGCTTGATCTCGACCCTGAGTTCGGCGCGCAGCTGGGCATCGAGATTGGAGAGCGGCTCGTCGAACAAATACACGCCCGCATGGCGTACCAGCGCCCGTCCAATCGCGACTCGCTGGCGCTGCCCGCCGGACAACTCGCTGGGGCGGCGGTCGAGGAGACTGGTGAGCCGCAGCATCTGCGCGGCCTCGCCGACGCGGCGCTCGATCTCCTCCCGCGGCGTTCCCGCGACCTTCAGCCCGAACGACATGTTCCGGCGCACGCTCATGCGTGGATAGAGCGCGTAGCTCTGGAACACCATCGCGATGCCGCGATCCTTCGGTTCTGCCCAGGTGACATCGCGGCCGCCGATATGGATCTCGCCACCCTTGACGTCGATCAGCCCTGCGATCGCGTTGAGCAATGTCGACTTGCCGCAACCGGACGGTCCAAGCAGTACGAGGAACTCGGACGCCTCGACGTGGAGATTGAGATTCTCCAGCACCTTCAGGCCGCCAAAGCCGATCTGAAGGCTCCTGATGTCGACGTTCGATTTCTGCATGCTGCGTCAGCCTTTCACTGCGCCGGCGGCGATGCCGCGCACGAACCACCGGCCGGAGCCGAAATAGACGGCGAGTGGCAACAGCGCGGTTAGCAGCGTCGCCGCCATATCGACATTGTAGGCGCGCTCGCCTTGCGTCGAATTGACGATATTATTGAGCTGCACCGTCATCGGCAGATTGTCGCGGCCGGCGAAGACAAGCCCCAGAATGAAATCGTTCCAGATGCCGGTCGTCTGCAAGATGACCGCGACCACGATCATGGGGGTGGCCATCGGCATCATGATCCGCGCATAGATCTGGTAGAAGCCGGCGCCGTCGACACGGGCGGCTTTGAACAACTCCACCGGCAGCGAAGCGAAATAGTTGCGGAACAGCAGCGTCATGGTGGGTAAGCCAAAAATCGTGTGGATCATCACGATGGTGAGGAGCGACTGCCCGAGGCCGGTGAAGGAGAACACCCGAACCAGCGGATAGATGAACAGCTGATAGGGAATGAAGGCGACCACCATCATCGCGCCGAACAGGATGTTGGCGCCGCGCACACGCCATAGCGACAGCGCATAGCCGGTGAGCGAGCCGACCAGGATGGAGATCGCGACCGACGGCACCAGGATGCGCAGCGAGTTTAGAAAACCGATCTTGATGCCCTGGCAGGTCAGACCGGTGCAGGCCGAGGTCCAGGCCTTGACCCACGCTTCGATGCTGGGAGCTATCGGCAAGGCCAACAGATTGCCCTGCCGGATCTCTGCCATCGGCTTCAGCGAGGTGACGACCATTACATAGAGCGGCAGCAGGAAGTAGAGCGCGGTAATGAAGATGAAGGCATAGAGGCCCCAGCGGGCCGGGGTCATGCGCTTCGGCCGCCGTGCTGCGGGTAACGGCTGCGCCACCGCGGTCATCGCATCTCGCCCTTGCGCGCGCGCCAGTAGAGATAGGGCGCGACGACCGCGATCACCGTGATCAGCATGGTGGTGGCCGCCGCCGTCGCAAGCCCGATATTGGCGCGTTCGAACAGATGATCCATAACGAATTTGGCGGGCACCTCCGAGGCGATGCCGGGTCCGCCATTGGTCATCGATACCGAGAGGTCGTAGAGGCGCACCACGCCCGTCGAGAGCAACACCGCGGCGGTCGCAAAGCTCGCACCCATCATCGGAATGATGATCGACATATAGACCCGCCATTTCGGCAGGCCGTCGACCCGCGCCGCCTTCCAGATCTCCTCGTCGACGCCGCGCAACCCGGCGAGCATGATCGCCATCACCAACCCCGAAGCCTGCCAGACGCCCGCGATGACCAGGCAATAGATTGCGGTCTCCGGCCGTACAATCCAGTCGAACGTCGCGTTCTCGAAGCCCCAGCTGCGCAGCACGTGCTGGATGCCGAGCGTCGGGTTGAGCAGCCATTGCCAGACCAGGCCCGTGACGACGAAGGACATCGAATAGGGATAGAGAAAGATCGAGCGGATCGTGTCCTCGGCACGCACCCGCTGATCGATCGCAACCGCCAACAGGAAGCCGATCAAGAGCGCGAACGACACGAACAGCACACCGTAGATAACGATGTTGTGGACCGAGGTGATCCAGCGGTCATTGCCGAGCAACGTCTCGTATTGCCGAAGCCCGACGAAATTGTTGTTCGGCAGCATGCGCGAGTTGGTCAGCGACATCCAGACGGTCCAGCTGGTGGCACCGATATAGACGACGAGCATCACGAGCAGCGCCGGCAAGAGCGCGGAAATCGCGGAGAATCGTGAGGTCAACGAAAGACGCATCGGGCCCGCGCGAGCAAGGGTAGATTTCGATGACGGTCTGGGGCGGCCGACTAGTCAGCCGCCCCTGGCCGGGCGCGTCAGTACTGCGCCTTCAGCACGCCGGCGACCTTGGCGGAGAATTCGTCCGCGCCCATATTGGTGTTCCAGTACTGCGAGATCGCATCTTCCAGCGCACCAATGAGCGCAGGAGGTGCCAGCATGTCGGCCGATGGCAATTGCTGCGCGGTATTGGAGACATATTGCATGCCCTTCTGGGCGCAGGCGTCGAGCTGAGAGGCATCGACGTCGCTGCGGACGGGGATGGATCCCTTCTTCAGCGAGAACTGAATCTGGGTCTCGGGCTTCAGCATCAGCCTTGCGAGCGTCACCTGCGCCTTGGTGGTCGAAGCGTCCTTCGTCTTCGGGAACACGAACACGTCCCCGCCCATCATGTATCCGCCGCCGTGGTTGGACAGCACGGTGCAGCCGTAATCCTTCTCGGGGACCTTGCCGGCAGCAACGAATTCGCCCTTGGCCCAGTCGCCCATGATCTGCATCCCAGCTTTGCCCTGGATGACCAGATTGGTCGCATCGTTCCAGTTACGCCCGGGAGCGCCGGCATCGACATACGCCTTGAGCTTCTTGTAGGCGAGCGCGACCGCCTTGAACTCGGCACTTTGCGCCAGCGCCGCGTCGCGCTTGCCCATGATCCCAACCCACATCGGCCCGCCGCCGACGCCGATCAGCACCGCGCTGAACAGATTGCGCTCCCATACCTTCTGACCCGAGAAGGCCAGCGGGATCACCTTGCCGTCGGCTTTCAGCTTGTCGAGAACAGCAAAGGCGTCGTCCCAAGTCTTCGGCTCGGCGGCGCCGACCGACACGAGCACGGATTTGTTGTACCAGAGCCAGTTCTGGCCATGGATGTTGATCGGCACCGCGAACATCTTGCCGTTACGAGTTGCAGCCGCAACGAACGCTGCAGGCATAACGCCGTTCCAATTGCCCTCCGCGGCGACCGCATCGACATCGGCGAGCAGATCACCCTCCACCAGTTCGTCGAATTGCTTGCCGGTGTTGAGTTGCATTGCGGTCGGCGGATTGCCGGCGACTGTACGGCTGATCGCGGCATTTCGCGCATTGGCGGCACCGGCTACAGCGCTGTCGATCCATGTTCCGCCGGCCTTGGTGAACTGATCGGCAAATACCTTGACCGCGGCAGCCTCGCCGCCGGAGGTCCACCAGTGGATGACCTCGGCCTTCATCTCTTCTGCGGAGACCGGTACCGAGACCCAAGCCGTGGCGATAACCGCCACCGATGCGAACAGCGCGCGCTTCATCATTCCCTCCCGGATATGCCTTTGCAGACCTGTGTATTCGGCTTGCGGCCCTTATGGGCTCGTTGTGGCTTTACGCATCGAATGTAATCGATTACATTTTTATCTTAGCAGGACTTCAAGATTTTGCAAGTCCCGTCATGACGCCGAGAGGGCGAGCCTCGATATGGCCAAGCGAACCGGAGTGACACGTCAAAAGGCGGCCAAAATCGCCGACGTCGCGCGACTGGCAGGAGTCTCGGTTGCGACCGTCAGCCGGACGCTGGCGCGCCCCGAGGTCGTGATTGAGGAGACCCGCACACGCGTACTCGCCGCCGTGCGCGACACGGGCTACATGCCCAACATTTCCGCAAGGAACCTGCGTGTCCGAAAGACCATGGTCGTGCTGGTGGCGGTGCCGGATATCGCCAACCCGTTCTTCGCTGAGGTTCTACAGGGTATCGACGACACGCTGTCGGCCGCCGGCTACGGACTTATCATTGCCAATCTGGCCGGCTCGCCGGAGAAGGAGGCGCGCTACGTCGACTTGATCTGCGCCGGCCAGGCCGACGGCGTACTGCTCTTGTGCGGTCACGTGATGCGCAGCCCGGACCGCGACTTACGCGACGCGCGTGTGCCGTTGGTTGCCGCTTGCGAGTACATCCCCTACGAAAACTTCCCGCAGGTCACAATCGACAATGTTGAAACTGCGCGTGAGGCGGTGCGACACCTGGTCGACTTGGGCCACACCAGCATCGCCTATTTGTCGGGGCCGAACTCCAACATCCTGGAGCAGCAGCGTCTCGAAGGCTATCGGCAGGCCTTGCGCGAGGCGGGTATTGCGGTCGATGCGAGCTTGATCCTGCCCGGCGATTTCACCTTCCGCACCGGCGTCGAGGCCGGCCGTGCGCTTCTGACGCTCGATCCCGCGGCGCGTCCCACCGCCCTGTTTGCGGCCAATGACGAAATGGCGATCGGCCTGATCAAAACCGTGCACGCGGCCGGCTTGCACGTCCCGGACGATCTGTCCGTCGTCGGCTTTGACGGCATTGCCTACGCTGACTATTGCGAGCCGACCTTGACGACCATCGTCCAGCCCCGCCGCGACCTCGGAGCCACCGCCGCAGCCGAACTGATCACGCTGATGACGACCGGCAAGGCGGGGCTGCGGAAGCACATCAAGCTTCCCGCCAAGCTGATGCTGCGCGACAGCACGCGCCCGCCCCGGAAGGGTCCCGGCCGTTCATTCCGAATCGCGAGGTCCGGCTAGCTAGGACGGCTGCAACTCCTGGACCCAGCCAGGATATGCGGCAGATCACTACCGACCGGACAGTGCTTATCATCGCCCCCCAGCCTTTCCACCATTTGCACAGCCGACCGGATCATCACCTTCGAACGCGATCGTCTGGCGGAAGACTCACACGAGCAATTGATCGGAAGCGCCGGTCACCACGCGATCCTGCACCGTGCCCGACTGGAATCCATGACGTTCGCTAGACGGCTCAACACCCTCCCTGCGCGAGCGTCGAGACGATCGACATCACTGCCGTCGCGAATCCCGACACCAATTATGGTCCTCGCTGGCATTCGCTACACTCGTTTTCGAAGATGATGGCGAGGTATGCGCCGTTTTGCTCCTACGCTGTGAAGCCGGTCTTTTCGGCTATTCCCCAAAGCGCGCTGTAGGCCTCAAGCGCGGCAGAGCTCTCGGCGAGCAAGCGATGACTTTCGCTCCAATCCATCATGGGCAAATTTTGAGCTATCGAGGTCCAACGCGAGGCAAACGCCGATACGTTTTCCTACAACTGCACCCCACGTGTGAGTGCGCCGTCGACGACAAGATTTGTGCCCGTGATGAAGCTGGCCGCGCGGCTGGCGAGAAACACCACGGCGTTAGCCGTTTCCTGCGGCGTTCCCATCCGACCCATCGGGTTGAGGGCTAATGCAGTCTTGTAGAGTTCGGGATTGTTGTCCTTGATCATGTTCCAGACCCCGCCATCGAAATAGGTATTGCCCGGGGAGACCGAGTTCGCGCGAATACCCTTCCCTGCGAGCTGATTGGCCAGTCCCTGCGTGTAGTGGATGATCGCCGCTTTGAAGGTGCCGTAGGGACCCGCGGCGAAATCGACCTCGCGACCTGAGACGCTGGAAATGGTGACAATCGCGCCGGCGGCACTCTTCTCCAGATAGGGCATGGCCGCATTCACGAGCCGAACCGTACCCATCATGTCGGTCGAAAACTCCTTCGCCCAGCTTTCGTCGTCCTGCCCGATGGCAAGCGCGCTGACATTAGCGACGACGACATCGATGCCGCCGAGCTTGGCCGCCATATCGCCGACCCAGGCCTTCAGTGCTGCCGCATCGGAGACGTCGACCGCACCACCATAGGCCACGATGCCATTGGCCCTGAGCGCGGCGGTCGTGCTCTCGACCTCGGCCAGATTGCGAGAGCACACGCCGACATCGGCGCCTTCGGCGGCAAATGTCTCGGCGATCGCGCGGCCGATTCCCTTGGTGCTTCCCGTGACGAGAACCTTGGCGCCCTTCAGTCCCAGATCCATGGTCGGATTCCTTTTCGTGGTTCAGTAATTGTTCGCAGCCACCTTGACCAATCCACGATAGCTGTGCGGCATGCGCATCGAAACCAGATCCTTTCGACGCACGACATTGGTCGGATAGATGCTGTCCAGATTGGTCGTATCGACCAGTGCGGTTGCAATGCCCGCGGCGTCGGCCACGATCGCCTCCCGCCGCGGAAACGCGAACGTGTCAGGACCGAACACGCCGCTCAACCCGGGATAGCCGCGCTCGCGATCGACGACATTGGCGAAGGCGAAGAACAGGTTATTTTCGCCGGCGCGAACGCGGAAATGATGCCAATGATGCGGATCCGGACCGGTCGGAATCGGCTTCGGCTGCTCGACCTCCGTCCCGGCATGCGAAGAACTGAAGCGTCCCCTAATCGCGGCGGGACATGCGATGAGATCGCAGCCGCGTAGCGCCAAGACCCGGCCCGCTTCCGGGAAAGATGCGTCGTGACCGACCAGCAGCCCGATGCGGCCGATCGGCGTGTCAACGACGGTCCAACCGTCACCGGCCGTGGCCCAGCTTCGTTCGTCGATGGTGAGATGCGTCTTGCGATAGACGGAGATGCTTCCATCGGGCGCGACCAGGCAGGCACTGTTGTAGACCAGATCGTCGCTGCGCTCGGCGAGGCCGCATACGAGATAGAGGCCAAGTTCCCCCGCAAGCTCGCCGAGGCTAGCAGTCGCCGGCCCCGGTATCGGCTGCGCCGACTTCACGGGATCGGTCAGGCCCGTCACTGCCAGCTCCGGAAAGACGACAAGCTCCGCCCCCTCTGCTTTTGCCGCGCGCGCGTGCGCCTCGATCTCCTTCAGATTCTGAGCAGCGTCATCGCCAGGGGCAAATTGCGCGACGCTGACCTGCGAAGCCTTTCCGGCTGGCCAGGGCTCGTGGCCGTAGAGGCCGAAGAAGTCACGCGGGTTCCAGCTGAAGGTATCGGTGAGCAACTCCGGATAGAGCTCAGGCCGCCGCTGCGCGAACACGGTTTCGCCGAGCACGCGGCGCGCGCGAGCAGCGTCGAGACTGATCTCGGACAGCAGGACACCATCGCCCTTATCGAGCACAGCCGTCACTTGCCCGTCCGGCGCGATCACGCAGCTGCCGCCGCTGAACTGCACGGAGCGTTCAAGCCCCCATCGATTGCTCTCAATGACGTAGCAGCCGTTCTCGAAGGCGCGGCTGATCCAGTAAGGCGCGGGCGTCCGCTCTGCCAGCCAGTTGGAGATATGGCAGATGACGTCCGCGCCCCCGAGCGCCATCAGCCGCGCGGTTTCCACGAAATGGATGTCCATACAAATCAGCAGTGCGATCCGCCCGATCGGCGTCTCGAATACCTGGTTGTGCAGATCGCCCGCCGCCGCCCATTTCGGCTCGGAGATATAGGGATGCGTCTTGCGGTGGCGACCGACAACGCCGTCGGGGCCGATCAGGACGGCCGTGTTGAAGTAGATGCCGTCCTCATCGACCTCCGGCATGCCGACAACGATGTGACAGGCGTGCTTGCGCGCCAGCGCCGCGAAACGGTTCGTGGTTGGCCCCGGGATCGTCTCGACAAAAGGCGCGACCTCGGCACGGTCGAACCAGCAATAGCCCGTCGTTCCCATTTCCGGCGTGACGATCAGCTTTGCGCCGGCAGCCGCCGCCTGCTCGCAGAGATCGAGAAGGCGAGTAATGTTGCGCTCCTTCTCGAACATGGTCGGCTCGAACTGGACGGCGGCGACCTTGTGCTTGGTGGACATGATCCGGCCGCCCTCAGACGAGATAGGATTTCTTGATGGAGGCGCCTAGCGTATATTTGGGATCGACCATGTTGCCGACACGCATGCGTCCGGCCTGCGTTAGCAGCATGTAGGCGTCGATCTCGTCGAAGCCGTAGTCGGCCGCCATCCAGCGGCAGAGCTCGCGATAGGCGATGCGGGCGGCATCCTCCATCGGCCGCGCCGAGCCAATGGTCATGATGAACTCCTTCGTCTCGAGCCGCGGCCACGCAATGGTCCAGCCCTTGACCAAATCGATCTGAACCGTGGTCACGGTCGGATGCTCGATGGCGACGCCGCAGAGCTCGCCATCGCCTTGTGCGGCATGGCAGTCGCCAAGATAAAGCAGCGCACCCTTGGTGTTGACCGGCAGGTAAATGACGGCACCGACACCGACATCAGGAAGGTCCATGTTGCCACCGTAATAGTCCGGAACCAGCGACGAGATCGCCTCAATCTCCGGCGAGGTGCCGATGGTGCCTATGAAGGGTTCATAGGGCAGCGTGATCTTGTCGTTCCACTTCGTTCCGGCCTTGGCATCGATCTCGAGCTTTTTAACTCGCTCGGGGAGCGCGGGATTGAGCAGCGCAGTTTGACCAGTGCTGACCAGCCCTCCGAAGTCCGGCATGACCACGGTGGTGCCGCACGGCTGCGGTCCCCGTGGCACGATGCTTTCGATATAAACGGCCAGCACGTCGCCTTTCTCGGCGCCATTGACGTGGATCGGGCCGTTCTGCGGATTGAGGAACGGGAAGTTGAGGATCTTGGACGGGCTATCGGTCTCGTGCTTGATTGCGCCTTCGAACGCGTCATGCGTCTCGGCGGAGACGACGGCGCCCGGGTCAACCGTCAGCACCGGCTTCACATAGGGGCCGTAGACATAATGGTACTTGCCCTGCTCGGTTTCGGTGATCGTGTATTCCCTGCCGCGCTCGCCCTTGGCGACACCCTTGCGAGCCATAATCGAGTCGTTTTGCCAGGCCATTGCTGTTCTCCTTGGTTATAGGCGTCGCTTTCAAACCGCGAGGTGGCGGCGCATCTCCGCCTCATCGTCGAGCGCCGAGCGGTCGAGGCTTGCGACGATGCGGCCTTTGTCCATGACGTAGCAGCGCTGCGCCATAGCGCGGATCATGTCGAGATTCTGCTCAACCAGGATGATGGTCACACCGGTCCTTCGGTTGAGCTCGACCATATTGCGTGCGATGTCCTGGACGATGTTGGGCTGGATGCCCTCCGACGGTTCGTCGAGCAGGATGAGATTGGGATCAGCAATCAAGACTCGTCCGATCGCGAGTTGCTGCTGCTGGCCGCCGGACATGGTGCCGGCACGCTGGGTCCAGCGCTCGGCGAGAATCGGAAACGCCTCGACGATCTTGCGCCGACCCGCCTCGGGGATACCGCTGCCCTTGATCGCGGCGCCGACCGCGACGTTCTCGCCGACAGTCAGCCGCGGGAACACGTCGCGCCCCTGCGGCACATAACCCATACCGAGGCGAGCCCGCTTGTGCGCCGGGAGAGATTCCACCGCCTCGCCGCGATAGACGATGGAGCCGCTCATTGCTGGCACCAGCCCGATCAGGCTCTTCATCAGCGTGGACTTGCCGACACCGTTGCGTCCGATGACAGCGACGATCTCGCCTTCCCGCACCTCGATCTCGAGGCCCTGCAGGACGGGCTTGCCGCCATAGCCGGCGCGCAGAGCCAGCGTCGAGAGGATCACTTCCTTACGCGGCATATCAAGCATGGGCCTGCCCCAGATAGATCGCCGCCACACGCTCGTCCGCCACGATCTCGTCGATCGAGCCTTGCGCAAAGACCTGGCCGAGATGCAACACGGTCACGCGCTGGGCGACCTGGCGTACGAAGGCCATGTCGTGCTCGATCGCCAGCACAGTCATGCCATCGGCATTGAGCCGCTTCACCATTTCACCCGTCATATGGGTTTCCTCCGGAGACATGCCGGCGGTCGGCTCGTCGAGCAACAGAAGACTTGGTTTCAAGCTGATCGCCATGCCGATCTCAAGCCACTGCTTCTGGCCGTGGCTAAGATTGCCGGCGGTCTGCGCGTGCTCGCTCTCCAGTCCGAGGAAGACGAGCAGTCTGTCGATCTCCGCTTCGAGCTCCCTACCGCGATGCCGGCTCTGCAAGGCGATCTCAACGTTCTGCCGGACGGATAAGCCCTTAAAGACTCCAGGCACCTGGAACTTGACCGACAGTCCGCGGCGAATCCGCGCAAACGACTTCAGCGCCGTGATGTTCTCTCCCGCGAAGAGGACATCGCCGCTGCCGGGATGGTGCTCACCGAGGATCAGGCGGAACAGCGTGCTCTTGCCGGCGCCGTTCGGGCCAATCAGGCAGTGGATCTCGCCGGCCTCCAACGTGAGGTCAACGGCATTGGTGACGTGCAGGCCGCCAAAATGCTTGTTCAGTTTACGAAGCTCGAGCAACGACATCAGCCGGCCCTTTGGGTGATACGCGCGGCGAGCCGTCCGAGCCAGTTCATCGTTCCGAGCACGAGGCCGTTCGGGGCAATGAGGACGGTCAGCACCAGCAGCACACCCATGAAGACGAGCGCGTACTGGCTTCCGTAGATCGTAAGCGCCTGGAATGCCGCCAGCACGACCAGCGTGCCGACCACGGTCGAGGTCAGATCGCTGCGGCCGCCGACGGCAACCCAGATCAGCGGCAGCGCCGCTGCCGTCATACCCATGCTCGACGGTGTGATATATTGTCCCCACGCCGTGTAGAGCACGCCTGATATCCCCGCGAGCACGGCGCCGATGACGAAAGTGATGAGCTGGTACTTGCGCACATCGTAGCCCAGCATCTCGGCCCGTTCCGGGTTCTCGCGAATCGCGACGATCACGTTGCCGAACGACGAGTTCATCAGGATGCGCAAGGCCAGATAGACGAAGACCAAAAGGCCAAGCACGAAATAATAGAGCCCAACATCGGCGAATAGCACGATCGGCTCGCCCGGCCAGGGGATGGTCAGAGGCGGCATCGCGCTCATGCCGTTGAAGCCGTTGAGCCGGGCGCTACCAATGTGCCACTCCGGCCCCGCGGTCTGCGCCATGAAGCGCTCCAGCATCAAGGTCACGGCGAGCGTGACGATGCCGAGGAATACGCCGGCGATGCGGCCGAAGAACATGAAGTAGCCGAGCAAGGCCGCAAAGAGCGCCGCAATCGCGACCGCCGCCACCAGCGCCACCAATGTGAAGCCATAGGCCGAACCGAAATTGAGCGTCAGCACGCCGTAGCCGTAACCCGCGATGCCGAAGAACGCGGTTTGCCCGAAAGACAGTGAGCCGCCATAGCCCCAGATCAGGCAGAGGCTGAGAGCGATGAACACCCAGACGAAGAAGTAGACGGTGTTGCCGACCGTGTAGCCGTCGCTGAACAGTGGATAGGCGACCGCGATCATCATCACGACGGCAAACAGGCTCCAGAAGGCTGGACCACGACCGACGGTCTGCGGGCCTTCGAGACGACGAAAGAAAGAGACGAAACCGCTCACGACGCCATCACTCCGTCAGGTTCGTTCGCGTAGCACGAAACCGGAGATGCCCTTCGGCAGCACCCGGACCACAATGATGACAGCGACCAAAAGACCGATCTGACCAAATAACTGCCCTTGCCAGGACGTCATCCCCGACTTCACGATCGCAAGCAGGCCGCCGGCCGGCGCTGTGCCGAGGAACACGTCGGCGCCGCCGATTACCACGGTGACGAATGCCTCCATGATGAAGGTCGCGCCCATGGTGGGCACCAGCGTCATGGTCGGCGCATAAAGACCGCCAGCAAGACCGGCGAGCCCCGCCCCGCAGGCGAAGGTGAGGCTATAGATCAGGCGGGTGTCGACCCCGAGCGCGGAGGCCATATGCGGGACCTGAATGGTGGCGCGCGCCAGCACGCCGAAGCGGGTCCAGTTGAACAGCGCGTAGAGCCCGGCCAGCACGCCGAGCGCGGCGCAGAACAGCACAATGCGATAGATCGAATAGGAATAGTCGCCAACTTGAAAGCTGCCGAACGGCGTGCCGACGCCGGCCATGGTCGATCCGACCATGATCAACGTGCCCTGCGTGGCGATCAGGCTGAGGCCCCAAGTCGCAACGATGGTGTCGAGCGGCCGGTCGTAGAGATGGCGGATGACCGCCAGCTCGACCAGGACGCCGACGAGCGCGGATATGATCGTGCCTGCCAGTATGCCCAGCGGCAGCGGCAAGCCCGCATGCACGGTCGCCGCCGTCACATACGCACCGCACATGATGAACTCGCCATGAGCGAGATTGATCACGCCCATCATGCCGAAGATCACCGCGAGCCCGCAGGCCGACAGCACCAGGAACGCGAAGGCGTCACCGAATTGATAGAGCGCCGAAAAGACGTGGGTCGCGATGTCCATGAACCAACCAGTTTGTAGGAAGACGCGGCGTCACCGCCGCAGATGTCCGTGATCGCCCCGGCCCGCCGGCAACGCCGGGGCGTGCCCGGAGGGCCGGAGCGATCAGCCGCCGGGTCAGGGTTTCGGCGGCGGATTCGACGGCGTGTACTGGGCCATCGGATCTTTCTTGGTGAGATCGCAGCCGGCGTCACCCAGCCAGTACGGCTTGATGTCCTCCCAGGTCTTCGGGAAGGAGATCGAATGGTCGGCACCCACCTTGGCCAGATAGATCGTGTGCGACATATGCTGGCTCTTGGGGTCGATGCAGACCTTGCCCTCCGGCGCATCCATGCAGACATCTCCCACCGCGATCACCTTTCGGATGTCCTCCCGCTTGGTCGATTTCGCCCGCTCCACCATCTGCTTGTAGAGATAGACGGCGAGATAGGAGTTTTCCGCCTCCTGGTTCACATAGGGCTCGCTCGGAAACTTCGCCTTGAACTTGGCGTAGAACGCCTTGCTCCTGGGCGAATCGATCTCCTCGATGTAATTGGTGGTGACGTACATGTCCTTCAGGCTCGGCGGCTTGAAGCGCTTGTGTTCGTAGCCCTGGCCGACGTTGACCGAGGACGCCATCGGCAGGTTGACGTTGGCGGAAGCCGCCTGCTCGTAATAGGAGGCCTGTGCGGTGCCGACCAGCAGCGTGACCACGAAGTCGGGCTTGGCCTTCTGGATATTCTGGATGCTCTGCGAGAATTGCGACACGCCGAGCGGGATGAATTCCTCGCCGGCCATCTTGCCACCGTTCTCCTTGACGATCTTGCGTACCCACTCCGCCGAGATCTGGCCGAAATTGTAATCGGCCGCCAGCGTGTAGACGTTCTTGCCGTACTTCTCCATCATGTAGGGGATCAGCGTGGAGAACTGCTGCTCGGGCACCGCGCCGGTGACGATCATGTGGCCGTCGCAGACGCCGCCTTCATACTGATTGTTGTAGAAGGCGAAGCCGTTGAACTGATCGACGATCGGGCGGTAGGCCTCGCGCGAGGCCGAAGAGAAGCCCGCGAACACGACGTCGACCTTGTCGCGCTGGAGCACGCGCCGCATGAACTCCTGGTAGCGGGTGTTGTCGGATTGGGTGTCGTAAGGAACGAGCTCAAGCGGCCGGCCCATGATGCCGCCGGCCTTGTTGATCTCCTCGGCGGCGAGCTCGATGGCGTGGACCTTGCCGATGGTGGCCGCGGCGAAGTCGCCGGACTGATCCTCCAGCACGCCGAGCTTGATCGGGTTCTCGGCCGCTGGTGCCAGGGTGGATCCGAGGACAAGCGTCCCCGTGAGGGCTGCGGCACGCAGCCCCCGCAATACAGACTTGCTCATTTTGCTTCTCCTAGATGGCTTGCTTGTCGCCGCCTTGCAGCATGATGCCGGTCGTGCGGCCCGTCATATCGGGCGGCTTCGCCCGCTTGTTCAGAAACTCCTCGCAATAGAGTTCCATGTTCTGCCGCGCGCGCATGCTTTCGCGACGGAGCCGGGAATAGGCACCCTCCTCGTCAAAGCCATCCTGCTGCATCAGCAGGATGACGGCCCGGATCACCGCGCGGCGGCCGCGACGGCGCTCCTCGAGGTCCTGCAGACGCTCAAACATTTCAGCGCGCAGCAAGAACTGGTTGATGCCCATGAAAAGCGACGTATAGACCGCGCCACCATGCACCGGCTTGCGCAGGAATGAGGTGGCGCCGAGATTAACCAGCGCCTTGAGCCGGCTTGGCGCCTCGACGCCGACGAGCCCGATCACCGGCACCGGCGGTAGCCGCGAAGCCGGGTTGACCTCGATCGCAACCGCGCCTTCGAGGTCGCCGTCGACGAACAGGATGTCCCGGTCGGCCTGAAGGCTCGCAACGTCGATCTGCGCGTGGCTATCGATGATCTCCGGATATTCAGTGGAGACCCCGAGCTTGGCGAGCGTTGTTTCGAGCGTGCTTTCCCATCCGCCTCGCCGGGTGACGACGATGGCGCGGCCGCCCTTGAAGTTCTGTAGCAGTCGGGAGCTCATGATTGCACCACCTTCAACAGCGGAGAGCGCATCGCGCTGGCAAAGCGCGGCGACGACTGAACAAGATACGGATCTGGCGCGATCGGCTCGCGGGATTCCAGCAGCACCTCGAACTGCCCGTTGGCGGCCGAGCGACCGATCCGTGGCGTGAGCCAAGCGTGAAAGGTCTGCCGGTCGATGCGGACTTCCCCTTGCGGGGCGCGCAGTCGTTGATCGGCCACAGCGGCGCGCACCGTGCGGGCGTCGTCAGTCCCGGCCTGCGCCAATGCCGCTGCGAGCAGCTTGACGGCGATGTAGGAGGATTCAGCATCTGCCGACGACACCGGTCCATCCGGAAAAGACGCCCTGTAGGCGCGAATGAAGGCGGCATTCTCGGGAGAATTCAGCGAGGAGAAATAGACACTCGAGGACAGGTGCCCATCGACCGCGTCCGGGCCGATTTCCGGCAATTCCGGTTCCGACAGCGTGCAGCTCGCGACCGGAATTTCGGCGGCCTGGTCGATGCCGCGGGCGCGGCAGGCGGCACGGAACGCGCGGAAGAAGGCATAGGCACTCGTGCCGATCAGATTGTTGAAGACGAAATCGGGTCGCTGATCGATGATGGCCGCGATCACCTGGTCGACCTCGGTATCGCCGACCGAAAGATAGCGCTCGGCGAGCACGGCGCCGCCGCGCGCTATCAGCGCCTCGCGAAAGATGCGGTTGTTCTCCCAGGCCCAGATGTAGTTGGAGCCCACGCAGAAAGCGCGAGAGCCGACCCGGGATGCCAGGTAATCGACCAACGGCAGCACGTGCTGGTTCGGTGCGGCGCCGGTGTAGATGACGTTATCGGAACTCTCGAAACCCTCGTAGTGAGACGGATACCACAGCAGTCCATCGAACTTCTCGAAGCACGGGATCACCTCCTTGCGGCTCGACGAGGTGTAGCAGCCGACCACCTGGCGAATGCCGGACCCCAGGAGTTCGAGGCTGAGCGAACGATAACGAGCAAGGTCGCCGGAGGGATTGACCACGACCGGCTCCAATACGATGCCGCCACCGCTCGCATTGACCTCCTGGAAGGCCAGCAATGCGCCGTTAAGGATCGAGCGCGCGACGACGCTGTAGGAGCCCGTCGTCGAGAACATCACGCCAATTCGATACCGCTTCTGCGCCATCACTCGATCCAAAACAAAAAAGCGCCCGTCGGCTGTGAAGCCGAGGGCGCCCTCGCCGCCAACCGAACACGCGATGAAAGCGTGGCGTTGGAAATGGTTGAACTCACCGCGTTGATGGGCCGTCTTGCCCTACGCTTGCGCGATACGGTCGTTGAGATCGGATATTATGTCAAGCGCGTTGTTGCAGCGGAAATTGCCGCAATTCGTGCCGGCCTGTAGCAAAACTGTGCAAGGTGGTTCAAGCGCTGGCCCGTTCGGGCGTCACTCTTGCGCAGTGACCATGTGCCACAATGTCTCGACCAGCACGGCGTAGCCCTTGTCGAGAGCTTCAGGTGCCGTGAATTCACGCGGATTGTGGCTGAGGCCGCCTTGGCTGGGCACGAATATGAGTGAAGCCGGAATGCGTTTCTGGATCGCCAGGGCATCATGCCCCGTGATGGTCTTGAGTGTCATGGCCTTGCAGCCGAGATCGCTCGCAACGGCCATGATCAACTCGACACCAGCCGGATCGAGCAAGGGGGCCGACCGCCTCTCGTCGGCGGCTATCGAGATGCCGACTCCGATCTCGCGAGCCTCTCGCTCGATCCGCTTCAGAAATCGGTCACTGATAGCGACAACGACGGCTTCGTCTTCGTGTCGGATCTCGAACCAGACCCTCGCTTGGCCCGCCACCACATTCGGCGAATTCGGGTAGACACTGATGCGAGCCGCCGAGGCATGCGCGCCGGCGTTCTCGCGCGCGACTTCGACATAGAGGGATTCGATCGCACGCGCGGCCGCGCGCAGCGCGTCTCGGCGCATCGACATTGGCATCGGTCCCGTATGCGAATAATCACCCTCGAAGACGACCGATATCTTGCGGGTCATCCAGGCGCCGGAAACCGCGGCAATGTCCCTGAGGTCTGCTCAAGCCGATCGCCCTGCTCCACGTGAAGTTCCACATAGCGTACCGGGCGAAGCTCGAGTGGCGTGACACCACAATAGCCGATCGCGGCCAGCGCGGCGCCGAGCGTGACGCCGTCGCCGTCTGCGCAGGCATAGGCATCCTGCAAGCTCAAGCTGCCGGCGAAGACGGAGCTACCGGTCAGGCTGGGCTGAAAACGGGCTCCCTCCTCATTGGTCCAGTTTGCGACAGCCAGATTACGTCGTGCGGCGCCGGGGGTCGCAAGACAACGCTCCCTGACCGCTTCCACCGCAAGGAGTCCTGCCAACACACCATAGGCACCATCGTATCGACCGCCCGTCGGCTGAGAATCGAGGTGCGAGCCGGTGATCACGACGTCGTCCGACGCAGGGGCAAGAATTGCGACGCCGAACATGTTGCCGATCGCATCGATCCTCGGCGCGAGGCCGCGTTCGCCGATCTCGCGCAGAAACAGATCTCGCGCCTGCTTGTCGAGCGCCGTTGCTGCAAGCCTGCAGACGCCGCCGTCATCGGTCGCACCAATCACCGCAAAGCCTGCGATGAGATCGTGCAACGCGATCATGTTCCGAGATCGCCGCGAATGGCCGCAAGCGTCAGTTGCTCGAACTCCGCTTCGGTCAACCGCCGGGGATTGGCGCCCGCCGTCGGATCCTTCACCGCATCGGCCGCAATTGCCCGGGCGTCACTCTCCTTCACACCGAGCTCGGCCAAAGTATGCGGCACGCCAAGCTTCCTTCGCAAGGCCAGGATCCAGGACAAAACCGCATCGAAACCATGGTTCGGCAAATTCAGCGCGCGAGCTATGTGCGGAATCTTGTCGGCGATCGCATCTTTATTGCAGACAACGACGTAAGGAAAGACCACAGCATTGGTCAGTCCATGATGGGTGTCGTAGCGCGCACCGACCGGATGGGAAACGGAATGGATTGCGCCCAGTCCCTTCTGGAACGCGGTAGCTCCCATCGACGCAGCCGCGAACATGTACGATCTGGCTTCGAGATCGCGACCATTCTCGACCGCACGCGGCAGGTAGCTGTCGACGATCTTCATCCCCTCAAGGGCAATGCCGTCGGCGAGCGGATGGAATGCCTTGACGCAATAAGCCTCGAAGCAGTGCGACAGCGCGTCCATGCCGGTCGCCATCGTCAGAAACGGCGGGAGCCCAATTGCAAGCTCGGGATCCTCGATCGCGATCTTCGGCATCATCATCGGATGGAAGATGATCTTCTTCTCATGCGCGTCCTCGCGCGTGATCACGACGGCACGGCCCACCTCGGAACCCGTGCCGGCCGTGGTCGGCACGGCGATGATCGGTACGATGCCATTCGTGTTGGCGCGGGTCCACCAGTCGTCGACGTCCTCGAAGTCCCATACCGGTCGCGACTGCGCCACCATGAACGCAACGCATTTTCCGACGTCCAGCGCCGAACCTCCCCCGACCGCGATCACACCGTCATGGCCGCCCGCCTTGAATGCCGCAACACCCGCGCGCAAATTCGATTCCGTCGGATTGGCCTTCACGTCGGAGAATACGCCGAGCGGGATATCCGCCTCGCGAACGCGACTGACGATGCCGGCGATGAGGTCGGTCTTGGCAAGACCATGGTCGGTCACCAGCAGAGGCCTGGCAAGGCCGTATGTCCCGCACGCCTCGGCAAGCTCGGCGATGCGTCCCGGACCGGCGATGACGCGGGTCGGAAAATTCCAGGCCCCGGTGATTTGGACATCCATATGCGGCTCTCAGTGCTCGATGCGAAGGTGGAATGATTTTGGTCGGGTCAGCGCCTCAAAGCCGAGGCGCGACATGCCGGCGGCTGCGATTGGGCGGCGGGCAACCTCGCTGCCATCGATCGGTGAAATGCATACAAAGTCGTTCACGGAAAGTTACTCGTTCGAGGGAGGGCGAAGCGGGATCAGATGATCTCGAAATAGCGAGCAAGCTCCCAATCGGTGATGGCCTTGCGGAATTCGCGCTCCTCCCACTGCCGTGTCATGGCGTAGTGATCGACGAAGACGTCGCCAAACAGATTGCGGGCCGCCTGCGAGGCCATCAATCGCTCGGCGGCTTCCGACAGCGTGCGCGGAAACACACGCTCGGGCGGGTGACTTCGCTCATAGGCATTCCCGACGATTGGCTCGCTCGGTTCGATCTTGTGTTCGATCCCCCAGAGTCCCGATCCCAGCGCCGCGGCAATCGCAAGGTACGGGTTGATATCGGCGGCGGCGACCCGGTACTCGACTCGTTGGCTGGCCGGCTTGCCTGGAATGACCCGCAGCGCACAGGTTCGATTCTCGATTCCCCAGGTCGCATCCGTCGGTGCCCAGAAGCCCGGTACCAGACGCGAATAGCTGTTCACGGTGGACGCAACCATCGCAAGCAGATCCGGCAGCAATGCCTGCTGACCGCCGACAAACCAGCGCATGGTATCGGACATGTTGCCTGGACGCCCGCTCTGGTAAAATGCCGGATTGCCGTCCTTGTCGCGCAGCGAGAGATGCAGGTGCCCGGACTGGCCGGGATACGCGTTCGACCATTTGGCCATGAAGGTGAGCATCTTGCCTTGGCGCTCGGCCCAGACTTTCGAAAAGGTCTTGAACAGCACCGCGCGATCCGCCGCCGCGAGCGCATCGGTGTACAGGATCGCCGCTTCCAGGACTCCGGGGCCGGTCTCGGTGTGCAGACCCTCGATTGGCATATCCATCTCGTCGCACAGCTTGAGCAGCGAGCGATGGAATTCCGACTCCACCGAGGCGCGCAGCATGGAATAGCCGAACCAGCCCGGCGTGAGATTCCTCAGCCCGCGAAAGCTCTTTTCCCGCACGCTGTGCGGCGTTTCATCGAACACGAAGAATTCAAACTCGGCCGCCACTGACGGGGCAAATCCCATGCCTTCGGCACGATCGATGACCCGGCGGAGCAGCCGGCGCGGGCACAGCTTTTCCGCTTCGCCCTCGAACTCGCCGAGGAAGAACAGCATGTTCTCTTCCATCGGGATATCGCGGCAGGTCGCCGGATCGATGCGGGCAGTGGCGTCCGGAAAAGACGTGTGCCACCCGGTAAACTTGCCGGCGTCGTACATCTGGTCGTTGGAATCCCAACCGAAGATGATGTCGCAGAAGCTGAGGCCGCCCTCCAATGCGCCAAAGAACTTGTCACGCGCGAGATATTTTCCACGAATGACGCCGTCGAGATCGACAATCCCAAGCTTGACGTGGGACAGGCCTCGCTCCTCGACCAGAGCCCTGGCATCGGCGGCGGATTTTACGTTTCTTGCATCCATGAACTTCGAACGAGCTCCTCAAGCCGCCGAGATCGCGCGCAACTCTTCGTCGCAGGCGGTGATGAACATATCCGCGTGATCCGCGCCGAAACACAGCGGCGGACGAATCTTGAGCGTACTGCCGAATGGTCCGGCGGCGCCGATCAGGAAGCCGCGCTGGCGCAGGCGGTTGATCAGCGTGATTGCGAGCTCCGGCGCCGGCTCCCTGCTGTCACGATCAGTTACGAGCTCGAGGCCGATGAACAGACCGGCACCGCGAACATCCCCGATCTGGATGTGCCGATTGCCGATCTCGCGCAATCCGTCCATCAGATGACGTCCGACCTCGCGCGCATTCTGCAACAGGCCCTCATCATTGATCACGTCGAGCACCGCAAGCCCCGCCGCAGCGGCCACCGGGTTGCCGCCGAACGTGTTGAAGTACTTCACTTCCGCCGCAAAACAATCGAGCAATGGTGCACGCAGAGCGACGCCTCCCATGGGGAAGCCATTGCCCATGGGCTTGCCCATGGTCACGATGTCGGGGACGACACCATGACGCGCGAAGCCCCACATGGCTGTACCGGTGCGTCCAAAACCGGGCTGCACCTCGTCGGCAATGAACAGACCCTTGCGTTCGTGGACGAGTTTCACGGTCGGCGCCAGGAAGCCGGCCGGATCGGAATAGACACCGTCGCTCGAAAAGATCGTATCCACCAGCAGCCCTGCAAACCCGACACCGCTTCGCTCGAGATCGGTAATTGCCGCAGCAACACCGTCGGCGAAACGCCGACCGGGATCGCCAACGGGATTGCGGAACATCTCAGGCGCCGGCACCACCCGCACATGGGACGGCAATGGTTGGCCGGGACGTGAGGACGGCGATACATCGGTCACGGCTGCAGTATTGCCGTGATACGCCGTCTCCGTGACGATGAAGCCGGCCCGGCCGGTTGCGACCTTCGCGATCCGCAGCGCCAGATCGTTAGCCTCGCTCCCGGTGCACGTCAGCACCAGATGATCGATCTCGGATGGAAAGGTCGCCAGCAAGCGCTCCGCATAGACATCGACCACGTCGTTGAGATAGCGCGTGTGGATGTTGAGAACGCCGATCTGGCGGCGAACGGCCTCAACGACGCGAGGGTGCGAATGCCCTACTGACGGGACGTTGTTATAGAGATCGAGATATCGGCGGCCTTCGAGGTCAAACATGTAGACGCCTTCGGCGCGCTCCATTCGGATCGGCTCCTCGTAAAACAGGACCGAAGCCTTGCCGAAGGATCGCAGGCGTCGTTGCACCGCCTCCCCGAGTTCGGCGCCCATCGCGGACGCGCGGCTCCGGTCGAAGGCGTTCAACGCCAGAATTTCTCGTTCCTTCTGCACCGCACGCCTCCTCTGACCGCGCCTTGCGCAAGTCAAAGCGATCACTGCAGCGATCGTGCCGCAGCCATTCCACGATCAGCTTGGAGAAATGTGTGAATTCCCACAACGTCAAGCTGATCAGAGGCAAGAAACATCAGAGCCTCAGGCACACAGCCTCTGGCGTTCGGAAATACTATTTTGTTTTCAATATATTAAGCTGATACCGACGTGACTTGCGGCGATATCGGGCATTTGGCTGCTCAAAATTTGAGGGAGTTGCCACAAAATTAGTGTATCTTTCCAATCTGCTGTGAGAAAGAATTCCTTGTGCCGACGGCTGGGCAGGTGAGGACACCCCAATGACGAGCGAGCCGCTACAGACCAGCGACGCCTCCGGGGCCGACAAGCGGCCACGAAAGACCGATGGCGATCGCCTCTCGAAGCTGGCGCGCCACAAGCACATCATCGCGCAACTCACCGCCGCCCCTACCCTGCGCGCCTCCGAGATTGCGGCCTCGCTTGGTGTATCCGGCGAAACCATACGCCGAGACCTCGTTGAGCTTCAGGAACAGAAGCTCATCAACCGGACCTATGGCGGCGCCTCCCGCCCGTTTGCGCTCGAGCCGGCTCTCACCGATCGCAAGGCGCTCATGATCGCCGAACGCGAAGCGATCGCCGCCGTGATCGCCGACCTCGTTCTGCCAAACGAAGTCCTGATGCTGGCCGCGGGCGCCACGACGTTTCACGTCGCGAGACGATTGGCTTTGCGCGCGCGCGACATCACGGTCATCACGCACGACTATGCGATTGCTGGCGCGCTCGCCGTCAACTCCTCCATCAGGGTGCTGTGCTGCCCGGGCCGCTATCACCCGACCGAAGGCTACGTGTTCGGTACACAGACAATCGCCAACATCAACAGCTACGAGGCCAACCGTGCCATCGTGAGTGCGACAGGCATCAGCGCCCGGGGCGCGAACGATGCGGATGACGAGGCTGGCGCGATCTATGGCGCGATGGTGAAGCGCGCTGCGGAAGCGATCCTGGTCGCCGATCACAGCAAATTCGACCAGCGCGCTCTGACCGTGTTTGCGCAATGGACCGATATCGACCGTCTGGTTACCGATCGGCAACCGGAAGGATCTCTGGCAACGGCACTCCGTGAAGCCGGAACGGAGTTGATTGTTGCCCAACCCTGAGAAAGACCAAACCATAGCAAGCCTCACATCTCTTGCTTCTCGCGAGGAGTATACCGGCCTTGATGGTGACGGAGACAAGGGTCCTGCGCTGCACCAGCGAACCAGGATCGGTCGCCTCGATCTCGAGCTCGTCGAGCCGCACCGAGCCTTCACCTGCAGTTGGAAACGCACCTCCAGCATCCACGATGCTTCCTATGCGCTTGTCTTTCCCCTGACGGGCTGTGTGGCATTCAGCCAGGACGGCCGCGTCGGTATTGCCATGGCCGGCGAATATGTCCTGCTCAGTGAACTCGCCTTCTACGAATTGTCGACCGACAAGGCCGCTCGCTTTCTGATGCTTCGAATCCCGGCCGCGGAGCTGCGCGGACGTCTCGTGTCGATCGAGGATCACATCAGCCGGCGCTTCAAGCCAAACGAACAGATGACCCGCCTTCTGGCCGGAATGATCGGAAACGTGGCCGAGCTGTTCATCGAGCTTCCGGCGCCGAATCCACAGGCGCTTGCGACCGAAGTCATCAGCTTCGTAGCGCTCACGATCGGCTCGGAGGACCGGGGCGCCGCCACGGACGTCCGCAATGCGCGCTATCATCTGCGTCGCAGGATCGTTGATTTCATCGAAATCCATCTCGGCGACCAGTCCCTCTCACCGAAGAAAATTGCGGCCAGCAGCCGAATCTCGCTGAGCTATCTCTACAGTCTGTTCACGGACAACGAGACCACAGTCAGCCAGTTCGTGCAGACCAAGCGGCTGCAGCGAGCCTACGAAATCCTGGTTGCCGATCCCAAGGGCCACCGTACCGTGTCGGAGGTCGCCTACGAAGTGGGCTTCAAGAACGTCTCGCATTTCTCGCGTTGCTTCAGCCGCCACTTCAAGGTGGCCCCGCGTGACGTTCGCCAGGCGCCGGAAGCCGCGCCCCGGCCCGGTGCTGCCGAACCGAACGAATCGTCTTCGCCACGATTGGCCTCCTCACGCAGGGCTTTCGGATCTCCGTATTGGGACGTCCACAAGCAAGAGCTTCGCGAGACGGTTTAGAGCCGAATTCCCAAGGCCAGCCGTTGCGCAGCTCTGCGCGACGCGCTTTCCCCTGGAGCGAGCATTGGACGACATTCAAGACAAGATTTCCGCGAACGAACTCGCTTCGTTCTTCGATGAACTCGCCGAAATGGCCGGCCGGATCGCGTTGACCTACTTTCGGTCCAGCGTCGATTTCGTACGCAAGCAGGACTTGACGCCGGTGACGATCGCCGATCGCGCGATCGAAGTGGAATTACGCCGCCTGATCGGCGCGCGCTTCCCCGATCACGGCATCCTCGGTGAGGAAATGGGATCGACCCTGGGCGATCGCTACACCTGGTATCTCGATCCGATCGACGGAACGAAGAGCTTCATCTCCGGAATGCCGCTGTTCGGCACGCTTGTCGCGCTGGCCGATGAGCGCGACGGGTCGGTTGTCGCCGGCATGATCGACATGCCGGCGCTGGCCGAACGGTGGTACGGCACGCCGCGTGGGGTCACGTTCAACGGCAAGCCGGCCAAGGTGAGCCGCACGGCAAGATTGGAAGACGCGCAGATCTACACATCCTCGCCGGACTTCTTTACGTCGCAGGATTGGGCTCGCTACGATCTGCTGAGCAAGAAGGCCATGTTCCGACGATTTGGCGGCGATTGCTATCAATATGGGCTGCTGGCGTCCGGCCATTGCGATCTCGTCGTCGAGACGTCGCTCAAGTCGTTCGACTTCATGGCATTGATTCCCGTGGTCGAGGGCGCCGGCGGAATCATACGCGACTGGGATGGGCGGCCGCTCACACCGGACTCCGACGGACGCGTGATCGCCGCAGCGAACGACAGCTTGCTCAAACAGGCCCTGACCGTCCTGAAGCAATAGCCGCGAGAGGCGGCCCGGGCCGGCTCACACCAGCCGCAACCAGCTGTCCCAGCGCGGGTCATACATCACGTCCCGGGCGCGCATGTATTTCCAGACGCCGTACTTCTGGTAGTCAAAATCCCAGCTGTTGAGCTTGCGGTTGACGACCGCCCATGAGGCCCATTTCATGTCCGCGAGCGCACGGTTGAGAATGACGCGGGCAATCATCTGCGGACGAACCTCGCCCAGATATTGCTCGATGAGGGCTTCCGTCAGCTTCTCGTCAAAGAACATTTCGGCAAACAACACGCCGAGCTCGTAGCTGCGCTCATTGTTGGAGGCAAACTCGTAGTCGATCAGCTTCATCGGCCTGGGCGCGCCGGTCTCGGCCGAAATGAGGAAATTTCCCGGCATGGGATCGTTGAAGCACGGCACGAGATCGAGGCCCGACGCCAGGAAGGCTGACTTGGCCTGATTGTAACGGTGCATCAGCCAAGGCATGTCCTGCGGGAAATGCGATCCCAGTTCCTTGCCTTGCTCGATGTGTTCCTCGATCATGTCGAAGATCGTCTTGGTCTGGCCGAGCTTGGGGCCGCCATGCAGTCGACGATAGAGATCGAGAACGTCGGACTGGATGGCGGAATCGCCGAAATCCGCATTGGTGCAGGCGCGATAGCCCTCCAGAAATTCACTGATCTCCAGCCCGTCCGCCGCGTCGAAGAAGACGACCTCCGGCCCGACACCCATGGCATGGGCATTGCGCGCGGCCTCGTTGGCGGTGACGCGATTGATGAACATTTCCGAGCCCTCGCCCGGCACCTTGACGAAATAGCGACGCCCGTCGCCGGCAATCTCGACCAGCCAGTTCTGGTTCGACAGGCCGCCGACCAGCGGCGCATACGCGCCCTCCTTGCCGCGCCATTGCGGGACGCGAGCGATTGCGGCTTCGACGTTGCGTTCGTGAAGCGTGGTCCCCTCACCAACTTTTCTACGAACGGTCATGCTATCCTCCGAAGCATCTCGCCAAAGCGGGGCTCCCGAACCACCATGCGGCAACGCACGAAGCGCCAACTGGCAAATTTGTAGAACTCCAGCGTGTTGCGTGCCGATTTGGCGGCGAGCAGCGCGCCGATCAATCCCCAGCGCAGATCATCGGCCACGCCGTAAATCCGCGCACGGTTGAATGCAACCTCCTCGAAGATCCCGGTGCTGCGGGTGAAAACGTCGCGTGCCTCGGGCTCCTGTGCACAGGCCTCGACCAGGAAGCTGCCGATATCCTCCAACGGGTCGGTCGTTGTCGCGCGATCCCAATCGATCAGACGAACCTCGCCTGCGTCGCTGATCAGGATATTCGACACATTGCCGTCGCCATGGATCGGCACCGCCTTGATATCCAGCGCTCGGAAGGCGTCGGCCGCAAAGCGCAACTCCTTGACCAGCCATTCGGCATCCGACGGCAATTGGGCCTTCGCGGCCGCCGCCGCAGCATAGAAATGCTCAATCTCGTCAAAGACACTCTTGCGGCGTGGCAGCGGTGGTCCGGCTTGAAACAGGCGCATCGCCGCAATGACGGCGTCAACGATGTCGCGCTCGAGCATCCGTTCCAATGTACCGACCCGCCAGCCCTGGTTGAGATCCTCCATCACCAGCAGGCCGGCCTTCGGGTCAGCCAGCAGCACTTTGGGCCCGATGCCGAGATCGGATGCACGCTGCGCCGCCTCGAAGGCGCACGCCACGTCGATATAGAGCTTCGCATCGCGATCCATGGCCTTGATGAAGATGCTTTCGCCACCGCCCTTCCTGGTGGCGCGCCAGGGAAAGCCGTCGACACCTCGCCAGCTTGGCGAAGCCAGGATCGGGATGGCAGGCTCGATCACGATGTCTCCGGACCCCCATCCTGGGAGCCCGGCAATGGTATTCCGGATGGTGGCCGGTTCCGTTCCAGATTGACTCATGGCGACTTCTGATCTCTTGCGATTGCCGTTCAGCCGACCTTCATGTCCGCCCAATTTGATCAGGACTGATTTTGATCAGGACAGATGCAAAAGGGATGCCTCGCGCTCCACCAAAACATGCCGTTCGAGCGGCGGCTCTACCCCAACGCAGGCTATTTTCGCTATCCGGGACAGTGATCCGGAACGCTACTCATTGAGGCCACCATGTCTGCTGCAGAACTGATCGGGATGAGCCTTGCCGAGTTGACCGAGGCTTACGCCTCGCGTGCGCTATCGCCGGTAGACGTGCTGCGAGCCGTCCTCAGCCATTCCGAAGACGTCAATCCCGCGATCAACGCCCTGTTCAGCTTCCGTCCAGAGCAGGCCACGGCCAGCGCGCAACAGTCTGAAGCCCGATGGAAGGCCGGAGCTCCGCTGGGTCCGCTCGATGGCGTTCCGATGACCGTCAAGGACAGCGTCGCCATGGTCGGCTGGCCCTACTTTCATGGTATCGGAGCCAACCGCGCCCTGCCGCCCTCAAACTACGATTCACCACCAGCGATCGCGTTGCACGAAGCCGGCGCTGTGATCTTTGCAAAAACCACCATGCCGGATTGCGGCCTGATGGCGTCAGGCATCAGTTCGCTGCACGGCATCACCCGCAACCCCTGGGGACTTGCCTGGAATACCGGCGGCTCGTCGGCGGGCGCCGGCGCATCGGTCGCGGCCGGCGCCGGATATGTCTCCGTCGGTACGGATATCGCGGGCTCGGTCCGCCTGCCGGCCGCGCATTGCGGCCTCGCCGGGCTGAAACCAACGCACGGACGCGTGCCGCATCTGCCGGCCGATACGATGCGCATGGCCGGTCCCATGGGCCGCAGCGTCGACGACATCGCACGCCTGCTGAGCGTGCTGACGCGGCAGGACGAGCGCGATACCTGGAGCCTCCCAGCCGACGGCGTGCGCTATCACGAGCGCCTCGCGCGCGATGTGAAGGGATTGAAGATCGGCGTCCTCACCGACATGGGTTTTGGCATGAAGCCCGAGGCGATCGTGCGCGAGACCGTCGAGGCGGCTGGAAAGCTGCTGGCCGGAGCAGGCGCGATCATCGAGTCGTTCACCTCGCCGCTCGATCATGACGCCTATGAGGCCATCGACTTGTTCCTTCAGGTCCGCGGCTATCTCGAATACACGTCCCTGCCCCCACACAGCGACGCGCCAAGCGACATCAATCCCTACGTCCGCGCGTGGAGCCTGGGCGGAGCGAAGCACTCAGGCACCTACCTTTACCGGGCACTCGGCCGGATCGCCAAGATGAAAGCGGCGCTGCTGGCGGCCTTCGAAGGCTGGGACTATGTCATCTCACCGACGCTGCCGGTGGTGAACTTTCCGGCCGAGGAGCCGGGCGTCTCCCGCGAGATGCCGCTCGAGCACACGCTGTTCACCGCCATGTTCAACCAGACCTGCCAGCCCGCCTCGACGGTCTGCATGGCGTTCGATTCCCGGCATCTGCCAATCGGTGTCCAGGTCATCGGCCATCGCTTCGACGATCTTGGCGTGCTGCAGGTGACCAAGGCGCTGGAGGATATGCGTCACGTCAAGATGGATTGGCCGTTCAAGCCACGGCCCTGATCGCTAGAGCATTGAGGCTTCCAGGCCGGACAACAGAAAATCGAAAACAACCCCATGCACAGTAGAAAATCGTCGGCGCGGCTTTGCGGATTTTGCGAATCGATTTGACACGTCGGGCAAAACACTGGCAGAGTGCGATCATCACACTTTGCGATTTCGTTTCGGCGGAGTGTTCGCCCATGCTCCTTCCTGGCGAGCAAGCTCCCTGAGCCAGTCGGCGTCATAGCCATCCGCGAGCAACATGGTTTTGGAAAGCAAGGCGCTGAGGAGCGACATTCGCGTCGTCGTTAAAACACGAAACGTGCCCGTTAGGCTGCTTCTGCGAACGTCGCGATGCGTCCGGTCAGCTTGCGCCTTATTATTTTTTGTGCCGCGCTTACCGCCAGGGGTTTCGTTGGCGAACCTTTACATTGAGCCTGAGCTGATTGTTGGCGACTAACTGCTGTTTGCAACCGGAAATCGGCCCGGCTCTACCAAAGGGCTCTGCCCGATAAGAGCGTCGAATGCACCTGTACGCTCAGAACGCGGGCTGATATGCTTCTATGATTGGGACAGCATGGTCGCCGGTCCGTTAGCCGTCGCATGGCTTCCCGGAATGATGCATGTCGTTCAGATCAAGTCCCGATCCCGCATTGCTCCGGATTTTTCGACGCAAATGGATTATCAAGCGGCTTAATGGTCCCGCGGACAACGCGATGGGAGGTGCGTCATGGCTGCATCTGACTGGCGTCTCGAAGGCGAATGGATCAAGAACTGCAATTGTGCATTTGGCTGCCCCTGCGATTTCAATGCTCCGCCGACCCACGGCAGCTGCAAGGGCTTGGTCGGCATGAGAATCACCAAAGGACATTTCGGGAGTACCAAGCTCGACGGCCTGGTGTTCGCCGCAACCGTCGATTTTCCCGGCGCACTGCATGAGGGCAACGGGCAGATGCAGCCGATCATCGACGAGCGCGCCACGGCGGAGCAGCGCGAGGCCCTGTTCAACATCTTCTCCGGCAAGCATTCAGCCGACGGCACGCTGTTCCATATCTTCAGCCTGATCGTCACCAAGATCCACGATCCGGTTTTCGTGCCTTTCGAGTTCACCTTCGATAAGAACGGGCGCGTCGCCAAGCTCGTCGCCAAGGGCGTGCTGGAGACGGAGGTCGAGCCGATCAAGAACCCTGTCACCGGTACGCCACATCGCATCCAGGTCGTGATGCCGGAAGGGTTCGAGCACAAGGCCGCCGAGGTGGCCTCGGCCAACATCCGCTCGACCGGCGCGATCAAGTTCGACACGAAAGGCACGCACAGCTCTCTCGCAAACGTCGTACAGACGCCTGACGGTGTTGCGGCTTGATGCCATGTAAGGTTCTGTCTTTGATCTGACCTAGGCGTGTGTGAGCCCAATGGCTGAGCTGTTGGCCTTGGAATACTTGCTGCGGCGCGACCGCCTTATCGTCGGCGTCGGGCTGGCTGTCGTGGTGGCGCTGGCGTGGGCATATCTGGCCACCGGGGCAGGCATGGACCCCGACATGGCCGACATGGCAATGGATATGCCGATGCCGTGGTCGCCGTTCTACGCTGCGCTCGTGTTCGTCATGTGGTGGGTCATGATGATCGCCATGATGGTGCCGAGCGCTGCTCCCACGATCCTGCTATTCACGGCAATCCGCCGCAAGCAAGTGACCTCCGTCAATCCCTCGGCGGAGGCCTGGCTTTTTTTGGGCGGCTATCTGCTGGTGTGGGCAGGTTTCAGCCTCTTCGCGATCCTGACGCAGTGGGGCCTCGAACGCGTCGGGCTATTGTCCATGGCTATGGCAAGCACCAGCCCGGTACTCGGCGGTGTCATCCTGCTCGCCGCAGGACTCTATCAGTTCACGCCGGTCAAGCATGCTTGCCTGCGCTACTGCCAGAGCCCGGTACTATTCCTAAGCCGGTACTGGCAACACGGTGCAGGGGGCGCACTACGCATGGGGCTCCGGCACGGAGGCTACTGCCTCGGCTGTTGCTGGTTCCTGATGGCGCTATTGTTCGTTAGCGGGGTTATGAATCTTGTCTGGATTGCGGGCATCGCCCTCTATGTCGCATGCGAGAAATTGCTGCCACACGGCCGCGCATTCAGCCGCGCCGCCGGTGTCGCGCTAAGCGCTTCGGGCGTGTTTCTACTTGCCCGCGCGTTCGTTGCTTAATTGTCGAAGGGCGTCTGCGCATGGCCCGAACACGAAGCCGGGGCGGAGCACTAAATTGTCGGCTCATCGGGGTAGATCGGAAGCGGACGGCCGACCGCCGGAACGGCGCTTTTGACCCGCAGCGGACTTTCGACACCAGCCTTATTGGCCCGCCGCGATGCGCTCTATGAAATTGAGTATAGTTAGATACCAAACCTTAGCGAGTGGAGCTTAGGGATAGGCAGTAGGCAGGGCAGCCATCGACGGAGAACCGGGCAACAATGAAGACTTTGGTGCTTGATAAGCGCGCGTCGCTCTCGTCGGATGACGTGGTTGTATTTCACCAAAAGCCCAATGTGATCCTTTACAGCTTCGAAGCGTCGAAGCTCATCCTTTTGTTCATTCTCGGCCTGAACGTTGTGCAGGTCTTTGGCCTTCACTTGTTGAGGCATGCATCACTGATCTTTCTGGTGAAGCTTACCTTACTGATTGATAGTCTGCTGCTTCCGATCTTTTTCATCATAGTTTTGCTGATCGCAAGCGGACTTACCTTTATCGTAACTCGCGCGGATGTGGGTACCCGTCCTCGCACACGGCAACATCCGGGGAAGGGTTGCATCGTTCGGTTAACCATCCAAGTGGCACACGCTGGCCTGGTGAAAGCCAAAGGCTTAGGTTGTGAGTAGGTTCCCGCAAAGGTTGTGCGATATGTTGCGTTGGAATGGCTTTCTAGATCGAAGCTACGGCTGGAGCTCCGCAATCACAATCCTAACGGGAGTGCTGGCCCATGGGACGCTATCCGTCGGGGATAACGCTTACGCTGCGCAAAAGAAGGTTGCGCTATTCCAACACAAGACGGAAGCGTTGCTCAAGCGTGGCTACGTCAAGCTTTCCGGAGAAGATGCCGTCGAATTTCTGGTCGGCAACTCGGTGGTGATAAAGAAGACGGATAAGCCGAAGGGCTTCCCAGCCAACGATTTTGATCACCGCTATTATTTTACTGATCGGCATACGGCTTACGAATGCGTAGCCAACGACTGTTGGACACAACCCTGGAAAGTCGATCGCGAGGAGATCTGTTTCGAAGTCCCTTCTGTACTTTGCGATAGTCCGGCCCACAGGTTGTATGTTGCACCTCGCCTTTTCAGGTCTCCTCATCCTGATGGGCGCACCGGAAAGATAGGCATCTACCTGACGTCCGAGTTGATCCCCCACGCTGTCGTCAAAGGCAATGCGACAATCACGCCGCTGGTTGACCCAAACGGCGCGGGCAAGATGATTCAGGTCAACTCAGCAGATCTTGCTCAGGGGATCTCAGCAGTCAGCGAATTTTCTGGCGGCGACAAGAAAGCTCCAATTGTCGGCACGCGCGCCATCCCGTTCTTGATAGGTAACACGTTTATCTCTGGTGAAACCGTAACTGACGAGCATGGGGACGTCCGCTTGTGTCCCGTTCAAGGCTACTATTATTCGCCCGATGGTCGCATCATTACGTTCAACTGCCATCATGAGCAGGATCGGCCGGACACTTGGTCGATGCACATGACGCACTGGAAATTGGCGTCAGGCAGGCTCTGCGTTGAGGACCTTAGCGGTGACGGGAAGTTCGGCTGTGGAGACGATTTTGAAAGGGTGTACCTAACCCCCTCAGATCACCCCAACGAGTGGCTCGTTGTTGCGGAAGACTTTCCGCGCAAGACAGTCGGATACGCAGGCAATATCTTTAATTTCAAATAGATTGCCTCCACATGGAAGTTGGGACTTCCGCATCTGGCCCACAGGCGACTTGCCGCCAGCAGCCGTTCCAGGGCCGCATGTGACCCGAAGCCGACGTTACGGATGCGCTCACGGCCTCCGGCAACTTCACGAGACATTCAGCATTTCCGCAGATAGTAGGTTGACGAAAGGTAGAGACGCAACTTAATGGTCGAGCCGGTTGGGTGAATTCCAAGCGATGTCATTGAGAGGACTGGCACGGGTCACTATGGGTGTTAGTGGCGACAAACGGGACGATGTGTCGGGTGGCGTCTCACCGCCTCCTTCGCGCGATAGCCGATCACTTGTGCCTGGCTGGCTCGCTCTCTATTTCGGCGCCTTGATTACGTTGACGTTCGTCGCTGTTATTCCCGGCACTATCACGATAGGCTTCCTAGTTTTCTTTATTCCTGGCTTGGCTCTGCTTGCGTCGCCGACGCTGCTCTATTATTCGATTGCCGCCCTACCATCCTACTTCGTCTATCGACTTCATGGGGGACCTCTTCTCACATCTCTCGTGGCGACCGTTAGCGTTGCTAGCGCAGCGTTGCTGCCTCACTACGCTTCCCAGCTTGAGAGCCAGGTTGCTGCGAAAACCCCGCCCGCGATAGGAGATCCGACACAGCCATTCTATTTTGGCTATGTTCATTGCAAGAACAGCGTCAACGTTTGCTTGGCAATTGCACGCGATTGACGATCCAGCCATCTCCGCGTCAGGATAAGTTCTCGCCGCACTCGCATTGAGTGGGTTGGCTATATCGCCGCAAGGAGAATGGTCCGCTACTGGCCCATCGCGTTGATTGGCGCACCGCAGCGACATGTCCGGGGCGAGAGGTAGAGCGGAAGTCGTCCCAGTCATGGTCCGACCGCCCCATTTGACCCGAAGCGGACTTCAACGGCTTGACTAGCTGCTTTCACGGGCTTCTGCTTTTCAAGCGATACATCAACATTTCATGGGTTTCGAGCGCCTCATCTCGGCGAAACAGCTGCATGAAGGTCGAAACGAACTCAAGAGTGACCTTAGCGGCAAACAACGTTCTAAAGGGTTGATGCGCTATTCTTCGCAGTTGCGCTAACTTCGCGAGCTTGCCGCCAAGGAACCCACATTTATGGGATCGACCGTACCACGCAGCGGCTCTCAGCTGGCTCAAGCGCCCATGTTGTGATTGATAGTGCGTTCCAAGCCAAAACTGCGCTCTCCAGTTACCTTTCGCAGCGAGCTTACGAAGTTCACGTATTCCTTCTGGGACGCCGCGAAGCTGAAGGAAGCGGGCTCGATGCAAAACAGCGTTTTCTTGACCGGACGAGGCGGCACGATCAAACCACTTCCATGCGGTCACGAAATCCGCGTCAACGGCATCGCCTCGGGCATACTCCCAAGCGAGAGCCAACTGAGCGTCAACGTCGCCGCATGATGCAGCGGCAATCGATTCAGGAATTTTGCTGCGGCGTTCGGCGCGATCATCAGCGCGGCCCGATAGTGCCAGTCGCATCGTCTAACCAATGCCTCTATTGTCCGTGCGGAGTGTCTCTCATACGACATTAAGGAAACATCACTCTGCGACTGTCAATTGGAAGCGACGTTCGTCCGCTGTTGGCCCACAGCGTCGTTTCGCTGCTACGCAACCCGTCAACTATCGGGGCATGGCGGACACTGACAAGCTGTCCGTCCAGCGGGTTTATGAGTTCACGGCCTCGTCTTTAAGCCGCCGCCTGCGCGTGATCGCCGTCGAGAAGATGGCAGGCGGCAAAGCGCCCGGGCGAATGCTCGAGGAGCCTCGGCGTCTCCACCCGGCAACGGCCGAATGCTTTCGGACAGCGCGATGCAAAGCTGCAACCCGCCGGGATGTCGATCGGGCTCGGCGGCTCGCCCTCCAGCAGGAAATCGGAGGGATCGAACGGCTTCTCTTCCAGAGTCGGAGCCGCCGACAGCAACGCCTTGGTATAGGGATGCTGCGGATCGAAGAACAGATCATGGTTGTCGGCGATCTCGACCATTTCGCCGAGATACATCACCGCGATCCGCGTGCAGACCTTCCGCACCATCGCCAGATCGTGCGAGATGAAAACGTAGGTGAGGTCGTTCTTTTCCTGCAGTTTCGAGAACAACTCGATCAGCCTGCCCTGCTCGCGCTGGTCCAGCGCCGACAAGGTCTCGTCGAGGATCAGGAGCTTGGGATCGAGAATCAGGGCTCTTGCGATCGAGATGCGCTGGCGCTCGCCGGTCGAGAGCGCGTTCGGCAGCTGATCGTAGAGCTCCGCGGCGAGACCGACTTCGGCCATCGCCGCGATCACCCGCTTCCGCAAATCGGCGCGCGGGACCCGGCTGCGGATCAGGAGACTCTCCTCGATCATGCGGCCGACCGTGGTACGCGGCGGCAAGGCATTGTAGGGGTCCTGCAAAAGAAGCTGGAACTCGTTGCGCTTGCGGATCAGGTCCCGCGATGACAGCGCGCCGAGCGAGGTCCCATTCAAGACGATACTGCCGCTATCGGGCGTCTCCAGCCAGGCCAGCAGACGGGTCAGGGTCGACTTGCCGCAGCCGGATTCACCGACAATGCCGAAATTCTCGCGCGGCATGATGTCGAGCGTCACGCCACGCACGGCCTGCACATTGCTGTAAGTGTTGAAGGTGCCGCGCTTGCGGGCGCGATAGGTGCGATGGACGTTCTCCACCTTCATCAGCGGGGCTTCGCCTTGAGCCTGACGGCGAGCAAGCGGGCCCTCCGCCGTCTCCCACATCCGTGGCACGCTCGCGATAGCCTTGCGCGCGTAGTCGGATTGCGGCGAAGCCAACAGCTCCTCGAATGGCTGTTGCTCGACGAAGCGGCCCTGGTACAGCACGGCCGTCCGGTCTCCGAACTGGCCGAGTGTCGGCAAGGAGGACGACAGGTAGATCGTCGCCATCTTGTGCCGCATGCAGAGGTCATGGAGCAAAGCCACGATCTGCGCGGCAATGGTGACGTCCAGCGGCTGGGTGACGTTGTCGGCGATGAGCACGGCGGGTTCGGCACAAATGGCGTCCACGATCATCGCGCGCTGCATCATGCCGCCGGAGAATTTCGACGGGTAGTCCCAGTAACGTTCCTTTGGCGACGGGATTCGGACCTCGCCGAGCAGCTGCATGACCCGGTCACGACACTCGCGTCCGTTCCATTCAGGCCTGACGCTGTGCAGCTTCTCCGCGATCTGGACCCCGACCGGCACCGTCGGATCCAGCGAACTCTGCGGCTTGGAGCCGATATAGGCGATGTCGCGTCCGATCCGCACTTCGCGCGCACCGGCGCCAAGGATGTCGTGTCCGGCGAAGGCGACCCGTCCGGCGCGATATTCCAGGCTCTCCGGCAACCAGTTCGCCAGCGCGCGGCTGAGCACCGTCTTGCCCGCACCGCTCTCCCCGTAGATGCCGAAAATCTCCGACGTGCTGAGGCTGAAGCTGATGTGATCGAGAATTGGAGCCGCGCCCGGCGTCGTGGCACCGACCGTCAGATCGTCGATTTCGAGAATGCGCGAGAGATCCATCTCAGAGACCTCCATAGATGCGGTTGCGCGCCTTTTCCAGCGCCGAGCCCATGAGATTGATCGAGGTGAGCGCGACGGCGAGGAAGATGCCCGGGATGGTCCCGATCCACCAGGCATTGAGCAGGTATTTGCGGGAATCGGCGATGATGCTGCCAAAGCTCGGAGTCGGCGGCTGAATGCCGAGCCCAAGGAAGCCCAGGATCGCCTCGAAGATCATCATGCGGGCAACATCGAGCACCGCGACGAAGGCAATCGGTGGCAGGATGTTGGGTGCTGCGAATAGCAACAGGATGCGCCAATCTCCGGCCCCAAGCACGCGCAGGCCACGCACATATTCCTTGCCGCGCTCGGCGACCGCGGCACTGCGGGCCACGCGCGCGTACAGCGGCCAGCCGGACAGCGCCAGCACGATGATGATGGTCGGGACAGTCGGCCGCGACACGCCGAGAATGGTGATCGCCAGGATAATCATCGGAATCGAGAGCTGGGCGTCGGTGATCCGCATGATGATGGTGTCCCACCATTTGCCCTTGAAGCCTGCAAACAGGCCGAGACCACAGCCGATGATGAAGATCAGGAGGACAGTGACGATGCCGACCAGCAGCGAATAGCGCAGCCCGATCAGGCTCCGCATCAGGATGTCGCGGCCGAGCTGATCCGTGCCCAGCACGTGATCCCAGGTCCATTTGTCGCCCAGATAGACCGGCGCCAGGAACTTGTCCTTCACCACCATCTTGGTGGCGCTGACCGAGGACACCTCGGGATAGATCGCGGATGCGAGCAGCAGTGCGATGAAGACGAAGAAGCCGACCTTGAAGCTCGACATGCCCCAGGCTGCAGCCAGTATCCTCCGATTGACGGACCGGATGCGCGCCAATCGAGGCTCGGGCTCCGCAGCAATGACCGTGGTGGCCGTCATGGTCAGATCTCCACGCGCGGATCGATGAGATAAGCGACCAGATCCACGATGATATTGATGAAGACAAACACCGCGCTGGTCGTGATGGCGATGCCCTGGATCACCGGGAAATCGCGCCCGACGACAGACACGACGGTCAGATTGCCGAGACCCGGATAGTCAAAGATGTATTCGATCACCAGCACGCCGCCGATCAGGGTCGAAAGCTGGATCCCGAGCAGGTTGACCAGCGGGACCGCCGCATTGCGCAGAGCATGGGAATAGACGATGCGGCGGCGCGACAGGCCGCGAACCCTGGCTTCATCGATGAACGGCGCCTGCATCACTTCGCCGAGTGACGTCGTAAGCGTCCGGATGATGAAGGGCGCGATCTCCACCGCCAGCACCAAGGCCGGCAGAATGACATAGGAGAAGCCCTGGTAGCCGAGCGCCGGAAGCAGCTTCAGCTTGATCGACAGAAACAGGATCAGAACGATCGCGAGCCAGAAATTCGGGATCGACACGAACAGCGATTGCATGCCGAACGCCAGGGCGTTCCGCCATCGATGCTGATGCAGGCCGCCGGCTATTCCCACCGGGAACGAGATCAGCAGCGCGAACAACAAGGCCATGCCGCCCAATTGCAGCGTGAATGGCAAACGCTCGAGAATGAGGTCGGTCACCAGCGCCATGTCCGACTTGGTCGGATCGACATATTGTCCGCCGGCGGCAATCATGCCGCTACGCGGCCGCAGATAGGATTGTCCGAGGTCGCCCTGGAGCAGACCGCGCATATAGCGGCCGTATTGGACGATGATGGGATCGCGCAGCCCCATCTTGGTCGCCACCTTCTCGACCACATCGGGTGGCGCCATGCCACCGACGATCAGACGGACGGGATCGCCTGGAACCACGCGCAACAGCGTGAAGATGATCAACGAGGTGATGAAGACGATCAGGAGGCCCTGCGCGATCCGCTTGACCAGGAATTCCAGGATCAACATCGGGAAGAGCTACCCTTGCATTCGTCGGGGAGTACCGGCAGGCCGGACAAGTCCGACCTGCCGGAGCAATCATCATGCCAGTGTGGCCTTGGTCATGTCCTGCATGCCGTTCGGGTAGATGTAGAGGCCGTCGAGCTTCTTGCTGTAGGCGTGGATGAAGACCGACGTGAACAACGCAAGTGCCGGCGCCTTCTTGGCGATGGTCGGCAGCGTCTCGGTCTGGAGGATCTTCTTGCGCTCCTCGATGGAGGTGGCGTTGCGCTCCTTGTCGAGCACCGCGTCGATGTCCTTGTCGACGATGCCGGTAATACGCTTCGACGACGAGTGGAAGTGGGTGCGCAGCACCAGATCCGGCTCAGGCGACCCTGTGCACCAGCCGCAGTCGATCATGTTGCCTTCACCGCCACCCGGCTTGTCATAGAGCAAATTGCCCCAAGCCGCGACTTCGAGGGTCTGAAGATTGACTTTAAAGCCCTGCTCCTGAAGCATGCCAGTGATCAGTTCGGCATATTCCTTGGTCTTCGGATAGAAGCCGACCGAGGTGTAATAGGTGAGCTCGGGAAGGCCCTGGCCTTTCGGGAAACCGGCTTCCGCCAGCAGCTTCTGGGCCTTGGCTGGATCGAATTCCGGATAATCGGCGACCTCCGTATAGCCGAACTTCACCGGCGAGATGTGCGCCTTGGAGTAGGTTCCGGAGACGCCGAGCACTTCCAGCACCTGTTTGCGATCGATGGAGTGGCACGCCGCCAGCCGGATGCGCGGATCGTCGAACGGCTTTTTGGAGCAACGGAAGAACAGATATTTGTTCTCGACCGACACCGCCTTGTGGATGTTGAAGCGAGCATCCTTGGAAATCGTCTCGACCTGCTCCTGCTCCAACCGCTCGATAATGTCCGCCGAGCCGTTCAGCAGCGAGAGCGTCCGGGTCGTGGTGTCGCCGACGAAATGATATTCGACGCCGGGAATCTTCGGCGCGCCGAGGAAGAAATCGGCGTTGGCGGTGAGAACGGTCGTGTCGCCCTTCTGCTCGACGTATTTGTATGGCCCGGTGCCGTTCATGCGAGCCGACAACTGCGCCTTGTTGGCGATGTCCTTGGCAGACATGATCGGTAGGAACGAAGAGAGATAGTAGTAGAGCGCCGCCGGATAAGCGTGCGCCTTGGTATTGATGCGGCAGGTGAAATCGTCGACGACGTCAATGGTGACGAGGCCCGGATACCACTGCGCCGGCCGATCGGGCTGGCAGCCATACTCGTAGGTCGCCTTGACGTCGGCTGCCGTAAACGGCGTGCCGTCATGAAACTTCACGCCCTTGCGAAGCTTGACCTCCATCGTGGACGCATCGATCGGCGTCATGGACTCGGCCAATTCGAAGATCAGCTCGTCCGGCTTGTCCGGTTTCATCGGCGCGCGCGTCAGATAGCCGAACACGAATCCTTCGACGATCAACTGACCGAGATTGGTGTGCGTGGTCGGATCCCAATTTCCAGACAGCGCTTCCGCGCCGAGAAATCGCAGTGCCTTGCCTTCGGCTGCAAAGGCGGAGTTCACCAGAAAATCGGGATTGACCCGCCCGAAGCCAAACGCTGCGGCACCGGCAAGCCCACCTAACATCACGTCTCTACGGTTGATCATGTCCTAATCCCTCGATGATTTTGGCAATGCTGAAACTGCTGCCGAGGGCGCGGGGCACTCAGCCGTTTCGATCGTGTCGCGCAACTTGCCGCAACTTGCCTAGCCGCAACTTGCAAAGCGTAGACCAAAGCCCGTGCTTGCCCGATTCCTGCTGCTCCACGATTCCGTTGCTGACACTCCCGGATGCGACGATTGCGCGCGGCGGCTCCTGATCACCTGGAGCGCACCGCCCAACTCCGAGGCAGCCACGCCTGTCCACTGTGCAGGACAGGAATGATGGACGCACGGAACAGCGTTCACATAAAACCGCGTCCTGCTCCAAGCATGGCCTGCAACCTCTGGCTTGCAACGTGCTTAAATTCGAGCGGTCTGCACGTTCACCTCTCTGAAACTCAGCAACATCAGAATTTCAGATATCCGCGAACGATATTTCGAATTTTACAAGCGTCTCCCGCAACGCAAAACTCCGTCTGTGATTGGCGACGAGTGAGAAGGCGTTGAGATGACTTCCGGTGGCTTGGAGTTGGGCGCTCGCGACGTCAGCGTCCAATTCGAAGGCTTGAAAGCACTGTCCAAAGTCGCGCTCAACGTTCCGCGGGGACGCATCACCGGACTGATCGGCCCCAACGGCGCCGGTAAGACGACACTTATCAACGTGCTGACGGGGTTCCAGCCGGTCGGCACAGGGACCGTCGACCTGGACGGCGAGATGCTCAATGGCATCCCGCCCCACAAGCTTCGACGCAAGGGCGTCGCTCGCACATTTCAGTCCGGCCGACTTTTCCGCGACCTGCCGGTCGTGGACAATCTCGAGGTCACGGGCGTGGGCATGGGCCAGACGCGGCGCGAGGCGATCGCGGAGGCCGAGCGCGTGATGGCCTGGCTTGGCATATCGCATCTCGGCAGCACGATCGCAGGCGCCCTGCCCTACACCGACGAGCGCCGCGTCGCCATCGGCCGCGCCATCATGTGCACGCCACGTTATTTGCTGCTCGACGAACCCGCAGCCGGCATGTCCGAGCATGAAAGCCACGACCTGGCCGTCATCATCAGGCGGATCGCGACTGAACTCGGCGTCGGCGTGCTGCTGATCGAGCACAACATCGGCCTCGTGCTCGAACTCTGCGAGCGCATCTTCGTGCTCGATTCCGGCGAGATCATCGAAGTCGGCGCGCCGGCGCAGATCCGCAACAGCGACGCGGTGCGGCACGCCTATATGGGCACGCAGCGCGACGAAGTGATCACGGCGCCCGCGGCCGAGATGGGCGCCGCATCATGACGCTGCTCGCCGTCGACGACATCACCGTCAGCTACGGACGCCTGACGGCGTTGCGCGGCGTCACGCTGAAGATCGCCGAAGGTGAGGTTCTGTTCGTGACAGGCCCCAATGGCGCAGGCAAGTCGACCCTGCTGAACGCGATCGCCGGCGTCGTGCCGGCGGGCTCGGGCTCCATCACCATGGACGGCGCCAACGTGACGGGTGCCTCGCCGGAGGACATCGCCCGGCGCGGATTTTCGCTGGTGCCGGAAGGACGCAACGTCTTCGGCGCACTGAGCATCGAGGAAAATCTGAAGGTCGGCACCGGCATGCGAGCCGACAGGCACAAGATCGCCGGCGACCTGGACTCCGTCTACGCCGAATTCCCGATGCTGGCCGATCGCCGCCACACTGCGGCTGGCATGCTCTCCGGCGGCCAGCAGCAGATGCTTGTCATCGGTCGTGCGTTGATGACGGCTCCGCGCATCATGGCCATCGACGAGCCTTCGCTGGGACTTGCACCCAAGATCATCGATCAGGTCTACGAGATCCTGGTGCGGCTACGGGCGCAGCGCAAGCTGACGCTGCTGATCGTCGAGCAGAGCTCGACGCGCGCCATGATGACCGGCGGACGCATGATCCTGATTCGCGGCGGGCGCATCGTCCTCGAGGGCGCCGCGGCCGACATGATCAAGGACGAACGTCTGAAGCAAGCCTATTTCGGCTTCGGAGACCACTGAGAATGACGGCGGTTCTGCAGATCATCTTCGACGCACTGAGCCTCGGCAGTCTCTATGCCCTGGGCGCCCTCGGCATCGCGCTGATCTTCGGCGTCATGCGGCTGGTCAACTTCGCCCATGGCGACTTCATCGCCTTCTGCGTGTTCGCAATGCTATGGCCGTCGATCGATGCAACCGCGGTCGTTTTCGCCGGCATGCTGCCGTTCTATCTCCTGATTCCGCTGTTGCTGATCATCGGCGCGACACTGTCCATCCTGTCGGAGATCGTCGTATTCCGCCGTTTCCGCAACACCAATCCGGCGACGATGATGATCGCGTCCTTTGCCCTCGGCTTCGTCATCCGGCACTTGATGCTGATGCTCTATTCGAGCCGCCCGAAGTCGATCACGCTGTGGCCAAGCCTCGGCCTCCCGGTCGATTTTCTCGGCGCCCACATCCCGATGCTCCAAGTCGTGACCATCGTCATCACGCTGGCCGCGCTCGCTGTGCTGGTGCTGTTCCTCAAGCGCACGCGCTATGGCCTCGAAATGCGCGCCGCAGCCGAAAACTTCACCATGGCGCGCATGCTCGGGGTCCGTGCCAACGGCGTCATCCTGCTGGCCTTTGCCATCAGCGGCATGCTGGCCGCGGCGATCGGATTGATCCTGGCCACTATCTCCGGCACCGCCGACATCAACATGGGCGCCAACGTCATGCTGATCGCCTTCATCGCCACCGTGATCGGCGGTCTCGGCAGCGTGCCCGGTGCCGTCGCCGGCGGCTTCATCATCGGCGCCGCCAGCGTCATCTTCCAGGCGACACTGCCGCACGACGCGCGCGTCTTTCGCGATGCCTTCGTCTATGGCGCGGTGATCGTCGTCCTGCTGGTGCGGCCGCAAGGCCTGTTTGCACCGAAATCCGCCAAGCAGAGGGTCTGATCGATGCCAAAGCGGCCGTCCGTCATCCGGCAAACGATGCTGACACCGATCGTCCTGATCGTCGTCCTGCTCGTCATGGCTGCGCTGAGCTATCAGTTCGGCAGCCGCGCATTCAACCGAACCGCCGTCGAGATGTTCATCAACATCATGGTTGTCGTCGGCCTCTACGTGTTTGTCGGAAATTCGGGCCTGCTGTCGTTCGGGCACATCAGCTTCATGTGCCTCGGCGCCTACATGACCGCATGGCTCGCGATCCCGCCCGTGATGAAGTCGATGACGCTCAAGGGACTGCCGACCTGGCTGCTGCACACGCAATTGCCGATGTGGGTGGCCACGCCGATTTCGGGCGTGTTCGCCGCCCTGTTCGCGCTCGTCGTCGGACGCGTCATCATGCGCCTGTCGGGGATTGCCGCCTCGATCGCGACTTTCGGACTGCTCGGCGTCATCAACAACGTCTATTCGAACTGGGATTCGGTCACGGGCGGACAAGGTTCGATCGTCGGCATACCGCCGACCATGAACGTCTGGATCGGCTGGCTGGGTGCCGCAGTTGCGATCGCGATCGCCTACCTCTACGCGATTTCCCGCTCCGGGCTCGCGCTTCGGGCCACACGCGATGAGTCCGTTGCCGCCAGCGCCTCGGGTATCGACATTGTCCGCGAACGGCTGGTCGCGTTCGTGGTCAGCGCCTTCATCATCGGCATCGCCGGTGCGCTCTACGCGCACTTCCTCAGCATCGTCAACCCCGGTGCCTTCTATCTGCGGACGACCTTCATCACCCTCTCAATGCTGGTCGTCGGCGGCATGTACAGCCTCAGCGGCGCCGTCACCGGCGTCGTCACGATCTCGGTGCTGATCGAATTGTTCCGCAATCTTGAAAAAGGCATCAGCCTTGGCGCAATCAAGGTCGCACTGCCGAACGGGGTCCAGGAGATCGCGATCGGCATCATCACCATCGTCATCTTGATGTATCTGCCGACCGGTCTCACCCGCAACCAGGAGTTCTCCTGGCGCGGATGGCCGATGCTGCGACGTTTGTCACGCCCGGTGCGGACGGCGATGAAGGAACTGAACTGAAGTTCGCTACACAACTGGAGGAATGGTTATGCGTCTTGCGAGAATACTGGGTGTCCTGACTGGGGTGTCCGCACTCTGGTTCGCACCGGCCAAGGCGGCCGACGAGATCGTCATCGGATTTGCGACCGCAGCGTCAGGCTTCATGCAGGCCTATGACAAGCCGGCACAAGATGCGGCAATGATCCGCATCGACGAGATCAACAAGGCGGGCGGCTTGCTCGGCAAGAAGATCAAGGCCGTCTTTGCCGATACCAAGACCGACCAGGCCGAGGGCGCCAAGGCCGGCCTTGCCGTGCTCGACCAGGGCGCAGATCTCGTGGTCGTCTCCTGCGACTACGATTTCGGCGCGCCGGCGGCACTCCAGGCGCAGGCGGCCGGCAAGGTCTCGTTCTTCCTCTGCGCCGAGTCGATCAAGGCCGGCATCCCCGGCGTCGGTCCCTACTCGTTCTCCGGCTCCGTTCTGGCGGCCGTGCAGGGCGCGACCATGGCGGAATGGGCCTACAACAAGAAGAATGCCCGCAGCTTCTACCGGCTGCTCGACAGCTGGACCGTCTACAACAAGGGCATCTGCGACGGCTTCGACTGGATGATGCCGAAGCTGAAGGACGCGACGCTGGCCGGAAGCGACACCTTCAAGAATGATGATGCTTCGATTGCGTCCCAGATCACGCGCATCAAGAGCCTGCCGAAGGAGCCCGACGCCATCATGGTCTGCACGATGATGCCGGGCGCGGTGTCGGCCATCAAGCAGATCCGGGCCGCCGGCATCAAGTCGATGATCCTCAACGGTTCGAGCATGGACGGCAGCTACTGGCTGAACGCCATTCCGGATCTGTCGAACTTCTACGTTCCGGTGCAGGGCTCGATCTACGGCGACGATCCCAATCCGAAGGTCAACGAGTTCAACAAGAAGTACAAGGACGTGACGGGCGGCGATCCGTCCAGCCAGTACGTCTATCCTGGCTATGTCCTGATCGACGTCTGGGCCAAGGCGGTCGAGCACGCCAAGACCACCGACGCTCCGGCCGTCGTCGCGGAACTGGAAAAGATGAACAACGAGGCCACGCTGTTCGGGCCGCGCACCTTCAACAAGGACATCCACCATCAAAACCAGGGTCGTTACCTGATCATCGACACCGAGGCCGGCAAGCCGAAGATGGTCGATCAGTGGACCATCTCGGAGAAGATCCCGGTCGACTATCTGGTGTCGAAGTAAATCGGCAATGCGCCGCCCGCGGTGCCTGTCGCACCTGCGGGCGGCCGTCCCCCTTGGATCGAACGCAAGCCGTTGAGAGGAAACAGGAGAATGGTCGTGATTAATTGCGACATGGGCGAGGCCTATGGCCTCTACAAGATGGGCGACGACAAGGCGCTGATGCCCCACATCGATGTCGCCAACGTGGCTTGCGGCTTCCATGCATCCGACTTCAACCACATGCGGCAAACGGTGCAACTCGCCAAGCAGTTCGGCGTCAAGGTCGGCGCCCATCCGTCGCTGCCGGACTTGCAGGGTTTTGGGCGGCGGGAGATGAAGATCGACCGCGAGGAGTTGACGAACTGCCTGCTTTATCAGATCGGCGCTCTCAAGGCATTCCTGGATGCCGAAGGGCTGCCGCTCAATCACATCAAGCCGCACGGCGCCCTCTATGGCATGGCCGCGCGCAGCGAGAACATCGCAGAAGCCGTCGCGGATGCCGCCGATGTCTATAAGGTGCCGCTGCTCGGCATGAAGGGTACGCTGCATCAGATGGTCTACGAGCGGCGCGGCCATACCTTCGTCGCCGAATACTATGCCGACCTCGACTACAATGCCGACGGCAGCCTCATCATCACGCGCGAGCACGAGGCCAAGGATCCGGCCGACGCGGCGTCACGGTGCACGCGAGCCGTAAATGAAGGCAAGACCCGGTCGGTGGCCGGAAACGACGTCCTGGTCGGAGCCGATTCGATCTGCATCCACTCCGACACGCCCAACGCCGTCGCGATCGCGCACGCGGTTCGCGAAGCCGTCCGCCCCTATCTCACCGCGCGGTGAGAACGACCCGAAGAAGCGAACGACCAGGAGGACCCCATGGCAACTCAACAGATATTCTCGCCGCTGCCGGGCATATTCTATCGCAAGCCCGCGCCCGACAAGCCGGACTACAAGTCCGACGGAGATACCATCACGGAGCACGACACGATCGGTCTCATCGAGGTGATGAAATCGTTCAACGAGGTGAAGGCCGGCGCGGCGGGCAAGATCTTGCGTTTCCTGGCCGAGAACGAGGAGGCCATTATGGCGGGCCAGCCGATTGCCGAGATTGACGTTTGAAACGGTTCGCGCGTTCATGACGATCCAGAAGCTCCTCATCGCCAATCGCGGCGAGATCGCCGTCCGCATCATTCGTGCGGCGCGCGAGCTCGGTATTGCGACCGTCCAGGTCTACAGCAAGGCCGACAAGGACTCGCTTGCCGTCCGGCTGGCCGACCAGTCGATCGAGATCGGTCCGCCGCAGGCATCAAAATCATACCTCAACCAGGCGACGATCCTCGCCGCCGCCGGGACGACCGGCGCCGACGCCATCCATCCCGGCTACGGCTTCCTGGCCGAGAACGCCGAGTTCGCGGCCGCGGTCGAAGCAGCGGGGCTGATCTTCGTCGGCCCGACCGCGCAATCGATCAGGCTGATGGGCGACAAGGTCGCGGCCCGGGAGGCTGCGCAAGCCGCCGGCGTGCCGACCGTCCCCGGCAGCGCCGGACGCCTGGAATCTGCCGACGCAGCCTTCGCATTGGTCGAGAAGACCGGCTTTCCCGTGATGATCAAGGCCGCGGCCGGCGGTGGCGGACGCGGCATCCGCATCGCGCGTTCCGCCGAGGAATTCCATCATTTGATGCCTCAGGCACGGGCGGAAGCACTCGCCGCCTTCGGCGATGGCGGGCTCTATGTCGAGAAGCTGATCGAAGGCGCGCGGCACATCGAGGTACAAATCCTCGGTGACGGGCGCGACGTCATCCATTGTTTCGAGCGCGAGTGCTCGCTGCAACGACGCCGTCAGAAGGTCTGGGAAGAGGCGCCCTCACCGTCGCTGACACCGGCGGTTCGCGACAGACTGTGTTCGTCGGCGGTCGCGCTCGCCAAGGCGGTGGACTATCGCGGCGCCGGAACGCTCGAATATCTCTATGACGACCGCAGTCACGAATTCTACTTTCTGGAGATGAACACCCGGATCCAGGTCGAGCATCCCGTCACGGAGATGGTCACCGGCATCGACCTCGTCTGCGAGATGATCCGGATCGCCGGCGGCGAGCCGCTCCGCATTCGCCAGGACCAGGTTCGGGTCCGCGGTCATTCGATCGAAGTCCGCATCAACGCCGAGGATCCGGCGAAGGGCTTTCTCCCAAGCCCCGGCACAATCAATGCGCTCAGCGTGCCCAGTGGTGAAGGCGTGCGCTTCGACAGCATGCTCTATCAGGGCTACACGGTGCCGCCGTTCTACGACAGCCTGCTCGGCAAGCTGATCGTGCACGACGTGGACAGACCGCGTGCGATCCGGCGGCTCGAGCGCGCTCTTGCCGAGCTCAGCGTCGAGGGCCTGGCAACGACAAGGCCCCTGCATCAGGCGCTCGCGCGCGATCCCGACGTTCAGGCCGCGCGCTTTCATACCGCCTGGCTCGAGCCATGGCTGGAAAACCATGCGTCGTCGCTCGGCACCGCGGCGCCGTCACCGACCGCCAAGGTCGCGCAATGACCGCGAGAGAACCCGCCCCGTCAGCAACAGGAGGCCGCTAGTCATGCAAACCCGATTTTCCTACGGCGGCGATGAGCACATCTTCGCCGAGGTCGCTGAGTCCATGTCACTGGAGGCTTTCTTCAAGGGCCTGTTCGTCACCAATGCGGTGCGCGACGCCAGGATCAAGGGCGTGACCGAGATCTGCCCGGCCAACGCGTCCTATCAGGTCAAGTTCGATCCGGATCAGATCAAGCCCGACGACCTGCTTGCCGAGCTGAAACGGCTGGATTCCGCATCTGAAACATCCGCTCCGGTCATCAAGACGCGGATCATCGAAATCCCCGTGCTCTACAATGATCCCTGGACGCACGAGACCCTGATGCGCTTCCGCGAGCGCCATCAGGATCCCAACGGCACTGATCTCGAATATGCTGCGCGCATCAACGGGCTCGACGGGGTCGACGCCTTCATCAAGGCGCACTCCAGCGCGCCGTGGTTCGTCTCGATGGTCGGCTTCGTCGCCGGCCTGCCGTTCCTCTACCAGATGGTGGAACGCCAGCGGCAGATCCAGGCGCCGAAATATCTGCGCCCACGCACGGATACGCCAAAACTCACCGTCGGGCACGGCGGATGCTTCAGCTGCATCTATTCGGTACGCGGCGCCGGTGGCTACCAGATGTTCGGCATCACGCCGATGCCGATCTACGATCCCAACCAGAAGATCAGCTATTTGCGCGACTTCATGTGCCTGTTCAAGCCGGGCGACATCGTGAAATGGAAGCCGATCGACCGAGCGGCCTATGACGCTGCCGTGGCCGATGTCGATGCCGGCCGTTTCGCGCCTGTTATCCGCGACGTTTCGTTTTCGCTAACCGAGTTCAACAACGACATCGACGCCTATAACCGCAAGCTCGAGGGGGTTCTCCATGGCAATTAAAGTCTTGAAGCCCGGCCTTGCCACCACCGTGCAAGACCTGGGGCGTCCCGGCTACTATCACATCGGCATTCCGCTCTCCGGCGGCATGGACCGTCACGCGCTTGCCGCGGCAAACCTGCTCGTGGGCAACGAGGAAGGCGCTGCGGTCCTCGAGGCCGTATTCATGGGGCCGGAGCTCGAATTCACCGATGACGCCCTGGTCGCAATCACCGGAGCCGAGCTGCCGCCGAAGCTCGATGGCGAGCCGCGCGAGACCTGGACGAGCTTCAAGGTGAAGCGCGGCCAAAAGCTGTCCTTCGATTTCCTCAAGCAGGGCGCCCGCGGCTATATTGCAATCGCTGGCGGCATCGACGTGCCGCTTGTCCTGGGCTCCCGCTCCACCTATGCGCTCGGCGCACTCGGCGGCTTCAAGGGCCGGAAGCTCGAAGCCGGTGACGAACTTCCGATCGGCAAAGCCGGTGCAGCCGTCAGGGATGGCCGCACAGTCGCGAAGGAGCTGCGCGGCCTGCCGGCGGCGATGCCGACCGAACTGCGCGTGATGCCCGGGCTTTACTGGCACCGCATCACCGAGACGGCCGGCGTTGGGTTTTTCGGCGACACCTGGAAGGTCGCACCGGAAGCTGACCGGATCGGCTACCGCTTCAAGGGCGGCAAGCCGCTCGAATTCGTGCCGCGCGAGCCGCCCTTCGGAGCCGGTTCTGATCCCTCCAACATCACCGATGCCTGCTACCCCTACGGATCAATCCAGGTTCCCGGCGGCACTGAGCCGATCGTGCTGCATCGTGACGCGGTCTCGGGCGGCGGCTATTTCATGGTCGGCACGGTCATCGCAGCGGACATGGATTTGATCGGCCAGCTCCAGCCCAACACTCCGGTGAAGTTCGTCAAGGTCGGGATGGATGAGGCCCTTGCGGCGCGCAAGAGCCGGGCCGGCTTGCTGGGCAAGCTTCGCAGTGCTCTATTGGCGTAGGCGCTGAAGGGCCGTACGGTATCTGCGCCCCCGGTCGACCAAGCTCCGATACGGCGCTTGGTCGCTCTGACCGTCCGCTATTCCACTATTGTGTTGCTCAAGTTGCCCGCGCGCAGACTAGGCACGGGAGTTGCATTGAAATCCTTTGCGCCCAAAAGCAGCGCTCAACCGCTCGTGAGTTAGGTAAAATCAAATATCGGATCGACCGTGATGTCCGTTTCTCTGAAACAAATCCGCTATTTCGTCGCCGCCGCCGAGACGGGGCGTATCAGCCAAGCAGCCATCGACCTGAATGTCTCGCAATCCGCGGTCACCGCCGCGATCCAGCAACTCGAAGCCATCGTCTGTGCCCGCCTGCTGGAGCGCACCCCGACCGGCGTGACCGTCACCATGGAGGGCAACCGGTTCCTGTCGCAAGGACGCCAGATCCTTGCTTCAGTCGCCGAAGCCGTCCACGGGACGCATATGTCCGCCGGTCCGCTGTTCGGAACGGTGCGCATTGGCGTCACCTATACCGTTTCCGGTTATTTTCTGCCGCGGCATCAGATGCGTTTCCAGGCAAGCTTTCCCGGGATCACAGTCGAGCTGTTCGAGATGCCGCGCGACGTGCTCGAACGCGCCGTCGTCGACGGTGCGCTCGACCTTGCGGTCATGCTGGTCTCGAACCTGCACAACAACGCCATGCTTGCGAGCGAGACGTTGTTGCGGTCGCCGCGCCGGTTGTGGCTTTCTCCCGATCATCCACTGACACGCGCCGAGCGCGTCCATCTCGCTGAGATCGCGACCTACCCTTACGTTATGCTCACCGTCGACGAAGCCAAGCACACGTCGATGCGCTACTGGAATGCCTTGTCGCTCGAACCGCGAACGATCTTCCGCACCTCCTCCGTCGAAGCCGTCCGATCCATGGTTGCGGGCGGAATGGGCATTACCATCCTGTCCGATCTCGTCTACCGGCCCTGGTCGCTCGAGGGCCAGCGGATCGAGACCCGCGTCATCGAGAACGAAGTGCCCAGCATGGACGTCGGACTGGCCTGGCGCCGTGACACCGAATTTTCCGATGCTGCGAAAGCGTATCGCGATTTCATGCGCTTTGCCGTGGCGGGCGTTGGTCCCGCACGTCCTCCGGTCGGCACCGACCACCGACAACGATCGGACGAGGCCATCGAAATCTGAGATATCGGCCCCCGCTTATTTCGATTTGACGCCGTCATGTCGTCCTCGCCAAGCTTGGGCCGATCACGGCGGTCGGCGCGATGAAAGAGCGCAAGGCCCGAACGGGCGATGGCAGGGACGGAGTGCGGCATGCAGGCCACTTATGCGACCAGCAATGTTCCCTCGCAAAATCGGCGGCACTTCTGGCAGGACGTTGTCTCCAAGACATACTTCCCGCTTGATCTTGTCTTTCCCGGCGGCCGCGACTTCCACGCGAGCCTGGGCGCCTGGTCCATGGGCCCTCTCTCGGTCTCCCGCAATGTCTCGAATGGCCTGCTCTACAGGCGCCACGAACGCCACCTCGTGAACGAGCGGGAAGAATGTTTCCTCATCACGGTCCCGGAGCTCGCCGAAATCCGCTTCGAGCAGGACGGCAAGGATGTCCGGTGCCGGCCCGGCGCATTCGTGATCGAGCGAAGCCATCTGCCCTATGAATTCAGCCACGATGATCCGGCGGCGCTCTGGGTGCTGAAGATCCCAAGCGCCGTCTTGCGCGCAAGGATATCCCGTCCCGAACGCCTCGCAACCCTGCAATTCGACGCCAACCGCAGCGTGGGTGCACTGTTCGTCGACACGCTGCGGCTTGCCGGCGACCGCATCGCGGACATGGACGAGGCGGCCCGGGCCGTGATGGGCAAGCATCTCATCGATCTCCTGGCGATGGTGATCGCGTCGGATGACCGCGTGCTGGTGGGCCATTCCTCGTCCGTTCGCAACGGCCACCTCCATCGCTGCGAGCAGTTCATTCGCACGCGTCTCGACGACATGCGACTCACGCCGCAAATGATCGCGGACGGCTGTGGCATCTCGCTCAGATATCTGCATCAGGTTTTTGAGGGAGAAGGCATCACCGTTTGCGCCTATATCCGGAACCAACGCCTGTCGATGTCCGACGCCATGCTGCGCGATCCCGGCTGCCGCAAGAGCATTTCGGAAATCGCCTACCTGTGGGGGTTCGGCGACCAGGCGCAGTTCAGCCGGAATTACCGCAGCCGGTTCGGCTGCACCCCGAGCGAGGCTCGCGCGGCGGCGCGCACCGCCCCTTGCCTGAAAGCTCATTCGCGCGCCTGACCGACCTTTAGGCATCCGGCAGCCGGCGCCCGTGCGGCGGTCGTTGGTGCTCTCTCGCACAAATCTTCCTGCGCTCAGCGTCAAGAATTGCCGCCCCTGATCTGCCTATGATCGTCGATCGCAATTCGATGAGGAAGTCGCATGGTGCAGAACCTTCGCGTGGCCGTCGACGTCGGCGGCACCTTTACCGATATCTGCATCATGGACGAGGCAACCGGCCTGATCCGCATCGAGAAGACGGCGTCGACCCCCGACCCCATCGACGGGATCATGGGCGGTGTGTCCAAGGCCGGTGTCGATCTCGCCGAAGTGGCGCTCTTCTCCCACGGCACCACCGTTGCAACCAACGCGCTGATCACGCGCCGCCTGCCCCGCACCGCCGTGGTCACGACCAAGGGTTTTCGCGACGTCATCGAAATCCGCCGCGCCAACAAGGAAGACCTCTGGGATACCTACAAGGACGTCGTCAAGCCATACGTCCCGCGGCGCGACCGCCTGACCGTGCCGGAACGCGTCGACGCCGGCGGCATCGTGATCGAGCCGCTCGATGTCGAGGCAGCACGCAACGTCGCGCGTATTCTCAAGCGCCGCGGCGTTGCCGCGGTCGCGGTCTGCTTCATGAACGCCTATCTCAACGGAGCGAACGAGCGCGCCATGCGCGATATTCTCGTCGAGGAGATGCCCGACATCCCCGTCTCGATCTCCTCGCAGGTGCTTCCCGAAATCTTCGAGCACGAGCGGTTCTCGACCACGGTCGCCAATGCCGTCGTGAGCCCGGTCGTGGTCAGCTACACGAGCCGGCTCGGCGAGCGTCTCGCCGATGAGGGCTATACCCGCGATCTCCTGCTGCTGCACACCGGCGGCGGTGTCATGACGCCGGCCAGCGTCAAGGATTTTGCCGCGCGCCTTGCCGGTTCCGGAATTGCTGCCGGCGCCATCGCCAGCCGCTACATCGCCGGCCTCTGTGGCTTTCCCAACTCCATTGGCCTCGACATGGGAGGCACATCGACCGACGTCTCGCTCGCCTATGAGGGGCAGTCGCGCATCACCAAAGACTGGCACATCGAGTTCGGTTATCCGATCCGCTTTGCGTCCATCGAGGTCCTCACCATCGGAGCCGGCGGTGGATCGCTGGCCTGGACCGACTCGGCTGGCTCCCTGCGCAACGGCCCGCAATCGGCTGGCGCCTTTCCGGGCCCCGCCTGCTACAGCAACGGCAATACCCAGCCGACCAATACCGACGCCAACGTCACTCTCGGCCGGCTCGGCACAAATCTCGCCGGCGGCAAGGTGAAACTCGACCCCGCGCTGGCACGCCAGGCGGTCGAGGATGGCGTCGCAAAGCCCTTTGGCCTCGGCCTGCACGAGGCAGCCGACGCGATCGTCAAGGTCGCCAACGCCAACATGTCGGATGCCGTACGGCTGATCTCGATCAGCCGCGGCTACGACCCGCGCGACTTTGCCCTGGTTGCCTTCGGCGGCGCCGGCGCGCTGCATGGGGTCGATGTCGCCCGCGAGCTTGCGATCCCGGTCGTGATCGTGCCGCCCAACCCCGGCGTGACCTCGGCGCTCGGCTGTCTCCTGGTCGACATGCAGCACGATTTTTCGCAGAGCTGCATGACCGGCGCCGATGAGGCCGACGCCGCCGACATCGAAGCACAGTTCGCCGCTCTGGAGAAGGACGCGCTCGCCCGGCTCACCCACGAAGGCATTGCGTCACAGGATATCGTGCTCCAGCGATCGATCGACATGATGTACCGCGGCCAGTGGCGGTCGCTCGCGGTCCATGCACCGCGCCCCATCGGTGCGATCGCGGACCTCGTCCAAAGCTTTCATACCGAGCACAAGCGTGAGTACAATTTCCGCCGTGACAGCGCCCCGGTCAGCTTCTTCCGTCTCAATCTCAAGGCGGTGGGCGTCGTCCCCAAGGCGGAGTTCGCCATCCATGAACCGACCGGCGTGATCCCTGAGCCGGTTGGCCGCCGCAGGGTGTGGTTCGACGGCAACGGGTTGGACACGCCCGTCTACGAGCGCGACGACCTGCCCTGCGGCTTCTCTTTTCAAGGACCCGCGATCGTCGAGCAGGTCGACGCGACGACCGTCGTACCGCCAGGCGCCTGCGCCGAGGTCGACAAATATCTCAACATCATCATCCGCGTGAAGGAGTGAACCATGGCCGGAGATCTCCCGCTCGACCCCGTGACCTTCGAGGTCCTCAAGAACTCCTTCATTACCAGCGTCGACCAGATGGGCGAGCAGGTGCTACGGACCTGCTACTCGTTCGTCATCTACAACCGCGATTTTTCCAGCGCCCTGCACGACGCCAAGGGCGAATGCGCCGCACAGGGCAATCAGGACATCGCCGTCCATGTCGGTACGCTGCATTTCACCTGCAAGGACGTCATGCGCTTCTTCGACGGGGATATGCATGAAGGTGACGTCTTCGCCATCAACGACCCCTACGCCGGCGGCACGCATTTCCCGGATGTTCGCCTGATCCGGCCGATCTTCGCCGACGGCAAGATCATCGCCTTCAGCCAGTCGAACGGCCATTGGTCGGATGTCGGCGGCAGCGTGCCGGGGTCGTTCGACGTCTCCGCGCGCGAAATGTTCCGCGAGGGGCTGCGCATCACGCCGGTACGGCTGTTCGACAAGGGCCGCTTCTGCAAGGACGTCGCGCATCTGATCGCCTCGAACACCCGCGACCCGGTCTCGATCATCGGCGACATCCAGGCGCAGTCCCAGGCCACCCAGGTCTGCGAGCGCGAGATCCTGCGTCTCGTCAACAAATATGGTCGCAACACGGTCGAGACCGGTCTTGCTGCCGTGCAGGACTATGTCGAACGTTCGGTGCGCCAGCGCATTGCGGCCCTGCCCGATGGCGAATGGGAGACGGTCGACTTCATCGACCGCGACCCCGCCGGCGGCGAAGGCATGATCCCGATCCGTATCAAGCTGACGATCAAGGGCGACCGCGCCATCTACGACTTCACCGGCAGCCATCCAACCATCGGTTCGATCTACAACTCGGCCTTCGGTACGACCTTCTCGGCCGTTGCGGCCGGCATGAAGACTTTCTTCCCGGATCTCCCGCTCAACTCCGGATTCTACCGCTGCTTTGAAATCATCGCGCCGGAAGGCTCAATCGTCGATGCCAAATGGCCGATCGCGGTCACCGGCTTCCTGATGCCGTTCGAGAAGATCATGAATTCGATCTACGAAATGTGGTCGAAGCTGATGCCGGAGCGCGCGCTCGCCTGCGCCTTCAATCTCGAATATCTGCTCACCGGTGGTCTCGACGCCCGCAGCCCGGACAAGCCCATCTTCATGTTCTACGACTGGCTGCCCGGCGGCTGGGGCGGACGCAACGGCAAGGACGGCAGCAACGTCACGACGGCATGCTTCGGCACCGGCCTGATGTCGCAGCCCGTCGAGGGCCAGGAGCGCGCCAACCCGATCCTGACCACGGAATGCGAAATTCTCAAGGACTCGCCCGGTCCGGGAAAATGGCGCGGCGGCGCCGGGGTGGTCAAGACGTCGCGCATACTGCAGGCCGAGAAGACCGTGATCTCCTATATCTGCGACCGCGAGCGTGCGGTGGTATGGGGCATCGAGGGCGGCTTGCCGTCCATGCCGCACGGGCTGACATTGACCCGCGCCGACGGCAAAGGCGAAGAGCGGCTCGGCTCGATCTTCTCGGATGTCCCGATCGGTGAAGGCGATATCTTCTCGCGCCCGACAGCCGGCGGCGGCGGGTTCGGCGATCCGCTCGAACGCGACCCGGCCCTCGTGATCGAGGACATCAAGGACGACTATGTCTCGGTCGAGCGGGCTGCGAAGGATTATGGCGTTGTCGTGCATACCGTTGACGCCGAGCTTTGCGAATATGAGGTCGACAAGGCCGCGACCGCAGCGCTTCGCACCAAAATCAAGGCCGAGCGTGTCGCCAATGTGCGGCTCGATCCTGAGATCGTGGCGAAAAATTATCGCAACGGCGCGATCGGCGTGCTCGACGTGATCCGCCAGCACGCCGTGATCCTCGACTGGGGCACCGGTGCTCTGCTTCCAAAATCCACAAGTCAGTTTCGCGAGGTGTTCGAGCGGCGCTCAGTGGCGAAGTGGAGCACGGGCTGACCGATCGAACCGAGAGCGCGGACGACATGGATACGCCTGCTTCGAGGTCCGTCTACGTTGCGCCATCGCTGACGTCCGCGCTCGATGCGCTCGACGAAGGCGGCGCCGCAGCCGCGCCCTTCGCCGGCGGCACCTGGATCATGCGCGCCCCAATCCGGCACGAGCTGCTCAAGCCCCGTTACGTCGCAATCGGGAGCATTCCGGAGCTCCATGGCATTAAAATCGATGCCGATGCGGTTGAAATCGGCGCGGCGGTCACGCACGCCACGCTGGCCGCAGCGCTGGCGGAGCTTTCGGAATTTAATGTGCTCACGGCGGCGGCCGGCCGCTCAGCCAATCCTGCTATCCGCGGGATGGCGACCATTGGCGGCAACCTCGCAACGACAGCATTTGCCGCGGCCGATTGCGTGCCCGCGCTGCTCTGCCTCGATGCCGAAGTCGAGATCGCGAGCCGAGGCAGCCGGGAGCGGATCGATCTGGAGCAATTTCTGACAATGAGATCGACACTTGCGCCCGGGTGGCTGGTCCAACGCATCATCGTGCCGCGGCAGGAGCGCAAGACCGCTCACGCTCGCCTGCCGCTGCGACAGGCCGGAGACTATCCGACCGCCATCGTCAGTCTCGCCGTGAGCCTTGACGATGTCGGGCGTGTTCAGACGGCACGTGTCGCCGTCGGTTCAGTCGAGCCGGTTGCGCGCCGATGGGAGCGCCTTGAGGACGCTCTTGTCGGACATCCGCTGAACGCGGCGAAGGCTGCGCATGCAGCGGCTGGGCTGGCGGATGAATTTACGGGTCGCGACAGTACCGACGTGCCTGCCTGGTACCGGGTGCGCGTCCTACCCGGCCTCGTCCGCCGTGCAGCCGCCGCGCTTGGCTCTTGAACCGTCGGGGATGAACATGGGCCTTAGCCTGACCGTCAACGGCGATCACCTCACCTCCACTGCCGATCCCATCACGCCACTCGTCGACGTCCTACGCGAGGAATTTCATCTGACGGGCGCAAAGCCGGTGTGTCGCGAGGGCTTTTGCGGCGCCTGCATGGTGTTGATCGACGGCAATCCCACCCCGTCGTGCCTGATGCCGGCCGCGCTCGCCGAGGGTTGCGATATCCGCACCGTCGAGGGCCTTGCCGTCAATGGCGGATTGAACCCGATCCAGGCCGCGCTCGAGGCCTGCGACGCGGTCCAATGCGGCATGTGCTTTCCCGGCATGGTGGTGAGCCTGACGCATCTCCTCACAACGCGCCCTGGGGCAACGCGCGACGATATTCGTGCTGCTCTCACGGGCAACATCTGCCGTTGCACCGGATACGAACGCATCATCGAGGCCGCGCTGCTGGCGCTTGCGACGACATGACGGGAGACGCAAAAGTGTCCGATGCTTCCGCAACCATGAATTTTAGACGACGCGACGCGGCGGACAAACTGCGCGGCCGCACGCGCTACACCATCGATCGCTACCTGCCCGGCATGCTGCACGCGGCTATCTTGCGTGCCGGCGTGCCGTCAGGCAGGATCGCCCGTCTCGACATCACCAAAGCTGCCCGCATGCCCGGTGTGCGCGCCGTCGTGACGGCTGCCGATGCGCCCGGCATGATCGGGATCGGCATCGCCGACCACCCGCTCTTTGCCCGCGACGTGATCCGCTACGATGGCGAGCCGATCGCCGCGATCGCGGCGGACACGCTGATGCAGGCTCACGCCGCGCTTGCTGCAATTGACGTCGAGATCGAACCACTGCCCGTGGTTCTCACCATGGCGGATGCGCTTGCGCCGGACGCTCCGCTCGTGCATCCCGACTGGCGCAACTACGAGGTTCTGCTCGAGGGCGGTGTCCGCGGAGGCAACATCGCCTGGGAGGCGACCGTCGTTCGCGGTGACGTCGATGCCGCATTTGCCCGGAGCGACGTCGAGATCATCGATAGCTCCTTCAGGGTCGGTCGCCAGAACCACGTCGCCTTCGAGCCGCGCGCAGTGGTCGCAAGTTATGAAGACGGGCGCTTCCACATCGAGACATCCACCCAGGTGCCCTGGACCATCCGCAACGCAACCGCACGCCTGCTGGGCGTGCCGGCCTCGCGGGTCCGCGTCACGGTACCGCCGGTCGGCGGCGGCTTCGGCCTCAAATTCGATCTCGCGATCGAGCCTTTTGCGGCCCTTCTCGCTCGCGCGAGCGGACGGCCGGTCCGGCTTGTCAATTCGCGCGAGGAAGAGATGCTCACCTGTCTCTTTCGCGAAAACGCCGAGATTCGCATACGCTCGGCGGTGACGCGCGATGGCGAGATCGTCGGACGGGAAGCCGTCGTCCTGATGGATTGCGGCGCATATGGTGGCGAACAGATTTTCCTGACGACGATGACCGCTCACACGCTCGGCGGAAATTACTCCCTTGGCGCGGTGCGGCTCGTCTCGCGCGCGGTCTATACCAACACCGCTCCGAACGGCGCTTTCCGTGCCTGCAACGGCGTCTACAACACTTTCGCGCTCGAGCGGCATACCGACGAGGTCGCGGCCCGGATCGGCATGGATCCCCTTGCCTTCCGCCGCCGCAACGTGCTCGGCGACGGCGATCTCGGCGCCACCGGCCAGGTGTTCGAGGGCGACGTGCTCGGCCCGATGCTTGACCGGATGGATACGATGCGCGATGCCGCCGCAACGCCGCCCGGGTGTGATGACGGCCGGCTTTATGGACGCGCGACCGTGGTCGGCACATGGTTCGTCTTTGTCGGCCCGTCGGCCGCGACCGTGAACATGAATGCCGACGGGACGGCGACGCTGGTGACGTCGGGGGTCGAGATCGGGTCAGGCTCCATGATGCAGGCTCTGCCTCAGATCGTGGCCGGCACGCTCGGCCTCAGCCCTCATGATGTGATCGTGCGCGCAGCCGACACGGATGCCGCCGGCTACGATGTCGGAGTCGGAGGCGGCCGAACCACTGTCTCGCTCGGTGCAGCCAGCTTGTCGGCGGCGCACGAGGTGCGCACGAAGCTGCTGAAGGTCGCCTCGGAGATGATCGAGGCCGCGGCCGAGGATCTGGTCATGCGCTCGGGGCGAATTGAAATTGCCGGAGCGCCGGGCTCCGGCCGCCTGATCTCCGAGGTTGCAGCCCGCGCCCAGGCGCAGATCGGCCCGATCTCCGGCACCGGCGCCTTCACAGGAGCCGGTATGCCTGCGATGCCCGGCTGCGTCGCCGGCCATTTCATCGACGCGATCGACATCCCCGTCTTCGCCGTCCATGATTGTGAGGTTGCCGTCGACACTGAGACAGGACACGTCGAGGTATTGAGCTATCGCGTCGTGCAGGACGTCGGCCGCGCGCTGAACCCGCGCGCAATCCATGGCCAGATCCAGGGCGGCGTTGTGCAGGGATTGGGCTATGCCCTGCATGAGGAAGTGACGATCGGCAGCAATGGCCGCGTCCGTCAAAATGGCTTCGAGACCTACCGCGTGCCGCTGGCCCTCGATGTCGTGCCGGTCGAGATCAACCTGTACGAAGGTGCGCCGTCGATCGGTCCGCTCGGGACGAAGGGTGCCGGCGAAGTCCCGATCCTGAATGTCGCAGCCGCCGTCGCTTGTGCCGTCGCCAACGCAATCGGAAAACCGATCCTGGAGCTGCCACTAACTCCGCCGCGGGTGCTCGAACTCCTCCTCGACCAAAGGCCGACTCTCTCCCTGCCCCACATTGCCGAAGCCTGGACGAACAATCTGCTGCGCCCGCACAAAACTGACGGGTCGAATTGAACGACCAAAGGCGGCAAGATTCCGCTTGGAGCTTTTGCCCCTAAAACGAGCACCCAGGCTCGGCTGGATCGGTCACCCCGACCGTATGGTAGGCGCGGCCGAAATAGATCAGATTGTCGGTGCAGCCGGATTTTTGCACAGCCACGACACGGCAGAACAGCACATCATGCGTGCCGACATTGACGATATCGGCAATCCGGCAGTCGAACGCGGCAGCACAGTCGGCCAGCACCGGCGCGCCTGTTTCGAGCGTCGACCACGCGGCTGCGGCAAACCGTTCCTCCGCTGGCACCTTGCCGCCGAACAAGCGGGACAGTGGCTCGTGCCGGGCCGAGAGCACGTTGACGCACACCACCTTGTTGCGCGTCACGCCGGCATAGGCCGAGGAGCCGCGGTTGATGCAAACCAGCAGCGTCGGCGGATCGTCCGTGACGCTGCAAATCGCAGATGCAGTAAATCCGGCACGGCCAGCGCCGCCGTCGGTCGTGACGATACTGACGGCCGCACCGAGACGAGCCATCGCGTCGCGGTAGTCTTGAGGGGCGACGTCCTGCATCGATATTCTTACGCCTCGACGGCAGGCGCAAAGGCGAGCCTGCGCAACACCTGCACCAACACGGACGCGCCGGCGGCAACGTGATCAGGTTCGGCCCATTCGTGCTCGACATGGCTCGCGCCGTCGCGGCACGGGATGAAGATCATGGCAGCGGGACAGATTTTGGCGAGATGACGGGCATCGTGACCTGCCGCGGAAAGGATCGTCATGGTGGAATGTCCCTGCTCACGCGCCGCCTGCGCGATGCTCGCCCGCAGGCGCTCATCGAAGGCGTTCGACGGCGCATCGACGAGCGGCGTCACCGTGACCGCGCACGGTGAGGCGGTCTCCTCGCAAAGAGCTTTGATACGCGCACCGGCCGCATCGAGCACGGCATTGTCAGGGTGACGCAGATCGATACTGAAGCTGACGCGCGACGGCACTACGGACGGCGCATTCGGCGAGACTGTAACCCGGCCGATGGTGAATTTGATGTCTGCGTCAATGGTGCCGATCTCGGTATGGAGCGCCGTCGCCATCCGGGCAAAGGCCGCGAGCGCATCCCGCCGCTCCAACTGCGCCAGCGTGCCGGCATGGCCCTCGGCACCCACGACCACCACCTGAAAGGTCTTCTTGCCCTGGATGCCGGTGACGACACCGATGGTGCAGGCGGCCGCTTCCAGCAATGGTCCCTGCTCAATGTGCAATTCGAGATAGGCTCCGACCGCAAAGCCGAGTGGTCGATGCGGCATATCGGGAAAAGCCTGATGGAGGCGATCGAGCGCCTCGCCGACGCTGATGCCGTCTGCATCGCGCGCGGCGCGGATCGCGTCCATGTCGCGCTCGCCCGTAAAGGCCTCCGAACCCATCATGCCCGGAGCGAAGCGCGAGCCCTCCTCGTTCATCCAGGCGACGACGATGACGTCGCGCGCAGGCTTGTCGCCTCGCTCGGCGAACGAGACCACCGCCTCCAACGCTGCCATCACGCCGGCAGCACCGTCGAACTTGCCGCCGGTCGGCTGGCTATCGAGATGGCTACCAAGGAGAAACGGCGGCGCGGCGCGGTCGCGGCCGGCCAGCGTCAGGAACAGGTTTCCCGCAGCATCCGTCGACGGTGTCAATCCTGCCTCAAGCGCCCAGCCGATGACCCGTCGCCACGCCGCGATCTCGCCATCGCTCAGCGCCTGGCGGTTGACCCCGCCGGCCGGCGTCGCGCCGATCTCGGCGAGCGCCATCAAGCGGATCCAGAGCCGATCGGCGTTGATCAGAGGTTGGCTCGTCATCGATCTACTTCGTACGCATAATCTGGCCCGGCAGCGCGCGGGGATCGCGTGGCAGCCAGTGTCCGACCTCGACCTGGGCAATGAACTCGGCGAGCAGTGCGTTGAACGCCGCCGGTTCTTCGAGATTGAGCGTGTGGCCGGTCTTGGGGAAGACCGAGAGGCCGCAGGCCGGAATGGTCTTCTTCAGGAAGATGCCGGGCTGGAGGCAGTGATCGTCCTCGTCACCGACGACGACCAGCGTCGGCACCATCATCTTTTTCAGGTCGTCTTCGAGATCATAGAAGGACGGCCGCCGCGCCTGGACGCCGCGCATGGTGTTGGCGGCACCGCGATCGGAATGGGTGGCAAGGCGATCGGCGAATTCCTGCCAGCCCCGCGGATCCTTGTTCTGGAACTGAACGCGGCTCGCGCCGAGCGCATAGATCTTCGAAAACTCCTTCGCGCCCTGCTTCTCGAAATTGTCGGCGACTTCGCGCGAGACGCCGCGAAAATACTCCTCGAACTCCTTCTCGCAGCCATAGCCGGCACCGGCAACCGTCAGCGACAGAGCGCGCTCCGGCGTACGCAGGCCGAAATGCACCGTGCAGAAGCCGCCCATGGAGAGGCCGACGATGTGCGCTTTCTCGATCTCGAGCGCGTCGAGCACGGCGACCGCATCGTCCGCAGCGATCGCCTGCGAATAGGCCTCCACGCTGTCGGGCACGTCCGACGGCGGATAGCCGCGCGCGGCGTAGCTGATGCAGCGGTAGCGGCGGCTGAAATAGCGGAGCTGCGGCTCCCAGCTTTCGTGATTGCCGCCGAACTCGTGAATGAAGAGGATCGGCGTGCCCTCGCCCGCCTCTTCCACATGAAGCTTCACACCGTCCTTCGTTGTGATCATCGTCATCGGCATCGTCCCTAGAATTGCGGCGGCAGGTCGTTCAGCGTGCGTGCCTGCGCGACCATCTCCGGCAATAGCGTGCAGAGCTTTTCGACCCAGGCCTGCGGCACCGAGGTGCTGATCTTCACAAAACGGTCGCCGAAGCGCTGGGTGTGATAAGTGCCCTGGCGGATCATGATGCCCTGGCGGCGATAGCACTCGACCAGCGCCTCGGGGCGGATGCCTGCCGCGATGGTTTCGAGCACCAGGAAGTTTCCGTGCGAGGGCATGATCGGCAGCGCGAGTCCCTCGATACCGGCCGCCGCCTCCTGGATCATCGCCTTGTTGGCGCGGTCGGTGCTGCGGACCTTCTTCATCCATTCGGCCTTGACCGACAAGCCCGCCTGCGCGGCGCGCTGGGCGATGACGCTTGCGCCGAGCACGCTGGTGGAGGTGTGCGCCAACTCCGCGAACAGGTCGGGCGCTGCGACAAGCGCACCGATGCGCAGGCCGGCGAGCCCGAGCCATTTCGAAAAGCTGGTCGAGACCACCGAGCCTTTCGGCGCCACATGAAGTGCCGGCGTGTGGCCGTCGGCGAAATCGCGGTAGGTGCAGTCGTGCACCAGCAGCGCGGCGCAGTCGCGCGCGATCGCCGCAAAACTCTCGATCTCCTCGCGCGTGTAGCGGATGCCGAGCGGATTGTTGGGATCGACCAGATAAATGATCGCGGTGCGCTCATCGACATGGGCCTTCAGCGCCTCAGCCGTCAGGCGATAGTTGCAGGCCGGATCGTAGATCGGAATCTCGATCACCTCGGCGCCCTGCTGGCGCGCGAACAGGCACGGCCATTTCCAGGTCGGATCGGTCGTCACAAACGTCGTGCCGGGCTTGCAGCGGGCGCGGCAGATCATGGCCAGCGCATTGACGCCACCCTCAGTCACCAGCGCTTCGGCACCGGGCGTGCCGAGATCAGCGACGATCGCCGCGCGTAGCGCCTCGAAGCCGAGCGGCGGGGCATAGGCATTGAACTCGCCCGCCTCGATCGAGCGCAGCATCGCTTCGCGCACGGCGGGATGGCTCTCGATATGGTTGGTGTTCTGGCCGAGCCAACAGAGTTCCGGCGTCGCCAAGAGCTCGTCGAAATAGCGATTGCGGACCAGCGCCGCGGATTGAGGTCCCGACATCGACGCCTCAGATCACCGAGCCGCGCGCGGCAATGCCGCCGTCGATCGTCACCACGGTGCCGGTGACGTAGCCCGACCGCGGCGAGGACAGGAAGGCGACGAGATCGGCCACTTCTTCCGACGTCGCTGGGCGCTTGCCCGGATATTTGTCGAATAGCTCCTCCCAGCGGCTTTCGTCGCCGAGCATGTCGATCGCCTTGCGCTTCATGATCTTGAGCATGCGGTCGGTGGCCACCGGCCCCGGATTGACCGCGACGACGCGCACGCCGTGATCGAGACTGCGGCCGCCGAGCGCCTTGGTGAAGGACATCAGCGCCGCATTGCCGGTCGAGCCCGCGATGTAGCTCGCGTCCCAGTTCTCACCCGAATTGCCGATGATGTTGATGATGACGCCGTCCTTGCCCTTCATGCGCGGATAATAAAGACGCGACAGCGTGATGTAGCCGAACACCTTGAGATCGAAGCCGCGCCGCCATGCGGCATCGTCGAGGATCTCCAGCGAGCCGGCCGGGATGTCGCCGGCGTTGTTGATGAGAATGTCGATGTCGCCGACTTCGGCCGCGAGCTTCTCCATCGCAGCCGTACTCGACAGGTCGAGTGCGTGGATGCTGATCTTCACACCATGGCGGGCTTCGAGCTGCTTCTTGGCCTCGAGCATCGCCTCGCCGTTGCGGGCAGCGAGATGCAAATGACAGCCCTCCGCGGCGAAGAGCTCGGCCACCGCAAGTCCAATTCCTTTCGACGCCCCGGTGATCAGGGCGGTCTTGTTCGTCAGCTTCAGGTCCACTCCGGGTCTCCAGGATGCAAGCTAGATATACAAGGTCTAGCAATTTGCATACCAACCGATCCCCGGGTCATTCGAAGCCGGCGAGAAAGTCCAGAAGGTTGTCGCCGAGCAGGTTGACGTGGTCTCGCATGGCGCTGTGTGCGCGCTCCGGATCGTGAGCCAGGATCGCCTGCATGATGGATTCATGCTCGCGGATCGTATCGGCGATCCGGTTCGGCATGCGCGTCACGCGGCGGCGATAGGCCGCCACCTGATTGCGCAGCCTGCGGGTTTGATCCGCGAGGAAGGCATTGCGCGAGGCCTCGTAGATCGCTTCGTGGAATTCCTGGTTGATGTCGTAGAAGACGTCGATGTCGCCGGTTTCGCCCGCCGCCACAAGCCGCTGGTGAATCTCGTCAATTTCCGCCCCCCAGGCTTGCGAGACACGCCGCGCGGCAAGCCGTGCGCAGAGCCCCTCCAGCTCCGCCATGACCTGAAACATCTCGATCAGCGCCTGCGCCTTGATGCTCCGGACCGTCGCGCCCTGCCGGCCGCGCAGCTCGACCAAATTGTTGGCGGCCATCAGGCGGAACGCCTCTCGCACCGGCGTGCGCGAGACGCCGAAACGCTGGGCGATTTCCTGTTCGTCGAGCCGGCTGCCGGGTTCGAGATGGCCCGCCGCGATCGCCCCTTCAAGCTTCTGGCGCAGGCTCTCGGCGAGCGTCATGCCGGGGCTCGCAGCGAGGGTTTCATGCCCATTTTTGACGCGCTTGCCTCCACTCTGTGCACTAATATCTGCCATCATGTTTCTCCGATACCAATGTAAGTATACATATTGGCACTCACATCCCAGTGAAATGCCCTATTCTCTCTCGGAGATGCGCACCTCTCCGACCTTCTCGCCGTCGACCTCGCAAGTCTTATGCCTGATTTGCGGGGAAATCGCACTGGCACACGAGTTGCTAAGAGATTTCGACGCGGCCCGCTTTCGTATGCGAATGGCCGCCGCCATTATACAAGGACATGCCGGTGCAGGCCGCCCGCCTCCCCAATCCCGGACCGACCATCGAAGTCCCGCAGGCTCACCCAAAACCTGAGCCGCTGCTCGAGCTGCGCGCGATCAACAAGGCCTTTGGCTCCGTCGTGGCGCTGTCCGGACTTCATGCGGCCGTCGCGCCCGGCGAGTTCGTCACCGTCGTCGGCCCCAGCGGCTGCGGCAAGAGCACCCTCTTCAACATCGTCGCCGGCCTTGAGGAACCGGACGCCGGCGGCATCCTGCGCTTCGAGGGCAAGAGCTGCCATGCCGCCGACCTGCTCGGCCGCGTCTCCTTCATGCCGCAGCGCGACCTCTTGTTTCCCTGGCGTAACGTGGTGGACAACGCCATCCTAGCGCTCGAGGTCGAGGGCATGCCGCGCGACCAGGCGCGTGCCAAGGCGCTCAAGATGCTGCCCGAGTTCGGGCTGGCGGGATTCGAGAAGCAATATCCAAATCAATTGTCCGGCGGCATGCGCCAGCGCGTCGCCCTGATGCGCACCTTCCTGTTCGAGCGCGACCTGATGCTGCTGGACGAGCCGTTCGGCGCGCTCGACGCGCTGACGCGGGCGATGATGCAGCGCTGGCTGCTCGATGTCTGGCAGAAATACCGCCGCACCATTCTCTTCATCACCCACGACGTCGACGAGGCGATCTTCCTCGGCGACCGCGTGTTGGTCATGACCGCACGTCCCGGCTCGGTGAAGCTCGAACAGGTCGTCGATCTTCCCCGCCCGCGCAAGCCCGAGATCGTCACCTCCCCTGAATTCGTGCGCCTCAAGCGCGCGCTGCTCGATGCGATCGAGGAGGAAAGCATGAAATCGTTCCAATCCTCCATCGCGCAGGAGAAGTCGCAATGAACGCGATGTCAGCGAGAGAACAGCGGGGGATCAATCCGGCGGAGTGGGACGCCCGCGTCAAGCTCGCCGCCTGCTATCGCATGGTCGCCAAGCTCGGCATGGACGACTTGATCTATAATCACATCTCGATGCGCGTTCCCGGCCATGACGATCAGTTCCTGATCAATCCCTATGGGCTTCTGTTCGACGAGATCACAGCCTCGAGCCTGGTGAAGATCGACACCAAGGGCAACAAGCTCGACGACACGCCGCAGGCCGTCAACGTCGCCGCCTTCGTCATCCATGCCGCGATCCACACCTCGAACCATGATGCGGCCTGCGTGCTGCACACCCATTCCGACGCGAGCGTTGCAGTCTCCGGACAGGAGAAGGGCCTGCTGCCGCTCAGCCAGTTCGCGATGCGCTTCCACGATCGCCAGGCTTTTCACGATTACGAGGGCGTCGCCATCGACCTGGACGAGCAAGTTCGCCTGGTACGCGATCTCGGCCAGCACAAGGTGATGCTGATGCGTAATCACGGCATCCTCACTGTCGGCCGGACGCCAGGCGAAGCCTTCATGCTGCTCTATTATTTCGAGCGCGCCGCGCGGATCCAGCTCCAGATGCAGGCCGCGGCCGCAGCCGGCGCCAAGCTCGTGATGCCACCGCACGAGGTCTGCGAGAAGGCCGCCCGCCAATTCTGGGAATTGCAGGGCGACATTCTCGTGCCCGGCGAACGCGAATGGCCGGCACTGATGCGTCAGCTCGACCGTACCGATCCATCCTATCGCAATTGATTTTCATCGCCTGGAGTATGACCATGTTGAGCCGACGCTACGCCTTCTCTGTCCTCTCCGCACTCGCACTGGCGACCGGCTCACTTGTCACGGCCGCGCCCGCCGCCGAGTTGCAGAAGGCAAGCTTGCGCCTGAAATGGTTGCCGCAGGCGCAGTTCGCCGGCTTCTACGTCGCGGTGGCCAAGGGCTACTACAAGGCCGAGGGCATCGACCTCACCATCAATCCCGGCGGACCCAATCTGCTGACCGAAAATCTGGTCGCGACCGGCGCCGATATGTTCGGCTTGTCCGGCGGCACCGACAGCGTGTTCGCGGCGCGCGACAAGGGGCTGCCGATCGTCTGCATCGGCGTGTCGCACCAGATCACGCCATTCATCTTCGTCACCCGCAAGGACGGTCCGGTGAAGACGCTCCAGGACTTCAAGGGCAAGACCGTCACCACATGGTTCACCGGCGCCAACCATGTGCTGAACGGCATGCTGGCCAAGGAAGGCATCAAGCCGGATGAGCTGAAGATCCAGCCGCAGCAGGTTTCGGTGACGCCCTTCGTCGACGGCAACGTCGACGTGATCACGGCGACCTACTACAATGAGTTCTACACCATCCAGTCGCGCATGCCGAAGGACAGCCTGAAGACCTTCGTCGCCGAGGATTACGGCATCACCTTCCCGCGCGACACGCTGATCGTGGCCGAGGCGACCGCCAAGGAGAAGCCGGAGCTGGTCAAGGCGTTTCTGCGGGCGTCGCTGAAGGGCTGGAAGGATGCGTTCTCAGATACCAAGGGCGCCGTCGACACCGTGATGGCCGCAGCCCCGACGCTCGACCGCGCACAGCAGGAGTTCATGCTGACCGAGGTGAAGCGCCTGATGACAGCGGGCGCAGCGGCGAGGAACGGCATATTCTGGATCGACGCCGACGCGGTCAAGACCGCCCACGACTTCTTCCTGAAGTACGGCGTGATCTCCAAGCCGCTCGATCTTGCCGCCGCCTATGACGCCAGCTTCATCCAGAGCATCCCAGCGGCGGACCGGCTGCCGTGAGCAGCCCTGCGGCGACATCGCTCAGTGACGGCCGCGCTGCCGTGCGATCGATCACGATGCCGGATTCGTTGCGCAAGCTGATCCGGCTCCTGCTTGGCCTCGCTATCGCGGCGGTGATCTGGGAAGGCGCGGTGCTGCTGTTCGGCATTCGGCCCTATTATTTGCCGCGCCTCAGCGCGATCCTGATGGCGATGGCGGCGACGCCCCGCGCCTATGTCGACGGCTTCCTGCGCACCCTCGCCGAGACGCTGATCGGCTTCGCCTCCGGCGGCGCGTTCGGCGTGCTGATGGGCGTCGTGTTCTTCCGCGTCCGCGCACTACGCGAGATGGTGTTTCCGATCTTCGTGGTGTCGCAGACCATTCCGGTCATCGCCTTCGGCGCGCTGGTCGTGCTGTGGTTCGGCAACACGCTGCTCGCCAAGGCCATCATCGCGTTCTACCTGACCTTCTTTCCGGTGACGGTGAACACCCTGCTCGGCCTCGAAACCGTCGACCTCAGGCAGGTCGACCTGATGCGCAGCTTCGGCGCCTCCAACGGCCAGCTCCTGCTCCGCTTGCAGCTTCCGACCGCGCTGCCGCAGATCTTCGTCGCGCTGCGGCTCGCCGCGTCGCTGAGCCTCGTCGGCGCCATCGTCGGTGAATGGTTCGGCGACACCACGGGGCTCGGCGTGTTGCTGCTCCAGGCCATGTTCACCGAGAACGTCGTGGCGATCTGGGGCGCTCTGCTGGCTTCGGCGCTGCTCGGCACCGGCTTCTATGCGGTGGTCGCCGCAGTCGAGCGGCGCCTCGTGTTCTGGAACGCCGAGCAGTGAGCCGCGCAATCGCCTCTCCCTCGCTCGCCGTCCAGCGCGGCATTTTGGGCGCCGTCCTCCTGATCGCATGCTGGGAAGGCACAGCGCGTGGACTGCACCTGCCGGCTTATGTTCTTCCCGCGGTCAGCGACATCCTCGTCGGACTATGGTCGAAACGTGCAACGCTCATCGACGCTGCCGGCTACACCCTGCTCGAAGCGCTGGTGGGCTACGGACTCGGCTGCCTGATCGGCATTGGCCTCGCCGTCGCCATCGCGTTGGTGCCGGCGCTTCGCGCCGCGATCCTGCCGCTCGCAACCGCGATCAATTCGGTGCCCGTGGTCGGCTATTCGCCATTGATCCTGCTCTGGTTCGGGATCGGCGTCAGCTCGAAGATCGTCATGGTGGCAATGGCGGTGAGCTTCACCATCCTGCTGTCGATGCTGTCCGGGCTCGACCGTGTCGACCGCCGCGCCGTCGACCTCATGAAGAGTTTTGGCGCAAGCCGTTTTGGCGTGCTGTGGCGCCTGCGCTTGCCGACCGCACTACCGCTGCTGCTCGCCGGCATGCGCGTCTCGACGGTACGCAGCGTGATCGTGGCGATCGTCACCGAGATGCTCGGCGCCCAGGGGGGGCTCGGCTGGGTGATCTACCAGGCCGTGCTCCAGATCGACTTCGTCCAGGTCTGGTCGGCGATCTTCGTCGCCTCCGCCGCGAGCCTCGCCTTCTTCGGCCTGATCGGCTTCCTCGAGCGAAAAATCCTGTTCTGGACATGACGCCATGAAACGACAAATGCATCTCGGCCTGTTCATCCTGGGCACCGGCAGCCATGTCGCGGGATGGCGCTATCCCGGCGCGGTCGACAGCTTTCAGGATTTTGCGGCGATCCAGGAGATCGGCCGCACCGCCGAGCGCGGCAAGTTCGACCTGATCTTCATGGGCGACAATCTCTATGCCGATGCCGTTGCCCATCCCTCCTACACGCTGCGGCTCGAACCGCTGACCATGCTGGCCGCGCTTTCGACCTCGACCAGCCATATCGGTCTCGGCGCCACCGTCTCCACCACCTACAGCGATCCGTTCTCGGTCGCGCGCGTCTTTGCCTCACTCGACCATATTTCCAAGGGACGCGCGGCTTGGAATGCGGTGACGACGGCCAACCCGGCCACGGCGGCGAATTTTGGTACCGCTCACCCCGACCACGCCCGCCGCTACGAGATGGCAGGCGAATTCCTCGACGTGGTCAAAGGCCTGTGGGACGGCTGGGCGGATGATGCCATCGTCGCCGACCGCGCCAGCGGCGTCTACATCGATCCGGCGAAGCTGCGCGCGATCGACCATGACGGCGCGTTCTTCAAGGTGAAGGGCCCGCTCAACATCGGTCGCAGCCCGCAAGGCCGCCCCGTCGTGCTGCAAGCCGGCGGCTCTGAGGCCGGGCAAGCGCTCGCCGCGCGCACCGCCGACATCGTATTCTCCGTGGTGCAGGACATCGACGAAGCCAAAGCCGGCTACACTTCGCTGAAGACGCGGCTGCCGGCGTTCGGCCGCAAGGCCGAGGATGTCACGGTGCTGCCCGGCGTGATGCCCGTCGTCGGCCGCACCGACAAGGAGGCGTTCGAGAAGCTCAACCTGCTCCAGAGCTTTGTCAGCGGCAGCAACGCGCTTGCCATCCTGTCCGACCGCTTCGGGTGCGACATGTCTGCTTACGACCTCGACGGGCCGATCCCCGACATCGCGCCGCCCGACAGCTACCACAGCTTCGCCAGCGTCATGCTGGCCAAGGGCCGCCGTGAGAACATGACGCTGCGCGACCTCTACAACCTCACAGCTGCCGCCCGCGGCCATTGGGTGCTGTGCGGCTCGGCCGAGCGCATCGCCGACACGCTCCAGCTCTGGTTCGAAGAGCATGCCGCCGACGGCTTCAACGTCATGCCGCCCTATTTCCACGAAGGTTTCGAGGATTTCGTCCAGCTCGTCGTGCCGATCTTGCAGGATCGCGGGCTGTTCCGCACGGACTATGAGGGAACCACGCTGCGCGATCACCTCGGCCTCGCGCGGCCGGCCAATCCGTTCTTCCAGGCCTAGTCTAGCCCGCACTGGCGATCCGCAAGGTGCGCTCAAGCGCCTGCCGACCTCGCGGGCGAAACCCATCTCGTGAGCGACGCACAGCATGGTCATGCCCTCTTCCGGGGGCCTCTTCGCTCGCAAGAGTCCCCAAAAGCGAAAGCATCTCTTCGCCATTCCTCATCGAACACTGCGGCCCGCGCACTTCCCGTGCCGACATAGATGCCGAGGAAATTCTTTTCCGGCATGCTCCGTGATTTCCTTACCGTGTTTGACGATGACGCGTCTTACAAGTCGTTGCTCTGGGGCAGGATGACGAGATCGCGGATGGTGACGTTCCTCGGCCGCGTCAGCATGAACAGCACGGCCTCGGCCACTTCCGCAGGCTGCATCAAGCCTCCGGCGGCCAATTCGTCATCGAGCTTGTCCTTGGGCCAGTCCTTGATCAGGGCCGTGACCACGGGACCTGGAGCCACGGCGCCGACGCGCAGCCCATGCTTGGCGACCTGCCGCCTGACCGTATGCACGAACGCCTGAACGGCATGCTTGGAAGCGGTGTAGATCGGCTCCCATACCACCGGCACCAGACCCGCAATCGAGCTCGTCACGATAATGTCGCCCGTCCCGCGCGCAACCATGTGTGGCAGGACGGCGTGTACCGAGCGGAAGGCAGCGTTGACGTTGAGGTTCAGTACGCGGTCCCAGATATCGGGATCGCCGTCGAGGATATCGCCGCCGACGTAGGTTCCTGCATTCGCATGGAAGATGTCGAGTTGGCCCGCGAGGTCCAGTATCCGCGGCATCATACGGCTGACGCTTTCAGGCATGGTGAGGTCGATCGTCAACGGGATCGCCTCCTGACCGAGGATTGCGCAAGCCGACTTCAAGGCATCCTCGTCACGGTCGACCAGCACGACGCGCGCGCCCTCGCGCAGCAAAATCCTGGAGCATTCCAGACCGATCCCAGAGGCCGCTCCCGTGATGGCGGCCACTTTTCCGGACAGCGTGAGAGTCATGGCATTCCTGTTGCTTGGGGTGATTTCAGGCCCGGCCATGGGACATGCGCGAGCGGCGGGCCAGCGAATCGACGATGACGGCAACGGCCAGCACGGCACCGGTGATCATGTACCGGAGCGAAGATGATAGATCGAGCAGCGTCAGACCACTTGCAATCGATTGAATTACGATGATGCCAAGCAACGCGGAATAAGCGCTGCCGCGACCGCCGAACAGGCTGGTTCCACCGATCACGGCGGCAGCGATGGCGTTGAGATTGACATCGCCGGTGCCGGCCTGCTGGCTCGCGGACGCGAGGCGCGCCGCCGAAAGGATGCCGCCAGCGGCCGCGAAGGTCGCGCATAGCACGAAGGCCGTCATGTGGGTCCGACGCACGTTGATTCCGGCGCGGCGCGCCGCCTCCCGGTTGCCGCCGACGGCATTCATCGAGCGTCCCCACTTCGTTCGGGTCAACGCATAGTTCATCGCGACGACCAGGGCTACGAACAAACCGAACATCCAGGGCACGCCGCGATCCTGGTTGAGATAATAAACGACGAGCTCGAGGACGATCGTGATCACGATGCCGCGAAGCAACAGGCTGCCCAGCGATCTCGCCGACAGACCAGCCCGCTTGCGGCGGGCAGCCGTTCGAAAGGCCGTTGCGAAGATCACCGCGCCGGTCACCGCAGCCAGCGTGTAGGCGACAGCAGGCGACATCACCAGCGTCTGGCCAAAATTCACAAGCGGCGAGCCATACGGCAGATTGATCGAGCCCGTCGAGCCCAGAAGATAAAGCTGCAAGCCCAGAACCGCGAGCAGGCCGGCCAGTGTCGAGACGAAGCTTGGCATCCCAAAGCGGTTAAACAACACCGCGTAGAGTGCGCCAATGGCTCCGCCGACGACGAGGCCCGCGAAAATCGCGAGCCATGCGGGCCATTCCATGTTGACCCAGAGCACGCCGACCACGGCCGAAGCGAAACCGCTGACCGAGCCGACCGACAGATCGATTTCACCGACCATCAGCACGCAGACAATCCCAAGCGCGATCACCCCCACAGTCGAACAGTCGAACAGCAGGTTGACGAGATTGTTGCTCGACAGGAACACGGGATTGAGGCTCTGGAACGCCGTGCAGATGATCACGAGCCCTATCACGACCGGAAGCGCACCGAGATCGCCGGAGCGGACCCGGTCCAGGAAGGCGCGCGTGGCGCCGGCAAGACCCGCATCATGGCGAATCCGCTCGTCCGCGCGATCGAGCGGCGCCGACGTTGCGCGACGTTCCTTGTCGCCGTTCACGGCCGCGGCTCCCCTGAATGTTCGCGTGAGCCCTGTCGCCGCTCCGCGCGGCGGGACACGGCATTGTTCGAGGCCCCCGTGATGGCGCTCACGAGCTCCTGGTTGGAAGCGTCGGGATGGAAGATGCCGTTGTTGCGTCCGAGCCGCAGCACCACGATCCGGTCCGCGACCGCGCGGACGTCTTCCATATTGTGGCTGATCATCACCACGGCGAGACCACGATCGCGGACGCGCTCGATCAAATCCAGCACCTCGGCGGTCTGCGCCACGCCAAGCGCAGCCGTTGGTTCGTCGAGCAGGATCAGCTTCGGCTCGAGCAGCAGCGAACGGGCGATCGCAACCGTCTGGCGCTGGCCGCCGGAAAGCGATGCCACCGGCTCGCGAACACTAGGGATGCGCGCCGACAGTTCGTTGAGCAAGGTCCAGGCCCGAATCTCCATCGCCACCTCGTCGAGACGCCATGGATCAAGTTCCCGTCCGAGGAAAATGTTAGCGACGACATCGAGATTCTCGCACAGCGCCAGGTCCTGGAATACGGTCGCGATTCCGAGCCGCAGCGACGCGGCCGGATCGTCGAGGACGACGATTTCACCGCAGAAGGTGATCGTGCCCGAATCCGGCAGATGAACGCCGGCGAGGATCTTCACCAGGGTCGACTTGCCGGCGCCATTGTCGCCGACTAGCGCGACGACCTCGCCGGCGTGCACATCCAGATCGATTTTGGTCAAGGCGGAGACGGCGCCGAAGCTCTTCGAAATGCCGCGCAGGCTGAGCACTAAGCCGTTCCGCGAATTGGATTGGGATACCGGGTCGGTCATGCGGGCGTTCCGTGATCGTCCCGGCCATGCGGCGAACCGAACCGCATCGCCTGGCCAAATGATACCTTGCCGAAATTCTACTTCGTAATGCCGAGTTTCTTGCAGCCTTCGGTATAGCGGCCCGCGCAGAGCACTTCGGAAGTCTGGATCGGCTTGCCGTTGATCCGCTTGTCTACGATCTCTGCCTTGAGGTTGTCGGCCGTGACCAGCGTCGGCGTGAACAGCTGCGATGGCGTGTTGAATAGCGTCGTCTCAGATTTTGGCTTCTCCCCCGCCAGCAATTGGACGGCCACATTGGCCGCTGCGGCGGCGACGATCTCGCTTGGCTTGTTGATGGTGTTGTATTGGTCGCCGGCGATGATGAGTTGAAGGCCGGCGATCGTGGCGTCGTTGCCCGTGACCGGCGGCACCGGATTGACGCCGGCGGCCTTGAGCGCCGCAATCGCGGCGCCGCCGGTACCGTCGTTGGCAGCAACAACGCCCACGATCTTCTTTCCGAAACGGGTGATCTGGCCGCTCGCCCACTGCTGTGCCTTCGGCGGCGCCCAATCCGGCGTGTCGTACTCTGCGAGCGTCTTGTACCCGCTGCCGGCCAGACCGTCGTGGATGCCGTCCCTGATCAGCCCGGCCGCGGCATCGGTCGGTGAGCCGTTGATCTCCAGCACGCCGACATCGTCGGCCGGCACTTTGGTCGCCTTGAGATGGTCGACCAGCGATTTGGCGATCGCCTTGCCGATCGCCTTGTTGTCGAAGGACACGTAGAAGTCCGCTGGCGTGGAGGGGATCGGCCGGTCATAGGCAATGACCTTCACGCCCTGGCCCTGCGCCTGCTTCACCAGCGACGCTGCGGCGGTGGAATCGACGGGATCGATGACAATCACCTTGGCGCCTTGCGAAATAACAGAATTGAACTGCTGCTGCTGGCGCGACGCATTGGCGTCGGCATTCTGATAGAGCACCTTGCAGGTCGGGCACAGCTTGCTCATTTCAGCCACGAAACCGGGGTGATCGTGTTCTTCGTAACGGGTCGATGCCTGGTCCGGCATCAGAAAGGCGACGGTCGCTCCTGACACCTTGGCATTCTGACCGAAAGCGGAGCCTCCAGTCAGGACGCCCAAGGCTAGCGCCGCCACCCCAACCGCGTTCAATGATGATCGTGTCATATGGTCTTCTCCCTAGTGTAAGAGCAACCTTTCCGGTTGCCTTTTGAATGCGTAGGGTTGGCGCCGGCGATCCCGGACGATCCCGCTTCTTTTTGTCTATCGCTGAACACAACAGTCTTCGTTGGCGCAACCGGTGGAAGCCGGTCGGCCGTGATTTGTCGATGTTGCGTTCCCTCCCGCGCTTGCAGCTACGCGATTATGCCGTGGTGCTTTCTCATGCAGCTTTGGGCGCGTTGATGTTGTCGAACAGCAACCGCCGAAACTGTGATGGCGTCATTCCCTTTTCGGCGAGGAACTGTCGGTTGAAATTCGACATGTTGTTGTAGCCGACTTCATAGCAGATGCTTGCGATCGAAGCCTGCTCGTCGCTCATCAGAATTTGGCAGGCAAGATTGATGCGCAGCCGTTTGACATATTGCGTCAGCGACATGCCGGTGTGCTGGCGGAACGCACGCGAGAAGGCGCTTGTGGTCTGGCCTGCGATCTCGGCGAGATCCATCTCGCTGAACGGCTTGGTCAGATGCTTGCGGAGATAAGCGAGCGCCTTATTGATGCCCGCGGACATATAGCCGGACGGATCGGGCAGATAGCTAGCGCTGGCCAGCACGCGCGATCCCCGTGCCCGGCTCAACACGCCGGCGATCAGCATGAACAGCTCGATGCGGCGCATGCCATTGGCTTGCATCGTCTCTTCGAGCAGCGGCAACAGCCGCTGGCTGGTTTCGCTGCTGAACAGCACACCTCGCCGCGACGATTCCAGCACCGGCTGCAGCGCCGCGAGTTCCGGCAGGGCCTTGATGGCGCCGTCGATGAACTCCTCGCTGAACTGGATAATGCGGCAACGCAGCGGAATGCTGGTCCCCGGCGGAATGTCGCTGACCCAGTTGTGCGGCAGATTGGGCCCGGTCAGCACGAGGTTGCCGGGCGCGAAATCGCCGATGAAATCGCCGACGAAATAGCGGCCGGTGGTCGCCGCCACCATGTGCAGCTCATATTCCGGGTGAAAATGCCATCGTACGGTGCGGAAAGGATAACCGTGCGACCAGGCGGCGAACGACTCCCCCGGCCTTATCTGGACCAGTTCAAGATCCGGCTCCATGTCCTTCCTCCCGGTCGCGGGCAAAATATCCGCAACGACCTCGTTCCCAGCTGGCCGATTTTCTTGATACCGGCTCTTGCTTGACCGCCACGGTAGGTCACGAAATAGACGCGTACCACCACATTTGGCGGCCAATCGTGATACTTTTTTGACTTGACTGACACCCCCGGATGCAAAAAGCGAGTTCACGTCTTGGCCGCGACAAAACCATGGGGCCGGAGTTGCCTCCCGCCCCATCCGTCGCATTGGACAGACTTACTTGCCGATACAGGTGGCGACGGTCGCGGGCGTGCAGACATCGAGACCGGTGTAAGTCGGATCCGCAGGCGCGGGCTTGCCCGATTTCATCGCTTCCAGCGCCAACATCGTCTTGTAACCCATTTCGAACGGCCGCTGGCCGACCTGGCCGAGTGACAGGCCCTCCTTCATCTGATCGATCTGCACCGGCAGTGTGTCCGCCACCACGAGGGCAAGTGCTTTCGAGGCAATCTTGTCCTTATACGGTGCCACCGCGGCGCGGTTTGCGTCGGGAATGAACTGCGGGAAACCACCGGTCGGGATGAAGGCATCGAGTTTCGGGTTCTTCGCCATAGTGTCGGTGAACTGCTGCACAGATACCGGGAAGTCGTCATTGGTATAAAGCGGACACCCCTGAATCTCGGTCCACCCGTTCTGGCCGGTCAAGCGGTCGCCAGGAGAAGCGGCCGATTTCTTGCCCGACAATGTGTCGCGAATTCCCTGCATCCGTTCATTGTGGTTAGCGGCAGCGGCGCCGCCCGACTGGATGCACACGGTGCCGCCGTTCGGCTTGATCTGCATCGCGAGTTTGGCGAGGTTCACGCCGATCTCGTAATTGTGGGTGCCGATATAAGCAACGCGCAGGCTCTTGCTGTCAGGCAGCAGATCGGAGTCCCAGGTAAGAACGGGAATACCGGCCTGCTTGGCAGCTTGTAACGCCACGGCGACGGCTGCGGCATTGGATGGCGATACGGCAATGCCGTTCACCTTCTTGGCAATCAAATCCTGCAGGATTTGCACTTGCTCCTCGCCGCCGCCGTGCTCACCAGGGCCGATATACATGCATTCAAAGGCACCTTTTGATTCTGCTTCGGCCTTCTTGCAGCCGTCGCGGGCCTGATCGAAGAACGGGTTGTTCATGTTCTTTGGCACCAAAGCGAAGACATCCTTCGCCTGGGCGCCGGACATCGCTATCGACATCGCGCCGAAAGCAAAAGCCGTGCTTAAAAGAAATCTTTTCATCTCGTTTCCTCCTCATTGACCTTCACTGATTGCCCGCAGTGAATTCGGTTTCTAACGATGCTTCTTCGGCAACAACCGCTCCAAAATTGCCGCAACGATCGCCTTGCCTCCGGTTTGCATGCCGAGAAGCACCGCTAGAATGATGAAGGCGCCGACAAATGCGCCCTGCCAATTGGAATCGATGCCCGCCATCAACAAGGCATTGCGAATGACCTCGAGAAAAGCCGAACCGATGAAAGCCCCGAAGGCAGTACCCGCCCCACCCATCAGGTTCGCCCCGCCGATCACGGTCGCCGCGATGACGCGCAGCTCGTAGCCCTGTCCCATGGCGTTGATGGCCGAGCCGTTGTAACCGAGCAGCAGAAGCGAGGCTAACGACGCGGTGAATGCGGAAAAAACATAGGCTTGAAATTTGATCCAATCGACGGGAACACCGGTGAGCCGGGCAGCCTGCTCGTTGCCACCTATTGCAAAGAGATGGCGGCCCCAGGCTTTGGAGTTGAACACGTAGCCGACGATGAGGGCGAGTCCGACCATGACCCAGAAATGCGAGGACAATTCGGGCATCCACTGCGGCGCCCAACCGGCCGGCGCGCGCAAGGGCCATTTCGCCTGACCGATGGCTCTAACGATGGGCGCGTCCGGTCCGAACTGATAGAGCATCTGGTTGGCCGAAAACACCACCGCAAGCGACCGTGCGATTGACAGCATGCCAAGTGTCACGACGAAGGAAGGCATACCGACATAGGCCACGAAAAAGCCGTTGACCGCGCCGCAAGCAATCCCGGCAATCATCCCCATCGCGAAGGCGAGATACCAGGGATAGTGCCAGGTCAGGAACAGGCCCGCGACAATCGCCACCAGGCCCATCACGGACCCTACAGAGAGGTCAATGCCGCCGGTGATGATGACCACGGTCATCCCCATTGCCATGATTCCGATCGGCGCGAAGTTGCGCGTGACGTTGGCGGCATTTTCGACGGTGCCGAAGCTCGGTTCGTTGATGGCCATGATCACGACCAGCGCGATAAGCGCGATCGTCACCCAGAATGGCTGGCTCGCGAAGACACGCGCAGCGAAAGTCTGCTCCTTGTTCTCCGCAACATCTGAAATTGCGGCATGACCTGGGTCGGCCGCCTTGACGAGATCATGCTGCACGGATCGCTCCCGTAATCAGGCCGGTGATTTCCTCCGGCGAGGTCGATGTGGTTGCCTTGTCGGCCACTTTGGTACCGCGCCGCATGACAATGATGCGGTCGCTCACCGCGAACACGTCCGGCATACGATGGCTGATGAGAATAACCGCCACCCCCTGGTGCTTCAGACGGCGGATGAGCTCGAGCACCTCGGCGACCTGGCGCACCGAGATGGCGGCGGTCGGCTCGTCCATCAGGACAAGCTTCGCGTTGGAAAGCCGGGTGCGGGCGATGGCCACCGCCTGGCGCTGGCCGCCCGACATTTTCCTGACCAGATCGCGCGGCCGCGTTTCGGATTTCAGCTCGTCGAACAATTTCGCCGAGCGGTCGACCATCGCCTGCTTGTTGAGTACCCGAAAGGGCCAAAACCCCTTGTTCAGCTCGCGGCCCAGGAACACGTTCTGCGCGGCCGTGAGATTGTCCGCAAGCGCGAGATCCTGGTAGACGACCTCGATGCCCTTGGCGCGCGCCTGGATGGGCTTATGGAAATGGCAGACCTCGCCGTCGACAAGAACTTCGCCATCGGTTGGCGGAAAATTCCCGGCAATCAGCTTGACCAGAGTGGACTTGCCGGCACCGTTGTCGCCCATCAACCCAACGACCTCGCCGGGCTCGACCGACCAGCTGATGTCGTTGACCGCGTGAATAGCGCCAAAACTCTTCGATACGTTACGAACTTCAAGCAGAGCCACTGCAGCACCTCCCCTGTCATGCAGCTCTTCCGGCTGCTTCAAGTTCGACTATCTTATCATAGCCGGGGTTGCCCCTGGCATTCCAGCGGCAATGGTCGCCGCGTCTACTCGATCGCTTGCCACGTCCGCGATTTGGATGATCGAACCGCCGTATCGATGATCTTCTGAATTTCCCAGGCTTCGCGAAAATCCGGCCCGCGCCTCTCTCCACCAGCAATCGCTTCCAGGAATTCCGCAACCTCGATCGTCTTGAGATCGTTGAAGCCAAGTTGGTGACCCGGCGCGACGCAAAACAGCCCATAGGGATGATGCTGGGGCCCTGCCTCGATGCGCGTATAACCGCTGTGGCGTGGGTCGCCGTCGGTACGGTATTGTAGCAGCTCATTGAGGCGTTCTTGCGTATAGACAAGAGACCCCTTTGCGCCGGTCAATTCAAACCCGAGCTGCATTTTTCGTCCTGTCGCCACCCAGTTTGCTTCAATCGTTCCGCGGCATCCCCGCTCAAATCTCACGGCGAGGCGCGCAATATCATCGACTTCGACGGCGCGGCGTTCCGATGAACCGGCGCGAACGGGGCGGCTTTTGACGACGGTTTCCAAATCAGCGTCGACGTGGCTGATGGGGCCGAGAAGAAAACGGGCCATTCCGATAATATGGCTGCCGATATCGGCGATCGCACCCGCTCCACCGCTGGCATCCAGGCGCCAGTTGTAGGGAGCTTCCGGATCCGCCATGTAATCTTCGGCGTGAATGCCGCGAAAGCCGGTGATTTCTCCGAGTTCTCCGGCCGCAACCATGGAGCGGGCAAGTTTCAGGATCGGATTTTTGATGTAGTTATAACCAACTTGCGTCACGACGCCGGCTGCTTCAGCGGCCTCCATCATATCCTTTGCCGCATCGGCATTTGGCGCGATCGGCTTCTCGCAATGGACGTGCTTGCCCGCCGCTATGGCCGCGAGCGCCATTTCGCGGTGAACGGCATTTGGCGCCGTGATCGAGACGACCTCGATATCCTGGTCGTCTACGAGCGCCCGCCAATCGGTTCGCCAGCGGCGAAAACCGAATTGTTTGGCGGCCTGCTCTGCGGCTTCTCCATTGATATCTGCAACCGACTGCAGAACCGGACGCAGACTGTCCGGAAAAATGCCGGCAACGGCCCGATAGGCAAAGCTATGGGCCTTGCCCATGAAGCCGGTGCCAATGACGCCTACGCCAATATCCCGCATGTCGTCCCGATCCCATTCTGATCAAACTTTGACGGCTCGGCCCGTCAGGGCGGACTCAAGAGCGCAGTCGGCCAAACGAAGCGCCTGGCGCCCGTCATGCGGGGTCGTAGGCAGTGGCGAACCGCTTTCGAGCGCATCGGCAAATTGATCGAATTCCGCCTTGTAGGCCTCGGCATATCGCTCCAGAAAGAAATTCAGGAGCGGGTCGCGCGCTTCTGTCCCGGCCTTACCCCAACGCCGGACCGTGGTCGGCCGCAGATTCTCGTTCAGCAGCATTCCAGTCGATCCAAAGATTTCCATCCGTTGATCATAGCCATAGACCGCTTCGCGGCAGCAGTTGATATGACATTGCCGACCCGAAGCCGTGCGCATCTGAACCATGAGCGTGTCGAAATCGTCGAACTCAGCCAATCCCGGATCGACAAGTCGGCTCGCCGTCGCCATGACCTCGATCGGCTCTTCGCCGAGCAGCCAGCGCGCCATGTCGAAATCGTGAATCACCATATCGCGAAAGATTCCGCCGGAGTGACGTACGTACTCGCGCGGCGGCATTCCCGGGTCCCGGCTGCTGATGATGACCTGCCGCACATCGCCGATTTCACCGTCATCGATCGATCTGCGGAGCTGTCGGGCGCTTGGATCGAAGCGGCGGTTGAATGCCACCATGACGCGGCCGTTGAGCCGCTCGACCTCAAGGACAGCAGCGTCCACTTTGGTGATGTCGAGGTCGATCGGCTTCTCGCAAAGTACGGCCTTTCCGTTCCGCACTGCATGCAGCATCAAGCTGACATGAGTATCCGTCGGCGTGCCGATGATGACGGCATCGACATCGCCTCGCTCGATCGCCGCGCCGGGATCAAGCGAGGCCTCGCAACCGAGGCGATCCGCCAACTCCTTAGCTGCAGTGCCGTATGGATCGGCAACTGTCACAAGCTTTGCCTTGGGATTTCCCGCCACGTTGGCCGCATGGATTTTCCCAATTCGCCCAGCGCCAAGAACCGCAACTCGCAACATGTAGGAAACTCCGGCCTATCCTGGGGTTGAGCGACTTCCTTCGCCAAACCCGCATTGATGCGCTGACGCAAAGGACACTGGTGTGACGCGGGTAACCTCGTCCTGCACAACGTTCCGCGGCTATTGAAGCTCAGGAGCCGACACGTTGGCGCAAGGTCGGGACGCGATGAATCTATCTGTCAGGCCTACCTCCCGTGATCGCAACCGCCTATGCGGGTCTACTGTTCTTACAGCGAGCAAATCCGCTCTTGCGACTTCAGCGACGTTTCCTCATTTCGAATTCTGTTGTCGGCGCATTCCATACGCCCTAAACAATTATCGTTGCTTAATTCTACTTTTGCAACAATAATTTCACGATCGGCAAATGAACTTTTTTGACACTGATGAACCACGCGGATTCCGAGATACGCCAAAGAAATGATTTTCAGGCGGGTGATGGAAATCGCAGGCGAGGAATGAGAATGCCAACCAAGCGCAGCGGACCAGCAGCAACAATCCCGAAAAATTATGAGGGGATCGTCAATCTGATCACTCGCGAATACCCAAACTTATCGACCGGATTTCAGCAGATCGCGAGATTCCTGACGCAGAATCCGAATGTGGTGGCACTCGAATCGATCAATGCCGTCGCCGCCAAATGCCGGACTCATCCATCGAGCCTCGTCCGCTTCGCGCAGAGCCTCGGCTACTCCGGCTTCAAACAGCTGCAATCTGTTTTTCAAACCAGACTTGCCACTGCCGCCCCCGGATTTCGGGAGCGCATCAGCGCTCTCGAAAGTGAACTTTCACGAAATAAGGACCACGGCAGTCTCGGCTATTTGCGGGATCTGGTCGTGCGCGACATGGCGGCACTTCAAGATCTTCTCGAAGTCATATCGGAAAAAACCCTCGCCGACACCGCCAAGCTGCTCGTGCAGGCGGAAACGATTTACATTGCCGGACAACTCCGATCCGAACCTATTGCATCGTTGCTCAGGTATCTTCTGACGATGCTGCGCCGCCGTGTCGTCCTTCTCGATCCTGCCGGTGGCCTGGCGCAGGAAATGGCGACGACCATGACCGACCGCGACGTCCTGATCGCAATCGCATTTCGACATTATGCAAAAGAAGTCGTCGTCATATCCGAGGTGGCCGTAGCCAACGGAACTTACATCATAGCCATTACCGACAGCCAATTGTCGCCCCTCGCAAAAGACGCCCGGACACTCTTCACGATTCCGGAGGACGAATATCTGTTCTCCAGGTCGCTCGCGGCACCGATGTGCTTGGTCCAGTGTATTGCGATGGCAACGGCCGCCCTGCTTCAGCCAGGCCGGGACTCGACGCCACGAATTCCGACGGTGACCGAGATGGCGCGCAATCGAACTGTCGCGCAAACACGGCAGCAAAGGCATTCTTCCAGGCGATGATATTGAGCGCTCCGGCGTTTTAGCAATTTATCTTGCTAAAAGCACGAAATGACAATAAATATTCCCGAAACCGAATATGCACCATCGAAGGTGATCGAGAATTTCGGGAGGAACGCGCATGTCGACGGTTCGCTGCACCATGGCGCAGGCCCTGGTTCGCTATCTGTGCAATCAGTTTACGATCATTGATGGCAGAAAGGAGATGCTTTTTCCCGGCGTCTTTGCCATTTTTGGCCATGGCAATGTCACCTGCCTGTCGGAAGCCTTGGAAGCCGTAAAAGATACTCTGCCGACCTGGCGCGGTCAGAATGAGCAATCGATGGCGCTTGCCGCCATAGGCTTCGCCAAGGCCAAACGCCGCCGCCAGGTCATGGTCGCCACCTCCTCGATCGGTCCCGGCGCACTGAACATGGTAACTGCCGCCGGAGTTGCCCATTCCAACCGCCTGCCGGTCTTGCTGCTGTCCGGTGATACATTCGTCAATCGCCGCCCCGATCCGGTCATGCAACAGGTCGAGCACTTCGGTGACCCTTCGATCAATGTCAATGACGCCTTTCGTGCCGTGACGCGTTATTGGGATCGCATTACCCACCCGGAACAGATCATCTCGTCGCTGCCGCAGGCTGTCGCTGTCCTGCTCGATCCGGCGGATTGCGGCCCGGCTTTCATCGCGCTGCCGCAGGACGTGCAGGAAATGGCCTGGGACTACCCGGAAGCCTTTTTCAAGCCAACCGTCCATGCCATTGCACGTCCGCGCGCCGACAAGGATCGTCTGGCTCAGGCGCTCGAAATTCTCAAGAGCGCCAAACGACCGCTGATCATTTCAGGCGGAGGCGTGCGCTATTCCGGCGCCGAAGAAGTTCTCGGCGCTTTTGCAACGGAGCACGGCATTCCGGTTGCCGAAACCATCGCGGGCAAAGGTGCGTTCACGCACCATCACCCAGCTCATATCGGTCCGATCGGCATCGTTGGCTCGACCTCGGCCAATGCTCTCGCAGCTGAAGCCGATATCATTCTGGCTATCGGCACCCGCTTGATGGATTTTACCACGGGATCATGGACTTGCTTCGCGCCGGACGCGAAATTCGTCTCGATCAACGCAGCGCGCTTCGACGCAACCAAGCATCAAGCCCTCGCGGTGATCGGCGACGCACGCGAGACCGTTGCTGAACTGGCAGCTTCCCTCAAAGGGTGGAAGTCCGACGTGACATGGACCAATCACGGCAAATCCGAGTTTGCGAAATGGAACGCTGCGCTCGATTCCTATCAGAGACCCACGAACGAACCCATTCCAACCTATGCGCAGGTGGTTGGCATCGTCAGTTCGCATGCCGGCGAGCGCGACTATCTCATAGCTGCCGCCGGCGGCCTGCCCGGCGAAGTGATGAAGAACTGGCGCGTCAAAACGCCCAATACTTTCGACTGCGAATTCGGTTTCTCCTGCATGGGCTATGAAATCGCGGCTGGATGGGGCGCGGCCATGGCGGACCCAACCCGCGTCCCGATCGTCATGGTGGGTGACGGTACCTACATGATGATGAACTCGGATATCTATTCAACCGTTCTCACCGGCCACAAGATCATCGTGATCGTTTGCGACAATGGCGGCTATGCCGTGATCAATCGCCTGCAGAACGGCAAGGGCGGCGCAAGCTTCAACAACCTGATCAAGGATTGCCGCGTCAAGCAACCGTTCGCCGTGGACTTTGCCAAACACGCCGAATCTATGGGAGCGCTCGTGCGGAAGGTCGAAAGTCTCGCCGATCTCGGTGCTGCCATGGATTGGGCCTTGGGCACCGATCGTACCACGGTGTTGACCATCGTCTCCGACGCTTTCACCTGGACGCCCGGCGATGCCTGGTGGGATGTCGGCGTGCCGCAAGTCAGCGCCCGCGAGGGCGTTCTCGAGGCCTCGAAAGGCCAACTGGACGGCCGCAAAAAACAGCGTGTCGGCGTTTAGCGCCGTTTGCGCAAGTGACAAGCGGTTTAACTCCCGGAGACTCCTATGAAGGCGAAATTGGGTATCGCTCCGATCGCGTGGTGGAATGACGACCTGGAGGAGCTGAGCGATGATGTTTCGCTCGAAGAATGTCTGCGTCAGGCGAGCGACGCCGGTTTCACCGGCATGGAGACGGGCCGCCGTTTTCCGATGGACGCGAACGTGCTTGGCCCCGTCCTGAAAGCCCACAGAATGAAGGTATGCGGCGGCTGGTTCTCCGGTCTGTTGCTCGATGGCGATTTGGAACAGGAAAAGCAACGCGTCACCGAGCAAATGGCGTTGTTCAAGGCTGTCAACGCCCCCTGCATCGTTTACGGCGAATGCGCACGTACTGTTCAGGGCGATCGTTCGAGGCCTCTGGCAACGAAGCCCAAGCTTTCGGAGGCCGAAATCAAGGTCTATGCCCACAAGATGACGAAGTTTGGCGAATGGTGCGCCGAGCAGGGCATGCCGCTATCCTATCACCACCATATGGCCGCTGTGATCGAGACCGAGCCGGAACTCGACATGTTCATGAGACATTCCGGCGAAGGCATCCCGCTGCTGTTTGATGCAGGCCACATGGCTTTTGCTGGCGGCGACGTCATGCGCGTCATCGACAAGCACCACAAGCGCATCACGCATGTTCACACCAAGGATGTGCGCATGGATGTGATCGGCAAGCTTGACCGCACCAGAGAGAGTTTTCTCGACGCGGTCGTCAAGGGCGCCTTCACGGTGCCTGGCGACGGCTCGCTCGACTTCGCCTCCATCGTCGGACGACTGGCCTCCTATGGCTATGAGGGCTGGTTCGTCGTCGAGGCCGAGCAGGATCCGAAGATCAATCCACCGCTCGCAATGGCAAAAAGAGGACACGCGGAGCTGGTGCGCGTAATGGCCTTGGCTGGCTATGAGGTCGTTCGATGAATCGCTTGGGTCGTAGGGTGCGCATGATCGCCGCGTGAGGCGGGGTCTCATCACGGCGCTCGCCCGGGAGGACGACTGCGAGCGGATCGAACGCATCCGGAAGGCGTTGGGCCGCGGAAGCCTAAAGGAGCAAGGAAATGGGCGTTGGTGTAGGTGTCATTGGAACGGGCGTGATGGGTTCGGAACATGCGCGCCTTGTCAGCCGCGAGATCCCCGGCGCGCATCTGGCGGGGGTCTTCGACGCCGACGCCGCCCGCGCGCAAGCGGCCGCGGCGGGCGCCACTGTCTTTCCTGACCCTCGATCTCTGATCGCCTCAGACCGCATTGAAGCGGTGATCGTCGCATCGCCGGACGGGACGCATGCGGAGATGACCTTGGCCTGCCTGGAAGCGGGCAAGCCCGTCCTGTGCGAAAAGCCGCTGGCCTTCTCCGCGGCGGAAGCCCTGCGCGTGGTTCAGACTGAAGTCGCATTGAAGCGCAGGCTGATCCAGGTCGGCTATATGCGGCGGTTTGATCCCGGCTATCAGGAGATGAAGCGGATAAAGGACGAAGGCGCTGTGGGCGCAACCGTCTTGCTGCACAACGTCCACCGAAACGTCAGCGCGCCGGAGTGGTTTACCGGACCGATGGCGGTGACGAATTCATTCGTGCACGAGATCGACATCAGCCGATGGCTGACCGGATCGGAAATGGTCTCGGCTCATGTCGCCAGCGGGCCCGGCGGCGAACCGCTGATGATCACGATGCGGACCGACCGCGACGAGATCGTGTCGACCGAGGTCAATATCAACGCCGCCTACGGCTATCATGTCCATGCCGAACTGGTGGGTCGGGAAGGAACGATCGCGCTGGCGCTGCCCTCGCTCACGATGTGCAATAGGGACCGCATTGGCGGAGTCGCCTATCCCGGCAATTGGATTCCGCGGTTTGCGGACGCTTATCGCAGGCAATTGACCGACTGGATTGGCGCGGTGACGACAGGAACTCCGGTTGGGGCGAGTGCCTGGGACGGCTATATCGCCTCTGCCATCGCCGAGCAGATCGCAGCAGGTCTAACCGAGAACCAAGCGACGACGTTGAAATACCCGTCACGTCCCTCGTTGTACGACTGAACCCATACGCCAAGCCACAGGCGAGACGTTTCATCCCCTTTCAGGCATTCCATCGGCGACATCAGGGAGAGAATTGATGATCAATTATGCCGTCGTCGGCGCCGGCTGGATTTCGCAGCAAGCGTTCCTGCCCGGCGTGGTTCAGTCGGGAAATTCGCGGGTTGCGGCCATCGTGACCGGCGACCGCGCCAAGGCAGCGCGCCTCGCGGACTTTTACGACATTGGCTCGGTTGTCGGCTATGACGGCTACGACGCCCTGATCGCCAGCCCCAGGATCGACGCGGTCTACATCGCCCTGCCGAACCACATGCATGCCGATTACGCCATTCGGGCCGCACGCGCCGGCAAGCACGTCATGGTCGAGAAGCCGCTCGCCGTGAGCGAGGACGAAGCGCTCGCCATGATCGTCGCGGCGCGCAGCGCCAACGTGTTTCTGATGACCGCGTACCGGCTGCACCACGAACCGGGAACCGTCGCCGTTCTCGAACACATCCGCGCCAACGCCATCGGCCGACCGCTGTTCTTTCAGTCGGTGTTCAGCTTCCAGACGTCTCTGGGGAATCATCGGTTGCAAGCGACGGCCTGGGGTGGCCCGCTTCAGGACGTCGGCGTCTATTGCATCAACGCCGCCCGTCACATCTTTGCGGAAGAGCCGATCGAAGCCATAGCGACGGCGCACCGGCCGGTCGACGACCCGCGCTTTGGCGAGGTGGACGCCTCGGTGGCTGCAACGTTGCGATTTCCCTCGGGCGGCCTCGCACAATTCGTCGCCAGCTTCGCGGCAGCGGCGGTCGACAATTATCGGGTCGTGGGAACGACGGGCGACCTGGAGCTCGATCCTGGCTTCAGATTCGAGACTGCGACACGGCTGCGGCTGCGCAGTGACGGAAAGATCGCCGAGACCCGGTTTCCGCAAATCGATCATTTTGGCGCGCAGGTCGCGTATTTCTCGGACTGCATCAGATCGGGAACGCCGCCTGAAGCGGATGGCGACGAGGGCTTGGCGGACATGCGCGCACTGCTCGCCATTCAACGGGCCGCTTCAACCGGGGTACCGCAAGCGATTTCGGCTCAACCGCGCTCTCGCCACCCGACCCCCGACATGGTGCGGCTTACTCCCGTAACTGATCGTCGCCTCGTTGTCTGATTGCTACGGCCGGTTACCAAATCGAAGGACATCGTCATGAGCGGACTGACTGGAAAAATTGCGGTCATTACCGGTGGCACGCAGGGACTCGGCGCAGCCATCGCGAGGTTGTTTGCCGATCGTGGCGCATCCGGCATCGTGACTTGCGGCCGCTCGGCGGCAAAAGGCCAGACGAAAGCCAGAGAAATTCAGGATGCAACCGGCACGAGGGTTGTGTTTGTCGCCGCCGATTTGGGCAAGGTCGAAGATTGCCGGACCGTCATAGCAAAGGCCGACGCAGAATTCGGCCGCGTCGACGTACTGGTGAATGCCGCTGGAGTAACAGATCGCGGCACGATCCTCGATACGTCGCCTGAATTGTTCGACAGGATCTTCAATGTCAACGTTCGCGGCCCATTTTTCCTGATGCAGGAAACGATCAAGATCATGCGCCGTGAAAAGATCGCGGGCAACATCGTGAATATTGGTTCGATGTCGGCCAAAGCCGGCCAACCGTTCATCGCCGCCTATTGCTCGTCAAAAGGCGCCCTGGCAACACTTACGGAGAATACGGCCTATGCCGTCATGCGCAATCGTATCCGCGTCAACGGGCTGAATATCGGATGGATGGCCACCGAAGGCGAAGACCGGACTCAGATCGAGCATCATGGTGCAAGCTCGGATTGGCTGAAACAGGCGTCGGCCGTTCAACCATTTGGCCGTCTCATTGACCCCCATGAGGTTGCGCGCGCCGTTGCCTTTCTGTCGACGGATGAGTCAGGTCTGATGACGGGGTCCATGGTGAACTACGACCAGTCGATCTGGGGTGCATACGGCTCCTCGCCACAGCCCGAGTCTGCGCTGTAGATTGATCGCCGCACTCCTTTCCACCAAGCGGGTGACCGGATCCACCGTGCTCATCCCGTGTGAAAATGGGGAGCAGCCAGCAACGCCGGGTCCTGCAAGCAGCCGGTCGGATAAAATGCCTGGTGGATCGGGCCAGAGGCGTCTCCGGGCAACCTGGCGGCTGCCGCGAATTGATCCATCATGGCTGCAAGGCGACCAATATGCCCCGCATCCCCGCTCGAAGGGTCATTCGGGCCAGCCGATGAAGACTGCGCTGCACCCGACGTTGGCGCCGGAGGATCGGTCACTTGCATGGTCTGCGCCACCGACGTCGCGGTTTCGCCCGTAGTTGTGTTGCTCGCCGTTACCGTGAACGTAGCGACCGGGTGGTCGGTGCCCGTATAGCTCGACGACAGCGTCAGCCCGGTGAGTAGATTGCCTGTCGTGGAGGAGCCCTCGGTAATGGACCAGGTATAGGTTCCGTTGGATTGAAGGCTGCTCGTCACAGTGTTTCCGGCTGGGGCTGTGATCGACTCGTAACTGGGCAAGCCGCTGATCGTCAGCGACAGTTTGTCGTCGGAGTCGACGGGCGTCGCGGTGATGCCCAACGCCACGGATCCTCCGGCCTGCACGGTCAGCGAGGTGTTGCTGATGGTCAGTGCCGGGACCTCGGGCCCCGCGTCCTGATCCACCGCGGCCAGCGCGGCCCCGCCGGCAGCCGTCCCAAACACTTGAATGGGCGGCGCTGTCGCGGCGTTGTTGGGAGCGGTCAAGCCCAATGAATCAGTGATCGTGCTCAGAACATTGTAGTGATTGTAGGCGGCGCCGTAGTTTCCCGCGACCACGTTGGCGCCATACAAGAGAGTTGGAACCTGATTGGAAGCAGCCTCGGAAGTCGAATCGTCATTTTCGTCCCAGGTCACGATCAGCAGCGAATTGTTGTTGACCGCCCACTGAGCATAGCCGCCCAGGTTTTGCTGAAGCCATTTATCACCCTGGGCGATCGTCCCGTCGTGCATGTCGTTGCTCACGCTGGGAATGACGAACGAGACGGTCGGCAGGCTCGAATAATTGCCGTTGGCAAAAAGCGCCGGGAAGCTGGTGAAATCCGTTTGAACCGTGCGCCCCTCCGGGAATGAAACCCAGGGGTCATGATTGAAGTCACTGCCGATCCCGCCCTCGTCCACATAGCCCGTGAACGAGAGACCCGCGTTGTGCAAGACCGTGTAAAGTGTTGGGTCCGGGAGGCTGTAGGAGTTGTCGTCCGTTGTACCGAATGTCGAGCCGGCATAGAGTGCGAAATAGTCCGGCTGGCTTGGATGAGCCTCCGACGTCATGTTGGTTAGCGATGCGCCGCCGGCCATGAGGCTGTTGATGTAAGGTGCTTGGCTATTGCCGGCGATCTGGTCATAGTTGTGGTTTTCTTCAACGACGACCACGATATGGCTGTACTTCGGTACGCCAGTGGTGGTCGTGGTCGGGTTGACCTGCAGGGTGCCGGTGGGATTGTAGTTGGCGGCGCCAGACAAGTTGGCGGCGTTGCCGGGTCTGTCGTTGATCGCCCCACCGTTGAGGTTCAAAGACGAGATGGCGAGATCGGACGTGGTCTGGCCTGCCGCGACCGTGTAGCTGAAGGTGAGCGCGGTGCCGCCGGAGCCACCGGTGTAGCTCGCCGTGCCGCCATCGTTGAGGGTGAGCGTCGGCGTGCCGCCGGTGGTGTTGACTGTGACGGCCTCACTGAGATTGACGGTCAAGGTGACGACTTGGCCGGTGTTCACACTGCCGGTGCCGTTGGTGATGCCGGTGCCGGTCGCGACGATCGAGGCGATTGTCGGCGCCGTCGTATCGATCTGCAGAATTCCGACCGGGTTGGAGTTGGTGGCGCCCGCCAGATTGGCGACGTTGCCGTTGCCGTCGACGATGGTTCCGCCGTTGAGGGTGAGCGATGAGACGATGAGATCGGCGGTGTTCTGGCCTGCCGCGACCGTGTAGCTGAAGGTGAGCGCAGTGCTCCCCGAACCGCCGGTGTAGGTTGCCGTGCCGCCATCGTTGAGAGTGAGCCGCGGGGCGCCCCCGGCGGTATTCACCGTCACGGCCGCACTGAAGTTGACCGTCAGCGTGACCACCTTGCCGGCATTGAGATCGCCGACGCCGTTGGTGATGCCAGTGCCGGAGGTCGCGATCGAGGCAATCGTCGCGGGCGGCCTGTTGACCTGCAGGATGCCGGTCGGATTGTAATTGGTGGCGCCCGCCAGATTGAGAACATTGCCGGCGCCGTCGTTGACGACCGCGCCGTTGAGGTTGAACGCCGAGATGGCGAGATCGGCTGTAGTCTGCCCCGCCGCGGCCGTGTAGCTGAAGGTGAGCGCGGTGCTGCCTGAGCCGCCGGTATAGCTCGCCGTGCCGCCATCGTTGAGGGCGAGCGTCGGCGTGCCGCCGGTGGTGTTGACCGTCACCGCCTCGCTCAGATTGACCGTCAAGGTGACGACCGCGCCAGTATTCACATTGCCGGTGCCATTGGTGATACCGGTGCCGGTCGCAACGATCGAGGCAATCGTCGGTGCCGTCGTGTCGATCTGTAACGTGCCGGCCGGATTGTAGTTGGTGGCCGCCGTCAGATTGGCAGCAATGCCGTTGCCACCGGTGATCGTCGCGCCGTTGAGGGTGAGCGATGAGACGATGAGATCGGCGGTATTCTGGGCTGCCGCAACCGTGTAGCTGAAGGTGAGCGCCGTGCTCCCCGAGCCGCCGGTGTAGCTTGCCGTGCCGCCGTCGTTGAGGGTGAGCCTCGGGGTTCCGCCCGCGGTATTGACCGTCACGGCCGCACTGAAGTTCACGGTCAACGTGACCGCCTTGCCCGCGTTGAGATCGCCGGCGCCGCTGGTGATGCCGGTGCCCGAGGCCGCGATCGAGGCAACCGTCGGTGCCGTCGGGTTGACCTGCAGGATGCCGGCGGGATTGTAGTTGGTCGCGCCGGCCAAGTTGGCGCCGTTGCCGGCGCCGTCGCTGATGACGGCGCCGTTGAGGTTGAGCGACGAGATGGCGAGATCAGACGTGGTCTGGCCTGCCGCCACCGTGTAGCTGAAGGTGAGCGCTGCGCTGCCTGAGCCGCCGGTATAGCTCGCCGTGCCACCATCGTTGAGGGTGAGCGTCGGTGCGCCACCGGTGGTGTTGACCGTCACGGCCTCGCTGAGATTGACGGTCAAGGTGACGACGGCGCCGGTGTTCACATTGCCGCTGCCGTTGGTGATTCCGGTGCCGGTCGCAACGATCGAGGCAATCGTCGGCGCCGTCGTGTCGATCTGAAGGGTGCCAGTCGGATTGTAGTTGGTGGCGCCTGACAGGTTAGCGGCGTGGCTGCCGCCATCGGTGATGCTCGCGCCGTTAAGGTTGAACGACGAGATGACGAGATCGGCGGCGTTCTGGCCTGCCGCCACCGTGTAGCTGAAGGTGAGCGCAGTGCCGCCCGAACCGCCGGTATAGCTCGCCGTGCCGCCATCGTTGAGGGTCAGCGTCGGTGCGCCGCCGGTGGTGTTGACCGTCACGGCCGCGCTGAAGTTGACCGTCAGCGTGACCACCTTGCCAACATTGAGATCGCCGGCGCCGCTGGTGATGCCGCTGCCCGAGGACGCGATCGAGGCAACCGTCGGCGCCGTTGCCGCGGAACCCTGGACGGCGATCTGAGCGACCACAGTCTGCCACCAGCCGTTGGCCACGTATTCGTTCGATATCCAGAATCCGTTTGCGTTGTTCGGATCGGCTATTGCGGTCGAATAGGTCCCCCAACGCTGGTCGTTCAGACTTCCGGTATCAAGAAACGTGGTGCTCGCCTGGTAAAGCGTCGGGCCGCTGAAAGCGGAAGCGCCGGCGCCGAGCACCATGTAGTAGTCGGAAGGATACATGTTCGGCCCCGAGGCCGAGAAATTGATGAGCACGTCGCCGTTCTTGTCGACCGCAATCGAAGGATCGAACACGGCGACACCCGTGCCGATGGACGCGCCGGAAATGACGTTCCCGATGACAAATTGCGGATTCGTGGGATCGGTGACATCGAGCTTGAACCACTCGATTTGAGCGAGCCCCCCTGCGGTCGGCATGGCTTCGCTCACGCCGTAAACGTAATTGTGTCCTCCCGAGGAAGTGTAGGCAAGGCTTTGGATGCGCCCGTCGTTAATGCCGATCCTCTTGGTCGTGCCCAACTGCGCGGCGGTGTAGTCGCTTCCGCCCCCTCCCACATCGGCGTCGCCGAGGAAGATCGTTTGGGTCCCGCTGAAGCCATGCGTCGGATCGTACGTTTGATATGCGAGCGCGGTTTCCCTCGCGGTCGAATGGGCGCTCAAATAGTAGGTCACCCCGTTGTCGCCGGCGACGTTGCGCATGATGCCGGCGGTCCCAGGTACGCTACTGCTGGCGTCAGGCGTGATCGCGCCGTTTCCAGCGGCTATTACCCTGCTTTCGTTGACGACGAATTCGCCATTGTTGTAGCCGCCTCCCGCGTCTAGAAATTCGGGCGTGGAGATATAGATTTTGCCGTTGCTGACCGACAGATAGGGCATGTCCGATTGGGTCGTGGTGCCGTTGGACGTGTCGATCGAAGCCAAATACCAGCCGTCGCTCGGATTGCTATCCACCGACACGGCGACGTCGATATTGGTGGCGAAGTTCCCGCCTCCTGGTTGAAAATTATCCACAGTGACCACATAGCGGCCGGTCGAACTGTCATAGACGGCGCGCGCATCGAGAAGGCTGTTGTCAAGCGTGCCGCCAAGCGACGAGAACAAGCTATACAATGATCCGTTGGATACAATTGGATTGCCGCTAAGGTCGGTTATCTCGTAGTGCGTGGTCTCCGCGGTGAAAATGTAATTCGGCCCTACCGCTAACGCATTTTGGGGCGGATTGTTGGTCCGGTCGGACAATCCGGAAAATGAGCGAGTGACCGAGGCGGACGCCCTCGCCGGCGTCGACGAATAGAAGTTGAGTGCCGGTACGCCGGCGCTGGCGCCGATCGGCGCAGCGCCGTAAAGGCTTTCGATCGTGGCAAGCAGGGAATAGGGGTCAGCCGGCGAGTCGTTGACGGCCCCTGCCGGAACGCCTCCGCCGACGACGATTGCCGCAACGTGATTGGGGTAGGTCACCGCCGGATTGGTGTTGTTTTCGTCGAAGGTGACGATCAGCAGCGAATTGTTGGCCTGCGCCCAGGCCGCGTAGGCAGAGAGATTGGCCTGGACCCAGGCGTCGCCCGCCGGAATCCCGCCGCCGTTGTCGCTTGTCGGCGTCATGTTGTCGGCGTCGTTGGGCGAAGCATAGGAAACCGTCGGAAGGTTGGCGAAGCCGGCCGCGGTCTGAGGGAAAGCGCTGAAATCGTGACCATCGTTGGCCGAATTGGCGAAGTGGATCCACGGTTGGCGTTCGGGATCCGCCGTGGTTTCGGCGTAACCGCCGAACGTGTAACCGCTAGCGGCGAGCGTGCTCGCCAGCGTCGGTACGCTGGCCGGAAGTTGGGGAAAGGTGCCGTTGTTGGTGACGCCCTGCGTCGAGCCGGAAAACAGGGCAATGTAATTGGGCTGGCTCGGATGGGTCACACCGTAGTAATTGGTGAGCAGCATCCCCTGAGCGATCAGCGAGTTCAGGTAAGGCGCCTGGGAACTACCTACGATGTCGGAGTAGTTCTCGTTTTCCAGGGAAAGGACGACGATGTGGCTAGGTCTGGCGGTGGTGGCCGGGTTGACCTGCAGGGTGCCGGCGGGATTGTAGTTGGTCGCGCCGGCCAAGTTGGCGCCGTTGCCGGCGCCGTCGCTGATGACCGCGCCGTTGAGGTTGAGCGACGAGATGGCGAGATCAGACGTGGTCTGGCCCACCGCCACCGTGTAGCTGAAGGTGAGCGCTGCGCTGCCTGAGCCGCCGGTATAGCTCGCCGTGCCACCATCATTGAGGGTCAGCGTCGGTGCGCCACCGGTGGTGTTGACCGTCACCGCCTCGCTGAGATTGACGGTCAATGCGACGACCTGGCCGGTGCTCACATTGCCGCTGCCATTGGTGATGCCGGTGCCGGTCGCAACGATCGAGGCAATCGTAGGCGCGGTCGTGTCGATCTGCAGGGTGCCGGTCGGATTATAGTTGGTGGCACCTGACAGGTTAGCGGCGTTGCTGCCGCCATCTGTGATGCTCGAGCCGTTAAGGTTGAACGACGAGATGACGAGATCGGCGGTGTTCTGGCCTGCCGCCACCGTGTAGCTGAAGGTGAGCGCAGTGCCGCCCGAGCCACCGGTGTAGCTCGCCGTGCCGCCATCGTTGAGGGTCAGCGTCGGTGCGCCGCCGCTGGTGTTGACCGTCACGGCCGCACTGAAGTTCACGGTCAGCGTGACCGCCTTGCCCGCGTTGAGATCGCCGGCGCCGCTGGTAATGCCGGTGCCCGAGGCCGCGATCGAAGCAACCGTCGGTGCCGTCGGGTTGACCTGCAGGATGCCGGCGGGATTGTAGTTGGTCGCGCCGGCCAAGTTGGCGCCGTTGCCGGCGCCGTCGCTGATAACCGCGCCATTGAGGTTGAACGCCGAGATGGCGAGATCGGACGTGGCCTGGCCCGCCGCCACCGTGTAGCTGAAGGTGAGTGCGGTGCTGCCCGAGCCGCCGGTATAGCTCGCCGTGCCGCCATCGTTGAGGGTCAGCGTCGGTGCGCCAACGGTGGTGTTGACCGTCACGGCCTCGCTGAGATTGACGGTCAAGGTGACGACCGCGCCGGTATTCACATTGCCGGTGCCGTTGGTGATGCCGGTGCCGGTCGGAACGATCGAGGCAATCGTCGGCGCCGTCGTGTCGATCTGAAGGGTGCCGGTCGGATTGTAGTTGGTGGCGCCTGACAGGTTAGCGGCGTGGCTGCCGCCATCGGTGATGCTCGCGCCGTTAAGGTTGAACGACGAGATGACGAGATCGGCGGTGTTCTGGCCTGCCGCCACCGTGTAGCTGAAGGTAAGCGCAGTGCCGCCCGAACCGCCGGTATAGCTCGCCGTGCCGCCATCGTTGAGGGTCAGCGTCGGTGCGCCGCCGGTGGTGTTGACCGTCACGGCCGCACTGAAGTTGACCGTCAGCGTAACCAGCTTGCCGGCATTGAGATCGCCGCCGCCGTTGGTGATCCCGGTCCCGGAAGCGGCAATCGAGGCAATCGTTGGGCCGGTTGCCGCGGAGTTCTGGATGGCGATCCGGGCGACCGACGTCTGCCACCAGCCGCTGGCGACGTATTCATTCGATATCCAGAACGAACTCGGATTGTTGGGGTCGACGGTGGCTGATGAATTGGAGCCCCATGGCTGCACGCTGCTTCCATCGCCCGAGTTGAAAAAACTGGTACTCGCCTGATACAGGACCGGCGCGCTGAAAGAACCGGCGGGATCGCTGCCGCCCTGGAAGACGTAGTAGTCCGCCGGATACATGTTCGGACCACTGGCGGTGAAATTGATGACGACATCGCCCGATGCGTCCACAGCGATGGACGGATTGAAGGTTGCCACACCGGTTCCGATTGCGGCACCGGAGATGTCGCCCTGTGCCACGAGGGACGGAGCACTCGGATTGCTGACGTCGATCTTGAACCAATGGACCAGCGGCACGCTCGAGCCGCTCGGCTTCATCTCGGCCACTCCATAGAGGAAGCCGTTGGCATAGACCATGTTGGCAATGCGGTTATCGCCGGCATCGAGCAGGAGGCTCGTCCCCTGCTGCTGGGCGGTGTAGCTGCCGCCCTGGTCGATATTGCCAAGGGCGATCGTGCTGGTGGCGCTGAAACTATTGGTGGTCTTGTCGTAGGTCTGCAGGCCAACGACGACCTGGCCTCCGCTGGAGAAGGCGCTCGCGTAGTAGGTCTTGCCATTGTTGCCGGCTGCAACGGCAAAGATGTCCTGCGTCGACGGCATGACTTCGCTTGTGGTCACGCTCAACGTGCCGCCGCCATAGATGCCACCGCCAGCACCGGCCGTATCGCCGATCACCCAGTTTTCCGTGCCGGCGTAACCGGACACGTTGATGTTGTACTGTGCTGCCGAGATGTAGACGTTCGAACCGTCGACCGCCAATGTCGGGCGGTCAGAGTCAGTCGACTGACCGTTGATCGTGACAGTCGTATTGAGCTGCGAGAAGGTCCAGCCATCGTTCGGATTTGAGTCCTTGGAGACGGCAATATCCATGGCGGTGGTGGTGCCGTCCGGCGCCAGGTACTCCATCATCGCGACAAAGCGCTGATTGACGCTGTCGTAGATGACGCGCTGATCGAAAAGGCCGCCGGTCGGCGACAGCGATGAGAAGAAGCTGTAGACCGACTGCTGGGTCGGCGACCCGCCGGTCAGGTTCGTCCATTCGATCAGCGATCCCTCGATCATCACAACGAAGTTCGACCCGACGGCAAGTCCGTTGTGCGGCGGATAGGTGCTGGTGGTCGATGGCCCGGAAAACGATGTCTGGATGGTCGAGGAATAGGTCACCTTAATGCTCCCTCTGTCCGAGTCTGCACATCATTTTTGAACATTCACGTTGCCGCATAACATTCGGCCGGGCCGCGGCGAAATTCGGTGAAGTTCGCAAGTCAACGTTTGGCGGAGCTTTGCAATCCAGGTTTTCCTCCGGATGCGCCAATGCGCATGCCGGCCCCACAGATAGATGATCTCTGTCCGCCTTCGGAGCTAACGCTGTCTCTGGCGGGTCGCTTGATATTGGACGACGTGTAAGCTGGAATTTGTAGCAGGACGACGGACTATTCTGTCGACCCAAAGGGAGTACTCCCCCCATCGGATCCGAGTGTTGCCCGCACTTTCGTTGCGTTACCGGCGACGCCGGGCGACCGCGAGACACTGTGCCGCAAGGGACATTTGCTTCTACTCGACCGTCACCGATTTGGCGAGATTGCGCGGCTGGTCCACATCGGTGCCCATGATCACGGCCGTATGATAGGCGAGCAACTGGATGGGAACGGCGTAGACGATCGGCGCGAAGGTCGGCACCATGTCCGGCAGCAGTACCGTGGCTTCGGGCTCCACGGCCGCCTCCGCCGCTCCCCTGGCATCAGTCATCAGAATGATCCTGCCCCCGCGCGCGGCGACCTCTTGCATGTTCGACATGGTCTTTTCGAACACACCGTCGAACGGCGCGATGACCACAACAGGCATGTTCTCATCGATCAGGGCAATCGGGCCATGTTTGAGTTCGCCTGCGGCATAGCCTTCGGCGTGGATGTAGGAGATCTCTTTCAGCTTCAGCGCGCCTTCGAGCGCCAGCGGATAGCTGGTGCCGCGGCCAAGATAAAGCACGTCCCGCGTTTTCGCGATGGTGCGAGCCAGCTTCTCGATCTGCGGCTCGCTGGCGAGGGCCGCCACCATCAAACGCGGCACTTCGATCAACGCTCTGACCAGCCTCCTCTCCTCGCCCGCGGAGATCTCGCCGCGCGCTGCTCCCGCAGCGACCGCGAAGGCGGCGAGCGCCATCAGTTGACACGTGAAGGCCTTGGTGGAGGCGACGCCGATTTCCGGACCAGCCAGCGTCGGCAGCACTATGTCGCTCTCACGCGCAATGGTGGAAGTCGGCACATTCACGACGGAGACGGTGTGCGCCCCTTTTTCCTTGGCATGGCGAAGTGCCGCCAGCGTGTCGGCGGTCTCGCCCGATTGCGAGATGAAGATCGCGAGGTCGCCTCTGCGGAGTGGCGCTTCGCGATAGCGGAATTCGGAGGCAATATCGACATCAACCGGGATATGTGCCAGCTGTTCGATCCAGTACTTCGCGATCGCGCCGGCATAGCTTGCGGTGCCGCAGGCCGTAATCGTCGCGCGCCTCACGTCGCTGAAGTGGAACGGCAGCTTGATCGGCAACGCTGCCCGCTCGGCTCTCATATCGACATAGTGGGCGAGCGTGCGGCCGACCACGTCCGGCTGCTCGCAAATCTCCTTGGCCATGAAATGGCGATAGTTGGCCTTGTCGGCGACGAACGATGCCCCGCCCGAATTCAGCACCTCGCGGGCAACGACCGCGCCATTCGCGTCCCGGATCACTCCTTTCTCACGGGACAGCTCCACCCAGTCACCGTCCTCGAGATAGCTGATGCTGTCGGCGAAGGGAGCGAGTGCAATCGCATCTGAACCGAGATAGGTCTCGCCTTTGCCATACCCCACCGCCAGAGGCGAACCCCTGCGTGCTCCGATCAGAAGATCGCGATATCCCTTGAAAAGGAACACTAAGGCAAAGGCGCCACGCAGCTGCGGCAACGACGCCCACACGGCTTCCTGAGGCGAATAGCCCATCAGCAGGTAGGAATGAACGAGATGTACGACGACTTCCGTATCGGTATCGCTCGTGAAGGTGGCGCCCTTCTCTTCCAGCGCCTGGCGCAGTTTTCTGAAGTTCTCGATGATGCCATTGTGCACTACGGCGACGCGCTCGGTCGCATGTGGATGGGCATTGTGCTCGGTCGGCTTGCCGTGCGTGGCCCAGCGCGTGTGACCAATTCCGGCATCACCGCTCAGTGGGTCGGCAAGCAGCCGCGCCTCCAGGTTCTTGAGCTTGCCTTCGGCCCGGCGGCGTTCGAGACGACCGTCATCGAGAGTTGCCAGGCCCGTTGAGTCATACCCCCGATATTCGAGCCGCCTGAGTGAATCGATCAATCGCCCCGATACCGCGGTTCGTCCTAGAATACCGATAATTCCGCACATTTGTCAGATCCCTCGCCCCCGCCGACAATCAGAAATGCACGCGCACGATGATCATCGTCGCCCAATACACGGTTCGCGCAAATTGAGGCGGTCGAATCGGGAGAATTGCAGCAACAAACGCGGGGTACTCCGCTCGAGCGAGCGAATGCGGCAAGCGCCCTCCTCTGTTCGAGGAGGCGCTCGCGCGGCGCAGATCAATGTTGTGAATGCGATTACGGCGGGTGGATCCGCGATCCCGGACCCAGACCGTGCTGCCAGGCGCCTCACGCGAGTCGCTTCAATGATTGCTGCCTGAGAGTCGGCGCGAACGCCTGCAAGTGAATCAGCAGGGCAAGCCCTCCGCCGTCGCTATACCTTCGATGCGAAGAGATCGCGGCCCCGGCGGGGGGCTGATTTGCAGGGAAGCCGGGGCCGCCGAACACGCCGAATTGGGCAATTGCGGCGCAACGTGAGCTTAGAGCGCAAGAAGCAATAATCCATGTCAATCACGAGAATCCGGTTCGACGTTGAGGTACTCAACAATGATCATGGACGTGGAATGGCAGCTCGTCGTAGGTCCACTCGGGGACGCTACTGCGACGTCCGCTTGGTTTTGTCCCGGGGATGCACTCGTTTTCCGGAAGCGCCAATGCCCCGCTATTTTTTCCACGTTCACGACGGCGGCGACTCAGTACCAGACGACCTCGGCTTGGATCTCCCCGACATCGACGCCGCGCGGACGGCGGCCATTGAGTTGAGCCGCGAGATCTTGCGAAGTGACGTCGTCGGACCATTTCAGGACTATCCGTCTTGGCGGATCGAGGTGAGCGACAGCCCTGAACTGACCAGTCTGCCACTGTTTGTCCTCCATTTTTCGGTCGAGCAATAGCCTGCAGCAAGCACCTGCTGATAGAACCCCGCTGGCGTCGGATTAATCCCGGTCGAACGTCAGTTGGCCTCGGCAGACCATCGCTCGCGCACGGGACTGGAAGCAAGAACGGCTTTCAGAGCTCTCCGCTCATTCATTCCGTCGACTTGGCCGGAGTGCCCCGATCAATCCGCGAAATGGCCAAGGCCGCGAGCGCTGTCCGGTTGCTGATCTCCAGCTTCTGGAAGATGTGGTGAAGATGGACTTTGATTGTGCCGTCGGCAATGTTCAAGCGGCGTCCAATTTGCTTGTTTGATAGTCCTTCCGAAACCAAGCGCATGATCTGACGCTCTCGGTCCGTCAGCACAGCCAGCGCACTCTCTGAATTCACCTCGTGCCCCGCCGGCATAACCTGATCAATTGAGGATTGCGGCACGATTCTTTCGCCGCTTGCGATTTGCCGTAAAGATTGCACCAGCGCTTCGGGTAAGGTCTCCTTCAGGATCACGCTGCAGCCATCGAACGCGTCCGGCGAGATCAGCCCGTAGACTTCTGAGGGGATGAAAAACACCAGGCGGATCGGGCGATCGGCTGGATTGAGGGCAGAGGAGCCCAGTGCGATCAGCTCGGACATCGTTGAATCGAGAATCGCGATATCGGGCGCAAGGCTGTCGATCGCCTGCACGCAGCTAGCAGCATCACCACAAGATGCAACAATTTCGAAGTCATCTTCCGAGCCGAGCACGCTGGTCAAACCTCGCAAGACCACCGGATGCCGGTCTGCAATCACTATTCTTGTGCAATTCATTGGGCTTCTCAATCAGTCGCCCCCGCTTCTCAATCAGTCGCCCCCGATGTCAACGTTCACCCACCTCTCATTGTTTCACGTCTCTGCCGGCCATACGGCCCCGCGCGATATCTTACCGCAGAACTACGATCATTGTCCCGGGGCGCCTCGCCCGTAGAACCCCGGTGCGGATCGCCACATTGCGTTCTCGCGACGAGAAATTCCCGTAACGACGCCCCAGAAACTCATATTTCCTACTTCTGGCAGCTTCATCAATACACCTGTCCCGGCGATTGCGCCGGTCGGCGATATTTCAGTCCGACCCGCGGCTCTAGGGATTCACGCAATGTGCGGAAACATTTTGATGTTGGCTCATCTGCAGATTGCGTGAATCGCGCTCCGCGACGCCAGTGGATTCCGCAAGTGCACCTATAACGAACGGTATATATGGAAATCGAAAATCCGGATTTAACGTTCATAAAACCTTAACAAACAAATTAAGGGCCAAGAACCTGCCAAATAACGGCAAAGGCTGGAAGCACACAGCCGGGGTAGCACGAAAGAGTAGCCGCCGAACAAAACCGATCAACTGAGCGACCTGTAAGGAGGCAGGCGGAATGATCGGCGGAGTTCACTTTGACTTCTAAATGTTTCGAAAATGTTTCGTTGCAGTCGTAGCGTAGGTGCTGGAGGGTACAATGCCGAGGCGTCAGTCTTATGAAACAATTCTTATTGGAAAGAACATTTTAGTCAGAGAGGGAATTTCACGGATCCTACATGCTGCAAATTTCAGGATCGTGCTCTCTGCTTCGAGCGCTGATGAGCTACCAAGCGAGCTCCAATCACATCAGCTGCTGTTTCTCATTATCCACAACGGCGATAGCTTCGATGTCGCCTTGGAGCAAATCCGTTTCGTCAGAGCTCGAAGCCCTGATGCTCGGATCGCAGTCGTATCGGATCATTATTGCCCAAGCGACCTTGTCTCGGCCCATCGGGCTGGTGCGAGCGGCTATTTCGTGAACGTCAATTCTTGCGATGCCTTCATCAAATCCATTGAGCTCGTGACGATGGGAGAGGCCGTCTTTCCTCCGGCATTCCTGTCGTTCGCGCTTGACGGCATTCTTGAGCGCGAAGCGGCACCGACCGAAGAGGTCGAGCATGGCATCGTGCTCACCGCGGGGGAGCCGGTTGCGCCACATCTTTCTCCACGTGAGAAGGCGATCTTGTCTTGCTTGATCGAGGGCAGTTCGAACAAATCCATCGCCCGAAAGATCGACATAGCCGAGGCGACCGTGAAAGTTCATGTTAAGGCGATCCTGCGCAAGATCCGGGTCCAGAACCGAACCCAGGCTGCGATCTGGGGAATGAACAATGGGTCACTGGTGCACTCCGCAAATGGACACACCTTGCCCTCGATCATCCCTCAACCCGTAGGCTTCAGCGCGTTGCGATCCGATCGCCGAAATCACGCCAATCAAACTCCGGGCGTTACCAAACTCGACTAGCGGACCCTGGCCGCGTCTACCACCTCATCGCAACGGCGTCTCGACAAGCGATAAAGGACTAATCCCGCGGCACGGCAACCATCACGCGGTCTGCAATCTTCTCGACGCGCCACAGCAGCCACGCTGCTGTGGCGTTCGTCTGTCGTGCAGACCTCGACCGTCCCGGTTCACCCACAGCGCACTGATAGTGCTTTGATTTCCGCCGTGCTTGAACGCGCCAACCAGCACGGCTACGTGGCCATCGCCTTTCGCGCTCGCGCGTCTGCGCGCGGCATTCGAAATCGATCACGGTCGCACTGAATGCACTTGATCGTGTCCGCATACCCAAATCGTCTCATGCAAATGCACGAAGACGCGTCAGCTGAATTGCGCTTACGTTCTTTACACGCTCCTGCCCGATCAGCACGCTGAGATCGGACTTATGCGGGCGAAAGTACATAATTGAACGATTGCAAATTCTAGCAATGCGGAGGGTCTTATGAAGGCGGTTATTCAATGCGGCGGCAAAGGAACTCGCTTACGCCCCCACACCTCAATTTTGCCGAAACCACTTATGCCAATCGGTGCGCGTCCCGTACTTGAGCTCGTTCTCAAGTGGCTCAGGCGGAACGGGATCAGGGAGGTCTACGTCACGACCGGATATCTGGGCCACCTTATCCGCAGCGTCTGCGGAGACGGCAACCAGTGGAACATGCGCATCAACTATACGCAGGAAATGGAGCCGCTCGGAACCATTGGCCCACTGTCGCTGCTGCGCGACCAACTCGACGAGCCGTTTCTCGTACTCAATGGCGACGTGCTGACGGATCTGAATCTCAATCAGTTCGTGAACTGCCATCGGCGCAGCAACTCTCCGCTCTCGATCGCCACGTCGATCCGGCCGACCAAGATGGACTTTGGCGTGATCGAAGAGATGGAAGGGCGCGTGAGCGATTTCCGCGAAAAGCCCGAGCTCACGCATCTCGTCAGCATGGGGATCTACTGCATGGACCCGTCTATCGTCGAGCGGATCCCGTCAGGCGTTCCCTTCGGGTTTGACGATCTGATGTTCCAGATGCTCAACGAGGACGTGCCAGTCAACGTCTTCAAGCACAGCGGCCTCTGGCTCGACATCGGACGCGTCGAGGACTTCCTGAAAGCACAGGATGTCGCATGGGACGAACAGTCCCCTGCACTCGCAAGTTTCGCCGCCGCCTGAGGCCGATTCTCATCCTGCAGTGATCGCAACAGTCGCGCTCGCGGCGCGAGCTCGCGCCCAGAATTGGAGATGAACAACATGCTATTGGTATCAGAGCCGGTCCTGGGCGAAGAGGAGAAGGGCGCTCTCGCCGCGGTCATTGAAAGCGGCTGGGTGACGATGGGAGATCGAGTTCGCGACTTCGAGCAGGCGTTCGCCCGCCTGCACGAGGCCGAGGATGCGGTCGCCGTCGGCTCCTGCACGGCGGCCCTCCACCTCATCCTGCACGCCCTTGGCATTGGCCCCGGCGACGAGGTCCTCGTCCCCTCGCTGACCTTCGTAGCGACCGCCAACAGCGTCCTCTATGTCGGCGCCAAACCAGTCTTCGTCGATATCGGGTCGGCAGAGGTTCCACTGATGTCGCTGGACGAAGCGGAAGCAAGGTGCACCTCCAGGACCAAGGCCATCATCCTCGTTCATTTTGCCGGCTACCTTGCACATCGCGATGCCTGGCAATCCTTTGCACGCCGGAAGGGGCTGCTCTTGATCGAGGACGCCGCCCATGCACCCGGACTGCCCGAGGTCGGCAGCTATGGCGAGGCAGCCGCCTTCAGCTTCTACGGAAACAAGAACATGACCACGGCCGAAGGAGGCGCGATCATTGCGCGCAGCCGGGCCCTGCGCGAGACCATCCGGCAGGCCCGCGCTCATGGGATGACAAGCGGTGCACGGCAACGCCTCACCAGCCGCCGTCCCGACTACGACGTGACGGTTCTCGGCTTCAACTACCGGATGGACGAGCTGCGGGCTGCGCTTGGCCTCGTGCAGCTCAAGAAGTTGCCGGAATGGAACGAGATCAGGCGGCGGTTGTCGGCCACATACCGTGAGCTCATGGCGGAACATTGCCCATCGGTGATGATACCTTTTGAAGATCCCTGGCCGTCGACCCACCATTTGATGCCGGTGGTGCTGCCGCCGGCAACCAGCCGGCAGCGCGTCATCGATCGCCTGCGCAAGCATGGCATTCAGACCACGGTTCACTATCCGCCCGTTCACCGCCTGACTTTCTACAGAGATCTCTATCCAGAGATTCTCCTGCCACGCACCGAGGATTTTGCTCGACGCGAATTGACGCTGCCTTTGCATCCACGAATGACGACGGCGGATGTCGAGAAAGTCGTGGTTGCACTGACGACTGCACTCACCACCGATTTCCCAGTGGGGGCGGTAGCATGACCCTGCCCGAGATAGCGAACCGGTGGGGCGCGCAATCTCGTTCATCTCGCTTGAGTGCACGGCGCGCAATCGATGTTCTCTGTGCCGGCACCGCGATGGTATCGCTTTCACCCGTCTTCGTCGTTGTCGCGTTCGTCATTTGGCTCGAGAGCGGGCGGCCACTCCTGTTCTCGCAACTTCGCCTGGGACAAAGCGGCGAACCGTTTCGCATGTACAAGTTTCGCAAGTTCGGACCGAGCTGCGGAAGCGGCGGCTCGCCCCTGACGCTGCAGGAGGATGAACGTTTGACGGCCGTCGGCCGAATCCTCGCCGCGACCAAGCTGGATGAGCTGCCGCAGCTCTGGAACGTCCTGCGCGGCGACATGTCTCTCGTCGGCCCCCGACCGGAGTCTCTCAGCTTTTCCGATTGCTTTCGCGACGGCTTCGAAAAGCTGCTCGACTACAAACCAGGTGTGTTCGGCCCGTGTCAGGTCCTGTTCAGACACGAAAACAGGATGTACCCCACCGACGCGCCGGCAGCGGAGTACTATCGAAAAGTGCTGTTTCCAGCCAAGGCGAAGATCGACCTTGCCTATTTTCCGCGACGGACTCTCGTATCGGATTTCGGCTGGATCGCCCGTGCCGGGCACGTCATCGCCGTGGAATGCTGGGGCGCGTTAACGCGGAAGCTTCGATCAAGATGAGAGAAAGAGAGGGGCGATGATGACCTATCTTGGAGCAAAAGTTCTCGTGACAGGAGCCGACGGCTTCATCGGATCGCACCTGACGGAGCACCTCGTTTCGGCAGGAGCTGACGTAACTGCGTTGGCGCAATACAACTCCTTCGATAGCCATGGTTGGCTCGACGATATCCCCCAAACAACCCGACAGAAGCTCAATCTCGTGCGCGGCGACATTCGCGACGCGGCCTTCGTCAGCCGGCTAGTCCAGGGCCATCACTATGTCTTTCACCTCGCGGCGCTGATCGCCATACCCTATTCCTATCTCGCGCCGCAATCCTACGTGGAGACCAACGTACTCGGTACATTGAACATCCTCGAGGCCGCACGCCAACACGGCATCGAACGGCTGGTCGTGACGTCGACGAGCGAGGTCTATGGTACGGCGATGAAGATGCCGATCGATGAATCTCACCCGCTGCAAGGGCAATCGCCCTACTCCGCCTCCAAGATCGGCGCAGACATGATGGCCGAGGCCTTCGCGCGCTCGTTCGGCGTTCCCGTCGTAATCCTCAGACCGTTCAACACGTTCGGACCTCGGCAAAGCGAACGCGCGATCATCGGCACGATCATCCGGCAGGCCCTCGATCCGGAATGCGGTGCGATCATGGTCGGTGATACGACCACCGTCCGCGATCTGACATTCGTCACGGATACAGCCGCGGCATTCATGGCGGCCGGACTAGCGGACGGCGTCGAATATGGTCATGCCTACAACGCCGGCAGTCAGCGCGCCATCACAATTGGTGATCTGATCGACAACATTCTCGAGCTGACGTCCAGTCACAAGCCGGTCCTTCGCGACGAAAAGCGCCTGCGGCCGACAAATTCGGAAGTGCGCGCGCTCCTTGCCGACTCCACCCGGTTCGTACGGGCGACCGGCTGGACGCCGAAGGTCACGCTGCGCGAGGGACTGGAGCGAACCGTCAATTGGTGGCGCGGTCGCCTCTCCACTAAGAAAATCCGACAGCAGACGGATTTTATTACATGACGAGGCCGCGCAACCGATGCTCGATTATGCAAGGAGATCGCTATGGGCGACACCAAGGGCGTCAGGACGTTCAGCCGCATCTCGATTGCCGGCTGGATGGCGATAGTTCTGCTCGCCAGCAGCCCGTGCTTCGCAGCACAGTATAGGCTGGCGGCGGGTGATACCGTCGAAGTGTCGATCGGAGGTGCGTCGGAACAACGTCACCGGGCGCAAATCCAGATCGACGGCACGATCGCTCTTCCCGGAATCGGCACGGTCGAGGTCGCGGGCCTGACTACGGCCGAGTTACAGAGCCGGATGGAAACGTTGCTGCAGTCGAAGATATTGCGGCAACGGCTGCCAGACGGGCGCGAACAGGCAATCGTCGTCGTGCCTGGCGACGTGATCGCGAGCGTGGTGGAGTATCGTCCCATTTACGTTACCGGTGACGTTCTGACGCCCGGACAGTTGGCATACAGGTCCTCGATGACCGTGCGCCAGGCTGTCGCGGTTTCCGGCGGTTACAGCCTGTTGCGTTCCCGCAATCAGCCCGGCGCCAACGATCCAGCGGATCTTCTGCGCGACTATCAGTCCTTTTCCACGGAGTACGTGAAAGAGTACTTCCATATCCTTCGTGTCGATGCCGAACTTGCAGACAAGGAAACCTTCGATCAGACGCCGCCCCAGGACATCTCTTTGCCGTCATCTGCAATCGTTCCGATCGTGCAGGCTGAGGCAGAGTCGCTAAAGACCGCCCAACGCGACTATCGCAAGGAGCGGATGTTTCTGGAAAACGCCGTAAAGCAAGCGGACGGACAGTTCGCGGCGCTCAGTAAGCAGCAGGAAGGCGAAGAAAAAGGCGTGCAGGCGGATGAGGAAGAACTCGATCGCGTCGTGAAGCTGTTCGGTTCGGGCTCCCTACCGAGTCCCCGCGTCACTGAAAGTCGACGTGCCCTTCTGCTTTCATCGACGCGCCGTCTGCAAACCATGGTCGAGCTCATGCGTCTCCAACGCCAGCGCGAGGATTCCGCCCGGCAGATCGATCGCGCCGCAAGCCAGCGCTCGATCACGTTGCTTCATGAGCTGAGGGATTCCAACGTCCACATAACCGACCTGCGCATCAGAATGAGGTCGTTAGCGCAGAAGCTGCAGCCCGTAAGCGGAAGCGCGGCGGTACCAGCGGGAACAGGTGACCTAAAGCCCCAGGTCACCGTCGTACGAAAGTCCGGCCAGAGTTGGGAAAAGATCGTCGCAACCGAAGATTTCGACCTGGAACCAGGTGACGTCATCGAAATCGCGTTGCACGCCCCGGGCGGCTCATAACGCCACCGGCTTAAACGTGTATCGCACCGACCCGCAGAGCCTCCACCGGGGCAGTCAACAAGCGATCTCCGCCTACCCCGCGTGAGCCTCCTCCGCTTCCCCGAGAACATCGGCTGGATTACTCCCAAGTTGACCTCCTAACTCCGATTCAACGTTTACAACGCGCCCGCCAATTGGAGAATGGTCGTCAGATATCGTTCATTTGAACGAGCCGGTAGACGAAAAGGGCGCATCGAATGCTGAACTTGACCCAGAGCAGCTCGGTTGCATCGCGTTACCAATCCAGGGAGTCCATTTTCAACATTTCCAACCGTGCTCCTCCAATCCTCTCCAGTGACCGTCGGTCCGACGTGCGCGATGAAATGTACGCAGCCCTTGGCCGTATCGGCTGCGCGCACATCTTGCTCAAACACAACCGTGTGGTCGAGGTGAGCCCGACGGGCCAGGCCATACTGGAGCGCCGTTGTGGATCCGCTCTGGATACGAGATCGCTGTCCGGCGCTGTAAGGGAACTCGTAAAATGCGCGGGCGTCGAAGTTCCTGCGGGTTCGATGGCGTGGCTGGCAACGTCCTCCCGCGAAGGCATAACGAGCCTGGTCAATCAGATAGCCAATGTCTGGTCGGACGACACCTGCGCCATCGTCCTGCTCGACCTCGATGCTCGTCCGGAGCCGTCGCCCCGAACGCTGCAACGCTTGTTTGGCCTCACGACCGCTGAGATTCATGTCGCCATCGAATTGGCACGCGGCGGCAATTTGCTCGACATTGCCCGTTCTCAACAGTTGAGCCGAACGACAATCCGCTCCCATCTCGCGTCGCTGTTCGTCAAGACACAGACGCGGCGCCAAGTGGAGCTTGTCTCTCTCTTGGGACGTATCGCCCTGATACCTTAACTACATTACTTCCGTTTCCGACCTACTCTGCTGCCGAGGGGCGCATCCAAGCGATGATCGTCGTGAGGCCACTCTCCGGCGAGTTTCACCGGCATGGCCCTGGGGCGCCGCCCGACGGCCAAAGAGGCTTGCTCATCCATCCTCAGAGCCTCCTGGCCGCTATCTTTCCCGTAATATTTCCTGATTGTAGCGCGTCAACGGTGAGAGCAGGTAGCTGATGATGCGTCGCGAACCCGTCCTGATCTCGACGGTCACCGCCATTCCGGGCGACAGCTGGACGGTCCGACCCTCTATCTCCATCGAGGTACGGTCGAGGCTGACGCGGGCCGCATAGATCAGCTCCTGCCCTTTCGGCTCGCTGGACGCGATCTCCGTTCCGCCGGACTGATCCCTCGCCCCGTCCTCACGCCGATCACGTATGATTGCATCCCGTGAAACGCTGAGCACCCGACCATTCAGCAGGCCATAGCGGGTAAAATTGAAAGTATCGATCTTGATTGCGACAGTCTGCCCCGGAACGACAAAGCCAATATCTCGGTTCGATATCAGCGCCTCAATCTCGAAATCCGGATTCAATGAAACTACGGCCGCCAGTGTTTGCGCCGGTGTGACCACGCCACCGATCGTGTGCACCGCCAGCTGCTGCACCACGCCATCGACCGGCGCGGTGAGAATCTGCAGCTTCGCCTTTTGCTCCGCCTTGATCATGTCCTGAGCGAGACCGGCGGCCCGCTGTTCGGCCTTGGACAGATCGTCATAGAGCGCTCGCCGGAACTCCGCTTCCGCTTTGGATCTGGCCTGCGCGAGACTCGCCGTCGCGGCCTCCGCTTCGCGGAGCCGACTCTGCTGGACCAGAACGTCATGCTGTTGGCCGACCAGTTCCTGAGCCTCGGTCAGGTAGGTGATCTTGGACCCGATCGCCTTGTCGTAGAGATATTTGCGAACGTTCACACGCTCCTCGAGGAGGGGGATGGTTGCATCGAGTTTGGATATCGTCGCCGCGATGGTCTCGCTCTCAGCCTTTTTCTGTCCCAACTGCCTGTCGAGCTCCGACAGCCTTGTGCTGTGCTCTGCCATCTGGCTGGCCAGGAACTGACGATGCAGCTCGATCGCCTGCTGGCTGGCTCCTATCGGAGGGGCGAACGCCGCCATCGGATCGCCGGGTGCCAGCGCCGCGCGCAACCTGGCACTGTCAAGCTGCGTAGCAACCAGGTCGCTCTTCACGTGATCAAGTTCGGCGGCAGTGATAGTTGGATCCAGTTCGATCAACACGTCACCCGCCTTGACCATCGCGCCGTCCCTGACGTGAATCGCGCGCACCACCCCCGTTTCCGCCGGCTGGATTACTTTGGTTCGGCCATTCACCACGATCTTGCCCGGCGCGGTCGCGACAACATCGACCTTGGAAAGCGTCGCCCAGACCATTGTGACGCAAAACAGCAAGATAATGACCATGCCGGTGGCGCGGCCGACCGGCGACGGCGGCCTCTCGAGAACCTCCAGCGCGGCTGGGAGAAAGGCGGTCTCCTCTTCGCGGCGCCGGCGGCGATCCGGGAACGGAACGATGCTTCTAGCGATGGTCATTGATCCCTGCCTGGAGCAAGTGCAAGTTTGCATAGCGCCCGTTCGAGCGGATCAACTCATCATGGGTGCCGTCCTCGACGATCCGCCCGCGATCGATGGTGATGATCCGATTTGCTCGTCGTACCGTGGAGAGCCGATGGGCAATGATAAAGACGGTGCGCCTCTCGCAAATGCGTCGCATGTTGTCCTGGATGATGCGTTCGCTCTCATAGTCGAGGGCGCTGGTGGCCTCATCGAAAATTAAAATACGAGGATCATTGACCAGCGCGCGGGCAATCGCGATCCGCTGCCGCTGGCCACCCGAAAGGCTGCAGCCGCGCTCACCGACGATGGTATCGTAGCCCTCAGGTAGCTCGAGTATGAACTCGTGTGCTCCAGCAAGGATGGCCGCATCGATGATCCGCTGCATCGGCATGGCAGAATCGGCAAGCGCGATGTTCTCGGCCACGGTTCGGTTAAAAAGCACGTCCTCCTGCAGAACGACGCCCACCTGCCGTCGCAGCCAGGCGGCATCGGTCAAGGCGAGATCAACACCATCGACGAGGACACGGCCACTTTCCGGCACGTACAGCCGCTCGAGGAGCTTGGTCAGCGTGCTCTTGCCCGAGCCGGACGGACCAACAATGCCGACGACTTGGCCTGCCGGAACATGGAATCCAATGTCGTGCAGCGTCTCAGGACCGTCGGTGCGATAGCGGAATGTAACGTGATCGAATGTGACGGCGCCCGTGATCGGCGGGAGCACGGCGCGCCCTATGCCGACAGTCGGCTCCGGCCGCGTATTAAGGATATCGCCCAACCGATCGATCGAGAGACGAACCTGGTGGAAGTCCTGCCAGATCTGGGCGATGCGCAAGACAGGCATGTTCACGCGGTTTGCCAGCATATTGAAGGCCACCAATTCACCGACGGTCAGGCGACCGTCGATCACCAACTTCGCGCCGAAGAACAGGATCGCAACCGTAACCAGATGGCTCACCAATTGCACCGCCTGACTTGCGACATTTCCAAGACTCACAACGCGAAAGCTCGCGGAAACATAGGCAGCGAGCTGTTCCTCCCAGCGCCTGTTCATCTGGGGCTCAACGGCCAGGGCCTTCAACGTCTGCACGCCCGTTATGCTCTCGACCAGGAAGGCCTGATTTTCTGCGCCGCGACGGAATTTTTCATCCAGCCTCTGACGGAACAGCGGCGTCGCAATGGCCGAAATGCCGATGTAGAACGGAAACCCTCCCAGAACGATCAGAGTGAGCATCGGCGAGTAAACGAACATCACCGCAATGAAAACTGCGGTGAACATGAAATCGATAATGAAAGTCAGCGCGGAACTCGTCAGAAAGTTGCGGACATTTTCCAGCTCCTGAACGCGCGCGACCGAGTCGCCGACCCGTCGGGTTTGAAAATACATGAGTGGTAATGACGCCAGATGGCGGTAGAGGCGGGCGCCTAACTCGACGTCGATGCGGTTGGTAGTATGAGAAAAGAGGTAAGTGCGTAACGCGCCCAGCACTGCTTCGAACACGGCGATCACGGCCAGACCGATCACCAAGACTTCCAGCGTACTGATCCCGCGGTGGACGAGCACCTTGTCGATCACAACCTGAAAGAATAGCGGGCTGACGAGGGCGAATACCTGGAGGAAGAAGGAAGCGAGCAGAACCTCCCCGAGCAGGTGCCGATATTTCCGAATTGCACCGAGAAACCAGGTAAAGTCGAATCGGCGAGACNNCGGAAAGCGACGCCCTGCGCGCCATCAAGACCATGCGGCCATCCCAGAGCTCCTCGAATTCGGCACGACTGAGTTTGCGCGGACGGGGGTCCGAGGGACACTGAACCAACACCTCGTCCCCGTCCGCCTTGCCGACCAGGAGGAAGCCGCCTTGATTAAGCACGGCGATCCCCGGCAAGGGTATGCGCGCAAGCCGTGCCCAATCGGTCTTAATCGTGCGCGCCTTGAGGCCGAAAGCCTTCGCACAGCGCACCATCTCCGTCACGCCGATGTTACGTGTACCCAATCGGTGACAGAGTTGCTCCTTGTCGGCTGCAATGCCGTGCAACCTAAGCAACAAGACGAGGGCAAAGGGCGCCGACTTCTCTGGAGACGCCATTTCTTGGATATCCCGCATGTGGTTCGCCAACATCTCGCGATCAATAACATCAGATCCGGCAGCAACCCGAGTGGCCATTTAAGGTCCTCGTCTCGCGCTCGATCCGGCGAGCGCTGGTTGCTCGTGAAGCACGTCTTGCAGTGAAGTCGGCTCCTGCGGTCGCGACTCTAACCGTGCTCACGGGATACCCGCGCGGCAAAAACGCGGTACATGTGCAGTTTCATTAGGCCCTAATAGGTAGCCCAGAAGGTCAAGCGCCCGCACCGGGACGGCGTCATCGACAGGCCGCCGCTCGGTGGCGCAGCGGGAGACTCTGTGGCGAACAATTGTCCGGCCAGAGAGGCGAACTGTGAGGTAATCCAAAGGGGGTACCGAAACGATGGCCGCATCATATAGCCTCACCTGCCGGCCGGGCATCGATCGAGTACAGCCTTATCAAATCCATTCCCGCCGCAAGCGCGCGATCGTCCTGACGCAGCATCGCAACGCGCCGCCGCCGATTGCGCGAGTGGATCGTGTGGTTACCCCTTTATTCAGATACGATCGCAAATGTGCCGTGATAATAGTGGATTCCCGACAACCCTCTCGGTTGAGTGGCTAAATTCACGCTTCCCTGAGCGTGTCGGCGCTTTCGAGCGGATACCATTTTTCGGTTTCCGATTGATGGATGGGCCGCGGCGCCGTTCAAGTGGGCTGCGATCCAATGGATGAATTGACGAGATCCTGTCTCGGCGGACGGGCTGCCGGCATTTGCCAAGACGTGGGCGATTGAGAGCGGGCGATTGAGACGTGGGCGATATCGAATAAGGGAGCTTTGCGAATGTTGAAGCTAGGGCTGAGCGGCGATCAAAGATACGGCTCTCATCTCCCTGATAACCACCCAAGTGGGACGTCGACGGCCCGACGCGATCCGCTGCAGCCCCATCTTCTTTATATCGGGGGCGAAGATCATCATCTGCGCATTCCGGCGATGTGCGCGCTGCGCGACCACGGCTTCCGCATAACAGCCGTGGCGAGCGGCGACCCAGCTCCATTTGCGCAAGCAGGCATCCGCTATCGAGACTTCCAGTTCAACCGGTTCGTAAACCCGCGGGCCGACTGGGCGGCGATCAAAGGCCTTACGAAAATCCTGGTCGAGGAGCAGCCTGATCTCGCGCAAAGCTTTGACACCAAACCCTCGATATTTCTGCCTTTGGCTGCGCGGAGCGCTCCTGGTGTGCTGGCCATTCGTACGATTAATGGACGCGCCTTTCTCTATTCATCTCGCTCCCCTCTCGCCCTGACACTACGTCCGGTTTATCGCGCGCTCCACAAGCTCGCGGCTCGCACCGCTGCCGCTACGGTATTCGAGATCGGTGACGACCGCGCATTCTTCGAGCGTCACGGGATCGCCGGCAAGATGCCCGTTCTGATTCGAGGTGCGGGCGTCGATGTCGAGGGGTTCGATCGAGCACTGAGCTCAGGACCCTCGCCAGCTCAGCTCCGCCAAGAACTCGGGCTTGGCGACGCCGAAGTCGTGATTACGGTGACGCGGATGACCAGGCAGAAGGGCATTCCGGCGCTACTCGACGCGGCTGCCCGGGTGCACGAGGTGCGTCCCGATGTACGCTTCCTGCTGGTCGGACCGCGCGAATCCGAAGGCCCCCTCGCCATCACGCAAGCCGAGATTGATCGGCATGCACCCTATGTGAAGGCGATCGGGCCGAGATCGGACATCCCGGCCCTGCTCAGGCTCGCAAATGTATTCGCGTTTCCGACTGAGTACCGTGAAGGCGTGCCTCGGGTTCTCCTCGAGGCCGCACTCGCCGGCCTGCCAACCGTGACCACGACCATGCCGGGTTGCGCTGAAGTCATCCGCGACGGATGGAATGGCTTGCTGGTGCCCCCGGGAGCGCCGCCCGTATTGGCCGCAAAGATTCTCCACTTGCTCGCCAATCGAGAGAAGGGCCTGGCCATGGCAGATCGCGCCGCCGAGTATGTCAGGAGGGAGTTCTCGCTCGCGACCGTTGTCGCTCAGCATGCGAATCTCTACAGGCAGTTGATCGATCGTGCGTCCCCAGCCCGGTTCAAGGACCGCAGCCTCGCGGCGGCGAGGGAGGATACATGCAGCGCCCTGTAGGGAAACGTGCCGCGTGCGTTACGTGGGCCGCGGTAGCAGTGCTGCTGGGGGCCGGCGCATTGCTCCTGCAGGCGCTCGTGTTCGATACGCCCACGCACGCGCAGGCCACAACCACGCTGCATTTCGCCTCCAACGGAAATTTCGACCCGGCCGGCAACTATCTTCCCGGTGCTGCCGGCTTCAATTTGGCGGACGTCAGCAGCCTGGCGCAGATGGAGGCTCTGCCGGAGGGTGTGAGGGGCCTGGTGTGGGTCGGTCAATGCAACGGCGCGGACACTAAATTCGTGGATACCGTCCGCCCATTCATCGGCCATGCGAAACTGTTCGGCTTCTATTTGATGGACGATCCGGATCCGACTGGACAGCACTTCCCGCTTTGTACGGCTGACAATCTGAAGGCGGAATCGGACTGGATCCATGCCAACGTGCCCGGCGCAAAGGCTTTCATCCTGCTCATGACGATGACGTCGTCACGAACGCCGTCCTTCAAGAACGCCTACGACCCTGCCAACTCGCATGTCGACCTGTTCGGCATCGATCCCTACCCTTGCCGGACGGAGTTGAACGGCTGCGATTACCACCAGATCGACCGCTACGTCGCGGCGGCCGAGGCCGCGGGGGTGCCGCGCGACAAGATGGTCCCGGTCTACCAAACCTTTGGCGGCGGCCGCTGGATCAATGACGGCGGAGGCCGATACGTGCTGCCGACCGCAAGTCAGATGCAGCTGATGTTGGCTCGCTGGGACGCGCTCCTGCCGGCTCCCGTTTTCGACTTCGCCTACAGCTGGGGACCGCAGAATGGAGACTGGGCCCTCGCCGGTTCACCGGAATTGCAGGCAGCGTTCTTGAGCCGCAATCGAAACCCAATCGCTTTGAACCGAATGAATTGAAGTCCGATGGAAACCGCCCGAACGCGTCGCAACCGCAAGACATGCCAGCCGGGCGAGACTTATGTGCGCCTCAAGATAAGAGCGACGGACAGGAGGTCTGGACTCCTGCCTGCTGCACCGCAAACCTTCGCGATTTTTCAGATCGTCACTCAAAGACTGCCCTCTTCGATCGAGCGGCGGTTACGGAATCGATCGACGCAGCGCGAGGTACGTCGATGATCCTGGACTTCCTGTTCGCATTCGGACTGCTGCTGACGCCCGCCTCCCAATTGCGGCTTGCGGGCTTGCCAGTCGGACCGGGCGAACTTTGTCTATTTATCTGGGTGATCCTCGTACTCGGTCGCGAAGCAGCTCGCCTTCGCTTGCTCCTGACGCCGGCTCTGTCGCGGCTACTGGTATTCTGGTCGCTGTTTGTCCTTGCGCAGAGCCTCGGAACGCTGACGGCAAAGCTCATCGGCGACGAGCACGATTCCGAATGGTTCATGCACGATGTCATGGCCTATCCCCTGTTGGCCGCCATCAGTTGCCTGAGCGTGGTCGGGCCGCACCCCCGAGCCAGGTTGCGGCGCATCACCTGGCTTCTGTGTGGACTCGGCACGCCGGTTATCGTCGCACAACTGGCCGACGCCTGGGGTCTCTACGATTTACCTTCGGTCGATCCGATGTGGTGGGATCAATTCCGAGGCTGGTCGTCGAATCCGCATCAACTTGCAGTTCTCTGCATGGTGCTTGGAATTCTATCGCTCCATCTTGCCGAAACGTCCACCACGCTCGGCTCGAGGATTGGCGCTCTCGCCTGCGCCATCATCCCAGTCTACACGGGCCGGATCACCGGGAGCGACTCGTTTACCCTCATTCTTGTGCTCGCCGGCCCGATCTTCTTGGCGTTCAAGTGCCGAATCTGGCTGTTCTCGCGAGCGCGGCAGATCAGCTTCCGTTCGGCGTTCGCCTGGGTGATTGTGCTGGCCTTGCCCGGGCTCGTGATTTCGATCGCGCCGCTGGCCTATTCGATTGCGGTCGAAGCCAGCGACCTCGCCAAATCGATGGCACGGGAAAACCCCGAGCAAACCAGAGAGAAGACGGAATTGCGATTTGAGCTTTGGAGCCAGGCCGTCAGGCGGGGAGTCCAATCCGGCATGCTCGGCCTAGGCCCTGGTCCGCATCTCGAAATTCCGAGTTCCATCGTCTCGGCAAGGAACCTGGATACGATCCACCCCCAGTTTGTCGAGCACCCCAAGCCCTCGTTCGTGCCGAACTTCGAGGCGCACAATACGATGCTCGACCTATTTACCCAGGGCGGGCTCCTGGTCGTCTTAAGCTTCGTCTGGCTCGTTGTAATGGCTTTCAAGTCCGCCTACGCGACCGGTCAAGCAGGCTTGCCGACGTTACTGTGCGGTCTCTGCATTTACGCCATCGCCACCTTCCTGCTTCGGCATCCTATCTTCTGGTTTGCAATCGCTGTCTGCCTGACCGCAGAGCCGATGCCGGCGGGCCAACTACGATCGATCGCCAGAGGCAACGCACTGCGTTGCCATGCTCGCCTCGCGAACGCATGGGGTCGATCTCTTACACGTCCGCGACCGGCATATGGCGCGAGCCAACTGGGCTCGAGGTCGAGCTAGCTGCGAGGATGGACCGATGGCAGGGAGGTACGGATGCAGTTGATGGATAAGACGGGTCTCATCGCCGACAGCATACCATTGAGGCCCGATTACGAAGGCATGCGGCAAGACGACCCGACCACGATCGCGCTCGAACCGGGCTTCCAGCAGGTGATTGGGATCCTGCGTCGGAGGAGCAAGTTCATCCTCACCATCGCCGGCGTAGGAGCGATGCTTGCCGGCATCGCCGGCCTGGTCATCACACCCAAATATACGGCGACCGCGCAGGTCGTCCAGGTTCAGGGCGGCACTTCCCTAAGTCCCGAGGCGCTCCAGCAGGCCGTCGACACTCAGGTGACCATGCTGACATCTCCCTATCACCTGCGCCACGTTCTCGACAGCTTTCGAAACGACCCAAAGTTTCGCGGACTGGCGCCCGACGTCGCAGTGGATCCGGCCATCGTGCCGAAACCTGCTCAGGCCGAGACGAGCGAGGCCGGCCCGCTAGGCCTGAATGAGCTCAAGCGACGGCTGGGTGTCTGGATTGGACCGCTATTCCATCACAGGCGAACCGACGCAGGCCTGCAATTCGACGATCTCCAGCGTCGTCTGCAGGTCCTCCAGGAACGCCGCTCACGCATCATCAACGTCACCTTCCAGTGGACGAGTCCCGAGAAAGCCGCCGACATCGTCAACCGGATCGTCGCGCTGTACGTTCAGAGCAATGCCGAGCAGCAGCGAGCCTACACCGCCGGCGAACTGGCCCGGCTTGACGAACGAATGGCGACGGTCAAGGCCGACATCGAGCGGACCAGCGCAGCTCTGCACCAGGCAATCCAGCGGCGCGCCGATGTGGGCCGCAACGCCGGCGGCGAAGAACAGGGAGCTAGCGCCGACCCACGCGAACTCGAACGCCGAACCGCCGCCAACGCACAGCTTTATGCAAGTCTTCTCCAGCGCCAGAAGGAGATCCGCGAACAGGAAGAGCTCGTCAACCCGGACGTCAGCATTCTTTCACTTGCCTCTCCGCCGTCGCGACCGAGTTCTCCGAATCCGATCCTGTTCATGCTCCCTGCCCTGATCGTCTCGCTCATCTGCGGGAGCTTCGTCGCGCTCATCCAGGAGCGCCTCGACAAATCGCTGCGCAGCGAGAAGGAAATCACCGATGCGCTCGGACTCTCCTGCATCGGTTTGGTCCCGCAAATGCCCGTGGGCCATCTGACTGACGCAGGAGACTATGTTCGGGTCGAGCCATTCTCTCCGTACGCGGAAGCGCTTCGGTCAACGGCTGCGACGTTACGTCTGGCCGAGCCAGGCCATGTGAAAACGGTCCTGATCAGCTCCAGTATCGCAGGCGAAGGGAAAACCACGCTCGCCAGGGGCCTTGCGGCTTATGTCGGCCTTCTTGGGCGGCGTGCGCTCCTGATCGGCATCGACCTTCACAGAGGCATGCGCGTTACCGAGTTCGACAACGCCGGCGAGCGACGAATCGTCGGTCTACAGAACCGATCGCTGGCGGACTCGATCCGGCACATTCCGCAGGCCGGCTTCGACTACCTCCGGATACCCGGCTATCGGCTCGACCCAATAAGTGCCATCGAACAGATGGCAGAACTCATTCGCCAACTGCGCGAACGCTACGATTGCGTGATCATCGATGGTCCGCCCGCCCTTGCAGCCATCGAGGCCCGATTGCTCCCACCGATCGCCGACAAGCTTCTCTTCGTCGTCAAATGGGGGAGCACGAGGCGGGAGGTCGCTCAGAACGCCTTGGGCCTCCTTCGCAACTGCGGGCGTTTCGACAACGAGCGCGGCGATTTTGCAGCGGCCATCGCGACACAGGTCGATCTCAAGAAACAGGCGCAATACGGTTATGGCGATGCGAGCGAATTTGCCGCCCGGGCGGCAGACGCGCCTCGCGCCGGCATACGCCAACGCTTCCTCGCAATCACCTCCTCCCTGTTTCAGTGGATGCAGGAGATCGGACTTCAAGCTGCAAGATCATTCGGCCGAAAAGGGCACGAAAGATGAGACAGGATGCCCTGCACAGAACAGACCTGACCGGCTCGACCGCCGAGAGCGCGATCTTGCCGCTGAATCTTATGGTCTTGAACGACTTTGATCGGCGCGACATCACCTACTTCTACTGGAAGAGCAGCAATCGAATTTACCGCGGGCTGACCGGCGACGGCGACCTCGATCTGCTTGTCGCAAAACAGGATCAGCACCGCGCTCAGGCGATTCTCCTCGAGCGCGGTCTCAAGCTCTTTCCCGCCGTCGCCTATCGTGACCATCCGTCGGTCCTGAGCTATCTTGGCCATGACGAACCGAGTGGGCGGATCGTGCATCTCCATCTGCATGTCCGACTGGTCGCCGGCGCCAGCCTGCTCAAGAACTACCACCTGCCGTGGGAAGAGGCCCTGGCGAAGCGAGCGATTGCTCATCCGGAGCTGCCGATCCGTATCCTGGAGCCAGTGGACGAGGCATTGCTGTTGATTGTACGCGGCTGCCTCGAGCTGAGGCGATCGGATCCAGTCGTGCTCCGCAACTGGCAGGCAATGACGCGCAAATTTGCACTTGATCGCACGGAACTCGCCGGCCGAATTCCTCGCGCGGCACTCAGAAGGCGAGCGGCTGAACTTCTGGGCGGCGATCTGGCCGACATGGTCGCCAATGCCCTTTATTGCCAACCCGCGCTGGAACATCAGCATCATCTGCGGCGGCGTATCCGAATGCACTTCGCGCCGCATCGTATCTACAACGATCTTGAGGCAGGACTGCGGAGCCTGACACGCGCCACACACCTCGTCGCCGGTTACCTGAACAAGCGCTTTCTCTGGGCACCCCGACCATGGAGCCGACGAGCCCCAGGTGGTGGGCACGTCGTGGCCGTCATCGGCGTCGACGGCAGTGGGAAATCAACCATCGTCGCGACAATCCGGCAGTGGCTCGGCGAGGAAATGGATGTCATTCCCATCTATTTCGGTACCGGGGCAGGACGCCCCTCCCTCGTCTTATGGCCACTCAAGCTGATGGTGCCTCTGGTCACGCCGTTGTTCAAGACCAAGCCCAGAGGCTCATCGCATGGCAAAATCTCGGATCGCCCTCCGAGCCGAGTGTACAGTGCCCTCATGGCGATCTGGGCGACGGCCACGGCCATCGAAAAGCGCTCCAAGCTGACGGCCGCGCATCGCGGGGCCCGCCGGGGCCTTGTCGTGGTCACGGACCGATACCCGCAGAACGAGATCGCCGGCTTCAACGAAGGTCCGCTGATGCCACGCCTGATCGGGATTCCGCTCTGGCTACGTCGGTTTGAAGCCAAAGCCTATTCACTTGCCGAGCGCCTTCCACCGGACATCGTCATCAAGCTGGTCGTTCCGCCGGAGGTTTGCGCCAAACGCGAACCCGACATGGATCCTGCCGTGATCACGCAGCGTATCGCAGCTATCCCGCGACTAGCGTTTTCCGGCGCGCGCGTCGTCTCGATCGACGCCCAACAGCCTCTAACCGATGTCATTCGCGCGGTGAAGAAGGAGGTGTGGCGGATACTCTAGAGCAAACGACAGAACTGTCCAATTTCAATCATTTCATTTGTCTGAGTTCGGATATGATCATCGAGCTTTTCGGTCCTCCAGGCGCTGGCAAGACCACTCTTGCTCGTACTCTTGCCGCACGTCTGCGCGAGCGTGACTACACCGTGGACCTCGTACTCAGCCATCGGCCGGCGGAACGCTCGCCAAGCGAGACCGTCACGCCGTCAACGCCCCTTCGGAAGATCTCCTTCACGACGCGGCGCTTGACGCGTCCGCTGGCGGAATTGGTGTCCATGATATTCCGACCGCGGGGGATTTCACGCGATCTAGGGACAGCATTGAATCTGATCAAGGTCCTTCCACCGTCGAACCCGCTCTCTTCGCTCAGGCTGCTGCAATACATGTCCAGATTATCGCACGCATGGTTTCACAGATCCGCGATCGCGCACATCGTCTTGTTCGACCAGGCGTTCGTCCAGGCGATTTGCTCTCTGACACTGCTTTGCGGCATCGCCGACGAAGCATTGATCTCGTACGCGCTGGATCTTGTTCCCGCACCGGACCTTCTGATACGCCTCGACGCGCCGACCACGCTCCTCGAGGAGCGGCTTCGCGACCGACATCATCTCGGGGGCAAGATCGAACAGCTGCTCGAGCTGGACGTGGAAACCAGCCTCAGCTCACGCAGCATCGTCGACCTCCTGCACGAATTGTTGCGCAGGAAAGGCCGGAACGTCGTGACCATATCGTCGCTCAATCAGGCGTCTCTCGCCACGGCCGTCGAACAAATGGAACGGCAGATCGTGAGCATCGTCGAGCAACAGAAGCGCGCCACGACCAAACCAGCACATGTTGAAGCGGAACTCTCGGACCATTCCCTGTTGAATCATTTTCCTTGAATCGTTTTTCGACCCGGATTTTTGGGCTCGATAGAGCCAATACTGCAAGGACAGAAAATGGAAATGCACGACCGGAGCGTTGGCCACGCGCGGATCAGACGAGTGGTGATCGGAGGAGCTGCCGCATTCTCAATCTACGTTGCCAGCGCCGGCGTAACTGCCTGCGCGCAACTCCTGATAGCCAGAATTGTCGGCGCTCACACTTACGGCGTCTACGCCTATGTCATCGCCTGGATAACCATCCTCGCATATTTCTGCGCGCTCGGCTTCGACATCGCACTGCTGCGCTTCGTGTCCGCGTATCAAACCACGGGAGCCAGCGGCCTTGCGCGAGGCGTCATCCAATACGCGGAGCGACGTTCACTTGGCATAAGCCTTCTAGTCGCGTTCATCGGGGCGGGCATTATCGAGATCTGGCCCCGGCCGTTCTCGACGGAGTTGACGAACACCTTTCTGGTCGGCTTCGTTCTCATTCCCATTCTGGCGCTGTTATGGATACGCTGCTCGATCGTCCGCGCTTTTGGCGGCGTTGTGCCGGCACTGTTGCCCGACCGCGTGGTGCGGGACGGATTACTTGTGATCATCGTCGTCATGGCCGGTCTTTTCCTCGGATCGCGCATCGAGGCACAGGGGATCATGATGGCGACCGTCGCCGGCGCCGTCGTCGGACTCGTGCTCGCCAGCCAGGCTGTTCGGAGATTGTGTCCAGACGCAATCAGGGCGGCAGAGCCCCAATATGCGCCCACAAGTTGGCGGCAGACTGCCGTGCCGTTCATGATCATCGCGGGCGCGGAAGCTCTGCTCAACCGCGCCGGCGTGGTGCTGCTCGGATGGTTCGGGGAAACCAGGGAGGCCGGAATATATAGCCTGGTCTTCAATATCGCATTCCTCGTGGCATTGCCCCGCACTGCGATCAATACCCTGTTCGCGCCGACCATCTCAAGCCTGTTCACAAGGAACGATCGGGCGACCTTGCAGGCACTCGTGACTAAGGCCGCTTTGTGGACGCTCTGTACCTCGGTGGGCATCGCGCTCGGATTGGCGATCATGGCCGAGCCACTTCTCTCCTGGTTCGGAGGGGATTTTGTGGCTGGCGCCGCCGCCCTGCGCATCTTGCTCCTGGGGCAGGTGATCGCAGCCGCCTTCGGATCTCTGCTGCTCATCATGACGATGACCGAGCACGAACGGGGGGCTGCCGTACTGCTGACCCTGAGCGCCGCCATCAACATCCTCGCCAGCATCGCATTCATCTACTGGCTTGGATTGACCGGCGCTGCGATCGCCAGCGCAGCCGCGCTGATCATCTGGCACATCGCCATGGCCTTCTTCATTTTCCGGTACCTGCGGCTGCTGCCCGGCGTCCTCGGGGTATTCCTGCCGAACCGCAAGGAAAAAGCCACGGCGCGGCCCGATGTCCGTGTAGAGGCGCCGTCCGTTTGAGATTTCGTACCTCGCCGGCGCACCACAACGACGCGCCGGCCGGCCGCGTTTCAGGGGCGCAGGTAGCTCCAACCCTGCTCCTGCAGCTCCATCAGCCGAACCACGCCGGATTTGGTGACCTTCGCCTGCGAGATCAGAGGTATCTCCTTGGCTTCGGTCCTCGCCATGTTCTCCTTGGTGTTTCCGCATGCTGAGAACGAGACTTCGGGCATGGTCTCGCTCATGGACCTGATGCGCGCTTTCACAGGCGAGGTGTCGTCTCGCAACATGTGCAACCCTGGTCCGAATGCCACCAGTTCGACCTCGACCTTCTGACCGATTTCCGAATAGTGCTGAACCGTGTTGCTGACGTTGTTCAACGCGAGGTTCATGAGCGCCGGATCATTGACGTCCACCTGGACGACGAGCCGGTGCGACTGCACACGCTTGGGACTGACGATCATCTTGGCATTGGCGTTGAGCTTAGGGCTTCCAGCTTGAGAGGCATGAGTTGTCTGGACCGCGCTCACCAGAAACGCGCCAGTAAAGGTCAGACTGGCGAAAACGACGATTGTCTTGTTCATGCTGTTTTCCCCTGAATTGTGCGGAACGCGCAGCCTGGGCTGGCCCGTCCAATCTGTTGCGAGCGGCTGCGTTGGTCAAGGAAGGCACAGCGGCAGCGCCGACGATCTACTTTATTCCCGGTACGGCGCGCCTCTACCTCCTTGTGGCTACCTATACTGCCACATCGACAGAGCACCGACCAAGGCGGTGTCATTGATGACGCCGAATGACAAGGTGCCTAAGGCTAGTCTGAGCTGTCACGATGGAGTTACAGGCAATTGCGCACGAAATGATCGGCTCGCTGAGCGGCGTTCCCCGTCCTTTCCGACAGGGCCGATCGCTTGGCGGAGATGTCGTGTGGACAGCCGCTACGGCGGCATTCCTCCTGGCACTCCTTGTCGGATTCGCGCATGGCGGCCCGCGCGACGCTATCGAGTTCGGCGTCCCGGCGGTTGAAGCCGAACGGATCAGGCAGCACGAGGCACTTGAACAGGAGCGTGATCGAGCCGACAGGCTCGCACGTGAACTGGCAAGTGTCCGAGCAGAGCTTAACGCTGCCCAGCTCGAGCGGGCGCACGCGATGGGAGCCATTGAGCTGGGGATCAGGCAGACCCACGCCCTTGAGCTGGAACGGGACAAGGTGAACAATCTCGCGCGAGACCTCTCATTCCTCGGGGCGGAGCTCGCGGCGGCCCGGATCGCAGCCTCAAAAGCGATGCAGATCTCCGCAGCAGAACCCAAGCAAGAGCCGATAGTCGCACCTGGAAGCGGCACAGAGAGCACCACGGCCGAGCTTGCGTCGCTCCGATCGGACCTCGACGTCGCGCGGAGCGCCGCGACTGAAGCAACAACGGCCCTCGCCGCCGAGGTTGCAGGGAAGCAAGCGCTCGAAGTCGAGCTGAAGCAGCAACGCGACAGATCCGAGGGGGCCGCCACCGAGCTGACTTCCGTCAGGGCCGAGCTCGAAACCGCACGGACCGCCGCCACCGACTCTTCCAAAGCCGCCGCTGCCGAAGCCACGCAAAAGCAGGCCATGGAGCAGGAACTGAAGCTGCAACGCGACAGGTCGGCTGCCGCCGCAACGGAACTGGTCACCCTGCGGACGGCGGCCAGCACAGCTCGAGCCGAGACCTCCGACGTTGCGAAGGCGGCCGCTGCAAAGTCGGAGCGGAGTGTCGCCCTGGAGAAAGAACTGGCGCAACAGCGAGATCGAGCAGATGCCGCCGTGAAGCGGCTCGCCTCCGTCCAGGCTGAGTTCGAGGCCGCGCAAACCGCTGTTATGAAGACCCGCAAAACCGAGACCGAGCAGAGGGAGGCGCTGGAACGCGAGCTAGGCCAGCAGCGAGATAGAGCAGACGAGCTCGCACGCGAAACGGTATCGCTGACGAACCAACGTGATGACGCGCGTTCCGCCACCGGAGAGGCCGCTAGGGCCACCGATGCCGCCCAGGCCGAGAACAAGAAGGCAGCAGTCAGACAGAGGGACAAGAGCGAAGCTCTCCTTCGCGAACTGACCTCCGCGCGGAAAGAGGTCGAGGAACGTTCTGCCGGCCTCGCCGCTGCCTATGCCGAGATCCTCAGGGTCACGGACCTCAACGCGACGGCTGCAAAGCAGAACGATGCCCTCGCCGGTGAGCGCAAGCGCGCCGACGATCTCGCACGCGAGCTTGCATCGGCCAGGGCCCAGCTCGCGGATACGAATGGAAAATTGGCCGCAACGATTTCGTCCGCAAATCGGCCGCCGGAGCGGACCGCACAGGAGCGTGCGCCCGTTCTCGCTCCTAACGGCGAGGGAGGAGGCCGCTCGCGCGAGCAGGACACCGCCCGGACGGTCGCCTCCAACCCACAACCTACCTCGAAACCTGGCTCATCGACATTGCAGGCGCAAACGACAAATCGCGCCCCGCCCGCGGATCCGGGTTCGAAAGTCGCCGCGGCACCGGAGCGCTCCGCTCCGGCGAGCGCGACGCCCCGTGCCCTCGCAGACGAGCAGAGGCTGCTTGCACGGGCGACTGCGTTGCTCCGGCAGGTCGACATCAGCAGCGCTCGCCAGTTGCTGGAGTTGGCTCTTGCACGCGGCAGCGCGCAGGCCGCCTTCATGCTTGCGGAGACCTATGATCCGCCCGTGCTGGAATCGTGGCGTGCGCGCGGAGTTGCGGGCGATCGGACCAAAGCGCGCGACTTGTATCAAAGAGCAAAGGCCGGCGGCATTGACGATGCAGAGGAGCGCATCAAGGCGCTGAAGTAGCGTCGCACCAGATCTCGAAGCAGCCAGACGACGGAGAACGACACATGGGCATGATCAAGTTCGCGTCCGCAATTTTATCGGCGCTGATCGGGCTGCAAATGGCGGCGAGCGCCCAGTCTGTCAGGACTCCCGCAGCGCCAGCCGCGGTACCGGCAAAGAACGCCGACATGATCGCAAAAGAGCGCATTAATGCTTGGACCGTCGGGCTCGCAGGCGGTCTCATCGAGGGTGCTCCGCTTCGACTTGCGGCGGAGATCGCCCGCGTCGTCAACGAGGAAGACAAGCTCCACGTCATCCCGATCGTGACGACCGGCGCGACGGAGAACGTCAATTCGCTGCTCTATCTGCGGGGGGTGGATGCGGCGATCATCAATACGGACGCCCTCGACGAGTACAAGGCCCAAGTCCCGTCGATCGACCGGCGCATCGTCTACATTCTCAACCTTTTTCCAGCTGAACTGCACGTCTTCGTGCGCCCCGAGATCAAGTCACTCGATGACCTCAAGGGTAAGAAGGTCAACTTCAACACGCAAGGCACAGCGGCCGCTTATTCCGGTCCGTTGATCTTCAGCCGGCTGGGGTTGAATGTCGAGAAGATGTTCATTCCCCATCAGGTCGCATTGCAGCAGATGAAGAGCGGGGAAATCGCGGCGGTTGTGTTCATCACGTCGAAGCCGGTCGATGCGTTTCTGAAGGGGCGTTGGGAGCCGGGATTCAAGTTCCTGCCGGTGGAATACGATTCACGATTCGAGGACTACTATCTCCCGTCAGCGATCGACGCGACGGACTATCCGAGCCTCGTGTCGAAAGGAGAACGCATCTCAACCATCGCGGTCCCCACCATTTTGGCAGGCTACAACTGGCCGAAACAATCCGACCGCTACGTGCGCATGGCCCGCTTCGTGGATCAGTTGTTCGGCCGGCTCGACCGCCTGCAGTCGCCTGGCTTCGATCCGAAATGGAAGGATGTGAGCCTCCGCGCCAACGTGCCCGGCCTCGCCCGGTTCGGCCCCGCACAGGAATGGCTCGATCGCTCACCGGGCGCGACGGTGGGACTGTCACGATGAAGGGCACGGTTGCCGTGGCTTTGATTACACTCGCAAGTCTAAGCCTGCCGACCCGCGCACAGGCGGGCGATGCTACCGAGCGGTTGAAGGAATGTGCCCGGTTCCAAGGAATGGAACGGCTGAAATGCGTCGACAATTTGCTGAGTGAGGCGGCAGAACCGACCACAACGGCACCACCTCGAGGGCTGGACTGGATCATCAGCGAGACGACCTCGCCGGTGGACTACAAGCCGCAGATCTCGGCGCAGACCATGGGACGTCGAGCCACGAAGGATGCCCCCTCCTCGATCGCGATCCGCTGTCGCGGCAGTCGGACCGAGCTGACAATACCCACCTCGCCATCCTGGAAGCAGCCTCCAGAGACCGAGGTGAAAGTCGTGTACCAGATCAACGACGAGCCATCCGTCGAAGAGCGCTGGCGCGCGACGGAGGGAGGCAGAAGTCTTACCTTTCAGGGTGACGCCGTTCGCCTGTTGCGCGCGATGCCGGAGGGCGGCCGGCTCCTGATCAAGGTCTACGCGGGAAAGACCCTCCCATACGAAAACACGTTTGACCTGGTCGGCCTGGATTCCGTCCGACGCAAGCTCGCGACCGCCTGCAATTGGTCGGGTTCGTGAGGAGGCGCCCCACCTGATCGGAGATCGGTTCTCTCCCTCGCTCCTCCCTCCGGCGCACTAGTTCTCCCGCATGCCGCGACGTATCGCGTCCGTCATCGGTTGTGTGAGATAGGCCAGCACGGTGCGTTCCCCGGTCGCGATGAGAACGTCGGCCATCATCCCCGGCTTGAGCTTTTCCCGGATCGTCTCGGGGAATTTTGCCACCTGCACCGAGACCTTGACCTCGTAATAGGGTTGATGCGTCGCTTCATCGCGAACCGCATCGGCTGCGATCGAGAGAACTTCGCCGACGGCGATCGGGGTGGAGCGCGCCTTGAACGAAGGAAGCCGGATTTCCGTGGGCAATCCGACCTGTACATGATTGATATCGAGGGACGACACTTTCGCCGCGACCACGAGCACGTCGTTATCGGGCACGACCTCCATCAGGACCTCGCCGGCCCTGATCACCGCTCCCACCGTATGGACTTTCAAATTCACAATGCGTCCGGAACGCGGTGCTCGCACCTCCATCCGAGCCAGAACGTCGTCAGCGGCCCGCAGCTTCTCGCGCGCGTCGGCAAGTTGCGCCCTCGTCTCGGTCAGCTTTCCGGTCGCTTCCTCCAGGACTTTCTGTCCGACCTGCTCGATCTGCAACCTCGACTCGTCGATCACGCGCCCGTAGCGGGCGATATCGGCCTCGTAGGCGCCGATCTTGCCATCGAGCTCGGACTTGCTGCGCTCGAGGGTGGCGACACGGGCGAACGCGACGATCCCCTGATCGGCGAGCGGCTTGAGCTTGGCATATTCCTGGCTCACGCTATCGAACTGCGCCCGTGTCGCCTTGCTTTGCGCATCATTTCCCTGAATCTGCCGCTGCGCCTGCGCTATGCGCTCTTCAAGAATCGATACCTCGATTTTTCGCGCGGCGCGGCGTTCGTCAAAACGCCGCTTCTGGTCGCCCATCGCGCGTTGCGCCGATGGATCGGAAGCATTCTGAGTCAGTTCGGCGGGAAACGTGATCTTATCGCGTCCTTCGGCTTCAGCCTGTAGGCGCGCCTCCTCGCCAATCGCCGAATAGACGGCCGAGCGCGCGATCCCCTCCTTCGCCCGTTCCTGGGTTGAATCGAGTCGCAACAGGACCTGCCCTTCTGCGACATGAGCGTCGCCGGTCACCATCAGACTTTGAACGATGCCGCCCTCAAGGTGCTGCACCGCCTTCTTGTCGCTCTCGACCACGACCGAGCCCGTCGCCACCACGGCGCCATCGATCGAGGCCAGGGCGGCCCAACCGCCAAACACGACGAATGTGAAGAACACGATGGCGAAGCCCCGCCTCGCTGGAGTGTGCCAATCGCCGGACGGGCCACCAGCGGCTTGCCCCGAGCCCCGCAGCGAAAGCAACGGCCCAATGGCCATCGCAAGACGAGGAAGCCGCCTTGCCAGTGACCGCAAATTGGCTATGGCGTCGGACAGGATGTGGCGCGCCCGAGGCCTGCCGCTCGCGCTCAAGCGCTTCAGAAGCTCCGTGAATTCATTTTGAGGAGAGGCTTCTTTGACCGACATCATGTTGTCCATCATTGCCTCGTCGCGTGAGCTGCGCGCACCGGCTTCGCAAGAGGCGCGTTGAGGGGAGCGCCGTCGGCGCGATGATGAGCTTCGACTTGGTGACGGTGCTCACCCGGCGCTCGCGCATCGCGATGCATCGGCGTGACCGCCTGCCCCAGCAGCACGGGAAGAAGTTCGTCGCGTGTTCCGACCCGCCCGAGGCGTCCTTCGTGCATGAAGACGATCTTGTCGACCAGGGCGAGCAGGTTGGGGCGGTGATTGATGATCACGACCGTTACGCGGTGCTTCCGGAGCGTCTGGATCGCATCTGCGAGAGCGCGGTCGCCATCGCCGTCCAAATTGGCATTCGGCTCGTCGAGCACGACCAGCACGGGCCTGCCGAACAGCGCGCGCGCCAACCCGATGCGCTGCCGCTGACCGCCCGAAAGACCGGCCCCGTTATCGCCGACGACGGTGTCATAGCCCTTCGGAAGCCGCTGAATCATGGCATGCGCGGACGCCAGTTGCGCAGCCTCGATGACCGATTCATCCGTCGCGTCGTCGCGAAAGCGAGCGATATTGTCGCGCACCGTGCCGGCGAACAGCTCGACGTCCTGCGGAAGATACCCTAGGCGTTGCCCAAGGAAATTAGGATCGAAATGCCTTGTGTCGTTCCCATCGATGCGCACGCAACCGCGGACGACGGGCCAAGAGCCGACAAGAGCCCGTGCCAGCGACGATTTCCCGGAGCCAGACTGTCCGACTACTGCAACGATCTCACCGGGGGCCAAGTGGAAAGAAACATCTGCGACCGCCGGCATTTGGGATCCGGGTACGAGCACCGTGACGGCTTCGACCGAAACCTCACCAGCCAGTGGCGGCAACTTGGTTGGCGGGCGCTCTGAAGCCCGAGTTCGAAGCGCGGCGTCGAGCCGCGCATACGACGTACGCGCGACGACGAGAGCCTTCCATTGCGATACGGCCGCTTCCACCGGTGCAAGCGCGCGCCCCATGATGAGCGAAGCCGCGAACAGAACGCCTCCCGAGATCTCCTGCTGAATTGCGAGATAGGCTCCTACTCCCATGATCGACACCTGGAGTGCCATCCGCAGGAATTTGGAGATCGCAAGGAGCGTGCCACCGCGTTCGCCCGCGCGGGCGCCGTCGAGAAGCGCCTCGCCATGTGTCGAGCTCCAGGCGTTGCGCACGGCGGGTCCCATTCCCAACGCGCGGATGGCCTCGGCGTTGCGTAGCGAGGATGTCAATCGGTCCAGGGCATGAAGGTTTTTCGACGCGGCCGCAATGAGCGGCGCCTTGGTGGCGCGCTCATTGAGGAAGGCCAGAAAGAGAATGGCAACCGCACCGGTCAAAGCGACCAAGCCAATCAAAGGATGAAGCAGGAAGCATATTGCCAGGAATATCGGTGTCCACGGCACGTCCATCAACGACGTGATCACACCACCCGACAGGACCTCGCGCAGAGTGTCCACGTCACGAAGCAGTTGGACGTGATGCGAGCTGCTCGTGCTCAGGGAATGGCCGAGCGCGGTCTCGAAGACTTCCCCGGAAAGGAGCTGGTCGAACTGCAGGCCGACTTGCACCAGGACCCGGCTGCGAAAATGCTCGAGTGCCGCATAGCTGACAAATACCGCGAGCGCGATCAGCGAGAGCAGCAGGAGGGTCATTCCGTTCCGGCTGGTCAGCACGCGGTCGTAGATCTGCATCGTGTAGAGCGGCGAAACGAACACCAGCAGGTTTATGAAGATAGATAGTCCACCGGCCGCAAGCAGGCCAGGACGTATCTGACGGAATCCATCCGCGAGCGCGGAAACCTTTGCCGAAGCGTACATGTGCATATCCGGGCGGCCCTTGGACGGGCAGCGGCAAGCAGTTGAAATTTTGCATGTGATCGAGCGCGAGCGCTCGCATTCCAACATTCCGCCTTGCGCAGAATGGCACCCCGGCCCGCGGCCACTGCGGCAGCAAGCGATCCCCTAGGCAATTCTCATACGCGGGGCGTGCCCCGCGTATGTCTCTGTTGACGAAAACGGTCTCTCAGATCAGAAGTGCCACGCGTGATGGTCAGTGTGATGACTGATCAGATCTGCCATATGAGTCGCGGCATCCGTGTGGGTCGAAGTGGCATCCGTTGCACCGCTTCCGCTCGCAGTCGCAATCGGCGTTGTGGACGTCGGAGCGATTGCCGACGAGGCTGTCGGTGCGCTCGTCGCAAGCTGCGAAAAATCGAGCCCGTGATGGTGATGATGGTGCTGACCATCGGTCGTCGTCGATGTCGAACCGCCGGACGAACTGCCGCTGGTCGAGCCCGTGGTCGTGCCACCGGTGGTCGTACCGCCGCCCGCCGCGGTACCTGTGCCGCCGCTCGAGCCAGTGGTTGTGCCACCGCTCGAACCGGTCACGGGTGTCGTGCTACCGCCCGAACTGCCCGTCGAGCTTCCGCTGGTGCCTCCGGCCGGCGTCGTGCTCGTGGCGGTGTTGTGCTGCAGAAATACGCTCTGCAACGCGGACGAGCCCTCGAGTGCCGTATCGCCGTTCTGCGAACCCCACGCATAGGCGTAGTCGAAGGCCGGATTTGGCACGGCCGCCGCCCAATGAGCGAGCATCGTCTGTTCCTGCGCGGCTGTCGGCATCACGTAGTGGCCTCCGCTGTCATCGGCCCAGTTGCCGCCGCCGAAGGTCTGGAACACCGGGACGATGTGGTCCGCCGAAATCCCCGCGGATTCGGCGGCGGTCACGGCCTTGTCGATCATGCTGTAATCGACCGTGCTCATGTCCGACCGGACCGGATACGGATCGATGCCGAATAGATCGATGTGGGTGTTGGTCGGGTTGTAGGTGTTCGCGAACGTCGGATTTTCCGAAGACCCCATGTTCATCATGGTGATGAAGGTCTTTGCGCCGGGAACGTTGGCGTGGATGTAGTCCGACTCAGCCTTGAGGTTGGCCGCCGTCACCAGCGTATTGTACTGTCCCGTCGGATCCGGCTCATCCTTGAGATAGAAGCCGTAGACTTTCGGATTTCCGATGTAGGGCTTCACTGCATCCATGAAGCTCTGGGTGACGCCGTCCCCCTGGTCAAGGTAGACCATGCCGCGCACGCCAGACGGCAATGCATTCAACTCGTCTACCGACGAAACATCGGCCAGGTTGAAGCCAGCCGCGGCTGGCGCGTAGGTACCTTGCGCATTGATGTTGTTACCTGCGGTATAGTGTAGTGTCAAATCGCTTCCCCTATCGTGGTGAGTGCCCCCAGCACCTCCAAGTCTGAGTGCAACCGGCCTCTCATTGCGGGTGAACGTATGTTTACGTTTGAGGCAGGAATCTCGGTTCGATTGGGCGGAACCAAGGGATTATTGTGCCGAAAAGTTGGGCGCTCAATTGCGCCGCAATTTGCCCGATGCATCCTTTCCAGGCGTTTCGCCAACAGCGTCAGTGGTCTGAGGTGCGACGCGCACGCGAGATGCGCCCAGTCTCCGTGCATGGCCGACGTTCACAACCTGATTGAGCTGCTCGAATCACACCGGGAGCAGACCAGCAGAACGGCCAGGCGAGGTACCTCTAATGGAGCATTCGCATCTACGATCATACCGTTCGACCTAACGCTCCGGGGGCGAGCGAAGACGAACAGCGGATAGCCGACAATACGTTGCCCGTTTCGGGTGCCGGCGATCGCGCACAGTGGTTGAAGCGAACCGAGTGGATTTATGGCTCCGGATTACTCCCGACGAAGGATGTTTTCACCGAAGCGTTTCCGTGATTCAGTCCGGGACGTTGGGGGGCCGGATGCGAGTTCATGGCGCGGATTTGGTGTTGAGCAGGTATTGTGGCGCTGAAGCCGAGCAGGCGGAGAGAATTAGGAACTGCAGTTGGGCATCGGATGATTTGGTCTTTTCAGCACTGTTGTCCGAGACCTCTTTTTATCGCCGAAGTACGACAGCTGCTATTTTCGTCTGGCCCGCGATCGAACTTCCCGCCTGCCTGCGCACCCTCGTTCACGGCGCACGCGTTCGCGAACTCTTCGAGTAGAACTAGCTCATTCGCTGCCGAGGATGTCATGGCAGGATCGGCCCAAGCCGAACTCAAGTTTCCGCCGGGCTCACGAATTCAGGTGAAGCCGGGAGCCGGTCCTCGCTTGGCTGCAAGGACCGGGACCGTGATCAGGACTGGATACTATCCGAAGAGTCTCCGCGTGATTCTGGATGGATCGAAGGGACCAATCACTCTTCATATGGACTACGTGGCCATGATCGACACGTGAAACAGGCGCCACGCTCTCGTCCGAGCACAAAGCCGCCGCGCCTAATTTAGACGATGCCCGCCGAAGTCCCGGCGACGGCGGGGCGCTCCTTCGCTCTTTGCGCCCGATAACCGGAGGCGCGATACGCCGCTATGGGCGCGATCGCTCCGCCTGTGCGCAGGCGAGCGGCGGCGAGGAGCGGCGAGACATCTGTCGTGAAGGCGCGTTTCAATTCGAGATGCGCGCCGAGCGCGTCATTCGTCTCTTGCGCAGCTTCGAGCGCCGCGCGATCGACGATCAGGGCCTGCGCATAGGCGCGCTGCAATTCGATTGCCGATTGCATCAGGCTCTCGATCGGATCCGTGACGTTATGCGACTGGTCAATCATATAAGCGGGCGCGAAGCCTTCCGCTTTGCGGCGCTCGGCGTCGATCAGCTCGTTGAAGACCAGAAACAGCCGAAACGGATCGACCGAGCCGGTATCGAGATCGTCGTCGCCATATCTTGAATCGTTGAAATGGAAGCCCGCGAGCTTCTTGAAGCGAACCAGCCGAGCGACGATTTGCTCGATATTCACGTTCGGCGCATGATGGCCGAGATCGACGAGGCAATAGGCCTTGGGCCCGAGCTCCTGCGCGGCGGCGAAGCTGGTGCCCCAATCCGGGATCACCGTGGAATAGAAGGCCGGCTCGAAGAACTTGTGCTCGAGGAACACGCGCCAGTCGGCGGGCAGCGCCGCAACGATCTCACGCATTGCGTCGATATAGCGGTCGAGGACCTTGGTCAGACTAGACTGGCCGGCGAAGTTCGAACCATCGGCAATCCAGACCGTCAGCGCTTTCGAACCGAGTTTGCGGCCGATCTCGATGCTTTCGATGTTGTGCGCAACGGCCTGGTCGCGCACCGCCTTGTCCGTATGCGACAACGAACCGAACTTGTAAGAGAGCGCTTGCCCGGGCTGATCCTGGAACGTGTTGGAGTTGACCGCGTCGAAGGCAAGGCCATGCGCCGCGGCTTTTTCGCGCAACGCCGCATTGTCATCGACCTTGTCCCACGGAAGATGCGGCGAAACGGCCGGCGTCGCCCGCGCCAATTGATGGATGACGGCGCAATCATCGATCTTCTCGAAGACGTTGCGTGGTTCGCCCGGGCCCGGAAAGCGGGCGAAGCGCGTGCCACCGGTACCGACTCCCCAGGTCGGAATGGCAACGCCGAATTCCGTCACCTTCCGGACCAGCGCTTCGGCATCGATCCCGCGCCGCGTCAGCGTGCGCTCAAGCGCGTGATAGTCCTCCGTCGTCGCGCCGTCGAGCCGCGCGTTGTGGTCGGCAATGAAATCGGCGCTGATCGAGAATGGCGCGCTCATCGCGTGAACGCCTGGGCATTGCCGGCATCGATATTGAGGATGTTGCCGGTCGATTTGGCCGAAAGATCGGAAGCGAAAAAGTAGATGCCCTCGGCAATGTCCGCGGGGAAGACCGACAATTTCAACATCGAGCGTTGGCGATAGACTTCTTCGAGCTGGTCTTCCCCGACCTTGTTGGACGCCGCGCGTTGTTGGCGCCACTCGCCTTCCCAAATTTTTGAGCCGCGCAATACCGCGTCGGGATTGACCGTGTTGACGCGGATGCCGTGCGCTGCGCCCTCCAGCGCCAGGCAGCGGGCGAGATGGATCTCGGACGCCTTGGCAGCGCAATAGGCCGAAGCGCCAGCCGAAGCGGCGAGGCCATTTTTCGAGGCAACGAAGATGATAGTACCGCCGGTCTTCTGGCGCTGCAGCAGCCGGAACGCCTCGCGCGACACAAGGAAATAGCCCGTCGCGAGAATGTCTATGTTCTTCTGCCAAAGTGCAAGACTTGTGTCCTCGACCGGCGACGCCGAGGCAATGCCGGCATTCGAGACGACGATGTCGACGCCGCCAAAGGCGAGCGCGGTCTCTTCGAACGAGGCGATCACCGCCGCCTCGTCGGTCACGTCAAGCTTCACGCCGACCGCCGCGTCGCGGCCATAGCGTTTCGCGATCGCCGCGACGCGCTCTTTCAACGCCTCCTCGTCGATATCGGCGACGACGACGCAGGCGCCTTCGTCGAGCAACCGCTGCGCGGTTGCCCCGCCAATGCCGCCGGCGCCACCCGTTACGTAGGCGATCCGTCCGGCCAGCGGCTTCGGCTTGGGCAAACGCTGGAGCTTGGCTTCTTCAAGCAGCCAATATTCGATGTTGAAGGCCTCTTGTTCGGCAAGGCCGACATAGGCGCTGACACCCGAGGCACCGCGCATGACGTTGATCGCGTTGACATAGAACTCGCCGGCGATGCGGGCCGTAGCCTTGTCCTTGGCGAAGGTGAACATGCCGATCCCCGGCGCAAGATAGACGACCGCGTTGGGATCGCGCATAGCCGGCGAATCCGGATGTTTGCAGCGCTCGTAATAGGCGGCGTAATCGCGCCTGTAGGCGGCGAGCAGATCGTCGAGACCGGCGATCACCTCGTCGAGGTTGTCGCGGCCCGGATCGTAAGGGAGAACCAGCGGCCTGATCTTGGTGCGCAGAAAGTGATCCGGGCACGACGTGCCGAGCGGCGCCAGCTTCGTCAGCGAATTGGAGTTGACGAATTCCAGCACTTCCGGCGCGTCGGTGAAATGACCGATCTTGCGCTCGTCGGCGGAAATCTTGCCGCGGATCAGCGGCATCAGTATGGCCGCGACGTCGCAGCGCTTTTCCGGCGCGGCCGTTTCGACCTTGGTGCCCCCGAAGGAAGGCTTCTGCTCATGCGCCGCAAGCCAGTCGGCGGCCTGCTGAATGATACGCAAGGTCGTCTCGTAGCAGGCTTTCGACGTCTCGGCCCACGTAAAGAGCCCGTGGCCTCCGAGGATCACGCCGACATACTCTGGATGTCGCGAGGCCATCTCGCCGAGTTTCAAGCCGAGATCGAAGCCCGGCCGCTGCCACGGCAAGAAACCGAGCTTCCCGCCGAAAACCTCTCTGGTCAGCCGCTCAGCATCGGCCGAGGCGGCGACGGCGATCAGCGCGTCCGCATGGACGTGATCGACATGGCGATGCGGCACGAAGGCGTGCAAGGGCGTATCGATCGAGGTCGCGCGCGGATTGAGATCGAAGGTGCAGTGATTGAACAAAGCGACCATCTCGTCCTCTTCGGCGAGACCTCGATAGAGACCTTTCAGGCTCTCGAGCTTGTCGAGGTACAGCGTCGCGAAGCCGTCGCGCTTCATCGAGCCGAGGTCGCCGCCCGAGCCCTTGACCCAAAGGACGCGAACGTTCGCGCGGGTCAGCGGATCCCGCGCGTCGACCTTCGCCGAAGTGTTGCCGCCGCCGAAATTGGTGATGCGCAGATCGACCCCGAGCAAATTCGAGCGATACAGCAACTGGCCCGGCTCATCGAGCCCGGCGGCGACGGCGTCGTCCCATAGATTGGGCAACCGCATGTCCGCAGCCTCGCTCATTGGACGTTCTCCTGTGCTTCGTTTGAAGCCAGCTTATGTCCGACATTCGATCACGGTCAATCATGGATGCCCGTCGCCGCGATGCAACATGATTGATGCAGCGCGATAATGATCGATCTTGAAAGTTTGGAGTTGACCCGTCCTCGGGAGCATGACCAATTTACGGGCAAGGGGAGGAAGATCGACGTGCACGAGCGAGAACGCTGGCAGGTCATCAAGGCGCTCTTGCGAGAGCGGTCGCTAGTGCGCATCGCCGATGCCTGCCGCGCGACGGGCGCCTCCGAAGCATCCATCCGGCGGGACTTCGCCAGTCTCGCCGGGCAGGGCGTCGCGATCAGGGTGCATGGCGGGCTTGAGACATTGTCCGACGCAACCAATGCGCAGGGCGACGTCCTCTCCCTTGCGACCCGCTCTTTCGATGTCAGCCAGACGCTCAACATCGATGCCAAGCGGGCGATTGCCAAGGCGGCCGTCGCGCTCTGCGCCGACGGCGAGACGATCATCATCAATGGCGGCACGACCACCTACCAAATGGGTGAATATCTGCGCGAGCGGCACCTGAAAGTGCTGACCAATTCTTATCCGCTCGCCGAAGTGCTGATCCACAAATCGAAATGCCGCGTCGCTCTGCCGGGCGGCGAGGTATATCGCGAGCAGGGCATGATCGTCTCGCCCTTCGAGGAGGACGCAATCCAGCATTATTCAGCTACGCGCATGTTCATGAGCGCGATCTCGATCGGGCCGCTCGGCGTCATCGAGGGCGATCCCCTGCTCGCTCGTGCCGAGTCCAAGCTGTTGAAGCGCGCCAACAAGTTGACCGTCCTCGCCGATTCCTCAAAATTCAACCAGCGCGGCAGCCTTGTCGTTTGCCCGCTGTCGCGCATCCACACGCTGATCACCGACGCCGACGCACCGGGCGCCGCGCTCGACATGTTGCGCGAACAGGGCATTCATGTCGTCGTCGCGACCGGCGCCGACGCTATCGCGGCGGCTTGAAGCGATGGCGAACGATCAAGCCCTTCGCGAAACCGCCGCGCCGCCTCGCCTTTCGGTGTACAACATCGAGAAGTCCTTTCCGGGTGTGAACGCGCTTACGGGCGTCTCGTTCAACGTCGCAAAGGGCGAGGTCCACGCCTTGCTTGGCGAGAACGGCGCCGGCAAATCGACCTTGATCAAGATTGTCTCCGGCGTGTTCCCGCCCGACCGCGGCGAGGTGATCGTCGATGGCAAGCCAGTCAATCTCGCGCGGCCGGACGACGCCAGGCGCGCTGGCATTGCGACGATCTATCAAGAGCTGCTGCTGTTTCCTGAGCTCACCGTCGCCGAAAACGTTTTCATGGGCCATGCGCCGCGTGCGGGGCTCGGCCGGCTCGACTGGCGCGCAATGCGCGAAAAGACGAGACATCTGCTCGCTGCACTGGAGATTCACGACCTGCACGCCGACCGCGTCGTCGGCTCGCTCAGCGTCGGCAATCGCCAGCGCGTCGAAATCCTGCGCGCTCTGTCGCAAGATGCCCGCATCTTGATCATGGACGAGCCGACCGCGGCCCTGACCGAATACGACGTCACCCGGCTCTTCGATATTGTGCGCAAGCTGAAGGCGCGCGGCGTCGCAGTGATCTATATCAGCCACCGGCTCGACGAGATTTTCGCGATCGCCGATCGTGTCACCGTGCTGCGTGACGGGGCGCATATCGCCACCAAGCGCGTCGCTGACACGGCGGCAGCCGAACTCGTGCAATTGATGGTCGGCCGCAAGATCGAAAGCCTGTTTCCGAAGATCACGCTTCCGATCGGCGGACCGGTGCTGGAGGTCAAAGATCTCGAGCGGCGGCCGCTCACCAAAAGGATCAGCCTTACCGTGCGCGCCGGCGAAATCGTCGGCCTTGCCGGCCTTGTTGGCTCGGGCCGAAGCGAGCTGGCGCAGACGATCTTCGGTGTGACGCCTGCCGAAGGTGGCGAAATCAAAATCCGCGGCCAGGCAGTCTACATCCGTTCCCCCGCGCAGGCCCGCACGCTCGGCATCGCTTATGTGCCGGAAGACCGCGGCACGCAGGGGCTGGTGAGGCCGATGACGGTGCGCGAGAACTTCAGCCTCGCCGCGCTAGGCAAGGTCGCATTCGGCGGCTTTATCGATCGCGCCGCTGAGCGCAAGCTGGCCAGCGACGGCGTCAAGTGCTTTGCGGTCAAGACGAGCTCGCTCGAGCAGATTGCGGGCAAGCTCTCTGGCGGTAATCAGCAGAAGATCGTGCTCGGCAAATGGCTCGCCAATAAGCCGAAGCTGCTAATTCTTGACGAGCCTACACGCGGCATCGATGTCGGGGCTAAGGCGGAGATCCATCGCCTGATGGGCGAGCTCGCGGCACAGGGGCTCGCGATCCTGATGATTTCGAGCGAGTTGCCCGAAGTGCTCGGGATGAGCGACCGCGTGCTCGTCATGCGTGAAGGTCGTATCGTCGCGGAGTTCTTGCGCGAAGACGCAACGCAGGAAACGGTCGGCGCGGCGATGATGGGCAGCCACGAGAGCGCGGAGAAAGTGGCATGACCGCGACGACATTAATCCACGCCGAAGCCAGCCCACGGCGGCTACTCAAGGCGCTCGCCTCGCAGGAGGCCTTGCTGGCCATCGCAGTGATCGGCCTCGCGATCATCGTCGGCCTTTACAATCCGCGCTTTCTGGCGATGCGCAATCTTTCGGACGTTCTGCTCGGCAACGCCTATATCGCCGTCGCCGCGGTCGGTATGTCGATGGTGATCATCTCCGGCAACATCGACATTTCCGTCGGCTCGCTGATCGGCGTCCTGGCGACCGTCAGCGGCACTTTGGCGGTGGAAGGCGCGCCGATCATCGTCACCTGGCTGGCGCCGCTCGTCGTCGGTATCCTCGTGATGGCCTTTCAGGGCGCCATCATCGCGTATCTGCGCATTCCAGCCATCGTCGTGACGCTCGGCATGCTCTCCATCCTCAAAGGCGGGCTGATCGGCGTCACTGGCGGCAAGTGGATCACCGATCTGCCCGACAGCTTCCATCTCGCCAACATCGAGCTTTTCGACGCCGTCCCGATGCCAGTCTTTCTCATGATCGTCGCGACGATCTTTGCCGCCTGGTGGATGCGCTATTCGGCGCCGGGCCGTACGATCTACGCAGTAGGCGGCAACGCGGAGGCAGCGCGTCTCTGTGGCATCTCGCCGCCGCGCGCCACGGTGATGGTTTTCGCGCTGCACGGCTTCTTCGCCGGCGTCGCGGCCCTGCTCTATGCGACGCAACTCCGCGTCATACAATCGACCGTGCCGCCGAATCTCGAATTGACGATCATCACTGCGTCGGTCGTCGGCGGCGTCAGCATTCTCGGCGGCGTCGGCACTGTGATCGGCTCTACTCTCGCCGCGATTCTGATCGCCGAGATCGCCAGCGCGCTGGTGTTCACCGACGTCTCGCCGTACTGGATCCGCGCAGTGCAGGGCGTGCTCATTCTTATAACCGTCATCGCCGATATCTTGCGGCGCCGGCGCATGGCCAGAGCATGAGCGCGATGAGCGAAATCCCCCTTCCCCAGATCGCGAAGCGCGTCGCCCCCTGGTGGCTCCTGCGACATGAGACCATGCTGGCGCTGATCCTCTTCGTCGCGCTGATCATTCTCGGCGCCCTGAACAATCGCTTTCTGACGCTCGACAATCTGCTCAATCAGGGCCGGCTGACGACCGAAGTCGGGCTCATCGCCCTGCCTATGACCTTCATCATCATCACCGGCGGCATCGATCTTTCGGTCGGCTCGATCGTCGGGCTCTGCGCTATCTTGCTTGGCTATTCATGGAAGACCTTCGGTTTTCCATTGCCCCTGGCAATCGCCTTCACGCTCGTCGTCGGCGCTACCGCCGGCTTCTTCAACGGCGTTGGTATCACCAGGCTCAGAGTGCCGCCGTTGATCATGACAATCGCGACGCTCGCGCTCTATCGCGGCCTTGCCGAGGGCATAAGCCAGGCTCGCTCGGTGCGCGGGTATCCGGAATGGTTCTATTTCATCGGCCAGTCAGATCTCTTCGGCGTGCCGGCGCAGCTCTGGCTGCTGTTGATCGCGATCGTCGTCGCAGGGATTGCGCTCGACCGCACGACTTTCGGCCGCACACTCTATGCGATCGGCAACAATGAAACCGCCGCTCGCTTTTCCGGCTTGCCGGTCGATCGCGCCAAGCTAATCATCTACACTTTGTCCGGCTTGATGGCGGGACTCTCAGCCGTCGTCCTCGTCTCGCGCGTGACGACGACGCGCTCCGACATGGGTATTGGCTATGAGCTCGACGTGATCGCGACGGTGGTGCTCGGAGGCACCAGCATATTCGGTGGCGTCGGCACGATCTGGGGCACCGTCGTCGGCCTCGCAATGATCCAGCTTCTGAAAAATGGGCTCGCGCTGACCGGCGTCAAGGGCGATGCTACGATTGTCGTGATCGGCACGGTGCTGATCCTGTCGACGCTTGTTGCGAGCTTGCTCCAGCGACGCCGCGGCGTCTGACGTTCTGTTTCTTAAGGCCGCACAAAGCGGCTGCAACGTGGGAGGAAGAGCATGAAACTCGGATTAGCCATAGCGCTGATGAGCGCGACGCTGCTGGCCGGGACGGCCTATGCGGCGGAGAAGAGATGGGACGGCGCGGACGATCTACCGGTCAATCCGCTTGCCTGTTCGGCTGGCGAGGCCAGCGCCGCGCCTGCGGCCAAACCTTACGATGGTGGCCAACCCACCAATGCGCCCGACAAGGCCGGCAAGCCGATCTCGCTGGTCGACGTGCCGAAGCTGATCGGCATCGGCTATTTCAATGCGACCACGAAAGGCATGCAGGACGCCGCCAAGGCGCTCGGCAACGTCGCAGCGAAGACCGACGGCCCGACTGAAGCCAAGATCGACGAGCAGATCAAGTTCATCGACAATTACATCACCAGCGGCGTCGACGGCATTCTCTTCGCAGCCAACGATCCGGTAGCGATCGCGCCGGTTCTGAAGAAAGCACTCTCGAAGGGTATTCATGTCGTCGGCTATGACGCCAACTCGACACCGAATGCGCGCGAATGGTTCGTCAACCAGGCCGAGTTCAACGGCATCGCCAAGGCGATGATCGACTCGATGGCCAACGAGGCCGGCGAGGACAAGAGCTTCGCGATCGTCACCTCGACCTTCACGACTCCAAATCAGGCGCGCTGGATCGCCGAAATGTGGGCCTACGCGCAGAAGTGCCATCCCAAGCTGAAATGGCTCGAGACGGTCGAAGCGCAGGAGGACAACAATCTCTCCTTCAACCAGGCGACGACACTGATCAACAAATATGGCGACAAGCTCTCCGGTCTTTTCGGCATGACCTCGGTCGCGACGCCCGCTTCGGCGGAAGCCGTGACCAAAGCTAAGCTATGCGGCAAGGTCGCGGTGGTCGGCCTCGCCACGCCCAACGCGATGAAGCCCTATGTCAACGCCGACTGCGTCAAGTCCGTCGTGCTGTGGAACCCGGTCGATCTTGGCTATGCGGCAACCTACGTGATGCGCGCTGTGGTCGACGGCAAGCTGAAACCCGGCGCGACCTCGGTCGAAGCCGGCAAGCTCGGCAAGCTGAACGTCGTCAACGGCAGCGAAATTCTGCTTGGGGCGCCCTTCATCTTCACGAAACAGAACATCAAGGATTTCGACTTCTGATTTGGGCTCGTCGCCCGGCCGTCGAACGCGGCCGGGCGACACACTCTTGGCCTTCGTTGTCATTGCCGCGACAAGCCGGCTATAACGCGATGGCGACGTTGCTTGCCGAGATGTTCCATGTGCCTTGAGCTTCACGATGAGCCAGACGGTCGCAGTTTTTGACGTCGGCAAGACCAACGTAAAGCTTGCGTTGTTCGACGAGGGCCGGCTTCTCTGGGAAAAGTCGGCGCCCAACCGCGTCCTGCCGGGCCCGCCCTATCCGAATGAAGATGTTGAGAGCGCTTGGAACTTCTTCCTCGACGCGCTTCGTGAGGTCGCACTCACGCATCAGATCAGCGCGATCGTTCCGACCGCGCATGGCGCAGCCGGCGCTTTGATCGGCGAGAGCAAGCTCGCCGCTCCCGTCATGGACTACGAATTCGCGGGCGTAGAAGTGATCGAATCCGATTATGCTAGGCTGCGGCCGCCCTTTTCGGAGAGCCTGTCGCCGAAAGTACCGGCCGGCCTCAATCTCGGCCGGCAGCTCGCCTATCAGAAGTGGCGCCGTCCGGATCTTTTCGCCAAAGCAAGGTATTTCGTTGGCTATCCGCAATATTGGGCTTGGCGCCTGACCGGCGTCGCGGCCTCGGAAGTCACCTCGCTCGGCGCCCATACGGATCTCTGGGCGCCGCTGCAGGGACAGGTCTCGAGCCTCGTCAAAGCTCTTGGCGTCCACCACTTGCTGCCGCCGCTGCGCCGCGCCTTCGACCCGCTCGGTCCGATTCAGCCGGACATCGCTGCCCTAACCGGGCTCGCGCCTGAAACGCAAGTCTTTTGCGGTATCCACGATTCCAACGCTTCACTTCTGCCCTACCTCATCTCGCGCCAGGCACCGTTCACCGTGTTGTCGACCGGCACCTGGGTGATCCTGATGTGTGTGGGCCTTTCGCTCGATCAGCTCGATCCTCGCGACGACACGCTCGCCAACGTCGACGCGCTCGGCCGTCCCATCGCCTGCGGGCGTTTCATGGGAGGACGCGAATTCGCCGTCATCGCGGGCGGCGGCGGCAATCCGGATCTCGACGCGGTTGAGCGCGTCATTGGCTCCGGCGCGATGGCACTGCCCTGCTTCTCCGACCAGGGCGGACCTTATGCGGCGACCAAGGGCATAATTCGCGGCGAGGTTGCGGCGCACGATCAGACCGCACTGGCGACGCTGTATTGCGCCCTGGTTGGCGATCTCATGCTGACGCGCATGGGAGCGACCAGCGGCGATCTGATCATCGAAGGGACCTTCGCCGGCAATCTCGCCTTCTGTCAGACGCTCGGGGCATTGCGGCCGAAGCAGCGCGTCTTTGCGGCGGAGGACGTGGTGGGCACGGCGCGCGGCGCCGCAATGCTGGCGCACTGGCCGCCAAGCTATCCCATTACGGCGCCGGCGCCCGTCCCTGCAGCTTCGATCTCGGGCCTCGATGCGTATCGCGATGCCTGGACCGCGGCCATCAACTCGATCGCTCGCCGAGCTACGAATGCTTGATTTCGCGAACCGTCGCCTTCCGGCGGGAGCTGAGACGGGCAATAATTCTCACGGAAGCCGTAAGCCAATCCAGATCGCGAATTCGCGCGCACCGAGGAGGCGCGCCCTTCAGCGCGGCACGACGGCCGTCGCTTCGATCTCGAGGCGCGCGGAGGGCTCGACAAGGCGCACGACCTGCACGAGCGCCATGCTTGGGTAGTGGGTGCCGATGACCTCGCGATAGACTTTGCCGAGCGCCTTGAGATTGGACACGTATTCGTCCATGTCCACGACATACCAGGTCAGGCGCACGAGATGTTGGGGCTCTGCGCCGCCCTCGGCCAGGATCGCGACAATGTTTTCGAGTGCCAGCCGGACCTGCGCGACAAACCCGTCGGCAAATCGGCACGCAACGTCCCAACCGACGACACCACCCGTCACGACAAGGCGTCCCTCGGCCATCATACCGTTAGAATAGCCTTTCGGCTGCGGCCAGCCGCCGGGCTGAAGCACCTGCAAACCGCTGGTCGCGCCGGCTTCCGGCTTTCTCATCGTGCTCATGCGGAATTCTCAATTCTCTCAGCGCGGCTTCAAGAGGTCGCGCGCGACAATCAGCTTCTGGACCTCGGTCGCGCCCTCGTAGATGCGTAGCGCGCGGATTTCGCGATAGAGGCTTTCGACGATCTCGCCCTTGCGCACACCGCGACCGCCGAACATCTGGACGGCGCGGTCGATGACGCGCTGCGCGGTCTCGGTTGCGGTCAGCTTTGCCATTGCAGCTTCGCGCGTCGTCGGAAGCTTCCGGACATCGCGGCGCCAGGCCGCGCGGTAGGTCAGGAGCGCGGCAGCGTCAGTGTCGGTCGCCATGTCGCCGAGCGCGGCCTGGGTCAGTTGCAGATCTCCCAGGGTCGCGCCGAACATGTGCCGGCTGCGCGCGTGCGATAGCGCCTCCTCGAGTGCCCGCCGGGCGAAGCCCAGGGCAGCGGCCGCGACCGATGCGCGGAAAATATCCAGCGTCTGCATCGCGAGCTTGAACCCGCTGCCCGGCGTGCCAAGGCGGCGGCTCGCCGGGATCCGGCAATTGGTAAAGCGCAACGTGGCCAACGGATGCGGCGCGATGACGTCGATGCGCTCGGCGATGCCGAAGCCAGGATCATCGGGAAAGACGACAAAGGCCGAGATGCCGCGGGCACCCGGCGCCTCGCCGGTTCGCGCAAACAGCGTGTAGACGTCGGCAATGCCGCCGTTGGAGATCCAGGTCTTCTCGCCGTCGATGACATAGTCGTTGCCGTCGGCGCGCGCGGTGCAGGACATCGCCGCGACGTCCGACCCCGCCTCCTTCTCGGACAGCGCGAAGGCCGCAAGCCATTCGCCGGAGCGGACCTTTGGCAGTACGGCCTTGCGCAGCTCCGCAGCACCACCGAGCGCAATCGCGCCTGAACCGAGCCCCTGCATGGCGAAGGCGAAATCGGCGAGGCCATCGGCATAGGCAAGCGACTCGCGCGACAGGCAGATCGAGCGAGAATCGATTGTCGTTGCATCGCCATCGGGAGCCGCGACCGCGCAATCGAGCAGCCCCGCCTCACCCATCGCGCGCACGAGCCTGCGGCAGGCGCCATCGATGTCGCTGTGATCGATCTTGTCGAGGGCCCCCGACTGCACGAAGCGGTCGAGTGCATCGCCAATCGCATGATGACGCGGCTCGAAAAACGGCCAGTCAAGCCATTCGCGCCGGATCACCTTTGCCACGGAGCTCATCTGATCCCTCCTCCGCTCACTGAGCAGCCGGCCGGGCCGCCGCCGATACAGACTATGCGCGTGATCCCCTAGCTTTCGCGGGGTCACGCCATGTGGTGAACCTTCACCTCAATTAGTTTAAGCCTAAAATATTTTGTCGGTGCATGCCTTGTCAAGGTGGGTTCTGCAAAGAGCTTGGGCGACGGGTTCGGCTCCGCAGTGTCGACCTTGAGATACAGTGCCAATTGGATACAGAGCAGCGCCGGTTCCGAGACGCCCGGGCTAAGCCTTGAATTTACTTTTGGCACGAACTATCTTGCTAGCGACCCATGAGAGCTGCGCCAGCTTTCAACAAGCCACGAAGCCCGGGAGATTCGATTGGCATTCGCGAAAGAGCCGACGCCTGTTTCAGCCAGGAATGGGGTGGATCAGGAGGCCGAGCACAGGGCTCAAACGCGAGTTTGGCTCCGGCTGCTCGCCTGCACGACCCTGATCGAAGGCGAGCTGCGGCGCCGGTTTCGCGATGAGTTCGATTTCACGATGCCCCGCTTCGATGTTCTGGCTCAGCTCGACCGCGAGCCGAGCGGGCTTGTGCTGGGAGAGCTGCCCAAGCGTCTGATGGTCTCGGCCGGGAACCTCACGCCGATCGTGGACCGCCTGGTCGCGGATGGATACATCACCCGCACGCCGTCGAACCTCGACCGCCGCGTGCAGATTGTCTGCATGGCGATCGAAGGCCGCAAGGCCTTCAGGCGAATGGCCAAGAGCCACGGCGCGTGGCTCGCCGAGCTGCTGGCGGATTTCCCCGCGGACCGGTTCGACGGCTTGATCGGCGAGCTCGACGAGCTCAAGGGCGCTGTCAGGGAGGCTTTGCAAAAGCCTTGAGCGGGCGCAACTGTCAGCGTCGCACCTTCACTCCGGCCGCTTCGCGATCCCATGTATCCGCAGTGACGCCCGCGTCGCGCAGCACGCCCTTCTTGATCTTGCCGTTCTCCGTCAGCGGCATCTGGCTCAAAATGCGCACGTAACGCGGGATAGCGAAATAAGCGATCTGTCCTTCGCAATGGCGGATGACGTCGACCGGGTCGAGCGATTGGCCCGGCTCCAGCAGGATCGCCGCCGCAACCTCGTCCTCGCCCAACTCCGACGGCAGCGGGTAGATCGCGCAGGCGGCGACCGCGGGGTGGGACTGGATGGTCTGCTCGACCTCCCACGAGGACACGTTCTCGCCGCGCCTGCGGATCGAATCCTTCATGCGGTCGATGAAGCGATAGTGTCCGCCAGGATCTCGAACCACACGATCGCCCGAGTGAAACCACAGATTTCGCCAGGCCTCGACCGTCTTCTCCGGCATGCCGAAATAGCCGGTGGCGAAAGCAAAGGGCTCTCCGGCGCGAAGCACGAGCTCGCCGGCCTCTCCATCAGGAAGCGCTGAATCATTCTCGTCGACGATCCGCGCCTCGATCCCGTCAGCCAGATAGCCCATCGTTCCGGGGCGATCGGGCGGAATCCTGCCGGCGAACACGAAGTTCGTCTCGGTAGAGCCGTAGCCGTCGACCAGCGGCACGCCAAAGCGTTCGCGGAACGGACCGTGGATCTGCGGCGGCACGCCGCCGCCAAGCGCAACGCGAAGGCGATGCGTCGAATCCTCCGCGCTCTGCGGCTGCGCCAGAAGCATTGACGCCATCGCGCCGAGCAGATAGCCGACTGTCGCGTCGTGCCGCCGCGCGGCAGCCCAGAAGCCGGAAGCGGAGAATTTCGACTCGAGCACGTAGGTGCATCCGTTCAGCAGCGCCTGATAGAACGCATTCAGCGCGTTGGTGTGGAACAGCGGCAGCGTCGTGAACAGCACATCGCCCTCGCGGATTCCGAGCGCCCGCGCCGAATAGATGCCCCACCAGAACAGTTGCGCCTGCGGACAACAAACGCCCTTTGCAGGCCCCGTGGTGCCCGAAGTGTAGAGGATCGCAACGGTGTCGCCGGGCCGCACGGCACCTGCCGGGGCCGCGGCTCCCCGCGCCGGCAACGCTACCGCGGAAAGCCTGGCATCGCTGGCCCCGGCAGCAGCTCCGATGATCCAGGTCCGAGGCGGCAGCTCGACACCCGCCTCGACACTCTCGATCGCGCTAGCGAACTGGGCCTCGACGACAAGGAGCGCGGGACGCGAATTGCGAAAGATGTGGGAGAGCTGGAAGCCGCGGAGCGCGGTGTTGATCGGGACCGCAATGGCGCCGAGCCACGCACAGCCGAGATAGACCTGCAAGAACTCCGGACGGTTCGAGCACATCAGCGCGACCCGATCGCCCGGCTTGATCCCCGCGTCGATGAGCGCCTGGGCCGACGCGGCCGCGATCGCCGCGGTCTGCGCAAAGGTCCAGCGTGCCTCACCCGCAACCAGCAATATCCGCTCACCGTAGCGTTCCGCCTGCCGCGTGAGGATGGTGGAAAGAATCCGGTCCGACGGCGGAAACGACGTCACCGCGCGCGCCCAGGCCGGCGTCACGTTCTCTTGGCCGATCGCTTTGCTGATATTCGCCGGCGCCTCGTTCTTCGTCACGATCATGCTCCCGCCTCAGGGCAACAGCTTGTATTTGCCGTCCTCGATCTGGACCATGATGCGTGAGCGATCGTCGACGCCATGCCGATCCGCCGGCGTATAGGTGTAGACGCCCTGCGTTCCCACGACCTCCTTGGTCGCGAACAGCGCCTGACGAAGCGCGGTACGGAATTCCGGCGACCCGGGCTTGGCGCCGGTCGCCATCGCGCGCTTGCCCGCATCGGCGAAGACCAGCCAGCCGTCGAAGGAATAGGACGAGAACGAATCCGTCGGTGCCTCGCCGTTCGCCTTCTCAAAGGCCGCACGGAAATCCAGGGCAACCTTCTGGATCGGATTGCTGGCCGGAAGCTGCTCCGCCGCGGTCACAGGTCCGGTCGGGCAGATGATGCCGTTGGCGGCCTTGCCGGCGAGACGGAGGAAATCGGCGCTGATCAGCCCGTGATTGCCGTAGAGCGGCCCCTTATATCCGCGCTCGGACAAGGCGATGACCGGCAGCGCGCCGGGCGTCCCGGTGCCGCCGAGCATGATGGCGTCGGGACGTGCAGCGAGAGCGCGCAGCACCTGGGCCGTGACCGAGGAGTCTGATCTGGCGTAGCGTTCGTTGGCAATGACCTTGATATCGGCGGTCTTCGCACTTTGCTCGAGCGAATTGTACATGAGATCGCCGAACGCATCGGAGAAACCAATGAATGCGACGGTCTTCAGGCCCCGTGCCTTCATGTGGTCGACGATGCCTTGTACGAGAAGCGGCGTTGGTTGCGGCGTCTGGACGACCCAGGGGCCGCCATCACCGGCCGGCACCGGCGCGATCGGAGACACCGCGATCATCGGAATCTTCATCTCGATGGCCGCAGTCGCCATCGCGAGCGTCTGGGGTGCGCCGGACGTACCGATGAGGACATCGACCTTCTCCTGCTCGACGAGCTTGCGTGCGTTGCGCGCCGACGCGGTCGGGTCGGAACCGTCATCAAGCTGGATGACCCGGATCTTCTCGCCGCCGACCTCGCCGATATAGGTCTGGCCCGCCGCGATCCCCTTCGCGTTCGGAATTCCGATCGACGACACCGGTCCGCTGAGGCCGGTGACGAATCCGACGAGGATCTCGGCGTGCGCAAGTTGCGGGACGGCAAGAAGCAATGCGGTCGAGGCCAGCAAGCTCTTGATCAAGTTCATGGCACCTGCCTTTCGTGGGAGTTTCTTGTTCTGATTGGCAAGCGCCATGGATTGGGTTCAGATTGACGATACCAGCGCGATGACGCGAAGCGGACTGCCGGAGCCGTTCTGGATCTTCAGCGGCGAGGCTACGATGATGGCGCCGGTGGCCGGAAGCTGATCCAGATTGCACAGGCATTGCAGGCCGTAGCGGCCCGCGCCGTGCAGAAAGTGATGCGCCGGATAAGGCGGCTCGAAATGCCCGGCCTGCCCCGCATCCGTACCGATGGTCTCGGTGCCAAACCCGATGACGCCACGCTCCTCCACCAGCCACTTCATGACGGCCGGGTTGGGGCCCGGCGTGTGTGCGCCGTCATCCCCGAGATTGGCGTAGTCGCGCCAACCCTTCTTCGACCAGTCGGTCCGCAGCAGCACCCAGTTCCGCTCCGGGATTCGTCCATGCTTGGCTTCCCAGGCTTCGACGAGCGGGACCGTCAGCAGGAAATCGGGATCCTGAGCCGCCTGCGCGGAGCAGTCGATGACACAGGCCGGCGCGATCATGTCCTTGGCCGGCATGGTGTCGACGGCATTGTTCGGCAGGTTCTTGCCGGTGAACCAGTGAATCGGCGCGTCGAAATGCGTGCCGGTATGTTCGCCGAACGTGACATTGTTCCAGTACCAAGCCGGGCCACGACCATCGTATCGCGAGATTTCCTGGATGCGGACCGGCGCTGCCTGGCCGAACTCCGGCGGCAGCACGATGACCGGAAAATCCGGACTGAGTGTGAAGGTCAGATCGACGACGCGCACCGCGCCGGAAGAAATCGCACTCGCCAGCTCCAGGAGATTGTTGCTTTGCATCGTCACGTCCTCCGGCTTGGTTGAAATCCCGATGTCACCTGTCGAGCTCGCGTTCGAGCGCTTTCGGATTGGCCGCCAGACGTTGCCGGATCTCTTCGGCGACATCTCCGACATACATCTCCTCGAGCCCGCCTCTCAGCCCCGACACGATTGCCTGCGCGATCGCGCGCGGCGCGACCTTCGGCGGCGGTACGGTCTGGAACCATTCGGTGTCGACCGGCCCGGTGAACAGATTCATCACCCTGACCCCGCCGGGCCGGAGCTCGGCGCGAAGGCAGTGCGAGAGCGACAGGCACGCTGCCTGCGAGGCCGAGTAAGCGCCAAAGGCAGGCCAGTTCGCCAGCGCGTAGATCGACAGGATGTTGACCCACGCGGCGCTGTTACTGATGCCGTCGGCGCCGCGCATCCGCATGGCGGGGCCGAAGGCCTGCGCCAAGTTGATGAAGCCGAGATAGGCCTGGTCGATCTCGTCGCGTGCGGTGCTCGTGCCCCTGCGGTCAAGCAGGCCGCCGGGCCGAACATATTCCGTTGTGTTGACGAGGATATCGACCTTGCCGCCGATGTCGGCTGCGAGATCAGCGGCAGATTTTTCGTCGGCCGCGTCAAGCGTCACGATCTCGATCCCGTCCTGACCGCGCAGCAGCTTCTCGCCGGCGAACGGCCGCCATGGTTCGGCAACGCCGACGAACACCGTCTTGGCGCCTGCGGCCTTCAAGGCGGCGACGACTTCCTGGCCGATCACGCTGCGGCCGTTGGTGACCAGCACGCGCCGGAATTTCGGATCGGCCGTCATTTCCCGCCACTGCTTGTCGTCTGCCATGTTGGGAGTCTCCCCCTCGGGATGGGCAAAGGCCACCGCCTGACCGCTCTTGTCGAGTTGCAACGACATGCGAACGGCTGCGCCCTCCGCGCAGTCGGCATGGAGATGGGTCACGATCGTCGGACCGCAATCCATCTTGACGAGGCCGATCCGCCACGGCGCCCGTTCGCGGAAATAGACGTCGCTTGGCACGCGTGCCGTTGTCTCGGCGAGCAGCGTACCCCGGCGCGGCGCATCGACGAATGCAAGGCCGGCCGACAGGCAAGACGGACACGCCTCCCGCGCCGGATAAGCAAAGGAACCGCAAGCCGCGCAGCATTGCAGCATAAAGCGGCCTTCGGCTGCCGCCCGCGTGAACCCATGCGAGATCCTGCTGCGCGGCCGCGGTGGCGAAGCAGGCAACCGCGTCCGCAGCAGCGGATTCTTGCGCGGGGGCGGCTTGATCGGTTCTATCATCGCGAAGGCCCTGCAAGGATAGCGGCGCCCGAGGCGAGACCGCGGTCATAGTTGATCATACCGAACCCCGAGGCCAGGGCGACGCTCGCATTGCTGACCTGGGTGGGGCCTGCAGTCCCCAGAACCTGCCGCAGTCCCTCGACGAGACCGAGGTAGGCGCCGGCCGCACCGGCCTGCCCGACCGAGAGCTGTCCGCCCGACGTATTGTGCGGAAAGTCACCATCGATGGTGAGGTCGTGCTGGCGCACGAACTCGGCCCCCTCGCCCTTCTTGCAGAAGCCAAGATCCTCGAACTGCATCATGGTTATGACGGGATAGTCGTCATAGGTCTGCACGACATCGAGATCGTCAGGCTTCACGCCAGCCATCGCGTAGAGCTCGCCGATGTCCATCGCCCAGCCGCCGCGCACCTGCATCGGATCGTCGGCGAAGGCATTGTGCCGCTCGATCGTCGAGAGCAGTCGTGCGGCCGGCAGGCCCAACGATGTCGCTGTCTCGTCGCGCATGACGAGGAACGCTTCCGCACCGGCGCAGGGCATCACGCAGTCGAATAGGTGGATCGGATCAGAAATCGGCCGGGCCGCGAGATATTGTTCGAGCGTCAACGGCGTCTTCATCAACGCATACGGGTTGCGCAAGGCATTAGTGCGCTGGGCGACGGCGATCCTTCCGACGTCCTCGCGCGTGACGCCGAAGGTCCGCATGTAGTTGCGTGCGATCAGTGCGAAACTCGCATTGGCGCCGCCGGCGCCGTAAGGATAGACCGCATCCTGGTTGAAGCGCGAGAAGTTCTCGAGCGTCAGCCGGAAGGAATCGACATAGTTGGTGTCGCCCGCCACGCAGGCCACAATGTCAGCGTCATGGGCCTGAACCGCGCGCGCCGCCTTTCGCAACCCAGCGATGGCGCTGGCGCCACCGAGCGGAATCGTATCCAGCCATCGCACGCAGAGTCCGAAATGCTGCGTCAGTCCCACCCCGCTGTCGGTGCCCATGGTGAAGCTGGAAACGCACAGGCCGTCGATGTCGGAGGCCTTGATGCCGGCCTGTGCAACAAGCGCGCTGAGCGCTCGGCCGATCCACCACTGCGCGCTTTCGATGGAGTAGCGCACATAGGGAATCGTGACGGGCGCCGCAATCGCGACGCCATCATACGGTGTGCGTAAGGTATTGGTCACCGACCGACCGCCTCGTTCATCCTCAGACCACCGTCAGTTTCACGTCAATATTGCCTCGGGTTGCGTTCGAATAGGGGCAGCGCTCGTGCGCACCGGCGACGACCTCCTCGGCCACCGGCTTTTCGACACCTGGCAAATTGACTTTCAGCTCCACAGCCAGCGCGTATCCGACGGGAACCGGCCCCATCGCGACCTTCGCAGTCACGGAAGGTTCGGCAGAGGGCACAATTTTCCGCGTCCGCGCGACGAGCTTGACCGCACCGAGAAAGCACGCGGCGTAGCCGGCCGCAAAGAGCTGCTCGGGATTTGTGCCCTCGCCGCCGGGGCCGCCCATCGATTTCGGCAAGGACAGCGACACCGACAAAAGACCGTCGGCGCTGGCGGCCTTGCCATCCCGTCCTCCGGTCGCCGTCACCTCGGTCTCGTACAGGATCTTTTCGGGAGTCATCATGCCTTATTCTCCAGGAATAGTTTTCGAGGACGAGCGACTGTTACGCGCGAGCAACGCGCGGAAATCGGCGCGCGCCTGGGCATTGGCCCGCTTGAAGCTCGGCCCACGGCTGGGCTCGGTGCCGTTGAGCTGCCGAAGCTGCACCCACATCTCGGCACTCTTCAGCGCCACCGCCGCGCAGTTGACCACCGGCGCGTGGCCGACCTTCAGGCCATGCTCTTTCCCGATCAAAAGGCCTGGCAAGACGCCGGCCGGGATCACGACGTCCGCGCCGCGCTCGATCAGCGGACGTGCGCAGGCGACAAAATCCTCGACCATGCGAGCTTGCGCGGCAGCGTCTCCGGCGAACGCATCGGCGAAATCCTCCGGCTTGCAGCCAAGACCGGTCACGTGGACCACCCGATCACGGAGACCGTAACGCTCTGCCTGCTCGTAGTGCCAGACCTCGAAGACGGGATCGAGCGTCACAAGGCCGAGCCGCCGACCGAGCTGCGAGGCCGCGAGCAGCGTCGCCTCGCCGGTCCCGATCACGGGAATGTCGAGCGCCGAGCGCAGCTCGTAGAGTCCGGGATCCTGGAAATGCCCCATGACGAAGGCGTCGAACCCGCCCTCCTCCGCCGCGATGCCGTTATCGATCGCCTGGACGGCGCAGCGCAGTTCGGCAAGCCGTCCGAACTCCCGGTCCGGCGGCGTAATGCCCTCGACGTGAACCGTCGTGCCTGATGCAGCGATGTTGTTGAGGTATTCCGACAGCCGCGCCATGTAGGGCGCGTTGACGCTCGCATCAACGAAGCTCTGCCAGAAGATGCGCATCGTCCTTCTCCTCAAGCGGTGGTCGGAGGATCGGTCGTCGGCTGCCGATGAATATATTTCAACCATAAACTAATTCACGCGTCAAATGCGCGCGGCAGCGCCGGCGGCTCGCGCCGTCACGGCAAGGCGAGCACGGCCCTTTCTGTCCGGTCGAGCAGCAAAGAAGCGCCGCACACTGACGAAATTGTATGCAGCAACATTTTTTTCTGACAGCCCCGTGACACGTGTTGACGGCGCCACCGGCAATACTTTAGGCTTTAAGTAATTCCTCGCCGATCAGGGACTGGTGGCCATGACAATGATGTTGCAGGGCACCGATTTTGAGAGACTCAATCGTGTGGACAGTCGCCGTGCTCAAGCAGCCGGCAGTGGCAGCAACGTCGCCGGTTGCGCATCGCGGCCGCGGCAACGACCTTTCATCGCTCCGGAAAAGTCCCGCCCGCATTTGCCGGTGGGCCCGTTGTTCGAGCGGCAAGCAACATCATGGCAGCTGACGCCCGGCCGACAAACTCACTTCTGTCGCGCCCGGATTTCGGCGCAAACAGCAATGCTTTCAATCGGTTCATTCGTCGTTCAAGCTCCCCGCACGGCAGCTTTGAAGCATTCCTATCCAGCATCAACGGAGGAGAACGCAAATGCGCAAGACTCTGAGCCTATTTGTACTTGTCGCCGGTGTCTTCGCAGCTCCGGCCGCGCAGGCCGACATCACCATCGGTTTCGTCACCTCGCTCAGCGGCAACGGATCGTCGATCGGAATCCCCTATGGGCGCGGCATCAATGCGGCCTATGAATACAAGAAGACCATCAACGGCGAGACCATTCGCCTGATCCAGCTCGACGACGGCTCCGACCCGTCGGCCGCGACCCGCAATGCGCGCAAGCTCGTGGAAGAAGAGAAGGTCGACCTGCTGATCGGCACCGCGACCGCCCCCTCGACTATCGCGATGGCGGCGGTGGCGAGCGAGCTGAAAGTGCCGATGATCGCGGTCTCGCCGATCGGCAAGCTGCCGGAAACTCCCGAGCAGTGGGTGGTGTCGGTGCCGCAGCCGGCCTCCCTGCTCGTCAAGATCGTCGCCGACCGCATGAAGCGCGATGGCATAAAGAATATCGGCTATATCGGCTTCTCCGACGCATGGGGCGACCTCGTCTACAACGGCGCCAAGGCAGCCGAAGCCGCCGGTGACATCAAGATCCAGACCAACGAGCGATACGCTCGCACCGACACTTCGGTCACCGCACAGATCCTGAAGGTGCTTGCCGCCCGGCCGGACGCCGTGCTGGACGGCGGCTCGGGGACGCAAGGCGCGCTGCCTCTCCTCAGCCTCGCCGACCGCGGCTTCAAGGGCAACACTTACGGCACGGTGGCGCTGGTCAATCCGGACTTCGTCAACGTCGGCGGCAAGGCCGCTGACGGCATCCAGGTCTCCGCAGGTCCCGTCATCGTGGCCGAGCAGCTTCCCGACGAGCACTTCGCCAAGAAGATCGCGCTGGATTTCCGCAACGTCTACCAGAAGACCCACAACATCCCGACCACCGACGGCTTCTCCGCCTACTCCTTCGACGCCTGGCTGATTTTCGCAAACGCCGCCGAGCGCGCGCTCAAGATCGCGAAGCCCGGAACGGCGGAGTTCCGCACCGCGCTGCGGGACGCGATCCTCAGCACCAAGGAGCTGCCGGGCGTGCATGCCGTCTATAACTTCAAGCCGGGCTCGGTGACCGGCGTCGACGAGCGCTCGCTCGTCGTGGTGCGCCTGAGCGGCGGCGCCTGGAAGTATGCGCCGTAGTCCGAAGGCGGCAGACAGTCAGGGCGGAGGAACGGCGTCTCAATGACGAGCGACATCGCAGCCATCCTTGCGATCGACGGGATCGCCACCGGCGCAGTCTATGCGCTGGTGGCGATCGGGACCGTCCTCATCTTCACGGTGACACGGGTCATCTTCATTCCCTTCGGCGACATCGCCGCGTTCACCGCGCTGACGCTGGCCGCCCTCGATGCGAAGCGCTTTCCGGGCACGGGAGCGCTGGTCGTCATCCTCGCCTGCCTTGCGACGCTGATCGAGATCATCTCGATGGTACGCTCCGGCGAGCTTCGCTTGCTGCCACGCGCGCTCTTGTTCTATCTCGCGCTTCCGCTCGCCGTGGTCGGCCTCGCTTGGCTCGCGATGCGCGCCGAGCCGCCGCTCGCCGTCAGGCTCGTGCTTGCCTTGATGCTGATCACGCCGATCGCCCCGCTGCTGGATCGGATCGTGTTCCGTCCGATCGCAGACGGAACGGTGCTATTGCTGCTGACGGTCTCCGTCGCTCTGCATTTCGCACTGGTCGGCCTGGGGCTGCTGTTCTTCGGACCTGAAGGTGTCAGGACCGAACCGCTGACGTCGCTCTCGACCGAACTCGCCGGCGTCCTGATCTCGGGCCAGACCATGCTGATCGTGATCGCGGCCCTTGTCTTCTCCGGCCTCCTCTATCTCTTCTTCGACTTCACGCTGGTCGGAAAATCGCTGCGCGCCACCGCCGTGAACCGGACCGGCTCCCGCCTGATGGGGATCCGGCCCGCCCGCGCCGGTACCATCGCCTATCTGCTGGGGTCGTTGATGGCGGGCGTCTCCGGAATCCTGATCGCGCCTGTGAATACTGTGTTCTACGATTCCGGCTTTCTGATCGGCCTCAAGGCCTTCGTCGGCGCCATCGTCGGCGGCATGACCAGCTATCCCGGTGCGGCGATCGGCGCCGTCGGCGTCGGCCTCCTCGAAAGCTTTGCGTCCTTCGAGAGCAGCGCGCTGAAGGACGTCATCGTGTTCTCGCTGCTGATCCCGATCCTGATCTGGCGATCCCTCGCCTCGCTGCATTCCGACGAGGAGATCGAGGAATGACGCGCCTTCACGTTCAGCTTGCGGCAATGGCAGCGGTGATGTGCCTCGCGCTCGCGCCTCTGGTCCTGAGCCCCTTCAGCATCACGCTGATGAACTATATCGGGATCTATTCGCTGGTCGCGATCGGGCTCGCGCTCCTCACCGGCGTCGGCGGCATCGTGTCGTTCGGACAGGCCGCCTTCGTGGGCATCGCGGCCTATGCCACCGCCTGGGTCTCCGCATTGAACGGGTATTCGCCGTGGCTCGGCCTCGTCTTTGGCGTTGCGATGACCTGCGCTGTCGCGGCCATCCTCGGCGTCGTCACCTTGCGGCTTCAGGGGCATTTCCTGTCGCTCTCGACCGTCGCATGGGGCCTTGCGATCGGCTTCCTGTTCGGCAACGTCGAGGGGCTCGGCCGCTTCAACGGCATCTCGTCGATTCCGCCGATCAGCATCGGGGCGTTCGCGCTTGTCTCGAGCTCGCAGATCTATTTCCTGATCTGGGGCATCGTCGCCGCGGTCCTCCTGCTCGGATACAATTTGCTGGACTCGCGGCTTGGTCGTGCCATGCGCGCGCTCCGCGGCGGCAACACGCTGGTCGAGAGCCTCGGCATCAACGCCTTCCGGATCAAGCTCGTGACCTTCGTGATCGCAGCCTTCCTGGCCTCGCTCTCGGGGTGGCTCTACGCTCATATGAGCCGCTTCATCAGCCCGGGCCCGTTCGATGCCGGCATGGGCATCGAATATCTGATGATGTCGATGGTCGGCGGCGCCGGCAGCCTGCTCGGCGGTGTCGTTGGTGCCGCCGTCGTCACCCTGCTCAAGAACAGCGTGCAGGATTATCTGCCGCTGATCGCCAAGGGCGCTTCCGGACAGCTCGAGACCGTCGCCTTCTCCGCATTGTTCATCCTGTTCCTGCAATGGGCGCGGCAGGGCATCGTGCCGTTCGTTGCGCGCTACCTGCCGAAGATCAAGCGCGAGCGGCCGCAGCCGGCGCCGCCGCTGCCCCGCCGCGCGCAACCGACGCCGGGCGAGATGCTTCTGAAGGTGGACGGCGCCGAGCGCCGGTTCGGCGGCCTGGTCGCTGTCAACAATGTCAGCTTCGAGGTCCGGTCCGGCGAGATCCTTGCCGTCATCGGCCCGAATGGCGCGGGCAAGAGCACGATGTTCAACTGCCTGACCGGCGCGCTCAGGGTCAACAAGGGCGAGATCGTCTTTGCGGGGCGCCCCATCACGCATGATGCACAATCCCGCATCGCCAAGGCCGGCGTCGCGCGGACCTTCCAGCATGTGAAGCTGAGGCCGCGCATGAGCCTGCTGGAAAACGTGATGCTCGGCACCTACGCCCGCACCCGCAGCGGCCTGCTCGCCGGCGCCTTCCGTCTCAACCAGCGCGAGGAAGCCAGTGCGCGGCACGAGGCGCTGATGCAGCTCGAACGCGTCGGGCTCGGCGAAAAGCCGTTCGAGCTCGCGGGCAATTTGCCGCTCGGCAACCAGCGCATCCTCGAGATCGCGCGTGCGCTGGCCGCCGACCCGGCGCTGCTGGTGCTGGACGAGCCTGCGGCGGGACTTCGCCGCCAGGAGAAGCTGCGGCTTGCGGAGCTGCTCAGGTCGCTGCGGGCGGATCACCTGACCATCCTGATCGTCGAGCACGACATGGAGTTCGTGATGTCGCTGGTCGACCGCATCGTGGTGCTCGATTTCGGCTCAAAACTCTGCGAAGGCGCACCAGCGGCGATCCGCAGCGACGAGCGGGTTCAAGAGGCCTATCTCGGAGGCGTCGCGTGAGCGGAATGTTTTCCATGACGGACGTGACCGTCTGCTACGACAATGTCGAAGCGGTTCGTAACGTGTCGCTGTCGATCGAGGAAGGCCAGATCGTCACCGTCATCGGCCCGAACGGCGCCGGCAAGACCACGCTCTTGATGGCCGCCATCGGGCTGCTCGCCTCGCGCGGCCGCCTCCTCTTCCAGGGCAACGACATCGGCAGGATGTCCGTCGAGGATCGCGTCGAGCGCCGGCTGTGCCTGGTGCCGGAGAAGCGCGAGCTGTTCTCCGACATGTCGGTCGCGGACAATCTCCTGCTCGGCTCCTACAGCTTGCGCGACCGCTCCGGCGTGCAGAAGACACTGGACGAGGTCTATGATCGCTTTCCGCGCCTGAAGGAACGACAGCGCCAGGCGGCCGGCACGCTCTCAGGCGGCGAGCGCCAAATGCTCGCACTGGGACGCGCGCTGATGGCCAAGCCGAAGCTGCTCATGCTCGACGAGCCGAGCCTCGGCCTTGCGCCGCTAATCGTGCGCGAGATCTTTCGCACCATCGCGTCCTTGCGCGACCTCGGCGTGTCGATCCTGCTGGTCGAGCAGAACGCCCGTGCCGCGCTGGAGACGGCCGACTACGGCTACGTGCTCGAGACGGGCGAGGTCGTGCAGTCCGGCCCCGCCAAGGATCTGATCCACGATCCCAGGCTGATCACGGCCTATCTCGGCGGACATTAGAGCGGGCCGGGATCACACCCGGCGGCCCGCGCAACAAAACAATCGAAAACAACCCCATGCACAGTAGCCGGCGACAGCGATATCAATGGTTTAATCGCTGACATGCGGATTTTACGAAATTCACTTGATCCGTCGGGCAAAACAGTGGCACAATGCCATCATCGCCGCACATGGAGGTGGCTTGCACCGCCAACTGAAGGTGCGTCTGCCGCCGAACTTGCTCTTCCACGTATTGAATTCTGGCGACTACGTTTCGTCTCGGCGCGTGAATAATTAGCAGCCGTAAGCGGCGCACGGTAAGGTAGAGAAACCGGCTTTCAGAAATGGACCGGGCGGAGGGAAATCGCCATGAACTTGCGCAGTGCTCTTTGTGCCACGTGCCTGGTTGGCCTTGCCGCCAACAGTTCGGCAATCGCCGGAACCAACGATATCCTGATCGGACTCGACAACAAGATTACCTATGGTCCCGATGGCCCGACCAACGGCGCTCCAGGCAATGACGCCGTCATTGTCGTGGATGTCTCCGACCCCGCCAAACCCAGGATCCGTGCCAGCCTGCCGCTCACGAATTCCCTGCTCGGACCGCCGACCAACCTGCAGATCACACCGGACGGCAAGCTTGGCCTGGTCGCCAATTCCGTGGTCCACGTCCAGGACGGCGACGCCTGGAAATCAGTCCCGGACGACAAGCTGTACGTCATTGATCTCGCCGCCGATCCGCCGAAACTGATCGACACGGTGACCGTAGGACGGCAGCCGTCCGGCCTCTCGATTTCCAAGAAGGGCGACCTCGCGTTGATCGCCAACCGGGACGGCAAAAGCGTTTCCGTCGTCTCGATTCAGGGCTCGACGGTCAAACCAGTCGGCGAGGTCCCGCTGGAGCAGCAGGCTGCCGCCGTTGTCATCGCACCCGACGGCAAGCGCGCTTTTGTCTGCATGAATCTCGTCAACAAGATCGGCGTGCTGGCGATCGATGGAGAAACGGTGACGTACGACAAGTCGATGGACATTCCATCGGCCCTCAATCCGTACAACATAGACATCACCCCGGACGGCAAATACGTCATCGCCTCGAACACCGGCGCACAGAAGAACAACGCCGACGCCGAGGTGATTATCGAAGCGACCGGCCCACATCCCCACGTGGTCGATGTGATGAGCCCTGGGACCGGACCGGAAGGCTTCGCGATCGCGCCCGATGGAAAGACCGCGGCCACTCCGCTCCTGCTCGGCACTGCGGCCAAGGACAGCGACTGGTTCAAGACCAAGGCCGGCGAACTCGTGCTGATGTCCATCGGAACCGATGGTAAGCTGACGGTGACGGCGCGCGCGCCGCTCGGCGGCCTCCCGGAAGGCGTCGTCTACAGCGCGAACAGCGATTACCTGTACGTGGCCAACTATTTCGAAAAGGACCTGCAGGTGTTTCAGCTCGCCGGCGGGAAGCTCACCGAAGTCGGAGGTTCAAGGCTAAAGCTGCCAGGCCAGCCCGCATCCATGCGCGCGGCGGCGCGGTAGACCATGCGTCACCCCTGCGCCGGCCCGGAAGCATGGAAGAGCGCTGCCGCCGCCGAGCCGCGCCGATGGTTACGGGCCAGACGAGCCCGGCAGCCCGCTCTTACTCTTTGCGGCCTTCGTCCAGGAACGCCTGAACCGGAATTACAGCGACAGTGCGCTCAATCGCGCTCGCGTCCAATTAAGTGCACTGAAGATCA
>NZ_VSSR01000049.1 GCF_008123515.1 Bradyrhizobium cytisi
CAAGGCGGTTGTTCAGCTCTTAGTTCGATTGCACGCCAGCTCTTCGTCCCGACCATGGAGCAGTGAGGATGGCGCGCGGAGATCAGGTCAAGGTCGGCCCGCAGGGCCGCCGCGAAGCGGCTTGACCTTGAGGTGATCGAGCACGCCATCAGGCTATGGTGGTCGGGCGTGACTGGTTCAGAGCACTCCTTTTCGTCGGCGATCCAAGGTTCGAGCCGGTTCTGCAATCTGGTTTACGTGCCAGATCAAACTCACATTCGGTCGTCGCGCGATAGCGACTGCACCAACATTCCGCTTGCGGCGGGCAGGCTCGAGAGGACGGGACCATTCTTCGTTGCGGCGTTTGAAGCCATGCAATCCATCGGTTCGTCCACCCGGATCGACCGGGGCTGATCGGGCCCCGGCGGATGGGTTGTCGGTTAGGGAGAGGTCTCCCGATCTCAGGCTGCGCTCTTCATCACGGCTCCCTCGATCACGACGCCATGGGTAACGTACTTCCACAAAGCGACCAGAAGCTTGCGTGCCAGAGCAACGATCATGCGCTTGCTGCCGCGCTGGCTGTTGGCCTTGAACCAGAGTGTCAGCGCCGATTTGGGCTGATGGCGCACCCAGAGCCAGGCGAGCTGGATCATCGTCGTGCGAAGCCGCGGATTGCCGGCCTTCGAGACCCCTTGCTCTCGCTCGATTCCTCCGCTGCGCCACGGCGTCGCCGCAAGACCCGCATAGGCGGCGATCTGGCGCCGGTTGGAGAACTGCCGGTAGAAGGCCTCCGACCAGAGAATGATCGCAAAATTGGGCCCCATCGCCTTCAATGCCGACAGCATCGCCACCGGCTCCGTCGTCCCGCTTTCAAACTTTGCGGCAGCAGCCAACAACGCATCCTGCTCGGCCTCGACCGCCTTGATCTGGGTGAGTAACAGTTCAAGCCGGTCGAGTTCGCGGCTGATCTGCGCTTTCAAGTGCGCCGGCAGTTCCCGTCCGTCGCCGGTCCGCAAGGCCGCGAGCCGTATCCGTCGGTTCTGCCGCAAAGGCACGTAGTCGGATATGCCCTGTGCAAACAGAAGGCCTTTGATCCGGTTCACATGCTCGATCCGCTCGGCAATCAATGTCCGCCGTTCGCGGCTCAGCCGACGGCGATCTTCCTCTTCGGGCGAAGGGGCCGCCACCATCGCGCAGACCCGAGGCTCGCCGCGCTTGTAGGCCAGAAGGGCCCGCAACAGCGCCTCGCCATCGAGCCTGTCGGTCTTGGCCCGGCGTCGCCGTCGCGACGTCGCAATCGAGGCGGGATCGACCACGTGGCTCTCGATCCCCTCCTGTCGCATAACCCGGTGCAGCCAAAACCCCTCCAGCCCCGCCTCCTGGATCGTGATGATCGGATAGGTCTGACCGGTCCGGGCCATCGCCTTGCGCTTGAGTTCCGAAAACAGCTTCATCAGCTCAGCCGTATCGCTCGCCGAGACGCTATGTCTGGACATCTTCTCGCCGTTGCCAGGCGAAAGTGACGTGATCAGCCACGTCGAACGGCTCAGTTCCAAAGACACAAAAATTGCGCCAAACTGCGTGCGGATAGCGGTCGGTCCGTCGGAAGGATGATCGAGCAACATCGGTGTCTCCAGGTTGGGTGGTTTTGCAACTCCAGTCTGGCTCCAGACTCGGTCGCTATCCACCCCCCATGGAATCTTCG
>NZ_VSSR01000050.1 GCF_008123515.1 Bradyrhizobium cytisi
CAAGGCGCAGCACTCGCCCGGCAAGACCATTCTGGAGAGCGTCCAGCTCGGCGACCTCCCCGGCATCGGCATGACCATCATCGATGGCATCGTGCGCACGCAACGTAGCCGCAATACGCCGCCGGCGGGGAGAGTGCCGGAGGTGGTGGCGAAGTAGGCTGGCGAGACGGTGCAGTAGGGTGGGCAAAGCGAAGAGACTGGGCAAGAATCTCGCGGTTACGCTGCGATGCTGAAGCGGAAGCGGATGATCGCTGGTTTTTGGCCTAATTTGGCTGAGAAGCCTCTGATAGAGACGATGGCAGGGCCTATGGCGGGCACGACGGCGCACAGGACGCGCAAAATTGCGCTCCTGGCCACCCGGTTGGCAAAAAACGCGACAAAGCCGTCAAAGCCGAGGATGTTCAGCACACGGGCGAGATTGTAGCAGAGCGCCATCAGACTCCATTCGCCGCGAACCTTGGCAAAGCCGCGGACTAGGAAGTGGCGATAGCCGGCGCGGCATTTGAGCGTGCCGAAGGGATGCTCGACCAAGCAGGAGCGCTGGCGCATCAACTCGCTCGCCTCTTTCATCCGCTCCCTGTGACGATCAATCACCTCTTCGTGCTGCCAGCGATAGATGGTGCGCTTGTCCGACTTTTGACCAAGGCATTGCTCGCGCAAGTGACAAGCCTTGCAGACAGATTTCAGGCTGACATAGCGGACGTCTTGCCGACCGGCCGGGCTGATTTTGACGCCATTCATCGGCCTCAACAGCGCGCCCGCGGGACAGCGATAAGCGTCGGCTTCGGCGTCATAGCTGAACGCTTCATGCGTGAAGCGGCCTTGTTCCTCCAAACCCCCTGTTCGCTTGGGCGGCGGGACATAGGCAACAATGCCGCCTTCCTCGCATTCTTTCAGGGTCGTGCCATTGTAATAGCCGGTGTCGGCAATCGCCTGCAGCGTCTCGGCTCCCAATGCCTCTTTTGCCGCTTTGGCCACCTCGTAAAGCTGGCCCGTATCGTTGCCGTCGTTGACGACCTCGCTCGCAACGATGAGCTTGTGCTTGTCATCGACCGCAATCTGGACGTTGTAGCCTGCGAGGACATGGCCTCTTTTCGACAAAAGCCGGGCGTCCGCATCGGTGGTCGACAACTGGGTCTCGCCGCCGTCCTCCAGACGATCAAGATCGGCCTGGGCTTTCGCCCGGCGCGCCATCAACGCCGCCAGCTTGTCCGCAACCCTGCCGCCATTCCCATTCGCGCTCCCGCCATCTCCGTCACCTGACGAATGCGCTTCTTCGCTGGCGTCGTTCGACGCCAGCGCTTTGCCATATTCCTCGATGTCGCGATCGATACAAGCAAGCTGCTCCGCCAGCCGCTTCTTCGTCTTGATGCTCGCCTTGCTCGCATCGCCATGGAAGAAGGCGCCGTCGATCGCCACAAGCTTGCCGCCCAGAAGCTCAAGTTCGCGCAGCAAGAGCACAAATTCCCGGTTCGTCGCCTTGAGCGCCGACCAATTATCCCGGCGGAAGTTGGCGATGGTCCGGTAGCCGGGCGTCAGTCCCTTGAGCAGCCACATCAGTTCCAGATTGCGTTGCGCCTCCTGCTCGAGGCGACGCGAGGAGCGGACCCGGTTGAGATAACCGTAAAGATAGGCCTTCAACAGGTCCGCCGGATGGTAACTTGGCTGTCCCGCCCCGGTGCCACCACCGGCATGCCGGAACCCGAGCTTCTCAAGATCGAGCGCACAGACATAGGCCTCGATCGCCCGGACCGGGTTGTCTTGCGCAACATAATCCTCGACGCGAGGCGGCAGAAGGCTCAACTGCTCCCGCCGCGGACCAGTCTTATAAGTGCGATTCGTCATGAATAGAATCGTACATCGATCCGGATTCGGGCGAGAACAATTCTTGCCCAGTCTCG
>NZ_VSSR01000051.1 GCF_008123515.1 Bradyrhizobium cytisi
AGCGGCGAGACGGGTGAGGGGGTATCTCTCCGCGAGTGAAGCTCGCAGTGAGTTCGCGGATAGATACCCCTCATCCGGCGCTGCGCGCCACCTTCTCCCACAAGGGGAGAAGGAATGTCCGCATCGGCGATCTCACTTCATCATACTTCATACTCTAGCCCGCGAGGTTACTCGGAGGAAACTGCCTCGTCGCGACGGCATCCACGCTTGGCGCACTTCAATTGTGTCCAGTCGCTAGCGTCAGCGCTGTTGTCGCATCGCACAACAAGCGGACGCCGCGATAGTTTCGACTGATTCCAAATTGCATTTGCCTCCGCGCGAGAACGCGATCATTCTTGCGGGCAAGGCGGCCGCCGACCCGGTGGGTGTCCGCTACACAAGTTGCCGCCGTAAGCGGCTTCATTGCACCGGCAGGGGAAGACGCCTATGCCAACGCTCACCATCAACGGGCGGAGCATGTCCGTGGATGCGGCAAACGACACGCCGCTCCTTTGGGCCATCCGCGAACAATTGCAGATGACCGGAACGAAATTCGGCTGCGGTGCCGGCCTGTGCGGTGCCTGCACCGTGCATGTCAACGGCGAAGCCGTACGCTCGTGCCAGACCATGGTCGGCGACGTCGCCGGCAAGAAGATCACCACCATCGAAGGTCTTTCCGCCAAGGGCGATCATCCCCTGCAGAAGGCGTGGATTGCCGAGCAGGTGCCGCAATGCGGCTACTGCCAGTCCGGGCAGATCATGCAGGCAGCCTCGCTGCTGGCGAAGAATGCCAATCCGACCAAGGAAGAGGTCGTGGCCCATATGGACGGCAACCTCTGCCGTTGCATGACCTATTCGCGGATTCAGAAAGCAATCATGCGCGCCGCCACCGAGATGCGCACTGCATCCGCCGCCGGCAACGAGCGGAGGCCCACATGAACCATCACGTGAAGAACGTCACCCCCGAGACATCAGATCTCAGCCGTCGCACCTTCCTGGTCGGCACCGCCGCCACCGGCCTCGTGCTCGGCTATGCCGGCGTGCCCGGTGTCGGCGAAGCACTCGCTGCGGCTCCCGCCAATTTCGAGCCGAGCGTCTGGTACGCGATCTCGCCCGATGGCCTGGTCACCGTAACCTGCGGCAAGGCAGACATGGGCCAGCACATCGCCTCCACCATGGCGCAGATCGTCTGCGAGGAGCTGGGTGCCAAGTGGAGCGACATGCGGGTCAACCTCGCCTCCAACGATCCAAAATTCAACGACCCGGTCCTCGGTGCACAGATCACCGGCGGCAGCTGGTCGACCATGATGAATTTCGACGCGATGAGCCGGGCGGGTGCTGCCGGACGCATGGCGTTGACCGAAGGTGCGGCCGCCGCGATGGGCGTACCGGCAGGCGAGCTCGCAGTGCGCGACTCCATGATCGTGCATGCGAAGTCGAAGAAGCAGATGTCGTTCGCCGATGTCGTGAAGAGCGGCAAGGCGACCAAGACCTTCACGCCCGACGAGCTGAAGGCGATCAAGCTGAAGGCGCCGGAACAGTACACCATGATCGGCGTGTCGGTGCCGCAGATCGACATTCCCTCCAAGACCAACGGCACGGCGAAGTACGGCATCGACGTGATGATTCCGGGCATGGTCTATGGCGCAGTGGTGACGCCGCCGGTGCGCTACGGCGCCACGGTGAAATCGGTCGACGACTCCGATGCGAAGAAGGTGCCAGGCTTCATCAAGGCCGTCACCCTCGACGACAAGACCCAGACCACGACCGGCTGGGTGGTTGCGGTCGCCAACACCTATGCCAACGCCAAGAAGGCGGCGGCGGCGCTGAAGGTCAGCTATGACGGCGGCCCGAATGCAAAGGTATCGAGTGAGTCGCTGCTCGATGAAGCCAAGCGGCTTCAGAAGCTCGATGATTCCGGCCAGTTCTTCGTCAAGGACGGCGATCCCGCGGCTGCCCTCGCCACGGCGGCCAAGGTGCTGGAGGCGGAATACACCACCAGCATCAACATCCACGCGCCGATGGAGCCAATGAACGCCACCGCGGAGTTCAAGGGCGACATCCTGCACATCTATTCCGGCAACCAGTTCGCGACGCGCTCCGGCGCGATTGCGGCCGGTGCTGCCGGGATCGATCCGAAGTTTGTGGTGATGCACCAGATGTGGCTCGGCGGCGGTTTCGGCCGCAGGCTCGACGCCGACATGATGGTGCCGGCAGTGCAGGCGACGAAGGCCGTGGGCAAGCCGGTGAAGGTGATCTACACGCGCGAGAACGACATGACGATGGATTTCTCGCGTCCGCTCACCTACCAGAAAGTGAAGGCCGGCGTGGACAGCGACGGCAAGCTCGTCGCACTCAGCCACGACGTGGTCTCGGCCTGGCCGACGCAGCGCTGGGGTATCCCCGACTTCCTGTCGCCCTCGGTCGACAAGAAGGGCCCGCTCGATGCGTTCACGGTGAACGGGTCGGACTTCTTCTACACGGTGCCCAACCATCACGTGCGGGCGATCAAGAACGAGATGGCGCACAGCGCCACTCCGTCGGGTCAGCTCCGTTCGGTGGCGCCGGGCTGGACCTTCTGGGCGGTCGAAAGCATGATCGACGAGATCGCGGCCGCGGCCGGCAAGGATCCGGCGCAATACCGCATCTCGCTGCTCGACGGTGCCGGCAACAACGACGGCGGCGCGCAGCGGCTGCGCAACACGCTGCTGGCCGCGATGGGCCTTGCCGGCTACGGCACCAAGAAACTCCCCAAGGGAGAAGGCATGGGCGTCGCCTGCGTGTCGTCGCAGGAACGTGCGACAGCAAGCTGGACCGCTTGCGTCGCGCATGTCGCAGTGGCGCCGTCGGGCGACGTGACCGTGAAGAAGCTCACGGTCGCGACCGATGTCGGCACGCAGGTGCATCCCGACAACATCCGTGCCCAGGTCGAGGGCGCGGCGTTGTGGGGCCTGTCGCTGGCGCTGTACGAGAAGGCGACGCTGAAGGACGGTGGCATCGAGCAGACCAACTTCGATGGCTACACGCCCTTGCGCATGAGCCAGGTGCCGGAGGTCGCGGTCGCCGTTATCGCCAATGGCGAGAAGGCCACCGGCGTCGGCGAGCCCGCGGTGACTGTGGTGGCGCCTGCCATCGGCAACGCCATCTTCAACGCCTCCGGCGCCCGTGTCCGAGCGCTGCCGATCACGGCCGAGGCCGTGAAGGGAGCGATGAAGGCGTAAGGCTGCGCTTGATCGTGACGTCTGATGATCCGCCGGGGGGAAGCCTCCGGCGGATTTTCGTTCCTGGAGGTCGTCATGCCCGGGCTTGTCCCGGGCATCCACGTTCTTGGCGCGGCAGGCAGGGCGTGGATGGCCGGGACAAGCCCGGCCATGACAATGTGGAAGCACTGCACTCTACGGCACCAGCGAATAGCTCGTGCTGCGGCCACCGGCGGCGTCCTTCTGAAGGATGCCCTTCTCGATCAGGTCTTCGATGTCGCGGGCAGCGGTCGCTTGCGAGACTTTGACGATTCGAGCCCATTTCGAAGAGGTGAGCTTGCCCTCAAACCCATCGAGCAGGCGGTTCAACATCAGCCGCTGGCGATCATTGAGGCAACGCGCGCGATGGCGCTCCCAGAATCTTGCCTTGTGCAGCACGTTTCCGATGATGGTCTCGGCGCCGTCGAAAGCGCGATCGAGACAGTCGAGGAACCATTGTAGCCAATTGGTGATGTCGAGCGTTCCTCGCTGGGTTCTTTCGAGGATGTCGTAGTAGGCGTTGCGCTCTTTGCGGATTTGAGACGACATGCTGTAGAAGCGCTGCGTACTCTGTTCCGAACGCGCGAGGACGAGATCGGTTATCACGCGCGCAATGCGGCCGTTGCAGTCCTCGAACGGGTGAACGGTCACAAACCAGAGATGCGCAGCCGCGGCCTTGATGACTGGATCTGAGTCCCGGTCGGCGTTGAACCAATCGAGGAATGCGCTCATTTCATTCTTGAGCCGGTTGGCAGCGGGTGCTTCGAAATGAACGTGCTCGTGGCCGACTGGCCCGGAGACGACCTGCATGGCGCCCGATTGTTCGGTGCGCCACCCGCCAACGACAATTTTCAACATCCCGCTTCGACCCGTCGGGAACAGGGCGGCGTGCCAGCCGAATAACCGTTCGGCGGTGATGGGCTGATCGAATTTCTGGGTGGCGTCGAGCGTCATATCGACGACGCCCTCGACGTTTCGCTCGACAGGCGTGAGCGCGCCAATATCGATGCCGAGCCGGCGGGCGATCGACGACTGGACCTGATTGCGATCGAGAATCTCACCTTCGATCTCGCTTGATTTGACGACATCTTCAGTGAGTGTCTGGAGCGAGGCTTCTGCCTTCAAGGCGAAGCCGAGACTGTCCATCCGGCCAAGCAGGCGGCCCTGCTTGTGACGTACCTGGGCCAGCCGCGCCGCCAGCCGGTCTGCGCTCCACTGAAACGCCGGCCAGTCGGCTCTGTCGTGGATATAGACCATATTCTCAGCACCCAATGATGAGAATATAGGGTCTTTCTCGTCATAGTCCAGCTATTCTCGTCATTTTTCGATGAGAATGGCGTCGAGTGTCTACTGTGCATGGGGTTGTTTTTCGCGGTTTTTTGTTGGGCCGCCGCGGAACCCGAAACCCGTAAAATTGCGCGCAATTCCTGCAGGTTCCGTTGAGCACACCTCTTAAGGGCCGGAGAACCTGATCCGGCCTAGGCTGACGCCAAATACACTCCCGTGCCTTTGGGGAAGCCATGAACGCGCCAGCCAAATCCGCCGCCAAACGCCGGCTTCTGCTCGCCTCCGACCGGAGCGATGCGAGCACCGAGCTCGCCAGCATCCTGAAGGCGGTCGGCGATGTCTCGACGGTGACGACGCAGGACATCCCTGAACAGCCGTCGCGCGATCTCTCCGGCCTCGTGGTCGATATCAACCTGCGCGCGCCCGAGAGCGTGCAGCGGGTGCGCAACAAGCTGCGCGGCGATGCCTATCGCGCGATGCCGCGGCTGTTCGTGCTGGCTGACGCGCTTCATCACGGCACCATGCAGGCCTGGGCGCTGGGCGCCACCGACACCATCTCGCGTCCGCTTCAGCCCGAGGACATTTTGCAGCGCATCCGCGCCGCGTTTCCCGACACCGCGACCTATGACGCGACCGATCGCGGCAAGACGCTCAACCGCGGCGTCGAGGCGGCGCATGCGGTGCTGAAGAAGATGTTCGAGAAGCTGCCGCTCGGGATTCCCCTGACGTTCGACGACATCATCGCGGCCGAGAGCAAGATCCTGAAGGCGATCAAACATTCCTCGCTGCGCGAATGGCTCACCACCGTCGGCTGCCATCATGTCGGCAGCTATCGCCACTGCCTGTTCGTCACCGGCTTTGCGGTTTCCTTCGCGCAGCATCTCGGCATGCGCGAGGACGACCAGCGCCGGCTGACCCGTGCCGCCCTGCTGCACGATGTCGGCAAGGCCTTCGTTGCCTCCAATCTGCTCGACAAGCCCGGCAAGCTCACCGACGAGGAGATGGCCGAGGTCCGCCAGCATCCGCGCCGCGGCTATGACGCGCTCGCAGCCCAGGGCGGCTTCCCGCCGGAGATGCTGGATGTCGTGCTGCATCACCACGAATTCCTCGATGGCAGCGGCTATCCAAACGCTCTGTCGTCGAACCAGATCAGCGACATCGTGCGGCTGACGACGATCGTCGACATCTACGCAGCCCTGGTGGAGAAGCGGGCCTACCGCATGCCCTTCACGCACTCGCGTGCCTTCACGATGATGGAAGGCATGGGCGGCAAGCTGGACCAGCAGCTGCTGCAGGCGTTCCGCCCCGTGGCGCTGGGGTCGTTCTGAGCCGGCACCGTGCTAGTCCTCGTAAGATGAAATCTCGATCAGGCTGCCATCCGGATCCCGGCAATAGACCGAGCGCAGCGTGCCGCGGGCGCCTTGCCTCGGGCCCGGGCCTTGCTCGATCGCGACGCCATGCGCCTGCAAATGCGCTACCACCTCGTCGGGCGTCGCCGAGGTGAGGAAGCACAGATCCTCGCTGCCGGCGGTCTGGTGGTTGGCGGTGAACCACTCCACCTTGTCGGCGTCGCGCGGCCGGACGTTGATCTTCTGTTGACCAAATTGAAGCGAGGTCCGCGGCGCTTTGCCGCCGCCGGGGTCGAACACCTTGACTTCCATGCCGAGAATCTTGCGATACCACTCGGTGGTAATTGCGACGTCGGCGACGTTGATCACGAGATGATCGAGGGCTTCGACCTTGATCGGCATGCCTTATCCTTTCGTCGCCATGAACGTTGCGCACTTTCCGCGCGTGGCGGGCTTTGTTACAACGCCGCTGACGCCGCGATCAAGAACAACACTGGGAGAACCCTTGAGATGATCACTCGCCGTTCCGCGCTCGGCCTGCTCGCCGCCACCCCGCTTGCAGCCAGCCCGCTATCGAAGGCCTTCGCCGCGGATTATCCGTCCCGGCCGGTGAAGTTCGTGGTCGGCTATCCGCCGGGCGGCGCCACCGACATCCTGGCGCGCTTGATCGGCCAGCGGCTCTCGGAGCGGCTCGGCCAGCAATTCGTGATCGAGAACAAGCCGGGCGCCGGCAACAATATCGGCACCGAATCGGTCGTGAACGCCGAGCCCGACGGCTACACCGTCTTGCTGATCAATCCGGCGAACTACATCAACGCGACGCTCTATGCCAATCTCAAATTCAACTTCGTCCGCGACATCGCGCCGATCACCGCGTTCCAGCGCGTGCCGAACGTGATGACCGTCAACAACGACGTGCCGGCCAAGACCGTCGCCGAGTTCATCGAGTATGTGAAGGCCAACCCCGGCAAGGTGAACATGGCCTCCTCCGGCAACGGCACCTCGGTGCATCTGTCCGGCGAAATGTTCATGGCGATGACCGGCTGCAAGATGCAGCACGTGCCCTATCGCGGCGCTGCGCCCGCGATCACCGACATGCTCGGCGGCCAGGTGCAGGTGATCTTCGACAACATGCCCTCGATCATCCAGCACATCCGCTCCGGCTCGCTTCGCGCGCTCGGCGTCACCACGGCGCAGCGCTCGCCGCAGTTGCCGGACGTGCCCGCGATCGGCGAGACCGTGAAGGACTACGAGGCGAGCGCGTTGTTCGGCATGGGTGCGCCGAAGAACATGCCGAAGGACATGATCGCCAAGCTCAACAACGAGATCAACACGCTCATGAAGGAGCCCGACATGACCAAGCGGCTGGTCGAGCTCGGCGGCGATCCGCTGGTGCTGACGCCGGAGGCGTTCGGCCAGGAGATCGAGGCCGAGACCGCGAAGTGGAAGAAGGTCGTCGAGTTCGCCGGCCTCAAGGTCGAGTAGCAATCGCGTGAATGACCGGACATGAAGCCCCGCCGCAAGGCGGGGCTTTTTTCCTGCGTGGTTCCCGCTTGACGGGGTGGCTGTTGCGTCTATACTAAACCTTATGGTTAAGTATAAAGACGAGAGGCTCGATCGTACCTTTGCGGCGCTGTCCGATCCGACACGGCGCGCGCTGCTCGCGCGTCTCGGCGAAAAGGACAGCTCGGTGAGCGAGCTGGCGGCGCCGTTCTCGATCTCGCTCCCGGCGATCATGAAGCATCTCGACGTGCTTACGGATGCGGGCCTGATTGTACGCGAGAAGGCCGGACGCACGGTCTCCTGCCGGCTTACCGCGCAGCCGATGGAGCAGGCGATGAACTGGCTCAATCGCTACGCGCAATTCTGGTCCGAGAGCTTCGACCGCCTTGCCGCATTTGTGGAGGACAAACCATGGTCAGTGCAGCCGCCAACGCCGCCGAACGCGCAACCGAAGGTCCAAGCCTCACGCTCACGCGCCGGCTCCGCGCGCGGCCGGAAAAGGTCTTCGCCGCCTGGACGCAAGCCGAGCAGCTAGTGCAATGGTTTGGGCCGCCGAACATGAAGCCGGCGACGCTGAATGCCGAGCTCGATGTCCGCTCCGGTGGCCGCTACCGCATCTCCTTTACCCGCGAGGACGGCGAATATTTCGAGGCGGGTGGCCTCTATCGCGAGGTCGTGCCGAACGAGCGCCTGGTCTTCACCTGGGCCTGGCATTCGACGCCGGAACGCGAATCGCTGGTGACGATCACGCTGAAGCCGGACAGTGCCGGGACGCTGATGATTTTTCATCACGCCCAGTTCTTCGACGAAACTGCGCGCGACAATCACCAGCGTGGCTGGAGCTCGTTCTTCGACAAGCTCGATACCTTCGTCGCCTGACCGCAAGGAGGACATCATGCAGGAACATCAGATCGTCTCGCGCGAGCAATGGGTCGCCGCCCGCAAAGCCCATCTGGCCCATGAGAAGGAGTTGAGCCGGGCCCGCGAACGCCTTGCCGAGGAGCGCCGCGCATTGCCCTGGGTAAAGGTCGACAAGAGCTATGTGTTCGATGGACCGAACGGCAAGGTCACGCTCGGCGATCTCTTCAAGGGTCGTCCGCAGCTCGTGGTGCAACACGTGATGTTCGCGCCCGACTGGGACGCCGCCTGCAAGAGCTGCTCTTTCTGGGCCGATGGTTTCGAGCGCATGGTGCCGCATCTGGTGGCGCGCGACACCACCATGGTCGCGATCTCGCTGGCGTCAGTCGAAAAGCTCGAGGCGTTCAAGAAGCGCATGGGCTGGAGCTTTGAGTGGGTGTCCTCAGGCCACAACGACTTTAACTATGATTACGAGGTCTCGTTCACGCGCGAGCAGATCGACCAGGGCGCCCCGAAATACAATTTTGGCACCACGCCGTTCTATGGGCCCGAGCTGCCCGGCATCAGCGTGTTCTATCGCAACGAGGCCGGCTCGATCTTTCACACCTATTCCTGTTTCGCCCGCGGCCTCGACATGATGAACGCGGCCTGTCAATATCTCGATCTGACCCCGCTCGGCCGTCACGAGGAGGGTCTGCCCTATCCGATGGACTGGGTCCGCCTGCACGACCAGTACGAGCCGCAGGCGAAGGGCGCGTGCTGCCACGGGTGATTTGATGGGCACGTTGTGCCCGCATCAACGGCGCCATCGCCCGGCTTGACCGGGCGATCCAGGAGTCCGAAACGGGAGTGCTTGAATCGGTAGGTCGCGGCGTACTGGATTCCCCGCCTTCGCGGGGAACGACAGCGGTGGGTAAGGTGGCAACTTGCCTTTGATCCGCTTCTTACTTCTTCGCGTCGGCCTGCTCGGTCCCTTTACACGAGATCAGCATCGTGTAGGCGCGGGCGTTGCCGGCGATGTCGGTGGTCTTGAGCTCGCCCTTCGGCTCGGCCGTCTGGTACGGTACAACCGAATTGTCGAGGAAGTCGCGCAACGCGCCGGTCTTGATGGCGAAGTTGATGTTCTCGGGAATGTTGCCGGTGGCCGCGGCTATGCGCAAGCCGGGGAGCTTTCCCGTGACCACGCCCACGATCTGACCGCTATTGTCGAACAGCGGGCCGCCGCTATTGCCCGGCTGCACCGGTGCGCTGATTTGCAGGAAGCGCGTGTCGTTGAGCATGCCGCTGAGCGAGCTCACGATCCCGGTCGTCACGGTGAAGTCCGACGTGAGCAAGCCATGATAGGGAAAGCCGATCGCGACGACGGAATCGCCGGAGTGGAACGAGCGATCGCGGATCCGGGCGAAGTCCTTGAATGCCACGGCCGATGACGGCTGCAACAAAGCCAGATCGTTGTTCGCATCGCTCGACACGACTCGCAACACCATCGCGGGTTCGCCAGTGAGATTCCCCTTGAGTTCGCTGCAACCGTCGATCACGTGGTTGTTGGTGACGATATGCCCGCTGGCGCTGACCACGAAGCCGGTGCCAAAGCCGGAGCTACTCTTGGCTGCTTTGCCGGGCTTGCCGGCAGGCGGTGCGCCCTGCTTGTCCGCCGCGGCTGCCGGCTTCGCGGCACCCTTGGTGAAATCGCCGGCCTTGTCGAGCCCGTCGGCTTTCACCTTGGTCACGCAATTAGCCAATGCGGCGATCACCGGTCCGGTCGAGGTCAGATCGAAATTCAGAACGGCGCGGCCGGCTGTCGCCACCATCAGGCTCGCCTTCTGAAACGTACGCACAACATTGAGCGGCATGATGGCCGTGAGCATGTTGGGCTGATACGCCGTGGCGAACAGCCTGGCTTGCTCCTGCCCATCAAATGTCACGTCGATCGCGGCGTTCTCCCCTTTGTTGAAGCGGTAGCCGGGACTCGCAAAGGCGAGCGACCATGTGCCGGCGGCATTTTGGCTCACGACGAGGATGACGCCGCTCGCATAAGGCGTTGTCGCCGCACAATGGGAGAAGGCGCCCGTTTGATCGTTGCTGAAGGCACCGCCGATCCAGTTGCCGACATTGACCGAGCCGAACGGTCCGGCCGCATTTGCTGCTCCGGCAAGGCTCAGCTGCAAAAGAAAGGTAACGACAAACGACCTAAGCAACATAACTTCCCCCGGGACGGCATTTGGGTCCATCTTATCCGCGCGGGCAGGCGTTGCGCAACCGGCAGTTGTCCGGCCGGTCCATGCCTCCTGTTTGCGACATTCCGGCTTGCCTTTGCTTTGTAGCGCGGTATACTTTGCAATACAAAGTGACCGGGGCGATTCCGGCCGCAAGGGGTGGAGCGGAGTTTTGGCGTTGCCGATGCGCGATCTCGACAAGGCGCTGGCGGACATCGTGGCGATCCGCAGCCAAATTGCGGCTGGGACGGCGTTCCGCGGTTATGGTCCGGCGACGATGGCTGCGACCGGCGCGATCGCGCTTGTCACCGCGATCCTGCAATTCTGGCTGCTCGGCGATCCCACCGGCGAGCCGCTCGGCTTCTTTCTCGGCTGGTTTGTTGCGGCTATGCTGTCGGGGGCGATGATCTGGATCGAGATGCGCGCGCGCTCGCAGCGTCATCATTCGGGCCTTGCCGACGCCATGATCCACCAGGCGGTCGAGCAGTTCTTGCCCGCGGCCGTCGCCGGCGTCCTGCTCGCGGTGGTGATGTGGAAGTTCGCAGCCGAGACGCTGTGGCTCCTGCCGGGACTGTGGCAGATCCTGGTCTCGCTCGGCATTTTCGCCTCCATCCGCTCGCTGCCGCGCAGCGTGGCGTTCGCCGGGGCCTGGTACTTCATCTCGGGCTTTGCGGTGGTGGTGCTGGCGAGCCGGACCCACATGCTGTCGCCATGGACCATGGGACTGCCTTTCGTGATCGGCCAGTCGGTGATGGCGGCCATTCTGTATGTCGCGTCCGGAGAGAATGATGTCGAAGACTGACAGCGCGCCGTTCTCCTATGAAGGGCTCGACCGTGTGATCCACGAGAAGGCGAGGCTCGGGCTTCTGACCTCGCTGATGGCGTACCCGAAGGGGCTTGCCTTCGCCGATCTCAAGCAGCTCTGCGGCCTCACCGACGGCAATCTCAGCCGGCACCTCGCCGTGCTCCAGGAGGCCGGTCTGGTCGAGGTGACCAAGGGCTATGAGGGCAATCGCCCGCACACCACCTGCCGTCTGACCAGGACCGGCCGCCGCCGCTTCCTCGACTATCTCGCCGTGCTCGAGCGGCTGGTGCGCGATGCCGCCAGGGCCGCCGGCCGCGAGGCACCGCCGCTTGGCCGCCTCGGCATTCTTCCGACCTGATCGCCCCCTTTTTTGACTGGAGGCTTTGCGATGCAAAGTGACGTCACGCCCCCTAACGAGAAGCTTCATGTCGGCATCATCATGGATGGCAACGGACGATGGGCGACGCGGCGCGGCCTGTCGCGCATGCGCGGTCACGAGGCCGGCGTCGAGACGATCCGCCGCATCGTCGAGGCCGCGCCGAAGCAGGGCATCGGCACGCTGACGCTGTATGCGTTCTCGACCGACAATTGGCGCCGGCCGAAGGCCGAGGTCGCCGCGCTGATGACGCTGCTGCGCTTCTATCTCGCCAATGAGGTGCAGAGCCTGGTGAAGAACGGCGTGCGGCTCAACGTGATCGGCCGTCGCGACCGATTGCCGGACGGCATCGCCACCGCCATCGCGCGCGCGGAGGCCGCCACTGCCCATGGCACCACGCTGCATCTGCGCATCGCCGTCGACTATTCCGCGCGCGACGCCATCCTGAACGCTGCGGCGAAGGCGGCCGCGCTGACCAGCCTCACCCGCGAAGCCTTCTCGCAACTAGTGACCGGCGAGGCCGGCTTGCGCGACGTCGATCTCATCATCCGCACGTCGGGTGAAAAGCGCCTGTCGGACTTCCTGCTCTGGGAAGGCGCCTATGCGGAGCTGCATTTCACCGAGCGGATGTGGCCGGAATTCGATGCAGGCGATCTTGCCGCGGCGCTCGCCTCCTTCCATGGCCGCGAGCGTCGCTTCGGCGGCCTCCAGGCCATTATGCCGGAGGAGGTGCCTTCACTCTCGCGGGCGTGACGCGCGGCACGCTCAAAAACCGCTGCATCTCCCCGCGGATCGTGCTCTACTGTCTCTGAGGACGGGAGTTTGCGGCGATGCGCGCGGTTCTGGATTATTGCACCGGGGGAACTGAGCGGCAGATTGCGGCCGGCACGCATCTGGTGACCGAAGGCGGCGCCTCCGGCCATCTCTATGTGCTGATGAGCGGCAAGCTCGAGGTGCTCAAGGGCGAGATGGTGGTCGCCACCATTGCCGAGCCCGGTGCGGTGCTGGGCGAGATGTCCGTGTTGCTGGGGCTGCCGCACACGGCGACTGTGCGGGCTTGCGCCGACACCGTCGTCTACGAGTTCGAGGACGCTGCCTCGCTCCTCAAGCGGGAGCCGGAGGTCACGCTGTTGATCGCGCGCATGCTGGCGCAGCGGCTCAATGCCGCCAACACCTATCTCGCCGATCTCAAGCGGCAATATGCCGGTCACGGAACGCATCTCGCCATGGTCGGCGAGGTGCTGCAGAGCATGATCAACCTGCCGCCGCTCGAGGTCTCGCCAGGCTCGGATCGGCAATCCGACCCAAGGATGTAAGCCAGTCAGGTGGATTCTCGATCGTGGCGGCCGGTCGCTTTAACGGCGCGCTGAGATCAATCCACTGCGCCTCGCCCGCCGCCAGCCAGAACGCCTTGTTCTCATCCAGGTTCAGCACGATATGCGTCGGCGGTCGCCCCGGTTGCAGGCCGGCATTGAACACCCACGTCTGGCCCAGCCGGTCGAACCACGAGCCGTCCGTGATGAAGGGGGATTGATGCACATGGCCCGAGATCACCATCGACGGCTGATACTGCATGGCCCACTGCACCAGCTCGACGTCGCCGAAGAACCGCTTGCCGCCCCAACTGGTCGGCGAATTGGCCGGCGGCGCGTGATGCGCCCAGATCCACCGCCGCGGACGGTTGAGCGAGGCGGCGCGCAGCTGGTCGACGATGCGCTGCTTGACCAGCGGTCCGTCCCACCACGGGCACACTGTGAACAGCGTGTCGCCGATGGCGAGATTGTCGCCGTCGCAAGCGATACCCAGCTCGCGCACCTCCGAGATCCAGCGCGAGATCTTCTCGCCCTCGGCGTTGCGTTCGTCGAGGTCGTGATTGCCGGAGCAGAGAATCACCCTGGTCTGCGCCGCGATCAGCGCAAGGTACTTCTTCACCACCACGATCTGGGCGCGGAAATCCACCGTCGATCCGATGTCCAGCGCGTCGCCAGCGAAGATCACAAGGTCGAATTGCGGCGCCGCGCTGACGAGCCAATCGAGCTGCGGCAACGAGTAGTGCAGGTCGGCCACGACCAGGCAGCGCATTGAGAATCCGTCGGAGAGAGTGTGAAAATGTCTGCGAATTCCAAACTGTTATAAAGCAAGAAGCGGACCAGCACGGCCGCCTGGTTCTGCCAATCTGGCAGGAAGGAAGCATGCTGTGACGCGCGGGAGCGCGCAAGTGCCGGTGCGTCGCAGGACTGGACCGGATCGTCGAATTCTGGTGTCGTGGCGCGCCTTCAACGCGAGTGATCGCATGACCTCCTTCAAGACCATTCGTGCCCGTGCCGAGAAGCGCAAAGGCGGGCCCAAGGCGCTCGACAGTCTGATGCCTGACAAGCCCGACCTGAAGGGGCTCGCAAAACTTGGCGACGATCGCATCCTCGCGGAGATGACCAGGCGGGTGTTTTGCGCGGGCTTCGCCTGGAGCGTGATCGACGCGAAGTGGGGCGGCTTTGAAGATGCCTTCCTGCGCTTCCAGCCGGCCAAGCTCAGCTTCCAGCCCGAAGATTACTGGGAAGCGCTGCTGCGCGATGCGCGGATCGTGCGCAATGGCGCCAAGATCATGTCGGTGCGCGACAACGCCGCCTTCGTGCAGGAGATCGCGAAGGAGCATGGCAGCTTCGGCAAGTTTCTGGCGAAATGGCCGCCGTCCAACGAGATCGGCCTGCTCGATCTCCTGACCAAGCGCGGCTCGAGGCTCGGCGGCAACACCGGCCAGATGCTGCTGCGCTTCGTCGGCTGGGACGGATTCGTCACCTCGAAGGATGTCGTCGCCTGCCTGCGCGATGCCGGCCTCGACATCGCCGAAGAGGTCAAGTCGAAGGGCGATCTCGCCAAGGTGCAGGCGCAGTTCAACGCCTGGGCGGAGGAGACGGGGCTGCCCTACATACATCTGTCACGCATCTGCGCGCTCTCGGTCGGCGAAAACCGGAGCGAGCACTAGCGCTCATCGATCAGATCGTGGACATCGTGTGGCGATCTCGCGCCGTCGGCGCGGCAGATGCAACATGCGATCACGAAATTCATTTCGCTGGAACATTTGTGAGCAGCACCCGTTCGGAGTTTGAGCCAGGCGACACAGGCGCAGGGAACACGCGCTCCGGCCAAACCTTGGTTCAAGCCATGAAACCCGACATGACAGAAACGGAGCAGCTCATGAAGCTCACATCCGACCAGGTGAAGCAGACCGTCAACCAGCTCGGCGCCCAGGTGCTGCCCGACGAGCATCCCGCCATGCCCCAGCTGAACAGCATGTTCGGGGAACATACCTTCTTCGTCGACGAGATGGGATTGAAAGTCCTCGAGCCGACGCCATCGCTCGGCGCGGAGCGCGAAACCGGTGAAGTCGTCAGCCTCGCCGACTGGAGCGATGCGGACTTGACGCGCCTGATGGCGCACGAGCCCGAGCCGACCGGCGTGATCGTGGTGTTCGAGCATGTCAGGCACTGAGACCGCGAGGACGAGGGCCGCGTATGGCCCCCGTCCGGATCGCAGCTGAGCCACCCTTTGGGATGCTGAAGGATGGCCGGATCAGACGCGTGGTGCGTCGCCGATATCAGATCCGGTCGTTGAGAAGGACATTGGACAGCGAGGGGTCGGAGGGATTGGACGTGCCGTTCGATCCCGTCCCGCTGTAGGTCGAATCCGCGAGCGAGGCTTTCAGCGAATCCAGGAATTTCTCGAGCAGATCCGCCGTCGAATTGCCACTCGACGAACTGTTCGTGCCGCTGGACGAGCTGTCGGTGCCGCTGACAGGAGGCGGCGCGTTGAACGGCGGCGGTCCGCCCGCTCCACCTGGTCCGTGCGCGAACGCAGACTTGAAGATACCTTGCAGCTCGGTGGCCTGCTGGTCGGTGAGCTTGCCGGACGACACCTCCTGCCGGATCAGATCATCGATCTTCGACTTGATGCCGTCAGGTCCGCTGCCGCTGGATTGATTGCTTGTCCCGTCTGATTGCAGCGAAGAGTCAATATCGTCGAGCGCGGAGGACAGCGCCGACTGATCGGATGCACTGATCGTGCCGGAACTGACTTCCGATTGCAGCTCGTCTTGCAGTCGCTGCAGGGGCGATGTGTGTTGGTGGTGATGTGTGGAGAGCGCCGAAATCGAGGTCATGGTTGCTATCCGTGCTTTTGGTGGACTCGGGTCGATATTGCCCAAGTCGCATCCAGTCCTGGGTTCGCAGGTTCACCTTGGCGGTTGGATTTGCCCGGTCGGGCGGTGGTAGACACGGGAGCTGGCGCGGAGCCGTTGGAGCCGCGATCCGCCGGTTGCTCAATGTTTCCGTTGAACGATTGGAAATATTTGGAAACAAGATAGATGAGTTTGATACGATACTCTTCCTGTCCTTTTCCCAAAGACGCTCTCATTCGGACCGCTGAATCGCATGTCGACCCTGGAAGCCGCATTGCGAGGAGGAGCGGTCGTCATTCTTCTTTTTCGCGTGGCGATTGCCGCGCGCGATGCACCGCGCAATCCCGTCAGCCGCTATTCCGCACTGCTGAATTTGAGCATCGCGGCCTATGTCGTCGAATCGGCATCCGGCTTCGGTGCGCTGCCTCTGCTTCTGCGCATTCCGGTGCATCTCGTCAGCGGCGGCATGCCGGCCGCATTCTGGATTGCAGTGAGCGCCATCTTCGTCGATGAATTTCGCCTGCGCTGGTACCATTCGCTCGGCGCGCTCGCATTGATGGGCCTCGCGTGGATCGACATGTCCAGGCATCCGATGTCCGTCGATGTAGCGCGCACCGCTCTGTCCGTGTCGCTTCTGCTGCTGGGCATCTGGCATGTGCTGTCTGGGCGCGCGGCCGATCTGGTGGAGAAGCGGCGACGGCTGCGCGTCTGGTATGCCGTCGTCACCGTGCTCTATGCCCTGTTCATTATTGCATCGGACTGGCTCTGGCCCGGCGGCCTGTCCGTGTCATCGCTCAGTCTCGCCAACGCGGCCGGCTTGACGGCGGTGATATTCCTGTTCGCCGTGCTGGGCACGCTGGCCTCGACTGAACCACCGCTGGTGCCCGCGCCTGCGCTGGCGAGCCAGCCGACCGTGATTTCGCATGATCCACCGGCAGCAGTGCCGGCAACCGAACCCGATGCAGCCGAACTCGCGGCGCTGCGCCGCCTGCTCGACCACGACAAGGTCTTTCGCGAGCCGGACCTGAGCATCGCAACATTGTCACGGAAGCTCGAGATTCCGGAATACCGGCTGCGCCATCTGATCAACCGGCAGCTCGGCCATCGCAATTTCAGCGCCTTCGTCAGCGGCTATCGTCTGGCTGAGGTCGAGGCCGCGCTGAGCGATCCCACGCAAGCCGCAGTGCCTATCCTGACCATTGCGCTCGACGCCGGCTTCGGCTCGATCGGGCCCTTCAATCGCGCCTTCAAGGCGCATACCGGCCTGACGCCGTCCGAATATCGGCGAGCTCGTGCCGGCGGTGTGGCAGGGGCCGAAATCTAGCCGTTTCCTGATTTGACGGGCCCTTTGCAGGAATCGGCCAGTCTTCGTTCAGGAATCGGCGCGCCGCGGCGCTTCCCCCGTGCAACTCATGCCCTGCAGGCGAGACGCCTGCGGATGCGAGGTTGCCATGAAGCCATTGATTTCCGTTCTGCAATTTTCCCTTCCCGCCGTGATCGTGATCGCGACGCTGGAGGGTCTCGTCCTGGCCCTGGTGATGCGCCGTGACTACAATTGGCGCGCCTATCTGGCCTCGCTGGTCGATGCGCTCGGCCGGCAATATCTCGTCTACACGCTGCTGCCGCTCAGCATCGCGCAGCCGCTGGTCGATCTGGCCTGGAGCCACCGGCTGTTCACCATCCCGCTCAACAGCGTGCTGTCGGTGGTCGTGCTCGTGATCGCCCAGGATTTCAGCTACTACTGGTTCCATCGCGCCAGCCACCGGGTTCGCTGGTTCTGGGCGACGCATGCGATCCACCATTCCTCGAACGAGTTCAATCTCGCGGCGTCCTACCGCTTCGGCTGGACCGGGAGGCTGACCGGTGCCGCAATCTTCTACGTGCCGATGATCTGGCTCGGCTTCGCACAGGGACCGGTGTTCATCGCAGCCGGCGTCAATCTGCTCTACCAGTTCTGGCTGCACGCGGAGTGGATCCCGAAACTCGGCTGGCTGGAATATGTGCTCAACACGCCCTCGCATCATCGCGTGCACCATGCCTGCAACGCGGAGTATCTCGATCGCAACTACGGCGGCATCTTCATCGTGTTCGACCGGATGTTCGGCACCTTCGTCGCCGAACGCGACGACCTGCCGTGCAATTACGGCCTGGTGAAGCCGCTGCGCTCCAACAATCCGGTCGTCATCGCGTTTCACGAATGGGCGGCGCTCGGGCGCGATCTCTGGCGATCGCCGACCTGGCGGGGCCGGTTCGCCTGCCTGATCGGCCCGCCGGGCGATGGGCCGGCGATGTCGGTGGTCACGACGCCGACGGCGCGCGATGCCGGTCAGAACGTCGACGTTGCGGTGGGATGAAGTGGCGCACCATTCAGAACAAAACCGCGAACCCATATACAGTTGAAATTGCTTGTGATTTTTTCACGCCCGGGGATGCGGCGGCCATCGGCGCCGACGTCGGCCTCACGCGCTGCGGTAGGGAATTTTCAGCACGCCTCACGACAGCGTGCGCCTTTCGCTCCGGGATCGTAGTATTGTCGTCGAACTGTTGAAGCTTCGAGACCGAAGATTTCACGTACGCACTCGATCGCGGCGCTCGAAGAGTGCACTCCAGAATCAGGCTGATGACCGCGACTGCGGTCGGACGGCGCGGCAAATGGAGGACATGATGGCGTGGCGTGACGACAGGGCCCGGGCAACCCTGATCCGCGATGCAGCGGGCAGCGTGCCGCCGGGCAAGAGCCCCCGGGCCTTTGCCGAGCCCTTGTTCGGCTACAGCAATATCGAGGATCTCGCCCATTACGATGCCGCCTCGCTTGCCCTTCTGGCGGAGCACGCCTGGGAGCACGTGCAGCGACGCACGGCCGGCAGCGCCGATATCCGCGTTGCCAATCCGACGTTGCCGAATGGGCGCGAGATTTCCGTGCTGGAGATTCTCAACGACAACATGCCCTTCCTGTTCGATTCCACGATGGCGGAGCTCGCCGAGCAGGGCATCGAAGTCACCCTCGTCGCTCACCCGATCATCGCCGTGGAGCGCGATGACGAGGGCAAGCTGCTCCGCTTCTACGGCGAAGCACTGCCCGAGGGAGTAAAGGGCGCGCGCGAAAGCCTGATTCACCTCCACATCACCCGCCTGGACGCGGATGCCGATCGCCAGAAGCTGGTCGATGGCCTCACCAGAACGTTGAACGACGTCCGCGCCTGCGTCGCCGACTGGCGGGTCATGCGTGACCGCGTCGAGGAAGCGATCAAGACTTTCTCTTCCAATCCTCCGCCGCTGCCGATCGACGAGGTCGCCGAAGCCAACCAGTTCCTGCAATGGCTCTGCGCGGACAATTTCACCTTCCTCGGCGTGCGCGAATATCGCTTCTCGCCGGACAGCGATGGGTCGGACGACATTACGACCGGCGAAGGCCTCGGCATCTTGCGCGATCCGGACGTGAAGGTCCTGCGCCGCGGCAACGAAATGGTGGTGATGACATCGGAAATTCGCCAGTTCATGCGCGAACCGACCCTGCTGACCGTCTTCAAGGCCAATGTCTCTAGCCGCGTCCATCGCCGCATCCGGATGGATTATGTGGGCATCAAGCTCTATGCGCCCGACGGCCGGCTCGAGGGCGAATTGCGCGTCGTCGGCCTGTTTACCTCAGGCGCCTATACCCGCTCGGTGCGGCAGATCCCTTATGTGCGCCACAAGGTTTCGCGGGTGCTGCAGCGCGCCGGCTTCGACCCGAACGGCCATTCGGGCAAGGCGCTCATGCATATCCTCGAAGATTATCCGCGTGACGAGCTATTCCAGATCGACGTCGACACGCTCTACAATTTCGTCATCGAGGTCCTGCTCCTCTACGAGCGCCCGCGCGTCCGGGCGCTGGCGCGGGTAGACAAGTTCGATCGCTTCGTATCCATCCTCACCTTCATTCCGCGCGACAAATACGATAGCGACGTCCGCACGCGCGTCGGAACCTTCCTGTCGCAGGTCTACAAGGGGACCCTGTCAGCTTCCTACGTATCATTCCCTGAAGGCGCGCTTGCGCGCGTCCACTTCATCATCGGGCGCTATGAAGGCAAAACGCCAGTCGTCGAGCGCGCCACGCTCGAAGCCGGGATCAGCGCTATTGCCGCGACCTGGGCCGACAAGCTGAAGGCCGCGCTCGCCGCGTCGACCGACGGCATGCGGGCGCGCATGCTCGCCAACCGCTATGCCAAGTCCTTTAGCGGCGGCTATACCGAGGCTTTCACTGCGGAGCAGGCGATCGCCGATATCGCGACCATCGAAAGGCTGACCCCGGCCCGCCCGGTGACGATTTCGGTTCACCGCGACAAGGGCGAGGACGATCCCAGGCGCTTTGCCCTGAAGGTGTTCTCCGACGCCGCACCGCTATCGCTGTCCTATCGCGTGCCGGTGATCGAAAATCATGGCCTGCGCGTGGTCAACGAACGCACTTATCAGATCGTGCCCGGTAACAGACCCGAGCCGGTCTGGCTGCACGATATGACGATCGAGACCAGCGACGGCCGGCCGATCGACACCAGTCCGGAATTCAGCCATCGTCTGGAAGCCTCGATCATGGCGGTGGTCACGGATCGCGCCGAATCCGACGGGTATAATGCCTTGATCCTGCGCACGGCCCTGGGCTGGCGGGAAGTCTCGACCATCCGGGCGCTGTCGCGCTACTTGCACCAGATCCGCGCTCCCTTCACCCAGGATTATATGTGGGAGACCTTGCGCAAGAACGCCGCGATCACGGCCAGCCTCGTCGCGCTGTTCCAGACCCGCCTCGATCCGCGTCTCGCCGTTACTGATTCCGAGCGCTCGGCAGGCGAGACGGCCCTGCTTGCCGAGATCGAGGAGCAGCTTAAATCCGTTGCCTCGCTCGACGAAGACCGCATCCTGCGCCGTTTCACCAATCTGGTGCAGGCGACCATCCGCACCAATCTGTGGCAGATCGGCGAGGATGGACATCCGCGTCCGGTGATCTCCTTCAAGTTCGATGCGCGCCGAATCGACGACCTGCCAACTCCACGACCTCTCTACGAGATCTTCGTCTATTCACCTCGTCTCGAAGGCATTCACCTGCGCTTCGGCAAGGTTGCGCGCGGTGGCCTGCGCTGGTCCGATCGGCCGCAGGATTTCCGTACCGAGATCCTGGGCCTCGTGAAGGCGCAGCAGGTCAAGAATGCCGTGATCGTACCAGTCGGCGCCAAAGGCGGCTTCGTGCCCAAGCGCCTACCGTCGCCGTCCAATCGCGACCACTTTATGGCGGAAGGCACCGAAGCCTATCGCATCTTTGTTCGCTCGCTGCTCGAACTCACCGACAATCTCGACGGCGACATCGTCGTGCCACCCGATTCGACCGTGCGGCATGACGGCGACGACCCCTATCTCGTCGTCGCCGCCGACAAGGGCACCGCCACTTTCTCCGACATCGCCAACACGATCTCCGCCGAGAAGCACCATTGGCTCGGCGACGCCTTCGCCTCCGGCGGCAGCCAGGGCTACGACCACAAGAAGATGGGGATCACGGCGCGCGGCGCCTGGGAGGCGGTCAAGCGCCACTTCCGCGAGCTCGGCACCGACATCCAGACCATGCCGTTCACCGTGGTCGGCGTCGGCGACATGTCCGGCGACGTGTTCGGCAACGGCATGCTGCTCTCGCCGGCGACAAAGCTTGTGGCCGCCTTCGATCACCGCGACATCTTCATCGATCCCTCGCCGGATCCCACGATCAGCCTCGCCGAGCGGAAGCGCCTGTTCGACCTGCCACGGTCGAGCTGGCAGGACTACGACAAGTCGCTGATCTCGCAAGGCGGCGGCGTGTTCTCGCGCCAGCTCAAGGCGATCCCGCTCGCGCCGGAAGTGCGCACCCTGCTCGATCTCGACAAGCCGCAAGCCACGCCTTTCGAGGTGATGACGGCGATCCTGAAGGCGCGCGTGGACCTCTTGTGGTTTGGCGGCATCGGCACCTATATCCGCGCGGCGGCGGAAAGCGACGATCAGGCCGGCGACCGCGCCAACGATCCGATCCGCATCACTGGCGGCGACGTGCGTGCCCGGGTGATCGGCGAAGGCGCCAATCTCGGCGTCACCCAGCGCGGCCGCATCGAAGCGGCGCAAAAAGGCGTCAAGCTCAACACCGACGCCATCGACAATTCGGCCGGCGTGAACACGTCCGACGTCGAGGTCAATATCAAGATCGCGCTCGCGCGCCTCGAGCGCGAGGGACGCCTCGGCCCCGCTGACCGCAACAGCCTGCTTGCTGCGATGACCGACGAGGTCGGCGCGCTGGTGCTGCGCAACAACTATCTGCAGACGCTGGCGCTCTCGCTCGCCGAGCGCAAGGGCGTCGCCGAGACGGGCTTCCTCGCCCGCCTGATGCAGTCGCTCGAGCAGCGCGGCCTGCTCAGTCGCACGGTGGAGTTCCTTCCTGATGACGCAGCGCTCGCCGAGCGAGCACGGCGCGGCCAAGCCCTGACAAGGCCAGAGCTCGCCGTATTGCTCGCCTACGCCAAGCTGACGCTCTACGACGACCTGCTTCTCACCAGCGTGCCGGACGATCCTTATCTCGCCCGCAGACTGTCCCTTTACTTTCCGCGCGAGCTTCCCGACAAGTTCCCGACCGCGGTCGAGCTCCATCGCCTCCGACGCGAGATCATCGCAACCAGTCTCGTCAATGCCGTGATCAACCGCGGGGGCCCGGCCTGCATCGTGCGCCTGACCGACGAGACCGACGCCGATATCTCGACCATCGTCATGGCGCAGGTCGCGGTGGACGCGATCTACGAGCTCAGGCGGCTCAATGACGCGATCGACGCGCTTGACACACGTATCGACGGGCAGCTGCAGCTCAGCCTCTACGCGGCGATCCAGGAGCTCCTGCTCTCCCGCATGGTCTGGTACGTGCGCAACGGCGATTTCAAGGATGGCCTGAACGCGATGATTGCCCGGTTCGCCCCTGCCCTCCGCGAGATCTCCGCCTCACTCGACACCACCCTGCCGCCGGACTTGCAGGCCGTGCGCACCAAGCGGCGGCAGGAGCTGACGGACGCCGGTGTTCCGTCCGGCCTTGCCGGCGAGCTCGCCGATCTCGACGCGCTGGTCTCGGCACCCGATATCGTGACGGTTGCTGAGCGCACCAGCCGCCCGATCGGCGATGCCGCCGCGACCTTTTACGCTGCGGAAGCCGATTTCCGTCTCGACCGCATCATCGCGGCCGCGCGCAACGTGCCTGCCAACGATTATTTCGAACGTATCGCCATCGATCGCGCCGTTGAGCAGATCGCCAGCGCCGAAAGAAGACTGGCCGCGGACATGCTGGCAACCGGCCAGTCCGGCCAGCAGGCTGTCGAGATCTGGCTCGCGGCTCACCCCGGAGCGACGCGCATCCGCCGCTCGGTCGAGGAGATTGCTGCCAGCGGCCTGACGCTCGCCAAGCTGACGGTGGCGGCGAACTTGCTCGGGGATTTGGTCAAAGCCTGAGGGCATGCGAGGCAGCGATGTGAAACATCGAGCATGATCCGGAAAAGTGCGCAGCGGTTTTCCGGAAAGATCATGCCCAATTGTCAGCCGGCGAACGGAGGAATCCAATGATCCATGCTACTTGCCATACCGCCGATAATGTCCGCTGCATCGAGTTCGATGCCACACCCTGGTTCAGCGAGGCTGACGCTCCGAGCATTATCGATTTGGCCCAACGAGGATGGGTCAGCACAGCGATTGCGGATTCCCTCGAGCGCCGACGAGGATATGAACGCTTGCACGACCTCGTTGAGTATGCGGCGAAGCGACTGCAGCCGGAATCCCTGGAGGATCCAACCTGGGAAACCTTCGAGTGCGTCGTCGATGGACCCGACGCCGTGGCTTGGCTCGAGCAAAACCGGCCTGACGTTGTGGCAAGGATTCCGTAAGCCACAGGACGCGCAGCAATCGCGCCGATGATTGGCGGCATCGCAATGGTGCGGAAATGGCGCACCCGACACGATTCGAACGTGTGACCTTTGCCTTCGGAGGGCAACGCTCTATCCAGCTGAGCTACGGGTGCAGCGAGGCCTCATGTAGCCGATTGGCGAGGGGTGGGCAACCGGTCCCTTGGATCGCGATGATGCCATCATGCCGGTGTTTTGCCCGACGCGTCAACGGATTTTCCGAAGTTCGGGGCCCGGATCGAGCGACGCGTATTCCAGGTAGTCTATCGGCGCGGGGGGAAATCCCCGATTTCGCTGCGTTCCAGCCGGGCTACCGTCGGATGGCTTCTCGCTCATGATAAGCCATTGATTTAACAGCGGCCGTCTACTGTGCATGGGGTTGTTTTCGCAATCGCCGCGCTTCAGGCCGATTTGCGCGGGGCGAGGCCAGGAACCGGACCGCTGACCGGCACATTGTCCCGGCCGAGGCCTGCGAATTCGGCCAGGATCCGCTCGGAGCAGACGACACGGTTGCGGCCGAGCCGCTTGGCGGCATAGAGCGCCTGGTCGGCCGCCCCCAGCAGCCGGTCGGGGGCGCCGTCGGCCTCGCCGGGGATGTGACTGGCGACGCCGACACTGAGGGTGACGTGGTTGCCGGCCCCATCGGCGCCATGGGCGATCCGCAACGCCATGACGGCACCGCGGATCTCCTCGGCGATGGCGCAGGCATCGTCGCTACTCATGTCGGGCAGGATCAATGCGAATTCCTCGCCGCCATAGCGGCTGGCGAGGTCGAGCGGGCGCACCGCGTGGCGGCTGACGACGCGCGCGACTTCGCGCAGGCATTCGTCGCCGGACTGGTGGCCGTGCTCGTCGTTGAACAGCTTGAAATGATCGACGTCGACGAACAGCAGCGCCAACGGCTTCTGCGTCCGCTGCGCGCGTTCCCATTCGGTCATCAGCACCTGATCGAACGAGCGGCGGTTCGACAGCCCGGTCAGGCCATCCTTGGTGGCGAGCTCCTTTAGCGCCATCTCCGCGCGCTTCTGGTCGGTGAGGTCGCGCAGCGTCTCCACCACGGCAATCAGGTTGCCGGCCTCGTCATGGATGGGGCCGGCGTCGATTGCGAGGTAGAGCTGGCTGCCGAGCTTCGGCATCACGCACCAGTTCTCGGCGCTGAAGCCGAGTCCGTTGTGGCCGCGCGCGGCATATTCCGAGTAGAACTCCGGCAGCTGTTCGGGCCGGTCGAGCGCGACCAGATCGGCGAGGCAGGGGCGCTTGGTCTCGTAGAAGGCCTGCCAGTGCTTCGTGGTGCCGATCACCTCGGAGGCGGCAACGCCGGTCAGCCGCTCGCACGCCCTGTTCCAGATCACGACACGGCGCTTCGGATCGATCACGAAGGTCGGCACCACCAGGTGCTGCATCAGCCGGACCGCGTAGGAATCCGCCACGTCGACGGTCTTGGGTGACTTCGCCATCTCAGGCCGCCGCCGCCACGGGCATGGCGTCGCCCGGGCCGAACAGTTCGCGCACTTCGGCCGCCGGCTTCGGCCTGCTGAACAGATAGCCCTGCATCTCCGTGCAGCCGAGCGCGCGCAGCATCTCGCGCTGGGCCTCGGTCTCGACGCCTTCGGCGACCGTGGTCATGTTGCTGGCGGAGGCGATGTTCACCACTGCCTGCACGATCACGGGTGACCCGACGGCGTCGGCGATGTCGGCCACGAAGCAGCGGTCGATCTTGATCTTGTCGAACGGGAAGCGCTTCAGATAGCTCAGCGAGGAATAGCCGGTATCGAAATCGTCGAGCGCGATGCGCACGCCGATCGAGCGAAGCTGGTGCAGGATCGAGAGCGCTGCCTCGTCGTCGCGGATCAGCACGGCCTCGGTGATCTCGAGCTCGAGCCGCCGCGGCTCGAGCCCGGAGGCGGCGAGCGCCCCCGCGATCCGCAGCGCCAGCGTGTCGCATTTGAGCTGCACCGGCGAGACGTTGACCGCGACGCGCACATGGGCGGGCCAGGTCGCGGCCTCGTTGCAGGCCGTGCGCAGCACCCAGTCGCCGATCTCGTTGATCAGGCCGGTATCCTCGGCGATCGGAATGAATTCTGCCGGCGAGACCATGCCGCGCTCGGGATGGCGCCAGCGCAGCAGCGCCTCGCAGCCGGAAACCTCGCCCGAGTCCAGATTGACCAGCGGCTGGTAATGGATCTCGAAGCCGCCGTCGATCAACGCCTGGCGCAGATCCTGCTCCAGGGTAAGGCGGGCCTTGGCGCTCGCATCCATCTCCGGCACGAAGAAGCGGTAGGTGCGCCGCCCTTCCGCCTTGGCGCCGTACATTGCGAGGTCGGCGTTCTTGATGAGCTGGTCGAGATCGGCGCCGTCCTGCGGCGCCAGCGCGATGCCGATGCTGGCGTCGGTGGAGAGCTGGTGGCCGAAGCAGTGATAGGGGCGGCGGATTGCTTCATGGATCCGCGTCACGAACGACAGCACGTCGGCGGACGATTCGATCCCGGTCTGGATCACGGCAAACTCGTCGCCGCCGAGCCGCGCGATCAGATCGCCCGGCTTGAGGCAGGCGCGGATGCGCCCGGCGATCGCCTTCAACAGCTCGTCGCCGACATGATGGCCGAGTGAATCGTTGATGCCTTTGAACTCGTCGACGTCGATATAGAGCAGCGCGAACTGTTCGCCGCCGGCGGCCTTCTCCAGCTCGCGCTCGATCTGCTCGCGGAATAGCGTGCGGTTCGGCAGGTCGGTCAGCGCGTCGTAATGCGCCATATGCGCGATCTTGTCATGGGCGCGCCGCCGCTCGGTGACATCCTCGACGACGTTGATGAGGTAGCGCGGCTCGCCGGAGGAGTCGCGGATGCCGATCCGGGTCGAGGTGATGTAGCGCAGACCCATGGTCTGGCTTGTCCAGGCATGTTCGTCCTTGGACAATCCCTCGGTCGTCTGCAGCGCCTTGCTGTCGTACTCGGTGACGACCCTGGCGGTCTCATCCGGGTAGATGTCGAAGGGGGTCTTGCCGACGATGGCTTCGCGCGACTGGCCGAATTGCTCTGCGGCGGTGCGGTTGATCAGCAGATATTGCCGTGTCCGCGCGTCCTTCACCGTGATCTGCGACGGGATGTGATCGATAATCTCGCGGAGGAACGTGTAGTTGCGGTCGCGCTCCTGCTCCAGGTTGAGCCGCTCGGTGATCTCCTCGATCGTGGCGACCCATCCGCCCTGCGCCAGCGGTGTATTGATGACCTGGAAGGCGCGGCCGTTGGGCAATTGATGCGTTTTCGTGGCGACCTTGCCTTCGGCGACGTCCCTGATGACCTCGGCGCAAAACGCATCGACGTCGCCGCTGAACGCGTTGCGCTCCTTGCGATGGGACATCGCTTCGGTGATGTGACAGCCCGGCTTGATGATCTCGTGGGAAAGGCCGAACATGTCGGCATAGCGGCGATTGCAGGTGACGATGTATCCGGCGGCGTCGTAGAGGATCAGCCCTTGGGACATATTGTTGAGGGCGGTGTCGAGCCGCAGTCGCTCCGCCTCCAGCCGCTGCTGGGCCTCACGGTTCTGCCGGTTGATCTGGCGGACGATCATGAAGAGGATCAGCGCGATCACGGCCGCCGAAAGCGTCGCGGTGGTGACCATGAAGCCGGTCTGCTGCCGCCAGTCGGCCAGCGCGGACGACATGGTATTGGTGGCCACGATGACCAGCGGGAAATGCGTCAGCGACGCAGCCGAACCGAGCTTCTCCTCGCCGTCGACCGGGCTCTTGACGCGAAGCGTGTGCTGACCGCTGCGGGTCAGCACCTTCTGCATCAGCGGCGCGCTCTTGTAGCTGGTCCCGATCATCGATTCGACATGCGGGTAGCGCGCCAGCATCACGCCTTCGCGGTCGAACAGCGCGATGGCGGCGCCGTCGGCGAGCGCGACCGAGGCGAAATAACGTTGATAGCTGTCGGGATCGATCCGCCGGACCAGCGCGCCGACGAAAGTGCCGTCCGGCAGAGCGAGCCGGCGCGCCACGATCGTGGTCCATTTGCCGATCAGGAAGCTGCGCACCGATTCCAGCAGCACCGGCTCCGACATCGGATTCGATTTGAAGGTCTGGAAGTAGGCGCGCGAAGACACGTTGATCTTGGGGAGCGGCTGGGCTCGCGACCAGCTGATCAGCTCGCCGTCGGCATCATAGATCGCGATGTCGCCGAGATAGGAGACCGCGCCGATCTTGCCCCTGAGCATCCGGTGGGCCTCAGGCCCCGACATGCGCTCGCGGAACATTTGCGGCGATGTGATCTCCGGCAGGCGCATTTGCCCGATCACGTCGGCCGCGACGACGTCGGAATCTTCAAACTGCTGGTCGAAATGCCGTGCGATCAGCTGCACGGTGTTTTCCAGCTCGCGCTCGCGGTTGGTAAGCGTCTTCTCCCGAAACTCGCCGACGGCCATCGCGGTCACCGCGAAGATGCCGGCGACCAACAACGCGCCCGAGAGAGTCAGCCACAGCACGGGTCCGCGCCGCATGGCAGCGTCCCAGCCGCTCTTCGCGGCCAGAAACATCGCAGCTGCCATCTGTCGAAAAACCCGGCGCATCCCACTCCCCTGGGGGAAGAGAAATACTACGGACAGATGGCGCAATGCTTAGGAAAGCCGGTTACCCATGGCTTAAACCGGTTGCGGATTAATACGGATATCCACCGACACGGGAATCGCGTGACGTCGCGCCACGGTTGTAGGTGGCCCCCACGGCGCGCTGCGCTGTATCGTTAATCGAAGCTTAATGCGAGGCGTCCGCGCTCTTGTCGCCGCCGCCATTGCGCAGTCGCCCGACCACGCCGGTCGGGAAGAAATAGACGCTGGCAATGAACAGCAGACCGAGCCAGAGCAGCCAGCGATCCGGATGCAGCAGGCCCGGCAGCAACGGCAGACCGGCCTCAGACGCCGCCTTGGAGGCGACACCCATCAGCGATTGCAGATAGTTCTGCGCGAGGATGAAGATGGTGGCACCGATGATCGCGCCGTAGATCGTGCCCATGCCGCCGATCACCACCATCAAGAGAATGTCGAGCATAATGGAGAAGCTCAGCGAGGTGTCCGGCCCCGCATAGCGCAGCCACAGCGCGTTCAGGACGCCGGCGCCGGCGGCGACCAGGGCCGCAAGGCAGTTGGCATAAGTGAGATGGAACACGGTGCGGAAGCCGAGCGCCTCGGCGCGAAAACGGTTCTCGCGGATCGCCTGGAGCACGCGCCCGAACGGCGAGTTCACCACGCGCAGCAGCGCGAGGATCATCAGGGCCGAGACTGCGAACACCAGGTAGAAGGTCAGGATGCGGCCGTTGATCTCGAAGCCGAACAGGCTTTTGGAGACCAGCACCGTGCCGGGGCGGAGCAGCTCCGGCAGCTGGAAGCTGCGTCCGTCCTCGCCGCCGGTGAGCCAGGACAGCTGCGAGGCCAGCACCTGGAAGGCGGAGGCGACGGCGAGCGTGATCATGGCAAAGAAGATCGCGGCGACCCGCAGCGAGAACAGCCCGATGGCGAGGGCGAGCAGCGCGGCCAGCGGCAGGCCGACAACGATACCGGTGGCGACGGCGGCCCAGTTCGGACCCATGCCATATAGCGCGATGGCGATCGCGTAGCTGCCGATGCCATAGAACATCGTGTGGGCGAACGACACCGAGCCGGTATAGCCGAGCAGGAGGTCGTAGGACGCCACCAGCGCGGCGAACACGCAGATCTTGGCTGCGACGTTCAGCGCTTTCGCACCGGGGAACAGGAACGGCGTTGCCGCCAGCGCCAGGATGATGACGACGAGAACAAGCGTGAGCGCGCGGCTCCGCGGCGGATCGCCCGACAGGATCATCATCGGCTGGTCACCGCATAGAGGCCGCGCGGCCGCCACATCAGAATGGCAACCATCAGCAGGATGTTGGAGACGAGGGCAAGTTTTGGCACCAGGAAGCCGCCGTAATTGGCGACCATCGCCACCAGGATCGCGCCGATGAAGCAGCCGCCGATCGAGCCGAGTCCGCCGATGATGACGACGACGAAAATCAGGACGGTGAGCTCATCGCTCATGGAGGCGTGGACCTGCTCGCGATAGAGCGCCCACATCACGCCGCCGAGGCCGGCCAGCGCCGAGCCCGTCATGAACACGCCGAGGAATAGCCGGCGGATGCGGTAACCGAGCGCCTCGACCATCTCGCGGTTCTCGACGCCGGCGCGGATCAGCAGGCCAAGCTTGGTACGATTGAGCACGAGCTGGATCGCGACGAAGACGGCAAGCCCGATCAGCGTCGCCAGCACGCGGTATTTGGCAATCGCGACGTCACCGAGGATGAAGGAGCCGCGCAGCGAGGCCGGCAGCGGCATCGGGATGATCTGCGGACCCCACAGCGCATAGAGCGTCTGTTCTGCAACAATGAGACCGCCCGTCGTCATCAGGATCTGCTTCAGATGCTGGCCGTACACTGGAAGAATCAGCACGCGCTCGACGACCAGGCCGAGCGCGCCTGATACCGCCATCGACAGCAGCGCTGCCGGCGCCAGCACTGCAAGGTTGACCCAGAGCGAGTCCGCCTGCACGGAGGCTGCGAACGGCGCGAACACCAACGTTGCAATGTAGGCGCCGACAGCGATGAAGGCGCCGTGGCCGAAATTCAGCACGTCCATCAGGCCGAACACCAGCGTCAACCCCGAGGCCATGATGAAGATCATCATGCCCATGGCAAGGCTCGCCGCGGTCAGCGTCAGCCAGGTTGAGGGCGAGCCGATCAGGGGGATCGTGACCAGCGCGAGCGCGACGGGCAGCAGGATCGGCGCGATATCGCGCTTCGGCTTGGGCAGCGGATCGGTTACAGCGAGTTCAGTCACTGATGCGCCTCCAGGCTCAGGCCGAGCAGCCGCTCCTGCAGCGGCACGTCAGAGGCCAACGCAGCCATCTCGCCGCGGTGGACGATGGTGCCGTTGTCCATCACCAGCACGTTGTCGCCGAGCTCGCGGGCGGCAAAGAAGTTCTGCTCGACGAGGAGAATGGTCGCGCCCTGGCGCTTGATCTCCTTCAGGCACTCGATCAGCGCCATGACGATGGCGGGCGCCAGCCCCTTGGTCGGCTCATCGATCAGCAGGAGCTTGCGCGGCTCGACGATCGCACGTGCGATCGACAGCATCTGCTTCTGCCCGCCCGAGAGGCTGCCGGCGCGCGACAACCAGAACCTTCGCAGCGCCGGGAAGAAGCCAAAGATCCACTCGAGCTGGGTGTCGTCCATCGGCCCGTCGCGGGCGGCGAGGACGAGATTTTCTTTCACGGTGAGGTCGGAGAACACCGCCATGCTCTCGGGCACATAGCCGACGCCGAGCCGGGCGATGTCAGGCGTGGCGCGGCTTTCGATACGCTCGCCGGCGAGGCTGATCTCGCCGCTGGAGGCCTGCCACAGACCCATGATGGTGCGCAGCGTGGTGGTCTTGCCGGCGCCGTTGCGGCCGAGCAGCATCGTGACCTCTCCCTGCGGCACGGCGAGGTCGATGCCCTGGAGAATGTGATAGCGGCCGATATGGGTGTGAACGCCGGAGAGCTTCAAGAGATCGGTCATGCCGCACCCTCGGTAGCTTTCCCGGGGGCGACGCCGAGATAGGCCTCCTGCACGATCGGCGAGGCGATCACCTCGGCTGGCGGGCCGTCGGCGACGAGCTGGCCGTTATGCAGCACGATGATGCGGTCGGCGAGCGAGCGCACCACGTCCATCTTGTGCTCGACCAGCAGGATGATCTTGCTCTTGTCCTGCTTGAGGTGTGCAATGAGGTTCAGCACGACCGGGACCTCGTCGATGCTCATGCCGGCCGTCGGCTCGTCGAACATGAACACCTTCGGCTCCAGCGCAATCATCAGCGCGACCTCGAGCTTGCGCTGGTCGCCATGCGACAGCGCGGTTGCGGTGACGCCGCGGCGATTGCCGAGCGCGACCTGGTCGAGGATGGCATCGGCGCGCGCGATCAAATCGCGGCGGACCATCCAGGGCCGCAGCATGTCGTAATGGGTGCCGCTGGCCGCCTGCACCGCGAGGCGGACGTTCTCTTCCACTGACAAGTTCGGGAATAGATTGGTGAGCTGGAATGCGCGTCCGAGACCCGCACGGGTCCGCAGCGGCGCGGAATGCTCTGTGATGTCGAAGCCGTCGAACAGGATGCTGCCGCTGGACGCACGCAGCTGGCCCGAGATCAGGTTGAAATAAGTGGTCTTGCCGGCGCCGTTCGGCCCCACGATGGCGGTGAGCTCGCCCGGGCGGAACGTGCAGGTGACGTCGTTGACTGCGACATGGCCGCCGAAGCGGATGGTGAGGTCGCGGGTCTCGAGGGTGAGCGTCATGGGAGCCCGGCGAATGATGAAATGAAAATATATCCGCGATCACGCTGCGCCCCCTCCCCCGCTTGCGGGGGAGGGTTGGGGAGAGGGTGTCACCGCAGACGAGAACCCCCAAGAGAACCCCCAAGAGGAGAGAGCCCTCTCGCGGCCTCTCCCGCAAGCGGGAGAGGTGAAGAAGCACCTACCGCTTGTTCTTAACGGGAACGTCCATGTCCTCGATCTTCAGCTCGCGCACCGGCTCGAGCACGGCCCAGGCGACGTTCGGATCGACCTTGACCTTGAAGTGATACATGCTCTGTAGCGCCTGATGGTCTTCCTTGCGGAACACCATCTTGCCTTTCGGCGTGTCGAACTCCAGGCCTTCCATCGCGGTGATCAGCTTCTCGGTGTCGGTCGACTTCGCCCTGGTGACGGCTGCGACGACGGACATCGCGGCGGCAAAGCCGCCCGCGGTGAAGAAGTCCGGCGGCGCGTTGAAGCGCTTCTGGTGCTCGGCGACGAGCCAGTCGTTTACCGGGTTCTTCGGGATGTCGTAGTAGTAATAGGTCGCGCCTTCCATGCCCGGCATGCCCTTGTAGGCCGCAAGCGCCGGCAGGATGTTGCCACCGGTCGAGAGCTCGATGCCGTAACGCTTCGGATCCATGTCCTGGAGTTTGGAGGGCGGATTGCCGGCGCCTGCCCAGATGATCCAGATGATCTTGCGGCCCGGCTTGTCCTTCAGCGCGTCGAACAGACGCTGCGCGATGGCGGTGAAGTCGGTCGTGTTGGCCGGTGCATATTCCTCGGTCGCGAGTGTCGCGCCGGTCTTGGCCAGCGCTGCCCTGAAGGCGGCGACGCCGTCGCGGCCGAAGGCGTTGTCCTGCGCCAGCGTGGCAACGGTGACGCCCTGCTTGCCGATCGCGACCGCGTTCGAGATCGCGTCCTGCGACGAATTGCGCCCCGTGCGGAAGATATAGCGATTCCACTTCTCGCCGGTAATCTGGTCCGCGACCGCCGGCTCGACGATCAAAATCTTCTTGTTCTCTTCGGCGACGGGGAGAATGGCGAGCGCGGCCGCCGACGAGGTCGTGCCGATCGCGATGTCTGCCTTGTCGTCCTGGTACGCTTCCGCGAGCGCGGCCTTGGAAAGGTCGGGCTTGCCCTGGTCATCCTTGGTGATGATGACGATCTTGCGGCCGTCGATCATCATGGTGCCCTTGGTGGCGTATTCGAAGCCCATTTGCAGGCCGGTCTCGGTCTGCTTGGCATAGGCTTCCAGTGGGCCGGTCTTGCCGTAGATCAGCGCGACCTTGAGGTCGTCCGCGCGTGCGGAGGTGGCCACGGCCAAGCCCATGATGGCTGCTGTAAGAATGAGCGATCGACGCACGGTGGTCCTCCCTGAATGAACTTCCTTGATCACAGCGATTTGCACACATGTGCAAACATTGCAATTCCACCTTCCGGCGGAGCCTGCGATGGGCTTGTGCGGCACAAGGCGCGAGGCTTACCGCCGGTACCCGCCCGCCCGCGAATAGCCCTGGCGGTTCTGCTGCATCGGGCGGGCGGAGACGCTGGCGCGGGACTCGCTCGAGGCGGGCGTGGCGAGCTTCAGCTCCTCCAGGAAGATCGGGCGGGCGAAATAATAGCCCTGCGCATAGCGGATCTTGGTCGCGGCCTGGAGATAGGCGAGCTCCTCGTAGGATTCGAGGCCTTCGGCGATCACCGTCATGCCGAGCGCTTCGCTTAAGGACTCGATCGCGCGCAGAATGCCCTGGCTGCGCGGGCGCTTATGGATGTCGGTGATGAAGGAGCGGTCGATCTTGATCTCGTCGGCGGTGATGTCGGCCAGCGCCGACAGCGATGAATAGCCGGTGCCGAAATCGTCGATGGAGATGCCGACCCCAAGCTTGCGGAACATCGGCAGGATTTCGGACTGGAAATGACTCTTGGCGACGAAGGCGTCTTCGGTCACCTCGATCATGAAGCGTTGGGGAAAACCGGTGTCGTCCAGCGCCTGCGCGAAGGTGCGCATGAACTCGGGATTACCGGCCTGCTTGGCGGCGACGTTGATGCTGATGGTCGCTTCCGCGCCAAACATGTCGTTGATCAGGTCGATCGACTTGACGATCTCGGCCAGCACGAGATGAGTCAGCTCGTCGATCAGCCCGAGCTCGGTCGCCAGATTAATGAATGAGCCCGGCGCCTGGATCACGCCCTCGTCGTCGCGCAGGCGCACCAGGGCCTCGATACCCATCACCGCTTGCGTGCGGATGTCGACCTTGGACTGGAACGCGCAGCAGAAGCGCTTTTCGAGAATGGCGAGCCGCAGCGACTGCTCGATCTTCATCCGCGCCAGGGCCTCGCGCTCCATGCCGGCATCGAAGAAGGCGGCGGATCCCTTGCCGTTGTTCTTGATGCGGTACATCGCGATGTCCGCGTTCTGGCGCAGGGTTTCGAAGCTGCGGCCATGATCGGGATGGAGGCTGACGCCGACGGAGGTGGAGACGAACACTTCCGAATTGTCGATAAAGAACGGCGCGGTCAGGCGCTCCAATGTCGCGTTCAGGAATTCGGCGACTTCGTCCTGGCTCTGGATCGGCGAGAGCAGCAGCAGGAATTCGTCGCCCGAGATGCGCGACAGCACGTCGGATTCGCGCAAGTCGCGGCCGAGCCGCTTCGACAGCTCGACCAGCAGCGCGTCGCCAACGGCGTGACCGTAATAGTCGTTGATGTGCTTGAAATTGTCGACGTCGAGGAAGGCCAGGGCGAAGCGCTCACCGGCGCGATCCTGCGCGAGCAGGCTGTTGGCACGATGCTCGATCACGCGGCGCGAGGGCAGGCCGGTCAGCTCGTCGAAATAGGCCGAGCGAAACAGCTGGTCCTCGAAATTCTTCTGCTCGGTGATGTCGGCGGAGGACGAGATCAAGAGCTCGCGGCCGGCGAGCTGGACCGGCCGATGGGTGGTCAGCAGCACCTGGCGCGCGGCGCCGTCCTGGAGCGCTTCTTCGGAGGTGACCGGCTGCCCGGCCCTCAGTGCGCGCTCGCAGGCCGCGCGGCGCTGTGCGAGATCAGGCGACGGACGACTGCCGTCCATGCCGAGCTGGGCGGCCGCGACATCGTTAACCAGGAGAAGCTTGCCTTGCGCGTCCTGCACGGTCAGGCCGGCAGGCAGCATTCTAACGATTTCCTTGAGAAATCCGAGTTCGGCTTCACTCGCGCCGTTATATGCATTGTCGTTCATAGAAGTCATGAATCTTGTTGTTTCAGCGCGCGTTTGCAATGGACGCGATCATGCGCAGTTCCCTCTTAGGTTTGGTTAAGGGGTCCGCAGAAATACTGGGGTGTTTTGGGAGAAACCTGTGGCGTTGCGAGGTGCGCCGCCGATCGTCATTAACAGAAGGTCAATGGCGCTTGCGAAAGCGCGAGGGTCTCGCGCTGTTCTCTTTCGTTTGGACAGATGCAAGCCGTCGTCGACACCTCTGCCGTAGGGAGAGGTGATCCTCATCACTCGTTCTTGGGAATGCGACATTGCATGATGCAATGCAGCCCGGTCTTCAAGTACGAGACCTCGGTCTTGCCGTCGAAGGCGGAGAGCGCTGACTTCAAGAGGTTGGTGCCGAAGCCGGGCTCCGAGATTTTGTCGATGCTTGGACCCCCGGTTTCGTCCCACGTGACGGTCAGGCGATCGTCACTGACGGTCCATGACACCTGCAGCAATCCGCGTGGTGAGGAGAACGCGCCGTATTTTCCGGCGTTGGTGGCGAGTTCGTGAAACATCAGTGACAGCGTCACCGCAAGCTTCGGCGCCAGGAACAGCCGGTCGCCGTTGAGCGTGAAGCGGACGTGGCCGTAAGGGCCGAGCTCGGAAATCAGGAGGTCGCGGATGTCGCAGCCGGCCTTGTCGATCCGCGAGATCAGGTCGTCGGTCGCGGCTAGCGACCGCAGCCGCGGGTCGATCCGGGCCCAGACCTGCGGCTGGTCGTGCAGCACCTGGTGCAGCACGGCGTGCACCGTCGACAGCTTGTTCTTCAGCCGGTGCTGGAGCTCGTCGACCAGGATCTTGCGATAGTCCTCCTCCTCGATCAGGCGCCTGGAGATCCGGCGCTGCTCCGCCAGCATCGTGCGATAGTGCTCGACGCCCCAGATGGTCAGCGCGGAGACGCCCCAATAGAGTGTCAGCAGGGCGAACCGCGCGCGATCGGCAAACGCATCGCCGAAATTCACGACGACGCCGAGCACGCCGCCGACCAGCGCCGTCACCACGCCGATCCGAATGCCTCCGAAGGCGGCGGCAAAGAACACGGCCGGAAAGTACGGGGTGAAGTAGACGTCGGGTCGGACATGCGCGAGGCCCCAGCGTGCCAAGGTCGCAACCAGCAGGCAGGCCACCGCGAACGCAATGCTCAGGCCGAGCGACGGCGGTGCCACGCCTTGCCAGCCCTTGCGGAATTCGGCGATCAGCTTCCCCATGCGCAGCCCGGTTGCGATAGAAGTCCGAAAATCGAGAGACGGGGCATGATGTTACGCATCTCGCATGCGCAAGCAAAGCTTGGCTTGTCGGGAGCCGGCAGGAATAGTGATTGTTGCGGCGCCGATTGTCGTCGTGACGTCATCGATCGGTGTCCGCCATTTGGCTTCAAATCATTCGAAAACAGGGACATTCCATGGGCAGGCTCGACGGCAAGGTTGCGGTGATCACGGGTGCGACGAGCGGGATCGGATTGCGTACCGCGGAAGTCTTCGTTGCCGAAGGTGCCAAAATTGTGATCGCGGGCCGCCGTATACCGGAAGGCGAGGCGCTGGCGAAGCAGCTCGGCGCTTCCTGCGTTTGTGCCAGACGGATGTGACCGTCGAAGTGCAGATGCAGGCGCTTCGCAGGGTGGGCAAAGGCGCTCTCTTCGCGCGCCGTGCCCACCATCGATGTTCAAATGTGGGGAGGTATGGCGGGCACGCTTACGCTTTGCCCACCCTACGAGGCCGGGTTTCCGTCATTGCGAGGAGCTCGCGACAAAATTGCGTAGCAATTTTGCGCTGATGCGACGAAGCAATCCAGAATCCCTTTGCGGAAAGATTCTGGATCGCTTCGCTTCGCTCGCAACGACGGCCGTGGCTAAACCGCCTTCACCCGTACCCTTAACCCATCCTTTGGCTTCGGGATCGGCCACATCTGCCAGTCCGGCTTGTAGCCGGGCTCCAGCGACACCTCGATGTTCTGCAGGAAGTGCCGGGCAAAGCATTTCGCCTGCATGTAGGCGAAGTGCAGGCCCAGGCACATATGTGCGCCGCCGCCGAACGGCACCCAGGCGAAGCGGTGACGGTTGCGCTGGGCTTCCTCGGTGAAGCGGAGGGGATCGAACCGATCCGGCTCCGGCCAGATGTCCTTCATATGGTGCGTAAAGAGCGGATTGACGCCGACCGCGGTGCCGGCGGGGATGGTGTAGCCCTTGAAGGTGAAATCGCGCATCGCGCGGCGCGGCATCGAGGGCACCGGCGGCTTGATCCGCAGCGCTTCCTTGAAGGCCATCTCCGTCAACGGCATCTTTTCGAGATCATCGAAGCTGCTCGGCGCCCCCGGAGAGAGCCCGAGCGCGAGAACTTCCGCGCGCAGCCTGCTCTGCCAGTCCGGATTGGCAGCGAGCTCGCCGATAAAGGACGTCAGCGAGGATGTCAGCGTGTCGTGCGCCGCCATCATCAGGAAGCTCATGTGGTCGATGACGTCCTGGTCGGACAAGAGCGCGCCGTCCTCATGGGTGGCGCGGCAGAGCTGCGAGAACAGATCGTCGCCGCCGTGATTGCCGCGGCGCAGCGGGATCTGCTCGCGGAAATAGGCGATGATACGTTTGCGCCCCCTCACGCCGGCCGCCATCTGCGTGCCGGGCAGGGGACGGCGGATCGGGGCGACCGCAGCGGCGACCATATCGACGAAGGCGCGGTTGATCTCGTCGACCTCGGGCCCGATGCCGGCGCCGAGAAAGGACGTCGCGGCCAGATCCAGCGTGAGCTGCTTCATCGCCGGATAAAGCTGGATCTCGCCCGGATTTGCCTTCCACTGCGCCACCCGTGCCGAAATGCCGCGGTCGAGATCGCTGAGATAGGACTTCATCGGCCCGGACTTGAAGGCGACCGAGAGCGCTTTGCGATGCAGCCGGTGCTCGTCGAAATCCAGCAGCATCAATCCGCGCGGAAACAACAGGCCGAGCACCTTGCTCCAGCCATGGGTCGACGAAAACAGCTTTTGCTGGTCGAACAGCACCAGCTCGTTCGCTTCCGGGCCGAGCAGCACGATGTTGGTTTCGCCGAAAATGTGGGTGCGATAGACGAGCCCGTATTTGGCGCCGTTCCGCTCGATATGTCCCTTGGGGTCGGCGAGCACCTTGAAGGTCATGCCGACGATCGGCCAGCCTTCGTCGCCGGGGATATGCGTCAGCTCGTTGCGCCTGGGTGCGGTGTACCCAAGTGCAGGCGAGGCCACATTCTGCATCGACATGACGAATGCTCCGGTTGACCGACAGGAATCGCGCGACCGCGGCAATCATACGGCCCGCGCCGAGCTGACCAGGTCAGCATAGCACAGGCCGGGATGTCCTGCTTGTGAACGTCGTTGCGCGCGTAACGCCGAAAGCTACCGCTTGGCCGCTTCCTTCTGCAGATCCGGCGCGTTGACGGCGGGAATGGCAACGCGACCGGGACCGGTCACCTTCAGCGCCTCGGCGGCTTTCTCGTTCTGCATGATCTTGGCCATCACGGCCTGACCGGCGCGCTCGAAGATCGCGCGGTTCTCGATCACGAATTTTTGCGACCTGCGCAGGCCGTCGATGTAGCCGTTGATCTCCGGCACGACATAGCGCGCCACCATATCCCAGCTCCGGCGCGTGGCGTCCGGATTGGCCCAGTCGTGCACGAAGCCGATGATGGCGCCGACGCCGCCGGACACTTCCATCACGTTCTTGATGGTTTTGACGAGATCGTCGGGGGTGCCGATGGTGGACGCCGCGCCTTCGACGAAGGCGGTCTTGTCCACGGCCTCGTCGGGCGAGGCGAACGCGGTGAGGCCCGGCCGCTGCAGCGTGCCGACATTGTACTCGTTGTGCCAGCGCATCAGGCCGGCTCCCGCTTCCTTGCGCGCCTGCTCACGGGTTTCGGCGATGTGGAAGGTGAGGAGCACGCGCCAGTCGGCGCGGTTGACCGTGGTGCCGTGCTTCCTGGCGGCGTCCTCGGCGAACTGCCACTGCTGCTGCAGCGACATCAGGCCCTGCGTCGTCATCGAGCCCAGCGAGATGATGCCGATGCCGTATTTGCCGGCGAGCGTCATGCCCGACGGCGAGATCTGAGAGGCCACCACGAACGGCATCTCCTCCTGCAGCGGCAGGATCTGCAGCGCGGCGTCGTTCATGGTGAACCAGTCGCTCTTCGCGGTGACGCGCTCGCCGTTGAACAGCCGGCGGATCACGGCGATCGCCTCGTCCTGGCGGTCGCGCTGCGTCATCGGGTCGATGCCGAGCGTGTGCGCGTCCGACGCCAGCGCGCCGGGGCCGGAGCCGAAGATGGCGCGGCCGCCGGTCATGTGGTCGAGCTGCACCATGCGCTGGGCCACGTTGAAGGGATGGTGATAGGGCAGCGACACCACGCCGGTGCCGAGCTTGATCCGCTTGGTGCGTTCGCCGGCCGCGGCCAGAAACATCTCGGGCGAGGCGATCATCTCCCAGCCGGAGGAGTGATGCTCGCCGCACCAGAACTCGTCATAGCCGAGCGCGTCGAGCTGCTCGACCAGGTCGAGATCGCGCCGGAACTGAAGCATCGGATGCTCGCCGATCGGGTGATGCGGGGCAAGAAAGGCTCCGAATTTCAGGCGCGCCATGGCGTTCTCTCCGGCTGTCATTTTCTGTTTGTTAGGTAGGCGTGAGGCTACGTGGGCGATGCCGCGAACGCAATCGCGCCATGTCCCGTGCAGCGGAATGCAGGCATGCGTTGAGTCGCTACCGCGGCTGTGTTCGAGCACCTCGAAGTCCTACCTCTGAGGTAATCGCGGGGATGATGCCGATCTGCGAGCATCGGGCGCAGATAAATCCCCGAAAGCTCGCGCGAAAATGCATCAAGCCGTCACGAAGCCTGTCGATTCGACCCGCCGCTGGTGGGTGCTGGCGATCGTCGTCGCCGCGCAGTTCATGTTCGGCGTCGACGCCTTCATCGTGAACGTCGCGATTCCCACCATTGCGGTCGACCTGCATGCGACGCCGGCACAGATCGAATCCGTCATCGCGATCTATCTGATCGCCTATGCCACCCTGGTCGTCACCGGCGGCCGCCTCGGCGACATCCATGGCACGAAGAACGTCTTCCTGGCCGGCGTGCTCGGATTCACCGTGACCTCGCTGTGGTGCGGGCTGGCGCTTTCCGGCACGGAACTGATCGTCGCCCGGCTGGCGCAGGGCGCGACCGCCGCGCTGATGGTGCCGCAGGTGTTGGCGACGCTGCATCTGCTGTTCACGGACGAGTCACGCAGCCGCGCCTTCGGCATCTACGGCATCGTGCTCGGGCTTGCCGGCGCCGCGGGCTTTTTGCTCGGTGGCCTGCTGGTGACGATCGATCCTGCGCATACCGGCTGGCGCTCGGTGTTCTTCGTCAACGTGCCCTGCGGCCTCGTCATCGCCGCGGCCGCATGGCGCATCATGCCGTCGGCGCCGCGTCGGGCCGGCACCAGCCTCGACATCAAGGGCAGCGTGGTGCTGTTTGCAGGGCTGCTGTGCCTGATCGGCCCGCTGCTGTTTGGTCACGATGTCGGCTGGGCGCCGTGGCTGTGGGCGGTGATGCTGGGCGGCGGTGCGATCCTCGCAGGATTCCTCAAGCTCGAGCACGTTGTTGCGCGCGCGGGCATGCCGCTGATTGATCTGACGCTGCTGGCGGACGCCGCTTTCCTGCGCGGGCTCGGTGCGGCCCTCTTTTTCTTCGTCGCCAATCTCTCGTTCTATCTGGTGATGACGCTGTTCATGCAGCGCGGCCTGAAGATTCCGCCGCTCGCCGCCGGCCTTGCCTTCGTTCCGCTCGCGCTCGCTTTCGTGGTGGCCTCGCGCCACAGCGGCGCGCGCGCAAGGCATCGCGGCACCAAAGTGCTGATCGAAGGCTGCGCACTGCAGATCGCGGGTCTCGCCGCGCTCGCGGCTCTCGCTGGCTTGATCGACGCGCCGGCACCGATCGCGCTCGCGCTCATCATGATCGTCTTCGGCTACGGCCAGGGGCTGGTGATGGCGCCGCTCTCGGGCGCGGTGCTCTCGACAGTCAAACCCGTCGCGGCCGGCGCGGCGTCGGGCATGTACGGCACCATTGCGCAGATCGGAAATGCGGCCGGAGTGGCCGCAATCGGCGCAGTGTTCTTCGCGGTCGAGGCGTTGCAATCACCGCGCGCAGGTTTTCTCGCCTCACTCGCGCTGTTCGCGGCGTTAATCATGATCTGCGCCGCATTCCTGACGTGGATGCGCCGCGCATCTGCACGAAGTTGAGGCACTGCGGTTAATACGTGCGGATTCCTGCGGATTTTTGCGGGATTCCGCGTGGTTTCCCTGATGTCGACAGCACACGGTCTTTTCATTTTGCACTGCAGCAACTATCTGGTCTGGGTAAACGTTGAAAGACGCCCACCAGGAATTTGCCGTGTCGTTAGCCCGTAATGTCGACCTCTTGAGACATCTGCCAAGGATGGATGGTCTGCGCTTGCCCGACTTTGGCGCGAGCGCCGATGCCTCCAGTCCGTTGGAGGAAGTCACCGGCTTCGGCGACAATCCCGGCAGTCTTCGCATGTTCGCGTTCGTGCCGGCGCAATTGCAGAAGCCGCGCGCGCTCGTCGTCGTCCTGCACGGCTGCGGCCAGACGGCAGCGAGCTACGACCTCGGCGCCGGCTGGTCGACGCTCGCACGTCACTATGGCTTTGCGCTGATGATGCCCGAGCAACAGCGCAGCAACAACGGCAACACCTGCTTCAACTGGTTCAATCCCGAAGATACCGCGCGGGACAGCGGCGAGGCGCGATCGATCCGCGAGATGATCGCGCATATGGTTCAGGCCCACCGCATCGATCCCAGGCGCGTCTTCATCACCGGCCTGTCCGCCGGCGGCGGCATGGCCTCGGTGATGCTCGCGACTTATCCGGAGGTGTTCTCTGCCGGCGCGATCATCGCAGGCCTTCCCTACGGCATCGCGTCGAATCTGCGCGAGGCGCTGGACGGCATGTTTCATTCCCCGGCGCGGCCCGAGCGTGAGCTCGGCGATTTCGTGCGGCGGGCTTCCAATCATCGCGGGCCCTGGCCGAAGATTTCGGTGTGGCACGGCAGCGCCGACCGCACCGTCAATCCCGGCAATGCCAACGAGATCGTCAAGCAGTGGCTCGATTTGCACGATCTGCCGATGACGCCGATGGCCGAGACCAATGTCGACGGCTACCCGCGCCAGGCCTGGTGGAATAAGGACGGCGAGACGCTGGTCGAATCCTATGCCATCACCGGCATGGCCCACGGCACCCCGCTGGGGCTCGCCGATAACGACCAGCGCTACGGCGTCGAAGGCGCGTTCCTGATCGAGGCCGGCATTTCATCGTCCTATCACATCGCGAAGTTCTTTGGTCTGACCGGATGGATTCCGGATGCGGCCAGGAAGACGGCGGAGGCAAAGCCAGCGCCCGCGCGCTCGCCCGCCCCGCATCTCGCCCGCTCGATCCGCGCCGCGGTCGCCGACGAACAGGCCGAGCCGAAGCGCGAGGAATCCCGCGGCTTCGATCTCGGCCAGATCATCACGCGCGCGCTGACCGCTGCCGGCCTGATGAAGTAGTCCCGACCCCAACTGTCGTCCCGGACAAGCGCGCCTGAAGCGCGCGCCGATCCGGGACCCATAACCACAGGACAAAGTTGGGCGCGAAGTGGCAACTCCGAGTCCCCGTAACCACGGCTTCCTGTGGTTATGGGTCCCGGATCTGCGCTTACGCTTGTCCGGGACGACAGCTGGGTTTGTGGCGACGCTCTCGCGTCGATCTCGACCAAATCTACCCCGTGTGATCGATCATCTCGATCGGCGTTGCCGTCACGTCAGGTGTGAAGCGGTTTTCCGATCAGATCATGCGCAAGCAATAAAACCTACATCTCGCCGGTGATGAACGGATTGGTCATTCGCTCCTGGCCGATGCTCGAGCCGGCGCCGTGACCGCAGATGAAGCCGACGTCGTCGCCGAGCGGCAGCAGTTTTGTCATGATCGAGTTGATCAGCGTGGCGTGACTGCCGCCGGGCAGGTCGGTGCGCCCGACCGAGCCGGCGAACAGGACGTCGCCGACATGGGCAAAGCGCAGATTCCCGTTGAAGAACACCACGCTGCCGGGTGAATGGCCCGGGCAATGCAAAATGTCGAACGTCAATCCGCCGATCGATACGTTGTCGCCCTCGTCGAGCCAGCGGTCCGGCTCGAAATTGCGCACCCCCGTCATGCCGAAGCGCGCTCCGCTCTCGACCACGTTGTCGAGCAGAAATTTGTCCGCGGCATGCGGGCCCTCGATCGGCACCCTCAGCGCATCGCGCAGCTCGGCCGCGCCGCCGACATGGTCGATATGGCCATGGGTCAGCCAGATTTTCTCGACGGTGACGCCGATCTGCTTGATCGCCTCAAGGATCTTCGGCACGTCGCCGCCGGGGTCGATCACCACGGCCTTCTTGCCGGGCTCGTCCCAGATGATGGTGCAGTTCTGCTCGAACAGTGTCACCGGGACGATGATCGCGCCGGCCTTGGATTGTTGGGTGTCATTTTGCTCGGTCATGGGGCTCACAATGCCGATTTTTGCTGCGCCGCCAAGCAAAAATAGTCGCGAGCGGCGCCGGGGAACAGGTACGCCCGCCGTCACACGGCCGTCCTAATTTGCGTGGCTGTTTGAACCGGGGCGTTGCTTCCGCGTTCTCTCGCGCGAGGCACAGATTTCCGGGTGGGTTTTCCGACATGGCGCAGGGCGGCGAGAACTGGTGGCGCGACGGCATCTTCTATCAGATCTATCCGCGCTCGTTTCAGGACGGTGACGGCGACGGCGTCGGGGATCTCGCCGGCATTTTGCGGCGGCTGCCTTATGTGAAATCGCTCGGCGTCGACGCGATCTGGCTGTCGCCAATCTTCCCCTCGCCAATGGCCGATTTCGGCTATGACATCTCCGACTATACCGGCATCGATCCGCTGTTCGGCACGATGGCGGATTTCGATGCGCTGCTCGCGGCCGCGCATGACAATGGCCTGAAGCTGATCCTCGATCTCGTGCCGAACCACACCTCCGACCAGCATCCCTGGTTCATGGAAAGCCGCTCCTCGCGCGACAACCCGAAGCGAGACTGGTACATCTGGCGTGATCCGGCCCCCGATGGCAGCGTGCCGAACAACTGGCTGTCCGAGTTCGGCGGCAGCGCATGGCAAATCGATGCCGCGACCGGTCAATATTACTACCACGCCTTCCTCGCCCAGCAGCCGGACCTGAACTGGCGCAACCCGGAGGTCCGCGCCGCGATCTACGACGTGATGCGGTTCTGGCTGGAGAAGGGCGTCGACGGCTTTCGCGTCGACGTGATCTGGCACCTGATCAAGGATTCCGAGTTTCGCGACAATCCGCCGAACCCGCATTATGTCGAGGGCCGGCCGCCGAACGAGAGTATCCTCACCCAATATTCCACCGACCAGCCGGAGGTGTTCGACGTCATCGCCGAGATGCGGCGCGTCATCGATGCCTATCCGGCCCGCGTGCTGATCGGCGAGGTCTATCTGCCGCTGCATCGCCTCATGGCCTATTACGGCAACGACCTCACCGGCGCGCAGATGCCGTTCAATTTCGCGCTGCTCTCGACCTTCTGGAGCGCGCGCTCGATCGAGAAGATCATCGACGACTACGAGAAGGCGCTGCCGACAGGCGCGTGGCCGAACTGGGTGCTCGGCAATCACGATCGCCCGCGCGTCGCCAGCCGGGTCGGGCCGGAGCAGGCCCGCGTCGCGGCCATGCTGCTCCTGACCTTGCGCGGCACGCCGACGCTCTATTACGGTGACGAGATCGGCATGCATCAGCTCGCGATCGCGCCTGCGGATGTCCGCGATCCCTTCGAGAAGAACGTCCCCGGCATCGGGGTGGGCCGCGACGGCTGCCGCACGCCGATGCAGTGGGACTCTTCAGGCTTCGGGGGCTTCTCGGACGTCAAGCCGTGGCTGCCGCTGCCGGAGGATCATATCCGCGAGAACGCCGTCAATCTCGACGCCGACACGCGCTCGATCCTCAGCCTGTACAAGCGCCTGATCGCGTTGCGGAAGGCATGTCCGCCGCTGGTGTCAGGCGATTATCATCCGATCGCCGCGCAAGGCGATCTCCTGATCTATCGCCGTGGGGCCGAGGGCAGGGCGGTCATCGTCGTGCTGAATCTCGGGCCTGAACCGATCGCGGTCACCACCAGCGCGATCCGATTCGGCAGCGAGATATTGCTCTCGACATTTCTGGATCGCGAGGGGGAGCAGCTGGAAGGCGTGCTGGATCTGCGAGGGAATGAGGGCGTGGTGGTGGCGGCTAACGTCCACGCTTCTTCCCCCGTGTCGTAGTCCCGTCGATATCACTCCGCTTCAGCAGATAATCCAGCCCGCCGACCCGGTACCAGCGATAGCCATAGGGCTCGAGCACGACGCGATGCTGGCCGCGCTTGTCGGCGTGGCTGTGGTCCTCCGCGAGCAGATTGATCAGGTGCTCGCCGGCATCATCAGGCAGCCCTGCCGAAAACGCCGTCTCACGCGGCTTCTCGTCGAGGTTATGCACGAACAGCACCGAATTGTTGCGCCAGTCATAGCGCATGATGAAGACGGCGGGATCGCGCGTCGCGATGATCGCAAAGTCGCCCCAACCGATCTCCGGCACCTCCTTGCGCATGCGGACGATGCGCTCGGTCCAGTTCAGCATCGAATTCGGATCGCGCCGCTGTTTGGCGACGTTGACGTGCTCGTAGCCGTAAGGACCCTTGTCGATGACGGGATTCGCCGGCTTGTCGCTCTTGGTGAAGCCGCCCTGCGGCTCGGTCGACCATTGCATCGGCGTCCGCGCGCATTTGCGCTCGGGCAGCGCCAGATTGTCGCCCATCGCGATCTCGTCGCCATAGCGGATCACGGGAGTTCCCGGCAGCGTACACATCAGGCTGTAGGCAAGCTCCAGCCGCCTGCGGTCGCCGCCCAGCATCGGCGCAAGCCGTCGCCGAATGCCGCGATCGTAAAGCTGCATGTCCTTGTCGGGGCCGAACGATTTGAACACGGTGTCGCGCTGCGCCTTGGTCAGCCGTCCCAGGTCCAGCTCGTCGTGATTGCGCAGGAACAGGCCCCATTGCGCCGAAGCCGGCCGCGACTTCGTCGCTTTCAGCGCCTCGGCCAGCGGTCGCGAGTCGCCGGAAGCTAGCGCATAGAACAGATGCTGGTTGACGTGAAAATTGAACATCATGTGCATGCGGTCGGCATCCTTGCCGAAATACTCCATGTCCGTTTCCGGCAGCACATTGGCTTCGGCCAGGATGATGGCGTCGCCTTCCCGCCATTGCAGGAATTCGCGGTAAGCGCGCAGCATGTCGTATTGCTCGACCGGCTTGGTCACCTTCGCGCCCTTGGTGGCGATCACGAAAGGCACGGCGTCCATGCGAAAGCCGGAGACGCCGAGCTGGATCCAGAAGCCCATGATCTTCAGGATCTCCGCCTGCACGTGCGGGTTCGAGGTGTTGAGATCGGGCTGGAAATCGTAGAAGCGGTGGAAGAACCAGGCGCCGGCGTCCTTGTCGCGCGTCCAGGTCGATTTCTGAACGCCGGGAAACACCATGCCCTTGTTGGCATTGGCCGGCCTCTTGTCGGACCAGACATACCAGTCGCGATAGGGCGAACTCTTGTCGCGCCGCGCCTCCTTGAACCAGTGATGCTGGTCGGAGGTGTGGTTGACGACGAGATCGATGATGATTCGGATGCCGCGCTGCTTGCAGCCATGGGCAAACTCGACGAAATCGCCGAGCGTGCCGTAGCGGGAATCGACGCTGTAATAGTCGGCGATGTCGTAACCGTCATCGCGGCCCGGCGAAGTCTGGAACGGCATCAGCCAGATCGTGGTGATGCCGAGCCCGTGCAGATAATCGAGCCGCCGTAACAGCCCCTTGAAATCGCCGACGCCGTCGCCGTCGGCATCCATATAGGTGCCGACGGACAGGCAATAGATGATGGCGTTCTTGTACCAGAGATCGTCGATCATATCGGGCCAGCCTCTTCGGTCCGCCCGCGACCGTCGGCGGCTGCGTGATAAGTGCGAGGGGGAGGGGAGGTTCCGCGCCTCGGTGTCGTGCCGGCGAAGGCCGGCCTTCGCCGGGACGACACCGAGAATGGAATCGGCTACACTCCCCCATGGACAACGCCCGCAACATCGCCCTCGTGCCGCCGCCGGACCGCCGTCAATCCGAGACGGCGCTCGCGATCGCGCGCGGCACGGCGCGGCTGTTACGCTCGCTTGGGTTCACTTGCATCAGCGAGTTACCGCTGCCGTCGGGCCGGCGCGCTGATCTCGTGGCGCTGAACGAGCGCGGCGAGATCTGGATCGTCGAGATCAAATCGTCGGTGGAAGATCTGCGTGCCGATCAGAAATGGCACGAATACCGCGCCCATTGCGACCGGCTGTTCTTCGCCTTCACGCAGGACCTGCCGTGCGAGATTTTCCCCGAAGGCACCGGCCTGATCATCGCCGACGCCTATGGCGCGCACATGCATTGCGAAGCGCCCGAGCACAAGATCGCAGCCGCCACGCGCAAGCAGATGACGGTGCGGTTTGGCATGGCGGCCGGCTTGCGGATCAACCGCCTGGTCGATCCGCAGGGGCATGCGGATTTCTGGGAGTAGAATGGTCTCGTGTCCCGGACAAGCTGCAACGCCGCTTGGCGTTGCGGCGCAGATCCGGGACCCATATGTGGTTCAAGCTGAGGTATGGGCCCCGGCTCTGCAGCGCACCACTTCGTGCTGCGCAGCGTCCGGGGCACGACTGCCGTAGGGTGGGCAAAGCGAAGCGTGCCCACCATTCAAGCCAATCAAGATTGAAGTAGAGATGGTGGGCACGGCGCTTTGCGCCTTTGCCCACCCTACGAGACGTCAGCGCGGGGCGCGCTTGGCCAGAATCCGCTGCAGCGTCCGCCGGTGCATGTTGAGCCTCCGCGCCGTCTCCGAGACGTTGCGGTTGCACATTTCGTAGATGCGCTGGATGTGCTCCCAGCGCACGCGGTCGGCCGACATCGGGTTCGCCGGCAACTCGGATTTGTCCGCGCTGGTCGAGAGCAATGCAGCGGCGACGTCGTCGGCATCCGCGGGCTTCGAGAGATAATCGATCGCGCCCATCTTCACCGCGGTGACGGCGGTGGCGATGTTGCCATAGCCGGTCAGCACGATGGCGCGGGCTTCGGGGCGCTTCTTCTTCAGCGCGGAGACAACGTCGAGACCGTTGCCGTCACCGAGGCGAAGATCGACGACGGCGAAGGCCGGTGCGGACTTGCCGATCTGCGCGAGACCATCGGAGACCGTGTCGCATGACGTCACCGCAAAGCCGCGTGTCTCCATGGCGCGCGACAGGCGCTCCAGGAACGGCTTGTCGTCCTCCACGATGAGAAGCGAGCGGTCGGCCTGTTCGTTCAGTTCGGCGATGGCGTTCAAGGTTATGTCCTCTCTCCTGCGCACCTACATATGGCCTCGCAATCGGGCGGTGCCAAGGCCCACAATACGAGGCCGCCAATAGTCGATCGGCCCTTACGTGCGACGCAAGGTCGCGCCCTATCCTATTGTTTCCTCGAAGCTCTCGATAGTCTCAAAACGTTCCCGCGGCCACGCGATCTGCACCACTGCACCGTGGTCCGGGAAGATCCGATTGGTAAACGAGACCTTGGCACCGGTGCGCTCAAGCAGCGTGCGGGCGATGAACACGCCGAGCCCCAGCCCGCCGCCGGCATCCTGGGTGCGCCGCCGCGACAAATAAGGCTCGCCGATCCGGTTCATGAGATCGGGCGGAATGCCGGGGCCGTCGTCGGAGATCACGATCTCGATGGTCTCATTGTTCCACCACGCGTTCACCTCCACGGTGGAGTTGGCGAAATCGACCGCGTTCTCGATGATGTTGCCGACGCCATAGAGCACCGCCGGATTGCGCGATCCGACCGGCTCGGCTGCAGCCGCCACTGCGATCCGCACCTTGATGTCGATGCCGAAATCGCGGTGCGGTGCCACCACCTCTTCGATCAGTTCCGACAGCTTCATGCGGTCGAACGGTGCGCCGGTGGAGGAGAGCTGGGTGATTTTGCTCAGAATGTCGCGGCAGCGTTGCGTCTGCTCGCGCAGTGTTTTCAGATCGGCGGCAAAGACCGGGTCCGTCACGGTCTTTTCCAGTTCGCGCGAGATCAGGAAGATGGTCGCAAGCGGCGTGCCGAGCTCGTGCGCGGCGGCCGCGGCCAATCCGTCGAGCTGGGTCAGATGCTGCTCGTGCGTCAGCACCAGCTCGGTCGCGGCGAGGGCGTCGGCGAGCTTGCGCGCCTCCTCGGTGACCTGAAACGAGTAGAGGCTGGTGACGCCGATCGCGAGCACGATCGAAAGCCAGACGCCGAACAGATAGATCGGCGGCAGCACCACGGGATCCTCGGAGTCCCATGGCAGCGGGAAATGAAAGAAGAACAGGATCGAGGCACACGCCACGGCCAGCAGGCCGAGAGCGAAAGTGAGCCGTGCTGGCAGCGCTGTGGCAGAAATCAGGACCGGTGCGAGAAACAGGAACGAGAACGGGTTCTGCAATCCGCCGGTGAAGAACAGCAATCCTGCCAGTTCCACGATGTTCAATGCCAATAGCCCGGCCGCGTGAAGCGGCTTCAGCCGCTGCATCGGGTTGGCCACGGTTTGCAGAGCCAGATTGAGCGCAGCCGACAGGGCGATGATGCTGACGCAGGGCACAATGGCGACATCGAACTCCAGCCCCTGCGCCACGACGAAGATTGCAGCGAGCTGGCCCAGCACGGCGAGCCAGCGCAGCCGCAGGATGGTGTCCAGGCGGATGTGTCGTTGCGAAGGGCGGAAGTCGGAAGCGGCGGTCTCGGTCATGACAGGCCAATCTAGCGGTGCGCGTGTCCGATCACAAACACGCTGGCCCACTGATTCCAACGAGTTACAAGCCTTCGGAGCTACAAGCCTTCGGAGTTACAGGCCTTGCACTCCACCGCGCAATGGCGGAAGAACGCCTTTAGCATGACTGAGAACTCGAAGGCTTCAAGTCGGCCGACTGTCGCGGATGGCACTTTGTCCGCGGCCATCGAGGTCGATCGCCTCGTCAAGCTCTACAAGCAGACCTGCGCGGTGGACGGCATCTCCTTTACACTTCCCCGCGGCAGCATCACCGGGCTTCTGGGCGGCAACGGCGCCGGCAAGACCACCACCATCGCGATGATCATGGGGCTGGTGCTGCCGACCTCCGGCCGTGTCCGCGTGCTCGGGCACCGGATGCCGGAGCAAAGCGCCGAGGTGCTTGGGCGGATGAACTTCGAAAGCCCCTATGTCGACATGCCGATGCGGCTCACGGTGCGGCAGAACCTCACTATTTTCGGCAAGCTCTATGCGGTCGAAAACCTCGCCGACCGAATCGCGAGGCTGGCCGACGAGCTCGATCTCAACGACTTCATCGACCGCGCCAACGGCAAGCTCTCGGCCGGGCAGAAGACCCGCGTCGCGCTGGCGAAGGCGCTGATCAACCAGCCCGAGCTGTTGCTGCTGGACGAGCCGACCGCCTCGCTCGACCCTGACACGGCCGACTGGGTGCGGGCGCATCTGGAGCGCTATCGCAACGAAAACAACGCCACCATCCTGCTGGCGTCACACAACATGCTCGAGGTCGAGCGGCTTTGCGACCGCGTCATCATCATGAAGCGTGGCCGCGTCGAGGACGACGACACGCCCGACGCCATCATGGCCCGCTACAATCGCACCACGCTGGAGGAGGTGTTCCTGGATGTCGCGCGCGGGCGGACCAATGGGGCGAAGGAGGAGGCAAGATGAGCGAGCTTTCCCTGCACCGCGGCATTTCCGTCCAGCGCATCGGCGCGATGATCCTGCGCTACTGGTATCTGTTGATGTCGTCCTGGCCGCGGTTGCTCGAGCTGCTGTACTGGCCGGCGCTGCAGATCATCACCTGGGGCTTTCTTCAGCTCTATATCGCGCAGAACGCCAATTTCTTCGCGCGCGCCGGCGGCACGCTGATCGGCGCCGTCATCCTCTGGGACATCCTGTTCCGCGGCCAGCTCGGCTTCTCCATCTCCTTCCTGGAGGAAATGTGGGCGCGCAACCTCGGCAACCTCATGATGAGCCCGCTGAAGCCGATCGAGTTTCTGCTCTCGCTGATGGTGATGAGCCTGATCCGGCTGGCGATCGGCGTCATCCCGATGACGCTGCTCGCGATTGCGTTCTTTCACTTCAATGTCTACAGCCTCGGCCTGCCGCTGATCGCCTTCTTCTGCAATCTGATCTTCACCAGCTGGTCGGTCGGCATCTTTGTCTCGGGTCTGGTGCTGCGGAACGGCCTTGGCGCCGAGAGCATCGTCTGGACCTTGATGTTCGCGATCATGCCGCTCGCCTGCATCTATTATCCGGTCAGCGTGCTGCCCGCCTGGCTGCAAACCATCGCCTGGTCGCTGCCGCCGACCTACGTGTTCGAGGGGATGCGCGCGTTGCTGATCGAGCAAACGTTCCGGGCCGATTTGATGCTGGATGCGTTAGCCATCAATGCTGCGCTTCTGATGGCTTCTTTTGGGGCATTCCTTGCCCTTTTGCGCAGCGCCAGGAAGCACGGCTCGCTGCTCGCGGGCGGCGAATAACTCACTTTCCCGTGGATTCAGGCTGAATTAATCGTCTGCGCCACGTAGATGTACGGAACCATGCATTGACGCAATATTACGCATTCGGCAGTATGTTGCGATGCGAAGAAGGATTTGACCATGCCTATTGGTGAGTTTGGCGGCGCACCGCCTCTGGCGAGCGAAGGCAGTCCGGTCCTGACGACGCCGATGTACTGGATGTACGAGATGGCGCAGGCCTCTCTCAATCCGGCACGCGCCGTCACCGACGCGACCAGGCTGCTGTTTCAGAATCCGCTGAATCCCTGGGCGCGCACCGAGGTCGGCAAGTCGGTGGCTGCGGCCTGCGAATTGTTCGAGCGCACCACGCGCCGCTACGGCAAGCCGGAATGGGGCCTCGACGACACCGAGGTCAACGGCATCCGCGTCCCCGTCGAAGTCCGATCGGTCTGGGAAAAGCCGTTCTGCAAGCTGCTCTACTTCGATCGCAAGTTCGCTCGCCCGCTGCGCAGCCCGCAGCCGCGCGTGCTGATCGTGGCGCCGATGTCCGGCCATTACGCGACGCTGCTCCGTGGCACGGTCGAGGCCTTTCTGCCGGCGCATGAGGTCTACATCACCGACTGGGCCGACGCCCGCATGGTGCCCTTGAGCGACGGCCGCTTCGATCTCGACGATTACATCGATTACGTCGTCGAGATGCTGCACGTCCTGGGCGGCAACACCCATGTGCTGGCGGTGTGCCAGCCCTCCGTGCCCGTCGTCGCTGCCGTCTCGATCATGGAAGCGCGTCGCGATCCTTTCGTGCCGACCTCGATGACGCTGATGGGCGGCCCGATCGACACTCGCCGCAACCCGACCGGGGTGAACGATCTCGCGCAGGAGCGCGGCATCGACTGGTTCCGCAACCACGTGATCACGAAGGTGCCGTTCCCGCATCCGGGCATGATGCGCGACGTCTATCCGGGTTTCCTGCAGCTGAACGGGTTCATCAGCATGAACCTCGACCGCCACATGGACGCTCACAAGCGTCTGTTCGCCAACCTGGTGAAGGGCGACGGCGACCTCGTCGACAAGCATCGCGACTTCTACGATGAATATCTCGCGGTCATGGACCTGTCGGCCGAGTATTATCTGCAGACCGTCGATACCGTGTTCGTGAAGCATTCGCTGCCGAAGGGCGAGATGATGCATCGTGGAACTCGCGTCGATCCTTCCAAGGTGACGCGCGTTGCGTTGATGACGGTCGAAGGCGAGAACGACGACATCTCGGGTCTCGGTCAGACCGAAGCGACGCACGGCTTGTGCAGCTCGATTCCGGATCATCGCCGCGTTCATTACGTTCAGAAGGGCGTCGGACATTACGGCGTGTTCAACGGCTCGCGCTTCAAGGCGGAAATCGTGCCGCGCATTCATGATTTCATGGTCTCGGCTGCGAATCCGAGCTCGTTGCGGGCGCTTGCAGCCGAATAAGCGCGCATTTCGGCTTTCCCGCCGAAAATTGAGGGCTTGCCGGGGGCGCCGGCAGGGCCTGGTTCCTGCCAGATTCGAGGTATTTAGGTAGTTTCATAGGAGTGAGTCCTCCCTCATCCCTTGGGGGAGCCACATGCGTCCGGCGGGGGCGAAAAATTGGGGTTCCAACCCCAGTCTGTAGGGTCTCCTGGACGCCAGACCCCTGTATATTGGGCAAATGATTTGTTTTTGCGCCGAGCGCTTTCCGTGGCGGCGGTTATGGCAGAATCCGGGCGAACTCTTGCTCCCTGGACTGACAGACATGGCCACTCGCGCGCTCCTTTATCGGCGGCCCCACGAACCGAAGACCCTCGTCATCACTCATGGATCGCAATTCTTTGCGATTCGGCTCCGCAGGCACCGCCGAGCGCGCCGTTACACGCTGAGAATTCATCCCAGTGACCGCGAAGCGATCCTCACGATCCCGCCGCGCGGCACGCTCGCCGAAGCCAAGGACTTTGCGCAGCGTCACGGTGCGTGGATCGCAGCGCGTCTCGGTCGTTTGCCGAAAGCTGCACCGTTCCAGCCTGGCACAGTGATACCGCTTCGCGGCGTTCCCCATCGCATCGTGCATCGCGCCGGCGCGCGTGGGACGGTGTGGACCGAAATTCGTGACAGCGGTGAACGCATTGTCTGCGTCGCCGGCGGCGTCGAGCATGCCGACCGTCGCGTCCATGACTTCCTCAAGCGCGAGGCGCGCCGCGATCTGCAGCGTTCGTCGCAGACCCATGCCGCCGGGCTCGGCGTCAAGGTGAAGCGGCTCTCGATCCGCGATCAGTCCAGCCGATGGGGCTCCTGTACCTCGGCCGGCTCGCTGTCGTTCTCCTGGCGCCTGATCCTCGCGCCGCCCTACGTGCTCGACTACCTCGCCGCGCATGAAGTGGCCCATCTCGTCGAGATGAACCACTCCGCCCGCTTCTGGCGCGTCTGCGGCAAGATCTGCCCGTCGATGGAGCGCGCCAAGAAGTGGCTCGATACGTACGGCAACGATCTGCACCGATATGGGGTCGAGGATTAGAGCGGGCTGGTAGCCCAGCAACCGCTGTCATCGCCCGCGATGGCGGGCGATCCAGTAATCCGAGGCCGTTGTTGCTAAACCGAGAGGCCGCGGCGTACTGGATTCCCCGCCTTCGCGGGGAATGACAGCTGAAAATGAGGCGGCATTCTGCACGTTCCGCTCGACTGATCCCACTCGCTGCGACGATTGCGCGGCACGCTCGATTCACCCCACCACATCAACGCCTTCAACCAATCCACCGCGCGTCACGCCGGAATGCGCCGCCTACTGTGCATGGGGTTGTTTTCGCGATTTTTGTTTTGAGGTAACAAGGACCTCTATCTGTTGCCGCCGAACAGCCGGTCCATCAGCCAGCCATCGAGCCCGGCCGCTGCCTCCGGTCGCGCGTTGGCGCGCGCCGGCGGTGGTGAGCGATAACCGCCATTGTTGACTGGCGCCGATGCGGGGCCGGTCACTGCTTGCGTCGGCGGCGACACCTGCGATGAGATCTGCACGAGGTTCGCCGGCCCCCAATTGTTTTGCAGGTTCGGCAGGGCCGCCACCTGCACGCCCTCGTGCGCGGTGCGCATGAAGCGGGTCCAGACTTCTACCGGCAGGCCGCCGCCGGTCGCCTTCCTGGTCGGCGAGTTGTCGTCATTGCCGAGCCAGACGCCGGTGACGAGGTTCGACGTGTAGCCGATGAACCAGGCGTCGCGGTAATCCTGGCTGGTGCCGGTCTTGCCGGCCGCCTGCCAGCCAGGGATCTCGGCCTTCTTGGCCGTGCCGGAGATCAGCGTCTCCCGCATCATCGTGTTCATCATGCCGACATAGCGCGGCTCGATCACCTGGTTGTGCTCGTCGGGCTGCCGCATGTAGAGCAGCTTGCCGTCCAGCGTCCTGATCCGCGTCACCACATGCGGCGCGGCTGCGAAGCCGCCATTGGCGAACGCCGCATAGGCACCGACCAGCTCGACGACAGAGACTTCCGAGGTGCCGAGCGCGATCGAGGCGTTCGGCTCGAGCTTCGAGGAGATGCCGAGCCGGTGCGCTGTGCGCACCACGTTCTTCGGCCCGACCTCGAGGCCGAGGCGGATGGCGACCGTATTGAGCGACATCGCCAGCGCCTGCGTCAGCGTCACCGCACCGAAATATTCATGGGTGTAGTTCTCGGGCTTCCAGCCCTTGACCTCGATCGGCGCGTCCTGGCGGACCGTATCTGGCGTCAGGCCCTGCTCCATCGCGGTCAGATAGACGAACGGCTTGAACGAGGAGCCCGGCTGGCGTTTGGCGGTGACTGCGCGGTTGTACTGGCTGTCGGAATAGTTCCGGCCGCCGACCATGGCGCGGACCGCGCCGTCGGGCGTCATCGCCACCAGCGCGCCCTGGCTGACATTGAACTTCACACTCTTGGCCGCGAGCTCGTCGATCACAGCGGCTTCCGCCACGGCCTGGAGCTTCGGGTCAATCGTGGTCTCGACCTTGATGCTGTCGTCGATCTGGCCGACGAGGTCGTCCAGCACCTCGCCGATCCAATCGGCGACGTAGTTCACGGTGCCGGCGCCGACCGGCTTCACATTGTAGGAGGGGTGGCCGATCGAAGCCTGGGCCTGCGCTTCGGTGATGAACTTGGCATCCGCCATCGCCGCCAGCACGATCTGCGCGCGCTGCTCGGCCCCCTCGGGGTTGCGGTTCGGCGCGAGGCGCGAGGGCGATTTGACCAGGCCGGCCAGCATCGCGGCCTCCGCGATCGTCACGCTCCGGGCCGGCTTGCCGAAATACTTTTGCGCGGCGGCTTCGACGCCATAGGCGCCGGAGCCGAAATAGACGCGGTTGAGATAGAGCTCCAGGATCTCGTTCTTGGAATGCTTGCGCTCCAGCCAGATCGCGAGCTCCGCCTCCTGCAGCTTGCGCGCCATGGTGCGTTCCTGGGTCAGGAACAGGTTCTTGGCGAGCTGCTGCGTCAGCGTCGAGCCGCCCTGCGACACGCCGCGATGGAGCACGTTGGTGACGAGCGCGCGCAGGATGCCGATCGGATCGATGCCGAAATGCGAATAGAAGCGGCGGTCCTCGATGGCGATGAAGGCCTTGGGCAAATAGGGCGGCAGGTCCTTCAGCGACACATTGGCGCCGGCCATCTCGCCGCGCTGCGCCAGCAGGCTGCCGTCCATGCCGACGATCTGGATCGTCGGCGGACGTTTGGGAATCTCCAGCGATTGGATCGGCGGCAGGTGGGCGCCGACCCAGATCACAACGCCGATCACGGCGATCACGCCCCACAGGCTCAGCACCGCGCCCCAATAGACGAGGCGGCCGAGGCCCGCGCTGATCGATGATTTCGGCCGGCGCCTGGCGCCGCTGCGGCTCGGTTGCGACTTCTGCTCGCGCGGCGGCTCGTCGTCGGACTTGTCGCTCTTGCGCTTGCTGGAGGACTTTTTCGGCTTGTCGTCGCCGCTGGGAATGCGATCGGCCGCCGTCAGGCGCAGATCGGCGAGCGCCGCGGGCAAGCCGAACAACGGCTCCTTCCGCCCACCCTTTTTCTTTCCCGACCCCATACGCAAACGCCCGGTCATCCCGCCCCGCCGCACGCTAGCGGTCGGGGTTTAAGGCCCCGTTACCCCGGCCTTAACGCCTGATTAGGAGCTGCGGCATTCCCAAGCCGCAGTTCCGCTCATCCCACGGCAGAGCTAGGATCGCGGCCATAACGAAGAGGGAACTCGCATGGGCCACATCGATCCGACCAAGGACGTCTTTGCGCAATTCCGGGACAACGACCGCCCCGGCCCCATTCACATGCTCAACCTCGTGCGCCTGCGCAGAGAGGCGGCGTATCCCGATGGCCGCAAGGCCAGCGGCGCGGAAGCCTATGCGGCCTATGGTCGCGAAAGTGGCCCGGTGTTCGAACGCCTCGGCGGCCGCATCGTCTGGCAGGGCAGGTTCGAGCTGATGCTGATCGGTCCGCAGGACGAGCGCTGGGATCACTGCTTCATTGCCGAATACCCCAGCGTCGCCGCCTTCGTCGAGATGATCCGCGACCCCGTCTATCGCGAGGCGGTCAAGCACCGCCAGGCGGCGGTGGAAGATTCGCGCCTGATCCGGCACGCGGTGCTGCCGGTGGGGAAGAACTTTGGCGAGATACCGAAATAGCTACTGCCATTCCGGGGCGATGCGAAGCATCGAACTATGGTGCGGGCTCCCGCACCGGAGAATCTCGAGATTCCGGGTCTGGCGCTCGCGCGCCATCCCGGAATGACGAGCGGAAACGCCTAACCCGCTGCGCCCGCATCCTCCAGGATCGGGCCGAACAGCTCCCAGCGTTCGCCGTTGAACTTCATCATCTGAAGCTGCTTGTTGACGCGGTAGTCGGTTGGCGAGGTGTTGGCCTTGATGCCGGGCAGCGCGACGTCGCTGGTGACGTCCTTCAAAGAAGCCGCCTGCTTCATGACGTTCTCGCGCGTCAGGTCGTCGCCGCACTGCTTCAGGACATGGACCAGCAGCTGCGCGGTGCCGTAACCATAGGTGTTGAAGTTCGAATCCTTGTCGCCATCCGGATAGTACTTGGCCATGAAGTCGAAATACTTCTTCAGACCGGCGTCGTCCTTCCAGGTCGGATCCAGCGGCTCCTTGCCGTAGTTGACGCTGATCAGGCCCTTGGCGGCATCGAGGCCTGCGGGCTTCAGCACCGCCCCGACCGAGGTGGCGTTGATGTCGACGATCTGGACCGGATGCCAGCCCATTTCGGCGATTTTCTTGATCGCCTGCGCGGCCTGCTTCGGCGTGGTGGCGCTGAAGAACAGGTCTGCGCCGGCATCCTTGATCTTGAGGATCTGCGAATCGACCGTGGGATCGGATACCTCGTAGGACGCTTCCGTCACGATCATCTTGGCGGCCTTGTCGCCGAGGCCGGCCTTGATGCCGTTCAGATAGTCCTTGCCGAGGTCATCGTTCTGATAGAGCACGCCGATCTTCGCGTTCGGATGCTCTTTCAAAATGTACTGGCCGTAGATGCGGCCCTCGACGAAGTAGTTTGGATTGTATCCCATGGTCCACGGGAAGTTCTTCGGGTCGGTGAACCGCGAGGCGCCGGTGGCCGCGAACAGCTGCGGCACTTTCTTCGAATTGAGATATTTCTGGACGGCCGCGTTCACGGGCGTGCCGATGATCTGGAAGGTCAGCAGCACCTCGTCGCTCTCGACCAGCTTGCGGATCTGCTCCACAGCTTTCGGTGGCGAATAGGCGTCGTCATACTGGATCAAATTGATCTTGCGGCCGTTGATGCCGCCCTGATCGTTGATCATCTTGAAGTAGGCGGCCTGGGTCTTGCCGATCGACGAATAGGCCGACGCCGGTCCCGAAAACGGCATGGTCTGTCCGACCTTGATTTCGGTGTCGCTGGCGCCCGGATCATATTTCTTCTGGGCATTGGCCGCAGAGACCGACAGCGCCATGGTCAGGGCCGTTGCCGTAACCAGATGCAAAATTCCATCCCTCATTCGCAATTTCCTCAGTCTGTTATTGCAGATGGTCTGCCGGACGCACTGCGCGTCCGGCGCCATCGCTGCGCGGGAGTGTGGAGGAGCCGCTGTTGCCGCGCAAGGTGGGCGTTCGTAGGGTAAGTTAGCGAAGCGTAACCCACCACTTCCGCCGACACGTGGGAAAGAGACGAGGTGGGTTACGCCCAGCGGATCGCGCTTCGCGCAGCCGCTGCGGCTAACCCACCTACGACCCGAACTAACCCGCCGGGCCCGAGTCCTCGATGATCGGGCCGAACAGCTCCCAGCGCTCGCCGTTGAACTTCATCATCTGCATCTGCTTGTTGACGCGATAATCATTCGGCCCGGTGTTGATCTTGATGCCGGGCAGCGCGAAGCTCGGGGTGAAGTCCTTGACGTTGGCGACCTGCTTCATGACGTTCTCGCGCGTCAGGTCATCGCCGCATTGCTTCAGCACCTGGACCAGCAGCTCGGCCACCGAATAGGCGTAGGTGTTGACGGTGTTGAGCTTGTCGCCTTCGGGGAAATATTTATCCATGAAGGCGAAGAAGGCCTTCACGCCCGGATCGTCCTTCCACTGCGGATCGCCCGGCTCCTTGCCGTATTGGGTCGAGATGATGCCCTTGGAGATGTCGAGGCCGGCCGGCTTCAGCGTCGCCGAAATCGGGCTGGCATTGATGTCGAGGATATGCACCGGCGTCCAGCCGAGGTCGGCCAGCTTCTTGATTGCCTGTGCGGCGAATTTCGGCGTCGAGGCATCGTAGAACAGGTCGACGCCCATCGACTTCAGCTTCACCACCTGCGAGTCCACTGTCGGATCGGTGACCTCGTAGGAGACCTCGCCGACGATCATGCTGGCGGCCTTGTCGCCGAGGCCGCTCTTCAGGCCGGCGAGATAGTCGCGGCCCATATCGTCGTTCTGGTAGAGCACGCCGATCTTGGCGTTCGGATGCTCCTTGAGAATGTATTTTGCGTAGATGCGTCCCTCGGACAGATAGTTGGGATTGTAGGCGATGGTCCAGGGATAGTTCTGCGGATCGTTGAACCGCGCTGCGCCAGTCGAGGCGAGGAGCTGCGGGATCTTCTTGCCGTTGAGATACTTCTGCACGGCGGCGTTGGCGGCCGTACCGATAATCTGGAAGGTGAACAGCACCTCGTCTCCTTCGACGAGCTTGCGCACCTGCTCGACCGTCTTCGGCGGCGAATAGGCGTCGTCATACTGGATCAGATTGATCTTGCGGCCGTTGATGCCGCCCTGATCGTTGATCATCTTGAAGTAGGCGGCCTGCGTCTTGCCGATATTGGCGTAGACGGAATAGGCGCCGGAGAACGGCACGGTCTGGCCGATCTTGATCTCGGTGTCGCTCGCGCCGGTGTCGTATTTCTTCTGGGCGAGGGCTTGGCTCACGAAGGCTTGGCTGGCGGAGAACGCGAAGGCGAGCGCCGCCGTGGCAGCTATAAAGGCTCTGCGATTGCTCATTTTGGGTTGTTCCTCCTGACGGAATTTTCCGGCCGACAGTCTTTTCCCGTTGATTGCAACGGTCGCCATCGCTGCCGGAGAGTGTGGAGGAAGGGCAGGCGCCGCGCAAGGATCGCGGCGCTGCGCCGTAGCGCCTCGGGCTAAGATCTAGGCCAGGAATTCAGGCTAGGAACAATACAGCCAGTGCGATCGCCGCCGGTAGCGCCTGCACGATAAGGATGCGCGTGCTGACGGTCGCCGCACCATAGGTGCCCGCCACGATCACGCAGAGCAGAAAGAACACCTTGATCTGGAACGCGAAGGCCGGGTTACCGTGGGCGAGACCCCAGATCAGGCCGGCGGTGAGGAAGCCGTTATAGAGGCCCTGATTGGCGGCCAGCACTTTCGTGATCTCGGCCTTCTCAGGCGTATTGCGAAACGTCTTCAAGCCAAGCGGCTTGTCCCACAGGAACATCTCCAGGATCAGGAAGTAGGCGTGCAGCGCGGCGACCAGCGCCACCAGGATATTGGCGATCCAGATCAAGTTGAGCTCCCCCAAAAGCGTCAGCTTTCGGGTGGACGTTAGCATGGCCGGCATGGCAAGTCCGAAGTGTGTTTCGATGCAACGGTGTCGCAATGGTCGCTCGATCAACCAGGACTCCTGAACGCTTCGGCCTCGATCGGCTGGCGACGCCGATCGGGATCGCGTTGCTCGTCACCGATGCCGACGGCGCGTTGCGCGCGCTCGACTGGGACGACTACGGGCACCGCATGCGCGAGCTGCTGCGGCTGCATTACGGCGCGGTAGATCTGCGCGAGCGTTCCGCGCCGGTGGCGATGAAGGCCGCGCTGTCGGATTACTTTGCGGGTAATCTTGCGCAGCTGTCGTCGATCGCATGGCGCATCGCAGGCACACCGTTTCAGCAAGAGGTCTGGACCGCACTCGCCAAAATCCCGGTCGGCACCACGATGAGCTATGGCGCGCTCGCCGCAAAGATCGACAAGCCCAAAGCCATTCGCGCCGTTGGCCATGCCAACGGCTCCAACCCGATCAGCGTGGTGCTGCCCTGCCACCGCCTGATCGGCGCCGATGGTTCGCTGGTGAAATACGGCGGCGGCCTCGAGCGCAAGCGCTGGCTGCTCAGGCATGAGGGCGTGGAAGTTTAGGTCTCTCCCCACCGTCATTCCGGGGCGCGCGAAGCGTGAACCCGGAATCCATCGGGCCGCACCGACGGTGTCGACGAATGGATTCCGGGCTCGCCGCTGCGCGGCGCCGCGGAATGACGAATTATGCCGCCGGCAGAACTGCCTTGTCGCCGGCCATCACGTGGGTCAGCGCGCTCTTGATCGCGGCCTGGCGGGTCGGAGCGTTGATCTGCGCGCCGAGCAGGTCGGTGACGTAGAACACGTCGCGGGCGCGCTCGCCGAAGGTCGCGACATGCGCCGAGGCGATGTTGAGGTTGAGCTTCGAGATCGCGGTGGTCAGCTCGTAGAGCAGGCCGGGGCGGTCGAGGCCGGACACCTCGATCACGGTGTAGCGGTCGGACCACTGGTTGTTGATCGTCACTTCCGGCTCGATCACGAAAGGCCGCGCCTTGCTGCGCACGGTGCGCCGCGCCACGACTTCGGGCAGGCGCAGCTTGCCTTCCAGCACGTCCTCGATCATCTCGCCAATGCGCGTGGCGCGCCGGCCCTCGTCCTCGTCACGGTCGTATTCCCGGGAGATCGAGATCGTATCCAGCGCGCGGCCGTCGGTCGTGGTGTAGATCTGGGCGTCGACGATGTTGGCACCGGCCGAAGCGCAGGCGCCGGCAATGATCGACAGCAGCCAGGGATGGTCGGCGGCGAAGATGGTGAGCTCGGTGACGCCGCGCACCTCGTCGAAGCCGACATTGATCGCGAGCTTGTGGCCGGCCTGTTCGCTCGACCGCACAAAGCGGGCGTGACGAATCTTGCGCGGCAGCTCGACCTTGAGCCAATAGGCCGGATAGTGCCGGCCGACATAGGCATCGAGCTCGTCGGCCGGCCATTCGGCGAAGGCGTGCCGGAATTCGGCGTAGGCGGCCGTGAGGCGCTTGCCGCGGTCGACCTCCGAGAAGCCGCCGGTCAGCACCGGTTCGGTCTCGTAATAAAGCGAGCGCAGCAGCTGCGCCTTCCAACCGTTCCACACGCCCGGACCGACGCCGCGGATGTCGGCGGTGGTCAGGATCGTGAGCAGCTTCATCTGCTCGACCGACTGCACCACGGCGGCGAAATTCTCGATGGTCTTGCGGTCGGAAAGATCGCGCGACTGCGCGACCGTGGACATCGTGAGATGCTCCTCGATCAGCCAGGCCACGAGCTCGGTGTCGGCCGCGCTGAAGCCGAGCCGCGGGCAGAGCCGGCGCGCGACCTTGGCGCCGGCGATCGAATGATCCTCGGGCCGTCCTTTGGCGATGTCGTGCAGCAGCGTCGTGATGTAGATCACCGAACGGTGCTCGGGGCGAATTTTGCGCATCAGGTCGCTGGCGAGCGTAAATTCCTCGGCGCCGCCGCGCTCGATGTCCTGGAGGAATCCGACGCAGCGGATCAGATGCTCGTCGACGGTGTAGTGATGGTACATGTTGAACTGCATCATCGAGACGATCTTGCCAAAGGCGCGGATGAAGTGGCCGAGCACGCCGGTCTCGTTCATCCGCCGCAGCACGATCTCGGCGTTGTCGGAGGTCAGGATCTCCATGAACAGCCGGTTGGCCTCGGGGTTCTCGCGCATCTGCGCGTTGATCAGGCCGAGCGAGCGCGTCACGTCGCGCATCGCGTCCGGGTGGAAGGCGAGGTTGTTCTTCTGCGCCAGGCGGAAGATGCGGATCAGATTGACCGGATCGTGCTTGAAGACGTCGGGCGCGGCGACGTTGATGCGGTTGTTGTCGACGATGAAGTCATCGCTGTCAGGCACACGCCGCTTCACAGGCGTGGGGCGCAGACGCGCCATCATCCGGCTCAGCACCGGTGCGGGCTTGGCCTGCTGGTCCTCGAGCTTGGCACAGAGGATGGCGGTGAGGTTGCCGACTTCCTTGGCGACCAGGAAGTAGTGCTTCATGAAGCGCTCGACGTCCTGCATGCCGGGATGCGAGGTGTAGCCGAGCCGGACCGCGATCTCGCGCTGGAGATCGAAGGAGAGGCGCTCTTCGGCGCGGCCGGAGTAGAAATGCAAATTGCAGCGCACCGACCAGAGGAAGTCGGCGCAGCGCCGGAAGGTGCGGTATTCCTGCGCATCGAACACGCCGCGCTCGGCGAGCTCATCGGTGTCGCGGACGCGATAGACGTATTTGGCGATCCAGAACAGCGTGTGCAGGTCGCGAAGCGCGCCCTTGCCGTCCTTGACGTTGGGCTCGACCAGATAGCGCGACTGGCCGCCGCGGCGATGCCGCTCCTCGCGCTCGGCGAGCTTCGCGGTGACGAATTCGGACGCGGTGCCCTGCACCACCTCCTTGTCGAAGCGTGCGACGAGCTCGTCATAGAGCGGCTGGTCGCCGGTGAGGAAGCGCGTCTCCAGGATCGCGGTGCGGATGGTCATGTCGCCGCGCGCCTGCCGGATCGATTCATCGACCGAGCGCGTGGCGTGGCCGACCTTCAACCCCATGTCCCAGAGGCAATAAAGAATGGCTTCGGCGACCTGCTCGCCCCAGGCCGTCTGCTTGTAGGGCAGGATAAACAGGAGATCGATGTCGGATTCGGGGGCCATCAGGCCGCGGCCGTAGCCGCCGGTCGCGACCACCGCCATGCGCTCCGCGCCGCTCGGGATCGGCGAGCGATAGAGATGACGGGTCGCGGCTGAATAGAGGATGCGGATGATCTCGTCCTGCACGTGGCACAGCCGCTCGGCGCAGCGGCGCCCGTGGCGGTCCTTCAGCAGGATTGCCTGCGCAGCGGCGCGCGCGGCGAGCAGCTCGGCCTTGAGCAGTTGCGCGGTCGCGGTGCGGAACGTGTCCTCACGGCCTCGATGCTTTTCGGCAAGCGCATCGACCGCGGCGGTGATCCGCGCGGTGTCGAAGCGATCATCCACCTGTGGCCTGTGCTCGGTCGCAACGCTGTCCATGTCTCACCGGATATAAGAGGTGACAGGCGCTGTCACCCGCCATTCTCTGGCAATAGTCGTTCCATGCTGGAAAACGGCCGCTTTGGGCAAAGCTGTTCTCGGCCGTTGCGCTTTCAAGGTGGGATTTTCTGGTTGACCTCTAGATATAACTCATTGAAAAACAATGAAATTTCAAGGAGCTGGGCATGATCCGGATTTCACGACGCATTCTGTTGGCGGGAGCCGTGGCACTCGCTGTGACCCCCGCGGCAAAGGCGGCGGATCCGCTCAAGGAAATCCGCATCGACTGGGCGACCTACAATCCGGTGTCGATGGTCCTGAAGCAGAAGGGACTGCTGGAGAAGGAATTCGCCAAGGACGGCATCACCATCACCTGGGTGCAGTCGGCCGGCTCCAACAAGGCGCTCGAATTCCTTAATGCCGGCTCGATCGATTTCGGCTCGACCGCGGGTTCGGCAGCTCTGGTCGCGCGCATCAACGGCAACCCGATCAAATCGATCTATGTCTATTCGCGCCCCGAGTGGACCGCGCTGGTCACGGGCAAGGATTCCAAGATCACTAACGTGGCTGACCTCAAGGGCAAGCGCGTCGCGGTGACGCGCGGCACCGATCCGCACATCTTCCTGGTGCGCGCGCTGCTCGGCGCGGGTCTCACCGAAAAGGACATCACCCCGGTGCTGCTGCAGCACGCCGACGGCAAGACCGCGCTGATCCGCGGCGACGTCGATGCCTGGGCCGGTCTCGATCCGATGATGGCGCAGGCCGAGGTCGAGGAGGGCGCAAAGCTGTTCTATCGCAAGGCGGACGCCAACACCTGGGGCATCCTCAATGTGCGCGAGCAGTTCTTGAAGGACTATCCGGATGCTGCCCGCCGCGTGCTCGCGGTCTACGAGGAGGCGCGGAAGTATTCGCTGGCGAATTACGACGAGCTGAAGAAGACGTTCATCGCCGTCACAAAGCTTCCCGACGCCGTCGTTGACAAGCAGCTCAAGGAGCGCACCGAACTCACCCACAGCCGCATCGGCGCAGCCCAGCGCGAGTCGATCCTTGCCGCAGGCCTTGCCCTGCAACAGGCCGGCGTCGTCGACGCCAAGGTCGATGTGAAGGCGACGTTGGATGCCCTGATCGACGACCAGGTCCCGCTGCCGACGAATTAGTTTTTCGCGGAAGAGGGTGCGCGGCGTACCAAACTCCGCCGTCGTCCCGGATCTGCGCTCGCTCCGCTCGCTTGTCCGGGACGATGGGCTGAGGGCGTGGCAAGAGTAGTGTTGCAATCTCACAGAAGACGCGCTTCCTACCGGCCATGATCTCCGACGCGCCAGTTTTGCAGCAATCCTCGGAACCGGCCGAGAGCGCCGCGGCGCCCTCGCGGCTGTCGCGCTACGCGCGGCCGATGCTGGGGCTGCTGCTGCCGTTGATCCTCGCGCTCGGCTGGGAGCTCGTGGTCTGGCTCGGCTGGTCCAACGGCCGGCTGGTGCCGCCGCCCTCGCGCGTCTTCGCCACCATCGCCGAACTCGCCCGCTCCGGCGAGCTGATCCGCCACATCGCCGCGACGCTGTGGCGTGTCGGCCTCGGCTTCGCCTTCGGCGTCATCGCCGGCACGCTGCTCGGCGCCGTCTCCGGCTATTGGTCGCTGGCGCGGCGGCTGCTCGATCCGACCGTGCAGGCGCTACGCGCAATTCCCTCGCTGGCCTGGGTGCCGTTGTTCATCCTCTGGCTCGGCATTTTCGAGACGTCCAAGATCGTGCTGATCGCGGTCGGCGTGTTCTTCCCGGTCTATCTCGGCGTGATGGGCGCGATCCTCATCGTCGATCGCAAGATCGTCGAGGTCGGTCGCACCTTCCGCCTCTCCGGGTTTGCCATGATCCGCCGCATCCTGCTGCCGGCGGTGCTGCCGGCCTACGTGGTGTCTTTGCGTGTTGGCCTTGGTCTGGGCTGGATGTTCGTGGTGGCGGCCGAGTTGATCGGCGCGTCCGAAGGCCTCGGCTACCTCCTGCTCGACGGCCAGCAGCTCGGTAAGCCCGCGCAGATCCTCGCCGCGATCGTGATCTTCGCCATCCTCGGCAAGCTCACCGACTGGTTGATCGAGGTTGCGGCCGCCCCCTTCCTGCGCTGGCAGGACGCCTTCGGGCGTACCAAGGGAACTTAAGCGATGCTGGTGCTCGACCGGGTCAGCAAGACCTATCCCAACGGCGTGCAGGCGCTGGCGCGTTTCTCGGCCGAGGTCAGCCAGGGCGAGATCGTCGCCATCATCGGCGGCTCCGGCTGCGGCAAATCAACATTGCTCCGCGCCGTCGCCGGCCTCGACCGCGCCAGCTCCGGCAGGGTGACGCTCGACAGCGAAGCGATCGCCGCGCCACACGCCAAGATCGGCATCATCTTCCAGGAGCCGCGGCTGCTGCCCTGGCTCAGCGTCGCCGACAATATCGGCTTTGGGCTCGCTGATCTGTCTGCCGCTGAGCGGCGCGAGAAGGTGGCGCGCGCGCTCGCCCGCGTCGGCCTCGCCGACAAGGCGCAGGCCTGGCCGCGCGAGCTCTCCGGCGGGCAGGCGCAGCGCGTCGCGATTGCGCGGGCGCTGGTGCCGCAGCCCGAGGTGCTCCTGCTCGACGAGCCGTTCTCCGCGCTCGACGCCTTCACCCGCCGCGACCTGCAGGATCATCTGCTCGACCTCTGGGCCGACACGCGCCCGACCTTGATCCTCGTCACACATGACGTCGACGAGGCCGTGGCGCTGGCCGACCGCGTCCTGGTGATGCGACCGCGGCCGGGCCGGCTGTTCGACCAGATCGAGATCAATCTGACCCGGCCGCGCGACCGCAATGCGCCGCTGTTCGAGAATTTCAAGCGGAGTGTGCTGACGTCACTCGACCGTTCGCTCGACCGCAACGTGCCCGACCGTGACGCAACCCAGGGTCCCGGTCAGGCTATGTGGTGGTGACATTTTCTCTCTGAGCCGGTACATCGAGAGGTAATTTTCCGGGAGAGAACAAGATGGACGCCGCAGAACTGCGCCAGATGCAGGCCCCGATCAAGGAACGCTACAAGACCGATCCCAAGACTGCGATGATCACGCTGAAGGCCAAGGGCTCGATCGACAGCGAAGGCATCGCCTGCAAGGTCGAAACCGGCCGCGCCATCGCGATGGCAGGCCTGCATCCGGCAACCGGCGGCTCCGGCCTCGAGCTCTGCTCCGGCGACATGCTGCTGGAAGCGCTTGTGGCCTGCGCCGGCGTCACGCTGAAATCGGTCGCAACCGCGATCGAGGTGCCGCTCAAGACCGGTCACGTCTACTCGGAGGGCGATCTCGATTTTCGCGGCACGCTCGGCGTCGACAAGGAGGCCCCGGTCGGCTTCGCCGAGATCCGTCTGCGGTTCGAGGTCGATACCGATGCGCCGCAGGACAAGCTCGATCTCCTGCTCAAGCTCACCGAGCGCTATTGCGTGGTCTATCAGACCATCAAGAACGGCCCGAAGGTTTCGGTGTCGATGCAGCGGATATAGCTGCCACCTTCCCTATTGCGGGGAGGGCAAGAAGAAAAAAATGCCTGGCGAACTGTCTTACATCCTCTTTCTTCTCCTGCGCATGGCGGTCGCGGCCGCCTTTGTGGTGTCGGCATCGATCATCACCGAGCGCTCCGGCCCGGTGATTGGTGCGCTGGTGGCGACGCTGCCGATCTCGGCGGGCCCGTCCTACGTCTTCCTCGCGATCGACCACGACGCCGCCTTCATCGCGCAGGGCGCGTTGTCGAGCCTTCCCGTCAACGCCGCGACGATCTTCCTGGGGTTGACCTATGTCGTGCTGGCCCAACGGCACAGCTTTGCCGTGAGTGTCGGGTGTGCGGTCGCAGTGTGGATCGGTCTCGCCTCGATCATTCGCCTGTTCTACTGGACGCTCGCGGCCGGGCTCGCCGTCAACCTGGTGGCCTTCGGCATCTGCATTCCGCTGCTTGCACGGTACCGCCACGTGAAGATGCCGCTGGTGACGCGCCGCTGGTACGACATTCCGTTCCGCGCCTTGTTGGTGGCGACGCTGGTCGCGATCGTGGTCTCGACCTCGGGCTGGGTCGGCCCGCGCGTCTCCGGCGTCATCGCGCTCTATCCGATCGTCTTCACCAGCATGATGGTGATCCTGCATCCGCGCATTGGCGGTCCGCCGACCGCCGCCGTGCTCGCCAACTCCGCCTGGGGTCTGCTCGGGTTCGGCATGGCGATTGCGGTGCTGCATGTCGGTGCCGCCAATTTCGGCTCGGCGATGGGCCTCAGCTTGGGGCTCGCCACCTGCATCGTGTGGAATTTAACATTGTGGTGGAACGGGCGACGGAAGCCGCTGGCGGTGGTTTCGTAGGGTGGGCAAAGGCGCGCTTTTTTTGCGCGCCGTGCCCACCATCCCTCCACGAATTCGTCGCTGCATGGTGGGCACGCTGCGCTTTGCCCACCCTACGAGACCTTTCATTGCTTCGGCAGCTTGGCCTTCAGCGCATACAGCGCGTCCAGCGCCTCGCGCGGGGACATCTCGTCGGGGTGCAGCGCCTTGACCGCGTCCATCAATAGCTCGGCCTCGGTCGGCGGCGCGGCTTCCGCGGCAGCGCGTGAGGGAACCGCGAACAGCGGCAGATCGTCGGCGAGGGCGCGAGCCGTTTGGCCGCGGTCTTGCGCCTCTAACTTCGCCAGCACCGATTTCGCGCGCGTGATCACGGCCGGCGGCAGGCCTGCGAGCTTTGCCACCTGGATGCCGTAGGAGCGATCGGCCGAGCCCGGCAGCACCTCATGCAGGAACACGACGTTGCCCTGCCACTCCTTCACCCGCACCGTCGCGTTGAACATGCGCGGCAGCTTGGCCGAGAGTGCGGTCAGCTCGTGATAGTGCGTCGCGAACAGCGTGCGGCAGCGGTTGCTTTCGTGCAGATGCTCGATCGCGGCCCAGGCAATGGAGAGGCCGTCGAAGGTGGCGGTGCCGCGGCCGATCTCGTCGAGGATCACCAGAGCGCGCTCGCCGGCCTGGTTGAGGATCGCAGCCGTCTCGACCATCTCCACCATGAAGGTGGAGCGGCCCCGCGCGAGATCGTCGGCGGCGCCGACGCGCGAGAACAGCCGGTCGATGATGCCGATCCGCGCGCGTGCGGCCGGCACGAAGCTGCCGATCTGCGCCAGCAGCGCAATCAATGCGTTCTGGCGCAGGAAGGTCGATTTACCCGCCATGTTCGGACCGGTGAGCAACCAGAGCTGGCCGGATTTTTGCGCTGGGCCAGGCGAGAGGTCGCAGGCATTGGCGATGAACGGCTCGCCATTGCGCTTCAAGGCCTGCTCGACCACGGGATGGCGGCCGGCCTCGATCGCGAAGCCGAGCGAGCCATCGACCTCGGGCCGCACATAGTTTTCATCGACCGCGAGCTTGGCGAGCGACGTCGCAACGTCGAGCAGCGCAAAGCCTTGCGCCGCAGCGCGCAGATCGTCGCTGATCTCGATCGCCCTCGCGCAGAGCCGCTCGAAGATTTCGAGCTCGAGCCCGAGCGCGCGGTCACCGGCATTGGCGATCTTGGCTTCGATCTCGCCAAGCTCGGACGTCGTGAAGCGCACCTGGCCCGCCAGCGTCTGGCGATGGATGAAGGTCGCGTTCAGCGGCGCCGACATCAGCTTGTCGCCGTGCTGCGCGGTGACCTCGACGAAATAGCCGAGCACGTTGTTGTGGCGGATCTTGAGGCCCTTGACGCCAGTGTTGTCGGCGTAGCGGGCCTGCATCGCGGCGACCACGAGGCGGGAGGCGTCGCGCAGGTTTCTCGCTTCATCAAGGGCCGGCTCGTAACCGGCACGAACGAAGCCGCCATCGCGCTTGATCAGCGGCAGCTGCTCGTCGAGCGCACGGGCAAATTCGGCCGCGAGCTCGCGCGAGGGACGCCTCAGCGCCGCCATCACGGCGGCGATCTCCTGCGGCGGCTGGTCGAGCTCGGAAAGCCGCGCCAGAACCTGGTCGGCGGCGATGATTCCGTCGCGCAGACCTGCGAGATCGCGCGGCCCGCCGCGGCCGACCGAGAGACGGGCGAGCGCGCGCGACATGTCGGGCGCGCCGCGCAAGATGCTGCGGATGTCCTCGCGCGTGGCCGAATCCGCGACGAAGGCGCTGACAGCATCGAGCCGCCGCGCGATCGCCGGCGCATCGGTCAAGGGTGCTGCGAGCCGCTGCGCCAGCAGGCGCGAGCCGGCCGAGGTCACCGTGCAGTCGATCGCATCGAGCAGCGAGCCGCGGCGTTCGCCCGCGAGCGTCCGCGTCAGTTCGAGATTGGCGCGCGTCGCCGGATCGATCGCCATGGTCGCGCCCGAGGCTTCGCGTGCGGGCGGCGACAGCGGCGGGTGCTTGCCGACCTGGGTGCGATCGACATAGGTGACGGCGGCGGCAGCAGCCGTGGCCTCCAGCCGCGTCAGTTGCGCCAGCCCGTCCATGGTCGCGACGGCAAAGTAGTCGCAGAGGCGCTTTTCGGCGGTGGCGCCATCGAAGACGTCGCGGGTCACCGGCGTTAGCGCCGGCAGCTCGCGCAAGGTTTGTCCGAGCTCGTTGTCGCTATAGAGCGCGTCGGTGACGATGGCCTCGTTCGGGTTGATGCGCGCCAGCGTCGCGGCGAGCTCCCCGCTGGAGCATTCCGTGACAGTGAATTCGGCGGTCGAGATATCGATCCAGGCGAGGCCAAAGCGGTCGCCGCCGGCCGACGAGCGTGCTCGCGCTATCGCGAGCAGATAGCTGTTGGCGCGCGCATCGAGCAGCGTGTCCTCGGTCAGCGTGCCCGGCGTGACCAGCCGGACAACGCCGCGGCGCACGACGCTCTTGTTGCCGCGCGCTTTCGCAGCGGCGGGATCCTCGGTCTGCTCGCACACGGCAACCCGGTGGCCGGCGTTGATCAGGCGATGCAGATAATCCTCGGAGCGCTCGACTGGCACGCCGCACATCGGGATGTCGTTGCCCTGATGCTTGCCACGCTTGGTCAGCACGATGCCGAGCGTCTTCGAGGCGATCTCGGCGTCCTCGAAGAACAGCTCGTAGAAATCGCCCATCCGGTAGAACAGCAGCAGGCCCTGATGCGCCGCCTTGATCTCCAGGTACTGTTCCATCATCGGCGTGACGCGCGCGGCGGCGTCCGCCTGCGGCGCGGGCGTGAATTCAGGTTCTGGCGCGGGGATGGGCTGTTGCATCGTCATGAGCGGTGCAACCTACAAAATTTCACCCGAGCATCCTACCGGTTTGGCCGGACAGGTGAGGTTTTCCACGTTGTCCGCACTGCGGCATGCGTGGCGGGTGGCAGGCCCCTGCAAATCGCACGCGAAACCGTCAATTGACCTGCCGCGGGCGCCCTCCTAAAACTCCGCCGTCATTGAAGAATTCTGGCCGAACCGCGGCATTCAGGGAGAACAACGATGCGTGACGTCTTTATCTGCGATGCCGTGCGGACCCCGATCGGCCGTTTCGGCGGCGCGCTTGCCAAGGTGCGCGCCGACGACCTCGCGGCGGCCCCGATCAAGGCGCTGATGGCCAAGCACCCCAATCTCGATTGGGCGCAGGTCGACGAAGTCTTCTTCGGCTGCGCCAACCAGGCCGGCGAGGACAACCGCAACGTCGCGCGCATGGCGCTGCTGCTCGCGGGACTCCCGGACTCGGTTCCCGGCCAGACCCTGAACCGGCTTTGCGCCTCCGGCCTCGATGCTGTCGGTGCGGCGGGCCGCGCCATCCGCTCCGGCGAGATCGAGCTTGCGATCGCCGGCGGCGTGGAATCCATGACCCGCGCGCCGTTCGTGATGGGCAAGGCGCAGGAAGCCTTCTCGCGCTCCGCCGAGATATTCGACACCACGATCGGCTGGCGCTTCATCAATCCGCTGCTCAAGGCGCAGTATGGCGTCGATGCGATGCCGGAGACCGGCGAGAACGTCGCCGAGGAATTCCAGGTCTCGCGCGCCGACCAGGATGCCTTCGCCATCCGCTCGCAGCAGCGCGCCGGTCAGGCGATCGCAGCCGGCTATTTCGCCGAAGAGATCATCCCGATCACCATTCCCGGCGGCAAGGCCGGGCCTGTTACCGTCGACAAGGACGAGCATCCGCGTCCCGAGACCACGCTGGAAGGTCTCGCCAAGCTGAAGCCGATCGTGCGCAATCCCGGCACGGTGACGGCCGGCAATGCGTCGGGCGTCAACGACGGCGCGGCCGCACTGATCCTGGCCTCGGAAGCTGCCGTGAAGAAGCATGGCCTCACGCCGCGCGCCCGCATTCTCGGCCTCGCCTCGGCCGGCGTGCCGCCGCGCATCATGGGCATCGGCCCCGTGCCCGCGACCCGCAAGCTGATGGAGCGTCTGGGCAAGAAGATCACCGACTTCGACCTGATCGAGCTCAACGAAGCTTTCGCCTCGCAGGGCATCGCCTGCATGCGCCAGCTCGGCGTCGCCGACGATGCCGATTTCGTCAATCCGCATGGCGGCGCCATCGCGCTCGGCCATCCGCTGGGCATGAGCGGCGCTCGCCTCGCGCTCACCGCCGTCCACGGCATGGAGAAGCGCGGCGGCAAGCTTGCGCTGGCCACCATGTGCGTCGGCGTCGGCCAGGGTGTTGCCGTTGCGATCGAGAAGCTGAACTGACGTCATCCCGGGGCCGGGGCCACAGACTCGTCATGCCCGGGCTTGTCCCGGGCATCCACGTTCTTGGTGCGCGGGAAGAAGGTCGTGGATGGCCGGGACAAGCCCGGCCATGACGCAAGGTGAAAGGATCATGCCATGATCATCGAGCGCGAGCAGGACGTCACGGCCGCCGCACTGGCGGTGATGGAACGGACCTCCGATCCGCGGATGCGGCAGATCATGGTCTCGCTGGTCAAGCACCTGCACGGCTTCGTCCGTGACGTTCGCCTGACCGAGAAGGAATTCCGCGACGCCACCGCTGTGATCGCCGAACTCGGCAAGCTGACCACCGACACGCATAACGAAGTCGTGCTGATGGCTGGCTCGCTCGGCGTCTCGCCGCTGGTCTGCCTGCTCAACAACGGCGATCAGGGCAACACCGAAACTGACCAGTCGCTGCTCGGACCTTTCTGGCGGCTGAACTCGCCGCGGGTGGAGAATGGCGGATCGATCGTCCGCTCCGAAACGCCTGGTGCGCCGTTGTTCGTCAACAGCCGTGTCGTCGACAAGGAGGGCCGCCCCGTCGCCGGCGCCGAGGTCGATGTCTGGCACGCCTCGCCGGTCGGGCTCTATGAGAACCAGGATCCCGAGCAGGCCGACATGAATCTGCGCGGCAAGTTCACGACCGATGTCGACGGGCGCTTTGCCTTTCGCTCGGTGATGATGGTCGGCTATCCCATCCCGACCGACGGTGTCGTCGGCCGCCTGCTGAAGGCGCAAAGCCGCCACCCCTATCGCCCCGCGCATCTGCACGCGCTGATCTTCAAGCCGGGATTCAAGGTGCTGATCTCGCAGGTCTACGATCCCAACGACCCCCATATCGACAGCGACGTGCAGTTCGGCGTGACACAAGCACTGATCGGCAAGTTCGTGCGCCACGAGACGCTGCATCCGGCCGCAAGCAATGTCGCGATGCCCTGGTATTCGCTCGACCACACTTACCGGCTGGAGGTCGGAGAGGCCGTGCTGCCGCGGCCGCCGATCAAATAAGCGGGCAAGGAAGGCCGCTAAACCCGCTTCCCTAGATTAGTTATATTCTATAATGATTGGCATAAGCGTTGACCGGCTGAACTAAAATGGCCGGGGAGGAGTTCGCCCATGACATTCATCTATCCCGTCGACAGCAACAAGGCGCATCCGCTGCCGCTGTCGCCCGAATACAAGAGCTCGATCAAGCGCGCGCCGAGCAAGCCCTTGATCCCGATGCGCCACACGCTGTCGGAACTGACAGGTCCGGTCTACGGCCACGAAACCGTGCGCGACGGCGACAACGACCTCACCACCCAGCACAAGGGCGAGCCGCTCGGCGAGCGCATCATCGTGCACGGCCATGTCCGCGACGAGGACGGTCGCGGCGTCCCGAACTCGCTGGTTGAGATCTGGCAGGCCAATGCCTGCGGCCGCTACGTCCATGTCCGCGATCAGCATCCGGCGCCGCTCGATCCCAACTTCACCGGCGCGGGCCGCACCGTGAGCGATGCCGCCGGCTATTACCGCTTCGTGAGCATCAAGCCGGGCGCCTATCCCTGGGGCAATCACCACAACGCCTGGCGTCCCGCCCATATCCATCTGTCGGTGTTCGGCCATTCCTTCGTCACCCGCCTGGTGACGCAGATGTATTTCCCGGGTGACCCGCTGTTCCCGTTCGATCCGATCTTCAACTCGGTGCCGGACGAGAAGGCGCGGATGCGCATGGTCTCCTCGTTCGACCTGGAGAATACCAAGCCGGAATGGGCGCTGTGCTATCGCTTCGACATCGTGCTGCGCGGCAACGATGCCACCCCCATGGAGAACCACTAAAGTGCAGGATTCTGCGAAGCCCAATGGGATCACGCCATCGCAAACGGTCGGCCCGTTCTTCAAATACGGCCTGACGCCGACCGGCGACTACGCCTGGAACGACGCGTTCACCAATTCGACGCTGACGCCCGATGTCACCGGTGACCGTGTCCGCATCGAGGGCCGGGTGTTTGACGGCGACGGCGTCGTCGTGCCGGACGCCATGCTGGAGATCTGGCAGGCCGATGCACAGGGCCGCTTTGCCGATCCGCAGGACAAGCGCGCATTGCCGAACGCCAGCTTCCGCGGCTTCGCCCGCTGCGGTACTGACAAGGACGGCAATTACTCCTTCGACACCATCAAGCCGGGCGTCGTGCCCGATCCCGACGGCAAGCCGCAGGCGCCGCACATCGTTCTGGCGGTGTTCGCGCGCGGCATGCTGCGGCATCTCTATACCCGCATCTATTTCAGCGACGAGGCAGGCAACGCCGCCGATCCCGTGCTGGGATTGGTACCGGCCGACCGCCGCGCCACGCTGATCGCGGTGCGTGAGGCCGGCAAGCCGGTCTATCGCCTCGACCTGCGCCTGCAGGGCGACAACGAGACGGTGTTCTTCGACGTCTGAGGCCGGGCCGCCGCGTCAGGCGGCCGATGCGGCTGGCGCTTCCCCGAGTGATCATGCAGTATGGCTGCATGCACCGGGGGGCGCTTCATGACATCCACGCAACTGCCGGCGGTCGCTGAGCCCAGCTACCTGACGGCTGCACTGCGCAAGGCCGGCGCGCTGGACGCCGGCGCCGTGCGCGAGGTGAAGGTGCTGCATGAGCGCGACACCGTCGTGTCGCACATCGCCCGGCTCGGCCTGCGCTATGTCGGCGAATCAGCCGGTGCACCGCAATCACTGATCCTCAAGACGTCGCATGCCGATTTTGCCAAGACGCTCGCCGATGGCGGTCGGCACGAGGTGGCCTTCTATACGATGCTGGCACCGAACACGCCGCCGGGGTTGGTGCCGCGCTGTTTCGACAGACGTTTCGACGAGGAGGGCCAGACCTGGCATCTCCTGCTCGAAGATCTCGCCGATAGCCATGAGATCGCAACCCAATGGCCGTTGCCGCCGTCGCGTGAGCAAACATTCGCGATCGTTTCCACGCTCGCGCGTTGGCATGCGGCCTGGTGGGACCATCCGAGCCTTGGTGACACCGTCGGCAGCTGGGCGAGCACTGAAGACAGCGCACACCACATCGAGACTTTTGCCGGCCATTACGACCGTTTCGCCGATCTGCTTGGCGATCGCCTTAGTGAAGAACGGCGTATTCTCTATCGCCGCCTGATCGACCAGTCGGCCCGGCTATCCGAGCGCTACCATTCACGCCGTCATCTCAGCATCACCCATGGCGATGCCCACACCTGGAATTTTTTCCTGCCGCGCACTGGCGTTGCCGATACCGTGCGCATCTTCGATTTCGACCTGTGGGGGATCAACGTACCGACCAACGACCTCGCTTACATGATGGCGGTTCATTGGTATCCGGAACGCCGGCAGGGGCTCGAACGCTCACTGCTCAATCTGTATCATGAGACGTTGCTCACAAGCGGCATCACGGGATACACGCGCGGCGCGCTCGATCGTGACTACCGCCTGTCGGTGCTCTGGCACATCACCAAGCCGGTCTGGCAATGGGCCATCAACATCCCGCCGGTGATCTGGTGGAACAATCTGGAGCGGGTGATGATGGCGGTCGAGGATCTGGGGTGCGAGGAGTTGTTGTAGAGGCTCGCGCTACTGATTCGCTGTCGTCGCCCGGCTTGACCGGGCGACCCAGTATTCCAGAGACGTTGGTGGGATACGGAGAAGCCGCGGCGTACTGGATGCCCCGGTCAAGCCGGGGCATGACACCTGTTGCTACTCCATCACCGCATGTTCCGGTCCCGACGTCTGCTTGCGCAGCGCGGCCTTGCTCGAGCCGATCATGAATGCGAGCGGGATGGTGCAGAGGATGAAGAACATCACGAGCTGATAGTCGCGCGCAAAGGCGATGATCTGCGCCTGGAGGCCGACGATCCGGTCGGCCATGGCGCGGCCGGAGTCGGTGGAGAGATTGATCATGCCGCTCACGTCGGGCATCTGGAGCGCGTGGTTGAACGGGTTGATGTGCTCGGACAGGATCGCATAGGTCTTGCGCGTGCCCTGGGTCAGCTGGGCGATCACGATGGAGATGCCGACCGAGCTTGCGACGTTGCGCAAGAGGGTCAGCATCGAGGTGCCGTCGGTGCGCAAGCTGTTTGGCAGTGTCAGGAACGCGACCGTCGAAAGCGGCACGAAGACGAGGCCAAAGCCAAAACCCTGGATCACGCTGACGATGACGATCTCCGGCACCTGGGTCTGGTCGGTCCAGCCGGTCATCTGGAACAGCGAGGCCGCGGTCAGCGTCAGGCCGGAGATAATCAGCGTGCGCGCCTCGATGTAGCGCATGATGCGGCCGACCATCATCATCGCGAAGAAGGTGCCGAAGCCGCGGCTCGCGAGGAGTCCGCCGGCGGTGATGATGGGATAGCCGATGACGTTTTGCAGGTAGGGCGAGGCCAGCGCCATGGTCGAGTAAAGCACGAGCCCCATCACCGTCATGAAGATGCATCCGGTGAGGAAGTTGCGATCCCGAAACAGTGCGAACTGGATGAACGGCCGCGAGGTCGTGAACGAGTGGGCGAAGAAGTAGTAGAAGGCGATCCCTGAGATCACGAATTCGGCCACGATCTCGACCGATTCGAACCAGTCGAGCTGCTCGCCGCGATCGAGCGCGAGCTGGAGTGCGCCGATCCCGATCGCCAGCGCGCCGAAGCCGAACCAGTCGAATTTGAGGCTGAGGTTCTTCTCGGTCTCGTCCATGAAAACGGCGAGCCCGAGCACGGTGATCGCGCCGAACGGCAGGTTGACGAAGAACACCCAGTGCCAGGAATAGGTCTCGGTCAGCCAGGCGCCGAGCGAGGGGCCCATGATCGGCCCCATCATCACGCCCATGCCCCAGATCGACATCGCCTTGGCGCGTTCCTGGAGCGTGTAATAGTCGAGCATCACCGACTGCGACAGCGGCACCAGGGCTGCGCCGAACACGCCTTGCAGCAGGCGGAACAGCACCATCTGGTTGATGTCCTGCGCGAGGCCGCACAGCACGGAGGCGAAGGTGAAGCCGGCGGCGCAGATGATGAAGATGCGCTTGCGGCCGAAGCGGTTGGAGATCCAGCCGACCGGCGCCGTCATGATCGCGGCGGCGACGATGTAGGAGGTCAGCACCCAGTTGATTTGGTCCTGGGACGCCGACAGCGTGCCCTGCATGTAGGGCAGGGCGACGTTGGCGATCGTGGTGTCCAGCGCCTGCATGATGGTCGCGGTCATGGCGCAGATCGTCACCATGTTCCGGCGCAGGCCGGGGACCATCAGGGCGGGATTGGACTCCGCCATAGGGTCAATCCTTGTCTTTATCTTGGCTCGCGGTCGCCGACAGGCCGAGCAGGCCGGCGAGCGAGCGCTGGTGGCCGGTGTCGATGGTGGCATAGACGCTCATGCCGGCCTTCAGCTTCTTCACGTAGTTGTCGCTCTCGTCGAAATAGATCCGGACCGGCACGCGCTGCACCACCTTGACGAAGTTGCCGGTGGCGTTCTGCGGCGGCAGGATCGCGAATTGCGCGCCGGTGCCGGGCGAGAGCGAGCCGATCTTGCCCTTGAAGACGTGGTTCGGGAACGCGTCGACCTCGAGGGTGACCGGCTGGCCTTCGGTGACGTGGGTGAGGTCGCTCTCCTTCGGATTGGCGTCGACCCAGGGATGGGCGACGTCGATGATGGAGAACACCGCCATGCCGGCGGAGACGTAACGGCCGAGCTGGATCTGCTCGACCTGCGTCGCCACGCCGCCCATCGGCGCCCGCACCACGGCGTGGTCGAGATTGCGCTCGGCATTGTCGAGCTTGGATTTGGCCTGCGCGTAAGGCGGGAATTTCTCCAGCGGCAAATCGGCGTCGCCGAGCAGTTGGGTCTTGGCGGTCGATATCTGCTGCTTGACGTATTGCGCGATCGAGCCCGACGTGACCAGCGCGTTCGAGGCGTTGTCGAGGTCGAGCTGCGAGCCAAAGCTGTTCTTGACCAGCGCCTGCTTGCGCTCGACGTCGCGCTGCTTCAGGTCGACGCCCTGCTGCGCGAGGTTGAGCATATCGCCGTAGATCTTGATGTTGGCGCGGAGGTTGTCATAGGTCGACTGCGCCTGCATGACCTGCGCCCTGGCCTCGTCCACCGCGAGGCGGAACGGCACCGGATCGATCTCGAATAGCTCGTCACCCTGCTTGACGAGTTGGCCCTCTTTCACGACGACCTTCTCGATCTTGCCGGAAATGTCGGGCGTCACCAGCACCTTCTGCGCGCCGACATAGGCATCATCGGTGCCGACATAGCGGCCGCCATTGAGATAGAAGGTCAGGCCGGCGATAACAGCCACGATCGGCAGCACCACCATCAGCAGGAAGCGGCGATAGTGGCGGAGGCCTGCGACCAGGCGACGGCGCGGGTTGGTGCCGGCCTTCTTGGTCGGCTTACCGCTGTCGATCTTCTGCTCGGGCTGGAATTTGAGAACCTGATCAGCCATAGCGCTGCTCCTTACGCGCTTGTTCCGCTCCGGACGTCTGGATCGCGGTACGCACGTTTTCCTTGATGGTTTCGAGTTGGGTGAGGAGACGGTGAGCGTCCGCGGGGCTGATGCCGTCGAGCGCGTTCGCCGTGAGTTCCGATTTCAGGCCGCTCATCTTGCCGAGCAGGGTGCGGCCGGCCTTCTTCAGATAGAGGCGCTTGACGCGGCGGTCCGAGGCGTCGTTGCGGCGCTCGATCCAGTCGCTGTCGCAGAGCTTGTCGATCAGCCGCGTCAGCGTGATCGGCTGCATCTCCAGGAGTTCGGCGAGTTCCGACTGCTTCATGCCCTCGCTGCGCTCGACCTTGGCCAGCACGGCCCATTGCGCGCGGGTGATGCCGAAGCGCGAGGCCTCCTTGTCGGCATAGACGCGCAAGAGGCGGTAGAGCTCGCCGAGCGTGAACAGGAAGTTCTGGTCGACAGACCCGCGGGTCATGAGCTTGGTCTCCAATAAGCTTGAATATAATAAGCAAGCTTATGATTATTTCATGGCGGAGGAAAGCGATGCTGTCCCGCAATAAAAGCATGGCTGGCCGCCGCGGCGTCGGTCGTGCTTTGGGTTCCGCGGCCGAAATGCTAGAAGGCGGGCCGAATGACCCTCGCAAAACCGGCCTTTCCGACGCCCGACCACGATCACGGCCGCTGCACCGCGGACGCGCTGGCGCATGCGGAAGCCGTTTGCGAGCAGCGGGCGCAGAAATTCACGCCGATACGCCGTCAGGTGCTGGGCGCGCTGCTTTCCAGCCATCGCCCGCTCGGGGCCTATGAGGTGATCGACGAGCTCGCCAAATCGATGGCACGACCGGCGCCGATCACGGTCTACCGTGCTCTCGAATTTTTGATGGCGAACGGCCTCGTGCACCGGATCGAGAGCCGCAACGCCTATCTCGCCTGCGCCGCCCACGACCATGACGCGACCTCGGCGGTCGCGTTCCTGATCTGCGAGCGCTGCGGTCTCGTCGGCGAGATCCCGTCAGGGTCATTTGCCAGGGAGCTCAACGCCGCGGCGCGCGCGTCAGGCTTCGCGCCCAAGCTGTCCGTGGTCGAGATCACGGGCGTCTGCACCCATTGTCAGAAAACGTCTTGAAGCAACAACGGCGCAAAGCCGGATTCCAGGAAGACATGTCCTCACCTCAATCCAACCCGTCCGCCGCGCGCCCCCTCAGTGCCGGCGCCATCGCCCTCATGCTCATGCTGTGTCTGACCTGGGCCTTCAACCAGATCGCGGTGAAGCTGGTGCTGCCGGACATTCCGCCGATGCTGCAGGCGATGATCCGCTCGATCGGTGCGCTGCCGGTGCTGTTCATCATCGGCAGCCTGCGCGGCGTCAAATTCTTCGAGCGTGACGGCACGTGGAAGCCTGGCCTGATCGCCGGGCTGATGTTCGGCATCGAGTTCGTGCTGATCTTCCAGGGCCTGCGCTTGACCTCGGCCTCCCGCGCGGTCGTGTTCCTCTACACCGCACCGTTCTTTGTTGCGCTCGGCTCCTACCAGGTGCTCGGCGAGCGTCTCGGCAGCACGCAATGGCTGGGGTTGGCGATCAGCTTTGCTGGGGTGGCGCTCGCGATCGGCGTGCCGCAGGCCAATGTCGATTCACACATTCTGCTCGGGGACCTCATGATTGTCGCCGGTGCCTCGCTCTGGGCCGCGACCACGCTGGTCGCCAAGGGCACCCGGCTGCGCTTCGCCGCGCCGGAGAAGGCGCTCGGCTATCAGGTCGCGACCTCGATCCCGATCCTGGGCGCGGCTGCCTTGCTGTCCGGCGAGTCCATCACCCACACCCCGTCGCCGCTGTCGTTCGCCTTGATGGCTTTCCAGGCGATCTGGGTGGTGGGAACCACGTTCACGCTTTGGTTCGCGCTGGTGAAGGCCTATTCGGCCAGCAAATTGTCGGCCTTTACGTTCATCACCCCTTTGTTTGGCGTGGCGGGTAGCTATTTCATCATGCACGATCACCTGAGTCTGGCTTTCGGGGCTGCTGCCCTCCTTGTAATTGCTGGGCTTTTTCTGGTTAACCGTCCGAGCCGAGAGGCTGTGGCGCCGCGTGATGCATTGCTGAACGTCACCAAAACCTGATATTTGGACCTCATGAACAAGCTCGAAAACACCATCGATTCCGACGTCGCGGGCCCTGCGTCGCGCCATCGCACCACCCAGGTCAAGGTCGGCGATGTCGCCGTCGGCGGCGGTGCGCCGATCGTCGTGCAGTCGATGACCAACACCGACACCGCCGACATCGACGGCACCATTGCCCAGGTCGCTGCGCTCGCGCGCGCCGGCTCCGAAATGGTCCGCATCACCGTGGACCGCGAGGAGGCTGCCGCAGCCGTTCCGCATATCCGCGACGGCCTTCTCAAGCGCGGCATCACCACGCCCTTGATCGGCGACTTCCACTATATCGGCCACAAGCTGCTCGCGGCCTATCCGGCCTGCGCCGAGGCGCTCGCCAAGTACCGCATCAATCCCGGCAATGTCGGCTTCAAGGACAAGCGCGACACCCAGTTCGCCGATATCATCGAGATCGCGAACAAGAACAGCAAGCCGGTGCGCATCGGCGCCAATTGGGGCTCGCTCGACCAGGAGCTGCTGACCAAGCTGATGGACGAGAACGCCGCGTCCGCCAATCCGCGCGACGTGCGCGCGGTGACGCGCGAGGCGATGGTGCAGTCGGCGCTGCTCTCGGCCGCGCGCGCCGAAGAGCTCGGCATGCCCAAGGATCGCATCATCCTCTCCGCAAAGGTCTCGGCGGTGCAGGATCTCATCGCGGTCTATCAGGATCTCGCCAGCCGTTCCGACTACGCCATCCATCTCGGCCTGACCGAGGCCGGCATGGGCACCAAGGGCATCGTGGCGTCCTCGGCCGCGCTCGGCATCCTGCTGCAGCAGGGCATCGGCGATACCATCCGCATCTCGCTGACGCCGGAGCCCGGCGGCGACCGCACCCGCGAGGTGCAGGTCGGCCAGGAGCTCCTGCAGACCATGGGCTTCCGCACCTTCGTGCCGCTGGTTGCGGCCTGCCCCGGCTGCGGCCGCACCACCTCGACCACGTTCCAGGAGCTGGCGCGCTCGATCCAGGATTTCATCCGCGATGAGATGCCGGGCTGGAAGACGAAATATCCCGGCGTCGAGGAGCTCAACGTCGCGGTGATGGGCTGCATCGTCAACGGCCCCGGCGAGTCCAAGCACGCCAATATCGGTATCTCCCTGCCGGGCACCGGCGAAGCGCCGGCCGCGCCGGTCTTCGTCGACGGCAAGAAGTTCCGCACGCTGCGCGGGCCCACGATCTCCGCCGACTTCAAGGCGCTGGTGATCGACTACATCGACCAGCGTTACGGCCATGGCGCCAAGGCCCCGGTGACCGCGGCGGAGTGATTCAGCTCCGCTAGCGCTCCACACTCCGCCGTCGTCCCGGATCTGCGCTTACGCTTGTCCGGGACGACGAGTTGAATCTGTGGCGCAGATTGCGCTTCTGTCGCCAAGAGCTACCATGCTCCCAATCAAGACGATCGGGAGACAACGCCATGAGCTCACTCGCCGGCAAGCAGGGCCCGCGCTACCGCCACACGGCTGATGACGGCGCACCTTACGAGACCATCGCGGTCGAAAAGCTCACCCCCATCATCGGCGCGGAGATCTCCGGCGTCGATATCGGCAAGCTCGTCTCCGACGATGCTCGTTCCAACCGGCAGATCGACGAGATCCACCGCGCGCTCGCCGAAAACCTGGTCATCTTCTTCCGCGACCAGCACATCACGCCGCAGCAGCATCTCGCCTTCGGCCGCAAGTTCGGCGAGCTACATTTTCACCCGGCCGCGCCGCATGAGGACGAAGACCCGGCGCTGATGAAGATCTATGCGGATGCGAACTCGCCGCGCGCCAACGGCGAGGGCTGGCACTCCGATGTGTCCTGCGATCTCGAGCCGCCGATGGGCTCGATCCTTTACATCAAGCAGTGTCCGCCGCGCGGCGGCGACACGCTGTTCGCCAGCATGTACGCGGCCTATGAGGCGCTGTCGGATCGCATGAAGGCCTATCTCGACGGCCTGACCGCGCTGCATGACGGCGAGCCGATCTATCGCGGGCTCTATGCCAATTACGGCGTCGCCGATCGCCCGTCCTATCCGAACGCCGAGCACCCGGTGGTGCGCACGCATCCGGTCACGGGCAAGAAGGCGCTCTATGTCAACCGCGGCTTCACCCGCCACATCAACGGCGTCCCGCGCGACGAGAGCGACGCGATGCTCGCCTATCTCTACCAGCACGCCGAAAACCCGCTGTTCCAGTGCCGCTTCCGCTGGACCGAGAACGCCATCGCGTTCTGGGACAACCGCTGCACCCAGCACCGCGCCATGTGGGACTACTGGCCGCATACGCGCTCAGGGACACGCGTGACGGTGAAGGGGGAACGGCCGGTGTGAGCATATCGTGGCGCATCACCGCCGCTATCGCTGTTGCGTTGATCCCGCTTCTGGTGTCTTCGGCTGATCATGGCGACGCAGCCGGAGCGCGAAGGTCCGCAAGGGCCAAGCTCAAGCCGCCTGCTCCGGAGACCTGCGAGCCGCGTAAATTCAAGATCATCCTCGATGTCGGGCACACCTCGGAATCGCAGGGCGCGACCAGCGCGCGCAACGATGTGGAATTCGGCTTCAACCTGCATCTGGCGCGGCTGATCGGAGAGCGCTTGACGTCGGCAGGCTTTGCCGCGACCCGCGTGCTGGTGACCGAAGGCAAGGCGCGGGCGAGCCTGCTCAAGCGTGTCGGCACCGCCAACGCCGCGCATGCCGATTTATTCCTGTCGATCCACCATGATTCCGTGCCGGACAAGATGCTCGAGGAATGGGAATTCGAGGGCGCCAGCAGCCATTTCAGCGACCGCTTCAGCGGTCATTCACTGTTCGTGTCCGAGCGCAATCCGCGCTTTGGCGCGAGCCTCGCCTTCGCCCGGTTGCTGGGCCGGGAGCTGAAGGAGAAGGGCCTGCAATACGCGACGCAATACAGCCTGCCGCTGATGGGGCGTTACCGGCATCCATTGCTGGACAAGGATGTCGGCGTCTACCGCTATGACGCCCTCGTCGTGCTCTCGCAGACCCGAAGCGCCGCGGTGCTGCTGGAAGCAGGCTCCATCATCAACCGCGACGAGGAGATGGCGATGAATTCGCCCGAGCGGCAGGAGCTGATTGCGACGGCCGTGGTGACCGCGATGCGGGCGTATTGCGAGAAACGGTAGCTTGCTCCGCCGTCATTGCGAGCGTAGCGAAGCAATCCAGAATCTTTCCGCGGCGGCAGTCTGGATTGCTTCGCTACGCTCGCAATGACGAGAAGCTACAGCGGCGCCCCCTGATACTCCCGGTTCGCCAGGCTCGCCTCTTCCAGGTCCAGGTCGCGCTCGATCCTCCGTCGCGTCTCGTCGGTGATCTGCCCGTCGCGCAAGAGGTCGTGGATGAATTTGCGCTCTGCGACGATCAGCTCGCGGGTCAGTGCGGTGCCGGCGGCGGAGACGTCGTGGCGGGTGGGATCGAGTGAATCAGGCAGCTGGTTGACGCGGATGTCGTGGCGCGCGCGCAGTAGCCGCATCACCTCGTCCGAGACCTCCTTCCCTTCGCTCAACGCATCCAGCGATTTCAGCGCGGCGTCGAGCGCCTGGCGCCGTGCCGCGATCTCGGCCTCGTGCGCGGCGACATGCTCGTTGCGGCCGGCTTCCGCGATGCCGAGCCAGCGAACCACCGGCGGCAGCGTCAGGCCGACGCCGATCAGGGTGATGAAGATGACGCCGAAGGCCACGAACAGGATCAGGTCGCGATACGGGAAGGCAGCGCCGTCGGGCAGCGTGAACGGCAGCGCCAGCGCGGCGGCCAGCGACACCGCACCGCGCACGCCGGTGAACGCGAGCGCGAACGGCCATTGCCAGGGCGGCGACGGGTCGCGTGCGCGCAGCGATTTGCTGAACATCCGCGGCAGATAGGTCGCGGGGTAGAGCCAGGCGAAACGCGCCAGAACGATGATGACCATGACCACGGCGGTCGCGATCATGATGTCGTCGAGCGGGAACGCTTTCGATTTCTCGTAGAGCGCGCGCATCTGGAAGCCGGTGAGCAGGAACAGCAAGCCCTCGATCAGATAGATGATGAGGTCCCAGAAGAAGATGCCTTGCAGGCGCGTCGACGCCGAAATCAGCAGCGGCCCGTTCCAGCTCACATAGAGGCCGCAGGCGACGGTGGCGATCACGCCGGAGCCGCCGACATGCTCGGGCAGCCAGTAGGACACGTAGGGCGTGATCAGCGACAGCGTCAGCTCGACCTGCGGATCGCAGGACCATTTGCGGAAGCGGAGGGAGAGCCAGCCGACGCCGATGCCGAAGGCGATCTCGCCGGCGACGATAAGGGCAAATTCGCCGGCCGCCAGCGGCAGCGAGAAATGCCCGACCACGATCGCAGCGAGCGCGAAGCGGTAGAGGATCAGCGCGGTTGCGTCGTTGGCGAGGCCTTCGCCCTCGAGGATGACCATCAGCCGGCGCGGCATGTTCAGCCGTCGCGCGATCGCGAGCGGCGCCACCACGTCGGGCGGCGCGACGATGGCGCCCAGGAGGAAGCCGATGCTCCAGGGCAGGCCGATCACGTAATGAGTGGCCGCCGCGACCATCGCCGCGGTGAAGATCACGGCGCCGACCGCGAGCAGCACGATCGGACGCAAATTGTTCCTGAACTCGCGCCAGCTCATCGCAACGCTCGCCGAGTAGATCAGCGGCGGCAGCACCATCAGCAGGACCAGTTCCGGCGGCAGCTCCACCGGCGGCATGCCCGGCACGAAAGCGAGGCCGACGCCGGAGAGCATCAGCAAAATGGCAGGCGCCATGTTGAAACGGCGGGCGACCAGCGCCGTGCCCGCCAGCACGGCGAGCAGGATCAGGAAGGTCTGGAATTGCGCTGCAATCATGCCCTGTCTTGGCCCGGAAGCGGCCAAGAGGTCAATGCGAGGCGGCTTACGCCAATCGCTCAGTCACCATGCGCCCGATGCGGGCGAACACCGCCTCGATCTGCGCCACGTTCGGCGTGCCGCCCTGGGTGTAGGCCGCGATCAGGATCGGCGTATCCGGTTTGGGCCAGGCGACCGCGATATCGCCCGACGCATCCTTGCCGTTGTTGCCGGTCTTGTCGCCGATCTTCCAGGCTGCCGGCAAGCCGCCGCGCAGCCGGTTCGCGCCGGTCTTGCAGCCCACCATCCAGTCGGTGAGCTGGGCCCGTGACGCCGGCGACAGCGCTTCGCCCGTCACCAGGCGCTTGAGATTGCCGGCCATCGCCGCCGGCGTCGTGGTGTCATGGGGATCGCCGGGCGGCGAGCGGTTCAGCTCGGGCTCGTTGTGGTCGAGCCGCGAAATGGTGTCGCCGATCGATCGCCAAAATGCCGTGAGTGCGGCGGGGCCGCCGATCCGCGCGAGCAGCAGATTGGCGCAGGTGTTGTCGCTGAGCTCGACGATCGCCTTGCACATGTCCGCGGCCGACATCGCGCCGGCCGGGAGGTTTTGCTTTGCGACCGGCGCGTACTCCAGCAGGTCGGTCTTGCCATAAGGGATCATCGCGGCGAGCTGTTCCTCGCCGCGATCGACCCGCGCCAGCACGCAAGCCGCGAGCGAAGCCTTGAACGTCGAGCACATCACGAAGCGCTCGTCGGCCCGCCAGGTGAGCTTTGCGCCAGTGGCGAGGTTCTCCGCATAGACCCCGATCCGTCCGCCGCTCTCGCGCTCATAGGATTCGAGCTCAGGCGGTGCGTCCGCGGCGAGAGCCGGAGCAGCGGCCATCCAGCAGAGCGAGGCGAGCAGGGAACGGCGGTCGAGCAGCATGCGGGACTTTCGAGCGGGGAGAGGTGGGAAGGATGCGACGTACGCGCTACCCGCGCCCGTCATTGCGAGCGCAGCGAAGCAATCCAGTCTGTCACCGCGGCGGGATTCTGGATTGCTTCGCTGCGCTCGCAATGACGGAGAAATGCGAGACGATTGTGCCTGATTTCAGGCAGTGAAAGCTTCACTCCTTCAGATCATACCGATAGGATTTCGACACGATCTGCCAGCCGTCGGCGAGCTTCATCGCCACCAGGTAATCCGTGAAGAAGCGCGGCGGCAACTGGCATTTGACCTTGATGAAGGCGGTCTTGTCGTCCGAGCGGTCGATGGTGACGATGAAATCCTCGCGCGGCTTGCCTTCCGCCTTGGCAGAGGGGCGCTTGCGTACCCATGCGAGCCAGTCCGGCACGGTCAGGATCTTCAACTCGCCCTTTTCCACCCAGCGCAGATCGGCAGATGGATGGAAGGCGTCGCCGAGCTTTTCGGCGTCGCCCTCGTAAAGCCCGTCGAAATAGGATTGCACGACGGCTTCGACGCTCGAATGATTTGGGCTCATGGGTCATCCCTCTGAATGATGGCGCGCCGCGAACTTAGTGGTACGCATCGAATTGCGCTATGGGTGTCTGCGCTATTTGAGCGAGGGCATCGTCATGACCGGATCAGAAAAACCGAACGCTCGCATCCTTGCCGGCGAATGCTATTGCCGCGCCGTCCGCTACGAGGTCGCGGATGCGTTCTCCTATGCGCTGAACTGCCACTGCTCGAACTGCCGCCGGACCACCGGTTCCGCCTTCAAGCCGTTCGCGGGCATCGAGTATAGCCGGCTCCGCCTCGTCGGGGGCGAGGACCAGCGGATGATCTACGGGGACGACACCACCCATGACGCGCACTGCGCCCGCTGCGGCTCCCTGCTTTATTCCCGGGTCCGCGAAGGCAAATGGGTCCATGTGGCCATGGGAACCCTGGTCGATGCCCCCTCGATCCGCCCGACCGCCCATATTTTCGTCGACTCCAAGGCTCCGTGGCACGAGATCACGGACGATCTGCCGCAGTACCGGCGGCATGTCGGGGATGCCCAGGGGTAACCCGGCTCGCACGGATTTGGCGGCGAACCGCCAACGCACTGGCGCGACTAACAAAAGGGAGGGCTCGGCCTGTCGCCGCCGCTGCCTTCGTGACCTCCATCACAAGCGCGCGTGGCGGAGCTTGCTAAGGCTATTCTTGAGGGTGTGAGCTGCCCCGAATTTTTGGAAGTGGTGTCATGCGCAATTTGTCCAGACTTTGCCCGCTTCTCCTCGCCGTCGCGCTGATGTTCGGCGCCGGGCCCGCCTTCGCCGGAAAGCGCGTCGCGCTGGTGCTCGCCAACTCGGCCTATCAGCACGCGCCCCCGCTCACGAACCCCGTCAATGACGGTGCGGTGATGGCCAAGACGCTGAAGGATGCCGGCTTCGATGTCGTCGATTCCCGCCACGATCTGACCGCGCTCGACACGCGGCGTGTGCTGCGCGAATTCGCTGATTCAACCCGCGATGCCGACATCGCCGTCGTCTACTATGCCGGCCATGGCATCGAGGTCGAAGGCTCCAATTATCTGATCCCGGTCGATGCCAGGCTCGAGCGCGACACCGACGTCTATGACGAGGCGCTCTCGCTCGATCGCGTTCTGGTCGCCGTCGAGCCGGCGAAGCAGCTTCGCCTGGTGATCCTCGATGCCTGCCGCGACAATCCGTTCGGCAGGACCATGAAGCGCACGCTCGCCTCGCGCGGCATCGGTCGTGGTCTGGCCCAGGTCGAGCCGACCAGCTCCAACACGCTGATCGCCTATTCGGCCAAGGCCGGCTTCACGGCGCAGGACGGCGATGGCGCCAACAGCCCGTTCACCATCGCGCTGTCGAAGCATCTGACGACGCCGGGCCTCGATGTTCGCCGCGCCTTCGGCTTCGTGCGCGACGACGTGCTCAAGTCGACCGGAAACAAGCAGGAGCCGTTCGTCTACGGTTCGCTCGGCGGCGAAGACGTGCCGCTGGTGCCGGTCAAGGCCACGCTCGTGACTGCGACGGCGCCCGCGCCCGTGGTGAATCCGCAGGCCGATATGCGCCGCGACTACGAGCTGGCGCTCCAGGTCGGCAACAAGCCGGCATGGGAGGCCTTCCTGGCCCAGCATCCGGACGGCTTCTATGCGAACCTTGCCAAGCTCCAGCTCGATAAGATCCAGGCCGAGCAGGTTCATGCGGCGGCGATCGAGAAGACGAAGCAGGCCGATGCCGAACGCGACCGTCTCGCCGCGCTCGGCGCCCAGAAGGACGCCCAGACCAAGGCTGCGGCCGACGCGAAAGCAGCCGAGCAGGCCCAGCTTGCCGCCCAGAAGGCCAAGGAGCAGGCGCAGCAGCAGGCTGCGGCTGCCGAGCAGCAGCGCGTCAATCTCGCTTCTTCCGCGCCGGGCGCCGCGCCCGCCAGCGCGGCGAGCCCCGCCGGCACCAATGTCGCTTCGCTGACACCGGCGACCGCGCCGGCCGATCTCAGCCGCTCGGTCCAGACCGAGCTTGGCCGCGTCGGCTGTTTCTCCGGTCAGGCTGACGGCAACTGGAGCCCGTCCTCGCAGCGGTCGCTGTCGCAGTTCAACCGCTATGCCGGCACCAAGCTCGACGTGAAGGTGGCGAGCACCGATGCGCTCGACACGGTCAAGTCCAAGCAGTCGCGCGTTTGCCCGCTGCTCTGCGATCACGGCTTCAAGGCCGACGGCGACAAGTGCACCAGGATCGTCTGCGGCGACGGTTATGCGCTGAACGACGACAATGAGTGCGAGAAGCAGCGTGCCGGCAAGCCGGCCAAGCCTGCAACCGCCAAGCGCGACGACGGCGATGATCGTCCGGCACGGCAGCGTCGCCAGTCCGGCGGCGCGGCCGCTGGAGCGGCGGGCGGCATCGCGGCGGCCGGCGCCGGTCGCGCCTCAGGTGGCAGCGGCCAGATTTTCTGCAACGATCTCCTCTGCCGTCCTGTCAGGCCCGGCTGCCACCTCGTCTATCGCGGCGGCGGCGGCCCTCACGTTGATGCCAATGCCGAGGTCTGCAATTGAGGAGGCTGCTTCCCGCGACATTGTTCCGGCAATCGCATATGGCATTTTGCACGAGCTGAGTGCGCGCCTCGTCCTTCGAGACGACCGCTTCGCGGTCTCCTCAGGATGAGGCTAAGCGGCATCGGTGCTCGTCAAAACTACGGCCGCACGCTCGGTCCTCATCCTGAGGGCCCGCCAACGGCGGGCGTCTCGAAGGATGGCCACAGAGAAATCGCTCCCATATGCGATAGCCCTGCGGTGAAGCCGGGACCCTGTCGCGGGGATCAAGTCGCGATCGCGCTCGCTGCGATGTTCACCGTCAGCGCCAGCAGGGCCGTGTTGTAGACAAAGGACACGATGCCGTGCGCCGTCGCGGTGCGGCGGATGGTCTTGTCGGTGATGCCGACGTCGGAGACCTGCGCGGTCATGCCGATCACGAACGAGAAATAGACGAAGTCCCAATAGTCGGCGTGGTCTTCCTTGTCGCCGCTCGGGAACTGCAAGCCGCCCGGCGGATGGCGGTAATAGTCGTGGGCATAATGCAGCGCGAAGGTCGTGTGCACGGCGGCCCAGGATAGCGCGATGGTGCTGATGGCGATGGTCAGCTCCGCAGCGCCGCGGTGGGCGCCGAGCTCCGCGACGATCGCCGCGATACTGGCAAACGCGCCAATCGCCGTCACCAGCAGGATCACGAAGCGGCCGTCGTCCTGCATCGCGGCGCTACGGCGGATGTGCTGGTGGTCGTTGCACAGCATCATGCTGTAGACCAGCACGAGATACACCGCGATCAGCGCATCCCAGCCGAGCACAAGCCGCGTCGTCAGCCGGAGCGAGCCCGGCAACAGCAGGCAGACGAGGATGCCGATACCAAGCGAGATAAACGTCCGCGGCCGGGCGTAGATGAGCCGCATCGGCCGCGACATCTGGCGGAAGCGGACGAGGACGGGATCTTCTTTGCCCTCGGCCGCCATCGATGCGCGTCAGCTCTTGCGTTCGGCGACGAAGCGGGCGGCGGCTTGCAGCACGGCGGCGCGATCGCCGAAGATCGACACGGCGCTGTCGGCGCGCGCGAGCAGGTCGCGCACACGCTGCTTGGCGCCTTCAATGCCGAGCTGGGTGACGAAAGTGGTCTTGCCGAGCGCTGCGTCCTGGCCCGAGGGCTTGCCGAGCGCTGCCGCATCGCCCTCGACGTCGAGCAGATCGTCGGCGATCTGGAACGCTTCCCCGAGCGCGCGGCCGTAATCGTCGAGCGCCTGATATTCCGCCTTCGAGGCCTGACCGAGAATCGCGCCGGCGATGCAGCCGTAGCGCAGCAGCGCGCCGGTCTTCATCTGCTGGATGCGCGCGACATCGACCGGTTCACGATCGCCAAAGCGGCCTTCACCGGCGAGATCGAGGATCTGGCCGCCGACCATGCCGCCGATGCCGGCGCAGCGTGCCAGCGCCCGCGTCAGCAGCAGCCGCACATTGGCATCGCGATGGATCTCGTCGCGGGTGACGATGTCGAAGGCGATGGTCAGAAGGCCGTCGCCGGCGAGGATCGCGGTGGCATCATCGGTCTGCTTGTGCAGGGTGGGGCGGCCACGGCGCAGGTCCGAATTGTCCATCGCCGGCAGATCGTCATGGATCAGCGAATAGCAGTGGATGCATTCGAGCGCGGCGCCCACGAGCAGCGCCGCTTCGCGGGGAACGCCGAACACGGCCGCGCTCTCGACCACCAGGAACGGCCGCAGGCGCTTGCCGCCATTCAGGCTCGAATAGCGCATTGCGTCCATCAGTCGCTTGGGACGGGCGATCTCATCGTGCAGGATGTCGTCCGACAGCAGGCGCCCGAGCAGGGCTTCGGTGTCATCAGCGGTCTTGTCCAGACGTTTGGCGAAATCGGACGGGGACGTGCCGGTCATCAAGAAAGGCTCCAGAACCAAAATTCGGCGGGACAATCCTTTATGAGCCGGCCCCAGTCAATCGTTTGGAAGGCCTAAAAAGTGCTGGAAAACGCCCGAATTATCACAGACTTAATGCCGAGGCCGCGAGCCGCGTTTCATTTTGCGCCGGAAAGGTCGATTTGCGCATCGTCAAAATCCTGCTGCTGGCGCTCGCGGTCGTGGCTTTCGCGCCCTATGTGGTCGCGCCGTTCTACCGCAGCGGCCATCCGGTCTCGACGCTGATGGCCTGGCGCTCCCTGACGGGCGCGCCGATGCATCGGGAATGGATCGATCTGGCGGCGATGTCGCCGTATTTGCCGCGCGCGGTGGTGGCGGCCGAGGACGCCCATTTCTGCAAGCACCACGGCATCGACTGGGGCGCGCTGCGCGAGGCCATCGACGACGCCAAGGAGGACGGTACGCCGTTCCGCGGCGCCTCCACCATCACCCAGCAGGTCGCGAAAAACCTGTTCCTTTGGCAGGGGCGGGATTTCGTCCGCAAGGCGCTGGAATTCCCGCTGGCGCTCTGGATCGATTTCGTCCTGCCCAAGCACCGGATCCTGGAAATTTACCTCAACATCGCCGAGTTCGGCCCGCAGGGCCAGTTTGGGGTCGAGACGGGCAGCGCCTATGCTTTCGGCAAATCGGCCGGCAATCTCTCCCCCCGGGAAGCGGCCCTTTTGGCCTCGATCCTGCCGAATCCGGTCAAACGCAGCGCCAGGACCCCGGGACCGGGCGTCCGGCGGCTGGCCGGGACCTACGTGGCAAGGGGACAGGCCTCCTCGCTTTTGACCTGCTGGCGGGAAAATCGCTGATTTCGGGCCCTTTTCGGGCGTATTTTCCGTCCCAGAACCCTAGCTTTACGGCCAGCCTTCCTCTATAAGCCCGGCCTTGATCGGCATTTCGCTCGCCCCGTTTGGATGCTGAGCCGTCCCCCAGCGGACGATGCCCTGATGACACCAATCCCTAGAGGATATTGAAATGGCCGTTCCGAGACGAAAAACTTCGCCGTCGCGCCGTGGCATGCGCCGCTCGGCAGACGCCATCAAGAAGCCGACCTATGTGGAAGACAAGGACTCCGGTGAGCTCCGTCGTCCGCATCATCTCGACCTCAAGACCGGAATGTACAAGGGCCGTCAGGTCCTGAAGAAGAAAGAGTCCTAAAGACTCTTCTCGGGCAGGGTTATCCTCGATCAGGATGACGTGACCTGCCTGATTTCGGCCAATCCATGAGATATGACGGTGTCGGCGGCGGAGCGTATGCTGCGCCGTCGCGTTGTCTTGCCCGGACATCTTGATCGAGAAGGCGCTTTGCCGATGGTCGGTTTCCCGCTGCTTCTGATTCCGCTCGCGGTCTACAACATCATCGCCTTCCTGATGCCCAGCGTGTCCTTTTCGGACGTGCTGTTCAAGGTGCCGATGATCACCGGCGAGACCTGGTCGGTCACGCTTGCCGATCTGCTGCTGGCGCTTGGCGTGTTGCTGCTGCTGCTCGAAGTGGTCAAGGGCGCTCGGCCCGGCGCGAAATTCCTGATGGATCATCTGCTGTCGCTGATCCTGTTCGGCGCGGCGGCGGCCGAATTCGTGATGTGGCCCAAATTCGGCAATTCCACTTACTTCCTGCTGGTGCTGCTTGCGATGGCCGATTTCCTCGGCGGCATCGCCCAACGCGCGCGCCGTCGCATCACCTATGTTGCCGCCGAGGCGGTAGCGGTGCCGCGCAAGGCCAAACGCCAGGCCGAGGCGCCGCCGCCGGCGACGGTGTTCGAGCCGAAGCTCGATCCCGTGCCTGAACCGCCGCCCGCGCCCTCGGCGCAATCGGTCGCCGAATCCGTCTTGATGGATCACCCCGCGCCGAAGCCGGGCATCGTATCGTCGCCGGAAATTCCCTCGCCGCATTTGCAGCCGGGCAACGGTACGCCGCCCTCACCCGAAGAGCCGCGCTGATTTCTCTGGATTCGCCCGCATCTCACTGCGGCGGCAGTGTGCTCCCTCGCCCCGTTCTTACGGGGAGAGGGTTGGGGTGAGGGGCCTCTCTCCACGCATGAGATCGCCGTGAGACCTGTACCCCCTCACCCGGATCGCAAGAGCGATCCGACCTCTCCCCGCAAGCGGGGAGAGGTAAGAAGGGCCGTCTCACTTCAAATCGATCTCAAGCCACCTGACGCGTGCGTGAGGTGACGCTGGGAAGCGGGCGTTTGCCATAGGCCATGCGGGCGTCCTCGGAGGAGCCGCGGCGCAGCCGGCTTGCCTGGGGCAGGTGCTCGGCATTGGCGATCAGCTGGGTGACGAAGCTCGGATCGGGGCGCGTCAGCGGGATGACTTTGTGGACCCATTCCAGCGTCGGGGTCAGCGGCACCACTGCGGTGCCCACCGTCCGCTCCGCTTCGTCCGATCTATCAGTCGTCACCATCGTAACACCGTCAGGCCGGTCAATTGTCGCGTTTCGGGACGAAGCGCGCTGTGCCTGTGATGGTCTCGCAAGGCCTATGCCGGTCGAGCCTATATGGTTCCGGGGGCCCGCAGAACGTGGTTTCCAAATTGTTTATCAACTTTGCCTAGGGTCGGAGACGAATCTGGCCGTATTCTGTGCCGGCTCAGGACTCCCCGCTGTCCCGAAACGAGGCGCTTTTGACTCCAGCATTGCCGCAAGCCTCTGAAATCCTGGCCGCTCTCGGTCAGGCCGTGTTCGTCTGGGATATCGCGAGCGACGCCATCGTCTGGGGCGAGCAGGCCGACGCCATCTTCCCCGGCATTCCCCCCGAGCGGCTCGCGACCGGCGCCGAGTTCGCCAAGCTGATCGAGCCTGCGCAGACGCTGCGGAGCGCGGCGCTGGCGCAGACTTCCGCCGTGCACGGCACCGACGGCACGCCCTACCGGGTCGAATATGGCGTGCGCCTGAGCGCCTCCGATCCCGTGGTCTGGATCGAGGAGACCGGCCGCTGGTTCGCCGGTGCCGACGGCCGCCCGATGCGCGCGATCGGCTCTGTCCGCATCAACAATGAGCAGCACGCCCGTGACGAGGAGCTGACCAAGCTTGCCCGGCTTGATCCCCTGACCGGCGAGCTCAACCGCTCTCACCTGATCGCGGCGCTGGCCGAGGCGATCGAGGAGACGAGCCGCTTCCGCTCGACCGCAGCCTTCATGCTGGTCGGCATCGATCATCTTGCCCGCGTCAACGACGCCTTCGGCTTCGACGTTGCCGATGCCGTGATCCTCGACGTCGCCAAGCGCATTCGCACGCGCTTGCGCGGTGGTGACGTGCTCGGCCGCTTCTCCGGCAACAAGTTCGGCCTGATCCTGAAGAACTGCACCGTCGACGACATGAACGTTGCCGCGGAGCGCTTCCTCGCCGGCGTCCGTGATGAGGTGGTGCCGACCAAGTCCGGCCCGGTCTCGGTCACCGTCTCGATCGGCGCGGTCAGCCTGCCGCGCTATGCCCGCAATACCGACGAGGCCATCAACCGCGCCCACGAGACGCTGGATGCCGCCAAGCGCCGCCGCGTCGGCTCGTTCGCCGCCTGGCGTCCGAATGCCGAGCGCGACGCGCAGCGCCGCGTCAACATTCGCGTCACCGACGAGATCGTCACCGCGCTCAACGAGCGCCGCATCAAGCTCGCGTACGAGCCGGTGGTGTCGGCTGCGACGCGCGAAGGCGCGTTCCACGAATGCCTGGTGCGGATGGATCAGGGCGGCGGCCAGGTGCTGCTCGCGCCCGACATCGTTCCGGTCGCCGAGCGGCTCGGCCTTATTCGCCTGGTCGATCACCGCGTGCTCGAGCTCGTGGTCGCCGAGCTCGCGGCCGCGCCCGACATCCGCCTCAGCCTCAACATTTCGCCGGATACCACGATGGACCCCGATTGGTGGGCGGGAATCGAATCGCTGATGCACGCCCATCCCGGCGTCGCCGAGCGGCTGATCGTCGAGATCACCGAGACGGTGGCGATCCAGGACATCGACGACGTCCGCGGCTTCGTCACGCGGCTGAAGAATTTCGGCAGCCGCATCGCCATCGACGATTTCGGCGCCGGCTACACCTCGTTCCGCAATCTGCGCAAGCTCGGCGTCGACATCGTCAAGATCGACGGCGCCTTCGTCCAGAACATCACGCATTCCGCCGACGACCGCGCCTTCGTGCAGACCTTGATCGACCTCGCCCGCCGCCTCGACATCAAGACCGTCGCCGAATGGGTGCAGGACGAGGAGGCCGCCAACATGCTGCGCGACTGGGGCTGCGACTACATCCAGGGCCGCCTGATCGGGCTGGCCTCCGCTGACCGCCCGTGGGGTGCGCCGCCGGACAGCGCGCTGCCGGCGGCGGGGTGAGATATCGTGGGCGGATCGGGGTAGCGTCGCGAACGCCATGATTTCCCCTTTGAAATCAATGCCGTTCTACTTTGCATGGGGTTGTTTTCGCGATGTTCGCGAGGGGAATAGGCAGGCTCACGCCACGCGGCGGACTGCGTTCAGCGTCTCGATGGTAAGCCCCACCTCAGCCGCCGGGCAGGGCTTGCCGAAATAATAGCCCTGCACCGCCGTGCAGCCGCATTCGCGGACGAAGTCGAGCTGCTCGATCGTCTCGACCCCTTCCGCCGTCGTCTCGACGCGGAGCACGGCGCCGAGGCTCGCGATAGTGCGGACGATCGCGGCGCTTTCCGGGCTCTCGCCGAGCGTGCCGACGAAGGAGCGGTCGATCTTGATGCGGTCGAACGGAAATTTGCGCAAGTAACTCAGCGACGAATAGCCGACGCCGAAATCGTCGAGGCTGACGCGCACGCCGAGGGTGCGGAGCTGGTGCAGGATCCCGATCGTCGCTTCGCTGTCATCGAGCAGCGCCGTCTCAGTGACCTCGAGCTCGAGCCGCCGCGGCGGCAGGCCGGCTTCTGCAAGCGCGCTCGTCACCATCGTCACCAGTCCGCGCGAGCGGAACTGCACCGGCGACAGATTGACTGCGACTGTGACATCCGGCCATGAGGCCGCAGTGGCGCAAGCGGTACGCAGCACCCATTCGCCGATCGGAACGATCAGCCCGTTCTCTTCGGCGATCGGAATGAACTCGGCCGGCGAGACGAAGCCGCGCGAGGGATGCTTCCAGCGCAGCAGCGCCTCGAAGCCGGTCAGCTCGGTGGTGTCGAGCCGCACCTGCGGCTGGAACACCAGATGGAACTGGTTGGCTTCCAGCGCGCCGCGCAGATCGTACTCCAGTGCGTGCCGGCTGCGCGCCTCTTCTTCCATTTCGGGCTCGAACAGCTGATAGGCGCCGCGTCCCTTGGCCTTGGCCTGGTACAGCGCGAGATCGGCGCATTTCATCAGCTCGTCCGCGTCGAGGCCGTGGTCGGGCGCGATCGCGATGCCGACGGAGACGCCGACATGGATCGACTGGCTCTCCAGCGGCGGCGGATGACCGATGATCTCGACCAGGCGGCGTGCCAGCCGCTCCGCCGATTGCGGTTGCGGTCCGCGCTGGAGCACGGCGAACTCGTCGCCGCCGAGACGGGCGACGGTGTCGTGCTCGCCGGCATTCTCCCTCAGCCGCGCCGCGACCCAGCGCAGCAACCGGTCGCCGGCGGCGTGGCCGAGCCGGTCGTTGACGGTCTTGAAATTGTCGAGGTCGAAGCACAGCACGGCCATGGCGCCGCCGGCGATCGCGACCTGGTTCAGCCCCTCGCCCATCTTCTCGCGGAACAGCGTGCGGTTGGGCAAGTCAGTCAGGGAGTCGTGCTGCGCCATGTGCGCGACCCGGGCCTGGGCCTTATGACGCTCGGTGACGTCCTCATAGGTGACGACCCAGCCGCCATGCTCCATCCGCTTGTGGTTGAGCTTGATGATGCGGCCGTCGCTCAAATGGCGGTGCAGCGTGTGCTCGCCCTCGCGCAGCCGCTCGACATAGTCGGCATAGATCTTGGCGGCGGTGGTGTTCGGATGGATGCCGAGATCGCAGCTGTGCTCCATGATCTCGCGCATCGAGACGCCGGGCTTCACAATGTCGGGCGACAGGCCGTACATCTCGATGTAGCGGCGGTTGCAGACGATGACGTGGAGGCTCGCATCGAGCATGCACAGGCCCTGGCTCATGTTGTTCAGCGCCGCGTCGAAGCGGCGATACTGCTCACTCAGCTCCTCGACCGCGCGTTCGCGCTCGGTGATGTCCTCGTAGGTGGCGACGAAGCCGCCCTCGGGCAGCGCGCAATAGCGAACCGAGATCACGGTGCCGTTCGACATGCTCCTCCGCATCGGAGAGGAATCGCGGTTCGCGATGCGCGCGCTGGCGGCTTCAACGAGCTGTTGCGGGCTGTATTCGGAAGCGAAGGCGCCGTTCGTCATCGAGCGCTCGATCAGCTCGGCGAGATGCGTGCCGGGCTTGCTCTCCTCCGGCAACAGCCGATAGATCTGCTGGTAGGTGGAGTTGCAGATGCGCAGGCGCATGTCGCTGTCGTAGAACGCGAGGCCATGCGCCATGTTTTCGAGCGCCGCATCCAGCATGAGATTTTGCTGCTTCAGCGTCTCTTCGTGCTGCAGCCGCTCGGTGACGTCCTCATGCACGGTGACCCAGCCGCCGTCTGGCATGAATCTGGACACGGCCTGTACCCTGCGGCCGTCATAGCGCGTCACGAGAACGGTTTTCGGGCTCCTGGTCCGGACGTCGTTGATCCGGGTCTCGCGGAACTCGTCTGCGGACATATCCGCCGTGTTGCCGCGCGACAGCCAGTGCTCGATGACCGTGCTATGCGAGATGCCAGACTTCAGGACCTCAGGGTCTAGGTTGTAGAATTGCAGGAAGCGTTCGTTGCAGACGACGACGCGGCTGTCGGCGTCATACATGATGAGGCCGTGCGACATGTTGGCGAGCGCGTGCTGGCTGCGCTCGGTCTGAAGTTGCAGCTCGACCTCGAGCCGGGCGAGGCGGCTGACATCGTCACAGATCGTCATCCAGCCGCCGTCGGGAAGCGGCTTCAGCTCGAGCGTGATGACCAGGCCGCTGGCGAGTGTCTGCCGCGTATGGAACGGCTTGCCGGCCGCGATCAATGCGATCCGCGCAGCGTAGAGCGCGTCAAGGTCACTTGCCCGGATATTGCCGAGCGCCACGCTGTGGGCGAGCACGTCGCGGTAGCGCGTTCCGAGCCGGACAATGTCGGCCGACATGCCGAACAGCTCGATATACCGGCGGTTGACCAGCACGATCCGGTTGTCGGCATCGTAAACGCAGACGCCTTGTTCCATGCCGTCGAGCGCAAGCTGGCTCAGCGAGAGCAGGGCCTGCTGGCCTTGCTCGCGGCGCGCACCGAGCTCGTTGTCGCGGGTCGACGTCATGGGACCAGTGGATCTCGGTGGCAATAGACTTAGCGCAACGTAATTCAGCCACCGAGCGTAGCGAAGAGGCGGGAAAATTCCCTTAAGCGCCGTAGTTTACGGAGGGTGACCGGTGATGGAGAGAGTGCAGACCTCGGGCGCGAGAGATGCTGAGGTGCTTGCAAGCCTGAGTTGGCGATGGCTGCGCAACAGACGCTGCTTCTACGGCCCGTACAGCACGAGTTCCGTATCCGTGAGGTCGGCCAGCCGCGGGCGGTGCGGACCCCTGAAATATTTGCGGCCACGGCGCTCGGTATAAACACCGACAAGGCCGGGGATGGGCTCGTTCGAATCGACGATCACCGAGATCTTGCCAAGCCGCAGCAGCAGCCGGCCAATGCGGCCAGCGCAGGCGGCATATTCGGCGGCACTGCGGCAGTAGATCAGCTGCATCGCCGGCGGTGCGATGAAACCGCGGCGGATGCGCACCGGTTGCAGGATGAAGGGGAAGACTCCTTTCGGCGTGCGGCAGACCAGGCTGAGGCAATTGTAGCGCGCGTGCCGGGTCAGCAGCTCGGTCTCTTCGTCGGAGAGCCCTTCGATCTGCTTGGTGTGCTGCGAGATGACCTCGATCTTGCTCCAGCGCGGCGCGCGCGACAACGCCGGCACCGAGAAGAACAGGCCGCGGCAATAGGCGCGAAAGCCCTGCGTCTCGATGATCGGCCAGGTCCAGACGGCCGGGCTGATGTTGAGATAGGTCACGTGCTTGTGCCGCTGCGCGATCTTGGTCAGCAGCGGCGCGTAATTGCGGTAGGCCGGCTCGACATACCAGCTCGATAGATTGCAGTGGATGGCGGTCTCCTCGCCATCCTTCCGCGTCGTGTATATCAGCAGCAGCACGCCGACCGGCGTGCCGTCATTGTCGAGCATGTAGCCGAAGCGCGGATAGCCGTCCGGCACCGGCCGGAAGGCCTGCCGGCGCAGTCCCTGGATCCAGTAATTGCGCGAGCGGCCGACGAAGCCACGCGTCAACAGGTCCGCGACCGCATCGACGTCGGCTTCGGTGATCTCGCGACATCGGACCTTGGTGTGGATCACGCTCGTCTTACCCGTGGAAATGATCGGCCTCTTGCCTTAGCGCCAGCCTTCGCCGTGGGCATCCGCCGCGACCCGCGACTGCATGCCCAGAATGTCCCGCACCTTGGCGGGCCACGCGGAGAGATCGGTGCCGTGGGTGTGGAACATCGCGACCGCGAGCCGGTCCATGCCGAAGGCGACGCAACCGGTGTGCGCGGGCTCGCCATTGGTGTCCTGGATGTCCCAGGTCGTGCCGAAATGTTCGCGGTGATAGTTGAAGCTCATGCAGGCGGTTGGTTGCTCTTCGGAGCGCAGCGGGATGAGCAGCTCGAACTTGAGTTGCTGCTGTTTCTGGCTCACCGCCTTCATCTGGCCGACGCGGCCGAAGAAGGGGTCGCTGGCATAGTCGACGCGGAAGGTCAGGCCGAGATCGGTCGCGATTGCCTGCGCGCGCACCATCCAGCGCTCGCGGAAATCGGCGACGTCATCGGGGGTGCCGATGCAGACATATTCGCGCATCCGGAACGATTGCAGCCGGTCGAGATGCTTTGACGGTTCGCGGCGGAAGCAGTCGGCCGCGACGTCGAAGCGCAGGCCGCCCTTCGGCAGCTGGCCGCGGCTTGCTGCGATCGGATACACGGGATAGCAGGCCGCGGGCGACAGCACGAGGTCGGCCGGCGAGAGCGACGAAGTCCAGTCACCACCGGCATCGAAGCGGCTCACCGCGGCGTTGATCTCGCGTTCGGTGCCATGCAGGCCGCAGACGCAGCCGAGCAGGTTCGGAAAGCTCTTGAGGTAGCCGGATTTCTCCAGCTGGGCGCGGCTCATCACCGGCGGGAAGCGCATCACCTCGGTGCCGGCTTCGCGATTGCTGGTGATCAGCGCGGCGAGCCTCTCGACGATACCCTCATAGAGCGCGGTACGGGCGTAGACGCCGTCCGAGCCCATGCGATGGAACAGCTTTTCGGCGAGATGATCGAGCGGATCGACGATCTGCGGTGCAGTTTCGGGCGAGTTGGGGAGAACAGCAATGTTCATGTTCGACTTCCTGTTATCGGCAATTATTCTTGTTGGTCTCGAAAGCACGTCAGTCGCGAAGACTTGTCAGAAGGCTTGTCAGTCTCGAAGGCTTGTCGGAATGCCGCTCATCAACGTCGAGGTGGCGGCATTGGCGAGAATGCGGTCGTTGTTGATCATGATCGGCGACGACAGCACGTCGCGCAGGTGGCGGCCCATGGTGAACTCGCCGTCGTTACGGTAGCCGGACAGGCCCGCGGTGCGCATCGCATGCATCACGGTTTCGACCGCGAGCTCTGAGGCCTGCACCTTCAACAGCGTGATCGAGGACTGGAAATCGAGCGAGCCCAGCGCGCGCTCGTCATGCTCGGCGCGGGCGAAGGCGTCGAGATTGGCCGATATCAATGCGCGCAGTTTGGCCAGCGACATTTTTGCGGCGGTGAAGTGCGTGGCCGCTGGCGGCATCTGACCGCTGGAGCCGCGGGCCGCCTTGCGAACGAAAGCCTGCGCACGCGTGACCGAAGCAGCGGCAATGCCGGCCCAGGCCGACGACCAGCACAGATGCGCGAACGGCGTCATGGTCTGGGCATGGATCTTGTCATAGGCTTCCGGGAATACGCGGTCGGCGGAGCAGTCGACCTTCAGCTCGAAGCCGGTCGAGCAGGTGCCGCGCATGCCGAGCGTTTCCCAGCCCTGCGTCTGCTTCAGCGAATAGTCGTCCTTGGCGAGCGCCAGCAGCACCTGGTCGGAAGCAGCGGCCTCGGTGGCGCGGCGGGCGATGGTGACGAGGCCGTCGGCCTGGGCGCCGTACGAGATCACGGTGGCGTCGCGCACCAGCGAGACGGTGTCGCCGGCGTGGTCGACCGCGGCCGCGCTGGCGCGGATGTTGCCGCCATTCTGGCCTTCGGTGGTGGAGGAGGCCAGCAGCCACTGGTCTCGGGCGACCCGGCGCATCATGGTTTCCATCCAGGGAATGCCGTGACCGTGGCGGATCACGCAGGCGACCTTGGTCGTATGCATCGCGTAGATCATCGCTGTCGAAGCGCACGCGCGTCCGAGCGTGTAGCAGATGTCGGTGACGTCGTAGATCGAGGCGCCGAAGCCACCGAATTCGACCGGGATCATAACGCCCAGCAACTTCTGCTCGCGGGCGATATCGAAAGCCTTGTGGGGGAAGCGGGCGTCGCGATCGACGCCGTCGGCGTCGGCCGCTGCCACGGTGGCGGTGCGAGCCGCACGCTCGATCAAGGAGGGGCCTTCGAGAAGGCTCGCTTGGGTCTCGTCGACAGTCAGGACTGCTTCACGCACGTTCATGCTCGTCCGCCTCCGTTTCGTCGTTCGAGACCGCAGGCATCATTTGCGATGCCGTTCGCAATCATCCGACCATCTTTGCTTGTGATTGGAGGCTACGGATTTAATTCAAATTCGTCGATGAAATAGAAGGTAAACGAACTGCAATTCCGAACGAACAGTTAAGGCCCGGTTGTTTGCATCGCCGAAAGTCCGGGTGTCGTGTTAGGGTTTTGGAAGGAGCCGGAATTTCGGACAATCTGACTCATCGTTTACTAAGAAACGCGAAGTAATGGTGACGCCCATTGCGGGGCCGGCCCGTCGTGCCCATCGTACCCGGCAACCGGTCCGACCTTTTATAGACAGATGGGAATTTGCCGATGCAGGCCTTCGATACCGATTTGCGCAATCGCATCACCAAGCTGGTGAAGGGCATCCTCGCGCAGAACGCGCTCACCGCCAATGTCACGCCGTCGACGAAACTCGTCGATGCCGGCCTGACCTCGATGGACATGGTCAATCTGATGCTCGGCGTCGAAGCCGAGTTCGACTTCACGATTCCGCAAACCGAGATTACGCCGGAGAATTTCCAGTCCGTCGAGACGCTGGAACGCATGGTCGCCACCCAGCTGCAGCCGGCGACGGCGGCCTAAGTTCGGCGCAGGCTTCTTTCAACCCGGCAAGACCACAGCACCCGTTCCAAAACTGCCGCAAAACTGGCATAGCTTAACCATGTCGCGGATCGCGAACGGGGTGGAGCAGGCATGACGCAGGCGGTATTGGGCATCATCGGCGGCTCCGGAATCTACGATTTGCCGGGACTCGAGGGCGCGCACGAAGAGGTGATCAAGAGCCCCTGGGGCGAGCCGTCGGCGCCCGTGCGGCGCGGTACCATCGCAGGCCTGCCGATCGTGTTCCTGCCGCGTCATGACAAGGGCCACCGCCTGTCGCCCTCCGACATCAACTACCGCGCCAATATCGACGTGCTGAAGCGCGCCGGCGTCACCGACCTGATCTCACTGTCGGCCTGCGGCTCCTTCAAGGAGGAGATGCCGCCCGGCACCTTCGTTCTCGTCGACCAGTTCGTCGATCGCACCCACAAGCGCGAGAGCTCGTTCTTCGGCAAGGGTTGCGTCGCGCATGTCTCGATGGCGCATCCGGTCTCGCCGCGGCTGCGGATTCACCTTGCCGCGGCGGCCGAGGCCGAGAGCATCGCGATCGCGCGCAGCGGCACCTATGTCTGCATGGAAGGGCCGCAATTCTCCACCTATGCGGAAAGCATGACCTACAAGACGCTGGGCTATTCGGTGATCGGAATGACCAACATGCCCGAGGCGAAACTCGCCCGCGAGGCCGAGATTTGCTACGCGACCGTCGCGATGGTGACGGATTTCGATTGCTGGCATCCCGATCACGACGCCGTCACCGTGCAGGACATCATCCGCGTGCTGACCTCCAACGCCGATAAGGCCAAGGCGCTGGTGGCCCGCCTCGCCAAGGATTTTCCGCGCGAGCACGAGCCATGCCCGATCGGTTCGGACCGTGCGCTCGACACCGCGCTGATCACCGCGCCCGAGGCGCGCGATCCCGAGATTCTGAAGAAGCTCGATGCGGTGGCGGGGCGCATCCTGCGCGGTTGAGACGAAAGGCAAAATGCCATGAAGGTCGACGGCAAGCATTTCCGCAGCATCTGGCGCGAGTGCGACGGCTGGTCGGTCGGCGCGATCGACCAGCGCAGGCTGCCGCACGAGTTTGTCGTTGCGAAGCTGACCTCATGCGAAGACGCGGCAGTTGCGATTCGCGATATGCTGGTGCGTGGTGCGCCGCTGATCGGCGCGACGGCGGCTTACGGCATGGCGCTTGCGATGCGCGAAGACGCCTCCGACGCCGGCCTGGCGCGCGCTTACGAGACGCTGGTCGTGGCGCGGCCGACCGCGATCAATCTGAAATGGGCGCTGGACGAGATGCGCGCGACCCTCGCGCCGATCGACCCGGTGGAACGTGCGGAAGCAGCCTACGCCCGCGCCGACGAGATCGTCGAGCAGGATGTCGAGATCAACCTCGGCATTGCCGCCAACGGTTTTGCATTGATCGAGGCGATCGTCGCGAAGAAGAAGCCGGGCGAAGTGGTGAACGTGCTGACCCATTGCAATGCCGGCTGGCTCGCTACCGTCGACTGGGGCACCGCGACCGCGCCGATCTATCTCGCACATGAGCGCGGCATCAATATCCATGTCTGGGTCGACGAGACCCGGCCGCGCAATCAGGGCGCCTCGCTCACCGCCTGGGAGCTCGGCCATCATGGCGTGCCGCACACGGTGATCCCTGACAATACAGGCGGACATCTGATGCAGCACGGCATGGTCGATCTCGCCATCGTCGGCACCGACCGCGTCGCCGCCAATGGCGACGTCTGCAACAAGATCGGCACCTATCTGAAGGCGCTCGCCGCGCATGACAACAACGTGCCGTTCTATGTCGCGCTGCCGTCGCCGACGATCGACTTCACCGTCAATGACGGCATTCGCGACATTCCGATCGAGCAGCGCAGCGGCGCTGAGGTCACCGACATGACCGGCCGCACGGCCGATGGCCGGCTGGAGACAGTGCGCATCGTGCCGGAGGGCTCGCCCGTCGCGAACTACGCCTTCGACGTGACCCCGGCGCGTCTCGTCACCGGCCTCATCACCGAGCGCGGTGTGCTGAAGCCGGATCGTGCTGCGCTCGCGGCTGCATTTCCCGAGCGGATCGCTGCTGCGAAGTAGGCGTTTTCCGAAGGACTTCGCCCCAATCTCGTCATTGCGAGCGCAGCGAAGCAATCCAGAGTCTTTCCGCGGAGGCAGCCTGGATTGCTTCGCTACGCTCGCAATGACGGAGAATGATGCGTTAGGTCAGCTTCAATCCCGTCGCCGCCTCGAGCTCCGCGATCGCCTGCGCGCCGCTCGCGACCTTGATTGTGGTCATGCCCATCTCGCGCGCGGGCTTCAAATTGACGCCGAGGTCGTCCAGATAAACGCATTTCTCCGGATCGACCTTCAGCGTCTCGACCATCAGCTGATAAATGCGCGGGTCGGGCTTGCGCAGGCCGATCTTGGCGGATTCGATGACGTGGTCGAACAGCACCATGACCTCAGCGACGTAGAGTGAACGCCCGGTCATGCTGCCGATAGCGTTTGCCGGCAGATTGTTGGTGATGCAGCCGGTCTTGAACTGTGCCTTGATGCGCTTCAGCGCCTCGACCATTTCTGGACGCAGATCGCCCTGGAGCAGCGGCAGCACGTCGCGCCCGCGCACTTCGGCGCCGAGTGCACGCGACTCCGTGGCAAACAGCTTGTCGAAGGTATCGATATCGACTTCGGCGCGCTCGAACTTGGCCCAGGCGTTCTCCAGATGATTGGCGGCATTGGTGCGCCGGATGATGTCGAGGGACAGGCCGCGCTCGGTCTCGTATCGCGCGAACGCCTCGAACGGCGAGCTCGTCAACACGCCGCCAAAATCGAAGATCACAGCCTCGATCGCCACTATCCTGCCCTCGTCAGTTCCTTTCCAAGAGGGCTAGCATGCGCTATCGGCAAGGGCCAGTCCGAAGCAATCCCGCGCCTGCACCCATGCTGACGCCAAGGCGTGTTCCCATGAAGAAGCTTGTCATTCTCACCGTAGCCGCGCTGACGCTCGCGACGCCCGCTCATGCCATCGTCGGTGGCGGCACGCCGCAAGCCGACGGCGTCGCGCGCGCAGTCGTTACCATCGTGGGCTCGCGCGGCAATTTCTGCACCGGCAGTCTGATTGCGCCGAAACTGGTGCTCACCGTCGCGCATTGCGTGCAGCCCGGCGCCGACTACAAGATCGTTGGCCCCGATGGCGCGCCACAGCTGCTGAATGTGCGAACTGTCGCGATCCATCCCAGCTTCAACATGCAGGCGATGCAGGCGCATCGCGCCACCGCAGACGTTGCATTGCTGCAACTGGAAATTCCACTCAAGGGAAAATCGACGGTGCCGGTCGGTATGCCGAATATTCCAATCCCGGTTGGCAGCCGCTTCACCATCGCCGGTATCGGCGTCACCGTGCGCGGCGATAGCAAGAGCGGCGGCACGACGCGGGTTGCTGCGCTCATTGCCACGGGCCAGCCCGGCACGCTCCAGATCCGCCTGGTCGATCCCGTAACCAACGGTGTTCGCGACGGAATCGGCGCCTGCACCGGCGATTCCGGTGGCCCCGTGTTCGAGGACAAGCCGAACGGTGCCGTGCTGGTCGGTGTCATCAGCTGGTCGACGGGACCGAATGGTGCCGCCGGCTGCGGCGGATTGACCGGGGTCACGCCGCTGACGCTCTACCGCGACTGGATCTTGCAGACCGCGCGGAGCTGGGGCGCGGCGTTGTAGTTTGATCGCGACTTGATCTATGCCATTTTGCGGAGGAAGCGCGGTTGGCAACCATGCCCGTCGCGGAGGAAACGCGTAGCCCATCAAGGGCGACCTGAAAAAGACAAGGCATAGAAGCAACAATGAATGTCGCTGTTCGCAGTCACGCCACGGCCAAACAGGCTTCAGAACATTTCGACGTGCTGATCGTCGGTGCCGGCATCTCCGGCATCGGGAGCGCCTATCACGTCACGAAGCAGCTTCCCGGCACGAGCTACGTCATCCTCGAGACGCAGGCGACGTTCGGCGGGACCTGGAGCACGCATCGCTATCCCGGCATTCGCTCGGATAGTGATCTCCATACTTTCGGCTACAGCTTCAAGCCCTGGGTCGGGCCGCCGATTGCAACCGCCGAGGAGATCCTCGCTTATATGAACGAGGTGATCGACGACAACGATATCGCCCGCCACATCCGCTACAAGCACAAGATCAACTCGGCGAGCTGGTCGAGCGAGCAGAACCTCTGGACCATCGAGGCGGTGACGACCGACACCGGCGAAACAAAGACCTTCACCGCCAATTTCCTCTGGATGTGTCAGGGCTATTATCGCCATTCCGAAGGTTACACGCCGGAATGGAAGGGCGTGGACCGCTTCAAGGGGCGCATTGTCCATCCGCAGACCTGGCCGGATGATATCGATCTCAAGGCCAAGAAGGTCGTCGTGATCGGCTCGGGCGCGACCGCTGCGACGCTGGTGCCGAACATCGCAGATACATGCGCGCATGTCACCATGCTGCAGCGCTCGCCGACCTATTTCCGCCTGGGCCGCAACGCCATCGAGATCGCGGAGGAATTGCGGCGGCTCCAGGTCGACGAAGCCTGGATTCACGAGATCGTCCGCCGCAAGATTCTGTTCGAGCAGGACGCGTTCACAAAGCTCTGCTTGTCCAAGCCGGAGCAGGTGAAGAAGGAGCTGATCGGCCAGATCAGCGCAGTCCTCGGCCCGGACTACGACGTCGAGACGCATTTCACGCCGAGCTATCGCCCGTGGCGGCAGCGCATCGCCTTCGTTCCCGATGCCGATCTGTTCAAGGGCATTGCCGGCGGCAAGGCCTCGGTCGTCACCGACGAGATCGAATGCTTCGTCGAGAACGGCATCCAGCTCAAATCCGGCAAGCTGCTGGAGGCCGACGTCATCGTCACCGCGACCGGCTTCAACCTCTCGGCACTCGGCGACATCGCCTTCGAGATCGACGGCAAGCCGCTCGCCTTCGGCGACACCGTGACCTATCGCGGCATGATGTTCACAGGCGTGCCGAATATGGTCTGGGTGTTCGGCTATTTCCGCGCGAGCTGGACGCTGCGTGTGGATCTCGTTGCGGACTTCGTCTGCCGGCTGCTCGGCCACATGAAGGCGAAGGGCAGCAAGAAGGTCGAGGTGAGCTTGCGCGCCGAAGACCACAACATGCCGATACTGCCGTGGATCGATCCGGAAAACTTCAACCCCGGCTATATCATGCGCGACATGAAGCTGTTGCCGAAGCGCGGCGACAAGCCGGAATGGCAGCACAGCCAGGACTACTGGACCGAGAAGGACGAGATCCCGAAGACGGATCTGGATGACGGGGCGTTTGTTTATGGGTGAGGTTGTTGTTCGTTGGGGGGCGGTAGCGGTTGCCACACACACCGCTGTCGTCCCGGACAAGCGTAAGCGCAGATCCGGGACCCATACCGCGGAATCTATCGGTTGCGGGTGGTGACCGTCCCGCAACTACAAACCTTCGCCAAACATCTCCCCGTGGCTATGGGTCCCGGATCGATGCTCCGCTTCGCTGCGCTTGTCCGGGACGACAGCATTTGTGGGCGGTAGCACCCCAACTCGTCCTAGCGAAACTACGAATTCCTCCTTGTCGCATTCGTCGCGATCGCCGCCGCCGCGGTCCGGTTCTCTACGCCCAGCTTGGCGTAGATCTGCTCGAGATGCTTGTCGACGGTGCGCGGGCTGAGGCCCAAGATCTGCGCGATGTCGCGATTGGTCTTGCCTTTGCTGAGCCAGACCAGCACCTCACCCTCACGGGTGGTGAGGCCGAGCTCGCTGGTGAACTCCGGCGGCAGCGCGGTGCCGGACTCCTTCGACAGCCGCAGCAGGAACTCGTTCGGCGCGGTCTCGCCCATGTAATAGAACCGGAGTTGCGGATTGTCGGGCAGGGAAGCGGCCTGCGACTTCGCGCTGCCCTTGCCTTTCGCCTGCTCCAGCCATTGCAGCATTGACGCCGGCAGGACGAAGTCGTCGGCCTGCGCGCCGTGATGATCGGCCAGCAGCTTTTGCGCTTGCGGCGTCGCCCACAGGATGTGGCCCAGGCGGTTGGCCGCGAACAGGAAACGGCCGGAGACGTCGAGTGCAGTGCGCGCGCTCTGGGTCAGCCGCGCATTGCCGAGATGGACGCGGATGCGGGCCAGCATCTCCTCGATCACGATCGGCTTGGTCACGTAGTCGACGCCGCCGGCGTCCAGCCCGCGCACGATATGCTCGGTCTCGGCGAGGCCCGTCATGAAGATCACGGGGACATTGGCAAGGCCCGCGTCGCGCTTGAGCCGCCGGCAGGTTTCGAAGCCATCCAGGCCGGGCATCACGGCGTCGAGCAGCACGATGTCGGGCGTGATCTGATCGACGATGCGCATCGCGCTTGCGCCGTCGAGCGCGACCATCACCGTCATCCCGGCGCCGTCGAGCGCATCGGTGAGCAGCCGCAGCGTTTCGGGAGAGTCGTCGACAACGAGCGCAATATCGCGCTTTTTCGTCTCAATGCTCATAAGCATGCAGTGTTTTCAATGTTGTCATGTACTGGTCGAGATCGAAGCGATCGACCAACGATCGCATCTGGGCGACGAAGTCGGCATGTTCCGGATGCTCGCTGCCGATCTCGTCGAGCTTCAGCTGGATACCCTTGACGTAGCCGATCTGGCCGAGCCCGATCAGCGCTTCGATGTGCCTGACCGGTGGCCGTGAGCCGCTTTCGGGGTGCCACAACGGCACGACGATCTCGTCGGAGCCATATTGCCATTCGATCTTGAGGAGTTGGCGGATAGTTTCCAGCAGCCGCGGGATGTCGATCGGCTTCATCAGATAGCCGTCGTGGAAGGGCTGTGCGAGCGGTGCGCCATGCGCCTCCAGCGCGCTCGCCGACACCATCAGGATCCGCGCCTGATGATGTCCGTTTGCGCGCAGTTGCTCCGCAACGGTCCAGCCATCCATGCCCGGCATCGAGATGTCGAGCAGGAACAGATCGGGCCGGCAATGCTGCGCCAGCGCAAGGCAGCCCGGTCCGTCGGCGGCGCTGAGCAGGATGAAGCCGAGCGGCGTCAGCACTTCGCGCAGGAGGTCGCGATGCACGGGGTCGTCGTCGGTGATGAGGATGGTCTTGCGCTGGCCGTGATAGCCGGAGACCGGGGCCTCCACCGGCGCGATGCGCCTGGGGTTGGTCACCTCCGACAGCAGCATCTTCACCTTGAAGGTGCTGCCGCGGCCGACCGTGCTCGCAACCTTGATGTCGCCGCCCATCACGCCGGCGAGCAACCGGCTGATGGTGAGCCCCAGTCCTGTGCCCGTCTGCGGTTGCGAGACTCCAAGCGCGCCGCGCTCGAACGGCGCAAAAATGCGTTCGAGATCGTCGCCCTGGATACCGGGGCCGGTATCGGTCACCTCGAATTCGGCAACAGGACTGCGGTAGTGCACGATAAACTGCACGCTGCCGATCTGGGTGAATTTGATGGCGTTGGAGAGAAGGTTGATCAACACCTGACGCAGCCGCTTCTCGTCGGCATAGACCACCGTCGGCAATGTCGCCGGACGCCTGAACACGAAGTCGATGCCTTTGGCGCCGGCTTGAAGCCGGAACATGCCGACGAGCTGATCGAGGAACTCGCTGAGCCGCACCTCGTCGCGGGACAGATAAAGCCGTCCCGCCTCGATCTTGGAGATATCCAGGATGCCGTCGATCAGGCCGGAGAGGTGATCGGCGCTGCGGCGGACGACGCGGACCTGGTCGCGCGGCTTGGTGTTGAGCGTTGAATCCTGCTCCAGCAGCTGGGCATAGCCGCTGATCGCATTCAGTGGCGAGCGCAGCTCATGGCTCAGCCCCACCACATAGCGGCTCTTGGCGAGATTGGCGGATTCGGCAACCTCCTTGGCGCGCTGGAGCTCGGCATCGGTGCGCTTGTGCGCGTCGATCTCCTGGATCAGCAGCGTCGTTTGCCGCCGTGTCTCGGCCTCCGCGGCGCGGCGGCTCTGCTGCGCCAGCACGAACAGCCAGGCTACGACGCCGATGATAATGCTGAGCGAGAAGAACACCTTCCACAGCACGTTGGAGACAAGCGCGTTCTCGCCATGCACGCTCGCCGAGGTCTGCAGATAGATCAGCCCGAGCACCAATGCGACCAGGCCGGCCGAGACCACGAAGACGCCGATATAGTGGCCGAACTGGGAGTTGATGCGCGCATAGATCGGCTGCGGCAGGATCTTGCTGAGCGCGTCCGCAAATTGCACCTGCGCCCGCGCGTGCGGTTTGCAGAGGTCGTGGCAGCGTGCATCGAGCGAGCAGCACAACGAGCAGATCGGACCGGCGTAAGCAGGGCAGGACGTCATGTCCTCCGGTTCAAAACTGTGCTCGCAGATACAGCACTGGATCGCCTCGATATTGGCCCAGCTCCGCTTCGGCTTGCGTGCGATGTAGAATTTTCCGTCGGTCAGCCAGGCGATGATCGGCGCGGTGACGAAGGCCACCGTCAGCGCGACGAAGGCGGCCAGCGCCTTCATGGTCGGCCCGAACAGGCCGTAGAACGCCGCGATCGAAACGATGATTGCGAGCGTCATCGCGCCGACGCCGACCGGATTGATGTCGTAGAGATGCGCCCGCTTGAACTCCATCTGCGGCGGACGCAAGCCGAGCGGCTTGTTGATGACGAGATCCGACACCAGCGCGCCGACCCAGGCAATCGCGACGTTGGAGTAGAGCGCGAGCGTCTGCTCCAGCGCCTTGTAGACGCCGATCTCCATCAGCAGCAGCGCCACCATCACGTTGAACACCAGCCAGACCACGCGTCCGGGATGGCTGTGCGTCAGGCGGGAGAAGAAATTCGACCAGGCGATCGAGCCGGCATAGGCGTTGGTGACGTTGATCTTGATCTGCGACAGCACCACGAAGAAGCCGGTCAGTGCCAGCGCGAGATCCGGGTCCGACAGCACGTAGCGAAAGGCCACGACATACATATGTGCGGGCTCGGCCGCCTCTTCGGGCGGCACGCCGTGGCTTAGCGCGAAGAAGGCGAGGAACGAGCCGGCCAGAAGCTTCAGCGCGCCGAGCACGATCCAGCCCGGCCCCGCGCTCATCAGCGCGATCCACCATGAGGCCCTGGAGGTGCGGCGGTCGCGCGGCAGAAATCGCAGGAAGTCGACCTGCTCGCCGATCTGCGCCACCAGCGAGAACACCACGGAGGATGCGACGCCGAACAGCAACAGATCGAAATGGCCGCCGAGGTCGCCGTGCTCGCCGGCGAATTTGTGCCATTCCGTGAAGGAGTGCGGGCTGGCCCATGCAATCGCGGCGAAAGGCAGGATGTGCAGGACGACCCAGAGCGGCTGCGTCCAGAGCTGGAAGCGGCTGATCAGCGTGATGCCGTAGGTCACGAGCGGAATGATCGCGACGGCGCTGATGAGGTAGCCGATCGGGCGGGGGATGCCTAAGCACATCTCCAGCGCGGTTGCCAGGATCACCGCCTCGATCGCGAAGAAGATGAAGGTGAAGGAGGCGTAGATCAGCGAGGTGATTGTCGAGCCGATGTAGCCAAAGCCGGCGCCGCGCGTGAGCAGGTCAATGTCGATGCCGCACTTGGCTGCATAATAGGCAATCGGCACGCCGCAGAAGAAGATGATGGTGGAGACGACGAGGATTGCGGCTGCGGCGTTGGTAACGCCGTAGTTGAGGGTGATGGTGCCGCCGATTGCCTCCAGCACCAGGAAGGAGATCGCACCAATCGCGGTGTTGGCGACGCGAGCAGCGGACCAGCGTCGCGCGCTTTTGGCGGTGAAGCGCAGCGCGTAGTCTTCCAGCGTCTGGTTGGCGACCCACTGATTGTACTGGCGCCTGACGCGGTCTATTCGCTGCCGCCCTGCCACTTACACCCCACTCCCGAACTCGTCCGAACCTCTCGTGAACTCGCAAATCCCGTACCAAAAGCCTACGTCGCTATTTTGCGGTGCAGTATACGCGATCTTGCGTATGCTTGCAGTGCACAAATTCGAGCCATCCTCACGGCACCAATCGCGTGTCCTCGAACAAACAGTGGGGTGCTCATGTCAGACGAAGAAACCAAGGGCCTTTTATCGCCGCTCCGGCGCAAACTATTGATGGGAATCGCTGCCGTCCCGGCCATCACGATGCTGCCGCGGGCGTCCTTTGCGCAGACCCCGGCGACCTCGGCGATCAACACCACCGGCCTCGCGGTGACCGATACCGAGGTGACGGTCGGCATCCTACACTCCGCTACCGGCACCATGGCCATCTCCGAAACCGGCTCGATCGAAGCCGAAAAGCTCGCCATCGAGCAGATCAACGCCGCCGGCGGCGTGCTCGGCCGCAAGATCAAGTTCATCCAGGAAGACGGCGCCAGCGACTGGCCGACCTTCGCGGAAAAGGCCAAGAAGCTGCTCGTCAACGACAAGGTCGCGGCGATCATGGGCTGCTGGACCTCGGCCTCGCGCAAGGCTGTGCTGCCGGTCGTCGAGCAGTATAACGGCATGCTCTACTACCCGACCTTCTACGAAGGCCTCGAGCAGTCCAAGAACGTGATCTATACCGGCCAGGAAGCGACCCAGCAGATTCTCGCCGGCCTGAACTGGATCGCCAAGGAGAAGGGCGCGAAGTCGTTCTTCTTCGTCGGCTCCGACTACATCTGGCCGCGCACCTCGAACAAGATCGCGCGCAAGCACGTCGAGAACGTGCTGAAGGGCAAGGTTGTCGGCGAGGAGTACTATCCGCTCGGCAACACCCAGTTCAACTCGGTCATCAACAAGATCAAGCTGACCAAGCCCGACGTGATCTTCACCGACGTGGTCGGCGGCTCCAACGTCGCCTTCTACAAGCAGCTCAAGGCCGCCGGCATCGACCTCTCCAAGCAGGCGCTGCTGACGATCTCGGTGACCGAGGACGAAATCGACGGCATCGGCGGCGAGAACATCGCGGGCGCCTATGCCTGCATGAAGTACTTCCAGTCGCTCGACAATCCGAACAACAAGGCCTTCGTGCCCGCGTTCAAGAAGATGTGGGGCGAGAAGACCGTGATCGGAGACGTCACCCAGGCTGCCTATCTCGGCCCGTGGCTGTGGAAGTTGACGGTCGAGAAGGCCGGCTCCTTCGACGTCGACAAGATCGCGGCGGCTTCGCCCGGCGTCGAGTTCAAGGGTGCGCCGGAAGGCTACGTGCGCATCCACGAGAACCATCACCTCTGGTCGAAGACCCGGGTGGGACGCGCCAAGCTCGATGGCCAGTTCGAGCTGATCTACGAGACCGCCGATCTCGTCGAGCCGGATCCGTTCCCCAAGGGCTACCAGTAAGAGACGCGGCGACCGCCGCGGTTTCCCCAAGCTCGAGCCGCTCCCTGGCATGGATTGCAAGTCTATGCCCAAGACCCCCGCGTCGCGAATCTGCTCGCGACGCGGGACCTCATCCCTGACGGAGGACATCGATGTTCGGCGACTACTCGCTTGGTGACCTTGGCTCCATTTTCGTCATGCAGGGCTTTGCAGGACTGATCCTGTTCTCTGTCTATGTGCTGATGGCGCTCGGTCTTGCGATCATCTTCGGCCAGATGGGCGTCATCAACATGGCCCACGGCGAGTTCATGATCCTAGGGGCCTACGTCACCTGGATGACATCGAATTTCTTCCAGGCATATTTGCCGAGCCTGTTCAGCGGCTACTTCTTCCTCGCGATGATCCTCGCCTTTGTCGCATCCGGCGCGTTGGGAATGCTGGTGGAATGGGTGCTGATACGGCATCTCTACAAGCGCCCGCTCGATACGCTGCTTGCGACCTGGGGCCTCAGCCTGATGTTGCAGCAGGCCTATCGCTCCGTATTCGGTGCGCGTGAGGTCGGCGTCGAGTTGCCGCAATGGATGCTCGGATCGCTGCACGTCACCGACAGCATCGAAGTGCCGATCAACGGCGTCTTCGTGATGTGCCTGACCCTGCTGATCACGATCAGCGTCGCCTATGTAATGTACAAATCGCGCTGGGGGCGCCAGGTCCGCGCGGTGGTGCAGAACCGCATCATGGCCGGCGCGGTCGGCATCAACACCGAGAAAGTCGATCGCTATACCTATGGCCTCGGCTGCGGCATCGCCGGCGTCGCCGGCAGCGCCTTCACCATGATCGGCTCGACCGGGCCGACCTCCGGGCAGCTCTACATCGTCGACACGTTCCTGGTGGTCGTGTTCGGCGGCGCCGCAAGCCTGCTCGGCACCATCGCCTCGGCCTTCTCGATCTCTCAGACGCAATCCACCCTCGAGTTCTTCATGTCGGGCTCGATGGCCAAGGTGCTGACGCTGCTCGCCGTTGTCGGAATCCTGATGCTGCGTCCGCAGGGGCTGTTCGCCCTCAAGGTCCGCAAGTGAGAAACAGAGGCTGATGCAATGACCGACAATCGGTTCTTCAATCGATCGGAGCTCATCGGAATTCTGGTGCTCGCAGTCTTCCTGGTGGTGGTGCTGCCGCTCACGCTCGACGTCTTCAGGCTCAACCTGGTCGCGAAATACCTGACCTATGCCTTCGTCGCGCTGGGGTTGGTGGTCTGCTGGGGCTATGGCGGCATTCTCAGCCTCGGCCAGGGCGTGTTCTTCGGGCTCGGCGGCTATTGCATGGCGATGTTCCTCAAGCTCGAGGCATCGAGCGTGGAGAACACCAAGATCCAGTCGACCCCCGGCATTCCAGATTTCATGGACTGGAATCAGATCACGGCACTGCCGCTGTTCTGGAAGCCCTTCAACAGCTTAACCTTCACCATCGCCGCCATCATCCTGGTGCCCGGCATTTTCGCCCTGATCATCGGTACCGCGATGTTCAAGCGCCGGGTCGGCGGCACGTACTTCGCCATCATCACTCAGGCGGTCGCGGCCATCCTCACTATCCTGATCGTGGGCCAGCAAGGCTACACCGGCGGCATCAACGGCATGACCGATCTGCGGACGCTGAAGGGATGGGACATCCGGCCCGATCACGCCAAGGTCGTGCTGTATTTCTTCGAGGTCGGATGCCTGTTCGTCTGCATCATGATCGCGCAGTTCATCCGGCACTCCAAGCTCGGGCGCATCCTGGTCGCGATGCGGGAGAAGGAGGATCGGGTCCGGTTCTCCGGCTACAGCGTCGCGAATTTCAAGATCTTCGCCTTCTGCATCGCCGCCGTATTCGCTGCGATCGGCGGCGCGATGTTCGCCCTCAATGTCGGCTTCATGTCGCCGTCCTTTGTCGGCATCGTGCCGTCGATCGAAATGGTGATCTACACCGCGGTCGGCGGCCGGCTGTCGATCCTCGGCGCCGTCTACGGCACGCTGCTGGTCAATTTCGCCAAGACCAGCCTGTCGGAAACGTTCCCCGAATTGTGGCTGTTTGGTCTCGGCGGCCTGTTCATCGCCGTGGTTCTCGCATTCCCGAACGGTCTTGCCGGAATCTGGGGCGACTATGTGCAGCCGCGCATCGACCGCCTGATCTCGCCGCGCAAACCCAAGCCTGAAGGCTGGACCGACAGCTCGGTCGCCGACGGCGCCCCGGCCGAGTGAGGAGATCATCATGCTCGTAGGTCATCACGATGCCGATGCCACGCTGGCAGTGAGGAGATAGATCATGCTCGTCGGTCATCAGCCCAAGGAATTCCTGCTCGCTGTCGAAGCCCTGACCGTCTCCTTCGACGGGTTCAAGGCAGTCAACGATCTCTCCTTCTATGTCGACGAGAACGAGATCCGCGTCATCATCGGTCCGAACGGAGCCGGCAAGACCACGGTGCTCGACCTGATCTGCGGCAAGACCAAAGCGACGTCGGGCTCGATCCAGTTCCGCGGCAAGGAGCTGACGCGGATGAAGGAGAACGAGATCGTCAAGACCGGCGTCGGCCGCAAATTCCAGAACCCGTCGATCTACGACGATCTCACGGTGTTCGAGAACCTGGAGATCTCCTATCCGCGCGGGCGCTCGGTGTTCGGTGCGCTGACCTTCACCCGCGATGCCGCCGTTCGCGACCGGGTGCATGAAGTCGCCGAGATGATTTTCCTGAAGGATCGGCTGAACATGAGCGCCGATCTGCTCAGCCATGGTCAGAAGCAGTGGCTCGAGATCGGCATGCTGCTGATCCAGGATCCGGACCTCCTGATGCTCGACGAGCCCGTCGCCGGGATGAGCGTGTCCGAGCGGGCCAAGACCGCCGAGCTCCTCAACCGCATCATCAAGAATCGGTCGGTGCTGGTGATCGAGCACGACATGAAGTTCGTCGAGGACATCGCGCACAAGGTCACCGTGCTGCACCAGGGCCAGATCCTCTCCGAGGGAACCATGGAGAAGGTGCAGAACGATCCCAAGGTTATCGAAGTGTACTTGGGGCATTGAGCATGATGAATTCGAGCAAGTCTGCTGCAGCACCGACGGTGCACCTCTCCCCTTGTGGGAGAGGTCGGATCGCGCAAGCGATCCGGGTGAGGGGTATCTCTCCGCGCATCAAACTGCCCGTCGAATCCGCGGATGCTGACCCCTCATCCGTCGCGGGCTTCGCCCGCGCCACCTTCTCCCACAAGGGGAGAAGGGAGACACACCGGGCCTAGGAGCGCATCAATGCTGGCAATTTCAGATCTCCACGTCGCCTACGGCCAGAGCGAGGTGCTGCACGGGCTCAACGTCAAGGTCGCGCCCAATGAGATCGTCGCGATCATGGGCCGCAACGGCATGGGCAAGACCACGCTGATGAAATCGCTGATGGGTATCCTTCCGGCGAAAAGCGGCTCGGTGACCATGGACGGTGCCGAGCTCGGCGGGTTGCCGAGCTACGAGCGCGTGGCCAAAGGCCTCGCCTATGTGCCGCAGGGCCGCATGATCTTCTCCACCATGACGGTGAAGGAGAACATCGAGACCGGGCTCGTCGTCTCCGGCGGGACCGAGGTGCCTAGCGACATCTATGAGCTGTTTCCGGTTCTGCTGGAGATGAAGGATCGTCGCGGTGGCAATCTCTCCGGCGGGCAACAACAACAATTGGCGATTGCCCGCGCGCTCGCAACCAAGCCGAAGGTGTTGCTGCTGGACGAGCCCACTGAAGGCATTCAGCCGTCAATCATCAAGGAGATGGCGCGGACGCTCAAGCGCATCCGCGATGAAAAGGGCCTGTCGATCGTGGTGTCCGAGCAGGTCCTGAGCTTTGCGCTCGATATCGCCGACCGCGTGCTGGTGATCGAGAACGGCGCCATCGTGCGCGACGACCCGCGCGACAGCGTCGATGCTGCGCAGGTCTCGAAATATCTGTCCGTCTAACCAACCGTGTAAAAGGGGAGCTTCTCGATGCCAGAGACACTGATCAAGGTCGATCTCACCAAGTCGGCTTACGAAAATGATATGGTGCACAACCGCTGGCACCCCGACATTCCAATGGTGTCCTGGGTCAATCCCGGCGACGATTTCATCATCGAGACCTATGACTGGACCGGCGGATTCATCAAGAACAACGATTCCGCCGACGACGTGCGCGATATCGATCTCTCGATCGTGCACTTCCTCTCCGGTCCGATCGGCGTCAAGGGCGCGGAACCTGGCGACCTCCTCGTGGTGGACTTGCTCGACGTCGGCCCGATGAAGGAGAGCCTGTGGGGCTTCAACGGCTTCTTCTCCAAGCAGAATGGCGGCGGCTTCCTCACCGACCACTTCCCGCTGGCGCAGAAGTCGATCTGGGACATCAAGGGTCTCTACACCTCGTCGCGCCACGTGCCTGGCGTGAATTTCGCAGGCCTGATCCATCCCGGCCTGATCGGCTGTCTGCCCGATCCCAAGATGCTGGAGACCTGGAACAAGCGCGAGGCCGAGCTGATCTCGACCGACCCGACCCGCGTGCCCGGTTTGGCCAATCCGCCGTTTGCGGCGACGGCCCATGGCGGTCGTGCCAAGGGAGACGTCAAGGCCAAGATCGGCGCCGAAGGTGCGCGCACCGTGCCGCCGCGCGAGCACGGCGGCAATTGCGACATCAAGGATCTCTCCCGCGGCTCGAAAATCTACTTCCCGGTCTATGTGCCCGGCGCCGGTCTTTCGATGGGCGACCTGCACTTCAGCCAGGGCGATGGCGAGATCACCTTCTGCGGCGCGATCGAGATGGCCGGATGGCTGCATCTGAAGGTCGAGGTGATCAAGGACGGCATGTCGAAATACGGCATCAAGAACCCGATCTTCAAGCCGTCGCCGATCACGCCGAACTACAAGGACTATCTGATCTTCGAAGGCATCTCGGTCGACGAGCAGGGCAAGCAGCACTATCTCGACGTCACCATCGCCTATCGTCAGGCCTGCCTCAACGCGATCGAATATCTGAAGAAGTTCGGCTACTCCGGCGCCCAGGCCTATTCGATCCTTGGCACCGCACCGGTTCAGGGCCACATCTCCGGCGTGGTCGACGTGCCCAATGCCTGCGCCACGCTATGGCTGCCGACGGAGATATTCGACTTCGACGTGATGCCGTCGGCGGCTGGTCCCATCAAGCACATCACCGGCGATATCCAGATGCCGATCTCGCCGGACAAATGATCACTGCGCCCCCTCTCCCCGTTCTTACGGGGAGAGGGTTGGGCTGAGGGGCTGTCTCCGCACGAACGGTAGCAGTGAGTTTGCGGAGACTCCCCCTTACCCGGAACGCATCTTGCGATGCGTTCCGACCTCTCCCCGCAAGCGGGGCGAGGTGAAGCGGACATCACCGCGTGCGAAGGGATACAAGATGCCGGTCTATGAATATCTCTGTGACGATTGCGGTCCCTTCAAGGACCTTCGACCGATGGCGGAATGCGACGATCCGCAAAACTGTCCGCATTGCGAGGTGTCGGCGCCGCGGGTGATCCTGACTGCACCGAATTTCTTCTGCATGCCGGCGGAGAAGCGAAAAGCCCACGCCGTCAATGAACGCAGCTCGCACGCGCCGCAGACGCTCGCGCAATACAAGGCCTCGCACGGCCCCGGTTGCGGTTGCTGCTCCTCGGGCAAGACCGTGAAGGACAAGAACGGGTCTGACAAGAAGAAACCGGCGCGGCTGGTGACCAAGACTAAAAGCGGCGCCAAGGGCTTTCCGACCGCGCGGCCCTGGATGATCAGCCACTAACGCACGCGATGACCTCAAACGAATAAAAGACAGGAGCGCTCAACATGCTTCACGGCGATATTTCCAGCAGCAACGACACCGTCGGCGTCGCAGTCGTCAACTACAAGATGCCTCGTCTACACACCAAGGCGGAGGTGCTCGACAACGCCCGCAAGATCGCCGACATGCTGGTGGGCATGAAGGCCGGCCTGCCCGGCATGGACCTTGTCATCTTCCCGGAATATTCCACGCAAGGCATCATGTACGACTCCAAGGAGATGTACGAGACCGCCTCGGCCGTGCCCGGTGAGGAGACCGCGATTTTCGCCGAGGCTTGCCGCAAGGCAAAAGTGTGGGGCGTGTTCTCGCTGACCGGCGAGCGCCATGAGGAGCATCCGCACAAGGCGCCCTACAACACGCTGATCCTGATGAACGACCAGGGCGAGATCGTGCAGAAGTATCGCAAGATCATGCCCTGGGTGCCGATCGAGGGCTGGTATCCCGGCAATTGCACCTATGTCTCCGATGGCCCGAAGGGCATGAAGGTCAGCCTGATTATCTGCGATGACGGCAATTTTCCTGAGATCTGGCGCGACTGCGCCATGAAGGGCGCCGAGTTGATCGTGCGCTGCCAGGGCTACATGTATCCGGCCAAGGAGCAGCAGATCCTGATCTCCAAGGCGATGGCGTGGGCCAACAATGTCTATGTCGCGGTTGCCAACGCCGCCGGCTTCGACGGCGTCTATTCCTATTTCGGCCACTCCGCGATCATCGGCTTCGACGGTCGCACGCTCGGCGAGTGCGGTGAGGAGGACTACGGCATCCAGTATGCGCAGCTCTCGAAGCATCTGATCCGTGATGCCCGCCGCAACGGCCAGTCGCAGAACCATCTCTACAAGCTGGTCCACCGCGGCTACACCGGCATGATCAATTCGGGCGAGAGCCCGCGCGGCGTCGCGGCCTGCCCCTATGATTTCTACAAGAACTGGATCGCGGATCCGGAAGGCACGCGGGACATGGTCGAGGCGATGACGCGCTCGACGCCGGGCACGGCCGAATGCCCGATCGACGGCATCCCGAACGAGGCCGCGCCGAGCAATTACTAGTCATCTGGAACCCAAG
>NZ_VSSR01000052.1 GCF_008123515.1 Bradyrhizobium cytisi
TTGTGGGAGAGGGTGGCTTCGATGCGTAGCATCGAAGCCGGGTGAGGGGTCTCTGTCCTCACGAGCAGTCTCGCGATTGGAGAAAACCCCTCATCCGGCGCTTCGCGCCACCTTCTCCCACAAGGGGAGAAGGGAAGAAGGCCCGCTACTCCTGCACCATCTCGCCGCTGCCGCCGAACTCGGCGGGAAAATCCTTCAGCTTGGGCAGGCCGTCGCGCATCGGCAGCACCGTCTCGGAATAGTTGACGTGGACGCCGGGCGTGAAGGCGAGCGTCGGGATGGTGGCGGTGAAGACGTCGATCAAATCGAGCGGCGGGTGGTTGGTCATGAGATGACCGCCGCACTTCCCGCAATATTTGCGCTGGCTGAGCGGCGTCTTGACGAAGGTCTCGACGTTCTGCGCGCCTTCGGTGATGCGCACGGCCTCCGGCTTCCACAGGCTGAAAGCGTTTACCGGTCCGCCCGACCACGAGCGGCAGGAACGGCAGTGACAATAGCCCATCGCCGCTGGTTCGCCCGTGACCTCGACCGTGACCGCGCCGCAGAAGCAGTGTCCGACATGTTTCATCTTGGTTGTCTCCTGAGGTGGAAATTGGGATTCAGATCCTTGGATAGCAAATGAAGTCCTGTCGCGCGTCCTCCGATCGGCGGACGCGCGACGGAACACGCGGCGGCTAGACTGACCGGCGCCAGGGAATAAGCATCGACACCCGTTGTTTGTACTGCCGGTATTCGTCGCCAAAGAGATCGACGAGATCGTGCTCCTCCAGCGCGATGCCGACGAAGATGTAGGCCGTGGTCACGGCCGCGAACAGCAGATGGCCTGCGGTCATGGTCGGTGCCGCCCAGAAGGCGATGATGAAGCCGAGATAGATCGGGTGACGGACGAATTTGTAGAGCAGCGGCGTCTTGAACCGCGGCGGTGCGGCCTCCTTGCCGACGAGATGGTTGGTCACCTGATGCAATCCGAACAATTCGAAATGATTGATGATGAAGGTCGAGATGAACACCAGCACCCAGCCTGCGAACGACAGCGTGACCAGCGTCACGGCAAGATCCGGATCGGCGACGTCCCATATGACCGACGGCAACGGTCGCCACTGCCAGAACAGGAGGAGCAATGACAGGCTCGCGAACAGCACGTAGGTCGAGCGCTCGACCGGCTTGGGGACGAATCGGGTCCACCACGCCTTGAAGCGCTGGCGCGCCATCACGCTGTGTTGAACGGCGAACAGCGTCATCAGCAGCAGATTGATGATCACGGCTTCGGCCGTCGGCGTGTCGGTGCCGGTGTCGATGGTCTTCGGCACCACCAGCCCCATCACAAAGCCGATCGCGTAGACAATCGTAACGAAAAACACGAGATACGCCGCAATTCCGTAAAGAAAGGCGATGAACTTGAAAACTCTCGAGCCCGAAACGTCGGGGTGCAGGGAATGAACCTGATGATCAATTTGGGTCATAAGCAGCTCCGTTGTGCCAAAACATCGGCACTTCATTGGTCGCTGCACCATGCCGCATCGGACGTGCCCTGACTTTCGCGGACGGTTGATTTTCGCCTGAGACGACTTTAATTTTTGCTTGAGACGACAGAAACGTGCGATTTCTCTTTGAAAACAATGTGCTCGACGGCAACCTGCGGGAGCTGACCTGCGGCGGGACGGCCATTCCGTTGCAGCCGCAAGTGTTCGATCTCTTGCTTTATCTGGTCGCGGAACGCGCGCGGGTGGTCAGCAAGGATGACCTGATCAGCCAGATCTGGAGCGATCGCATCGTCTCGGATTCCGCGCTGAACAGCCGGATCAACGCCGCGCGCAAGGCGCTGGGAGACGATGGAGCGACGCAGCGGCTGATCAAGACGATTCCACGCAAGGGCTTTCGTTTCGTCGGCGAAGTTCGGGAAGATGTGGCAGCAAAGCCTATTCCGGCCGAGGTCGCACCGGGTTCCCCGCGCGTTGCCGCCGACCGTCCGGGCATCGCGGTGCTCGCCTTCGAGAACATGAGCGGCGATCCCGCCCAGGAATATTTCGGCGACGGAATCAGCGAGGACATCCTCACCGCGCTGTCGAAGCAGCGCTGGTTCATCGTGATCGCCCGCAACTCGTCCTTCACCTACAAGGGGCGCGCGGTCCACATCAAGCAGATCGCCGAGGAGCTCGGCGTCCGCTACATCGTCGAGGGTAGCGTGCGCAAGGTGGACAACCGCGTGCGCATCACCGCGCAGCTCAACGATGCCACCACCGGCGGGCATCTCTGGGCCGAGCGCTACGACCGCGAGCTGGTCGACGTCTTCGCCGTGCAGGATGAGATCACCGAGCGGATCGTCGCGGCGATCGAGCCGCAGATCCACGCCGCGGAGAATTTTCGTACGCATCGCAAGCCTCCATCGAGCCTGGATGCCTGGGACCTGCTGATGCAGGCGCTGTCGCATTACTGGCGGATAACGCCGCAGGACCACGCCGCGGCGCAGAAGCTGCTCGAGCGCGCAATCGCGATCGATCCGGATTACGGCCAGGCGCTGGCGGTGCTGGCGGCGAGCCACATGTTCGGCGTGCATCTGGGCTGGGCGGAGCTCGCCACGACGGCGCCGATCGCGGAGAGCGCCGCGCTCGCCGCGATGCGCTGCGACCACGAGAATGCCTGGGCCCATGCCGCGCTCGGCAGCGTCTGCTTCTCGACGAGCCGGCTTGCGGACGCGCTGTCCGAGTTCGAGCAGGCGCTCGCGCTCAATCCGAACTTCTCGCTGGCACAGGGCTATTACGCGCTGGCGCTGTCCTATGCCGGACGACCTAGCGACTCGTTCGAGGCGGCGCAAAAGGCGATCAGGCTCTCGCCGCGCGATCCGTCGCTGGCGATCTATTACGGCATCGCCGGCTATGCGCGCTTCACCGAGCGGCGGTATGACGAGGCGATCGCGCTCGCGCGCGAGGCGATCCGCCATCGCGGCGATCTCACCGGCGCCTATCGCGTGCTCGCCGTTTCCGCCGGCATGACCGGCGACGGCGCGCTCGCGGATATGGCGCTGGGAGAGCTGCGCCGCACCCAGCCCAACATCTCACTGCATTGGATCGCGACGCAACTGCCGTGGGCGAACGATGCGGATCGCGAACATTATCTGGAGGGGTTTCGGCGCGCGGGGTTGAGGTGATCGGCGCGACTGACGCGCGGCTATTTCGTTTTGGCTTCCGTCTTGACCTGTATCGGCTTCGGTGCGGGCGCGGCGGCCCACTCCTTGTCGGCGCGGGGGCCGTTGAGGTCGCCGGTCAGGCCGACCAGCTGGCCGGGCTGCACGTCGAGGGTCTGCTGCCAGGTCTGGGTCTGGCACAACAACTTGATCAGGCAGCCCTTGAGCTTGAGGCGGTCGGCGGATTCGCGCCAGAGCGAGACCGAATAGAACTTGCCGTCCTCGGCATTGTAGATGTCGCCGGCGAACCGGCCATCGGACGTCGCCTGCAGGCCCATGATCAGCTGGTGGCCGAGCAGCGCGCGGGGGCGCTTGTCGGGGTCGGGATTTTCCTTGTCGCGGTGAGGCTGCCCGCGCTTGTCGGCCGGCTCCTTCATCCAGACGATGAAGCCGCAGATGCGGTCGCGCGTCGGTCCACATCGCTCCAGCCTGATACGCGCGCGACCGTCCTCGACGAGCCAGGTACCGCTGGGATCATTGGGCGTGACGGCGCCGGCGCGGCCGCCGAGCACCATCATCACGACGGTGATGGCGACGCGCAGCACGAAGCGAAGGAGAAAGTTCATCAGCGGCACCTTTCGTTGGCTGGGTTTGAGCGTCAGTTGAGTTGTGCCATCAGCGCGTCGGCGCCCTTATCAAGGCCGGCGGTGGCGGCCGCGAGCGCGCCGACGCTGGCCTTGATGTCGTAGGCGCCGGGGTATTGCTTGGTGACGTAGGCGCTGATCAGGCGCGAGGTTGCGGCGTCGAAGATCTCGACGCCATAGATGACCGAGCCGGTCATCATTCCCTCGCCATCACGCGCGGCCTGCACGCCGTTGTAGACCGCGCCGGCCATGTCGAAACGCGAAAGCGTGCCGAGCACGGGCGTGTTGGTGACGGCGCCGGTGAGCGTAAGCCTGATCCGAAGCGTGTTCGGCCCGCGCTCACGCACCACGGCGAAGCGGCCTCGCAGCCGATCTGCGAAGCAGTTCTGCATGTAGGCGGCGAGTGTCGCCTTGTCCTTGTCGGAGATGTCGCCGAACTGATGGTCCTTGCCGCGGTAGACCACGACCGGATCGAGCATCACTTTATGATAAGCGTGCCAGTCGACCGGTGTGGAGTAGCGGTAGGGCACGCGGCCGGAGCTATCCGACTTGTCCGGGGCCATGTAGGCCGAGGACGCCATCTCCGAATAGGGCACGGGCGCAACCGAGGCGCAGCCGGCGACGGCCGCGCCAAGCACCAGCGTTCCCAGACCGCGCAGGGCGATCGAGCGATCCATTGCAGAAACTCCTTTTGCGGCTCGTCGAAAGGCAAAGGCGACCGCAGCCGCGTGTGGGGCCAGACGCGGCTGCGGGCTCACCATTGCCAACCCAAGGCATCGTCCGGGGCCAATTCAGAAGCCTGGGGCCGCCTCAGTGTTGTTATATATAAAACCGACCAGTTGGTTTGTAAACTGCGAAGATGACACCTGGCACATTTGGCCGCAGGCGCAGCTTTGGGCAGCGGCCGGTTGGAATTTGTTAATGATGAATCAGGCGCGTTTGCGCGGGGTTGCGGCCTTTGCCGCCGGTGCTGCGCCGGACTTTGCGGCGCGTGCCTTGGTCGGCTGTTCCTTGGTCTGCCGTTCCTTGGCCGGCTGCTCGACGCCGGCCCATTGCCCGTCGTCGAGCAGACGCGCAAACAGGCGATCATGCTCGTCCTTGCTGAGCGGCGACATGCCGAATAGCGAGCTCAAAAGCAGTCCACGGGCCGCAGCCCAGCGCAACAGCGCGAGATCGGGATCGGCGGACTCCGCCTTGATGGCCGCCACTCTCTTCATCTCCCGCTCACGCGGCAACATCATCAGGCCGGGGTTCTCGACCATGGCCGCAACGAGCGCCAGCGCGGCGGAATTCGGCGACGTGGCCGCTTCCCGCACGGTGGCGAGCTGGGTCGCCAAATTGGGATTTGCCGAGGTTGCGCTCACCTTCGCCATATAGCCGGTCGAGAATTCCTCGAAATGCTCCATCTGCCGCTCCAGCAGCGCCTTGAGTACAGCTTCCTTGGTGCGGAACTGGTGCATCACGCCGCCCTTGCTGAGACCACTCTCGCGCGCGATGGCATCGAGCGTCAGCCGGCCGGGCCCGTCGCGCGCAATGATCCTGATCGCCGCTTCGAGCGCAGCGTTGCGGGATCGTTCGGAGCGTGTGGCATTGTCCATGGCCGACTTGTCTCCGTGACAAGAACATGAATCAAGTGAAAACAGGACGCGCTGTACATTTTTTGTGCGAACACTGTCGAGACTTTCATCTTGCGGCGCCGAATGAGACTATGTGAGCCTCGATGCTGGATGGGGACTGGGATGGGCCGGCCGTCGCTTCGCGCGCGAGGATGTCGCGAAGCGTTTACGGCTGGTCTCGCTTGAGAAAGATACGACATGTCGAAACGAGTGTTGCTTGGTCTCCTCCTGGCTTGCGGCCTCACGGCCTCGGCGCTGGCGCAAGAGCCGAAAATGGGGGGCACGATCAATGCGGTGATCCAGCCCGAGCCGCCCGGCCTGATGCTTGCGATGGTCCAGAACGGCCCGGTCCAGATGGTATCGGGCAACATCTTCGAGGGCCTGCTGCGCTACAGCCCCAAGCTCGAGCCGGTTCCGGAGCTCGCCGAGAGCTGGAGCGTCAGCGAGGACGCCAAGACCTACACCTTCAAGCTCAGGAAGGGCGTCACCTGGCATGACGGCAAGCCTTTCACCGCGGCCGATGTGCTGTTCTCGGTCGAGATGCTGAAGCAGACCCATGCGCGTGCCCGCAACAACCTCGCGCAGGTCGACAAGGTCGAGGCGCCCGACGATTACACTGTCGTCTTCACGCTGAAGCAGCCGTTCGGCCCGTTCCTCGGCATCTTCGAGGTCGGCTCGATGCCGATGGTGCCGAAGCATCTCTATGACGGCACCGACTGGAAGACCAATCCCTACAACAACGCGCCGGTCGGCACCGGCCCCTTCATGTTCAAGGAATGGCAGAAGGGCTCGTTCATCCGGCTGGTCAAGAACCCGAATTACTACGAGAAGGGCAAGCCCTATCTCGACGAGATCTACTGGCAGATCATCCCCGACGCCGCCGCGCGCTCGGTGGCCTATGAGACCGGCAAGGTCGACGTGCTGCCCGGAGGCTCGGTCGAGAATTTCGACGTGCCGCGGCTGTCCAAGCTGAAGGACACTTGCGTCACCGGCGCGGGCTGGGAGTTCTTCTCGCCGCTGGCCTGGCTGTGGCTGAACAACCGCCAGGGGCCGCTCGCCGACAAGCGGGTGCGGCAGGCGATCATGTATGCGATCGACCGCGATTTCGCCAAGGACGTGATCTGGAACGGGCTCGGCAAGGTCGCAACCGGTCCCTCGGCCTCGACCATCAAGTACTACACCGATGACGTGCCGAAATATCCGTACGATCCGGCCAAGGCCAAGGCGCTGTTGAAGGAAGCCGGCTACAAGGGCGAGAAGATCCGCATTCTGCCGCTCGCCTATGGCGAGACCTGGCAGCGCTGGGGTGAAGCCGTGAAGCAGAACCTCATGGACGTCGGCATGAACATCGAGACGATCGCCACCGACGTTGCCGGCGGCAACCAGAAGATCGGCGACTGGGATTACGATATCGCCTTCACCTATCTCTACCAGTACGGCGATCCCGCACTCGGCGTCGGCCGCAACTACGTCTCCAGCGCCATCGCCAAGGGCCAGGTGTTCAACAACGTCGAGGGTTATTCCAACCCCGAGATCGACAAGCTGTTCGCCGATGGCGCGGTCGCAACGCCTGACTCCAAGCGCAAGGAGATCTACGAGAAGGCGCAGAAGATCCTGGTCGAGGACGTGCCGGTGGCCTGGATGCTCGAGCTGCAATTCCCGACCATCATGCGCTGCAAGGTCAAGAACCTGATCACCACCGGGATCGGGGTCAATGACGGCTTCAAGGACGCATGGCTCGACAAGTGAGCCCTGCCCTCTTCTTCACCTCTCCCCGCGTGCGGGGAGAGGTCGAATGTGCGCATAGCGCACATTCGGGTGAGGGGGAGTCTCCACGAGTCCAACTGCTGATACCCTCGCGGAGAGTCCCCCTCACCCCAACCCTCTCCCCGCACGCGGGGCGAGGGAGCCCACCGTCACCGCGGCTCCAGGTCACGTTACAAGATATGACTCCCTAGATGCTCTCTTTCGTCGCTCAGCGTGTCGTGAAGGGCGTGATCGTCCTGCTCGCGATCGTCGTCCTCAATTTCTTCCTGATCCGGCTTGCGCCCGGCGACCCCGCGGTCGTGATGGCCGGCGAGGCCGGCGCCAGCGACCAGGTCTTCGTCCAGCAGCTGCGGGAAAAATTCGGCCTCGACAAGCCGCTGCCCGAGCAGCTCTTCATCTACGTCAAGGGCATCGCAACCCTCGACCTCGGCTTCTCCTTCCGCCAGCAGGCGCCGGTGTCGAAGTTGATCCTGGAGCGGCTGCCGGCAACGCTGTTGTTGACGCTGACCGCGTTCGCGATCTCGCTCGCGCTCGGGGTCCTGTTCGGCACTTTCGCCGCCCGCTTCGCCGGAACCTTCCTCGACACCGCCATCACCATCTTTGCGCTGATCTTCTACGCCATGCCGATCTTCTGGGTCGCGCTGATGGGAATCCTGCTGTTCTCGGTCGCGGTCGACTGGCTGCCGAGCTTCGGTTACGAGACGGTCGGCGCCAACCTCACCGGCCTCGCCCATCTCATCGATGTCGCAAAGCACCTGATCATGCCGGCGATGACGCTCGGCCTGTTCTTCATGGCGACCTATACCCGCATGACGCGCGCCTCGATGCTGGAGGTGAAGCGGCTCGACTTCGTCAAGACCGCGCGCGCCAAGGGCCTTCCCGACGCCGTGATCCAGCGCCGTCACGTGCTGCGCAACGCGCTGCTCCCCGTCGTCACGCTCGCCGGCGTCCATGCCGGCACGCTGATCGGTGGCGCCGTCATCACGGAGACCGTGTTCGCCTGGCCCGGCATCGGGCGTCTGATGTACGACGCGCTGCTGCAGCGTGACTACAATCTGCTGCTCGGCGTGTTCGTGACCTGCTCGGTCATGGTGCTGATCTTCAACCTCATCACCGACCTGGTCTATCGCCTGGTCGACCCACGTATCGAATTCGCCGCATGAAACAGTTCTGGAAATCGATGCTGAAGAGCCCGAGCGGCGTCATCGGGCTCGTCATCCTGCTGCTTGCGATCTCGGTTGCGGTGTTCGGGCCGTTGCTGTTCCCGAATTCGCCCTGGCGCATGGTGCAACGGCCGTTCCTGCCGCCGTTCATGCTCTCGACCGTACCGCTGGGCACCGACGCACTTGGCCGCGACGTATTCGCCGGCATGATCTTTGGCGCACGCGTCTCGCTGCTGGTCGGCCTCGTCTCGACGCTGGTCGCACTGGTCGTCGGCGTGCCGATCGGCGCCATGGCCGGCTATTTCGGCGGCAAGGTCGACGACGCGCTGATGCGCTTCACCGAGTTCTTCCAGACCATTCCGAGCTTCGCGCTCGCGATCGTGCTGGTGGCAATCCTGCAGCCGTCGATCTACTCGATCGTGGCCTCGATCGCAGTGGTGAGCTGGCCGCCTGTCGCGCGCCTTGTCCGCGGCGAGGTGCTGTCGCTGCGCACGCGCGAATATGTCCAGGCCGCCGTGGTCACCGGACAGAGCAACACCTGGATCATCCTGCGCGAGATTCTGCCCAACGCGCTGTCGCCGGTGATCGTGCTGGCCTCGCTGATGGTGGCGACCGCAATCCTGCTGGAATCCTCGCTGTCCTTCCTTGGGCTGGGCGACCCCAATCTGATCTCCTGGGGCTACATGGTCGGCGCCGGCCGCACCGTGATCCGCCAGGCCTGGTGGATCACGGTGTTTCCCGGCGTCGCGATCCTGATCTCGGTGCTCGGGCTCAACCTGATTGGCGAAGGCCTCAACGACGCGCTCAATCCGCGCCTGTCGCGGGAAGGACGCTGATGATGACCGCTCCTCCCGCCGTCTCGATCAAGAACCTGCGGATCGCGCTGCCCAAGGGCGCCGAGCGTCCCTTCGCCGTCGACGGCGTCTCGCTCGATTTGCGGCCCGGCAAGATCGTCTGCGTGGTTGGCGAATCCGGCTCCGGCAAGTCGATGTGCGCGCATGCGCTGATGGGGCTGCTGCCGGATACGGTGAACGTCACCTCCGGCGAGATCCAGTTCGAAGGCCGCGACCTGCTCAAGCTCGACGATGACAGGTGGCGCGACCTGCGCGGCCGTCGTCTCGCGATGATCTTTCAGGAGCCGATGACCGCGCTCAATCCTTTGATGCGGATCGGCGATCAGATGGCGGAGATGTTCGAGGCCCACGGCCTGCTCACGCCGAGAGAGCGACGCGCGAAGGCGCTGTCGCTGGCGCGCGAGGTCGGCCTGCCCGACCCCGAGCGCATCGTGCGCGCCTATCCGCACCAGCTCTCCGGCGGCCAGCGCCAGCGCGCCATGATCGCGATGGCGCTCGCGCTCGAGCCGGCCGTGCTGGTCGCCGACGAGCCGACCACCGCGCTCGATGTCACGACGCAGGCACAGATCCTGAAACTGATCCGCAATCTCCAGCGCAGCCGCAACATGGCGGTGATGTTCATCACTCATGACTTTGGTGTCGTCGCCGATATCGCCGACCAGGTCGTGGTGCTCCGGCATGGCAAGGTCGTGGAGGAAGGCCCCGCTGCGACCGTCTTCAACGAGCCAAAGCACGATTACACCAAGGCACTGCTCGCCGCCGTGCCGTCGATGCACCCGCCGGCGCGCGCGCCCCTCGACGATCTGGCCCGAGCCGTCGAAGTGATCGGGCTCGACAAGACCTACGTCACCTCGGGCGGTTGGTTTCGCGAAGACCGTCGCGTCGATGCCGCACGCGCGGTGAACTTCAACATCCTCAAGGGCGAGACGCTCGGCCTCGTTGGCGAATCCGGCTCCGGCAAATCGTCGGTGGCGCGGCTGGTGATGCGGTTGATCGAGGCCGATCGCGGCACGGTGCGGATCGGCGACACCGATCTCACGCAACTCTCAGGCAAGGCGCTGCGCGCCGAACGCCATCGCATCCAGATGATCTTTCAGGATCCGTTCGCTTCGCTCAACCCGCGCCGCAAGATCGGCCACATCGTCGCCGACGGCCCGATCGCGGCCGGCGCTGATTCGAAGGCCGCATTCGACCGCGCTCGCGATCTCCTCAAGATGGTCGGCCTGGACGCCGGGGCGCTCGAGCGCTATCCGCATGAATTCTCCGGCGGCCAGCGCCAGCGCATCGGCATTGCGCGCGCGCTCGCGCTCGAACCCGAGATCATCGTCGCCGACGAAGCCGTCTCCGCACTCGACGTCTCGGTGCAGGCGCAGGTGCTGAGGCTGCTCGAAGACCTCAAGGCGCGCCTTGGGCTCTCGATGCTGTTCATCACCCACGATCTGCGCGTCGCCGCCCAGATCTGCGACCGCATAGCGGTGATGCAGCGTGGCGTCATCGTCGAGCTGAAGCCGACCGCGCAGCTCTTCGCCGCGCCCGAGCATCCCTATACGCGCGAGCTGCTCGCGGCGGTGCCGGGGCAGAAGGAGCGCGCGCCGGCAGCGTGACTCGGACGGTATTCGGTTCGGCTCCGGACAATTGGACCGAATCGAACCGAATCCGCAGCGCCGGCGCAGTCACGCGCTTTTTATTCCTCGTGACCGCCCGCGCAGCTTCAAAGCTGGAGACGGCCTCCTACATCGAATTGGAATGATCTCCATCATCTCATGGTGGATTTGCCGATAGATTTGGAGCCGACATGGGCCAGGTTATTCAGTTCGTTTCAAAATCCGAGCGCGAACGCGTTCGCCTCATCCAGGAAGCACGCGCGATCTATGACAGCATCTTCCCGTCGGCTGATCCGGTAAGCGAGCGGCAGGACAAGGCGGCGATCGGCCGCGACGGCGTGAGTAGCCTCTCGTGATCAAGATCATCGCAGTGCTCTGCAGTCTCTCGACTCCGGGAAATTGCCACGAGCAGATTGTCACCACGTCTGACCTCGCCGAGATCTCGATGCGGTCCTGCATGATGGGCGCACCGCAGCTTGCCGAATGGATGAACCAGCATCCGGCCGAGCGGCTGGCGGGATGGCGCTGCGTGATGGGTCAACAGGGCGGCAGAGGCACCTAGCGCCGCTCTCAAATGATACTCCCGTTGCTGGGCTTGATCAGGCAACGCGCGGCGCGGAAGGCTGACGCGCGCGGCAGTCAGGCCCTATCGCATCGGCGGATTGGTGTTGCTCCAGGTCGGGGCTGCGTTGGTGACGCCGACCGACGGCCAGTTATATGTTCCGATCGAGGGTGCCGTCACCGTCCCGACAGACTGGCCGGATGTCCCATAATAGGTCCTCGGCTGCGCCGCAGTCGCTCCGGGGCCGCTATTGGTCGGTGCCATCACGCCCGTGGCATAATGTCGGCTCGACCTGTGCTTCTTCGCTTCAGCCGCGAACGGCGCGGCAAGCAGTCCGGTCGTGATGAGTGCGGCTATGACGAGCCTGGTCGTTGTCATGACTGATCCCTTCATTCGCTCCGCGCCTGCTGCGCCATATGTTCATTCATCAAAGAATTCCCATAGGCCCCCGTTCATAACTCCGTGTGCGCGGAAACGTGCCGTAGCGCCATGATGCCGCACAATCAGCGCCGCCTGGGCCGGCACGCCGAACGACCATGGCTGCCTTCGGATGGACCCGAATCAGCATTAGTGCATTGGCTTCAGCAGTCTCCCGAATGCGAGCAGCATGACCGGCCCCGAATTGAAGCAACTCCGCGCCGACCTTTCCGACGCCATAGAGCGCGAGCTCACCGCGGTCGACATGGCGAAACTGTGTGCCTTGCCGGAGAAGGGCGGTGCCGACACGATCCGGCGTTGGGAGGTGAGCGGGCCGACGCTGGCCGCGACCAAGGTGCTGCGCGTGCTCGCGATGGCAAGCGAGCGCTATCCGATCCTGGAGAAGTTCGACATCTTCGATCGCCACGACGTGCGCGTGGAGGACCGACCAGCGAAGCGCGCGGCCTTCCGCGCGCAGATGCGCGACGAGGTGCTGCGGCGTCTTGGTTAACAAGACGCGCGTGCAGGTTACCGGACGGCGCTCGGATTAAGCCTTCCTTCACCACTTCTTAAGCCGGCATTAATCACGAAAATCATTTAGCGCCCAATAAGTTAGGTTGGGCGCCGATGTGCCATGCATGTGACAGCATTTTCGTCAAAAGCCAGCTATCTGCAAAACCAACGACGGCGCGGAAAGCGCGCCTGCCGGGGACATAAGTGCTGGAGTTTGGACTATGAAGAAGATTCTGTTTGCGACCGTGGCGCTGCTCGTGGTGGGCGCGGCTGCGCCGGCGATCGGTGCCGATCTCGGCGCCCGCCCCTATTACAGCAAGGCTGCGCCGGCCTATGCCGCGCCGATCTACAACTGGACCGGCTTCTATATCGGCGCGCATCTCGGCGGCGCGTTCTCCAGCGACAACAATTTCAACGGCCTCTCCACCGGCAACAACGGCAACGGCCGTTTCCTCGGTGGTCTGCAGGCTGGTGCAGACTGGCAGTTCAACCCGAGCTGGGTGATCGGTGCTGAAGCTCAGTATTCCTGGCTCTCCGGCAATGTCGGCGCGGTGTTCCCGGGCGGCGTGGCCTACACCAACGACCAGCGCGGCCTCGGCTCGATCACCGGCCGCGTCGGCTACACCTGGGGCCCGGGCCTGCTCTACGTGAAGGGCGGCTACGCCTATTCGGACAACAACGAGAAGGTGACGATCGGCGGCGTGCCGACCGGCTTCATCATCGCCGGCGATCACCGCAACGGCTACACCGTCGGCGCCGGCCTCGAGTACATGTTCGCGCCGAACTGGTCGGCCAAGGCCGAGTACCAGTATTACAATTTCGGCGACGCGCACTTCACCGCGGGTCCGCTGGTCGGCACCGGCAACTTCACTACCGACGACCACACCTTCAAGGCCGGCCTCAACTACCGCTTCAACTGGGCGAGCCCGATGGTCGCGCGCTACTGATCGCGCCTTCAAAAAATCCCTTCGCTAGCCAGGGCCGGCATCGCTGCCGGCCCTTCCTTTTTCGCTCTGCGGAACTTGCCAAGCGTGCCAAGCAATTGTGCAACTTGCGATTTTTTAACCCGCGCCGAGGATACTGCGCAGCGAAAATAAGAGATTACGGGCGTGGGGGAATTTTCGATGGCGATCCGTCTGAGCTTGGGCCGATTGAAGCCGCGTTTCAAAATGCCGAAATGGGGCCTGCGCGGCAGCCTGTTTGCGGCCTTTGCCGTGATCGCGGGCATGGGCCTCGTGATCGCCGCCGGCGCCGGCTTCGTGTTCAACCATCTCGGCACCACCATGATGGATCTGAGCGGTCGCGACATCCCGCGCCTGTCCGCGAGCCTGCAGCTCTCCTCGCAGAGCGCGACGCTGGCAGCGCAAGGACCGGGCCTGCTCGCATCTCCAAGTGATGATGCGCTGAACGAGCGCACCAAGAACGTGAAGGACATCCAGCACCTCGCGATGGCCAAGCTCGGCGAGATCATCGAGCTCGGCGCCGACAAGCAGGTCGCGAGCGCGCTCGGCGAAACCGTCAAGAGCATCGATGAAGCCACCAAGAGCCTGGTGTCGGCGGCGAAGGAGCGTCTCGACACGATTGCGCTGCATAACAAGCAATATGAGGCGCTGCGCAAGGCGCAGCTCGCCTTCGTCGGCGCAGCCAACCCCGCAATGCTGGATACCCAGACACGGCTGAGCGCAATCCTGGCATCGACAAACGTGTCGGCAGACGACGCCATGGAGGCCGTCCGCTCCGTCGGTCAGATCAGCACGGTGCTTGCCAACGGAAATCTGATGGCCGCTGACATGATGGCCGCCTTGTCCGCCAACTCCAGCGATACGCTGGAGACGATCGAACACGAATTCAAGGCGGTCCGCGACCGCGTCAAGTGGAACCTGGAGGACCTGCCCGACACTCCCGCAACCACTGCGGTGAAGGTCGCAATGCAGAAATTGCAGACGTTCGGCGAGGGCAAGACCGGCGTGTTCAAGATTCGCCAGAAGGAGCTCGACGCCATCGACTACGGCCAGACCATCCTGGACGAGACCCGCAAGCTCAATGTCGGTCTCGGCATCAGCGTGCAGCAGCTCGTCGACGGCGTGCAGAAGGAGACCAATGCGTCGACCTTCCAGGCGCGCCAGGAGATCTCGCTCGCCACCACCGCAATGCTGGCCCTGGGCGGGCTCACCCTGATCGGCTCGGCGCTGTTCGTCTGGCTCTATGTCGGCCGCAACATCCTGCGCCGCATCCGTGAGCTTCAGCGCGCCATGCAGCTGCTCTCGGCCGGCGACCTCGACACCGAGATCGTCCGCTCCCGTCAGAACGACGAGATCGGCGCGATGAAGGAAACGCTGACGGTGTTCCGCGACAGCATGATCGAAGCCCGGGCGCTTGCGAGCGAGCAGGACAAGGATCGTGTCGTCAAGGCCGAGCGTGCCGCGCATATGGAGGCAAAGATCGCGGAGTTCGAGGGCGCGGTGCGCACCGCGCTCGACAATCTCGCGCAATCGGCCAATTCGATGCAGTCGACTGCGCAGAGCATGTCCAACACCGCGGATCAGTCCAACGCGCTGGTGAACGCAGTCGCCTCCGCGGCGGAGGAGACCTCGGTCAACGTGCAGACCGTATCGTCAGGCACCGAGCAGCTGTCGTCCTCGATCGAGGAGATCAGCAAGCAGGTCGTCACCTCGGCCGCGATCGCCAAGAAGGCGGTTGACGAGGCCGGCGCCACCGACGCCACGGTGCAGAGCCTTGCCGATAGCGCAAGCCGCATCAGCGTCGTGGTCGACCTGATCCAGACGATTGCGTCGCAGACCAATCTGCTCGCGCTCAACGCCACCATCGAGGCGGCGCGCGCGGGCGAGGCAGGCCGCGGCTTTGCAGTGGTTGCCTCCGAAGTGAAGAGCCTCGCCAGCCAGACCGCGAAGGCGACGGAGGAGATCCGCACCCAGATCGCCAGCATGCAGCAGGTCACGACCTCCGCCGTCGGCGCCATCCAGGGCATCGGCCGGATCATCGGCGAGATCGACAACGTCACCACGACGATCGCGGCTGCGGTCGAGGAACAGGGCGCTGCGACCCGCGAGATCGCCCGCAACATCCAGCATGCGGCCGGCGGCACCAGCGAGGTCTCCAGCAACATCGTCGGTGTCTCCACGGCTTCAGCCGAGGCCGGCGCCGCGGCGACCGAGGTGCTGAATGCATCGGACGCCCTCCGCCGCGAAGCCGATATGCTGCGCGGAGAGATCGACGCGTTCCTCAACAACATGCGGGCGGCGTAAGGACGCCGTCCCTTAGCCCGGATCGAGCCCGTAATCCGGGCTACGGAAAACTGCGCGGAATGACCGCCATGCGGACGGGCCGCGGGTTCTTTTTCGGCTGGCGCCCCGCCCGCGCTGGGTTTAAGCGGATAGCATGAACGCAAAAACCGACACCGTGCCGTCCTCCGCCGAGGCCCTACGCTATCCCTGGGAACAGCATCCCGGCCCCGAAGAGGTCGTGGAAGTCAGGCCCGGCGTGTTGTGGGCACGGCTGAAGCTGCCGTTCCGCCTCAACCATGTGAACATCTATCTGCTCGCCGATGGCGACGGCTATGCGATGGTCGATGCCGGCTTCGGCAACGAGGAGACGATCGAGGCCTGGACAAGACTGTTCGAAGGGCCGCTGAAGGGCGTCCACATCACCCGCCTCATCGTCACCCACTCGCACCCTGATCATGTCGGCCTTGCCGGGTGGATCGTCGAGCGGTTCAACTGTCCGCTGGTGATGTCGCAGGTCGAATATCTGCAATCGGTCTATCACCAGAACCGCGGCACCGAAGAGCGGCGCGAAGCGCAGCGGCTGTTCTTCCGCCGCCACGGCATGGACGAGTCGCTCACCGAAAAGCTGCTCGGCCGCGGCCAGGACTATCTCAAGCGCGTTTCGGTGCTGCCGCCTTCCTACCGCCGCATCTCGCATGGCGACGAGGTCGTGATCGGCTCGCGCCGCTTCAAGGTGATCACCGGCGGCGGGCATGCGCTCGACCAGGTGATGCTGTATTGCGCCGACGACAAGCTGTTCCTCTCCGCCGACCAGGTGCTGAGCAAGATCTCCCCGAACGTCAGCGTGTGGGCGGTCGAGCCCGACCAGAATTCGCTCGGCGAATATCTGGCGTCGCTTGCGAGCCTCACCACCACCCTGCCCTATGATCTGCTGGTGCTGCCCGGCCACGGCGTGCCGTTCTACGGACTGAAGACCCGCATCAAGCAGCTCGCCGACCACCACGAGGAGCGCTGCCGCCTGATCGCGGAAGCCTGCCGCGAGGTGCCGCAGACCTCGCGCGCCCTGGTGCCTGTGGTGTTCAACAAGCACGTGCTGGACGAGCACCAGATGGGCTTTGCCGCCGGCGAGCTCGTCGCCCACGTCAACTACATGATTGTCGAGGGCCGGCTGACCGCCGAGACCAGGGACGGCGTGCTCCAGTTCAGGACGACGTGAGCGGCGTCACAGCCTCGCCCCGCTTGCGGGGAGAGGCCGACGCGCGAATGCGCGGCGGGTGAGGGGGACTCTCCGCGAGTCCAATTCTCACCGTCCCCGTGGAGGCTCCCCCTCACCCCAACCCTCTCCCCGCAAGCGGGGCGAGGGAGCAGACGGATGCTGCAGAGCAGCATCAAAGGTCGCGCGGACTTGATCGGGATCAAGCTTCAAATCGCACGATAGGGCATTTTGCCCAAATGCCCGTCACGCCCAAATGTGGGATAGCGCATAGACACTAGAGTTGGAAAAGCTCTAAGTAGATGCGCCCTTTTGGTCAGTTCCGTCTCAGGTTGCACCGATGGATTACGCCCAGTTCTTCAGTTCCGCTCTCGATCGCCTCCACACCGAGCGGCGCTACCGCGTGTTCGCCGATCTGGAGCGCATCGCCGGCCGGTTCCCGCATGCGGTCTGGCACTCGCCGAAGGGCAAGCGCGACGTCGTGATCTGGTGCTCCAACGATTACCTCGGCATGGGCCAGCACCCGAAGGTGGTCGGCGCCATGGTCGAGACCGCAACCCGCGTCGGCACCGGTGCAGGCGGCACCCGCAACATCGCCGGGACGCATCATCCGCTGGTGCAGCTCGAGACCGAGCTCGCCGACCTTCATGGCAAGGAAGCGTCGCTGCTGTTCACCTCGGGCTACGTCTCGAACCAGACCGGCATCGCCACCATCGCAAAGCTCATTCCGAACTGCCTGATCCTGTCGGACGAGCTCAACCACAATTCGATGATCGAGGGCATCCGGCAGTCCGGCTGCGAGCGGCAAGTGTTCCGCCACAACGATCTCGCCGACCTTGAAGCGCTCCTGAAGGCTGCCGGTCCGAACCAGCCGAAGCTGATCGCCTGCGAGAGCCTCTATTCGATGGACGGCGACGTCGCCCCGCTCGCAAAGATCTGCGACCTCGCCGAGAAGTACGGCGCGATGACCTATGTCGACGAGGTTCACGCCGTCGGCATGTACGGCCCGCGCGGCGGCGGCATTGCCGAGCGTGACGGCGTCATGCATCGCATCGACATCCTCGAAGGCACGCTGGCCAAGGCGTTCGGCTGCCTCGGCGGCTATATCGCGGCCAACGGCCAGATCATCGATGCGGTGCGCTCCTATGCCCCGGGCTTCATCTTCACCACCGCGCTGCCGCCGGCGATCTGCTCGGCCGCGACCGCCGCGATCAAGCATCTGAAGACTTCGAGCTGGGAGCGCGAGCGCCACCAGGATCGCGCCGCCCGCGCCAAGGCGATCCTCAATGCCGCCGGCCTGCCGGTGATGTCGAACGACACCCATATCGTGCCGCTGTTCATCGGCGATGCCGAGAAGTGCAAGCGGGCCTCGGATATGCTGCTCGAGGATCACGGCATCTACATCCAGCCGATCAACTATCCGACCGTCGCCAAGGGCACCGAGCGCCTGCGCATCACGCCCTCGCCCTATCATGACGACGGTCTGATCGATCAGCTCGCCGAAGCGCTGTTGCAGGTGTGGGACCGCCTGGATCTGCCGCTGCGCGAGAAGTCGCTGGCGGCGGAGTAGGCTCGCTCCCCTTTGCCTCTCCCCGCTTGCGGGGAGAGGCCGGATCGCATCGCCAGATGCGATCCGGGTGAGGGGGAGTCTCCGCGAGTCCAACTCTGACCGTCCCCGCGGAGAGCCCCCCTCACCCCACCCTCTCCCCGCAAGCGGGGCGAGGGAGCGCAAGCAGCTCACCCCGCGACTTAACGACAACCTCAGTTCCCGCCGCCACCCGGCATTTCGCTGTCGCCTCTGGCTGCCCAACGCGCTAGATTTGCAGGGAAAATGAGATCGGGCGCTACCGCGCCATGGGAGAAGCACGCTCGCCATGCTGCACGACTGGGGCGTGATCGCTGCCGCCTTCGGCTACATCGGCTTCCTGTTCCTGGTGGCGAGCCATGGCGACCGCCGCTCGCCGGCCGGCCGCGGCCGCGCGTCCGGGCTGATCTACCCGCTGTCGCTGGCGATCTACTGCACGTCCTGGACCTTCTTCGGCTCGGTCGGCTTTGCCACCCGCACCTCGACCGACTTCCTCGCGATCTATGTCGGCCCGATCCTGATGATCGGTCTCGGCGCCGGCGTGCTCCGCCGTGTGATCCAGCTTGCGAAGGCCCACAACATCACCTCGATCGCCGACTTCATCGGCGCGCGCTACGGCAAGAGCCAGGCGGTGGCGGCCACCGTGGCGCTGATCGCGATCATCGGCTCGGTGCCCTACATCGCCCTCCAGCTCAAGGCGGTCGCCTCCTCGCTCGAAGTCATCCTGAGCGAGGACCAAGCGTTCTCCCACATCCCGATCCTCGGCGACATGGCGCTGATGGTGACGCTGGCGATGGCAGCCTTCGCGGTGCTGTTCGGCACCCGGCAGACCGACGCCACCGAGCATCAGCACGGCCTGATGCTGGCGGTCGCGACCGAATCCATCATCAAGCTGGTCGCCTTCCTCGCCGCCGGCATCTTCGTCACTTTCTGGATGTTCTCGCCGCACGAATTGATCGAGCGCGCGATGAAGACGCCGGAGGCGGTGCGCGCCATCGACTATTCGCCGTCGATCGGCAACTTTCTCACGATGACATTGCTGTCGCTGTGCGCGATCATGCTGCTGCCGCGCCAGTTCCATGTCAGCGTGGTGGAGAACTCCTCGGATGCCGAGGTCAGCCGCGCCCGCTGGCTGTTCCCGCTCTATCTCGTCGCCATCAATGTGTTCGTGATCCCGGTCGCGCTCGCCGGCCTCGTCACCTTCCCGTTCGGCGCCGTCGACCCTGATATGTACGTGCTGGCATTGCCGATGGAGGGCGGCGCGGGACTGCTCAGCGTCGCCGTCTTCGTCGGCGGCCTGTCGGCGGCAACCGCGATGGTGATCGTCGAGTGCGTTGCGCTGTCCATCATGGTCTCCAACGATCTCGTGGTGCCGCTGGTGCTCAAGAGACGGCCCGACGGCCGTGCCGGCGCCACCGATTTCGGCGACTTCCTGCTGCGCTCACGGCGGCTTGCGATCTTCGCCATCATGGTGATGGCCTACTTCTACTATCGCGCGCTCGGCAACACCCAGCTCGCGGCGATCGGCCTGCTGTCCTTTGCCGCCATCGCACAACTCGCGCCCGCCTTCTTCGGCGGCCTGTTGTGGCGGCGCGCCACCGCGCGCGGCGCCATCGGCGGCATGATGGTCGGCTTCGCCCTATGGCTCTACACGCTATTCATACCGAGCTTCATGGATTCCTCGACCGCGGGCATTATGCTGCTCCAGCACGGCCCGTTCGGCATCGAGGCGCTGCGGCCGCAGGCGCTGTTCGGCGCCGACCTGCCGCCGCTAATGCATGGCGTGGTCTGGTCGCTCTCGCTCAACATCCTCACTTACGTGCTGCTGTCGCTGGCGCGGCAACCCTCGTCCATCGAGCTCGTGCAGGCCGACCTGTTCGTGCCCAACACGCTCGCGCCCATCGCCCCGAATTTCCGCCGCTGGCGCACCACCATCACGGTGCAGGACATCCAGACCACGGTCGCGCAATATCTCGGGCCCGATCGCGCCCGGCAATCATTCGAGGCGTTCTCGGCACGGCGCAACATGCGGCTGGAATCCGGAGCACCAGCCGATTTCGAGCTGCTGCAACACGCCGAGCACCTGATCGCTTCCTCGATCGGAGCTGCATCCTCACGCCTCGTGATGTCGCTGCTGCTGCGCAAGCGCACGGTCTCCGCGAAAGCCGCGCTGAAGCTGCTCGACGATTCCCATGCGGCACTGCATTTCAACCGCGAGATCCTGCAGACCGCGCTCAACCATGTGCGCCAGGGCATTGCGGTGTTCGACGCCGACTTGCAGCTGATCTGCTCCAACCGGCAGTTCGGCGATCTGCTCAACGTGCCCCCGCATTTCATTCAGTTCGGCACGCCGCTCCGCGAGATCCTGGAGTTCATGGGCGTCAGCGACCCCGCCAATGAGGCTGACCGCGAGGCGATGATCGAGCAGCGGCTCGTGGCCTACACCACCGACAGCGAGCCCTATCTCGAACGCCTGCCGGAACGCCACATGGTGATCGAGGTGCTCACCAACCGCATGCCCGGCGGCGGCTTCGTCATCACCTTCACCGACGTCACGCCGACCTTCGAGGCGGCGGAAGCGCTGGAGCGCGCCAACGCGACGCTGGAGAAGCGCGTGCGCGACCGCACCGAGGAGCTGACGCGGTTGAACTCCGAGCTCGCGCTCGCCAAGAGCAGCGCGGAGGACGCCAGCATCTCCAAGACGCGCTTCCTCGCGGCCGCCAGTCACGACATTCTCCAGCCGCTGAACGCAGCGCGGCTCTATGTCACGAGCCTGGTCGAGCGCCAGCACAGTGGCGAGGAGACGCGGCTGGTCGAGAACATCGACGAATCGCTGCAAGCCATCGAGGAAATCCTCGGCGCGCTGCTCGATATCTCCAGGCTCGATGCCGGCGCGATGACGACCTCGATCTCGAGCTTCAAGATGGCCGATCTGATGCGCTCGCTGGAGATCGAGTTCGCACCGATCGCCCGCGCCAAGGGCCTCGATCTCAGCTTCGTGCCCTGCTCGCTGCCGGTCGAGTCGGATCGGCTACTGCTGCGGCGACTGCTGCAGAATTTGATCTCGAACGCGATCAAGTACACTCCGCGAGGGCGCGTGCTGGTCGGTTGCCGCCGCCACGGCCCCTCGCTCAAGATCTGCGTCTACGACACCGGCGTCGGCATCCCCACGGTCAAGCGCGGCGAGATCTTCAAGGAATTCCACCGTCTCGAGCAAGGCGCGCGGATCGCGCGCGGGCTGGGGCTGGGTCTCTCGATCGTCGAGCGGCTGGCGCGCGTGCTCAACCACGGCATCGCCATCGATGCCAATACGAGCGGCGGCTCCTTGTTCTCCGTGACGGTGCCGACGGCGAAGGCCGTGACGCTCACCGCGGCGGTGACCAGCGCAACGCCGCTGGCGCGCACGCCAATCGCAGGCGCGCTGATCGTCTGCATCGAGAACGACGCCGCGATCCTCGACGGCATGCGGACTCTGTTGAAGGCTTGGGGCGCGGAGGTGATCGCGGTCGCCGATCCCGAAGGCGCGATCGCCGCGATCGAAGCGGCCGGCCGGCGCGTCACCGGCCTGCTCGTCGACTATCACCTCGACCGCGGCAATGGCGTCGCCGCGATCCGCGACATCCGCCGCCGGTTCGGCGACACCATCCCCGCGATCCTGATCACCGCCGATCGCAGCCCTGCCGTGCAGATGGCCGCACGCGACGAGAAGATCGCCGTGCTGAACAAGCCGGTGAAGCCGGCCTCGCTGCGTGCCTTGCTCGGGCAATGGCGGACGCAGCAGATGGTGGCCGCGGAGTAAAATCCGGGGTCAGCAGTCGGTCGATCCGCTGAGCCCGCGCGACGTCTCGAGCTCAAGCTGGGATTGGTGTCGAATGAGCGCTCAGGCACCACCGTCGGCATCGATGACGGCCTTGGCAAAGGCTTGCGGTGCTTCCTGCGGCAAATTGTGACCGATGCCGCCGGTGATCAGGCGATAATCGTAGCGGCCGGAGAATCTCTTGGCGTAAGCGCTGGGATCGGGGTGCGGCGCGCCGTTGGCGTCGCCCTCCATCGTGATCGTCGGCACGTTGATAACAGGAGTTGCCGCAAGCTTCTTTTCGATCTCCTCGTACTTCGCCTCGCCCTTGGCGAGGCCGAGCCGCCAGCGGTAATTGTGGATCGTGATCGCGACGTGATCCTTGTTCTCGAAGGCCTTCGCACTGCGATCGAAGATGGCGTCGTCGAATTTCCACTGCGGCGAGGCCAGCTTCCAGATCAGCTTTGCGAAATCATGCGTGTGCTTCTCGTAGCCGGCGCGGCCGCGCTCGGTCGCGAAATAGAACTGATACCACCATTGCAGCTCGGCCGCAGGCGGCAGCGGCGCGTTGCCGGCAGCCTGGCTCGAGATCAGATAACCGCTGACCGAGACCAGCGCGCGACAGCGCTCCGGCCACAGCGCCGCAATGATATCGGCGGTGCGCGCGCCCCAGTCGAAGCCGGCAACGACCGCCTTCTTGATGTCGAGCGCATCCATCAATGCGATGATGTCGACGGCGAGCGCGGCCGGCTCGCCGTTGCGCAGCGTCTGGGCGGAGAGAAAATGCGTCGAGCCATAGCCGCGCAAATAGGGGATGATGACGCGATAGCCGGCCTGCGCCAGGATCGGCGCGACATCGACGAAGCTGTGAATGTCGTAAGGCCAGCCGTGGAGCAGGATCGCCACCGGGCCGGTCGCGGGACCGGCTTCGGCGTAGCCGACATTGAGGACGCCGGAATTGATCTGCTTGATCGTGCCGAAAGATGCGCCGGTTGCGGACGATGGCGGCGTCTCGGTTTCGGCGCGTGCAAGGTCGATCACACCGAGGCCGATAGCAACGGTCCCGGCGGCGACGCCGAGGAACTGGCGGCGATGCTGGTCGATAATCTGTGTCATGATCTCTTGCCTCGTTGATGGTGTCCGAATCGTCAGATCAGGTCGACGACGACGTCGGTGTCCGGGCCGTGTGGAGCGGTTTTTCCGTTTGGCTCTTGAGCGTCTCCTTGCCGTCACGCAACTGACTATCAGGGGCCAGCGCAGCGAGGCAATCCAGATTTCCTCCGCGGCGGCGGACTGGATTGCTTCGCTGCGCTCGCAATGACGGAGCAAAGGGTGAGGCCATCGCTCTCCAACTCACATCTCAAACAGCAGATACGTCTCAAACAGCAGATACGCCTTCGCCTTCTCGCGGCGCAATCCGCCCGAGTTTTGCTTCCGCTTCTCGCCCTTCAAACAAGGGGCGCAGGGAAGGCCGGGTGCTGACCTCGCACCCACGGTCCGCTGTGCGCGGGTAGCGCAAAAAGAATTGCACAGCGGCATACAGGTGAAGCCGAACACACGACCTTCCCTGCGCAGTGGTTGGACGGCTTATGCCGTGCTCTCCCGGGAGCCGAGTTCCTTCTGGCCTCCCTTCGCCCGACGGAATTCGCCGACACCGCGCCGGTTGACGCCAATGCCGCCTCCGCAAGACTTGACCGTAGCGACGACGGTCAGGACCACACGGTTTTGCCGTACGCAAGCAGTCCTGCTTCGGCCCAAGAGGGCCTGGCAGGACAAAGCGCCGTTCGTACAACGCGGCTTGCAAGCAGCTCACGGGGCTCGGCTCAATCCACTGCCCCACCCTGCCACCCACATCCGCGACGGCACCGCTCAGCGTCCACCGCAGCCCGATCCGCGGCTCGTGACGACGTACGACCGCCCCTTTTCGCCGGATCAGGATGGGCGACACATACGACAAATCCGAATTTCGGTAAAGTAGAATATTTTTGGTGCGCAGCGATTGACCCAGCGATAGGGTATTTTGCCCGTCGGGCAGCGCAAGCGCTGGTAGCAAAGCCTACCCCGTCGGCGTGCCCTGCTTCCACTGGCCGCCGGCGATCCGGGCGGCGGCGATCACTGCCTGGGTCCGGCTCTCGACCCCGAGCTTTTGCAGGATGGCCGAGACATGCGCCTTGATGGTCGCCTCGGAGACGCCGAGCTCGTAGGCGATCTGCTTGTTGAGCAATCCCTCCGACAGCATCATCAGCACCCGCACCTGCTGCGGCGTCAGCGTCACCAGGCGGTCGCGCAGGCGCGTCATGTCGGGGTCGGCGGCGGCCGTCAGGTCGGTATCGGCGGGAACCCAGACGTCGCCTTCCATGACCTTGCGGATGGCATCGCGCAGCGTCTCGACGCCGAATCGCTTCGGGATGAAGCCGGAGGCGCCGAAATCGAGCGAACGCCGGATCGTGGCGCTGTCGTCGGAGGCCGAGACGATCACCACCGGGATCGCCGGATATTGCGCGCGCAGATAGATCAGGCCGGAGAAGCCGGAGATGCCTGGCATCGAGAGGTCGAGCAGGACCAGGTCGACGTCGGAGGTCTGCTCCAGAAGCTTGGTCAGATCCTCGAACGACCCGGCCTCGTCGATCTTCGCCGTGCTCAGGACACTGGCCACCGCCTGCCGCAGCGCATCGCGGAACAGCGGATGGTCATCGGCAATGACGAGATGGGTGGAGGGAGCGCTCATCGATCTCTTGCTGTCGTTCACAACCGGGCCAGTAGTCCGGACCGGCGCAATGGTCAATTCTTCCCCGGCCGGCCGTGGCATGCAAGGGCACATTATTCCTTTGCGGAAAAGGGGTTAATCCGCAGCCGTGCGCCGCGCCGCGGCACTTTACTTCCACACCGTCAGTTGCGCGTCAGTGCGCAAGGCCAAAAGTCGTATTGGGGCGGGTTTCACACCGATGTTACCTTGGAGGCAAGACCCAGGTTGATCCGGCATGCCCGGACAGCCGGGACGCGAGGAAACGAAATTCGGGGAGCGCATTCACGATGTCCACACTGGCTGCAACGTCGGCACGGTCGACCGGCATGACGAAGGATGAGAGGTTCGTCATCCTCGCATCGTCGCTCGGCACCGTCTTCGAATGGTACGACTTCTATCTCTATGGATCGCTGGCCAGCATCATCGGCACGCAGTTCTTCACCATCGCCGGCGCCGACGGCAAGCCGATGTTCGACCAGGCCACGCGCGACATCTTCGCGCTGCTGGCCTTTGCGGCAGGCTTCCTGGTCCGTCCGTTCGGCGCGATCGTGTTCGGCCGCGTCGGCGACATCGTCGGCCGCAAATACACCTTCCTCGTCACCATCCTGATCATGGGTCTGTCGACCTTCATCGTCGGCCTGCTGCCGGGTGCCGCCCAGATCGGCATCGCGGCCCCGATCATCCTGATCGGTCTGCGCCTGCTGCAGGGTCTCGCGCTCGGTGGTGAATATGGCGGTGCAGCGACCTACGTCGCCGAGCATGCGCCGCAGGGCAAGCGCGGCTACTACACCTCGTTCATCCAGACCACCGCGACGCTCGGCCTGTTCCTGTCGCTGCTGGTGATCCTGTTCACCCGCTCCGCGACCGGCGAGGCTGCCTTTGCCGGCGCACCCGGCTCCTATTGGGGCGGCTGGCGCATTCCGTTCCTGGTATCGGTCGCGTTGCTCGGCATCTCGGTCTGGATCCGTCTGCGCCTGAACGAATCACCGGTGTTCCAGCGCATGAAGGACGAGGGCAAGGGCTCCAAGGCGCCGCTGACCGAAGCCTTCGCCACCTGGAGCAACGCCAAGATCGTGATCCTGGCACTGTTCGGCCTGACCATGGGCCAGGCGGTGATCTGGTACACGGGCCAGTTCTACGCGCTGTTCTTCCTGCAATCGATCCTGAAGGTCGACGGCTATACCGCCAACCTCCTGATCGCCTGGTCGCTGCTGCTCGGCACCGGCTTCTTCCTGGTGTTCGGCGCGCTGTCCGACCGGATCGGCCGCAAGCCGATCATCCTGGCGGGCTGCCTGATCGGCGCACTGACCCTGTTCCCGATCTTCAAGATGATCTCGACCAACGCCAATCCGGCGCTGGAAAAGGCCTATGAGACGGTCAAGGTGCAGGTAGTGGCGGATCCCGCAGGCTGCGGCGATCTGTTCAACCCGGTCGGCACCCGCGTCTTCACGGCGCCTTGCGACACGGCCCGCGCCTTCCTTGCCCTCTCGTCGGTCAAGTACACGACCGTTCCGGGACCGGCGGGCGCGGTGAAGATCCTCGTCAACGACAAGGAAGTGCCCTACACGGACGCCAAGACGTCGAACCCCGCGATCACCGCGGCGACGCAGGCTGCGGGTTACCCGAAGCCGGGTGACGCGGGCATCGTCAAGATGTCGAATCCGTTCGACATCTTCCGCCCGCAGGTGTCGGCCCTGATCGGACTGCTGTTCATCCTCGTGATCTACGTCACGATGGTGTATGGCCCGATCGCGGCAATGCTGGTCGAACTGTTCCCGACCCGCATCCGCTACACCTCGATGTCGCTGCCCTATCACATCGGCAACGGCTGGTTTGGCGGCCTCTTGCCGGCGACCGCCTTCGCGATCACCGCGTCGACCGGCGATATCTACTCCGGTCTGTGGTACCCGGTCGGCTTCGCGTTGATCACGGCCGTGGTCGGCTTCTTCTTCGTCCCCGAGACGAAGGATGTCGACATCACCAAGATATAGTCGGATCGCACGACGCTGACGAAACAGCCGGCCGCGGAGCGATCCGCGGCCGGTTTTCTTTTAAGCACTTACTGATTGCCGCCGATGAATTGCAGCACGATTTCGCGGCGATGCGGGCGCGCGCGGTGCTCGACCAGATAGATCGCCTGCCAGGTGCCGAGCGCGAGCTTGCCGTTGAGGACGGGGATCTGAAGCGACGTCTGCGTCAGCATGGTCTTGACGTGCGCAGGCATGTCGTCGGGTCCTTCGGTATCATGAGTCCAGGGCACGTTTTCAGGCGCGAGCCGCGAGAGCGCGGTGGTGAGATCAACGAGCACCGAGGGATCGGCGTTTTCCTGGATCGTCAGCGAGGCTGAGGTGTGGCGGATGAACAGCGTCAGCGCGCCGTCGTGGGCGCGCGCCTCAGTGACAAATTTCTCGACCTCGCTGGTGAGGTCGGTGAAGCCGCGGCCTTGCGTCTGCACGGCGAGCAATGACGATACGATCGTGGTGGCTTGCACTGACGATGGCGCCGAGCGCGTGACGGATTTGGCTGATGACATGACTCTCTTTCGACTCCGAAAGCTGTCGTAGGGTGGGCAAAGGCGCGCGCTTGCGCGCCGTGCCCACCATTCCCCGTGAATTGGTGGGCACGCTTCGCTTTGCCCACCCTACGACAGCTCAACGCGTGGGTAGCGCGATGGGGTCCTCAAATCTTCCCCGACACGTCCTTCTGCACGCGATTGGCCATATCGATCAGCCGGCGCCACGCCTTTTCCAGGAACGACATCGCGCGGTCGAGGTCCTGGTCGCTCGGCAGCGGGATCTCGAGCTTGCGGTCGCCCTCGGCGACCTTCGGCTCGCCCTTCTTCAGGGAATCGGATTTCGGCAGCGCCTCGTCGATCTTGCCGGAGACGGTCGGACCGGCGGCGAGCTGCCCCTTCAGCGTCTCAACCTCGGCCTGGAGCCGGCCGATCTCGGCATCGAGCGCGGAGCGCTCGTCGGGCACGGCGTAACAGGCCCAGCCGGCGCCATTCCTGCTGCAGGTCGAGACCGTGCCGGTGCGGGTGTCGAGCCGCAGCACACCCTCGGGGATCGGCGTCATGCTGTAGCGGCCGTTTTCGCCGTCCGGTGCGGATTGCGCGGCAACCAGGCCGCCGCTGGCCGTCGTCACCGCAACGATCGCCGCGGCACACCATGATGTTGTGGATGACTTCGCCGGTCTCATCGCGCTCTCCGCCACGCCGCGCAGGTGGCACATCCTCGAATTCTACACCCGGGCGGGCGACGGCGCACCGCCTGCCCGCTCGAATCCGCTGCCGAAAACCGCATCCGCGAGATCAACGATGGCGGCGCCCCCTTTGATCCCGACAGCCGCGACGAAATGTCGGTCATATCGGTGGATCGCGCGGAGAGCTGCTGCGGTGCGGCGTCACGCTGTGTGCAGCGCTGGCGTGCAGGGAAATATCGCCAGATAAATCAAATAGATAAGTGAAGACGACGCGATCGTGACTTGGCTTGACTTGATTATGAGCGGTCAGTATGGTCCGCGCGGCTTTTGAGGGTGGCGGGCGTAATTTCCATTCAACCGCAGCGTTTCTGGTCTTCGTGGCATGGCTCAAGACACGGGACACGACGGGAATGGAGATCGCGATAGATCGCCCGAGGAAGCTGCGCTTTCCGAACGGCTCGGAAGTCTTGATAAGCGGTTGTCCGAACTTCGCGACCGCCACGTCAAGACCGAGCAACCCGCAGGTGACGGTGGAGACGGAGCGGCCAGAGCCTCGGCGATGGCGCTTGGTTTCCGGTTATCCTCCGAGTTGATCGCCGGGGTCATCGTCGGGGCGGGGATTGGCTGGGGTTTCGACCGCTTGCTGTCGACGTCGCCTTTCGGATTTATCGTGTTCACGCTGCTGGGCTTCGTGGCCGGCGTGGTGAATGTGGTGAGAACGGCGGGCGCGGGTCAGAACAGGCGCGGTGGTTCTTGAAGCCGATCCGAGCAGGAGAGGAATTTTCGCGCCGGCTTCGCCGGTGCGGGCCGGCCCGGCCGGCAGACCGAGACACGCCGGCTAGCCCGGCAGACCAAGAGATGCCGCGCCGATGAAAATCGATCCGATCCACCAGTTCAACATCGAGCCTCTCTTCACGATCGGCCATATCGGCAATCAAACGATCGCCTTCACCAATTCATCGCTCTACATGCTGGTGGCAGTGGCGATCATCTCGCTCCTGATGCTTGCCAGCGGCACGCAGCTGGTTCCCGGGCGCCTCCAGTCGGTCGCCGAAATCTCCTACGAGTTCGTCGCCTCGACCATCCGTTCGACCGCCGGCTCGGAAGGCATGAAGTTCTTCCCGCTGATCTTCTCGCTGTTCATGTTCATCTGCGTCTCGAACCTGATCGGCATCATTCCCTACACCTTCACGATCTCGAGCCATCTGATCGTGACGGCAGCGCTTGCGCTCCTGGTCTTCTTCACGGTCCTGATCTACGGCGTCGCCAAGAACGGTCTGAAATTCTTCTCGATCTTCGTGCCTCACGGTGTCCCCGGCTACATCCTGCCGCTGGTGATGTTCATCGAGATCCTGTCGTTCTTCCTGCGGCCGGTCTCCCACAGCGTCCGTCTGTTCGCCAACATGCTGGCCGGCCACATCGCGCTGAAGGTGTTCGCGGGCTTCGTTGCCATGCTCGGCTTCTCGCTCGGCGCGCTGGGCTGGTTCGGCGGCGTGCTGCCGCTGGCGCTCACGGTCGCACTGTACGCTCTCGAGATCCTGGTCGCGTTCCTGCAAGCCTATGTGTTTGCGATCCTGACCTGCATCTACCTCAACGACGCCATTCATCCGGGACACTGAGCGGTCCGGGGAATTTCCACCCAAAACCCAATCTTTCCTCCAAGGAGTCTAAAATGGATCCGGCAGCAGCAAAACTTATCGGCGCGGGCATCGCATGCATCGGCATGGGCGGCGCAGGCGTCGGCGTGGGCGTGATCTTCGGCAACTACCTCGCCGCAGCCGTTCGCAACCCGTCGGCTGCTCAGGGCCAGTTCGGCAACCTGATCTTCGGCTTCGCCGTGACCGAAGCGCTCGGCATTTTCTCGCTGCTGATCGCACTGCTGCTGCTGTTCGTTCCGCTCTGAGGACGATTTTTCGCGCCGCTTCGACCGAAGCAGCGCGCATGACAGCAACAGGAGAACTCCATGGCTGAGAGTCATGGCGGGGCGAAAAGTCCGGCGGCGGGCGCCCACACCGAGGCCGAAGGCGGTCACGGTGGCGGTTTTCCGCCGTTCGAGAGCAGCACCTATGCTTCGCAGCTGGTGTCGCTCGCGATCTTCTTCGTCGTGCTTTACGTGATCGTGTCCAAGCTCGCTCTGCCGAAGGTCGGCGGTGCGATCGAAGCGCGTCAGAACAAGATCGAGGGTGACCTCACCGAGGCGCAGAAGCTGAAGGATCAGTCCGAGGCAGCGCTGAAGGCCTATGAAGGCGAGCTCGCTTCGGCGCGTTCGCGGGCGCAGGCGATCGGCAACGAGTCCCGCGACAAGGCGAATGCGCAGGCGGACGCCGAGCGCAAGGCCCTGGAAGAGCAGCTGGCGACCAAGCTCGCCGAGGCGGAGAAGACCATCGCCTCGACCCGCGCGACCGCCATGACCAACGTCCGCGGCATCGCGGCCGATGCGGCAGGCACCATCGTGCAGCAGCTCACCGGCGTCGTTCCGGATGCGGCGTCGATCAGTGCCGCCGTTGATGCGTCCTTGAAGGGTTAGTCGATATGTTCTTCGATCCTGAAACCTGGGTCGCCGTCGCTTTCGTGATCCTGATGATCGTGTTCGGCTATCTCGGGGTCTTCCAGAAGGCGATGGCTGCGCTCGACCATCGCGCCGATCGCATCAAGGCCGAGCTCGACGACGCGACGCGCCTCAAGCAGGAAGCAGCCAAGGTGCTCGCCGACTACAAGGCGCGCACCGCCTCGGCCGAACGCGAGGCCGCCGACATCATCGCCAACGCGAAGTCCGAGGCCGAGCGCATCGCAACCGAGGCCAAGGCAAAGGTGGAAGACTTCGTCGCCCGCCGTACCAAGACCGCGGAGAGCAAGATCGCGCTCGCCGAGGCCCAGGCGGTGGCCGATGTTCGCGCCGCAGCCGCGGAGGCTGCGGTGCAAGCCGCTTCCACGATCCTGTCGCAGTCGGTCAAGGGCAAGGTCGCCGACGATCTGCTCGCCAAGGGCATCACCGAGGTTCGCCAGAAGCTGAACTGAGGGCAAGAGCCTCACAAATTAGAAAGCCGGCGCTGAGCGCCGGCTTTTTTGTTGGGCAAGGTTGTATCCACGAATGAGCTGTCATCGCCCGATTTAGTCGGGCGATCCAGTACTCCGAGACGGTTGTGATCGATCGATAGGCCGCAGTGTACTGGATGCCCCGCCTTCGCGGGGCATGACGGCTGAAACTGTCTCGCGATTTACTTCTTCTTCCCGCGCGCTCTCGGCTCGGGCGCGAGCGCCTGCGGGTCGAAGCCGACATAGAAGATGTAGGAATCGGCGACTGCGGCTGAAGGCACCGGATAGGACAGGTCCTCGGCGACGAAGGTGAAGGGCACGCTGCCGCCCTCCGACATCTCGACCGTGGTCCGGTAGGCCTTCGAGGCGATCACCTTCTCGCCGACGCCGCCCTGCACCACGGCGACGCGGAGCGGCACCTCGACGCTATTCGGCGCGCCCGCGGGGCCGGCGATGACGCGGCCCTGGATGCCGATACGCGCGGTGATCTCACTTCCGTTGCGGACGCATTCGCGCGCCATCTTGGTGATCGAGGCCTGGAAGCGCACATCGTTGCCGACGGCCGGCTTGCCTGTCGCCCCGACCCCGTAGGTGGACGCTCCGGCGCGCACCGTGATCTGCGGGCAATCGATGTCGTCATCGGCCGCCGGTTGGCCCGGCGCGGGCGCCGGCTTGGGCTGAGCGGGCTCGTCGGATTTGCCGCCGAACAGGCTTTTGAAACGGTCGGTCAGCGACTGCGCCGCGACCGGCGACACGGACGCGAATGACACCGACAGCGCCAGCGCGATCACCGGACCCCGCCGCAGCGCATTCCGCAATGATCGAAGCTCTTTCATGAACGGCAGTACTCCATAACAACGTTCCGGCAACAACATCCCGGCCGATCGGCCGGCCAGCGGGTTATATCGTCAAAATCGGCGATCCCAAGGCGAGAAGACAAGGCGAGAAAACACGGCAGGAAAAAAGGTGATCCCGGCGCGCGAGCAAGCCCGGCTCAGCGGCGGAAATCCTCGTGCAGCAGGCCGAACAGGAGATGGTCCTGCCAGACCCCGTTGATGCAGAGATACCGGCGTGCCAGTCCCTCGCGCGAGAAGCCGCACTTCTCCAGCACCCGGATCGACGGCGCATTGGTGGGGATGCAGGCGGCCTCGACCCGGTGCAGATTAAGCTCGCCAAACAGGGTCGGCAGCAGCACCCGCAGCGCCGCGGTCATGTAGCCGCGATGGGTGTGGGGCTGGCCGACCCAGTAGCCGATGGTGCCGGCCTGAACGATGCCGCGCCGGACATTGGCGAGCGTGATGCCGCCGACCATGGCGCCGTCGAGCTCGCGGAAGATCAGAAACGGATAGGAGCGGTCCGCGGCGATATCCTCGGAATAGCGGCGCAACCGGCGGCGGAAGCCGGACCGGGTCAGGTCGTCCGACGGCCAGATCGGCTCCCACGGCGTCAAATAATCACGGCTGGTCTCGCGCAGATGCGCCCACTGCAGGAAATCCGACATCTGCGGCGCCCGCAGCAACAGCCCGTTGCCGCGGGGGGCGAGAGCAGCAGGTCCACTGGATGGCAGGCGAAAGAGGGCCATGGTGATGCTTCCCGGGGCGCGGGGCGCTGGTTGTGCGGCTCCTAGTGCAGCCGCGCCTTGGCGCGCGCCTTTGTCAATCCTTCCGCAAAAGACACCGCCGTGTCCAGACCCCTGCCGCTGCCCAATGCCACCACCGCAGGGCGGCTGCGCGAAAGCAGTGCACGCGCCGCATCGCGGGTCGATTCGACACTGACGGCATCGATCCGGGCCACCAGCTCCTGCACCGTCTGCGGCCGGCCATAGGCCAGCACGTGCCGGGCGAGCTGCTCGGCGCGCGACGAGCAGCTCTCCAGCGCCATCAGAAGGCCCGCCTTCATCTGCGCCTTGGCGCGGGCGATCTCGGCCTCGGTCAGGGTCTCGACCGAATCATTCATGATGTCGACCACGACCTCCATCATCTCCGGCGCGTCGGCGGGATCGGTGCCGGTGTAGAGGCCGAAGAAACCGGTGTCGGTATAGGGCGCGTGGAACGAGTAGATCGAGTAGCAGAGGCCGCGTTTTTCGCGCACCTCCTGGAACAGCCGCGACGACATTCCGCCGCCGAGGATGTTGGTGAAGACCTGGAGCGAGAACAGCGACAAATCCGTCTGCGGCACGCCTTCCAGCGCCAGCGTCAGATGCGCCTGCTCGAGCTCGCGATGCACGACCTTGGCGCCGCCCTTGCCGAACTGAGCTGCCTGCGGCTTCGGCCCCGGCGCCGCGTCAAAGCTCACAAAGCGCCTCTCGGCCTCGGCGACGACCTGGTTGTGATCGACGGCGCCGGCGGCCGCCACCACCATGTCGGGCCCGCGGTAATGCGTCGAGAGATAGTCGCGCAGCGAGTCGCGGTTGAAGGCGCGCAGGGTCTTGGCGGTGCCGAGCAGCGAGCGGCCCATCGGCTGGTCGGGATAGCAGAGCTCGTTGAGATGCTCGAACACGACGTCGTCGGGCGTGTTCTGGGCCGCGCCGATCTCCTGCACGATGACGTTCTTCTCGCGCTCGAGCTCTTCGGGCTCGAAGGCGGGGTTGGCCAGAATGTCGGCAAGCACGTCGAGCGCGAGCGGCACGTCGGCCTTCATCACCCGGGCATAATAGGACGTGGTCTCGGTCGAGGTGCCGGCATTGAGGTCGCCGCCGACCGCCTCGATCTCCTCGACGATCTCACGCGAGGAGCGCCCCGTCGTACCCTTGAACGCCATGTGCTCGAGCAGATGCGAGATGCCGTGCTCGTTCGGCTTCTCGTCGCGGCCGCCAACGCCGGCCCAGACGCCGAGCGCGGCGGTCTCGAGATGGGGCATGTTGTCGGTGACGACGGTCAGGCCGGAGGCAAGCTTGGAGATCTCGACGCTCATCCGGCAACTCCCTGTTTTGCGGCACGGCTGACCGACAGCACGAACCGCTCGAGCTCGGCCTGATCGTTCTTCATGACCTTCATATGTTCGGATCTGGTCATGAGACCGTCGAGCCAGGCCGGCAGTTGCGGGCGCTGGCCGCAGGCCGCATCCACGGCATCAGGGAATTTGGCCGGATGCGCGGTCGAGAGCACGATGTTAGGCACGGTCGTGTCGGTGGTGTCGCGATCGGCGACCGCGAGCGCCACGGCCGTATGGGGATCGACGAGCTCGCCGGCCTCGCGCCAGGCGGCGCGGATCGCAGCCGCGGTTTCGGTCTCGTCGGCGCGGCCGGCGTCGAATTCTTCGCGGATCGCGGCGAGCGTAGCGTCGGGCAGAACGAAGCGGCCCGATTGCTTCAGCGAATCCATCAGCCGCCGCACGCCGGCCGCATCGCGCTTGCCGGCTTCGAACAGCAGCCGCTCGAAATTCGACGAGATCTGGATGTCCATCGACGGCGAGGCGGTGGCGTGCACCTCGCGCACCTCGTAGATGCCGGTCTTGAGCGTGCGGGCGAGGATGTCATTGACGTTGGCGGCGATGCGGAGGGTTCGCACGGGAAGACCCATGCGCTTGGCGACGTAGCCTGCAAAAATATCGCCGAAATTGCCGGTCGGCACCATGAAATCCACCGCGCGCGCCGGTGCGCCGGCGGCGACTGCGGAGGTGAAATAATAGACCACCTGCGCGACGATGCGGGCCCAGTTGATGGAATTGACGCCGGACAGCGAGGTCGCGTCGCGGAAGCGGTGGTTGTTGAACATCCCCTTCACGAGCGCCTGGCAGTCGTCGAAATTGCCCTCGATGGCAAGCGCCTGGACATTGGCGGCACCCGTCGTCGTCATCATGCGCTGCTGCACCTCGGAGATGCGCTTGTGCGGAAACAGCACGATGAGATCGACATTCTCCAGACCCGCGAAGGCCTCGACCGCGGCGCCGCCGGTGTCGCCGGAGGTCGCGACCACGATGGTGGTGCGCTGGCCGCGCTTGGCCAGCACATGGTCCATCAGCCGCGAGATCAGCTGCATCGCCACGTCCTTGAAGGCGAGCGTCGGACCGTGGAACAGCTCCAGCACGAATTGATGCGGCGACATCTGGCGCAGCGGCACCACGGCCGGATGACGGAAGGTGGCATAGGCCTCGTTCGCCATGCGGCCAAGGTCGGCGTCGGAAATCTCCCCGCCCACGAAGGGACGGATGACGTCGACCGCGACCTCCCAATAGGGGCGGCCGAAGAAGCCGGCGATGGTCTCGACCGAGAGCTGCGGCCAGGTCGCCGGCACATAGAGGCCGCCGTCGCGGGCAAGTCCCGTCAGCATCACGTCGCAGAAGCCAAGCTCAGGGGCCTCGCCCCGGGTCGAGATATAACGAGTCAAACTGCCCTCCAAAGGCCGGCCCGACCTGAATCCAGGGCCTTAAGCCTTTGATTTCACGATGTTCCTAGTTCACAGCCAGAGGCTTTGCGGCACCATAGAATGTTTTGCAGGGTCGCACCATGCCCAACGGAAAAGGGCTGCGGCGATGCCGCAGCCCTCTCTTGGAAGGTCTGTCGTTGATGTGTGCAGACCCGGTTTTCCGCGTTGGGACGCCTGCCCCGAAAATCGTTCGTTCGAGCTATCGTCACCTGTCACGTAATCGTCAAGGAGAAAAACGGCGCGCAACGCCGAATGTTCCAGTTTTTCCCGATATGCCGCGGTTGTCATGCGCTGCGCCCAGGCTGCCTCGAAATGAACCCAAGGGTTGCATGGCGACAATAGAGATATACGTTGGCCCATCTCCCCCACACGCAGTGATCCAACGAACACATGACTGCACTTTGGACAATTATTGCCGCACTCGCAGAGCTCATACCGAGCCTACTCGTTAGAATAGTCCTCGGAGGCATAGCCGGCGCCATGCTGGGCTCGCTTTTTCTCGGCTATTTTCCGATCTGGGCCGCCAAACGGGCAGTAGATCAGAGGATATTGTTCTCCTGCGAGAACGTACCTACCCCGAGAGTTATGCCCGACAGCGGTCGAATCCAGATGCTGAGCTTCCAAGGTCGTTTTCAAGACTCGGTTCTAGTTCAGAACCGCGGCGAAGTTCCTGCGGGCGCGCCACTTTGGCGTGACGAACAGAGCCGGCCGCCAAACTGCTGGCGATGCACGTTCAAAAATCATAGCGGGGTGGCTGTTTTTAATCTGACAGCATCCTTGGCAATCAAGATATTCGCGCCTCAGACCGCGCAGTACCCCACGGCGATAGTATCTGTTCCTGGCCCGCTCCTTGCTGACTTCAAGTCAATACCGTTATACCTATCGTGCAACAGCTCGGCGTCGACAGCAGCAATGCGAGCGACATATATATTTTGAATGAAGGCCCCAACTTTATTGACGTCGTGCTGCCCACCGTAGCGCAGGTTCAGCCGATCGGTTCGAAATTGGTAAGCGAAATCAATTTGATCCAATCAGAGCACGAAAAACTTTCCTTCGGCCCTCGCACAACGACTCTCCCAGATCAGAACATCACAGAAGAGGTCATCCGCCGCAGGCATCTAATCCAAAAGCTACTTTATGAGTGGTTCGAGACATTCAGGCCGCCGATCCAGATCGGCTCAATGGCACCAGTCTACCTGCAAGCCGCTCCGTGGCTGAACCAGCAGCTAAAGCAACGCGGCGAAGCTTGGGAGTTTAACCTTCAATTTGCCCGCGAAATAGAACTGATGCACTAGCGCGCGTTTCGTGCAGCCTATTCGCTCTCCATAGAGCATTGCCACTTCTTCCCGAATCTCTCGGAAAACACGGAACGAACGTCTCGCCGGCCCATTGTGTCGGCGGATGGTATCAGCCGTCGTCCACGCATTGCCCGGACGCGCGGCGCCGCCGATCCGTCGGCCGAGCCGGCTGCGTCCTGGAGCAGCCGGTTCGGCCCCTGACGGTGTCAGTTCATCCCGATTTCCACCGCGATCCGGATCAGGTCCGAGTGGTTCTTGGCCCCTAGCTTCTGCTTGAGCAGGGACGTGGTGTTGGCGACGGTCTTATAGGAGATGCCGAGCGCCTCGGCGACCTCGACGATCTTATTGCCGCGCCCGAGCAGGCGGAGAATCTCGAGCTCCCGCGGCGTCATCTGCGAGGCCGGATTGGCCTTGATCGCGGCACCAGAGAACGTCACGGCCTCCGCAAGCTGTGGCGAGATGAAGTTGTCACCTGCGACCACCTTGCGCACGGCCTTGAGCAGGATCCGGGGATCGTCACCCTTGGAGACATAGCCCTGCGCCCCCAGCTCCACCGCGCGCACCACGAAGGCCGGATCATCGTTCATGCTGAACATGATGATCTTGGCGTCAGGATCGTCCTTGCGGATCCGGCGCATCAACTCGAAGCCCGAGACGTCAGGCAGGCTGATATCGATCACGGTCACGTCGGGCCGCTTGCTGACATAGGCGCGATGGCCTGATTTCGCGTCGGTCGCCTCGTCGATTCGGATCGAATGGTCGGAGGCGAAAAGGGTGCGGCAACCGGACAGCACCACGGGATGGTCGTCGACAATCAGGACCTTGGTCGCCGGCTTGGCGGTATCTTGCATCGCGCGCTCTCTTGTTTTCTGGACTCATAGACCGGCGGGAACAAATGGAAAGAGAAAATCCCGCCAATGCGCGTTAGAATTGACCTAATGTGGCACCGACTTTCGTTCAGGACCCAGCTGTTTCTGCCTCTCGGCATGAGCTTTGTTGCCGCGCTGGCGATGGGCGGCGTGCTGCTCCAGACCTTCGCGGCCGGCCAATTGGCGGACGAGAATGAGCCTGGTCGACGCTCGACCCAGGCCGTCGCTGTCGCGCTCAACAGCACCCTGAGCGTGTCAGACAATCCGCGGAAGATGCTCGACGCATTTGTCAGTTCTTTGGGCACCGCCTCTGATATCCAATTCCGACCGGTGGAAGCGGGTGCCTCGCCTCCCGTGCGGAACGGCCTGCAGGATGTGCATGGCGTTCCGCAATGGTTTGTGGACCTGATTGCCATCCCCGACATAGACGCGGCGTCCCCCGTCATCATCGACGGCAGGCACATCGGCGATATTGTGTTCATGCCCGACCTGTCGGCCGACCTCTTTGAGAAATGGATCGGCTTTCTGGCACTGACGAGCCTCGTCGCAGTGCTGATGGTGCTGACCGGAACGATCGCCCATCTTTTTGCAGGATCCGCGCTGCGGCCCCTGCAAAATCTCGGCGCAGGTCTGACCCGTATCCGGAGCGGCGATTATGCTACGCCGATTCCGGTCTCAGGCCCGCCGGAAATCCGGCAGAGCTGCGAGGAAGCCAATGCGCTTGCCGCAACGCTCGCGCAATTGAGCCAGGACAATCGCGACCTGTTGCACCGCTTGGTGTCGCTCCAGGACAACGAGCGGCGCGATCTCGCTCGCGAGCTGCATGACGAGCTCGGCCCGCTGCTGTTCAGCATCCGTGCCGGCACGATCGCGCTGAGCGAGGCCTCGCTGCAGACAGGAAATCCCGGCAACTCCGTGCAGGAGGTGATGCGATCGGTCGAGGCACTGCAGCAAACCAACCGCCGCATCCTCGACCGGCTGCGGCCGCTCTACATCGAGGAATTGGGGCTCGAGGCCAGCGTGCAGACGCTACTCCGGAATTTTCGCAGGCAGGCGCCGCATATCGGCCTCACCGCAACGATCGATCCTGATCTCAACGGGATCGACGGGCCGCTGGCCCAAACCGTCTACCGCGTGATCCAGGAGACCTTGACCAACGTGCTGCGCCACGCCGGAGCACGCAACGCCCATGTGGAGACGGCGATTGCCGGCGATATGCTCGCGGTCGAGGTCTCCGACGATGGTAGCGGCTTTCCCGCCGACAATGTCTTCGGCCGCGGCCTGACCGGCATGCATGAACGCGTGCGCGCGCTCAGCGGATCGCTGTCACTGCTGCGCGCGGACGATCGAACCTATGTGCGCTGCCGCCTTCCGCTCGGCGAAATCCGCGACCCGGTCTCAGGCTAGCACGCGCCGCAATCGTGCGAGCCCTGCGGCGCCGGCTTGCACAGCATGCTATGGATCTTGCCTTCCGCGCTGAAGCGGAACGTAGCGCGGATATGCAGCGCGCCCGCGACGGAATATTCCAGATCGATGCCGTTGTGCGCGGGATGGATCTCCTCCAGGCCGAAGCCCGCCGAGGAGAAGGCACTGAGTTTTGGTCCCCAATAGGTTTCGAGCTCGCGCCGGCCGCGATAGAGATGCGTGCCGTTGCACGCGCATTCCACCTCGCCATCGTCGGCATAGAGGTCGAGCAGCGTCGCGAGGTCGCCCCTGCGGCAGGCATCCACCCAATCGACAACAAGTCCCATCTGATCGAAATCGCGCACGCCAGCAATCCTGTTTGCCGCGGAAAAAATCAGAAACGGCTTAAGATCACCCTCGTGAATATGCGCTGAATAATAAAGCCCGGACGATTCCGGGTTCCCACCGGGAACCTACGGGTTTGCGCCGCTCTGCCGTCGTCCCCTCACCCAGACGCCGAATGCAATCAGCACGGCGCCTGCAAGCGCGAACCAGGTGATGGCGTATTGCAGATGGTCGTCTTTCAAATTCACGTCCAGCGGCCCGGGACGTGGAATGTTGTTCTCGGGCGCCGGCTGTTCGAGATCGACGTAGAACGGCGCGGTCGTGCCCCAGCCGAGCGCGCTTGCGATCGCCGGATGATCGCGCACGAACCATAGCCGCTTGTCCCGGTTTGCGGCCGGCGTGAGCCAGCCTGGCTCTTCCGGGAAGCGCAGATAGCCGGTGAGCGCGACCGGCGCACCGGTCACGAGCTTCTTCACGGCGCGATCCTCGACGCTGCGCTCCTGCATCGTGTTCTCGACGAAGCCCGCATCGATCACGACGATCTCGCCGCCCGGCAGCCGCGCCGGCAGGAAGGCCCATGTGCCGGGGCCGGAGGCATCCTTGCGCACGGCGGAGCCCGACGAATAGACCATCGCATCCGGCGCGGCGGCATAAGTCGCCGTGAAGCTGACGCGGCGAAATTCGTCGCGCGCGGGCGTCAGCGCCGCCCATTGCGCCGGCGGCGGCAGCGCGATCGGCGTCGCCGCGAGACGCTCGGTGAGTGCGGCGATCAGCTCGTGCTTGGCGGTGCGGCGCTGCAATTGCCAGACACCGAGCGCGACGAAGGCCGCGGTCAGCAGAAGCGTGAACAGCGTGAAGCCGGCGACGCGGGGCGTGCGCGCAGGCTCGCTCATTTCGCGCGGTCGACCAGCCGGCCAGGTGCTGCCTTGTGGTGGAATTGCAGCGCGATCAGCAGCGATTTCATGGAGCGCAGTGGCAGAAGCGTGGTTGCGAGGATCAGCGGCAGCCACAGCACTGCATGCAGCCAGTACGGCGGCTGGTACTTGACCTCGACGACGAGCGCGCAGCCGACCACGATCGCGCCGGCCAGCATGATGATGAAGATGGCCGGACCGTCGCCGGCGTCGATGAAGGCGTAGTCGAGGCCACAGCGGTTACAGGATGGCGCGAGCGTGAGGAAGCCCGCATAGAGCTTGCCCTCACCGCAACGCGGGCATTTGCACGCGAGCCCGCGCAGGGCGCTTTGCAGGACGGTGGGCTGGGACTCGGGAGTGCCGGCAGGTTCGTTCATGACGCGCAAGTCTATCACAGTTTCAGTTGGGTCTCGGCCACCGGAAAGCAAAAGGGCGGCCCTGCGGCCGCCCTCTCCAGATCGGTTGGCTGGGCTCAGTGCGCGCCGTGGGCCATGGTCTCGGCGCCGTGTCCCCAGACATAGATGCACAGGAACAGGAACAGCCACACCACGTCGACGAAGTGCCAGTACCAGGCAGCGAACTCGAAGCCGAGATGCTGCGTCGGCGAGAAGTGACCGGCATAGGCGCGGAACAGGCAGACCAGCAGGAAGATGGTGCCGACCAGCACATGGAAACCGTGGAAGCCGGTCGCCATGAAGAAGGTCGCGCCGTAGACGTTGCCGCCGAACGAGAACGCCGCGTGGCTGTACTCATAGGCCTGCACGCAGGTGAAGGTCGCGCCCAGGAGGACGGTGAGGATCAGGCCATACTTCAGGCCCTGGCGATCGTTCTCGAGCAGCGCATGATGCGCCCAGGTGACCGTGGTGCCGGAGGTGAGCAGGATCAGCGTGTTCAGCAGCGGCAGATGCCAGGGATCGAAGGTCTCGATGCCGTGCGGCGGCCAGGTGCCCGGCACCGAGCAGGCGCCGGCCGCAGTGCCGAGGCCGCAGCCGAACACGGCGTCACGGGTGGCGTGGACGGCATCGGCGGGAAACAGCGCTGCGTTGAAATAAGCCCAGAACCAGGCAACAAAGAACATCACCTCGGAGGCGATGAACAGGATCATGCCGTAGCGATGGCTGATCTGCACGACCCTGGTATGGTCGCCCTTGTACTGGGCTTCCTTGATCACATCGCCCCACCAGCTCGCCATGGTGTAGAGCACGCCGACGGTGCCGACACCGAAGATGATCGGCGCGGCCGAGACCATGTGGTGCATCCAGGTGATCGCGCCGACCGCCATGATGAAGGCCGAGACGGAGCCGACCGCCGGCCACGGAGAAGGATCGACCAGGTGGTAGTCGTGATGCTTGCCTTGCGCGGTAGCCATTGCGGTCTGTCTCCTCAATCCCGTGCCTGTCCGGCACCTATCCCCTTAGTCCAACCCCTGAGCGTCAACCCGGCGGCTGGAGATTTCCCTTGCGTTTGTTGTCATCGCCGGATGCGAGCGGCTTCACCACCGGATCCTTCACCGGATAGAACGTGTAGGACAGCGTGATGGTGCCGAGCCCGTCATTGTCGTGGTCGTCGACGATCGACGGATCGACGTAGAACACCACGGGCATCTCGCGCTTCTCGCCGGGCGCCATGGTCTGCTCGGTGAAGCAGAAGCAGTTGATCTTCTGGAAATAGGATCCGACCGTGAGCGGCGCGACGTTGTAGGCGGCTTGCCCTGCGGTGGTCCGCGCGGCCTGGTTGGTCACGGTGTAATAGATCGTGGTGACCTGGCCGATATTGACCTCGACCTCGGTCTGCTCCGGCTCGAACTTCCAGGGCAGGCCCGGCGCGACGTTGGAATCGAAACGCACCACGATCTTGCGTGCGATCGGGCCGGTGGCAGGCGCCGAGGTCGCGACCTGGGTCGTGCCGTTGAAGCCGGTGGCGCGGCAGAACCAGTTGTAGAACGGCACCGCCGCATAGGACGCGCCGACCATCAGCGCGACCACGCCGCCGCAGATCGAGGCGACCAGGGCGTCGCGCCCCAAACCACGGCGCACCGCCTTTGGGGTCACGTCCTGCGATATGGCCGGCTCTCGATCCATCTCTCTCACATTGGCCGCACTAGAACCGCCGGTCCCTTGACCATGGTGACTGCGAAAAACAGGATGACGAGCACACCGAGCGCGAGCGCGATCGCGATCGAGCGCTGACGACGGCTCTTCTTCTGCGCCTCGGTGAGGACGATTCCATCTGGCTCTGGTTTGTCAGCCATTCCTGCCTCATGCGCCCCCAACCATCGGAGCAAGCGCCCGGTACACGACCTCGGCCAGCAAGGTCGCGAACAGCGCGAACAGATACAGGATCGAGAAGGCAAACAGCTTTCGCGTCGCGCGCAACGACTGGCTGCGCTCACGACGGAGATAGACGTTGATGGCGAGCACCAGCATGCCGGCGCCGAGCACCAGCGAGGTCACGCCGTAGATGGCGTCGAAATAGCCGAGCGCCCAGGGCGCGGCAGCCACTGCGATCAGCACGATGGTGTAGAGCAGGATCTGGAGACGGGTCGCATCGGGGCCGGCGACATTGGGCAGCATTGGAATGCCGGCACGCGCGTAATCGTCGGAGCGGAACAGCGCCAGCGCCCAGAAGTGCGGCGGCGTCCAGAAGAAGATGATGGCGAACAGCAGCAGCGGCTCGACGTCGACCGTGCCTGTTACCGCGGCCCAGGCCACCACCGGCGGCAGCGCACCGGCGGCGCCGCCGATCACGATGTTCTGCGCGGTCCGGCGCTTCAGGCCCATCGTGTAGATCACGACGTAGAAGAAGATGGTGAAGGCAAGCAGCGCGCCCGCGATCCAGTTGACGAGGATGCCGAGCGTCATCACCGAGAAGAAGGCGAGCGTCATGCCGAACGCCATCGCCTCGGGCCGGGTGATGCGGCCGCGCGGGATCGGGCGGTTCGCGGTGCGCGACATCTTGGCGTCGATGTCGCCCTCGAGCGCCATGTTGAGCGCGCCGGAAGCGCCGGCGCCGACCGCGATGCAGAGCAGCGAGGTGATCGCGAGCACCCAGTGGAAGTGTCCCGGCGCCATCGCCATCCCGACCAGCGCGGTGAAGATCACGAGCGACATCACCCGCGGCTTCAGCAGCGCGAGGTAATCGCCAACCTCCGCCTCGGAGATGCGGGGATTGATGTCGATGGCGTTCTGGTCGAGGACGGACACTAATTTCACTCGCTTCGTGATAGAGCCGCGGCGCCCGTCTCGGGCGCCGCGGGAGCTGGCTTACTGCACGCGGGGCAGCACTTCGAACTGATGGAAGGGCGGCGGCGAGGGCAGCGTCCACTCCAGCGTGGTGGCGCCCGCACCCCAGGGATTGTCGCCTGCCGGGACCTTCTTCATGAAGGCGTCGAACACGCAATAGAGGAAGATCAGCACGCCGAATCCGGAGATGTAGGAGCCGATCGACGAGATCAGGTTCCAGCCCGCGAACGCATCCGGATAATCGACATAGCGGCGCGGCATGCCCGACAGGCCGAGGAAGTGCTGCGGGAAGAACACCAGGTTGACGCCGACGAAGGTGAACCAGAAGTGCGCCTTGGCCAGCGTCTCGTTGTACATGTAGCCCGACATCTTCGGGAACCAGTAGTACCAGCCGGCGAAGATCGCGAACACCGCGCCGAGCGACAGCACATAGTGGAAGTGCGCGACGACGTAGTAGGTCTCCTGGAGCACGCGATCGACACCGGCATTCGCCAGCACGACGCCGGTGACGCCGCCGACCGTGAACAGGAAGATGAAGCCCACCGCCCAGATCATCGGGGCGCGGAAATCGATCGAGCCGCCCCACATCGTGGCGATCCAGGAGAATATCTTCACGCCGGTCGGAACCGCGATCACCATCGTGGCGGCGACGAAATAGGCCTGCGTCGCACTGGACATGCCGACCGTGTACATGTGGTGCGCCCACACCACGAAGCCGATGCCGCCGATCGCGACCATGGCGTAGGCCATGCCGAGATAGCCGAACACCGGCTTGCGCGAGAAGGTCGAGACGATCTGGCTGATCATGCCGAAGCCGGGCAGGATCAGGATGTACACCTCGGGGTGACCGAAGAACCAGAACAGATGCTGGAACAGCACGGGGTCGCCGCCGCCGTCGGGCGCGAAGAACGTCGTGCCGAAATTGCGGTCGGTGAGCAGCATGGTGATCGCACCGGCGAGAACCGGCAGCGACAACAGCAGCAGGAACACCGTCACCAGGATCGACCACACGAACAGCGGCATCTTGTGCAGGGTCATGCCCGGCGCGCGCATGTTGAAGATCGTGGTGATGAAGTTGATGGCGCCGAGGATCGACGAGGCACCCGCCAGATGCAGCGACAGGATCGCGAAGTCGACGGCCGGGCCCGGGTGACCGGTGCTCGACAGCGGCACATACATGGTCCAGCCGGCGCCGACGCCGTTCGCGCCGGGCTCGCCCTCGACGAAGGTCGACATCAGCAGCAGACCGAAGGAGGCCGGCAGCAGCCAGAACGAGATGTTGTTCATGCGCGGGAACGCCATATCAGGCGCACCGATCATCAGCGGCACGAACCAGTTGCCGAAACCGCCGATCATCGCGGGCATGACCATGAAGAAGATCATGATCAGGCCGTGCGAGGTCACGAACACGTTATAGGTGTGCGTCTCGTGGAATATCTGCACGCCCGGAAACATCAACTCGGCACGGATCGCGATCGACATCGCGGCACCGATGACGCCGGCGATGACCGCGAAGATCAGGTACATCGTGCCGATGTCCTTGTGGTTGGTCGAATAGACGTAGCGCCGCCATCCGGTGGGATGGGCGTGCTCGTGGTCATGCGCGTGATCGCCGTGTGCCGCTGCGCTGGTTGCCATTTTCAAATCCTGCCTTGCGTCCCATTCGGACCTTGGGAGGTCCCGCCCTTTATGTCGCCTTCAGTCCTCAAGCCGTCGCCCGGCGCTTACTGCGTCGGGCCGGCTGCGGAGGCGAAAGTGCTGGTGCCGCCGCTCGCATATTTTTTCTTCGCCGATTCAACCCAGGAGGCGAACTCCTGGTCGTTCACCACGCGAATGGCGATCGGCATGAAGGCATGGTCCTTGCCGCACAATTCCGAGCACTGGCCGTAGAACATGCCGGTCTTGGTGGCCTTGAACCAGGTCTCGTTCAACCGGCCCGGGATGGCGTCGATCTTGACGCCGAAAGCCGGCATCGCAAAGGCGTGGATAACGTCGGCGCCGGTGACCTGGACGCGGATCACCTTGTTGACCGGCACCACCATCTCGTTGTCGACGCCGAGCAGCCGGGGCTGCTTGTCCTGGGCCATCAGCGAATCGAATTCGAACTTGCCGTTGTCCGGATAGGCGTAGGACCAGTACCACTGCTTGCCGGTGGCCTTGATGGTCAGGTCCGCCTTCGGCACATCGAGCTCAAGGAACAGCAGGCGGAACGACGGCACGGCGATGCCGACCAGAATGAGCACCGGGACCAGGGTCCACGCCACCTCGATCAGCGTGTTGTGGGTGGTCCGCGACGGCACCGGATTGGCCTTCGAATTGAACTTCACCACCACGATCACGAGCAGCGCCAGCACGAACAGCGTGATCGCGATGATCAGCACGGACAAGAAGTCGTGAAACCAGACGATATTGTCCATCACCGGAGACCCGGAGGCCTGGAGGTGCCATTCCCACGGCGCCGGCTGCCCGAGCTCGGCGAATGCCGCGCCGCCCGTCGCCAGCGTGATGCCAGCCGCCACCAAGGCGATGGTGGCCAATCCCAGCAAATGCCGGCCCACCCGACTCTTCGACATCCTCATGCCGCTCGCGCTCCCCTTACGAAATCACCCCAGGTGCATTGCCCTATTTCCGGGAAATGCTTATTCGACCCGCCCGTCCGACAAACCGCCGCTCAAGAATACCTCTAAGAGGAATTGGGGCCAGATCGCTCAAACGCCGAAATCAAGCCTCTCAAACCATAATTCTTGATCTATCGCAATGCAGTCTTGAGGCCTCTCCGTCTGCCATCACCCGCAAGATATTTCCCAGCAACATCAGACAAAAATACCATTTCCCGGGATGCCGCGGCTTGACAGCTGAATTGCCCGCGGTAGGCACTGGCGGACAGTTGCGCAGGAACCTGATTCGTGCCGGCGATGGCGGGCCAGGGCGGCGCGGGATTTGCTTGGGAATTGCCTTCAAGACGCCGTCATTGCCGTATCAGTCCACCAGCGCGAGCGACCCAAGCGAGCAGAGGGACCGACCCCGATGGGGCTTTCGAGATGCATGGCAAGGCCGGTTAACCGCCTTTTGGCGCTGATCAGCCTCCTGGCTGTCGCCCTTTTCCCAGCCCTGCCCACCCTCGCCCATGCGCAGGGCGCGGTGCGCTCCGTCCATGGCGACTGGCAGATCCGCTGCGACACCCCGCCCGGCGCCCAGGCCGAGCAATGCGCCTTGATCCAGAGCGTGGTGGCGGAAGACCGCTCCAACGCCGGCCTCACCGTGATCGTGCTCAAGACCGCCGACCAGAAGAGCCGCCTGATGCGGGTGGTTGCCCCCCTCGGCGTGCTGCTGCCCTCGGGCCTCGGGCTGAAGCTCGACAATCAGGACGTCGGCCGCGCCGGCTTCGTCCGCTGCCTGCCCAATGGCTGCGTCGCCGAGGTCGTCATGGACGACAAGCTGCTCGGCCAGCTCCGCAGCGCCAAGACGGCGACCTTCATCATCTTCGAGACGCCCGAGGAAGGCATCGGCTTCCCGCTCAGCCTGAACGGGCTCGGCGAGGGTTATGACAAGCTGCCGTAGGGCCGCTGCGGATGGCTCAGTAGATCTCGAGGCAAGCCGCGTCGTCGCTTTCGAAGGAAAGGATTGTCTCCGCATGTCGACGGAGCAAATTGGCAATCTCGACCGTCGTTTGATTGCCGGCACGTAGCCAGATCACCTTGGGCGGGGCACCGAACAGGCCCGCCATTTCGGCAAAATCCAAAATCAACGTCCTGGGTCACTATGGCGAAGCCCTTGGCCTTGGCAAAGTCCCAAAGCACGCGATCGGCAACTTCAGACAACCCCAGGGGCCGGACGTGACTGGACTCCGGAAAGAGATCGACAATCGTTTGACAGAGCTTGAAACTGAGGTTCTGATCGAACAGCAGCTTCATATCGGCGCGGTGATCAACCGCCTCTCGCGATCGGCGGCGTAGGAGAGGCACGCGCGGATGTCATCCTCGGTCAATTCCGGGAAATCGTCGAGAATTTGTGCATGGCTCTGGCCGGCAGCTAGCCAACCGAGCACATCTGCCACGGCAATCCGCATGTGGCGAATACAGGGACGGCCCCCGCGCTTGCCTGGCTCGATGGAGATGACGTCCTGATAGTTCATGCTGACAGCATAGCACCGTTCCGCGCTCGTTGCAGCACGATCCCAACTGCCAGGCACGATCTCGTATCCCCGCGGCAAAGGACGATCAAATGGTGAGATTGCTTCAGCGCCCTCGGCAGAGCAGCCCAGTCCTGGAATTACTTGATTAGCTTCTCGGTCCCGGCTCACATCATGTCGTTTCCGTAATGTGACGGTCCGCCCCTCGCGGAACCAGTCCAAAACCATTATCTTGCCTCACATCCCCCCGATAACGGACGGACGCATGACAAATCCCGCCACAACCTCCCTGCTCGACCGCGCCAATCTCGACCGCGACCAGGTTCGCCATGAGGTCGCGCGCGGCCTTGCCGGTGCCGACGATGGCGAATTGTTCCTGGAATACAGCCAGACCGAAGCGCTGATGTTCGACAATGGGCGGCTGAAGCAGGCGACCTATGACACCTCGCAGGGATTCGGCCTGCGCGCGGTCAAGGACGATGCTGTCGGCTACGCGCATTCCTCGGACGTGTCGCTGCCGGCGCTGATTCGCGCCGCCGACGCGGTGGCCGCCGTCCGCGGCGGCTATTCCGGCAGCTTTGCCGCCCCGCCGGCGCATACCAATGTGCGGCTGTATTCCGACGACAATCCGCTGGACGCGCCGGGCTTCGAGACGAAAGTAAAGCTGCTCGCCGAAATCGACGCCTATCTGCGCGACAAGGATGCGCGGGTGCGGCAGGTCAGCGTCAGCCTGGGTGCGACCTGGCAGGTCGTCGAGATCCTGCGTCCCGACGGCGAGAGCTATCGCGACATCAGACCGCTGGTGCGCGTCAACGTCTCCGTCGTCGCCGGCCAGGGCGACCGCCAGGAGAGCGGCAGCAAGGGTTATGGCGGCCGCGCCGGCTATGCCGAATTCATCGAGAGCAAGAACTGGCGCGACGCCGCTGACGGTGCGCTACGCGAAGCGCTGGTCAACCTGGAATCAATTCCCGCCCCTGCCGGCGAGATGGACGTCGTGCTCGGCGCCGGCTGGCCCGGCGTGATGCTGCATGAAGCGGTCGGTCACGGCCTCGAGGGCGACTTCAACCGCAAGAAGACGTCTGCGTTTGCGGGCCTGATGGGCCAGCAGGTCGCGGCCAAGGGCGTCACCGTGGTCGACGACGGCACCATTGCCTCGCGCCGCGGCTCGCTGTCGATCGACGACGAGGGCACGCCGACCAATCGCACCGTGCTGATCGAGGACGGCATCCTGGTCGGCTACATGCAGGACCGCCAGAACGCGCGGTTGATGAACATGAAGCCGACCGGCAACGGCCGCCGCCAGGGCTATGCCCATGTGCCGATGCCGCGCATGACCAACACCTACATGCTCGCTGGCGACCGCGATCCGGCCGAGATTCTCGCTTCGGTGAAGAACGGCGTGTTTGCCGCGAATTTCGGCGGCGGACAGGTCGACATCACCTCGGGCAAATACGTCTTCCAGTGCACCGAGGCCTACAAGATCGAGAACGGCAAGATCGGCGCGCCGCTGAAGGGCGCCATGCTGATCGGCAACGGGCCGACCGACCTGCATCGCATCCGCATGATCGGCAACGATCTCGCGCTCGATACCGGCATCGGCACCTGCGGCAAGAACGGCCAGGGTGTGCCGGTCGGCGTCGGCCAGCCGTCGCTATTGATGGAGCGCATTACAGTGGGTGGAACGGGCGCATGAGCGTTGAGAAGGTAACTGTCCCCGCCAAGCGGAAGAGCAGCGGCTGGGCCGGTCAGCTCATGCAGCTCGCCGGCATCGTCGCCGCCGTCTTCATCGCCAAGGGCGCGCTGGCCGAGCCGTTCTACGTGCCGTCGGGCTCGATGGAGCCGACGCTGCTGATCGGCGACGCGCTGCTGGCTTCGAAATTCCCATATGGCTACGGCACCTCGTCGCTGCCGATCCAGATCAACCTGCCGGAAACCGGCCGCGTCTTCGCGGAGACGCCGAAGCAAGGCGACGTCGTGGTGTTTCGCTGGCCCGGCGACCGCTCGCAGGCCTGGGTCAAGCGCGTCGTGGGTTTGCCCGGTGACCGCATCCAGATGCGACAGGGGCAGCTCTTCATCAACGACCGTCCCGCCGAGCTCAAGCCGGATGGCGTCGGTGCCGCCGAGGACGACAATGGCGGCAGCGAGCCTGCCTACCGCTATGTCGAGACGCTGCCGAACGGCGTCAAGCACCTGATCTTCAAGATGCGCGACAACGGTCCGCTCGACAACACGCAGGAAGTGACGGTGCCGGCCGGACATCTGTTCGTGCTCGGCGATAACAGAGACAACTCGGCCGACAGCCGCGTGCCGCTGCGCTCCGGCGGCGTCGGCCTGCTGCCGGTCGACAATCTCGTCGGCCGTGCCGATGCCGTGCTCGGCTCCTGGGATCTCGGCATGCGCGGCCAGCCGGTGTGGACCTGGCTCTCCGGCTTCCGCCTCGCGCGGTTCTTCACCGCCGTGCGCTGAGCTGACCCCCAGGCGTTGATCCAATGACCTTCGACGACGTCAGAAAATTCGCGCTGACGTGGCCGGAGGTCGAGGACGGCACCTCTTACGGCACGCCGGCGCTGAAAGTGCGCAAGAAGATGCTGGCGCGTCTGAAAGAGGATGGCGACAGCCTGGTGATGCCGGATGTCCCAGTCGACGAGCGTGCGATGCTGGTCGAGAGCCAGCCGAAGATTTTCTATTTCACCGATCACTACCGAGACTATCCGATCGTGCTGATCCGCCTGTCCAAAGCCAGGCGCGCGACCGTGGAGCCGCTTCTGCGCCGGCGTTGGCGCGCGCTGGCATCGAAGGCAGTGCGAGCCGATTTTGATGCGCGCGAGGGCGCGTGACGCACGCGATGGATGAGGCCCGCTTTCTCGCGCTGGCGCTGGAGAACCCGGTCAACGTCGCGATCGTTGACGAGCTCGACCGCCTCGCGCTGCCGGATGCGTGGCTGGTCTCGGGATGCCTGGTGCAGACGGTGTGGAATGTCCTCACCGGCCGCGCTGTCGACCACGGCATCGCCGATTACGACGTATTTTACTTCGATCCTGACACCTCCTGGGAGGCGGAGGACGCAGTGATCCGCAACGTCAACGCGCGCTTCGATCATCTCGGCGTCAAGATCGAGACCCGCAATCAGGCCCGCGTGCATCTATGGTACCCGACCAAGCACGCCCTGCCTTATCCGCCCCTGTCGTGCTCAACTGACGGTATTGACCGTTTCCTCACGCAGAATACGCAAGTGGGGGTCAGGCGCGAAGGCGGCGGCTACGACATCTACGCACCGCACGGGTTTGATGACATCGCAGATCTCATCGCGCGCCCCAATCCAGGCCCGAATTTCTCCGCGGCAAACTACGCGACGAAGGCGGCGCGATGGAAGGCGTTGTGGCCGGAGATCACGGTGATTGCCGCGGAATGAGATGCGCGATGCAATCCATCCACACTGCGAGATCCCGTAGGGTGGGCAAAGCGAAAGCGTGCCCACCACTTCTCGTCACGCTTGCCGAGAGATGGTGGGCACGGTGCTTCGCACCTTTGCCCACCCTACGGCAGCAACGACAACGGAAAGAGCTGCGCCTACCTCACCACGCCCGACGTGAACCCCGCCTTCCGCCGCGGGGGCTTGATGTCCTTTTTCAGGAAGCAGCGCGCTTCGCGGCCGGTGTAGCCGGGACGAGCATAGGTGAAGGCGCGGCATTTGTTGTCGGCGGTGCAGGCGGCCTTGCAGACGTCCTCGCCTTCGCCTTGCTTGAGCTCGAAATTGCGCAAGTCCCCGCCGGGGCGGTCGATCGAGGTCTCCACGCCCTCGACGCGCGGCTCGATCACGCCGGCGCCGCGCACGCCGGAGATACAGCAATTGGCGGGCTGTCGCGGCGGCACGGTACTCTTGAGCCAGCACACCGCCGCGGCGCCGTCGATATCGGGATAGCTAAAGCTCCACGATCGACATTTGCGATCGCGCTCGCAGAGCAGCGCGCAATCCTCGGGATCGCCTGACGTCACCGGCGCGTTGAAATAGTCGCCGCCGGGCCGGTCGAACGCCGTCTGGGCGCGCGCAGGCGCGCTCGCAAAGGCGAGCGACAGCAGCATGACGCAAGCCACGACGCTGGCCAAGGCCTTGGCCCTGGCGGCCCCAGGCAGGCGGCCCTTCCCCATCGGAACAGCTTTCGAGTTATTGACGGCGCTCAGGTTTTTCGGCCGGTCATTTGATCGCCGCAAACCTGTATGGGCGATGAACGGCCTAAAGCCTGGTCGTTGGCCTAAAGCATGATCCGGAAAAGTGTGACGCGGGTTTTCCGCGAAGATCATGCTCGAACGCGCGCTAGAACGCGTATTCCGAGTAGGCCGGTTCCACCGAGCCGTTCCAGGCGCCGTTAAACTTCTCGAGCATCTCCTCGGCCGGGGTTCGGCCGGAATCGATGATGCGGTCGAGCGGCTCCAGATGCCGGGTCTCGTCGCGACCGATCGCGTCGATGCGGCCACGGCGACGCAGGCCCGCATGTGCCAGAACGAGGCACTCCTTGGCGATCTCGAACAGATAGCGGTCCTTGATCCGCGCCTTGAAGCCGAAGCGCGGCACGTCGTCGCGCAGAGCCTGGCGCTCAGGCGCGGTCCAGTGCTTCACGAGGTCCCAAGCGGCGTCGAGCGACACGTCGTCATAGAGCAGCCCGGCCCAGAACGCAGACAGCGCCGGCAGACGGCCCCACGGGCCGCCATCGGAGCCGCGCATCTCGAGATAGCGCTTGAGCCGCACTTCCGGGAAGATCGTCGAGAGATGGTTGGCCCAGTCCGACAGGGTGGGACGCTCGCCGGGCAGATTGTTGTTGCGGCCGTCGAAGAAGGCGCGGAACGAGGAGCCCGACACGTCGATGTAATCCTCGCCGCGCTTGACGAAATACATGGGCACGTCGAGCGCATAATCGACATAGCGCTCGAAACCCATGCCGTCCTCGAACGCCCACGGCATCATGCCGGCACGCGCATTGTCCGTGTCGCGCCAGATCTCGGAGCGGAAGGACAGGAAGCCGTTCGGCTTGCCCTCCGTGAAGGGCGAATTGGCGAACAGAGCGGTCGCGACCGGCTGCAGCGCCAGCGAGACGCGCAGCTTCTTGACCATGTCGGCCTCGGACGAGAAGTCGAGATTGGTCTGCACCGTGCAGGTCCGGTACATCATGTCGAGGCCGTATTGACCGACCTTCGGCATGTAATTGGTCATGATCTTGTAGCGGCCCTTGGGCATCACCGGGATGTCGGTGCGCGACCAGGACGGCGTCATGCCGAGACCAAGAAAGCCGATGCCGAGCGGGGTCGCGATCTCGCGCACCTGCGCCAGATGCGCCATCAGCTCGCTCTGGGTCTGGTGCACGTTCTCGACCGGCGCGCCGGAGAGCTCGAACTGTCCGCCGGGCTCGAGCGAGATCGCGCCGCCGCCGGTGACGTCGTAGAGGCCGATGATGTTGCCCTTCTCCATGATCGGCTCCCAGCCGAGCAGGAGCTTCATGCCTTCGAGCAGTGCGCCGATGCCGCGCGCGCCCTCATAAGGCACCGGACGGTGGCCCTCGAGCGTGAACGGCGTCTTCTCGTGCTCGGTGCCCATACGGAATTCGGACGGGTCCTTGCAACCGGCCTCGAACCACGCAACGAGCTCGTCGCGCGATTGCAGCGGCGTCATATCGATCTGGTCTCGCGCCATATCAAATCAAACTCTAATCAGAAGCGCTTCGATCGAATGCGCGCGGGTGACGGGATGGTCCACGAACCCACCGGGCGCGCGGACGTGCTGGTTTGCCGCGCGGTCATCGCGACGGCGAGGATTCGTTGACGTTGACGACGGGCGGCAGCTTCATCTCGCCGCACGAGCAGCCCAGGCGGTCGAGCAGACCGCTGAGCTTGACGGCATCGGCATCGGACAGCTTCGAGCCGACATATTTCTCGATCGCGGCCGAATAGGCGCCCCACATCCGCTTCTGCAACTCGCGGCCGGCCTCCGTGATCTCGACGAATTGGCCGCGCTTGTCGATCTTGCATTCGCGCCGCGAGGCGAGCCCCTCGTCGACCAGGCGGTCGATCAGGCGCGAGGTGGAGTATTGCGGGATCAGCATCTGCCGCTCGAGCTCCACCGGGCGCAGCTCTCCGCTCGGCGCGCGCGACAATTCGAGCAGCGCGTCGTACCATGCCAGTGGTGGAAACCCGGCCTTCTTCAGATCCTGCTCGACGCAGTCGAGCACACGGCTCTGCACCCGCATCAGGCGGATCCAGGCACTGGTTGCCTCGGTCGATGGTTTGCGTTTCATGGTTCCGCTCAAACTCGTCGCCCGCTTCTTACCCCACTCGATGCACCTGCATCAATCTTGACTATTGCATGCAGGTGCATGTAGGCGTTCTTTCGCCCCAACCAAGCGTCAAGAGGAGGAAATTCCATGAAACTGTATTACTCGCCCGGCGCCTGCTCGCTGTCTCCCCATATCGCGCTCCTGGAGGCCGACCTGCCCTACGAGCTGGTCAAGGTCGATATCCGGGCCAAGAAGCTCGAGAACGGTGAAGACTATCTGAAGGTCAATCCGAAGGGTCAGGTCCCCGCGCTGGGCCTCGACAGCGGCGAGATCGTGACCGAAGGCCCGGTCATTGTCCAGATGATCGCCGACAAGGCCCCGGCCAAGGCACTGGCGCCCGCGCGCGACAGTTCGGAGCGCTACAAGCTGCTCGAATGGCTGAACTTCCTCACCTCCGAGGTGCACAAGAGCTTTGGCCCGCTGTTCGCACCGGCCCTGAACGACGAAGCCAAGGCGTTCTTCAAGGAGCGCGTCATGGGCAAGCTGAAGCATATCGACAGCGAGCTCGCCGGCCGCGACTACCTCATGGGCAAGCAGTTCTCGGTCGCCGACGGCTATCTCTTCACGATGCTGACCTGGGGCGACCAGATGAAGTTCGACCTCTCGGCGATGCCCCACCTCACCGCCTACAAGGACCGCGTCGCCGCACGGCCGAAGGTGCAGGAGGCCTTGAAGAAGGAAGGGCTGATCCAGGCTGCTTGAGCCGCGAGAGGGATCGATCTCCCAGGGGCCGGGTCGACGATCCGGCCCTTTTTATTTGCAGGAGCACCGACGCGGGCGGCGAACCCCTTTTCGCCGGATCATCGTACCTATCATAAGACTTATGAACTACTGTTCGCGGAACGTAAGTGGTGCTGTCTTGTCAGTACCCGCGAAGCGCGCGAACTTGGCGGAATTGTTGAAGATTATTTGGGACTCTCATCGGAGTTGAACTTGACGATTGCCTTCGTTCTGATCGTGGCAAGTGCGTTGGTGGGAGTAGCGACAGGTTACGTTTTCAGGATCTGGGCGCTGGTTGTGATCTCGCCGTCAATCGCAGTTTTCTTGGCGATAATTCTTCGCATTTACGAATTCGGGATGATCGCCGGTGTGATCGTCATCGCCATCTGTCTTGCCGTCTGCCAGCTCGCCTATTTCGCTGCAGCCTATTTTCTACATGCGCGCGAGATCTCAACCCATGACGAGGTCGACGGCGAGCCAGGCGAGGCAAGCGAGCAGAAAATCCGCCGAGAGCACAAGTAGCGCCAGAGCTGCCCAGAACAGCGGGCCCTTGCGGCGCAAACGCGCCGGCTTCTGTTGCGGCGAGACGCGGCCGAGCGCAGGCGAAACAGCATATTTCGCGGCGAGATCGCGACCAAGCGCGGTCTTCCGCAACACCAAAGAGTTCATCGAGGACACTTTCTTATTTCGTCTTCAACTTGCCGAGGGAGCGGCAAATGTCCCACCAGGGTTCGTTACCCGGCCGATCAGCAAGAGTGGTGCCAAGACCGAGCAAAAGAACGGCGCTGTTTTGACGCGCCTATGACAATTGCGCGACAGAACGGCCCCTCAACTCTGGCACGGTTCCTACGCGGAATCTGTGACGGGTTCCACAACCCGGGAACATCGTGACGTAACCGTGATGACGGGCCTGGACGTGAAAAAGGCCGGATCGATGATCCGGCCTTTCCGTTATGTCCGGTACCGCACTGAGTTCAGGCAGCAGCCGCTTTCTTCGGCGCGAAGCGGCCGTAGAAAGTTTCACCTTTCGCAGCCATGTCCTCGAGAAGCTTCGGCGGCGTGAAGCGCGAGCCGTATTTCGCCTCCAGCTTGTGGCAGAGCTCGACGAACTTCTTCGTGCCCATGAAATCGATGTAGGACAGCGTGCCGCCGGTGAATGGCGCGAAGCCGAAGCCGAGGATCGAGCCGACATCGGCCTCGCGCGGGTCGGTGATGACGTGATCCTCGACCGTGCGCGCGGCCTCCACCGCCTGCACCACCAGGAAGCGCTGCTTCAGCTCCTCGATGTCGAGCGTGTCAGGATCGAGCTGCTTCGGCTGCAGCGCGGACAGGCCCGGCCACAGGCTCTTCTGGCCCTTGCCCTTCTCGGGATAGTCGTAGAAGCCCTTGCTGTTCTTGCGGCCGAGGCGGCCCTGCTTCTCGACCATCTCGACCATCAGCTTCTTCTGGTCGGGGTTGATGGCGTTGGGGCCGAGATCGGCTTCGGTCGCCTTCATGATCTTGAGGCCGAGGTCGAGCGCGACTTCGTCCGAGAGCGAGAGTGGGCCGACCGGCATGCCCGCCATCTTGGCGCAGTTCTCGATCATCGCCGGCGGCACGCCTTCCAAAAACATCTCGTTGCCTTCGGCGACGTAGCGGCCGACGCAGCGGTTGGCGAAGAAGCCGCGGCTGTCGTTGACGACGATCGGCGTCTTGCCGATCTGCCGGACGTAATCGAGCGCGGTCGCGAGTGCGACATCGCCGGTGTTCTTGCCCTTGATGATCTCGACCAGCATCATCTTCTCGACCGGCGAGAAGAAGTGGATGCCGACGAACTTGCCCTGGTCCTTGAAGCCCTCGGCGAGCGAGGTGATTGGCAGCGTCGAGGTATTCGACGCGAAGATCACGTCGGGCTTGAGATATTCCTGCGCCTTGGCAAAGGTCTCCGCCTTGACCTTGCGGTCCTCGAACACGGCCTCGATCACGAGGTCGACGTCCTTCAACGCGGCATAGTCGGCCGTCGGCGTAATGCGTGCGAGCAGCGCCTCGGCGTCGGTCGGCTTGGCGCGGCCCTTCTTGATCTGGTCTTCGATCACCTTCTGCGCATGCGCCTTCCCCTTGTCGGCGCTCTCCTGGTCGCGGTCGATCAGGACGACGTCGAGGCCCGCCCGCGCCGAGACGTAGCCGACGCTCGCACCCATGAAGCCAGCGCCGATCACGGCGACCTTCTTCACCTTGGTTGCGGGCACGTCCTTCGGACGGCGCGCGCCCTTGTTCAGCTCCTGCATCGACAGGAACAGGCTGCGAATCATCGCAGCCGCTTCCTTCGAGCGCAGCACGGAGGTGAAGTAGCGCGACTCGACGCGAAGCGCCGCGTCGATCGGCAACTGCAGGCCTTCATAGACGCAGCTCATGATCGCGCGCGCGGCCGGATAGTTGTCGTAGGTCTCGCGGCGATAGATGGCGTTGCCGGCCGGGAACATCATCATGCCGGCCTTGGAAAACACGGGACCGCCGGGCAGCTTAAAACCCTTCTCGTCCCAGGGCGCGACGGCCTTGCCGCCGCCCTTGATCCAATCCTTCGCCGCCTTGACGAGATCGGCAGCCGGAACGATGGCGTGAATCAGGTTCAGCGCCTTGGCCTTCTCGATTGTGACCGGATCGCCCTTGAGCAAAATCGTCATGGCGTCCTGCGGCGGCACCAGGCGCGGCACGCGCTGCGTGCCACCGGCGCCGGGGAACAGGCCGACCTTGACCTCGGGCAGGCCGAGGCGCGTCCTGGGATTCTCCGCCGCCACGCGATAGTGGCAGCACAGCGTGATCTCGAAACCGCCGCCGAGCGCGAGGCCGTTGATCGCGGCCGCCCACGGCTTGCCTGACGTTTCGATCGAGCGCAGCACCTGCGAGAAGCGGCGGCTCTGGTCGAACAGCATCTGGTTCGCCGCGGTCTCGCCCTGCTCCCCAAAGACCTTTGCGTAGGCCTGGTTCATGCCTTCGAGCATCGACAGATCGGCACCGGCGCAGAACGCCTCCTTCGCCGAGGTGATGACGACGCCCTTCACCGCGGCGTCAGCGGTGGTTGCCTTGACGATCGCGTCAAGCTCGCTGGTCGAGGTCTCGTCGAGCACGTTCATCGAACGGCCCGGTATGTCCCAGGTGACGAGCGCGATGCCGTCGGAATCGGTCTCAACCTTGAAGTTCTTGTAGGCCATGTTGGTTGCTCCTCGGTGCCGCAGCCAGTCTTCGGCGCGGCGGTTGATCGGGATCTCGTAGGGTGGGCAAAGGCGCTCTTGCGCCGTGCCCACCATCATTTGCGGAGACAGCAGTGGTGGGCACGCTTCGCTTTGCCCACCCTACGCAGCTCGTTACACGCGCTCGATGATGGTCGCGGTGCCCATGCCGCCGCCGATGCACAGCGTGACCAGGGCGGTGGACTTGTTGGTACGCTCGAGCTCGTCGAGCACGGTGCCCAAAATCATCGCACCGGTGGCGCCGAGCGGATGGCCAAGCGCGATGGCGCCGCCATTGACGTTGATCCTGGCGTTGTCGATGTCGAAGGCCTGGATATAGCGCAGCACGACGGATGCAAAGGCCTCGTTGAGCTCGAACAGGTCGATATCCGACGTCTTCATGCCGGAGCGTGCGAACAGCTTTTCGGTGACGTCGACCGGACCGGTCAGCATCATCGCCGGCTCAGAGCCAATATTGGCAAATGCGCGGATTTTTGCGCGCGGCTTGAGGCCGTACTTCGAGCCCGCTTCCTTACTGCCGAGCAGAACGGCGCCGGCGCCGTCGACGATCCCGGACGAGTTGCCGGCATGGTGCACGTAGTTGACGCGCTCGATCTCGGGATGCGACTGCACCGCGACGCCGTCAAAGCCGCCCATCTGCGCCATCATCGTGAACGACGGCTGCAGCTGCGCGAGCGACTGCATCGTCGTCGAGGGCCGCATATGCTCGTCCTTGGCGAGGATGGTGAGGCCGTTGATATCCTTGACCGGCACCACCGACTTGTTGAAGCGGCCTTCGTCCCAGGCCTTGCCGGCGCGCTGCTGGCTCTGCACGGCATAGGAATCGACGTCGTCGCGCGAGAAGCCGTATTTGGTGGCGATCAGATCGGCCGAGACGCCCTGCGGCATGAAGTAGGCAGGCACCGCCATCGACGGATCCATCGGCCAGGCGCCGCCGGAGGCGCCGATGCCGACGCGGCTCATCGATTCGGCACCGCCGCCGATCACGAGCTCATGCTGGCCGCTCATCACCTGCGCGGCCGCAAAGTTCACGGCATCCAAGCCTGAAGCACAGAAGCGGTTGATCTGCACGCCGGGGACGGCCTCGCCGAGACCTGCCTTGAGCGCAGCGAAGCGCGCGATGTCGGAGCCGGCTTCGCCGACCGGATCGACCACGCCGAGAATGACGTCATCGACGGAATCTTCCGGCAAATTGTTGCGGTCTTTCAGCGCCTTCAGCGGCACGGTGGCGAGCGCCAGCGCGGTGACTTCGTGCAGCGCGCCGTCCGCCTTGCCGCGGCCGCGCGGGGTGCGGACGTGGTCGTAGATATAGGCATCTGCCATGGGAGCCTCCTGATTGCAGCGATTGGTTACGACCGCGACGCGATCGAGATGATTGGCGAAGCGAAAATTCTCAGAACGCTTCCGCCGGCAGTTCCATGATGGTGGCGCAGCCGGACTGGATGCGCGCGAGATTGGCGGCGGTCTCCGGCAGCATCCGCTCCATGAAGAAACGGCCGGTGACGAGCTTGGTCGAGAGATAGGGCGTCGCCCCGCTCTCGGCAATCTTGGCATTCGTCACCTTCGCCATCTTCGCCCACATGTAACCGAGCGCGACGAAGCCGAAGAGATGGAGATAGTCGGTTGCGGCGGCGCCGGCATTGTCCGGCTTCGCCATCGCGTTCTGCATCAGCCACGTCGTGGCCTGCTGGAGATGGCCGAGCGCAGCCGAGAGCGGAGTGATGAAAGGCTTCAATACCTCGTCGCCGCCGTTCTCCTTGGCGAAGGCCATGACCTCGCCGAAGAATGCCATGATGGCGCGGCCGCCATCGCGCGGCAGCTTGCGGCCGACGAGGTCGAGCGCCTGGATGCCGTTGGCGCCTTCATAGATCATCGCAATACGCGCATCGCGCACGAACTGCTCCATGCCCTGCTCGGCGATGTAGCCGTGGCCACCATACATCTGCTGCGCCTGCACCGCGTTGGCGAAGCCGTAATCGGTGAGGAAGCCTTTCAGCACCGGCGTCATCAGGCCCATGTGATCGTCGGCGGCCTGACGGTCCTTCGGATCATCGGAGCGATGGGCGACGTCGCTCTTCAGCGCGGTCCACATCACGAAGGCGCGCGCGGCCTCGTTGAAGGCGCGGATCGAGAGCAGCGTGCGGCGCACGTCGGGATGCACGATGATCGGGTCGGCCGGCTTATCCGGCGCCTTCACGCCGGTGAGCGAACGGCCCTGGATGCGTTCGCGGGCGTAGGCGACCGCGTTCTGATAGGCGACCTCGGACTGCGCGAGGCCCTGCACCGCGACGCCGAGGCGGGCCTCGTTCATCATCACGAACATGCCCTGCATGCCCTTGTTCTCCTCGCCGATCAGCCAGCCGGTGGCGCCGTCGTAGTTCATCACGCAGGTCGAATTGCCGTGGATGCCCATCTTGTGCTCGATCGAGCCGCAGACGACGCCGTTGCGAGCGCCGATCGAACCGTCGGCATTCACCAGGAATTTGGGCACCACGAACAGCGACACGCCCTTGATGCCGGCGGGTGCGCCCTCGATGCGGGCGAGCACGAGGTGGATGATGTTCGGGGCGAGGTCATGCTCGCCGGCTGAGATGAAGATCTTGGTGCCGGTGATCTCGAAGCTGCCGTCCGCCTGGCGCACCGCCTTGGTGCGGAGCATGCCGAGATCGGTGCCGCACTGCGGCTCGGTCAGGTTCATGGTGCCGGTCCATTCGCCGGCGACCATCTTGGGCACGTAGGTCTGCTTCTGCTCTGGCGTGCCATGAACGATCAGCGCGGCGGTCGCGCCCATGGTGAGGCCACCATACATCGAGAACGCCATGTTGGCGGAGATCTGGAATTCGTTGACCGCCTGCGAGAGCGTCACCGGCAGGCCCTGGCCGCCGAACTCGGTCGGTGCCGACAGACCAAGCCAGCCGCCCTCGGCCACCTGCTTGAAGGCGTCCTTGAAACCCTTCGGCGTGGTGACGCTGCCGTCATCGGCGCGCTTGCAGCCTTCGAGATCGCCGACGCGATTGAGCGGCTGGAGCACCTCTTCGGCGAGCTTGGCGGCTTCGCTCAGGATCGCCTCGCGCACGTCGCTCGACGCATCGGAGAAGCCGGCGAGATTGTCGTAGCGGTCGATCTGGAAGACGTCGTTGAGCAGGAAGTTCATGTCTTCGACAGGGGCTTTGTAGATCGGCATGGTGGTCTCCCGGCAAGCCTTGAAGTGATGATGCTGAATTATGATTGAGCAGCGGCGAGCTGCTCCGCCATCAGGCGATGCAGCATGTTGATGGCCTTGAGCGGGCGCACCATCACCTTGAAATTCGTGATGCGACCCTCGGCATCGAAGCTGATGATGTCGACGCCGTTGATCTCGATGCCATCGATCACAGTCTTGAATTCGAGCACGGCGCCGTCGGCGCTGGTCCACTCGCCGACATAGCTGAAGCCGGGACCGCCGAGCACCTTCTCGGCGCTGGCGAGATATTTGAAGGTGATGTCGCGTCCGCGCTGCGGCGAGTGCACGACGGGGCTTTCGAAGATGGCGTCAGGATGCAGCAGGTCCCAGAGCGCTTTCGCATCATGGGACTTCATGAAGGCGTACCAGGAGTCGAGGCCGGTCATTGTCAGGATTGCCTCCCGTGGATCAAAGGCCTTGGCAAGAACTCGAAAACAACCCCATGCACAGTAGCGAGAGGTTGATTCCGCTGCGTTTTCTGGTCGGTTCTTGAGCTCCGACCTTGGGTGGCCGCATATGCACATTGACGCATATGCGTCGATACGCATAAAGTCAAGCTGCTTGGTTAAGGTCACAGGGAGGCAAGTCATATGGCGCTGGGCGACGCAATCCTCGCATGCCTGACGGAACGTCCGATGACGGGCTATGAGCTCGCCAAGACCTTCGATTCCTCGATCGGCTTCTTCTGGAAGGCCGACCACCAGCAGATCTATCGCGAGCTCTCCAAGCTGCGCGACCGCGGCTACATCCAGGGCCGCGAGGTCGTCCAGTCCGGCAAGCCCAATAAGCTCATCTATACGCTTACTCCGGAAGGTCGAACAGCGCTGCGGCACTGGTCCGCGCGACCGAGCACCCCGCCCTCGATCAAGGACGACCTGCTGGTGCGGCTGCATGCGCTCGACAGCATCGACATCGAGCCCATCCGCACCGACCTGATGGACCGCCTGGAGCATCACCGCGACCGGCACGAGAATTACGAGCGGATCCTGAAGAAGCGTTTTCCCGAGGGGACGGCATCTGATGTGCTCGACCTCGGCAATCTGCTGCTGCTCCGCCTCGGCGCGCGGCACGAGCAGATGGTGGCCGATTTCTGCGAGGAAGCGCTCGAGGCGCTGTCGGCGATGAACGGCAAGAGCACGGTGGTCCCGCTGGACGACGGCAAGCGGGAGAAAGGCTGAGCGGGCCAACCCTGCGCGAGTTCTCGCCATTTCCTCCGCTGTCATCGCCCGCCTTGTGCGCACTTGCGCACTGGAGCGGGCGATCCAGTATTCCAGAGGCGGCGCGGCTAGAGCCGGGGAGCTGCGGCGTACTGGATGCCCCGCTTTCGCGGAGCATGACACCGGTGGCGCCCCCTCTTTCCCGCCGCCCAACTTTAAGACACCGGGACTGCGTTCCTTAACCCGTTATTTACCGTAACAGGAAAAAGTCGGTTTTCGAGGCAGACGACCCGCGCCGAATTCGATTGTCTTACAACCGGGACGCGTGGGGAGACTGGAGGCGCCGGGTGGGGCGCCGGAGTCGGAACCGGACAGAGTCATGAATTCGCGCGTATCGTGGAGTGTTGACGGTATCGATCCGTCCGTCAGGGAGCGGGCCGAAGCTGCTGCGCGTCGCGCCGGCATGTCACTCAACGATTGGCTGAACTCCACGCTCGGCGAGACTGCCCCGCCGAACTTTCGCGGGCCTTACGAGCAGCGTCAGGACGAGCGTCAGAACCTGCGTCCCGATCCGCGCGCGCAGCAGATGCCGAGTCAGGAAAGCCGCGAAGTCGCCGACATCCATCAGCGGCTCGACGCGATCACCCAGCAGATCGAACGGATTTCAAAGCCCGCCGCGCCGCGCCAGGACACGTCACGACAAGACGCTTCACGACAAGACGCTTCGCGCGAGCAGGGCGTCGCCCGCCAGCTCAACGACGCGATCTCACGGCTCGATGCCCGCCTGTCGCAGATCTCGCGGCCCCCTCAGGCGCAGCAGCCGCAGGCACAGCGCGCCGCGCCGGTCGAGACGCGCCAGCGCCAGGCCGACGCGGTCGAGCGCGCGGCCGCACAAGTCTATCGCAGCTCGCCGCCCCTGAGCCCCGCGTCGTTCGACGTCGCGGTTGCCGAGATCACCGCACGGCAGAGCGAGCTCGACGGCTTCACGCCGCGGCAGATGCCGCCGCGTGCCGCGCCGTCGATCGCGCCCTCGGCAGCACCCTATGCGCCGCCAATGGCGCCGCCCGCGCCCGCCTATGCTCCGCCGCCACCGCAGCCGGGGCCGGATTTCTCGTCGCTCGAACGCCATCTGCTCAAGATCACGAACCAGATCGAGTCGCTGCAGCGGCCTGATAATACCGAGCAGGCCATCAACGGCTTCCGCGCCGAGCTCGCCGAGATCCGCAACGCCATCACCGAGGCGATGCCGCGCCGCGCGATCGAATCGATCGAGAACGAGATCCGCTCGCTGCACCGTCGCATCGACGAGACCCGCTCCAATGGCACCGACGGCCAGGTGCTCTCGGGCATCGAGCGCGCGCTCGCCGACATCAAGCAGGTGCTGCGCACGCTGACGCCGGCCGAGCAGCTCACCGGCTATGACGAGGCGATCCGCAATCTCGGCGCCAAGCTCGATCTGATCCTGCGCGCCAATGACGACCCCACGACAGTGCGCCAGCTCGAAGGCGCGATCTCGGCATTGCGCGGCATCGTCTCGAACGTCGCCTCTAACGAAGCGCTGGCACGGCTCTCCGAGGACGTGCAGCTGCTGTCGTCCAAGGTCGACCAGGTCAATCGCTCCTCGGACCGCGGCGACAGCTTTGCCGTGCTGGAGCAGCGCATCGCCGCGCTCACCGCCGCGCTGGAAACGCGCGAGCGGCCGCAACCGGCCGAGAGCACCGAACATCTGGAAAGCGCAATCCGCGCGCTATCCGACCGTTTCGATCGCATGCAGGTCGGCAATGACTCGGCCTCGACCTTCGCGCATCTCGAGCAGCGGGTCTCCTACCTGCTGGAGCGGATCGAGGCCGCCTCCGATTCGCGCGGCGGAAACCTAAGCCGTGTCGAGGACGGGCTGCACGACATCCTGCGCCACCTCGAGCGGCAGCAGGCGACCTATTCCGCGCTCGCCGAGAGCCGAAGCTCGGCGCCGGCTCCCGATTCCGGAATGGTCGATCTCGTCAAGCGCGAGCTGTCCGACATCCGCTACAGCCAGGCCGAAACCAACCGCAGCACGCAGGATTCGCTGGAGGCCGTGCACAACACGCTCGGCCATGTCGTCGATCGTCTCTCGATGATCGAGGGCGATCTGCGCACGGTGCGCACCGCGCCGCCGGCCCCTGCGCCGATGGCTGCGCCCATGCCCGCGCAAGCGTCAATGGCCGCGCCGGTCGAGCCGGCGCAGATGGCGCGCGAGCAGCGGCCGCCGCAGCCGCAGCAACCGAAATACGATCCGAAGCCCGAGCTGCCGAATCCGGCTGCCGCGCAGCAGCCCGCGCACTCGACCTTCGTCGCTGCGCCGCGTGAATTCCATGCTGCCGCGCCCGCGGCGCCGCCGTCGGTGCCGATGGCGCCGGTTCCGCCGCGTGCGATCAGCGAGATCCTCGAGCCGCACACGGCGCCCGCCCGCGCCGCGATCGCGCCCGACCTGCCGCCGGATCATCCGCTCGAGCCCGGCACGCGTCCGAACGGCCGCCCCGCCACGCCGTCCGAGCGCATTGCCGCGTCCGAGAGCGCGATCAGCGAAATCCCCGCCGCGCCGAAGGAACCGGTGTCGTCGTCGAGCTTCATCGCGGCCGCGCGCCGCGCCGCGCAAGCCGCCGCCGCGCAACCGCCGGAGAAGCCGGCCCGCGGCGTCAAGGCCGCGCTCGCGGCCCGCGTCAAGGACAAGGGCCAAGGACAGGGACAGGGACAAGCACAGCAAGGCGCCTCGACCATTACCTCAAAGATCCGCTCACTGCTGGTCGGCGCTAGCGTGGTCGTGATCGTGCTCGGCACCTTCAAGATGGCGATGAACCTGCTCGAAGGCGGCAGCGCGCCGCCGTCACCGCAGGCGATGGAGAACACGTCGAGCCAGCCCGCACCGCAGGCGCCGCCGGTCGAGAGCAAGCCCGCCGCCCCCGAGCAGGTCACGCCGTCGATGACCTCGCCGACGCCGATCGGGAAGCAGTCCCAAAACAATGCGGCGCCGGCTGCAACGAACCCCAGTGGAACGGCCTCGGTCGAAATTCCGCCCGCTCCCGCCGTGGCGCCACCCGCGCCCTCCAGCGACGTCACCGGTGCACTGTCGGGCATGAGCCGTGCGCGGCTCGGCGTCGTCCAGGTGCCGCCGAGCGAGAAGCTGCCCGACGGCATCGCGGGCCCGGGCCTGCGCACCGCCGCGATGAAGGGCGATGCGACCGCGGCCTATGAGATCGGCGTGCGCTTTGCCGAGGGCAAGGGCGTGGCCGCGAACTACGACGAAGCGGCGAAGTGGTACGATCGCGCGGCGCAGGCCGGCGTGGTGCCCGCGACCTTCCGTCTCGGCACGCTCTACGAAAAGGGCCTGGGCGTGAAGAAAGACGCCGACATCGCCCGCCGCTACTACACCCAGGCCGCCGAGCGCGGCAACGCCAAGGCGATGCACAATCTCGCCGTGCTCGACGCCGACGGCGGCGGACGCGGCGCCAACTACAAGCGCGCGGCGCAGTGGTTCCGCAAGGCCGCCGACCGCGGCGTCGCCGACAGCCAGTTCAACCTCGGCATCCTCTATGCCCGCGGCATTGGCGTCGAGCAGAACCTCGCCGAGTCCTACAAATGGTTCACCCTTGCGGCCGGACAGGGCGACGCGGACGCGGCGACCAAGCGCGACGACGTCGCCAAGCGCCTCGACCCGCAGTCGCTCGCCGCTGCCAAGCTCGCGATCCAGACCTTCAGCGCCGAGCCGCAGCCCGACGACGCCGTCAACGTCCAGGGGCCCGCCGGCGGCTGGGACACCGCACCGCAGGCGAACGGCAAACCCGCGCCGAAGCCGGTGGCGACGAAGAAATCGGCGTCGGCTGCGCATTGATCGGTCTAGTACGCTCTCCCCTCTTGTCGTCGCCCGGCTTGACCGGGCGCCCAGTATTCCAGAGACGCCGGTTTGATGCGGAGAAGCCGCGGCGTACTGGATGCCCCGGTCAAGCCGGGGCCTGACAGCGGAGAAGGAGACGAAATCCTCGGCGCGCAGTGAAGCAGCTATCTGATCCCTCTCTCCCATTCACCACGCGCAAATTTCCCGGTCCCGCCCTGCACCAAATTCCGCTATTGAAGGGCGCGGCATGCCCTCCTGCGAGCGCTCCGCGAAATCGATCCGTCTCGCCGGTGCGTGGGTCCGATGCAGCTCTACCTTCCGATCGCCGATCTTCCGGTCAACGTGTTCCTGGTGCTGGCGATGGGCGCGGCCGTCGGCTTCGTCTCCGGCATGTTCGGGATCGGCGGCGGCTTCCTGATGACGCCGCTGTTGATATTCATCGGCATCACGCCGGCGGTCGCGGTCGCCTCCGTCGCCAGCCATATCGCGGCCTCGTCGTTTTCCGGCGCGCTCACCTATTGGCGGCGGCGCGCGATCGATCCGGCGCTGGCGAGCGTATTGCTGTGCGGCGGCGTGACCGGAACGGCATTGGGCGTGTGGACCTTCACGCAGCTCCGCGCGCTCGGCCAGCTCGACCTGATGATCGCGCTCTCTTACGTGGTGCTGCTCGGCACGGTCGGCAGCCTGATGTTCTCCGAGGGCTTGCGCGCGCTGATGCGGACCCGGCGCGGCGCCGTGCCGCCACGGCGAACCCACAACTGGATTCACGGCCTGCCGCTGAAAATGCGGTTCAAGCGCTCGAAGATCTATCTGTCGGTGATCCCAGTGGTCGTCATCGGCATCGTGATCGGCTTCGTCGGCGCGATCATGGGCATCGGCGGCGGCTTCATCCTGGTGCCGATCATGATCTATATCCTGCGGGTGCCGACCTCGACGGTGATCGGGACCTCGATGGTCCTGACGCTCGTCACCATGCTGTTCGCAACCATGCTGCATGCGGCGACCAATCACCTCGTCGACGCCGTGCTGGCGCTGATCCTGATGGTCGGCGGCGTCACCGGCGCGCAATTCGGCGCCCGCGCCGGCCAGAAGATCCGCGGCGAGCAGTTGCGGCTGCTGCTCGGCCTGTTGATCCTATCGGTCGGCGTCCGCTTCGCGGTCGCGCTGGTGATCCGCCCCGAAGACCTCTTCACCATACGTGAGCTGGGAGTGGGCGGATGATGCGTGCGCTCGCTGCGGCTCTCCTCGTCCTGCTGCTCGGCACGTCCGCGCGGGCCGAGCGGCTGATCGTGTCGGTCTCCAACCATCGCGTCACGGTGACGCCGAACTATTCCGGCGAAGAGCTGGTGCTGTTCGGCTCGGTGGAGAAGGATGCCGCCACGCCCGCCGACCGCACGGCTTACGATCTCGTGGTCACCGTGATGGGCCCGCGCGCCGACATGGTGACGCGGCGCAAGGAGCGCACCTTCGGCATCTGGATCAACACCGACTACCGGCAGTTTTTGCAGGTGCCGAGCTATCTGGCGCTGTTCGCCAATCGCCCGTTCGACAGCATCACCTCGCCCGAGATCGCGCGGCGGCAGCAGATCGGGCTCAACAACGTGCTGCTGACCCAGCGCGTCAGCGGCGACTACGCCGACGTGGTGCCGAACGATGCGTTCCGCTCCGCCTTCATCCGCCTGCGCACCCAGCGCGGGCTCTATCGCGAGGATGCGAGTGCGGTGACGTTCCTGACGCCGACGCTGTTCCGCACCGGCATCCCGCTGCCGGCGGAGGTCCCGATCGGCACCTATGAGGTCGAGATCAAGCTGTTCGCGAATGGCGCCTTCGTCGGCAAGACCGAGACCGCGTTCGAGATCGTCAAGGTCGGATTTGAACAGTTCGTGGCCAACACCGCACGGCAGAACGGGCTGGTCTACGGCCTGGTCACGGCGGCGATGGCGCTGATGACGGGATGGATGGCGTCGATTGTTTTCAGGAAGGATTGAGTTAGGCGCGCAAACTGCCACCACACCGTCATGCCCGGACTCGTCCCGGGCATCCACGTTCTTACACTCGGCAATAAAGACGTGGATGGCCGGGTCAAGCCCGGCCATGACGACGAGGAGAGCGTTCGCCGCACCTCACATCACGGCGCCTCCACCACCGTCGGCACGCCCGGCTCGAGCAGCCGCAGCCGCGTCCCGAACCCGAGCACGTCGAATGCCTTGCGCAGGTCCTCGCTGTTCTGGCGGAAATGCGCCCAGCCCTCGGTATGCACGGGCACGATCATCGCGTCGGGGAAGGCGCGCGCGGTCTCGATGGTGTCGTTGGTGTCCATGGTGAGATGAAACGGCCCGCGCGTTTGCGCCGCGCCCGCGAACGGCAGCACCACGCCGCATTTGAAGCGGCGCGCGACCTCGGCGACGCCGTCGAACCAGGTGGTGTCGCCGCTGATATAGACCGGGCGCGTATCCTTGCGGCTCGACTGCACCACGAAGCCGATGACGTCGCCCGACAGCGGCTCGATGCCGGCCGGGCCGTGGCGCGCCGGCGTCGCGGTGATGGTCAGCGTGTTGCCGTCGTCGTCTTTCAGATGCGCGGTCGCCCAGGGCGCAAGGCCCTCGACATGACCGCCGAGACGCCTGGCGCCGGCCTCAGTCGTCAGCGCGCGCGGTGCTTTGAGCAGATATTCACGGCCGGAATTGTCGAGATTGTCCGCATGCTGGTCGTGGCTGAGCAGCACGGCATCGATCGGGCCGATCGCATCGGCCTTCATCGCGGGACCGATGGTCTTCTCCAGCTTCACATGCGGCAGCTGATAGGCGCCGGGGGCGTCGAAAGTGGGATCGGTGAGCAGGCGAAAGCCGTCGATCTCGATCAGCGCGGTGGGGCCGCCGATCAGGGTGATGGAAACAGGCATGAGGGACCTCCTCTTACACGACGGGCTTTGCGGGGCGCGTCACCAGGTAAATGCCGAGCGCCACCGGAATGATCCCCAGCAAGTCACGCGCTTCGACGTGCTCGCCCAGCACGAGATACGCGAACAGCATGCCGAGCGGCGGCATCAGGAAATGATAGGCACTGGCCGCGGTCGCGCCACACACTTTCAGGAGATGAAACCAGAGCCAGTAGGCCAGGATCGAGCCGCCAAGCACGAGAAAGGCGAAGGCGCCGATCAGCCTCGGCGTGAAATCGATCGCGTGAACGTCGGCGAAGGTGAGCGCGACCGGCGTCAGCACGATGCCGGCGGCGAGATTCTGCACGCCGTTGCCGATCCACAGCGACCCCTTGGGCGCGAGCAGCTTGAACAGGATGGTGCCGGCGACGATCGACGCGAGCGAGGCCAGGGTGAAGAGGATGCCGTGCAGGCTGTCGGTGCCGACCGACAGGCGATGCCAGACAATAAGGGTGACGCCGATGATGCCGAGCAGGAGGCCGCTCGCCTTGCGCCAGGTCATGCCCTCGCCGAGCAAAAGCGCCGCGAGCGCGGCCGTGAACACCGGGTTGGCCGAGACGATCAGGCCGCCGAGGCCGGCGGAGACCGATTGCAGGCCGGTGTAGCCGAGCCCGAGATAGAGCGCGTTGTTGGCGATGCCGAGCACGGCAAAGATCACGGCATCGCGCCACGACAATGACCAGTCGCCGCGGATAGCCGTGGCACCGAGGATCAAGACGCCCGCGAGCGAGAAACGCGCGGCGAGCAGGATCAGCGGCGGGCAATGGGTGACGCCGATCTTGCCGGCGACAAAGGCATAGCTCCAGAGCAGGCAAAACAGTCCGATCGCGAGCGGCAAAGTGTTGAAGCGGCTACGTGGGACGGCGACCGAGGGGGCGAGGGACATGGGGGCATTCTCCTAGGCCCTCGATCTAGGGATCGGGCTTGTCATTTGGAAATTAAATGATTAACTCGCAATCAGTGGCTTTTCGAATGGAGGCAGCCATGCTCGATCTGGAGCTCCTGCGCAGCTTCGTCTCGGTGGTCGAGGCCGGCGGCTTCACCCGCGCCGGCGAGCGCGTCCACCGCACGCAATCGACCGTCAGCCAGCAGATCAAGCGGCTGGAAGAGGATGTCGGTCAGGTGCTGCTGCACCGTGACGGCAAGGATGTGCGCCCCACTGAGGCCGGCGAACGGCTGCTGTCCTATGCGCGGCGTCTGCTCACGCTCGCCGAGGAGGCGCGCGACGTGCTGCGCGACGAAGGCGAAGGCGCGATCCGGCTCGGCATCCCCGAGGATTTTGCGGCGTATCGGCTGGCAAAGCTGCTGGGCGCGTTCTCACGCTCGCATCCGAACCTGCGGCTCGATGTGCGCGCCGACCAGAGCAAGAATCTCGCCCGCGACCTCGAACGCGGCGAGCTCGACCTTGCGCTGTTCAAGCGCGAGGCCGGCGCGAAGGGCGCGATCGCGGTGTGGCCGGAGCGGGTGCACTGGGTCACCAGCAAGAGCCATCCGGTCGATGTCAACGCGTCCTCGGTGCCGCTGATCGGCTTTCCGCCCGGCTGCCTCTACCGCGCCGGCGCGATCCATGCGCTGGAAAGCGCCGGCCGGGCCTGGCACATGTCCTATTCGTCATCGAGCCTCGCCGGCATCCAGGCCGCGGTCGCCGCCGGCATGGGCCTCAGCATCTTGTCGGAGATGTCGATCCAGGCCGACCATCGCGTGCTGACGGCGAAGGACGGCTTTGCGCCGATCAACCGCACCGAGGTGGCGCTGATGGCCGCGCCGAACGCCAGCTCCGCGACGCTGCGGCTGGCGGATCGCCTCGCGGAGTTCTGCGAGGACGTGCAGGCGAAAGCGGCATGAATTTGCGGGATTGGTAGGGTGGGCAAAGGCGCAAAGCGCCGTGCCCACCATCGTTCAGCGAGTGTTGCAGATGGTGGGCACGCTACCGCTTTGCCCACCCTACAGAGCGCGGCCTAGTAACACCGTGACGCGGCGATCGCGTGCACGCGGCGGTCGCCGAGGAGGTGCGCGACAAAACCGCTGTTCGGAAATATTCTTGCAAACGCGACGTCGCGGATGCTGAGGCCCCCCGCATAGGCACCGAAGGCGGGCATCACGGCGCGCATGCCGTCGCTGGCGAAGCAACGCCGTTCCATCGAGCGGCCACGCGCGGAGACGCGGGCCTTGGGATGCAGATGGCCGGCGATCTCGCCATGCGCGCCGGTCGGCTCGTGGCGGAAGGTGATCGGACCGATCGCGACTTCATCGGCGACGGTGCCGCCGAGATCGCGCGGCAGCATGGGATCGTGATTGCCGGAGATCCAGATCCAGTCGCGCCCGCTCTGGAGCGCCGCGACGGCATCGCGGTCATCCGCGGACAGACGCTCATGCGCGGAACGATCGTGAAAGCTGTCGCCGAGCGCGATGACGGTTTTGGGATTATGGCGGGAGATGACAGCAGTGAGCCGGCTCAACGTCGCCAGCGTGTCGTAGGGCGGCAGCAGCACGCCGCGGGTGGCGAAGCTGGACCCCTTTTCGAGATGCAGGTCGGAGACGACCAGCAGGCGCTGCTCGTCCCAGAACAGGGCGCCGGAGAGATCGGCGTGAAACGGGACGCCTGCGACGTCGACGCTGCGCGTCGTCGCCACCGAAAATGCTGCTTGCTCCGTCATGGCCGGGCATAGCCGTTCGACGAACGGCGTCGCTTCCGCTCGCCTGTGCCCGGCCATCCACGTTCTTGCCGTGGAGGCAAAGTCGTGGATGCCCGGGACAAGCCCGGGCATGACGATGTGGATGGATCAGCGCGCCTCACTGGCAAATTCTCTACGACATCGCCTCTTTGACCAGCTCGTCGGCGGCTTCCGCCAGCAGCTCGTCGCCAGCTTCGCCATAAACTGACTCGCGGCCGATTTCCAGCATCACGGGAACGGCGAGCGGGGAGACGTGGTCGAGTTCCCGGTGGGTGATGCGGCCCTGGATGCGGGTCAGCATGTCGCCGAGGCGGCGCAGATCAAGCAGCCCGGTGGCGGCATCGGCGCGCGCGGCGCGCAGCAGGACGTGGTCGGCCTGATGCTTGCGCAGCACGTCGTAGACGAGATCGGTCGAGAACAGCACCTGGCGGCGGCTCTTCTCCTCGCCGGTGTGGCGGCGCGCGATCAGGCCGGAGATGATCGCGCAATTGCGGAAGGTGCGCTTCATCAGCGCCGATTCGGCGAGCCAGGCCTCGAGATCGTCGCCGAGCATATCAGGGTGGAACAGCGCGTCGAGATCGAGCCTGCCATGCCGGATCATGAAGGACATGTCGCCGAGCGCCCAGATCGCCACCGCATATTCGTTGGCGACGAAGCCGAGCGGGCGGGCGCGAACGCGTTCCAGCCGCCGCGTCAGCAGCATGCCAAGGGTCTGGTGCGCGAGGCGGCCTTCGAAGGGATAGCAGACGATGTAATGCTTGCTGGCGCGCGGAAAGCTTTCCACCAACAGCTCGCGCACCGCAGGCACGCGCGAGACGTCCTTCTGCTGAGACAGCCAGTCGCGGACCTGCTCCGGCAGACTGGTCCATGCGCGCCCGTCGTCAAGCAGGCGGCGGACACGCTCGGCGAGATAGGTCGAGAGCGGAAACTTGCCGCCCATATAGGACGGCACCTTGGGGTCCTTGTCATGGGCGCGCGAGACAAAGACCTGATCCTCGACCAGGGTTTCGTAGCGGACCACCTCGCCGCTGAACACGAAGGTGTCGCCGGGACTGAGGCCCTCGATGAAGGCCTCCTCGATCTCGCCGAGCAAACGGCCACCGCGCGCGATCACGCCCGTGGAGCCGGCACCACCGCCGCGCGAGCGCACCAGCCGCACCTTCAGCATGTCGTCCTCGACGATGGTGCCGACATTCATCCGGTAGCTCTGCCGCACTTTTGGATTGGCGACGCGCCAGCGGCCCTCCTTGTCCTGCTTGATGCGGGCGAAGCGCTCATAGGTCTTCAGCGCGTAGCCGCCGGACGCGACGAAGTCGACGACGTCGTCGAAATCCTGCCGCGTGAGATCGGCGTAGGGCGCGGCGGTACGCACTTCGTCGTAAAGCTCCCCGGAGAAAAACGGCTCGCCGCAGGCGCAGCCGAGCACGTGCTGGGCCAGCACGTCGAGGGCACCAATGCGCAGGGGCGGCGTGTCCTGCGCATTTTCGGCGATGGCGTCGATGGCGACGCGGCACTCCAGCACCTCGAAGCGATTGGCCGGCACCAGCACGGCGCGCGAGGCTTCGTCGAGGCGATGGTTGGCGCGGCCGATCCGCTGCATCAGGCGCGACGCGCCCTTCGGTGCGCCGATATTGACGACGAGGTCGACATCGCCCCAGTCGACGCCGAGGTCTAGAGAGGACGTGCAGACCACGCCGCGCAATCTGCCGGCCGACATGGCGTCCTCGACCTTGCGCCGCTGCGCGACGTCGAGCGAGCCGTGATGCAGCGCGATTGCCAAGTTGTCGTCGTTCATGCTCCAGAGGTTCTGGAACAGCATCTCGGCCTGGCTGCGGGTGTTGACGAACACCAGCGTGGTCTTGTTCGCCTTGATCAGCTGGTAGATTTCGGGAAGCGCGTGGCGCGCGCTGTGGCCGGCCCAGGGCAGGCGCTCGCGTGTATCCAGCATCTCTACCAACGGCGGCGCCGCGCCGCCGGCGATGACGATGTCGGCCGATACGGCCTGGTCTTTCGGTTGCGGCACCAGAAAGCGGGCCAGCGATTCCGGCTCGGCCACGGTCGCCGACAATCCGATGGCGCGCATATCGGGCGCCAGCCGCCACAGTCGCGCAAGGCCGAGCGACAAGAGATCGCCGCGCTTCGACGTCACCAGCGCATGCAGTTCGTCAAGCACGATGCGCCTGAGCGAGGAGAACAGGAACGGCGCGTCATCGGAGGACAGCAGCAGCGCGAGCTGCTCGGGCGTCGTCAGCAAAACGTCCGGCGGATAGCGCCGCTGCCGCTGGCGCCGCGACACCGGCGTATCGCCGGTGCGGGTCTCGATCTTGATCGGCAGGCTCATCTCGGCGACCGGCCGCTCCAGATTGCGCGCGATGTCGACGGCGAGCGCTTTCAGCGGCGAGATGTAGAGGGTGTGCAGGCCGCCGCTGCGTTGCACGGCGCGGCCGGTGGAGACAACGGATTTCGCGGGAGAGGTCGGCGCGGCACTCAGCTCCACCAGCGTCGGCAAAAATCCGGCCAGCGTCTTGCCGGCGCCGGTCGGCGCGATCAGCAAGGCCGAGCGGTCCTCGCGCGCCTTCTCCAGCAGTGCGAGCTGATGCTCGCGCGGCGACCAGCCGCGGGCCGCAAACCACTTTTGGAAGCGGTCGGGCAGCAGCGTGGCCGGCTCGGCCGGGATTTTGAGGATGCGGGGCGGCACGGCTTCACAGGTAAGCCGTGGCGACGGGTTCGTCGAGGGGTGGGCAGCCCCTACTCCGACATCGGCTTGTCCGAGATATCCCAATCTTTGCCGCTGAAGATCGAGATGTAGAGCGTCTTCATCGGCGTGTAGTCGTCGGGCGTATAGTCGTAGGTGACACCGTCGAGGAAATAGGGCGAGTGGAAGCCTTTCAGCGTCGAGGCCTGCTTCAGCACGTTGGCGCGGGTGAGCTCGTCGCCGCAACGGCGCAGGATCTCACCCATGGTGACGGCCTGGCCGTAGCCGGCGAACGCGATGGTGTTGTCTTGATCGATCGCCGGCGTGTACTTCTTGCGCAGCTCCTCGAACGCCATGACGTCGGGGTCCTTTTCCCATTTCGGCAGGCCGACTTCCTTGTTGTAGCGGATGGCGACGATGCCGGCGGCGTTCTCCAGGCCCGCGGCATTGAGGATCGAGCGGCCGGTTGAGCCCGCCGACAACAGCTGCAGCGGCTTCCAGCCGAGCTCGGCGACTTTCCGGATCGACTGCGACGACGCCTTGCCGGTCGAGATATTGTAGAACACGTCGGCGCCCGACTTGGAGAGATTGATGAGCTGGGAATCGACGGTGGGATCGGTCAGGTCGTAAGTCTGCTCCATGATCACCGATGCGGTGCCGCCGGCATCGGCCAGCACCTTCTTGAACGGACCGAGGAAGTCGCGGCCGAAATCGTCGTTCTGGTAGAGGATGCCGACCTTGGCATTCGGCTTCACGGCGACGACATGCCGCGCCAGGATGCGCGCCTCGGTCGGATAGAGCGGCAGGCCCGCCATCGTCCACTTGAACTCTTTCGGGTTATTCCACTTCGACGCGCCGGTGTTGAGCAGCAGCTGCGGCACGCCCTTGGAGTTCAGGTATTTGTGCACGGCGGTCTGCGGCGCGGTGCCGAGCGAGCCGTAGAGCGCAAGCACCTCCTCCTGCTCGACCAGGCGCCGCGTCGCCTCGACGCATTTCGGTGCGCTGTAGGCGTCGTCCATGGTGAGAAAGTTGATCTTGCGCCCGTTGATGCCGCCCTTCTCGTTCAGCATCTGGAAATAGGCCTCGCCGATGCGCCCGAGCACGCCGTAGAGCGAGCCGGGACCGGAATGCGGCACGGTCTGCCCGATCTTGATCTCGCTGTCGCTGGCGCCGGAATCGTATTTCTTCTCGGCGGCCCGGACTGAGGGCGCGGGCAGGACGGATGCGGCAATGGTGGCGAGCGCGGCGGCGCTGACATCGCGCCGCGATGGATTTGTCGTCATTGTTGTTTCTCTCCCTAACGCGCGCATTGTGCTGGCTTCGCGGCACGGCTCGCAAGTAGGAAGTTCGTCGCTGGGCGGCGCAATGACGCTTAAATTGCCGGGTGTTTAGCGCCTAGACTCAAGTTTTCTCGGCGACGACGACGATACCGCGCACCGGCTCGTTGTTCTCGATGCGCGGCGACGCCGGCTCCAGCGTCAGCAGCTTCAGCCCGGCCTTCGCAAGCGCGCCGCGGACATATTCCGCCGCATGGGCATAGCGCAGGCCTTCGCCGAGCACGATGCCGCTGCCGTCATGCGTCTCCAGCGTGAAGGCGAGCACGCCGCCTGACACCAGCACGCGCCTGGCTTCGGTGAGCACCGGCGCAAGGTCTGAGAGATAGACGAACGCGTCCGCGGCGACGACGAGGTTCGCGCTGGCATCGGCCTTGCTGCGCAGGCCCTCGATCATGTCGGCGACTTCGAGCTCAGCATAGAGTGTAGTGGCGCGCGCTTCCTTGATCATGCCGGGCGACAGATCGATGCCGATGAAATGGTCGACCTGTCTGGCGAAGGCCGCTGCCGCGAGTCCCGTGCCGCAGCCGAGGTCGATGGCGCGCTTGAACAGGGCCGGCTTCTTCGCGGCGCCGCGGGCGGCCAGCACCGCCTTGAAAATCAGCGACGGCGCGCGATAGCCGAGATCGTTGACCAGTGTGTGCTCGAAGCGCGGCGCATATTGGTCGAACAGCGCCTGCACATAGGCTTTTGGCATCTCCGCCATCTCGGTGTCGCCGAGCCGTATCAGATGCAGGCGGGCGCCGTGCTGGTCCCCGGGATCGCACCGGCGCGCTTCGCGGAACGCCGCAATCGCCTTGTCGCGCTCGCCGAGCTGCTGGCGGATCTCGCCGAGCGTGAACCAGGCCGAGGTGAAGTCAGGCGCAAGCTCGATTGCCTGTTCGATGAGATCGGCGGCGGCGGGCAGATCGCCCTTGAGCTGGAGGTCGCGCGCGAACTCGAAACGGCGGTCGGCCATGAGATCGCCGGAGGTCAGAAACAGGCGGAGCGGCATTGGGAACCAGGAAGCGAAGCGGGTGGCGACTCGAAGATGCGGTGGAGCGACCTATATATCAGGCATGCGGCCGCAAGACATCCTGTTGCCAACTGCTGACGGCCTGTGCTGCAGGCCCGGCAAATTCCATATCGATCCCATCCGCCCGGTCGAGCGGGCCGTGATCACTCACGGCCATTCCGACCATGCCCGCGCGGGCCATGGCGCCGTGCTGGCGACGCAAGAAACGCTGGACATGATGCGGCTGCGCTATGGTGAGAATTTTGCCGGCTCGACGCAGACCATCAGCTATGGCGAGGAAATCCGGCTCGGCGACACAAGCGTGAAATTCCACCCGGCCGGTCATGTGCTCGGCTCGGCGCAAATCGCTGTCACCTGCAACGGCACCTGCATTGTCGCCTCCGGCGACTACAAGGACGCGCCCGACCCGACCTGCGTACCGTTCGAGTTGGTGCCCTGCGACGTCTTCATCACCGAGGCCACCTTTGGCCTGCCGGTATTTCGCCATGGCGACGCCGCGGACGAGGTGAACAAGCTGCTGGCCTCCGTCGCCTTGTTTCCCGAGCGTGCGCATCTGGTCGGCGCCTACTCGCTCGGCAAAGCCCAGCGCGTGATCGCGCTGCTGCGCCAGGCCGGCTACGACGCGCCGATCTATCTGCATGGCGCGATGGAGTCGATCACGCATTACTACCAGAGCCGCGGCATCGACCTCGGCGAGCTCAGGCCGGTGATGGGCGTGAAGAAGGCGGCGCTCGCCGGCACCATCACGCTCGCACCGCCCTCGGCCACATCCGACATCTGGACGCGGCGCTTCCCCGATCCCGTCACCGCGTTCGCATCGGGGTGGATGCGCGTGCGTGCCCGCGCGCGGCAGCGCGGCATCGAATTGCCGCTGGTGATCTCCGATCACGCCGATTGGGACGGCCTCACCGCGACGATCACTGCGACCGGCGCCGGCGAGATCTGGGTCACCCACGGCCAGGAAGACGCGCTGGTGCATTGGTGCAAGTCGCGTGGCTTGCGGGCGCAGCCGCTCGATCTCGTCGGCTATGGCGAGGAGGAGGAGAGCGAGACGCCGGTTCAGGGCGAGGCCGAGGCATGAACCGCTTCGCCGAGCTCTTGGACCGTCTCGCCTACGAGCCCGGCCGCAACAACAAGCTGCGCCTGCTCGCGGGCTACTTTCGCGAAGTTGGCGATCCCGACCGCGGCTACGCACTGGCCGCGCTCACCGGCGCGCTCAGCTTCAAGCATGCCAAGCCGGCGCTGATCCGCGATCTCATTGCGTCGCGCACGGATGAGGTGCTGTTCGGGCTGAGTTACGATTATGTCGGCGATCTCTCGGAGACGGTGGCGCTGATGTGGCCGCGGGCGGCCCTGGCCGCCCACAACAACCCGCCTCCCCCGACCCTCACCGAGGTCGTCACCACGCTGCGCACGCTCGGCAAGACCGAATTGCCGAAGCAGCTCGAACGCTGGCTCGACGAGCTCGACGAGACCGGCCGCTGGGCGCTGCTCAAGCTCGTCACCGGCGCGTTGCGCATCGGCATCTCCGCACGCCTGGCGAAGACCGCGGCCGCCGCGCTCGGCGACAAGGACCCGCATGAGGTCGAGCTGATCTGGCCGGGCCTCAGCCCCCCCTATCTCGACTTGTTCGCCTGGCTGGAAGGCCGCGGTGAAAAGCCGGTCAATCGCGATCCCGCGCCGTTCCGCCCCGTGATGCTGGCGCATGCGATCGAGGACGGCGATTTCGCGAGCCTCGATCCCGCCGACTACGTCGCCGAATGGAAATGGGACGGCATCCGCGTGCAGGCGGTGGCCGGCCGCGACGAGCGCGGGCAAATCACGCCGCGACTTTATTCGCGCACCGGCGAGGACATCACCGGGAGCTTTCCGGACCTGGTGCCGTCTTTGCGCCTGCCGGGCGCGATCGACGGCGAGCTGCTGATCCTGCGCGAAGGGCGCGTCCAGAGCTTCAACGTCCTGCAACAACGCCTCAACCGCAAGGTCGTCTCGCTAAGACTGATCAAGGAGTTCCCGATCCACCTTCGCGCTTACGATCTGCTCGGCGACGACGAGAACGATCTGCGCGAGCTGCCGTTCGCCGAACGGCGCGAGCGGCTGGAGACGTTCGTCGCAAAGCTTGGCGATCCCCGCATCGATCTGTCGCCCACCGTCGACTTCGCAAGCTGGGACGCACTCACCGCCGCCCGCGCCGATCCCGCGAGCGCTGGTGCGGGCGCGGATGCCGACGCCGTCGAGGGCGTGATGCTGAAGCGGCGCGACGCGCCCTATCTACCGGGACGGCCGAAAGGGCCGTGGTGGAAGTGGAAGCGGGATCCGCACATCATCGATGCCGTGCTGATGTATGCGCAGCGCGGCCACGGCAAGCGTTCGTCCTATTATTCCGACTATACTTTTGGCGTCTGGACCGAGACCGAGAACGGCGACGAGCTGGTGCCGGTCGGAAAAGCCTATTTCGGCTTCACCGACGAGGAGCTGCTGCAGATCGACCGCTTCGTCCGCCGCAACACCACCGAAAAGTTCGGCCCCGTCCGCCATGTCGTGCACGAGGGCGACAAGGGGTTGGTGCTGGAGGTCGCCTTCGAGGGGCTGCAGCGCTCGCCGCGGCACAGATCCGGTGTCGCCATGCGCTTTCCCCGCATCAGCCGGCTGCGCTGGGACAAGCCGCCGCGGGAGGCCGACCGGCTGGAAACGCTGGAAAGAATGCTGAAGGCGGACGAATCCCTACCAACAATTAAGGTTGCAGGATCCGCCGATGGCCATTGACGGGGAAATGCGGGTTCCCCATGTCCCCCGCCGTGACCTATAATCGGGACGAATCCCCGCGAGGAGTTTTCTGAGATGGCCCACGACGTCAGAGATTTGCCGGCCGGCCGCAGCGATGGCCTGCACCGCTTTCTCGGCGGCTCGCCGCTGGCGGTCGCGTTTCGCCTGGTGCTGCTCTCGATCCTGGTCGGCGTCGTGCTGGCCGCGATCGGCTTCGATCCGTGGAATATCCTCATCAGCATTCGTCTGCTGTTCCAGCGGCTGTGGGATCTCGGCTTCGATGCCGTGAGCTGGCTGTGGCGCTACTTCCTGCTCGGCGCGGTTATCGTGATCCCGATCTGGCTGCTGTCGCGCGTGTTCGGCTCGCCGCGCCGCTAAGTCGTTATTTTTGAGCATGATCTTGTCGGAGAATCGCTTCACACTTTTCCGGATCATGCTCCAGGGAGTGCGCAGCAGATGCAACTGCGTTTCGTCGGCTGCGGTGATGCCTTCGGCTCGGGCGGCAGGCTCAACACCTGTTTCCACGTTTCAGGGCGCGAAACGAATTTCCTGATCGATTGCGGCGCGTCGGCCCTGCCGGCGCTGAAGCGGCTCGAGATCGATCGCAACGACATCGATCTCATCCTGATCACGCATTTCCACGGCGACCATTTTGCCGGCTTGCCCTTCCTTGTGCTCGATGCCCAATTCTCGCGGCGGACGCGGCCGCTCACCATCGCGGGTCCGCAAGGCATCGAGACGCGGCTGACGCAGGTGATGGAAGCGCTGTTCGAGCATTCCTCGAAGACCAAGCAGCGCTTCGCACTGAACATCGTCGAACTCGCCCCCGAACAAAGCCAAAGCTTCGGCCCGGTGAATGTGACGCCCTATCCTGTCGTGCATGGCGAATCCGGCGGGCCCTTCCTCGCCTATCGCGTCGAGGCCGAAGGCCGCACGCTGGCCTACAGCGCAGACACCGAATGGACGGAGACGCTCTTTCCGCTGGCGCACGGCGCGGACCTTTTCATTGCCGAAGCGTATATGTACGACAAGGTGGTCAAGAACCATCTCAGCCTGAAAACCCTGGAACAGCATTTGCCAGCCATCGGCGCAAAACGTCTTGTCCTCACCCATATGAGCGACGACGTGCTGTCGCGTCTCGATGACATCGAACATCTCGCTGCCGAAGACGGCATGGTGCTGGTGTTCTGACATGCACGCGCCCGTTCATCCCAGGGTCGGCTCCGGCCAGGTGTTCGCCATCGCAGGTCCTGCGATGGTCGCGAACCTCACCACGCCCCTGATCGGCGTGGTCTCGACCACCGCAATCGGCCGGCTCGACGATGCCGCGCTGCTCGGCGGCGTCGCGATGGCCTCCGTCATCTTCGACTGCCTGTTCTGGCTGTTCGGCTTCCTGCGCATGAGCACGCTGGCGTTCACCGCCCAGGCGCTCGGCGCGGGCGAGGTCCGCGAGCAGACCGTGATCCTGGTGCGCGGCTTCATCGTCGCCGGCCTGATCGGCGCCGCACTGATCGCGCTGCAATTGCCGCTGGCCGGCGTGCTGTTCGACCTGATGGGCGGCAGCGCGGGCGTGACGCGCGCCGCAAAAACCTATTTCGTGATCCGGATCTGGTCGTCGCCGTTCGCGTTCGCGAACTACGTCATTCTCGGCTGGCTGGTCGGACAGGCCCGCGCCAATCCGGCGCTCGCGCTCCAGGTCGTCATCAACCTCATCAACATGGCGGCGACGATTCTGCTGGTGCTGGTCTACGACACCGGCATTGCGGGTGCGGCGATCGCCGCCCTGCTGTCGGAGGGTATCGGTTTCGTGCTCGGCGTCATCGTCTGCCGGCGCTATGCGTATGGCGGCTTTGACGTTCCCCGCGCAACGCTGCTCGATCGCGCAAAGCTGATGCGACTGCTGGCGGTCAACTCCGACATCATGATCCGCACCGCGGCGCTGATCACCGTCTTCCTGTTCTTCACCGCCAAAGGCGCGCGCGCCGGCGACGTGACGCTGGCCGCGAACTCCGTGCTCAACAATTTCCTGCTGGTCAGCGCCTTCTTCCTCGACGGCCTCGCCAACGCCGCCCAGCAGCTCTGCGGCCGAAGCTTTGGCGCCCGCGACGCCAAGGGCTTTGCCGATTCGACCCGGCTGGTGCTGCTGTGGGGCCTCGGCTTCGCCATCGTCGTCGCAGTGCTGTTCGCGCTGTTCGGGCCGAACCTGATCAACTTCATGACCGCGAGCGAAGACGTCCGCCGCGCCGCGCGCGAATTCCTGGTGTTCATCGTGCTGGCACCGATCCCCGGCGTATTCGCCTTCGGCTTCGACGGCATCTATGTCGGCGCCACCTGGGCGCGCGAGATGCGAAACCTGATGCTGACCTCGCTCGCGATATTCGCAGGCGTGTGGTGGGCGCTGCAATCCCTGGGCAATGCCGGGCTGTGGTGCGCGCTGATCACGTTCTATGTCGCCCGCGGCGGCTTGCAGGGCGCACGGTATCCGGCGCTGTATCGGGCGACGTTCCCGAAATCGTAGCGATCGTGTCCCGGACGCGCTGCAGCGTGAAACGCTGCTCCGCAGGGCCGGGACCCAGCGGCTTGTGGGCCCCGGCTCTGCAGCGCACCGCTGAAGAAGCGCTGCGCTGCGTCCGGGGCACGAGACCGCGCTACATCCCCGGCCAGTCTTCCGCCGTCAGCGTCGCCGCATCGGCGCCGACGATCTCGGACAGCGAATCCCGCCCCGTGCGCAGCAGCGTCGAGGTCAGATCGCGCTTGATCTCGTCGACGAGGCCGAGGCCCTTGTAGACCAGCGATGAATAGAGCTGGATCAGGCTGGCACCGGCGCGGATTTTTGTCAGCGCCGCACCGCCGGAGTCCACGCCACCGACACCGATCAGCGGGAACGCGCCCTCGACGCGCACATAGGTCTCGGCGACCATGCGCGTCGACAGGCGAAACAGCGGCCGGCCGGACAGGCCGCCCTGCTCCTTCGACCGCATTTCCTCGCGTAGCGTGCTCGGCCGCGCGATGGTCGTGTTCGACACGATCATGCCGTCGACCTTGCGTGAGCGCGCGACCTGCACGACGTCGTCGAGCTGGGCAAGGCTGAGATCGGGTGCGATCTTCAGCAGCACCGGCGTATCGCCGGCGCTCTCGCGCACCCGATCGCGCGCATCGATCACGCGTCCGAGGAGATCGTCGAGCAGCGCGCCTTCCTGCAGATTGCGCAGCCCCGGCGTGTTGGGCGAGGACACGTTGACGGTGAAATAGCTCGCAACCGGCGCAAAGGTCTCGATCAGCTTGACGTAGTCGGCGACGCGGTCGGGCGAATCCTTGTTGGCGCCGACATTGACGCCGACGATGCCGCCATGTTGCGCGCGGGCCGCCAGCCGGCGCAGGGCTACTTCCGCGCCATCATTGTTAAAGCCCATGCGGTTGATGATGGCCTCGTCACGCTCGAGGCGAAACAGTCGCGGTCGCGGATTGCCTGCTTGCGGCTTCGGCGTGACCGAGCCGATCTCGACGAAGCCGAAGCCTAATCGCAGCAGCCCGTCCGGCACTTCCGCACTCTTGTCGAAGCCCGCGGCCATGCCGATCGGGTTGGGAAAGTTCAGCCCGAAGGCGCGCACCGCGAGTTTTGGATCGTCCGGCCGCGGCTTCATCGGCGGCAGGAAGCGCAGTCCCTGGATCGCAAGACGGTGCGCGTCCTCCGGATCGAGCCAGCGCAACACCGGCAGCGAGAAGGCGTCGAAAGCGCGGATCACGGGGCAAGCTCCGGGGTGTCGTGGCTGCCATCGGAGCGCATGTTGAGATTGATCACCGAGAGCACCGCGCCGAGATCGAGCTCGCCATAGAGATGCGGAAACAGCTCGTCATTGCGCGAGCGCTCCCAACGGAGCTCGGCTCCGAGCGCGTCGCCGTCGATCTCGACCAGGAACAGCGCACGCTGGCCGAAATAATGCTTGCGCAAAGTCTCCGGAACCTGGGCGGCGGTCGAGAAATGGATGAATCCATCGCGCTCGTCATCCGCGCTGCCCCGGTACACGCCCTGCCGTTCCGCCTCGCGCCAGGCCGAGGCCGGACAGATTTTGTAGATCTTGACCAATGCTTACTGGAGCCCTTTGAGTCTCTTGGGGTTTTTCGTCTCTTACGGGTCTGAAAACCCGGGCGCGACCGTAAAGGCCACACCTCTCGAACTCAAGAGTTAGAGCCTATTCCGTTCCGATTTCATCGGAACGGGGCTCTAAATTTGTTTTGACGCGTTTTCTTGACGCGAACCGGTACCCACTTCGCTTGAAAGCGCTTTCCTCGTCGCCCCTTGCGCGAAAAACGGAAAACCGGTTGATTTGAGGACAGTTTTCCTGAGTTGCGACGGGCTGGACCTTCCATGGTCAAGCAGGCCAAAGCGCAGAGGATGCTGACCCACGACCAGATCTGGGCCGCGCTGGACCAACTGGCTGCGCGCGCAGGGCTGTCGTCGTCCGGCCTTGCCAAGCGGGCCGGGCTCGATCCCACCACCTTCAACAAGTCCAAGCGCGTCACCTCCGACGGCCGCGCGCGCTGGCCCTCGACCGAATCGATCGCGAAGGCACTGGCGGCCGCGGAGTCCTCGATCGACATTTTCGCCAGGCTGATCGGTGATGATGCTGGCGACGGCCGTGCCGTGCCGCTGCTCGGCTTCGCGCAGGCAGGCTTAAGCGGCGCGTTCGACGAATCCGGCTTTCCGTCCGGCAAGGGCTGGGGCGAGATCGCGCTGCCGAACGCCGAGGACAACCACGCCTTTGCGCTGAAGATTTCCGGCGACGCGCTCGCGCCCGCCTATCGCGACGGCGACGTCATCCTGGTCTCGCCTGGCGCACCGATCCGCAAGGGCGATCGCGTCGTGGTGAAGGCGAAGGCGGGCGAAATGATGCTCGCGATGCTGAAGCGCCGCACGGCGAAGGCGCTGGAATTGCAGCCGCTCGATGCGACGCAGGGAGAGCGGACGATGGCAGCGAGCGATGTTGCATGGATCGCGCGGATTGTGTGGGCGAGCCAGTGAGCTTGCGCCGCTGTCATTCCCCGCGAAAGCGGGGAATCCAGTACGCCGCGAGCTGTCGACTCTATAACGGCTGCCTCTGGAATACTGGATCGTCCGCTCCAGTGCGCAAGTGCGCACAAGGCGGACGATGACACCGTGGATGGTCTACGCACTCCGCGCCAGCGCGCCGTCGATCATGTTGACTGCGTTCTGCACGCCATACACCGCGACGAACGAGCCGAAGCGCGGGCCCTTCTCCTGGCCGAGCAGCACCTGGTAGAGCATGTTGAACCAGTCGAGCGTGACGCCGGGACGACCGTCCTTGCCCTTCTTGACCTGGTCGAGGAACGGCTCGCGGCGGCCGATCTCGTAGACGACGTTCTGAATGTCCTCGGCGGAGGACTCCTGCGGAAGCTGCGACAGCGCATCGCGCAGATCCTGCAACGCGGCGCGCTCGACGTCGGTCGGTTGGCGGAACTGCTTCGTCGGCGCGACGAAGTCGCGGTAATAGTTGATGGCGTAGCCGACCATCGCGTCGAGCTTCGGATGCGTCTGCGGACTCACGCCGGGACGGTAGCGGCCAATGAAGCCCCACAGCGTCTCGGCGTTTTCCGCGTTCGACGACGACACCAGCGTCAAGAGCAGCTGGAACGTCACGGGCATATCGGCCTTCGGCGGATGGCCGTAGTGAATGTGCCAGACCGGATTGCCGAGCTGCTGCTTGTCGTCCTGCCTGGCAAAGCCGTCACTGAATTGCTGGTAGTCGTCGACATTGCGCGGGATGACGTCGAAATACAGCCGCTTCGCCGCCTTCGGCTCGCGATACATGAACAGCGACAGCGATTCCGGCGAGGCATAGCGCAGCCATTCGTCGATGGTGAGGCCGTTGCCCTTCGACTTCGAGATCTTCTGGCCCTTCTCGTCGAGGAAGAGCTCGTAGTTGAAGCCTTCGGGCGGCGTGCCGCCGAGCGCCTTGGCGATCGCGCCGGACAGCTTGACCGAATCGATCAGGTCCTTGCCGGCCATCTCGTAGTCGACGCCGAGCGCGACCCAGCGCATCGCCCAGTCGGCCTTCCACTGGCATTTGACGTTTCCGCCGGTCACCGGCGTCTCGACTTCCTGGTTCGTGTCGGGATCGACATAGGTCACCGTGCCCGCCGCGACGTCGCGGCGGATCATCGGCACCTGCAGCACGATGCCGGTGGTCTTGCTGACGGGGAGGAACGGCGAATAGGTGGCGCGGCGATCGGGCCCGAGCGTCGGCAGGATGATCGCCATCACCTGGTCATAGGCCGCGAGCATCCTGAGCAGCGTCGCATCGAAGCGGCCGGACTTGTAATAGACGGTCGAGCTTGCAAACTCGTAGTCGAAGCCGAAATGATCGAGGAAGGCGCGCAGGCGTGCGTTGTTGGCGTCACCAAACGACGGATGCTCGTTCGAGAACGGATCGGGCACCGCGGTGAGCGGCCGCCCCAGATATTTCGCCAGCATGTCCTTGTTGGGCACATTGTCCGGCACCTTGCGCAAGCCGTCCATGTCGTCGGAGAAGGCAAGCAGGCGGGTCTTGATCTTGTCCTCGGTCAGCACACGAAAGGCATGGCGCACCATCGAGGTGCGCGCGACCTCGCCGAACGTGCCGATGTGCGGAAGGCCGGACGGACCATAGCCGGTCTCGAACAGCACCTCGTCCTTCGGGCTTTTCTTGAGCCGCGCGACAATGGCCTTCGCCTGCTCGAACGGCCAGGCGTTGGATTGTTCGGCGAGCGCACGAAGATCGCTCGGGCTCATGTTGGGATCGATAACGGACATCAAGGGGCCTCCGGCCCGCGGAAAATAGCGATTTCCGGGCAGAATGCAATTTTGTGGGGCGGTGTTGCCTCTCACACCGTCATTGCGAGCGTAGCGAAGCAATCCAGACCGTCACTGCGGAAACAGCCTGGATTGCTTCGTCGCAAGAGCTCCTCGCAATGACGGCGGAGGAAGCAGCGACCGGGTTAGAACGGGCTCACCGAAAAATACCGCAGCCACAGATCGGTGTAGCGGCCTTTTTCCCAGACGCGAAACAGGGCCCAGTTCAGGGCCTGGCGCAGCACGTCGTTGCCCTTGCGCACGGCGATGCCGATGCCTTCGCCGAAGAAGCGGCTCTCGACGAAGGGACCGCCGGAGAAGGCGCAGCAATCGCCGGAATCAGTGCCGTTGATCCAGAACGCCAGCGAGATGGCGTCGCCGAAGATGAGATCAACCTCGCCCTTGCGCAAGCCGGCGCGCAAAGCATCGTCATTGGGATAGCCGTGCAACTCGGCGTCGGTGAACATCGCCTTGAGATAGGCCTCATGCGCGGAGCCCGCGATGACGCCGACCTTCTTGCCTTCGAGATATTCGGGCCGGATCTCCGGCATCACCGCATCCTTGCGCGAGGCGAAACGCGCCGGCACGCGGTAATAGGGATCGGTGAAATCGACGCGTGCACGAAGCTGCGGGCTCACCGCCATGGACGCAATGATCGCATCGCCCCGGTTCGAGGTGAGCGCATCGACCAGCGTCTCGAAGCGGCGCATCTGCACGGTGCAGGTAACCTTGACCTCTTCACAAAGCGAGCGGGCGAGATCGACGTTGAAGCCGGCCGGATTGCCGTCGGCGCCGGTGTAGTTGAACGGCGGATAATCGGTCTCGGTCAGGAAGCGGATCACCGTCAGGCGCGACAGGTCGGGCCGCTCCGGGCGCCGCCGCGGGTCCCAGAACCCGGGCACGGCCTGGGGGGCGGCTCGAGGTGGCGCGGGAGGCTGCTTCGACGGTGCCTGGGCGCGAGCGCCCGGCAGGCCCGCGAGCAGGCACGCGGCAACGGCCAGCCCCGTCAGCAAGCCATGGGCAGATTTGGACGATTTCGCCTGTTGCGATGAAGCCATCGGCCGGAAATGAACGAATTTCATTGGGATCGGAGGGCCTTATAGACCATCCGGCCGGGAACGCGAGCGCCGATTGTGACTACGCGGTCGTCATGCCCGGGGTTGTCCCGGGCATCCACGTTCTTGGTGCTGCACAAAAGATTGTGGATGGCCGGGTCAAGCCCGGCCATGACGATGTGGAAGCAGCTTCGCCTGGACGAGGCCTTCAAAGATACCGCTTCAGCTCCGTCGCGGCCTCTTCGGGGCTCCGCTTCAGGTTGAACGGCGAGACGAAACGGCCGTCGCGGTCCATCAGATAGATCAGCGCGGTGTGGTCCATGGTGTAGTCGCCGTCCTTGGTCGGGACCTTCTTGGCATAGACCCGGTAAGAGGTGATCACCTTGGCGGTCTCGGCGGGATCGCCGCTAAGGCCCTCGAGATGCGGATCGAAGCTTGAGAGATAGTCCTTCATGGTCGCGGGTGTATCGCGCTCGGGATCGACCGAGATGAAGACGGCGTTGACCTTGTCGGCATCCTTGCCCATCGCGCGCAGCAGTTCCGACAGCTCGAACAGCGAGGTCGGGCAGACGTCGGGACAATGGGTGTAGCCGAAGAAGATCAGCGTCGGCTTACCCTTGAGGCTGTTGTCGGTGACGGCTTTGCCGTTCTGGTCGGTGAGCTGGAACGGGCCGCCGATCGCGGCTGGCTGCGCCACCTTGCTGACGCCGCCCATGGCCCAGAACAGCACCAGCAGACCGACGACGAGGCTTGAGGCGAAGGCGGTCGCAATCACCAGCGGACGGGCGGTGGAGCTCATGAGCGGAATACTTCCTGTCGCGGATCAGAAGCAGGCGGCAAAGCCGGTCCTGATCATTTCGAAGAACACCTGGGAGCCGTAATGGAACCAGAGCGCGAGCGCGCCGATCACAAGGAGCCCGGCAACACAGGCGCCGGCCAACAACAGCACGGCCGGCAGTCGGCCGGCAGTGGGCGAATTGTCCGATACCGGATGTACGGTGTGCAGTGGCTGAGCCATGACAATGACCGGAGCGAAGGCCCCGGTTCCCTAGCCTTCAGATAGGCTTTGGCCCGCCTGCGGGCAAGGCGCCGCTGGCAGGCCGGATTCCGTCATGCTGAGGATATCAGTGAAGGAGCTGGCCCCGGGCCGACTCCAACTCTTCCGCTGGCGGAGCAGATCGGCGCAAAGGCCTGCTGGCCGAAGCCTGCGCATCGAGGTAGCAGGGCTTGTACATGGCCTGGAGCTGCCTGCCCCTCAGGAACAGCATGTGCGGCGTGAGGCCGCCACGCTGTGAGATCCAGCGCTTCACCTGCGAGGGATACATCGAATAAAGCATGTGGGTCGCCTCAGAGTTGGTCACGGCGCGACCATTGGAGCCGAAATCCCAGGCGGCGTGGAAGCCGAGCGTCGCGTGCGAGGTGACGCAGATGCGGTCGCGCGGGATGGCGCCGAGGACGATGGTGCAGGCGGAAGCGCAGAGGCCGTCGATGATGACGGTGTCGCCTGATTGCCGCAGGTCCTGATATCTGTCGACATAGGTTCCGATCCGGCCGCCGCGGTCATCCGCGATCCGAACCACCGCGTGAGACGCCCCCATGCAAGCGACCAGCACGATCGCCGCAAGCAACCCCGTCAGAAACTTCATTGGCCCCCGCCCCGGTCGTTTGCGAATCTGTGTGTCAGGTGGTGATGCTCGTCTAGCGTCGGTCGACTTCGTGGTTTTGTCTAGGCAGGCGGGCTTACTCAAAACAAATTCAAATCCAGTGTTGCGTCCGCGCTGCACTCAGGCCCGCCTCGATCCCAAAGTGGAACAAGTTAACGATGTCCTACGCGACAAGCCCTTGATCTCAGTTGCAACCGCTGGCTTCAATCCCGGATAACTACAGGGGGGAACTCATGGCCGAGCATTCGACTGAGCAGGCGGACGTCATTGTCGTCGGCGGAGGACTATCGGGACTGGTGGCGGCGACCGAGATTGCCGACGCCGGCAAACGCGTGATCGTGGTCGACCAGGAGGGCGAGCAGTCGCTCGGCGGCCAGGCGTTCTGGTCGTTTGGCGGATTGTTTCTGGTGAACTCCCCGGAGCAGCGCCGGCTCGGCATCAAGGACTCGTTTGACCTCGCGATGCAGGACTGGCTCGGCACTGCCGGCTTCGACCGAGACGAGGACTTCTGGCCGCGCCAATGGGCGGAGGCCTATGTGGCGTTCGCGGCCGGCGAGAAGCGCGACTGGCTGCGCGCGATGGGGCATCGGATCTTCCCCGTGGTGGGCTGGGCCGAGCGCGGCGGCTATGACGCGATGGGCCACGGCAACTCGGTGCCGCGCTTTCATGTCACCTGGGGCACCGGACCCGGCATCGTCGAGCCGTTCGAGCGCCGCGCGCGCGAAGCCGCGAAGAGCGGCCGGCTGATCTTCCGGTTCCGCCATCGCGTCGACGCGCTCTCGATCACCAACGGTACGGTGGACGGCGTCAGCGGCGCCATTCTCGCGCCCGACAGCGTCGAGCGCGGCAAGAGCTCGTCTCGCAGTGTCGTCGGCGAGTTTGCGCTGAAGGCGCAAGCCGTGATCGTGGCGTCCGGCGGCATCGGCGGCAATCACGATCTGGTGCGCGCGAACTGGCCCAAGCGGCTCGGCGAGCCGCCAAAATTCATGATCTCCGGCGTGCCCGAGCATGTCGACGGCCGCATGATCGGCATCACCGAGGCATCAGGGGCGCGGCTGATCAATCGCGACCGCATGTGGCACTATGTCGAGGGCATCCAGAACTGGTCACCGATCTGGCCGCGCCACGGTATCCGCATCCTGCCAGGCCCCTCCTCGATGTGGTTCGACGCCACGGGCACGCGGCTGCCGGCGCCGCTATTCCCGGGGTCTGATACGCTCGGCCAGCTCAAATACATCATGTCCACCGGCTATGATTATTCCTGGTTCGTCCTGACGCAGGCCATCATCAAGAAGGAGTTCGCGCTGTCGGGCTCGGAGCAGAACCCCGATCTCACCGGCAAGAGCTGGCGCATGACCTTGCGCCGCGCCACCAACAAGGGCGCGCCGGCGCCGGTCGAGGCGTTCAAAAGCCATGGTGCCGACTTCATCGTACGCGACAAGATCGAGGATCTCGTCGCCGCCATGAACAAGCTCGCCGGCAACGATCTGCTCAGGCTCGACGAGATCAGGATGCAGATCGAGGCGCGCGACCGCGAGATCGCCAATCCTTACGTCAAGGACGCGCAGGTGATGAATATCCACAATGCGCGACGTTACATCGGCGACAAGCTGATCCGCACGGCATCGCCGCACCGCATTCTCGATCCCGCGCAGGGGCCGCTGATCGCGGTCAAGCTCAACATCCTCACCCGCAAGACGCTGGGCGGCTTCGAGACCGATCTCGACTCACGCGTGTTCGGCGAGGAAGGGCAGATCATTCCCGGCCTCTACGCGGTGGGCGAGGCCGCCGGCTTCGGCGGCGGCGGCATGCACGGCTATCGCTCGCTGGAGGGCACCTTCCTCGGCGGCTGCCTGTTCTCGGGCCGCAATGCCGGCCGTGCGGCGGCGAAAGCGGTTGGCCGTTGAACGAACGCATGCGTGCCGGGCAACGCATGCGTGCCGGGGGTGGCACAGCGCGAGGTGCTGCGCTAGACAGGGCCGCCATTCCCACCAGGAGATCCCCTAATGAGCATTCAGCGTCTTGAAACCGGCCCGCGCATGAGCCAGGTCGTCGTGCACGGCAACACCGTCTATCTCGCCGGCGTCGTCGCCAGCAATGCGGCCGGCGAAAGCGTGACCAAGCAGACCCAGGATATCCTGAAGACCATCGACGGCCATCTCGCCAAGGCCGGCACCGACAAGTCGAAACTGCTGTCGGCCACGATCTACATCACCGACATGAAGACGTTCCAGGAGATGAACGCCGTGTGGGATGGCTGGGTGTCGCCCGGCAACACCCCGGCCCGCGCCACCGTTGAAGCCAAGCTGGCCGCGCCGCAATACACCGTCGAGATCATGGTGACCGCGGCGAAGTAGGTTCGCGCGGAACCAACAGGCGACAGGAGCGCGATGAGACCGTCATCGCGCTCTTTTTTTGTGGACGCATGATCTCCGAGGTAATCGATCCCAGCGCGCGAACCTTCGATAGTCAGGTCAGCCGAACCACACGGCGCCATCGAAGGAGAGTCTCATGACCGACCACGTCACGATCGCCCGCCGCTACATCGATCTCTGGAACGAGCGCGCGCAAAATCGCCGCCGCGAATTGCTCAGCGAGAACTGGACGGCAGATGCGAGCTATGTCGATCCGCTGATGAAGGGTGACGGCCGGGACGGCATCGATGCCCTGATCGCCGGCGTGCAGCAGCGCTTTCCCGACTTCAAGTTCAGCCTGATCGGCGAGCCCAACGGCCATGGCGACCATGTGCGCTTCAGCTGGGGTCTTGGACCTGATGGCGTCGATAGCCCGATCAAGGGCACGGATTTCGCCGTGCTGAAGGATGGCCGCATCAGGAGCATCACGGGATTTTTGGATCAGGTGCCTCCGGGGGCGTGAGGGCGCTGTCGTTACTGTGCCCTGTCCGCTTGCGGGAGAGGGCAGCTCCGCTCGTGAACACGGCTCACTGGGGTGAGGGATCTCTCTCCGCAGATTGAATTTGTGGATAGAACCCCTCATCCGGCGCTTCGCGCCACCTTCTCCCGCAAGGGGAGTAGGAGCAGCGCGTTCGCGGCTCAGACGATGGCCAGCCGATACGCCCGCTTAGCATTCATCCCAAATGCCTTGTCGCGGACGCTCGCATCTAGCTTCGCCAGGCACGCCTCCAGCGCGGCCTTGATCTCGCCGTAGCTGCCCGCCAGCAGGCACACCGGCCAGTCGGAGCCGAAGATCAGGCGGTCCTCGCCAAAACTATTCGCGACGTGCTGGACAAACGGAAACAGCCGCTCCGCGTCCCAATCGGTCCACTTCGCTTCCGTCGCGAGCCCCGAGACCTTGCACCAGACGTTGCCGCAGGCCGCGAGCGACGCGATGCGGTCGGACCATTCCGCGCTGCCGCCAACGGCGATCGGCGGTTTTGCGGCGTGGTCGAGCACGAAGCGTGCGTGCGGAAAAGCTTTTGCAGTTGCGATCGCAGCGGGGAGCTCGCGGGTGCGGACGAGGAAGTCGTAGGCGAGATCGCGGGCGAACACCGCCGCGAGTCCGCGCTGGACGTCCGCGCGCAACAGCCAGTCGGGATCGGCCTCGTCGTGGACCTGGTGGCGGATACCGACCAGCTTTGCGCCGCCCGGCAGCGCGCGCAGCCGATCAAGCGTGTCGCCGAGCGCGGCATCGGTCAGATCGGCCCAGCCGACCACGCCCATGACGGAGGGCGTGTCATGCGCGACCCGCAATAATTCCTCGGTCTCCTCAAGCGCGGAGCGGCACTGCACCAGGATGCTTGCGTCGATGCCGTTCGCCTTTAGCAGCGGAGCTAGATCGGCGGGCCCGAAGGCGCGGCGGATCGGCGTGAGCTCAGGCGCATCCATCCAGGGATAGTCGGCGCGCGCGGGATCCCAGAAATGCTGGTGCGCATCGATGAGCATGTCTCACGCTCCGCCCGGCAGCGGCGCCCGCGCGTCGACGAGGTTTTTCGCGCGCAGCTCCTGCCAGAAGGCCGGCGGCACCGTGCGCTCCGACATCGCGATGTTGTCGGCAACCTCCGCGGCGTTGCGCGCGCCCATCACCGCGACCGTCACGGCCGGATGGGCCATGCAGAACTGGAGCGCGGCGGCCTTCAGCTCGGTGCCGTGCTTGCGGCAGAGCTCGTCAAGCGCGAGTGCGCGCGCCACGAGTGCCGCGTCGGCGTCCTGATAATTGAACTTCGCGCCGGTGTGCGGATTGGCCAAAATGCCGCTGTTGTAGATGCCGCCGAGCAGGATGCCGATGCCCCTCTCGCGGCAGACCGGAAACAGCGCATCCAGCGCGCCCTGGTCGAGCAGCGTGTAACGGCCAGCGAGCAGGAAGCAGTCGACCGGCACGGCTTCGGCGAAACGTGTGAGCATCTCCGACTGATTCATGCCGGAGCCGATCGCCTTGACCGTGCCGTCGTCGCGCAGGCGCATCAGCGCGCGGAAAGCACCGTTGACGGCCGCGTCATAGTGATCGTCGGGATCATGCACGAGCAGCACGTCGACGCGATCGAGCCCGAGGCGATCGAGACTTTCCTCGACCGAACGCATCACGCCGTCATAGCTGAAATCGAATTGCGGCCGCAGCGCAGGGGCGCCCTTGTAGTGATCGTCCTCGGTCGAACTGGGATCCGGGCGCAGCAGCCGGCCGACCTTGGTCGAGATCGCAAAGGAGTCCCGCTGCTGCTGGCGCAGGAAAGCGCCCAAACGGCGCTCGGCGAGGCCAAAGCCGTAGAGCGGCGCAGTGTCGTAGAAGCGGATGCCGGCCGACCAGCCGGCCGCGAGCGTCGCTTCTGCATCGGCATCGCTGACCGCCGAAAACAGGCCGCCGAGTGGCGCCGAGCCGAGGCCTATTGCCGTAACATCGAGACCGTTAGCCAACCGCGTACGCTTCATTGCAATATCCTTCCAATCCGCAAAAGCACTCCCTCCCCCGCAAGCGGGAGAGGGAGTGTAGCGCAGGAACGTCGGGCTGGTAACGTTCCTACTTCAACAATTGAGCGACGTTGTCCTTCGTCACCAGGTCGAGGCCGGTGTAGATCACTTCCGGAACCTTCTGGCCCTTCTTGATCGCCAACAGGGTGTCCATAGACTTCTCGCCCATCTCGAACGGACGCTGGCCGGTGAGCGCGTTGGAGTAGCCGTCGCGCAGCAATTCGAGCTGCATCTTCAGCGTATCGGCGACGACGAGCGTGAACTTGCCGGCGTCGATATCCTTCTTGTTCTTGTTGACGAAGGCTTTGTAGCCTTCGGGCGCGAACATCGGCCAGCCGCCGACCGGCACGATCGCACCGAGGTCGGGCGTTGCGGTACGCAAGTCCGACATCTGCTGGATCGCAAGCGCGGAATCGTCATTGCAGAAGGTCGGCGAACCCTGGACCTCGACCCATTTCGAGCCCTTGAGCGCTTCGCGGACACCATCGACACGTTCGGCGAGGTTTTTCGCACCGGGGCCGCCGGAAACCATGGCATATTTGCCGCCATCGGGCCGGAGCTTGAGCAACTGCTTGCCGAGCGCGAGGCCGAAGTCCTTGTTGTTGGTGCCGATATAGGCAAGCCGCTTGGAACCCGGCGCATCCGCGTCAAACGTAATGACGGGAATGCCGGCTGCAGCCGCTGCATCGATCGACTTGGTCATCGCTGCGACGTCGGCAACCGAGATTGCCAACCCATCCACCTTCTGGGTGATGAAGTCCTGGATGATCTGGGCCTGTGTCGCCGGCTCGTGCTCGATCGGCCCCTTGTAGATGCATTCGACATTGCCGAGTTCCTTGGCTCGCTTCAGGCAGCCGTCACGCGCCACATCGAAGAACGGATTGTTCATCGCCTTGGGCACGACGGCGAACTTGTAGGTCTGGGCAAATGCCGGGGTCGCCATCATTGCGATGGTCACGCCGGCCAACAGAAGCTTCTTCATTTCTTCCCTCCACACTTTGTTGCCTATCCATTTGTGATGTGATGCCCCGGCAGGCGGATAGACGATCTTTCGTTGTCCTTCCGGAGTAACTGGTTAAGTCATGCGCGAGCGGATCCGGTCGACCAGCACGGCAAGGATGATGATCACGCCCACCAGCGTCTGCTGCCAGTAGGAGTTGACCTGCGCGAGCACGAGGCCGTTGCGGATCACTTCGAGCAGCACGCAGCCGACGATGGCACCGAGCGGACCGCCGATGCCGCCGGCCAGATTGGCGCCGCCGATCACGGCGGCCGCAATCACGTTGAGCTCGTAGGAGGTCGCCATGTTGGCGGGCGCCGAGCCGAGCCAGCCGGAGATGATGATGCCTTGGAGCCCCGCGGCGAGCGCGCAGATCACGTAGACCTCGATCTTCACCCGCACGACCGAGATGCCGGTCAGCTCCGCCGCCTTCTCGTTGCCGCCGAGCGCGAAGACGTGGCGGCCGAAACTGGTGTGATGCAGCACGACCGCCATCACGGCGGCGAGTATCACCAGATAGATGAAGGGAGCGGGCACGCCGAGCACGTCACCCGATGTCAGCGCATAGAAATAATCGGCGTCCGGCCCGCCGGGAAAGCTGCCGCGGCCGTTCGAGACGACATAGGCGAGCCCACGCACGATCGAGAGCATGCCAAGCGTGGTGACGAAGGGTGACAGCCCGAGCACCGCAATGCAGAAGCCGTTGACGAGCCCGACGATCAACGCGGCGCACAGCCCCGCGAGCACCGAGATCACAAGGATCAATCCGGGCACATTGGCGACGGCGGTCTTGCCGTCGGCGGCCAAATGGACGAACACCGATCCCGGCGCCGACAGCTCGATCATGACCATAGAGGTGATCATCGCAGAAAAACACATCATCGAGCCGACGGAGAGATCAATGCCGCCGGTGATGATGACGAAGGTGATTCCGAGCGTGGCAATGGCGATGAAGGAAAAGTTCTTCGCCACGTTCTGCATGTTGCCCTCGGTGAAGAAATAGGGGCTGGCAAAATGCATCACGACCATCAGCACCAGGAGCGCCAGCAGGACGTAGCCGGTCTGGGAGGCGAAGATGCCGCGCCGCCACCATTTGATCTTGCCGACGTTCGAGAACGTGACGGGGGATTCCAGGGGCATCGCCATCACGCCGCCTCCTTCGCGCCGGTGATAAGGGCTGTGACTTCCTCGGGGGAGGTGTCGTGGATCGGCTTGTCGGCCCGCTTCTCGCCGCGGCGCATGACAATGACGCGGTCGCACACCGCGAACACGTCGGGCATGCGGTGCGAGATCAGCATCACGGCGACGCCCTGCTCCTTCAAGCGGTGGATCAGGCTCAACACCTGCTCGACCTGGCGGACCGAGATAGCGGCCGTCGGCTCGTCCATCATGACCAGCCGCGCATTGGAGAGCCGCGTCCGCGCGATCGCAACCGCCTGGCGCTGGCCGCCGGACATCTGCTTGACGAGATCGTCGGGACGCGTCTCCGAGCGCAGCTCGCCGAACAATTCCAGCGCACGCGATGCCATGGCCTTGTGGTCGAGCAAAGCGATGGGGCCGAATTTACGCTTCAGCTCGCGGCCGAGAAACACGTTGGCGGCAGCGGTCAGATTGTCGGCGAGCGCGAGGTCCTGATAGACGACCTCGATACCGACCGCGCGGGCATCGATGGGCCGGCTGAAATGGACCGCATCGCCACCGAAGCGGATTTCGCCATGGCTGGGGCGGAAATTGCCGGCGATGATCTTGACCAGCGTCGACTTGCCGGCGCCGTTGTCGCCCATCAGGCCGACCACTTCGCCCGGGTGGACATGCATATCGACATCATGCAGCGCGCGGATGGCGCCGAACTCCTTGCCGATGCCGGTCAATTCGAGCACCGGTGTTGCGTCAGCACTTGCCATCAGCGACCTCAGATGTAGCGGTTAACGAGAGATTCCAGATATTCCTGCCGTCCCGAGCGCGGCTGCGGGTCGAAGCCGGGACCCATCGCGCGATCGGCGAGATCGGCGAGCGAGCGCTGGCCGGCGAGAATGGCCCGGCCCTCGCCGCCCGCCCATCCACCGTAGCGGTCGGCAAGCGGCGCCGTGAGGGCGCCGGCATCGAGCATGTCGGCAGCAGCGAGGAACGCCCGCGCGCAGGCATCCATCGAGCCGACATGAGCATGGATGAGATCGTCGGGGTCGATCGACTGACGGCGGATCTTGGCGTCGAAATTGAGTCCGCCGGAGTTGAAGCCGCCGCGGTTCAGCATCTCGTGGAACACCAGCGCCAGCTCGCCCACGTTCATCGCGAACTGATCGGTGTCCCAGCCAAGCAGATCGTCGCCGCGGTTGATATCGAGCGAGCCGAACACGCCGAGCGCCTCGGCCAGCGCGACCTCGTGATGGAAGGAGTGTCCGGCGAGGATGGCGTGGTTTTGCTCGATGTTGAGCTTGACGTCCTCGAGCAAATCGTAGCGTGCGAGGAAGCCGTAGCAGGTGGCGACGTCGAAATCATATTGATGCTTGGTCGGCTCCTTCGGCTTCGGCTCGATCAGGATCGGGCCCTTGAAGCCGATCTTGTGCTTGTGCTCGACCACGAGCGAGACGAAGCGGCCGAGCTGGTCGAGCTCGCGCTTGAGATCGGTATTGAGCAGCGTCTCGTAGCCCTCGCGGCCGCCCCACAGCACATAGTTCTGGCCGCCGAGCCGATGCGTCACCTCCAGCGCGGCGCGGACCTGGCCGGCGGCATAGGTGAAGATCTCGGGGTCCGGATTGGTCGCGGCGCCCGCCATGTAACGGCGATGCGTGAACAGGTTTGCCGTACCCCAGAGCAGGCGGACCTTGGCCGATGCCATCTTCGCCTCGAACAGATCGGCGATGGCGTTGAGGTTGGCGACGGATTCGCGGAGCGAAGCACCTTCGGGCGCCGCATCGACGTCGTGGAAGGTGAAGAAGGGCACATCCAGCAGGCGGAACAGCTCGAAGGCGACATCGGCCTTGGCGCGCGCCATCGCCATCGGATCGGAGCCGTGGTGCCAGGGCCGCAGAAACGTCTCGCCGCCGAAGGGATCGCCGCCCGGCCAGCACAGCGAATGCCAGTAGCACACCGCAAAGCGCAAGTGATCTTCCAGCCTGCGGCCGTGGACCATGCGGTCCTTGTCGTACCAGCGGAAGGCGGGCGCATTTCCCGCGTCCTTGCCGGCAAAGGCTATGGGTGCGCTGGCATCGAAGAATTTAGCTGACGCGTTCACTTAAAGACTCTCCTTCAATGCGGGGTAAAGCTCGCGCCAGCGGCGATAGGCCTCGTCGTAGGCGGACACAGCGGAGGCGCGGGGCACGAAACTGGCAAGCCGACGCGGGCGGGTGCACACTTGCGCGGGATCGTCGCCGGTGGCCGCAAGCCGGCCGAGCCGCGCGGCGCCGAGCGCTGCGCCGACCTCGCCCTCCTCGACGCGGTGCACGGCAATGCCGAGCACGTCGGCGCAGATCTGCGCCCACAGCGGCGAGCGCGAGCCACCGCCGACCAGATCAAGCTCGGCGATGGCGCCGCCCGCCGCGCTCAGTGCCGCCAGATTGTCGCGCGCGGCGAAGGCGACGCCTTCGAGCACGGCCTGGACGATCTGACTGCGCCCGGTCGCAGCGCGCAAGCCGACGAAGGCGCCGCTCGCGGCGGCATCGTTGTGCGGGGTGCGTTCGCCGTCGAGATAGGGCAGGAATTTGACCGGGCTCGGCCCCTCGACGCGCTCGCCGAGCGGCGCCAGCAGGGCCGCGGTAGGAGTCTCCATCACGCCGGCAAGCCAGGCGAGCGAGGCGGCCGCTGACAGCATCACGCCCATCTGGTGCCAGAGACCCGGCAGCGCGTGGCAGAACGCATGCACCGCCGAGGCCGGCGCCGGCGCGAAGCGATCGGTGACGCGGAACACCACACCTGAGGTTCCCAGCGACAGAAACGCATCGCCGGGCGCGATTGCGCCGAGGCCGATCGCGCTCGCGGCGTTGTCACCGGCGCCGCCGGCGACCACGACGTCCTTCGCCATGCCCCAGCGCTGCGCGAATTCGGACGCGAGCATTGCGCTCGCATTGCTGCCCTCGACGAGCCGCGGCATGTGATGCAGGTCGAGCCCGGTGGCCTTGAGCAGCTCCGCCGACCAGCTGCGCCGGCCGACATCGAGCCACAGCGTGCCGGCCGCGTCCGACATGTCCTCGGCCATCTCGCCGGTGAGCCGATAGCGCACATAGGCCTTTGGCAGCAGCACTTTTGCAACGCGTTCGAAAATGTGAGGCTCGTGCCGCGCCACCCAGAGCAGCTTTGGCGCCGTGAAGCCGGGCATCGCCAGATTGCCGGCGATGGCGTGCAGCGAGGGGCAGCGGCGCTCGAGCTCGATACATTCGGCGTGCGAGCGACCATCGTTCCAGAGGATCGCAGGCCGCAGCGGGCGTCCGTCGGCACCGAGCAGCGTCGCGCCATGCATCTGGCCCGACAGCCCGATGCCGCGCACCTGCGTGACCTCGCGCGGATGATGTTGCGCGAGAACGTCGACCGCGCCGATCGCCGCATCGACCCAGGCGTCGGGATCCTGCTCGGACCACAGCGGCGCGGGATGCGACAGAGCGAGCTCGCGCGCTGCCGTCGCGACGACCGCGCCGGTTTCGCTCACGAGCACCGCCTTCACACCGGACGTACCGATGTCCACTCCGAGATACAAACTCGTCCCTCCCTCTTCGTTTGAGCGTGATCTGTTCGGGATCACGCTGCCGCGGTGCACGAATTGACGTCGCGCTTTCCGCAGTCACTCACTTCAAAACACAAGGCACCGCGCGCCCTTTGCGGCTACGGCAGATTGTCCCGCATCAAGATGTCGATGCGGATATTCTCCTGTTCGCTCAAGATCGGCTCGTTGCGTGCGAGCGACAGCAGCACGCGCACGGCGGAGCGCGCCTCGTGCCCTGGATTCTGCGAGATCGCGACGTCCAGCGTACCCTGCAGCAGCAGTTTTCGCGTCATCGCCGTGAGATCGTGGGCGATGAACACGATCTGCTTGCCGCGGCCGGTCTCGGTCAGGGCCTTGGCCACGCCTTGCGTGCCGGCGCCGACATTGTAGAGGGCGATGATGTCCGGATGCTTGCCGAGCAGCCGCGATATCAGCTGCTCGGATCGGTCGTCCTCGTCGCGCCCCTCGAGCAGGGGCAGCAAGTCGAGGTGCGAAAATTCCGATGCCATCACCTGGTTGAAGCCAAAAATGCGCTCGGCATGGTCGCGCAGGCCCCGCGATCCCGCGATGATGGCGATCTTGCCGGACTTTTGCCCGACCAGCCGCCCGACCAGCGCGCCGGCGGTGCGGCCTGCGGCGATGTTGTCGATGCCGACATAATGGTGGCGGCGCGACGACGGCACGTCGGAGACCAGCGTCACCACCTTGGTGCCGGCATCGACGAGATCGTTGATCGCAGCGCGCACGCCGGGATGATCCAGCGCCACGACGGCAACGCCGTCGTAGTCGCCCGAGAGCGTCTCGAGCGTTGCAGCGAGCACGGACGGATCGAACACATCCGTATTGACCATCTCGACGCTGAGACGCCGGGCCGATAGCCAGCCGGACATCTCGCCGAGATAGGCCTCGATCTGCTGCATGAACGGGTTCGCCCCCGACGGCATGACGAAGGCAAACCGGCGGACGCGGCCGCGGGCGAGCTCGGCGGCAGCCACGTGCGGCTGAAAGGCATTGCGCGCGATGGTCTCCTGGACGCGGCGGACCGTATCGGACCGCACCCCGGGGCGGTTGTGCAGGACGCGATCGACCGTCGCCAGGCTGACACCCGCCTCGCGGGCGATGTCTTTCAGCGTCAGCGCGGCGGAGACGGTCTCTTCGGCCATGCCTGAAGGCTAGCAGAGGTGTTTTGAGGTGCGCAACTCATTTTGAGGGGCAAGACGATCTTTTCGAGCCCCGGTTGCGCCAGGGCGTCAGCGGCCGCTCAGATCGAGTGTCAGAAACAGGCTGTTGGGGTCCTCGACATAGCCCTCGAACGGGCCGCAAGGCACGAAACCGTGCGCCTGATAGAGCGCGTGCGCGGGCTTGAAATAGTCCCACGAGCCGGTCTCGAGGCTCAACCGCTTGATGTCGCGCTTGCGCGCCTCGGCGATGATGTGGCGGAGCATCAGACCACCAAAGCCGCGCCGGCGCGTGGTCTGGAGCGTGTGCATCGACTTCACCTCGCCGTGGTCGGCCGAGAGCGTCTTCAGCGCACCGGTCGCGACCAGCGTCTCGCCGTCCCAGCCGGTTCAGAACGCGACGTCGCTGGCGCGAAGCCCGGCGAGATCGAGCGCATGCGCGCTGCCCGGCGCGGTTTGCGCCCGCGCCGCCGCAACGTGGTGGTCGAGCAGCGCGACGACGCGCGGATCGAAGGTGTCGCCAATGCGGATCTGCATCGTCAGGGTCTCACATCTTCCCGTAGGAGGTGCCGCGCCGCGTGATGATGACGTAGCGCGCATCCTGCTTGGTTTCGTTCTCGAAGGTCACCGCGCGCATGACGTCGAAGTCGAAGCAGTCGCCCTCGCGCAGGCGCACGGCTTTGGCGTCGATATGCACGCAGACCGCGCCCTCCAGCATCAGCAGTTGCTGGGTGAAAGCGTTGCGGCCCCAGGGGCTGTAGGACACGCGCGCGCCGGCCGGCAGGTCGACGACGATGATCTCGATGCCGCTCGCCGCATCGGCCGGCGAGGCATGGCGCCGCCGGTAGCCGCTGTCGGGATCGCGCCATTGCGGCTGGTCGGCAAGCCGCGTCAGCCGCTCCGGCGGCTTCTCCGAGAGCGCGACGACGTCGCTGAGCGAGACGTCGAGCGCCGCACAGAGCTTGCTCAGCAGCGCCGCCGTGGCACTGCTCTGCGCCCGCTCCACCCGCCCGATCATGGCCCGGCTGACACCGGAGCGGCTGGCGAGTTCGTTCAAGGTCATGCCGGCCTGCGTCCTCAAGGTCTTCAAGCGCCGACCGATCGCCCTGTCGAGTTTTTGCTGGTCCATGGCCTCATCCGAACATCGCCCGGCACATGGACCGCATCCGCCGGGCGGGAGGAGATTAGGCCGGAGGAGCGGCGCGTGCCGGGAGCGAAGGGCTAATATATTGGAATTTTTGCGCGCCGCGCGGCAAGGTTTGCGGCCTCGGTCAAAGCAGAGCCGAAATTCGCTAAACAAGAAAATCCGACGCCGCGCCGTGGACCTGCGGGATCAGGGATCCAGGTGCTAGGTGAAGCGTCATTGCATGATGGTCCGCATCGGTCAGTGTCAAAACATCGGTCTGATAGTTGAGGGCCACGTTCACCTTGGTATCGAAGCCATCCAGCACCAGCGTCGCGCCTGGCGTATAGTTTGCAATGACACCCGATGTTTGTTTGGCATCGGGCCCGAATACAAATGAATCCCTACCAGTCAGAACGACATTGCTGCTGAGATTACCAGCGACCGCCAGCGTCCCGTCGCTGACGTAGACAGTTCCAGTCCCGCTCAAACCATCGACCTTGAGCACGCCACTATCCAGGACAGTGCCGTTGTTGACGAGGTTGCCTGAGACATCCACCTCACTGCCGGCGCGGACATCGACGAGGCCGTTACTTGTCAAACCGTTCCTGAAGTCGATCGCGCCGCCCTGATCGGCGGTGATCGTAGCAAATCCGTTGAGAACGGCGTCGTCGAAACTGAGCGAGGCGTGCGTGGCTTCGATCAGGCCGTTGTTGGTGACGGAATTGCCGGTGTTCACTTCAAGCGGTTGAGACCCGTTCGCATCGAGCGTGCCGGCGAAGCCGATATTCAAAGTGAGGCCATGGTCGCCGTTCCCGATCGTGCCGGCGCCATCGATCGTGCCGCCCTCAAGGTCGAGCGTGTGATGCGCACTGCTGTTCAGGATCACAGAGCCCGGATCGAGCTTGATCTCGCCGTTGCCGATGACGACGATGTCACCGGTCAAGACAGTTTTGGTGGCATTGAAGAGCTCGATCTTGCCGCCGTTGTTCAACAGGCCGCCGACGTTCAGAACGCTTCCGGCACTGTCGTCAAACACGGCGCCAGCATTAAGCGTCACGTTGTTGAAGGTGTTGGTGCTGCCTGCAACGGATTCGATAAGCGCGCCGGATGCCGCATCGAGCGAAATCCCGTCGAGATGCACATTGTCGAAGGTGATGGTGCCGCCATGGGCGACGATCACACCGAGGGAACCGCCGAAGATGATATCGTTCGCGAGCGCGAGGGTCGCCTGGGTTTCGTTCAGCGAACCGAGATCACTGATCAGGCTGTTGCTAATGACACCGCTGCTGCCGGTCTCATGCAGATTCCCGCTCACGCCGATACTGATCGTTGCCCCATCGATCGATGCGAAGCCCGTCGAGCCCGTGACAATCAGAAATCCGCCGGAAGCGGTGTCATTCACGTCAGTGACCGTGATCGCGAGGTTCTTTGTGGTGATTTTCTCCCCGTCGCTGACAGCTACGGTGACGTCATAGACATTGTCGTGGTTTGCGTCTTTCGGCGCTTCGAAGTCGGGCGCAGACTTGAACGTCACATCGCCTGTCACCGACACGTTGAACAGAGCCGCATCGGCACCGGATAGCGAATAGGTCGGCGCGGGGCTGTCGACGTCGGTCGCCGCGACGTGGTAGGTGACATCAGTGCCATTCTCCGCGAAGGTTGCCGTCGCGCCCGAGCCGATCACGGGCGCATCATCGATTCCTGTCAGCGTCACGGTGACGCTCTGTGTCGCGGAACCGCCGTGACCGTCGTCGAGGGTCAAGGTGAAGGCGTCGGTATGGGTCCGTCCGGCCGCGAGCGGAGCGATGTTGGCGTGAAAGACATCATAGCTCCACGTCACCTTGCCATCGGCATCGTCGACCGTGGCCGTGAGTGTGCCGAGATCGCCGCTTTGCGATGCCACCGAGATCGTGTGAGTGTCGGTCTTGTCCGCGTCGGTAAAAAACGCCGCCCCCGATGTCGAAACATGGGCGGCGCCATTGTCCGTCAGCTTCGCTTCGGTGACGGACGGCGGAGCAATATCCTTCACATATATGTCCTCAGTGCCATTGGTATCGCCCGGCACGAGATTGCTGGCTGAAGATTCGAATACCAACTTGGTGCCATCAGACGAGAACACGGGAGCTTGGCTGTAGCCGTTTGCCTGCGCGCCGCTCGCGTTGGTCGAGACAATCTTGACGGTGCCGGTGATCAGGTCCTTCACATAAATCTCATAGCCATTGACACCCGGCACGAGATTGTCGGCGAAGGAATAGAACGCAATCTTCGTACCATCAGGCGAGAACACGGGTTTCTGGGCTTCGCCGTTGTCCTGCGGAGCTCCGTCGGCGTTGGCCGATACCAACGTGACCACGCCTGTGGTCAGATCTTTGATGACAATGTTGCCGATTCCGATATTGGAACTCCCCGGCACAAGATTATCGGCAAAGGTATAGAACGCCACCTTGGTGCCATCAGGCGAGAACACCGGGTCGTAGCTGCCGCCATTCCCATGAACGCCGCTGGCGCTGTCCGACACCAGTGTGGTGACCCCGCTGGCAAGATCCTTGATGTAGATATCGTTGATGGCGCCACCTCCTGTGGTGGACCCGAACACGATCTTGGTGCCATCGGGCGAGAACGAGGGGGCGAAGGTAAAGCCATTCTGATCCCCGCCGCTGCCGTCTCCCCCGTTGTACGGACTGGCCCCCACGAGCGTTATCGCGCCAGTGGTCAAGTCCTTCACGAAGATGTCGCGCACATGGTCGGTATCGCCCGGCACGAGATTGTCGGCATCGGAATAGAACGCAACCTTGGTGCCGTCAGGCGAGAATATCGGGTTGGTGCTCTGGAAGCCGTCCGCCTGCGCCCCGCTGGCATTGGTCGACACGCGCGTGATGGCGCCGGTCGTCAGGTCCTTCACGAAGATGTCGTAAGCACCATTGGTATCGCCCGGCACCAAATTGTCGGAAGCAGACGCGAACGCCAGCCTGGTACCATCGGGCGAAAAAACCGGCTGGTAGCTCCAGCTATCCCCCTGTACCCCGCTGGCGCTGGTCGACAGGAGCGTGATGGCGCCAGTCGTCAGGTCCTTCACGAAGACGTCGGGTTGACCGTTGGTATCGCCGGGCACCAGATTGTCGGCATAGGATTCGAACGCCACTTTCGTGCCGTCGGGCGAGAACACGGGCTGGTGACTTTGGCCATCCGCCTGCGCCCCGGTTGCGCCGGTCGACACGCGCGTGACGGAACCGTCGCTGCCACCATCGGCGGTGAAAACAGGTGCTGAGTTTGTCATCAATGCCTCCGTTTGCCCGACAACAGGCCGGACCCGAATGTTTGTTCGATGATCAGAAGCAAAAACGCGGGCGCCAATAAGTCCCTGCTGACCAAACTGCCGACCAAAGCAAGCTTATTGCCCCTGAATGACGAACGCTTGATGTGGCTCGACGCATCATCGCGACAACGCTGCGACTAGTGGTGCATGACTTGCGGTATGATTCGAACGACAATGCCCACTCGCGAGCAGGCCATCGAAACTACCGCTTCGATCGGCTACTTTATCTGTCGCGTCTTGGTGCCGCCTAGTTCCTCTGGGGGCCTTGGCCGCAAGGCTCGGCTCAACCTCTACGGTACTTCCGCATAGCAATCGTCGCCAAAGATCCAGCGAAGTGCACCAAGTTCCGGCAAAGCGTTGGAGCGGGCGAAGGGAATCGAACCCTCGTATGCAGCTTGGGAAGCTGCCGTTCTACCATTGAACTACGCCCGCGGATGCGCGTGTCCCGCGTCCGTCCTGATTAGCCGAGACGGTGTCCGGCGCCAAGCGCTTTGGCGCGTCAGGCCGGACGGTTGTTAACGTCCTGGTAAGATTCCAGGTGCGCCGGATTGTGGCGGTGTTATGATCGCTGCCGGGTTGAGGAACGTACAGCGTGTGGGGCGTGCGCATGGTGGGGCGTGCTTACGCGATATTCGGCACGGCCATAGGCCGTTGCGGCATCGTCTGGAGCAATTCCGGCGTCGTGGCCGTGCAATTGCCGGAGGTGCGGGAGATCGACACCCGCCGCCGGATTTTTCAGGTCCATCCCGAGGCGCGCGAGCAGGCGGTCCCGCTCAACACCGAGCTTGCGATCGAGGGCATCCTGACCTTGCTGCAGGGCAGTGATCCCGACTTTTCCGACGTCAGCCTGGACGCCGGCGGCGTGCCCGCCTTCGACCGGCGGGTCTACGAATATGCCTGCACCATCCCGCGCGGGGAGACGCGCACCTATCACGAGATCGCCAAGGCACTGGGCGCTTCGGGCGCCGCGCATTCGGTGGCGCAGGCGATCTCCCGGAATCCCTACATGATCATCGTGCCTTGCCACCGGGTGATCGAGGCCGGCGGCTATGCCGACAGGATCTCGCCTTACGGCGGGGTGATCTCCAAGCGGCGGCTGCTGGCGCTTGAGGGCGCTCATCCGATCGCCAGCAAGACGCTGTTCGAGGTGCTGCTGCCCGTTGCCCCGCCGCGCTCACCCACCTAGATAGGTGCGATGGATGCGACCACGCTGCTGACGTCACAAGCGATGACGGTCTCCGAGTTTCGCTGCGACGCGGGACCGGGCGACAAGCCGTTTGCCGAGTGCCGCACCGGTCATTCCATCGCCTATGTCCGCTCCGGGAGCTTCGGCTGCCATTGCCGCGCCGGCTTCTTCGAGCTGGTGGCGGGATCGCTGCTGGTCGGCGCGCCCGGCGACGAATATACCTGCACGCATGAGCATGTCTGCGGCGACGTCTGCCTGTCGTTCTTCTTCAGCGAGGAGCTGGTCGAGGCGCTCGGCGGGCGACGCGAGACGTGGCAGGTCGGCGCGACGCCGCCGCTGCCCGAGCTGATGGTGCTGGGCGAGCTCGCCCAGACGGCGGCAGATGGCAACAGCGACCTCGGCCTCGACGAGATCGGCCAGATCCTCGCCGGCCGCTTTGTCGATATGGTCTCGGGCAAGCCGCGCAAGCCGGCTACGCCGACCACACGCGACCGCCGCCGCGCGGTCGAGGCGGCATTGTGGATCGACGACAACTCGCATGCCGAGATCGACCTCGAACAGGCCGCGCGTCTCGCCGATCTGAGCCCGTTCCATTTCCTGCGGCTGTTCTCCAACGTGCTCGGCGTCACCCCGCATCAATATCTGGTGCGCTCGCGTCTGCGGCACGCGGCGCGCCTGCTCGCTGACGACGACATCGCGGTCACCGACATCGCCTATGACGTCGGCTTCGGCGACCTCTCCAACTTCGTCCGCACGTTTCATCGCGCCGCGGGCGTGTCGCCGACCAAGTTCCGGCAGGCTGCGAAGGGCGAGCGCAAGATTCTCCAAGAGCGGCTTGCCCTCAACTGACTAGGGTCGTCTCCGGCGCGCGCCACCACGCGGCGCGCTTTGCAATGGAGATGACCATGTACGACCATATCGGACTGCGGGTTGCCGACCTCGACGCCGCCACGCGCTTCTACACGGCGGTGCTGACGCCGCTCGGTTATGTCCTGTGCTCGAGCGGCGACGGCTATGCCGGGTTCGGGCCGAAGGGCGAGCCCGCGCTCTGGCTGCACCTGAACAAGGGCCGCAAGGCAGACGGCGCGCATATCGCGTTTCGCGCCGGGGATCACGATGCGGTAAAGGCGTTTCACAGCGAAGGCCTGAAGAGCGGCGGCCGCGACAACGGCGGCGCCGGGCCGCGCAAGGATTACAGCCCGACCTATTACGCGGCGTTTTTGATCGACCCTGATGGCAACAATGTCGAGGCGGTTTGCGTGTGAACGCTCACTGCGCACGAGATTTCGTAGGGTGGGCAAAGCGAAGCGTGCCCACCAAATGTCGCGCGACGATGCCGATAAATGGTGGGCACGGCGCGTTGCGCCTTTGCCCACCCTACCTTCTCAATCAAGGACACCTCCATGGCCTCCATCCACAACGACGTCCCCCTCTCCGCCCCGGCCTGCAGTGTCTGGGACGCGGTGCGCGATTTCGGCGCGCTGCATCGGCGGCTGGTGCCGGGCTTTGTCACCGCTTGCCAGCTCGACGGCGATGCACGCTTCGTCACCTTCGCCAATGGCTCGGTCGCACGCGAGGTGCTGGTCGATTGCGACGACGCGCGACAACGGCTGGTCTACGCAATCAACAGCGAACGGCTGACGCATTACAGCGCCTCGGTGCAGGTGATCGCCGACGGCGAGGCGAAATGCCGCCTGGTCTGGATTATCGACATGCTGCCCAACGAGCTCGCGCCTTACGTTCAGGGGCAGACCAGGGAGGCCGTGATCGCCATGCACAAGGCCTTTCCGGCTGCGTGATTTTTCTCACAGAGCGCCGCCGTTCTCGGCCGTAACCATGGCCGCGTGCGTCCGGTTGGCCTCGCTCTCCCGGCGGCGCCACGCACGCGAGGAGCATGCCATGAGAGGTGCGGACAAGGTGATCTGCCAGGCAGCCGCCGTGCTGCTGCTTTTTTCGGCCGCGAGCACGCCGGCCAAGGCGCAGTTCCTCGGCGGCGGAGGTACCGGCGGCGAGGAAATGATGACCCAGATGGCGCCGATGCTGGAGATGATGAAGGCGAAGATGGGCAAGCGCCGCTTCGCCATGCTGATGCAAACCATGGGGCCGATGATGGGCCGCATGATGGAGAATGGCGGCGGCGGGCTCGGTGGCGTGATGGGTGGCGGCGGTATGGGCGGCGGGTTCGGCGCGCCCAATTACGGTGGCTACGCACCGATGGGCGACGGCGATATCACGGGCATGCTGGGCGGCGGCGGCGACATGATGGCGATGATCCCGCAATTGATGCGGCTCGCCAATCTCGGCGGCGGCGGTCATCGCCGCCACAAGCATCGCTAGTCTACAACCGACAGCGCCGGACGCACGGCCGGCTTCGTCGCGCGCGGCCCCCAGCGCGTCAGCACCACGCTGGAGCATGACAGCAGGCCGAGCACGACCATCGAGCTCGCGGCCAGCCAGAAGAAGTTTTGCGCAGTGGCGTCATGCGTCGACAGCCACCAGCCGCAGGTCGCGATGTAGGTCAGTCGCGCCGTCTGCGCCAGCACCGGGCCGATCACCTTGGCCGCGCCTTGTGACGAGAAGTACATCGTCGAAGCGAGGCCGATGAAGGCGTAGAACGGCGCGACCGTCGACAGATACTGATGGCTGGTCGCGCGCACGGTGGCGCTGTCCGTAAATATGTTGACCCAGAGGTCGGGGAACAGCGCAACGAGGCAGGCCGGCGCGCCGACAGCGACGAAAGCACTCGCCCCTGCAATCCAGGCGATGCGCCGGGCGCGGGCGATGCGACCGGCACCCACCGCCATGCCGATCATCGGCACCGACGCGATGCCGAACGAGAATGCGATCGAGGTCAGCAGGAATTCGAGCCGCGCGCCGATGCCATAGCCGGCGAGGATCGCGGTGCCGAACTTGGCCAGCAGGTGGGTGAAGATCGAGATCGTCAGCACCGATTGCAGCGGCGAGAAGCAGGCGATCGCGCCGACCTTCAGGATGTCGAAGAACATCGCCCATTGGATGCGCAGCCCGCGCAGTTTTGGAATCACGCGCGCGCGACCCGAAAACAGATACCAGCCCATCACGCAGATATTCATCGAATAGGCGATCAGCGAGCCCGCCGCGACACCGCGCATGCCGAACTGCGGCACGGGCCCGAGCCCCAGGCCCAGCGTGCCGCCAAGCACGACCTGCATGACCGCGGAATTCAGCATCAACAGCGATGGCAGCTTCATGTTGCCGGTGCCGCGCAGCACGCCCGCCATGGTGTTGAGAAGCCAGGGCAGCACGGCACCTCCGAAAAACACCTGCGTATAGGCGATCGCATGCGTCAGCACTTCACCACGGCCGCCGAGCATCGTGAGCACCTGGGGTCCGAAGATCAGCATGCCCAGCATGAAGACGACGCCGAAGGTGATGCCGATCAGGAGCGCATGCGCGGCCAGCGTCCCGGCACGCTCGCGATCGCCGGCGCCGAGCGCACGCGCGATGGCCGAAGCGACCGCGCCGCCCATGGCGCCGCCGGACATCGTCATGGTCAGGATCACTGTCGGAAACACCAGCGCCATCGCCGCCAGCGCTTCCACGCCGAGACGTCCGATATAGGAGGTCTCGGCGATCACCACGCAGGTGCCGGCGGACAGCGCGACGACGTTAGGCCAGGCGAGACTGAGCAGCGTGCGCAGGATCGGGCCATCGGTCAGCGCGCTCCGCATCGGGCGCGGAGGCGGTGGCAGCGGACGTTCCTGCTCATCGACCGGGATTTCGGCGATGTCCGTCATTCCCTCTCCCGGGCAAAAGCGCCGTTTGCGGCGCAGCAATGCATAGGTGTGCTAATCTATTTCCTCGCGCGGAAGGCGCGATAGGCACGTGTTAGCACGACAGGCCCCGATTCCTCCTGCGTCAGGTGCAGGCGTGCCCTGCGGCAGCGCATTTCAAGTGGTGGAATTACCCGACCGTCCAGACCAGCGGCGGCCGGCCGCCTGCTGTCGGACGCAAATGCACCCGGATGTGCCGGCCGCATCCCGCAGCGAGCCCTTCGAACAGCCCTTCCAGCACCTTCGCGCAGGCACGATGATAATCGGTGACGTCATCCATCAGCGTCCAGCTTTGCTGGCTGATCTCGATGCTGCCTTCGGACGTCGTGATCTCCGCTGCGTCGTCCTGCGCCGCGAACAGCCCCTTGAGAAACGATGCGAACTCGCTCGCGCCACCGCGTGTCGCCGACAGCGCGGCTGCGACCTCGTCGAAATACTGCATGCCGATCAGCTTGCCGGTGAGGTGCAGGAGATAGCCGGCATCTTCCGGCCCGAATAGCTGCACCATCACGGGCGCGGCGGTGCGGACATATTCCATCGCGTAGTTGCGATAGGCCTTTTCAAGCCGCGGCCTCGGCCAGCTCGACACAGGCAGAGCCGGTGCGGCGTTCGCGTCGAACAGCGGTGCTTCGAGATGCCGTGCGAACACCAGGCGCTGGTCGAGCTCGAGCGGATGGTCGTATTGATGATAGTAGCCTTCGAGCCCATCCTGCCCATCAACGCTCTGCTTGGTGCAGACGAAGCCCAGGCGGAGATCGCCAAGCGCCGCACCGTTGTTGGCGTGCCAGCCGCGCAGCATCGCGCGCGAGACTTCGCCCGGCACGCCGCAGATCGCAGCGCCCTTCCAGATCCAGCGCGGCGGCGGATAGCGGATCCAGGCTTTGGTGTCGCTCTCATACATGTATTCGACGTGGACGCCGCCGATCCAGTTGGAGAGATAGTGATATTGCGCAGCCGCCACCGCCGGCGGCAAATGGCTGAGCCCTAGCTTTTGCAAGCCGGGCAGAAAGCGCTCCTGCTGCTGGCGGCGGAACACGCGGAAGACGAATTCGGCCGCGTCCGCCGTGCCGCGTCGGGTGACGACGGTAAGGATCAGGCCGGTGAAATAAGCGTGGTAGAGGTCGGCGACCGCGCGCCAGCGTTTCCATTGAGCTTCTTGCGCGGAATCTGCTGCGGCAGTCATGTTCGCTCCCGGCTTGTTGTTTTGCGGGAGTGTGTCATCGCGGATGGGGCGGCGCAACCGGACACGCACTCGCTGTCATCGCCCGGCGGAGACCGGGCGATCCAGTATTCCAGGGACGGCTGTGATTGAATCGATGGGCCGCAGCGTACTGGATTCCCCGCCTTCGCGGGGAATGACGGCGGAGGACGCGGATGCAGCTACACCCGAAAGTGCTTGCTCAGCTTCAGGCCCTGCGCCTGGTAGTTGGAGCCGATGCGCTGGCCGTACATGGCGTCGGGGCGTGACAGCATCTTCTCGTAGACGAGGCGGCCGACGATCTGGCCGTGCTCGAGGATGAACGGCACTTCGCGCGAGCGCACTTCCAGCACGGCGCGCGCGCCTTGGCCGCCGGCGCCGGCATAGCCGAATCCGGGATCGAAGAATCCGGCATAATGCACGCGGAATTCGCCGACCAGCGGATCGAACGGCACCATCTCCGCGGCGTAATCGGGCGGTACCTGCACCGCCTCTTTCGACGCGAGGATATAGAACTCGCCGGGATCAAGGATCAGGCTGCCGTCGGGACGCGCCGAGATCGGCTCCCAGAAATCTTCCACCGCATAGCCGGAGCGACGATCGACATCGACCACACCAGTGTGGCGCTTGGCGCGGTAGCCGACGAAACCCGTGCCCTTCTCGCCGGACAGATCGACCGAGACGGCAACGCCGCCGGTAAGATCCGCATCGTCGACATCGACGAGGCGCTCGGACGCATGTAACGCGTCGAGCTCGTCGGCGTCGAGGATGGCGTCACCGGTGCGGAAGCGCACCTGCGACAGCCGCGAGCCCTCGCTGACCAGCACCGGAAACGTCTTCGGGCTGATCTCGGCATAGAGTGGACCGTGATAGCCGGCGCCGATCATGTCGAAGCGGCGGGTGCCGTCGGCGATCACGCGGGTGAAGACGTCGAGCCGGCCGGTCGAGCTCTTGGGGTTTGCGGCAGCGACGATCTCCGGCGGCAACGCAAGGCTTTCGAGCAGCGGCACAATGTAGACGCAGTTGGTCTCCAGCACCGCGCCGTCGGCGAGGCTGAACTCGTGCAGCTTCAACTGGTCGATGCGCTCGGCAACGGTGGCGCCGGGGCCGGGCAGGAAGCTCGCGCGGACGCGATAGGCGACGTCGCCGAGGCGCAGGTCGAGGCTCGCCGGCTGGATCTGGCTTTCGACGAAGTCGTAGGCAGGCAGGATGAGGCCCGCCTCCGCCATCGCCGCGATCATGCGGTCGGGCAGGATACCATTGGCGTCGGCGGCAACCGTGAACGTCAATCGGGGGTCCTCGTCAGGGGTCGGATGCATCCGGACATGCCGAAGATACAGTTTTTTACGGCTAGCCGATGGCTGTCTTGACGGAAAGGGCATTGCGGAATATGAGCATGACTTATCCCGTGGTGATTTGAGCCGGCCGGCTTGCAGCCACGTTAAATAAGTCGCTAAACAGGCCGGGGACCTCTGTGATCCCGGCCCGTGGAGATATCCAGGCCGGTTTTTTTGTGACCATTTTCGATGGTCACGCAGAGGAGATCCTATGTCGAAGTCCCCGGCGTCCACCACGCAATACCGTCCCGAAACCCGCCTGGTTCATTCCGGCACCCTGCGCTCGCAATATGGCGAGACGTCGGAGTCGCTGTTCCTGACCCAGGGCTACGTCTACAACAGCGCCGAGGAGTGCGAGGCGCGGTTCAAGGGCGAGGACCCCGGCTTCATCTATTCGCGCTATTCGAACCCGACGATCGCGATGTTCGAGCGCCGCATGATCGAGCTCGAAGGCGCCGAGGCTGCGCGCTCGGCGGCAACAGGCATGGCCGCGGTGACGACCGCGATCCTGGCGCCGCTGAAGGCCGGCGATCACGTGGTGGCATCGCGCGCGCTGTTCGGGTCGTGCTTGTACGTCATTCAGGATCTCTTGCCGCGCTACGGCATCGAGACCACGCTGGTCGACGGAGCCGATCTCGACCAGTGGCAGCGTGCGCTCAAGCCGAACACCAAGACGTTCTTCCTGGAGAGCCCGACCAATCCGACGCTCGATGTGCTCGACATTCCCTCGATTGCCGAGATCGCGCATAGCGGCGGCGCGCGGCTCGTCGTCGACAACGTGTTCGCCACCCCGATCTGGCAGAGCCCGCTCGCGCTCGGTGCCGACGTCGTGGTCTACTCCGCGACCAAGCACATCGACGGCCAGGGCCGTTGCCTCGGCGGCATCATCCTGTCCTCGGAAGCCTTCATCGCCGAGCACATCCACAACTTCATGCGCCAGACCGGACCGTCGATCTCGCCGTTCAACGCCTGGGTTCTGCTCAAGGGCCTGGAGACGCTCGGCGTGCGCGTGCGCGCGCAGACGGAGACCGCGGCGCGCATCGCCGACGTGCTGGCGAGCCATCCGAAAATTTCGCGGCTGGTCTATCCCGGCCGCGCCGATCATCCGCAGGCAGCGCTGGTGAAGAAGCAGATGCGCGGCGGCTCGACCCTGGTCGGCTTCGAGGTCAAGGGCGGCAAGCAGGGTGCATTCCGCGTGCTCAACGAGCTCAAGCTTGCGAAGATTTCCAACAATCTCGGCGACGCCAAGAGCCTCGTCACGCATCCGGCGACCACGACGCATCAGCGGCTGAAGCTGGAAGATCGCACCGCGCTCGGCATCAGCGAAGGGTTTATCCGCTTCTCGGCCGGGCTCGAGCATGCGGATGATCTGATAGAGGATCTGACCGCGGCGCTGGAGAAGGCGTAGGGAGCTAAGAGCTCGGTCTCGTAGGGTGGGCAAAGCGAATGCGTGCCCACCATTCGCGATCATACTGCCGATAGATGGTGGGCACGACGCGCGAAGAGCGCGCCTTTGCCCACCCTACGACACCTACATCGGCCGGTACGTCCGCACGTCCGCGGGCACGTTCACGCCCAGCTTGATCTGGCCGACGGAGCGGATGATGTCGTCGCCGAGCAGCTGGGCGAAGCAGGCATAGCCCCAATCGTTCATGTGCAGGCCGTCGGCAATGACAAAGCTCTCGACCGGGAGCGCCTGCTTCTCGTGCCAGTCGCGCATCACCTCGAAGCGCGGGAAGATGCCGACGTGACGAAGCTCGGCGATCTTGCCGAGCAGCTTCACCATCTTGCTTGCGCTTTCGGGACGCTCGGTGACCCGCGGTGAATATTGCGGGTCGACCAGTACGACGTCGGCATCGCCGGCGGCCTGGATGCGGGTGATGCCGTCCTCGACTATCTTGGCGGTGTCGCCGGGATCGAGGTTGCGCAGCACGGCGTTGGTGCCGACCTGCCAGATCACGAGATCCGGATGCACGTCGATCACCTCCTTCTGGAGGCGCTTCATCATCTCGGGCGCATCCTCGCCGCCGACACCGGCATTGACGACGGTGATGTTGGCGGTGGGATATTGCCGGCGCAGCTGCGCGGTGAGACGGTTCGGATAGTTGAAGTCCGGCGAGCTCGCGCCGTAGCCCGCCGTCGACGACGAGCCGAACGCGACGATCACGACAGGCTTGCCGGCAACGAGCTTGGCCGCGACATGCGGCAGCGAGCCCATCGCCTTCGAGCCGCCCTTCGGCGCGAGACACGGCACGCGGCTAAAAATATCGCCAGCGGATTTCGCGACCTGCTTCACCTTGTCGATGGCGCGCGAGGTGAGGCCGCGCTGCTCGGTAGCCTGCTGACTGGTCGCGGCGACCGTGGTCTGGGATGGTGATGCCGGTGCGGGATTAGCGGTCTGCTGCGGCGCGGGCGTCGCCTGGGCAGCCTGAGCGTGAGCAGGTGCCTGCACCACGGGCGTCAGCATCAGCAGCGCCGCCGCTGCGGGCGCGGCCAGCCATGTCGACAGGCCAAAAGGGCGGAGAGAACTCATTAACGCTAGACCTCAATTTTGCTGCTGGGCCGGCCCCAGATGGGCAGCGTCGATCACGAACTGTGCCAACGCCCGGCCGATGCAGTCATGGACCTGTTTCGCCAGCTCGGGGCCCCGGGAGGGGCTGAACAGGTCGAACTGACCCTGATCATTCCACTGCCGCATCATCGCGAAACGGTCGAACAGCGGGACATCATGCTCCTGCGCCACCACCCGCATATTATCGAGATACGGCGGCGCCGAGATCATGGTTTCGGTACGCGGGCTGTACTGCAAATTCATCAAGACGACGTCAGCCCCTGCATTTTGCAACGCAGCGACCCCTTCGGTCACGGCGCCGCGGAAATCGTCGGGATCGATGGAGCGGATAGCATCCACGGTCCCGGTCTGCCAGATGACCAAAGTAGGTGTTTTTGCTTCCATCAGCTTAACGAAGGTTCCCGCGGCCTCCTCCGCTGTCTTCTTGCTCTGTATTTCTACGGATACGTGCACGGTCTCCGCAGGCGGCAGCTTGTCCTTCAAAATGGCCTGCATCCGCGCCGGATAGGAGCTGTCCTCCGAGGATGGAATGGTGGTGGAGCGGCTGCCGATCACCAGGATCTCGAGCGGCTTGCCGGCCTTGACGGTCTCGGCGACCTTGTGGAGCTGGCTGTCGGTGGCAAGCAGATAAGGCGGCAATTCGCAGGCGGCCGGCGCGGCAGGCACGGCATCGCCCGCGCGCGCCGGAGGCGCGGCGAGGCACCCGCATATCAGGACCAGGCTCAGGAGAACCTTCGCCTTCATCAGCCCCCTCCCGCCAGATCGGCATTGCCGACGGCGTTTTTGGTTTTCGCACCGCTCTTGTCAGCCACGCGCTTGTACCACGAAATCACCCAGGCAACGCCCCACATGATCAGGATTCCGGAGAGACTAATGAGCGCATGCATGCCCGGTCCACCGGAGACCTCGGCCAGGATGAAATGGCCGGCGAAGGCCAGGAACACGCCGAGGCAGAATATCTCCAGCGAATGCTGGCCGCACAGGATCAGCGGCCGCAACCAGGGCGATTTCAGGCCCGGCCAGTCCCGCGGCAGGAACCGCACGGTGAGCGCGGCCAGCGCCAGGAAATGCGTGAAGCGCAGCACGTCGAGGTCAGTCTTGTCGATTGGATACATCCACTGCTCGATCCGCTTCGGCATGAGATGGCCGAGCTGCGGCACGTACCAGGTCAGCGTCACGTAGAACGCCGCCACGATATAGGCGATCGAGATCCACATCGTCACGGGCGACGCCAGAATGCGTGACATGCGTCGCGCACCTCCGAGTGCACACCATGCCCCGAACACGAACAGCAATTGCCAGGCGAGCGGATTGAACGCCCAGAAGCCGTTCGGATAGGCGGAGAAGTAGAGGTCGAATTCCCAGGTCGCCGCATAGAGCAGGGCCGAGAGCGCGAGCGTCACGTCAGGCCGCCACTTCATCGACCACAGGATCAGCGGCAGCGCCAGCATCAGGACGATATACAGCGGCAGCACGTCCATGTTGACGGGACGGAAGCGCAACAGCAGCGCCTGCACGATGGTGACGTCGGGCTGCTTGAGGAAATCCATGATCCCCATCTCTTCGGTGTAGAGCGGGTTCTCGAAGCTGGTTGCTACATAGGAGATCTCGGCGAGGAAGATCGTGAACAGGAAGACGTGGGCGACATAGATCTGCCAGACCCGGCGCAGGATGCGCGCGGTGGCGATGACGAAGCTGCTCTCCAGCATGGCGCGGCCATAGACGAAGGCGGCCGTGTAGCCGGAGATGAAGATGAATATCTCGGTGGCGTCGCTGAAGCCGTAATTGCGGATCGTGAACCAGGTCAGCAAATTCGGCGGCAGATGGTCGATGAAGATCAGCCACAGCGCGAGGCCCCGGAACAGGTCGAGCCTGAGCTCGCGCTCACCGATGGCGGGCAGCGTGATCGCGGGTGCACGCGGCTTCGCTGCCACGGGTTTGGCCTCCACGGGCTTGGCACCCGCGGTTCCCGCGATCGTCGATCCCGTCACTTGATCGGCAATGGTCATCGGGGCCCAAAAACCCTTCCGCAAATCGCAACGTTTGAGGAGTGTACCGGTCCAGTCGCCGCCCCGCAAAGCGGCCGGATCACATACGGGTGTATTCTTTGGGGGTGTACTTCCCTGTCAATTCTGGCGGGACGATGTCGCGAAAGCCGCCTGCGGCGTTTGGTTCCCGGCGAGGATTTCGCTATGATGGCAATCATGTACCGCGCCGTGACCCGCCAGATCGAAGTGACCGTCGAGCCGAACTTTGTTCCGGAGCAGTCGTCGGCCGACCGCTCGCGCTATTTCTGGTCCTACACCATCGTCATCACCAATTCCGGCGACGAGACCGTGCAGCTCAAGACGCGGCATTGGATCGTCACCGACGCCACCGGCCGGCAGCAGGAGACCAAGGGCGAAGGCGTGGTCGGCGAGCAGCCGACGCTCGCCCCCGGCGAGCGCTTCGAATACACCTCCGGCGTGCCCCTCACGACCGCCTCCGGCTTCATGACCGGCCGCTACCAGATGGTCAGCGAAAGCGGCGAACGTTTTGAGATCGACGTGCCGACGTTCTCGCTCGACAGCCCGGACAACAAGCGGGTGTTGAATTAGGAGGCGGGTGTGACGGTGCTGTAGGGTGGGCAAAGGCGCGAAGCGCCGTGCCCACCATTCCGGTCACGACACGCAAGATGGTGGGCACGCTTCGAGACT
>NZ_VSSR01000053.1 GCF_008123515.1 Bradyrhizobium cytisi
TTGGCGAACAGGCACAAACCCGTACCATCCCAGAAGATCAGCTTGATCCGGTCTGCCCGCTTGGCACGGAACACATAAACAGCACCCGAGAACGGATCGGCTTTCATGTGCTCGCGTACCAACATGGCAAGCCCCTCCATTCCCTTCCTATTATGTGGTGCACCACATAAGCGCAATTATGTGGAGCCCACGATTATGCTGAGTGCGCGGCCGTTCGATCCGAGACCCGCTTCGTTATCAACAGTTTAGTTCCTGGTGCCCTCTTCCTCACTCCGCATAATCTGAGGCCTCCCTTCCTGCCTTGATGGCAACGAAAGGGAGACAACGCATGGCCGAGTCGAGTGAGAGTCACCGCCACGGGCAGCGCTGCATGGACGCGGGCGATCTCGCCCCGCTGGTGACGGAGTTCGCACGACACCTGACGGGGTTGGGGCATGCGAGCTTGACGGTGAGCGGCTATGACGCCGCAGCCCGTCACCTCGCGCAATGGCTGACGCTGGCCAAGATCGCAGTCGCCGACATCGATGATGGTGTCACCGATCGGTTCGCTCGGCATCGCTGTCGATGCCCCGGCATCCGTCGCGAGAAGGGCGTGTCCGAGAAGTACGTGAGGCGGGTGCGCCGGTTCGTCGAGTTTCTCGGCGAGCGCGGGATCGTCCAGCGCAAGCCGAAGCTCGCATCACCGACGCTCGACCGGCGGGTGGTCGAGTTCCAGGACTGGCTGCGACAGCATCGCGGCGTCACAGAGCTGACAATAGATCGACACGGTCGCATGGTCATGCGGCTGCTCCCGGCGCTTGGCATCAGGCCGCGAAGTTGGAATGCCCAGCTCATTCGCAACGTGATCATTGCAGAGACGAAACGGGTCTCGCTCGCCTATGTGAAGACGATGACAATGGCGCTGAGAGGATTTTTGCGGTTCCTCAGCGCGCGGGGGTTGTGCCGAGCGGGACTCGATCAGGCCGTGCCAATCATTCCGCAGTGGCGCCTGTCGTCGCTGCCGCGATACATCGGCTCGTCAGATGTCGAGGTGTTGATTGCAACGTGCGATCAGACCACGGCGACTGGCGTGCGTGATCGGGCGATCCTGCTGCTGTTGGCGCGACTGGGTTTGCGGGCCGGCGACATTCTTTCTCTTCGTCTCACCGATATTGATTGGCAACAAGCGACGCTGTCGGTTCGCGGCAAGGGGCGCCGGGAAACAAGATTACCATTGCCGCAAGACGCCGGTGATGCCGTGCTTGCTTATCTGGATCAAGCCCGGCCGCACGTCGTCGATGGTCGAATCTTCTTCATGTCGAATGCACCAATCCGGCCACTGACAAGGTCGAGTGCAGTCTCTGACGTTGTGCGTTGTGCAATACGAAAGGCCGGCATCACCACTCCGTCGAATGGGGCCAACCTGCTTCGACACTCGGCCGCGACGGCCATGCTGCGAGGCGGCGCGACGCTCGACACGGTTGGTGCCGTGCTGCGCCACCGTTCGCCGGACATGACCGCGCACTATGCCAAAGTCGACGTGACGATGCTGCTGCAGATCGCGCAGCCCTGGCCGGGAGATGCGTGATGCTGAGTCAACATCTTGCCAAATATGTGGACCAGCAGCAGTCGCTGGGGTTCAAGTTCCGCGTCCAGCAAATCCTGCTGAGGGGCTACGTCGGCTTCGCCGAAGAGCACGGCGACCGGCACATCAGAAGTGCCCGGGTCCTGGCATGGGCCGCACGTGCGCCGTCACCGGAGCAGCGCCGCAACAGGTTGCTTACCGTGCGGCGGTTCGCGCTGGCGATGCACGCCGAGAATCCGCGCCATCAGGTTCCGGCGGCGGATGCACTCGGCCACGCCGTCGTCAAGCGGCGACCGCCGTATATTATAGTGCGGACGAGATCGCACGATTGCTTCGCGCTGCGGCGGCACTCCGGCCGGCGGGCTCGATCAGACCGACCATGTACGCAACGCTCTTCGGCCTGCTCACCGCTACCGGCATGCGGATCGCAGAAGCATTGGCGCTGCAGATCGACGATGTGACTGCCGATGGGCTCGTCGTCCGGCAGACCAAGTTCCAGAAGAGCCGGCTGTTGCCGCTTCACGCAACAGCTCGGCTGGCGCTCGACAGATATCTGGTCGCCCGGCGGTCGCTGACCACCACAGATCGCGCTCTCTTCGTATCGGTTGCTGGGCAGTCGCTGCCCTACAACACCGTGCGACGCATCTTCCTGCAGCTCCTCGATAGAACCAATCTCAGGGGCGCGTACTCGGGGCGAGATCCGCGCATCCACGATCTGCGCCACACCTTCGCGGTCCGCTCGCTGGAGCAGTGCCGCCACGATCGTGCTGCGGTCGCCCGCCATATCGTGGCGCTCAGCACCTACCTCGGCCACGCCCACGTGACCGACACCTATTGGTACTTGCAGGCGACACCGGTCCTGATGGGCCAGATCGCCGAGGCCGGCGAGGCATTGCTGATTGGAGGCGCCGCATGACCGCGCTCGCCCCCTATCTGAGCAGCTTCCTGCGCGAGCACCTGCCCAAAGAACGCCGGGCGAGCCAACATACCTGCGAGGCTTACGCGCAGAGCTTCCAGCTGTTGCTCCAATTTGCTGCCGGCCGGCTCAAGCTCAAGCCATCGAAGATCGAGATCGAACGGCTCGACGCGCCGCTGATCTTGGCATTCCTGGAGCATCTAGAGAAGCAGCGCGGCAACTCGGCGCGAACCC
>NZ_VSSR01000054.1 GCF_008123515.1 Bradyrhizobium cytisi
ATTTAGGTACAGACCCTAGTAGCGCGCTCATAGCGGGAGTTCAGAATCATGTAGCGGACCCGTTCCTTCAGCTTTCAACGACAACCTGGGTAGGACGCAGTTCCATCCTAGTACCCGGAATCAGAGCTGGGTGATACGGCGGCCTTTGAAACGGCGTTGACGGACTTTTTTCTTGGTCCAGACGAAGGGCTCAGCTCTGTCGTTGTACGCATTGACGTAGGCATCGATGTGTTCCTGAAGCTGCTTGAGGCTTGTGAAGGAGGTGCCGCTGAGCGACTGCCCCTGCAAAATTGAGAACCATACCTCGACCTGGTTGAGCCAGGACGCACTTGTCGGCGTGAAATGGAATTGCACGTTGGGATGGGCTTTGAGCCAGTCCTCATTCTTCTTGTGGGTGTTGAGGTTGTCGAGGATGACGTGAAGCTTTCGGCCCGGAAAGGCCGCGGTGAGGCTGTTCATGAAATCGAGAAACTCGACACGGCGACGGCGTTTTGAATGCGTAGCGATGATCTTTCCGGTGGCGACTTCGAGCCCCGCAAACAATGTTGTGGTGCCATGCCGCTTGTAATCGTGGCTCTGGCTGGTCAAGGCGCGGCCATTGGGTAACTTCAGATAGCCTTGCGCTCGCTCCAAAGCCTGGATCGAGGGCTTCTCGTCCACGCATAGCACAATGGCCTTCGCCGGCGGGGCGACGTAAAGGCCAACGACATCGGCGGCTTTGGCCGTAAAGTTCGGGTCGTTGCTCTCACACCAGTACTTGCGAGCCGCGAGGTCAATCTTGTGGCTACGCAGGAACCGCCAGACATATTGGACGTCAACATCTCCTAGCGCCTCGGCCAGCAGAGGGCCGGTCCAGCGCGCAAACCCTTGCGGGGGCGGCTTATCCAGCAGCTTCAGAATCCGCTTGTCGGTCGTCGTCGTATAGATCGGCTGCTTGCCAGGCCGCGGCTTGTCTTGCAGCCCTTCAAGGCCCTGGTCGGCATAGCGATGCCGCCAAAGGCTGACAATCCGCGGCTGGACTCCGACTTCCTTCGCGATCGACCGGGTGCTGCGCCCATCCGCCGCCAACAGGACTATCCGCGCCCGCTTCAAATCGCGCTGCAATGTCACCGGTGAGCGACAACACGCCTCAAGCACCTTGCGATCTTTCCTCGAAAGGTGGACTTCTCTTGCTTCGGGTATCATCCCGACCTTGAATCACGACTCACGTTCCAAGAAAAGTGGGTACTAGTTACCGCGGCCGCACCTTCACCGACGCGGCGAGCCGCTTTGTTGATGGCGGTGATCGCCCAGGCCGAGAAGGCATGCCCCACCAGTTCCTCGGTGACCTGCTTCACCTTCTGCGTCGAGACGCCTTGCACGTACACGTCGGGCAACGCCGCCACCAGCGCCTTCTCCGAGCGCTGATAGCGCTCGAACAGCTCGGTCGAGGACCGCCTGCCCCTGGCAGTCCTGGGTACCTTCAGCTCGATCTTGCCAGTGAGCGTGTAGTAGCGTGACGATAGTCAAGCCGCGCTTCGGTGCGCTTCCCTTTCTCCGGAGGGCTATCGCATATGGTCTTTTGGGCGGCCTGAGCGCGCGCGCTCGCGCGCTCGTCCTTCAAGACGACGCGGTCCCTCAGGATGAGACTGAGCGGCCCGCCCCAAGGCGGGCGTCTCGAAGGATCGCCACAACAAGATCAGCCCATATGCGATCGCCCTGCCTTTCTCCGCGCGCAGCGTCTCCGTCATCTCAGCTTCAAGCGTCTCCTGCACCGCAGCCTGGATCAGCGGCTTGAGGAGCTCCTTGTCCGAAGCGAAAGCTGTTTTACAGCAGAGACATCCGTCCCAATCTTCGCCACTGTCATTGTGGTCCTTGCTCCTCAGCGAGCGGTGATCTTCCAGACCACCGGACTTACCATGAGCGCTCCAGCCACTGAGCTTTTCGCGAAACCTCCCGCACAACACCATCACGGCTTGGGCTCGTCTCGTACCAGTTTGCAGGACGGCCCTGGCTGCGCAACGAAAGTCACGACCCGCCTGCTTTCAGGTTCCCGCCGGAGAAGAGCGCCAACAGTGCTCCTCATACAGCGGTACGTTCCGGGCAGGTGGCCTGCACACCTGGATCGCGCTAACGACCGAAACCGGTTAGTACTTCAAACAGACTCTTGACTCATAAACTTGGCCCGATTTGGCTGCGGGTTTCGGATCGCTACGCGTATCTCGACGCGAGTCCACCATTGTGAATAGCCGTCTCACGTAGGCGCTTTGCTTGGCGGCAGTTCTCGAAAGCAGCGGTCTCGCTGATCAGCAAGGCGGCTCTGTCCATGGTGTCGACCGAGACATCCCGCCGAGCACGGCGATCTTGATTTGAGCATACCCCTGTCGCTTCTCTGTCGACTGTCGGACCGTACGTGAGGCTCGAGGAGCTCATCGTCGCTGTGCTGAGACTCGGGCCTTCTTAGAAAGGCATCGACCTTCGTGTTCTCGTCGATTCAACCGATCCACACTGAACTGTGTTCGGTGAAGGCAAACGATGTTTGGCGACTGCTCGTCGCTGGAGGCGCACGGGAGAGCTCAGCGTTGGACTCCGGAAAATTGCCCCGAGGCACCTCGTTGGGACGTGTTGTGACAGGGGCGTACGGACTGGCGGGAATATCGAGTTCGATTTCGCGTAAAACCTCCAGTATCGCCTCCGGACGATTACCATTCTCAAACATCGCGTATTTGAACGCTTGAGCACGGCTCACGAACAGGCCGCCAAAAATGCCATTTTGTTCGCGCGCAACCCAATTTCCGCGACTATTCCTGCCAACGAAAACGACTGTTGACGCTGCACGGTAAGCTAAGGGACCTCTGACAAGAGGCATGTTCTCAACTCATTCGAACAGCAAAGGTGGAGCATAATCCGGCCGCTTGTAACGTTGAAGGTCATGCTGCTGCGCGATGCTGGTCGAGCTTTTCGTACTTGCTCGCAACGCGTGCCCATGCGGCGATGGCAGCGCCAGAGAGGCTCCAATCGAGTGGTCTGTAGTGGGCCGACCGCTCAGGCGTATTCTCGTGTTGTCGTCTCTGCGGGCCATTGCAAGACACCTACCTCTAAACGTTGTTGCAGGGTCTGCGATCCTCGTCCTGCCACCCTCATACAGGAGGCGCCTTTATGACTATAAGCCTCAAGTAACCTCTAACTAACCTGAGCGCCGCAATCTCCTCCAAGAATTAGTAGAGGCTCATCATCGGGTTGATCTGAGGCCGCAAACAGGACCAGCTCTAGACGACCGAATCCATGAACTTGGCACTGATGAAACGGGACGTTCACTTGTGGCTTCCTCGTTTACGATTGACTGAATGAAACGTTTGACCATGGCAGGATGGCGGCAAGCGTTCGAGTTGGCGATTACCATAAGGAGATTGAAACGTTGACGGCTCCCGGCTCAATTTCATTGACGCTTCCTCTCCCAGTTCGCCCGCTCCGTCCTGCCTCACGTCTAGGTTACGTCAAAGCGTGCTCAAAGAGCGCATCCTGGCCGGAATCGACGACATCAATCGCCATTGCATCGCCCATACCTGGTCCTACAAACTCGCCGACGCCGCCGGATATGTTTCGAACCAAGTAGACGCTGACCTAATTAAAATACTCTGCTCCGAATGTCCTCCGCTGGAATCAGCGGGAGGCGATGAAGACCTCAGAATTCTCGGATGTGAAAAGGCGTTCACTTGGAACAAGACAGTCACGGTGGCCCGGCTGCGTGGCATCTCTAAGGCCGCGACGCGCCAGCGACCTGTGTCAGTTGGAGAAAGGACCACGACGCATAGTTGCTGGCGGAGATGCGGCTGAAGCAGCTATAGAACGGCAGAGTCGGGAAGCGACGTCAGGTACCAGCGTGCGATGAAGGAGCGTTTGAAGACGATCTACGACCAGCGCGTCCACATCTGTAGTCGACTCCGAACATGTTTGTGCCAAATGCCCGACCGAGATCATGCTATCCACCTGCGTGCGTGTGCAGCCGTCCCGCCGCGGCCGAGTTCCGCACCTTGATGGTTTGGGCAAATCGTTGGCCGAGCACGACCACCTTCTCGCGGCTGAGATTGGGCTAGAGGCTACGCGCAGCGGCAGCTCGCGGTTACCTATTCACTCGATCAAATTGGCTGCAGCGGGGGGGTTTTGGTAAAATCTCGGCAGGCAATCAATCGACTGAAATTGGGAACCTTAACCGCGAGCAGTGTGGCTGCTGAATCAGTGCGACGGTGTGACGTTTACCTTGCCACGAGAGAGCTGTCGACCGGTCAATATGTTTATGACGAGGAAAGCGGAGGGTTGCTGCGGGATCCCGCCAACCATCGGTCGCGCTACGTTCGCCAGCTTTGATCCGAATTGGGCTGCTCTCAAGTACTTAGACCCTCTTCGTGAATCTCGCGGTATCCGGCTCTCTAACCTTGCCAAGCCCTGATGGCTGTCCATTCGGGATCGGCTCCTGGTTTGCCACCCGAGCAGTCAAGGGTCCACTGTGCAGACCTGATAAGCTCAATCGCGCTTTAGATTCCGGAGTCAGTGAACGCTCGAACGCTGTGTTCTCGAACGCCATAGACCCAGATGATCCCGTCCTCGAACGCGACTAGCAAATCGCGCGATCAATACTATTGGCTCACCGAGGTTCTTTCGCGACGTCTGTGACGTGATGCGCCCTCTTCAGGCGGGTGGCATACGGCTTGAGGGAACATCGTTGGTGCGCGTCCATTTCCAGGACAGAAGCTGGTAACTTTAAAGCCGCTGAAGATCTCACGCCAGCGAATACATCTGCAGAGGGCTGAACATCAGGGCCGGAACGATTCACCAATCCGTCAAGATGCCGGGACAAAAGGTCTAGACTGCGACGTCCTCGAGGCACGACGACGAGAGACAAACAAATACGCAAAAGTGCGAAACAGTGACAAGCTTGGCGCATTGTCGCTTTTCCGTTACTGACGGTTGTCAATAGGACAAGGTTGTGACGAAACGAGCAACCTTAACATAATGCGGCGCGGCTGCTTGAAGATGATGATGTGTGTTGCGCAACTCACGACTGAGGTCGTCGTATCGGTGTGGCTTCCTTCTGGTGCGCAATCTGATCGTGGCATTTCCCGAAATGCGGGGTGAGCTCGATTCTTCCAACCGTGCGAAAGGCGATCCCAGTCCAACATCCGCCGCAAGGAACGTCAGATTCAGCTATGCGCGTCGACTGCGCTGGCACGATGGTTGCTAACCAAATGCCGCAGCAATGGGTGTGAGTGAGCGCAGACAGGACAAGCTTCTCTTTCCTTTTGCTGTCGCAATCCATTCGTTTGCGCCTGAATAGCTTTATCCGGCGTACAGACCAAAGTTGGGAGATCACCATCATGAGTAAAACGTCGTCGATGAATAATATCGTTGCCTGCGCTGATGTCCTCCAACGTGGAGCCCGAATTGGCGCCGAAATCAGGAACATCAAGCTCGCGGGCGATTTGCCGGACCAGATGATCGCGGCGATCAACAACTTGGTGCTAAAGCACAAAGTACTCTTCTTCCGTGGCCAGGGTCATCTCGATGACGGCGAGCAGGAGAGCTTTGCTCGTCGTTTCGGAAAGCTTGTGCCGCATCCGATCCTAGGTGCCACGAAGGGAACGTCGTCTATCCTTGATGTTGATTCCGCCCGGGCCGGAATGCGGGCAGACTTATGGCACGCTGATCATACGTTCGTGGATGCCTATCCCAAGATTACGGTGCTGAGAGCGGTTGTGGTCCCAGAATTCGGCGGGGATACAGTGTGGTCCAACACGGTGGCTGCTTATCTCGACCTACCGCAGCCGCTGCAACGGCTTGCCGACGAGCTCTGGGCTGTTCACAGTAACGTAATCGATCATGCAATAATGCCCCGCGCCAGCGAGGTCGATAAGAACCATTTTGACCAAGTTTACACGAAAACGATCTATGAAACCGAACATCCGGTTGTGCGTGTCCATCCCGAGACTAGCGAGCGGACGCTTGTACTCGGTGATCGGGTGCAGCGTTTTGTTGGGATTCCGAAATATGACGGCCAGAAGCTCTTCGATTTGTTGCAGGCTCATATCACCGCGCCAGAAAACACTGTGCGCTGGAACTGGAAGGAAGGCGATCTCGCGATTTGGGACAATCGGGCTACCCAGCATTATGCAGTAACTGATTACGGCGATCAGCATCGCGTCGTTCGCCGCGCCACCGTCCATGGCGACGTGCCAGTCAGCGTCGACGGCCGGCACAGCGGCGTTATGCGGGTCAAGACGACCAAATAGCCGCCCGCGAACATCGCCTAGATTCGCATTCACGAGTTTGTCGATCTGGTCGGCCCGGATGAAGCTGAAGTGCCCAGCTTCAGTGACCTAACAGAAACCAGATGAATGCAAGAATACATTTTTGGAGCCCCAAAGATGGAGGCGGTGATCCCAACCGTGGTGGCAAGTCGGGTGAGCAAGGTCGTGCGGCCGACCAGCTCAAGACACACCGACCGTTGCCAACACGGGTCAGGCCGTGCCGGGTGGAAACGTAGAACGTCGCGGGGCCGCTTCGTACGTCCTGAACTTCGGCAGCAACTCGATCGAGACGTTGCGCCGGGCGCACCACACACCGGCAACCAGAGTCCCGCCGGGGTGAAGGTCTTAGCCGGCACTGGCAGCGTGTTCCTACGCCGGTCGGGCTAATCTAGGACTCGCGCCGTGCTGCATTTGGAGCTACCGAAGCGGTTCGGACCGGCACGTGAAAAACTGAAGAACTTCGTTCGTCGGCCTGGCCCTGCGATCCTCACCTGAGCGGCCGTATCGGGCCGCAGGGGCGGCTAGTCGAAGGATAAACGCGGAAGTGCTGACGTAAATATCAATTGTCGCGTTTCTTGCAAGCCGTGCCGTCGCATTTACGCTCTATGTCGCAATCACTTCCATAACGCTTGGTGCTGCTGTTGGATCGGCAGTCTCCAATAGTTGGGTCGGTACTCTTGACAGGAGATTGTGCGATCGCCGTCACGTGGTACGGCATTTGCTGATCTCCTTCCACGTCGTCTCGGCTCCAGGAGAAACAGATGGTCGATGTACAAGAGGTTGTGCTGTCCGCACGGGAAAAACAGTGCCTGCGGTGGGTAGAGGAAGGAAAATCATCCTGGGCAATCGGAGTGATACTGGAAGTCAGCGAGAATACTGTCAATTTTCATCTTAAGAATGCCATGCGCAAGTTGCAAACGACCAGCCGTACCCAGTGCGTTGTCAAGGCGCGTCGTCTCGGCCTTATTACTCCGTGAGATTGCGATCTCATATGCCGAAAGTAGCGACGAGTTCCGCGACCGCCGCGGTATAGTCAACCCGCTCCAGCGGTTATCTATGAGCGACAGGGCGGCCATCTATTTCGCACCTACCGTCATCGTGGGGCACCGCTAGCGCCGCCTTATCGCAGCCTGACGCGGTCTCGGTAGGTGCTTAGTCCCGGCATTTGTTGGAGGGGATTGAGTTTGAATCGTTCTTCAGGGGGAGCTATGCGGGATGTTGGGTGACGAGGCGACAGGCGGCGTGGTTTGCCGGCATTTGGATGACCTCGATGCCGTCGTTGATCTGACACCTGCAATCACGTTCGGCAACTGATTTGTGCCTTTGAGCCGCCGCCAGGTTTTTGATGCGGCGATCACCAGCTTGAATACCATCAGCCTGGCGGCCGCTGACGACAGCGATCCTTTCGTCCGCACGGTTCTGTGCCGCACGGTCGCGAACACGCCTTCGATGGGGTTGGTAACCGGTATAAGATTCTCGGTGCTGATGTTCGGCTGCGGTTTTCAAGATCGTGGCGTATGGTGCGACCATCCGGGACAGAGGCACCGGGAGCACGAAGGTGTGGGCAGGCCGATGCGTACGATGAGCTGCGAGCTCGAGTTAGTAGCTGGCCGCCTCTACGACTAGCCCGGTTGCGCCGTGAGCGCGGATCCGTAGTTGTCGTGTCGCCCACCGTTCCCGTCATATGACAGGAGGTGTAAATGCGACGCATAATCGGAATGGATATCCACCGAACTTTCGGCGAGGTGGTTTTCTGGGAAGATGGCAGACTTCGACCGGCCGGTCGCGTCGATATGACCCGCACGGCACTGGAAGGCTTTGGCAAAAGCCTTCAACCGATAGACGAGGTGGTGATCGAAGCGACCGGCAACTGCATGGCGGTGTCACGGGTGCTGTCGCCGTTCGTGAAGCGGGTGGTCATCGCCAACCCATTGCAGGTGAAGGCAATCGCGCATGCCCACGTGAAGACCGACAAGGTCGACGCGGGCACGCTGGCCAGCTTGTACGCGGCCGGCTATCTGCCGGAAATCTGGACGCCGGACGCGGCCACAGAACGGCTGCGCAGGCTGATCGCCCGGCGTTACCAGGTCGTGCGGCATCGGACCCGGATCAAGAACGAAGTGCACGCAATCCTTCACGCGCACCTGATCCCAAAATGTCCGCACGCCGATTTATTCAACGGCCGCGGCCGCGATTGGCTGGCGCACCAGCCAGTACCCGACGACGAACGGGATGCTATTGAGCGGCATGTGCGCGAGCTCGATCGGCTCGCCGAAGATCTCACGATCCTCGATCGGGAGATCGCCACAAACAGCCTGGACGACGGCTCGGTCAGGCGGCTCCTGACGATCACCGGCGTCAATCTGGCGGTGGCGGCCGGGTTGATGGCGGCAATTGGCGATATCACGCGTTTCAAGAGCCCGCAGAAACTGGTCAGCTACTTCGGGCTCAATCCGCGTGTGCACCAGTCGGGCCTCGGTGCCGCTCATCACGGCCGGATCAGCAAGGTCGGACGTAGCCACGCCCGGGCCATGCTGGTAGAAGCCGCTTGGGCTGCCGCCAAGACACCCGGACCGCTCCACGCTTTCTTCGTGCGCATCCGCGCCAGACGGGGCCATCAGGTGGCCGCCGTCGCCGTCGCGCGCAAGCTGACCGTCCTGTGCTGGCATCTGCTGACGAACGAAGAGGATTACCTCTGGGCCCGGCCCAGTCTTGTCGCTCACAAGACGCGCGGCATGGAGTTACAGGCTGGCCGAGCGCAGAAAAAAGGCAACACGCGCGGCCCTGCCTACGCGTACAATATCAAACAACTCCGCGATCAGGAGATGCACGTCGCCGAGCAAGCGCAGAGAAGGTATGAGCACTTTGTCGAAGCTTGGCGCCCGCGCCCGCCAAAAGAAAAGGCGCGCGGGCGCCTCAACCCGGCAGGACACAGATAGGGCTGCCCGGCGACGCTTACAGCCGACGCGCCGCTCTTCGCCACGAGGTCACCCGCGCACGACAATAACAATCGCCGTTCGGGCTAGTTCCCATCCCCCTGGGACACTGGGCCGGTGAGTCATTGTTGCTTTCCAGGCCCGATCCGATCGAGGATGCCGCCGTGCTCGGGCCGGTCAAGGCCGAGCCTTGCGGTGGCCGCAAACTGCGGCCAGCCTTGACCGCCCCTGCGCGCGGCAGCTGCGAGAAGGGCGGTCGGGACGGAAGAATGCCGGCGGCGCGGTCGAACAAAAGAATGCATCTTCCGGCCCGCTAAAAACTGCTTGTCGATCTCATCCGTCGTGCGCAAGTGATCCCAATGCTCGGCCCGGAAGTCGTAGAAGGTCAGCAGCGCGTCGCGGTCCTGACCAGACGTTCGACCGCCCGACCGTCCTTGGCGCTGTATTTCTCGGCGAAGACGTCGATAGCCGTTTCGGCGGCCGCCCGGTTCGGCGCCCAACAGATTTCGCGCAGGTCCTTCGCAGAAGAAGCCGAGCGCGCCGTCACCAACGGCAATTTCCGGCGCAATTTGCAACCCGCGTTGCTTCACGTCGATCAGGAGCTCACGCCAGCTCCGCGCGCTCTCCCCGACGCCGACCTGAAAGTCAATCAGCTCCTTCTTGCCTTCCGACGTCGCGCCGAGCATGCATTCGCCGTGGTCTTCCATGCGCGCCTGGCCGACAGATCGCGCTTCTGCCAACGGTCGTACTCGCCCTGCCACTCGGCCGTCAGCCGGGAGATTACCGCCGGCGACAGGTTCGGCGCGTCCTTGCTCCGCAGGCTTCAGCGCCTCCTGGAAATCGCCGGTCGAGATGCCGCGCAGGTACAGCACCGGCAATCCAGGCTCCTGGTCCGTAGCGCCCACAGCGGCAGAATCGCCGAGCTGAAGCGGATCCGCTCGCCGTCACCGGCCGCTCCGCAGTCCCGAATCTTCGCCCGCGCGACCGGTCCGATGCCGGTCGCAATCGTTCGGGCCGGGCCGTAACCCTGCCGCACGACACGGGCGCGCCCCTCGGCGAGCTTCAAATCCTTCACTGTGGCAAGAAACGTCTCGACTTCGATCTCCACGGCCTGCGCGAGAAGCTGCCGCGCTCCGGCTCGCAGGATATTGGTCAGTGGATCGTCGACCTCGTCGGGCTGCAACTGCGCACATCGCAATCTGCTCGATTTTCTCATCCAGGCCTCGCACGCTTACGCCGATTTGTGAATCGACTGTTAGCGATCGAACACTAGTGGCTCGGCACAGTG
>NZ_VSSR01000055.1 GCF_008123515.1 Bradyrhizobium cytisi
CGCCGGCCGGGCGCGATCGCTCGCCCTCGCGCCGCGCGCCGGATGGCGGACCGCCGCCACCGCCGGCGCCAGGCGTACGCGGCTTCCGCGACATCACCGCCGACGTCAACGATCTCGGCGGCGCCGCCGCGCAGGCCAACCGCGCCGCGCGCCGCACTTACGCCAACGTGCCGTCGCCCTCGCCGGAATTCGACCGGCTCGAGCCGAGCCTGGAGAACCGCGCCGCCGAACCCGACGCGCCCTATTCCTATGACGAGTCGATGGAGGAGGCCGAGCGCTACGCGCCGCAGTCGTCGTCGCCGCGTCCGCGCATCGCAGCCGACCGCGGCGCCAGGAAGCCCAAGCGCGCCGGCTCTATCTTCCCGTTCAAGAGTGCGATCGCCATCGGCATCGTGCTGATCCTGGTCGGCGCCGGCATCCTGTGGGGCAAGTCGCTGGTGCAGACCGCGACCAATCTGTTCAAGCCCTCGCCCACCCAGGTGGTGGAGGCGCCGAAGGATGCCGCGCAGCCGCAGAGCAAGCCGAAGATTCCGGATCGCGTCGGCCAGCCCTCGGCGAGCGACCAGCCGGCTGCGCCGGTGGCGCAGAAGGTCGTGCTCTATGACGAGGATCCGTCCGACCCGAAGGGCAAGCAATATGTCGGCTCGGTGGTGTGGCGGCTCGAGCCGATCAAGGCCTCGGGCAACCAGAAGGCCGACGTCGCCGTGCGCGCCGACATCGAGATCCCCGACCGCAAGTTCAAGATGACGATGTCGTTCCGCCGCAACACCGACTCGTCGCTGCCGGCGAGCCACACGGCCGAGCTGACCTTCATCCTGCCGCCGGACTTTCCGGGCGGCAGCGTCTCCAACGTGCCGGGCATCCTGATGAAGTCGAACGAGCAGGCGCGCGGCACGCCGCTCGCGGGCCTCGCGGTCAAGGTCACCGACGGCTTCTTCCTGGTCGGCCTCTCCAATGTCGACGCCGACCGCTCCCGCAACGTCCAGCTTCTGAAGGAGCGCTCGTGGTTTGACGTGCCGCTGGTCTACGCCAACCAGCGCCGCGCCATCATCGCCATCGAGAAGGGCGCCCCCGGCGAACGCGCCTTCAACGACGCCTTCGCGCAGTGGGGCGATTAGGCCGGGCCTAGTTCTCTTCCGTCATTCCGGGGCGCGCGACGCGCGAGCCCGGAATCCATCGTGCCGCGCGCTGTGCAGCGAGATGGATTCCGGGTTCGACGCTGCGCGCCGCCCCGGAATGACTTGCAGATGGGTTACTGCGCGGTCGCTTCCCGCTTGCGTGCCGCAGTGGCGGCTGCGTGCTCGCGGTCCATCACGGCGCGGCAGCCGGGGCTGACCTGCGCTTTTTTCTGGACCATGCAGGCCCTTATCCGCGTGATGTCGGGGATCTCACTGGAGCACAGCCGCATCGCATCGCCCGTGCACATCTGCTGCGCTTCGGACGAGAAGGCGAGGCCGGGTGATGTCTGGAGGGCGATCGCGGTGGCGGTGAGAGCGAACAGCGAAGCGGTGGTCTTCAAGAGCGAAGCGATGGTTTGGTAGCGTGTCATGAACAATGCGTCCCCGAGTTCCGTGGGTCGAACCACTTGGTTTTGGGGCGCTGCACGCGACTTGATCTGCCGCATGTCACAGTCTTCACGCCGGGAACCTTGGTCCCGCATGTGGTCGCTCGATCTGTTGATGTTCGAATCGAAAAGTGCTGCGCCGCCCGAGCGAAGTATGCGCGATTGTCAAAGAGCTGCAATGGGCGGCGCGAATGAATTCGCAATTGTTGCGCGACCGTCACGCAAAATGTGAGACGTTCACATGCCGTGAGTCTGGAACACCTTGCTGCACGACCTCGACAGCTTGGCCCGGTTCGCCTGCAGGCAGCCCTGCACCGCATTGTCATTGCCGAGATCCTTGCGGCACAGCCGCGAGGCGTCGCGCGAGCAGGCATTCTGCTCCTGCGGCGTGCCCATATGGCCTTGCGCAAAGGCGGGCGCATTCGACAGGCCGCCGAGAGCCGAGAGAGTGATCGTCGCCAGCAATACCAGTTTACGAGACATCGGCGGCTCCAGATCTGACAGATGAATCTCAACCTCCAGTCTGAACTCGTCGCTTTGCTGCTTGTTCCCCCAAACAGCGCGCAACCGCGCTATCCAAGGTTCCCGCCGCGCTGCTATAAAAGCTCGTGCGTATGAGGAGTTCTTGATGAAACGCTATCTGGTGTTTGCGCTCGTCGGTCCGTTCGTGGGCGGCTTCCTGCTGCTGCTGACGACGACCTACCAGTCCGGCTACTGGGCCCAGACCAGTCTCGGCGAGGTCGGCAAGCTGTTCGTCGTATTCTTCAAGACGCTGCAATACAGCTATCTGTTCGGCTTCCTGCCCTCGCTGATGATCGGCGCGGTCGACGACATCCTGATCCATGTCAGGCGCGTCGGGCCGGTGCTGCGGATGCTGCTGGTCGGCCTGTTCGCCTTCATCCTGGCATCGCTGACCTACGGCTCGCGCGGGTCGGATTCCGGCGCGGTGCAGTTCATCCTGTACGGCCTGGTTGGCTTCGTGCCGGCGGTGCTGTCCTCTTGGTTCGTGCATCGCTATGTCGAGGAGCCGCGGCCCGCGGCGGCGGCGAGCTGAGCGCGCGACCTTCGGACGCGGCGCAGCAACCTCTGTTGTGCTCGTGCGTTTCCTGATGGACATGACCATGCCCGACGACGACATTCTCGCGCCACGCAAGTCCCGCTCAGGAACGCAGTCGCGCGCCGATGTTTCGGACCGCGCGGCGCGCGGACCGATCATCGACCAGGAAGGCCACGAGATCCCTCCCGAAACCCTGGAGCAGGGGTTCCGCGAGTTTCGCTTTGAGTTCGGCCAAGGCAATCCGTTCGGCAACCTGACGCGCGAGCAGCGGATCGCGCGGCTTGAGGCGCTCGCCAAGCTGCTCGACGTCGCCTTCGTCCTGCCCGGCACCAATATCCGCTACGGCATCGATGGGTTGATCGGATTGATCCCTGTCGTCGGCGATATCATCACCACCGCGATCTCGCTCTGGCTCGTGCGCGAGGCCCGCGCGCTCGGCGCGCCCTGGTATCTTACGGCCCGCATGCTCGGCAATGTCGCCCTCGACGGCGTGGTCGGCATCGTGCCGTTCGCGGGCGACGCCTTCGACGTCATGTTCCGCGCCAACATGCGCAACGTGCGCCTCTTGCGCCGCTGGCTCGACAAGCAGCCGCGCCTCTGAAGCCCGCCCTTTAAGAAAAGCGAAAAGCGCGACAGCCGTTCGGCCATCGCGCTTTGCGCACATCGGAGACTTTAAGAAAATTTACGCCGCGTCGGCGTCGGCCTCGGCGACCGGCTCCGGCTTGCGGTGGCGCGGCAGCGGGAAGGCCTCGCTCTCATAGAGCGAGCGGATGCCGTTCTGGTCGAAACGGGCTTCCTCGACCTGGAGATACGCGCCATTCAGCGAATCCGTCGGCAACTGCTCCATCGCGAACTGCACGGCTTCGGCCGCGGTGCCGAACCGCCGATAGGTGAAGCCCGCGCGCTTCTTCTTGCGGATGGCGGCGGGGAAGAGCTCGGCGGAGGTGTTGAAGTTGAACGGACGCAGTGGACGCATGGTCAAAGACCTCGTGATCTTGTCTGGGGCTTTAAGCGCGTGGGGTTGGGGAGGCGGAGGCCACAATCAGGCGAGCCCGCCGCACATCATTTTCGTCCACTAATATAGGCTGTTTTCACAGAAATGCGACCCCTGCGATGGGAGATGATGAATCCGCGCATGGCAGCCCCGCAGAGGCTATAACAAAAGTAGTTTCAATGAGTTATATGGTTTACAGCTTGCCAAGAAGCAGCAGCACGACCAGCACGACCAGAACGACGCCGCCGATCCCCATGCCGGAATGGCCCATGCCGTAGCCATAGCCGCCGATCCGGCCAGACCAGCCGCCCAAGAGATAGATGATCACCAGGATGATCAGGATGGTCCCGAGTGACATGGCGTCCTCCCTGGCGGCGGCCGGATTAGGCTCATCGGCTGCACGCCAGACAAGAAAAGCATATCGCGCCGCCGGGTTCCACCGGGGAACCGGCGGCGCGCAACCTTATTTCGGCTCCAGCTTGAGCGCAGCCGAGTTAATGCAATAGCGCAGGCCGGTCGGTCCCGGTCCGTCGGGGAAGACGTGGCCGAGATGGCCACTGCATTTGGCGCACAGCACCTCGGTGCGGACCATGCCGTGCGTCGTATCCCGCTCCTCGTCGACATGGCTCTCGACCGCAGGCGCGGTGAAGCTGGGCCAGCCGCAGCCGGAGTCGAACTTGGCGTCGGACTCGAACAGCACGTTGCCACAGCCGGCGCAGACATAGGTGCCGGCACGGTGATCGTGCTCATATTCGCCGGAGAAGGGACGCTCGGTCGCCTTCTCGCGCAGCACGGCGTACTGCATCGGCGACAATTCCTGCCGCCACTGCTGTTCGCTCTTGATGATCTTGTCGTCGGTGATTTTCGTCTTGGTGTCGGGCATGGGTCTCCCGTTTTCTGATGATCTTGTTTTCGGTGATCTCGCGATCAGTTGGTGGCCTTGCTGGCGCTCACCAGCGTCGGCTTCTCGATGTAGTTATCCGCGAACAGTTTTTTCAGGTTCTCGACCTTCGGGATGTCGTTATAGGCGATGTAGGGCTGGCTCGGGTGCAGCGTCAGATAGTCCTGATGATAGGACTCGGCCGGGTAGAACGCCTCCAGCGCGCCGACCTTGGTCACGATCGGCTTGCTGAACACCTTGGCGCCGTCGAGCTGGGCGATATAGGCCTCCGCGACCTTCTTCTGCTCGTCTGAGGTGGTGAAGATCGCCGAGCGATATTGCGTGCCGCTGTCGGGGCCCTGGCGGTTGAGCTGGGTCGGGTCGTGCGCCACCGAGAAGTAGATCTGGAGGATCTTGCCGTAGGAGATCTTCTTCGGGTCGAACTTGATCTCGACCGACTCGGCGTGGCCGGTCCGGCCGCCCGAGACAGTCTGGTAATCGGCGGTCGCCTTGCTGCCGCCGGCATAGCCGGAGACCGCGTTGACGACGCCGGCCGTGTGCTGGAATACGCCTTGCACGCCCCAGAAGCAGCCGCCGGCAATCACCGCGGTCTGGATGCCGCTTGCGGGTGCTGTGTCCATTGCGGGGGCAGGGATCACGACGGCGTCTTCCGCGGCCCGGGCCGGTGCGGCAAAGGCCAGCGTCAAGGCGGTGGTGGCGGCGAGCAGGGACAGGACGGAGCGGCGCATGGCGGATCCTCTTTCGGAAGGCCTGACAGTTTAGGGCGGTTGAGGGCGGGCGAACAGCCTGCCCGGCGTTTTCAGACATCGGAGATACGGGCGGACCGGGCGATTGTTACGGCTTTGGAGACACGAACCCGTGAAATCCTTGGCCCGGCTTGGCGCGGTGGGGAACTCCGGGCTAGATGAACCGGCGCGATCGCCGATCGACTTAAGATGTGGTGGCTGGAGCTGATCCGACAACATGCTGCGCGTCGTCCCCCTGATATCAGTCATGCTCGTCTCCAGCTTTGCGATCGCCGCGGCGGAGCCGCAAGCCGGCGACGACCTCGCCACCTGCCGCGACCGCCAGGCTGACCTTCAGGCGCGGACGACGGCCTGCGAGAACCTGCTCAACGCCGATCGCGTCACCGGCAAGGACAAGGCGGTCGCGCTCTCGGTGCGCGGCAATAATCTGATCAACAAGCGCGACTACGATCGCGCGATCGATGTCCTGTCCACGGCCGCGGGCCTCGACCCGGACAATGCCGTCATCCTCAACCTGCGCGGCCTCGCCTATGAGCGCACCGGCAAGGACGACCTTGCGATGGCCGACTACAACCTCGCGCTCCAGAAGCGACCGACCTACGGCGTTCCCTACAACAATCGCGGCGTTATCCAGCTGCGCCGCGGCGCGCTGCAAAGCGCGCTCGATGATTTCAGCCTGTCGATCAAATACACGCCAAAATTCATCCTCGGCTCGACCAACCGTGCCCGCGTGCGCACGCTGATGAAGGATTATGACGGCGCGCTCGCCGATTTCGCGGAGGCCGAGAAGATCGATCCGGCCGCGCAACAGATTGCCGGAAACCGCTGCACCACCTACGGCATGATGGGCAAGTACGATCAGGCTTTTGCCGATTGCAACGGCCTGATCGAGAAGCAGCCGAGGAATGTCTATGCAATCAACAACCGCGCCGACGTCTATTTCATGAAGGGCGATTTCGACGCCGCGCTGAAGGACTACAATACGGCGCTTCAGCTCAACCCGAACAATATCCGCGCGCATTCCGGCCGCGGCCAGGTCTACGAGCGCAAGAAGGATCTCGCCCAGGCCCGCGCCGATTATCGCTCGGCCGCCTATTCGCTGACGAAGTTCGACGAGCTCGACGTTGCCCGCGCCCGCACCATCGCGCAGGAGCGGCTCGCCGCGCTGACGCCGCAAACGCCGGGCGGCGCGCCCAGCGGGCGCCGCGTCGCGCTGGTGATCGGCAACGGCGCCTACAAGAACGTCCACGCTCTGCCCAATCCGCCGCGCGACTCGAAGCTGATCGCGAGCGTGCTGAAGGACGTCGGCTTCCAGACAGTGATCTCCGTCAGTGACCTCACCCGCGACAAGTTTTTCGACGCGCTGAAGACCTTCGCCGACGAAGCGGAGAAGGCCGACTGGGCGGTGGTCTATTACGCCGGCCACGGTTTCGAGATCGGCGGGGTGAATTATCTCGTTCCCATCGATGCCAAGCTCGCCGTCGACCGGGATGCCGAGACTCAAGCCGTCGCCCTGGAGCAGGTGATCGCAGCTGTGGGCGCGGCAAGAAAAGTGCGTCTGGTGATCCTGGATGCCTGCCGCGACAATCCGTTCGCGCCGACCATGCAGCACACGCTGTCGCTGAAGCTGGTCGACAAGGGCTTTTCCAACATCGAGCCCGGCGCCGGCTTCATGGTGGTCTACGCCGCCAAGCACGGCGAGACCGCGATCGACGGCGACAACGGTGCCGACAGCCCGTTCTCCAGCGCGCTCGCCCGCGAGATCAAGGTGCCGAAGGTCGAGATCCGAAAGCTGTTCGACATCGTGCGCGACGATGTCTGGACCGTCACCAAGCACGAGCAGCAGCCGTTTTCGTATGGCTCGCCGCCGGGCCGGGAAGATTTTTATTTCGTGGCGGGGAAGTGAGACAATCGCCGGAGCGGGGTTTTAGACGACGATACTCAGCCGCTTCGCCGCGCGCGTGATGCCCGTGTACAGCCACCTTGCCCGGCTCTCCCCGAACGCAAAGCTCTCGTCGAACAGCACGACGTCGTCCCATTGCGAGCCCTGCGACTTGTGCACGGTCAGCACGTAGCCGTAGTCGAACTCGTCATAGGGCTTGCGCTGCTCCCAGGCGATCTGCTCGATGCCGCCCTCGAAGCAATCCGCGCGCACGGAGACTTTCGTGACCTTGTGGCCGAAATCCTCGTCGGGCGAGAGCCGCATGCTGAGGATGCGCGATTTCGAGCGCGACGTGTTGCGCGACTTCACGCGCCACAGGCCGCCGTTGAACAGGCCCTTCTTGCGGTTGTTGCGCAGGCAGACCAGCTTGTCGCCGGCGACCGGAAAGACATCCTCGATGTTCTGGCGCTGCCGCACCCGCATGTTGTAGGCGCGTCGGGTGTTGTTGCGGCCGACCAGCACCTGGTCGGCGCCCATGACGCGATCGGGATCGAGCTCCTTGCGCGATACCACCTCGCTCTCGCCGTAGCGGCCGATGTCGAGCTCGCGGCCCTCGCGGACGTCCATCGACATCCGCACGATCGGATCGTCCTGGGCCTGGCGGTGCACCTCGGTGAGCATCGCATCCGGCTCGGTATTGGTGAAGAAGCCGCCGCCCTGGATCGGCGGCAGCTGCGCAGGGTCGCCGAGCACCAGCAGCGGACACTCGAACGACATCAGGTCGCGGCCCAATTCGGCATCCACCATCGAGCATTCGTCGATCACGATCAGCTTGGCCTTGGAGGCCGGCGCGTCGTCCCACAATTCAAAGCTCGGCTGCTCCTCGCCGGATTCACGGGCGCGGTAGATCAGCGAATGGATGGTGGAGGCGTCGTCGCACCCCTTGTTGCGCATCACCAGCGCCGCCTTGCCCGTGAAGGCGGCGAACTTCACCTCGCCGTCGACGCCGTCGGCGATGTGCCGCGCCAGCGTGGTCTTGCCGGTGCCGGCAAAGCCGAACAGGCGGAACACCGGCGGCGTGCCGTTGCGGCCGGGTTTTGCCTTGAGCCAGTCGCCGACGGCTTTCAGCGCGGCATCCTGATGCGGGGTGAATGTGGGCATGACTGTCTTGAGAGGTGCGAAACGATGCGATTCGCGATTCCCCAAAACTAACCATTCGCCCCGCCGGTTCAAGCGCCGGGCAATCGCATTTCAAGGCTGTTTCTCTGCGGCCATCCTTCGAGACGCCCGCCTTTGGCGGGCGTAGACAGCGCCGTCCCACACATTAAGATGCCCGCAACAAAAAATGAGCGGGAGAGATGGCGCCATGAAGTTCGGCATCTTCTATGAGCTGCAACTGCCGCGGCCCTGGGTGGCCGGCGACGAGCTCAGGCTCTATCAAGACGCGCTCTCGCAGATGGAGCTCGCCGACAGGCTCGGCTACGACCATGCCTGGGTGGTCGAGCATCACTTCCTTGAAGAATATTCGCACTCGCCCTCGCCTGAATCCTTCCTCGCTGCTGCGAGCCAGCGCACCAAAAACATCCGGCTCGGCCACGGCATCCTCCAACTCACCACCAACCATCCGGCGCGCGTTGCCGAGCGCGTCGCGGTGCTCGACCTGCTCTCCAACGGCCGCTGCGAATTCGGCATGGGCGAGAGCGCGTCCATCACCGAGCTGACGCCGTTCGGCCGCGACATGGAGACCAAGAAGGAGGTCTTTGAAGAGGCCGTCGCCGCGATCTTCCCGATGTTTGGGGATGCGGGAAGCGAGCATCACGGCAAGTACTTCGACATCCCCTTGCGCAATGTCGTGCCGAAGCCGGTGCAGAAGCCGCACCCGCCGCTGTGGATGGCGTGCTCGCAGCTGCCGACCATCGAGCGCGCGGGTCGTCATGGTTTTGGCGCGCTCGGCTTCCAGTTCGTCAGCGCCGATGCCGCGCATGCCTGGGTGCACGCCTATTACAACGCGATGACCAAGCGGTTGCACAAGCTCGCCGACTACGAGATCAACCCGAACATGGCGCTGGTGTCGTTCTTCATGTGCGCCAAGACCGACGAGGAGGCGCGTGCGCGTGCCGACGGCGCCACCTTCTTCCAGTTCGCGCTGCGCTTCTACGGCGCCTCGCAGAACCGCCAGCGTCCGGCGCCCTACACCGTCAACATGTGGGACGAGTACAACAAGTGGAAGCGCGACAATCCGGAAGCGCAGGAGGCGGCCTTGCGCGGCGGCCTGATCGGCTCGCCGGAGACGATCCGCAAGAAGCTGAAGCGCTTCCAGTCGTCGCATATCGACCAGGTCATCCTGCTCAACCAGGCCGGCAAGAACAGCCACGAGCACATCTGCGAATCGCTCGAGCTGTTCGGCCGCGAGGTGATGCCGGAGTTCCAGAGCGATCCGGCGCAGGCGGCCTGGAAGAGGAGCGTCATGAGCGGCGAGATCAAGCTCGAAGAGATTGAAACCGAGGCTTTTACCGACCGCTACGGCAAGCTCGCCATCAACGTCGCGCCGGCGAAGGTGGCGGCGGGGTAGGGGCGGCTTCCGGCGCGCCGCCCTTGCTGATATCGTCCGCCAAAACAACCTTGGCGGAGGAAACCCATGCGGCCCCACGCGATGGCCTCGACCCCGGCGGCTGGCGACGTCACGCCCGCGGTGCTCGCCATCGGCCGTCCCGACTTTCCAAACATCCTCATCGACACGCTGCGCCGGCAGGCCGGCGTCGGCCATTGCATGGTGTTCGCGCTGACGCGCGCCGGTGCGGCGAGCTGTCTGCTCGATGCCGGCAACATCCCGACCGGCGGCGATCTCGGCGCGGCCTATGCCGGTCAGTTCCACGAATCCGATCCCAATCGCGATGCGCTGTTCGAAGCCGAGGGCAGCGCGCCGATCATGCTGCCGTCGTTCGCGCCGCGCATGTATGGCGCGCGCTACCGCAAGATCTTTTTTCACGATTCCGGCATCGTCGACAAATGCGCGACCGCGATCTGGGCTGATGACACCTGCTTCTATGTCAACTTCTATCGTATCGCCGTGCAGGGCCGCTTTGGCGACGTCGATCGTGCGCGGCTGCACGCGATTGCGCCGGCGATTGGCGCCAGCGTCGCGCGTCATTTCCGGCAGGCCGCGACTGCGCCGCTCGACCAGAACCTCGCCGCGTTGTTTGCGGCGTGCGCACCACTTTCCGCGCTGACGCCGCGCGAGCAGGAGGTGTGCCGGCACATCCTGCTCGGTCTCAGCTCGGAGGCGATCTCGCAAGCGCTCGGCATCAGCCTGCATTCGACCCAGACCTATCGCAAGCGTGCCTATGAGCGGCTCGGCATTTCCGCGCAGAACGAATTGTTTGGAATCGTGCTGGGCCTGCTCGTGGGGCCTGGTCGCCTGAACTGAGGGGTACTCTAAGTTCTGCTCTCCAAAAGCAAAGCGGACACGCGGTCCGCGCTCCGGGACGGTCGCATTTTGGCCCCGAGCCGACGTCCGCGTTCTCATAATGAGCAGTTGGTGATAAGCATGCGGCGGGAATTCATGCCTGTCGGGGGACGCGAGAGTGGCAGCAAAGCTTGGCCAGATCATTCTTGTTGTTGCATTCGGGGTGCTCTCCGCGCTTGGCGCCGCTCACGCTGCAACCGTTGTGGCCCTCGGGGCCAGCAACACCTTCGGTAAGGGTGTGTCGCGTAGCCAAGCCTATCCCGCACAGCTTGAAACGCTTCTCCGTTCGAAGGGTCTTAACGTCCGTGTCATCAATGCTGGCGTCAACGGTGACACCACGGGAGGCATGCTGGCCCGACTGGATCGCGTGGTCCCGAAAGGAACGAGCGTTGTGATCCTTCAGCCCGGCGGTAACGACCGGAGGAAGCTAGCCGCCGACAATACCCCTGCCATCCAAAGTCGGCTAAGCGCGATGGGAATCAAGGTTGTCATGCTCCCGAATGGGATGCTGCACGGACTGCCGCATCAGCCTGACGGGCAACATCTCACGCCAGAGGGCTATCACACGCTGGCAGAGAATCTGGTTGGCGAAGTCGCCGCGGTACTGGGGAAATAGCGTCAAACCGCCTCTGCATGGCTCGAAATCCCTCGAGCCATGCGATCCTGTGTCTCGGGCGCAGCCGACGGGCCGGCGTGGACTAGCGGCGGCCCTTGATTTCGGCGACTTGATTTTCGCCGGCCAACTTGCCTCCGGCTAGCAGGCTGCTGCAAAGCCACCGAGCCTCTCTGGAGGTCGAGCCCAGGAAGGTTTTGGTGTCGACGCACTGCGCGTAGGTGTTGTAGGTCAGCGTGTCTCGGCACGTCGGCGAGAAATTGCTGATATCGCGATCCCCACTTATACTACATCCAACCCAGGGCGCGTTGCCGACCCTGTAACTTGTTTCGCAACCACCGTTGCAAGTGCTGGCGGATCTCTCCAGCCTGGCAAGCCGCCCCAATGCCGTATTCGGCGCGAACGCTGGCGTTTGAGCGGTTGACGAGCCGGATGTCCGGTGGGCTGTCGCTGTCGTTGACCTCCGCGGCGATGTAACCGTTGGTCTTGCCATCTGCTTCGGCGCTTCGACCGAGACGGCGGGAAGCGAGGAGTCGGAGCCTGTTGTGGTTTGCGACATTGCCGTACCGTTTGTGCTGCACAGCAAGAGAGTTGACAAAATAACGACGGCTGACGGCACGGCGAAGCCTGATGACAATTTCATAAGACATCTCCCCAAATGCGGGACGGAAATGCCGTCCCGACAACTGCAGATTGTACCATGGTATTCGGAAACCGGCAATCGCGAAGGGCGAAAGAGCGTCTCACGATTTGTCGTAAAGGCCGCGACGGCAACGCCCGGCCAGAACCTCGCCGCGTTGTTTGCGACGTGCGCGCCACTTTCCGCGTTGACGCCGCGCGAGCAGGAGGTGTGCCGGCACATTCTGCTGGGCCTGCTCGCGGGGCCCGGTCGCCTGAATTGAGGGGATACGTGAGTGCGGCGAGGAGAATGAATGGTCCGGCGCCGAAGCCAATTCTCCTAGTTCCTTTTAGATCCCGGAATTTTCCCAAGAACCGCTCCTCGGGCGTCCCGGACTGACACCGTGCGGCCCGTCTGATCCGCGATCCGCTTTGCGAGGTCCAGCGCCTCCGCTTCGTCGACGTGGTCGGCAACCGACATCGAGAGAGCTCCGGCGCCGGCGCCGATGAGGACGATGTTGTTGCACTTTCGGGAATCTCTCTTATCGGTCACGGCGTGACTCCCCCGATCGACCCGGATGTCACGATGGAGGCTGAAGGTGGCTGGTCAGACGCCTGATGTCGTTTGAGGTCAGGGGATCGGCGATCACCTTGGTCTCGATGAAACGGCACTTCGGGCATTCAAAGATGCGCTTTTCGCAATTGTCGGGTTTTGGAGATGCGCTCAGCAGCCCCATCCGCGTCTGGCATCTCCGGCAACGCGGCCGTTCGATAGCGATCAATGAACGCACTGTCGGTACAGACATCGCATCTCACCAAAAAGGAAAAGCATCTCGCCGAAAACGAAAAAGTTAACAAGGCGCAAGAAGCCTGTCCGTCCGGAATCCGACATTTGGGTCGGAAAAATCCGACTTGAGCAGCCACGTGGCGGGACTAAAATCACGTCCATAAAAGAGCTTGCCGATGACCGCAAAGCGAAGACGATTCAAGCAGACGCTTTCGCTCGATGAGCGCCTCAGGAAAACTGCGGAAGAATGCCGTGCCAAAGCAAAGCTTCTTCGAGGGACGGAGAGGCAGGTGCTTTTGGAAAAGGCGCGTGAGTTCGAGGCACAGGTCTCGATCAACAGGCTGTTCGATTAAAGCATTTTCGCGCGAAGCTGATGCCGGTTCGCGAAGAGAGCATGTCAAGGCAAAAACCTGGAGCCATTCTATCGGAGCAGACGCGGCTCTAGATCACATTCTGCTCGCGAAGCGTTTCAAAGCACTCGCAGGACCGTGCTTTCAAGGCATTGAGGTCGAGGATGTTGATGACGCCGCGCGAGTAATTGATGAGCCCGGCCTCTTGAAGCTTTTGCGCGACCTCGGTGACCGACGTCCGGCGGACGCCGAGCATTTCAGAGAGGAATTCCTGGGTGAGGTGAATGGTCATGTTTTGCGTCACCGAGCTGGTCTGCAACAGCCATCTGCAAAATCGCTCTTCAATCAAATGCAGGGCATTGCAGGCGGCTGTCACGCGGGCCTGGGCAAGCAGGTTCTCGTTGGACCGCAGGCACATCAGCTGAAGCGCTTTGCTGGTCTCGCCGTGCCGTCTCATTGACGCGGCGGGAATGACGGCCGCGGTCGTCGAGATTTGAATGATCGCCCGAACCTGCGACTTGTGCAGGCCGAACGTCGCAGAAGCGCCAAACGCTCCGTCCTTGCCGATCGTCGCCGTCTCGACGGCCTTGCCATTTCTCATGATCGTGAGGAGCGAGATCATGCCGCCGAAGGGAAAGTAGACCTGGTCGATTTCGTCGCCGACCTCGGCGAGCACCTTGCCTTGCGCAAGGGATAGCACCGTCATTTGGGGCCGAAGTTGCTCAAATTCGGCCCGCGGCAGACTGGCCAGCAGGGAGTTGGCGAGTGGTGCGGTCGGCATGGTGTATCCCGCCCGGTCGGTCTGGGCCGTCTTCCGCGGGGATTGACGTAGCGTTCCGAGTTGACGCCTCCACGGGAATTTCTAGGTAGGCTACAAACCGGCATTTCGTCGGTACGGTTTCCGACTTATACCAGGAGCTGAATTCCACGAGCGCGGTTTAACTAGGCGCCCGATTCCGATGCATTACTAGGGCAAACGCAACATTTAATGTTCGGAACCGGACTCACGAGGGAAAGATGCCGAGATTCTTCTTTGTCGTCGCCGATGGTCGAAACATGGAAATCCAGAACGACGGGCTGGAGCTGCCCGACCGCGACGCTGCCTGGGTGGAAGCAACGACCGCATGCGGAGAGCTGCTCCGCGATCTCGATGGCAAGCTCCTGCCCGGGGATCAGTGGTGCATGAAGGTCAAGGATGCGACCGGCGCGGATATCTACCTGCTGGAGTTCAAGACCAGCGCGGTCTGACGCGACGACGTGCTGAAGGACCTTGGAACTGCATCATCCCAGGGAACCGAACGCCTGCCGTTGTGTCCGGTATCCGACATAAGATAGTCTCCCTCATCACCGTCCCGTCCGCGGCTTCGACCGGTGACTGAGAGAGGATCGTGCTCCCGCCGGGTTCATGGTGGCGCCGATGCACGACTCCCAGCCCGCAACGACGTCCTACCGGCTCCGGATTTGGGCCAACGGGATCGAGGAGGAATGGTCGGTTCCCCTTGACGGCAATGATGCAAACGCACTTTGGGACGAAGCCGCCGTGACCGCGTGCGACATGATCCGCGACATCAAGTTTGGCGGCATGAGGCCGGACCTCGACTGGCATTTCGAGGTCTGCGATCCGGCCGGCACTGTGATCAGCCGATTTTCGTTTAGGGCGGAGCGCCTCGCGTGAAAATGGCTCGGCGCACCCGGGCTCAAATCGATTATGGACCGAAGTCATTGCGCTTCCGGCCCTTCGAGGCATGCAGGTCCGATCTGACGATGTCCGTTTTTCCGGTCAGGCCGGACAACATCGCTTCAGGGCAAATGACGAGAATGACCAAAGCCGCATCTTTGGCTTTCTAAAATCGGCGCTCTTGCCCATACTGGACGTCTATCGGAGGTGGCCCCCGGAGTAGAACAATCGTTGTTTGACTGAACCTTACCGCGACTGCAATTTCGGAATGGAGACATTCATGAAACGTCGTGATTTTCTGAAACGAACCGCTATTGCTGGTCCCGCTAGTCTCCTTCTCGGGAGCGTTCGGTCCGACGGTTATGGTTTTATCGGTTCAGCATTTGCTGCCGGCGACGGCGATGACCAGAAGGCAACCCTCGAGCAGAAGTTTGCCGACTTTGCAATCTCCATCAGATATGAAGCCCTCCCGACAGACGTGATCGCGTCGGCCAAGCGCGTTCTTCTCGACACGCTCGGCTGCGCGTTTGGATCAGTAGGGTCCGAACCCGCAAATATCGCCGAGGCGACAATTCGCAAGACTTTTGGAGACGGCAATACAGCCACAGTGATCGGCTATGCGCGACCCGCTACCGTAGAAGGCGCACTGTTCGTCAACGGCGTCCTCGTCCGCTCCCTCGACCTGAACGATACCTATATCGGCACTGAGCCACTGCATCCGAGCGAGATGCTTCCGACGGCCATTGCGCTTTGCGAGGAGAACGGACGAAGCGGCCGTGATCTCATCGAGGCGATGGTCGCCGGATATGAGGCCAGCATGCGCGTCAATGACGCCATTTCGTTCATTGAGCGTGGATTTCATCCCTTGTGTGCGGCCTCCTACGGGATCCCTGTGATTGCGGGCAAGATCTGGGGACTTCCCAAGGAAGTCATCGCCAACGCCGTTGGAATTTCGGGCGCCCGTGGCTTCACAAGCTTTGTCGTCAATAGTGGCGCGATCAGCATGATGAAAGCCATGGGGCTCGCCGCCACTGCGGCCGATGGCGTTTTCGCAACACGGCTTGCCGCGCAAGGCTTCACCGGCCCGTCCGGCACGCTGGAGTGGCTGGCGTCGAAAATGAAGCCGGCCAAGGAGGGATTTACCGTCGACCTTGAGCTTGCGCGATATCGTCTGCCGCGGGTGGCATTTAAACGCTTTCCGATCCAAATCGAGTTGCAAGCCGTCGCAGAAGCCGGCGCATCACTCTCGGCGAAGATCAAGGGTCGAGCACAAAATATACGAGCGATCACCGTTGAGACGTATCCCGGGATAATCGAGCGCGTTGCGGATGCTGCGAAATTTCGGCCTCAGACAAAGGGTACCGCGGATCACAGTCTTCCCGTTTGCCTTGCCATGGCCCTTCTCGATGGCGATGTGACGGTGGCGCAATTCGAGAAAGGCCGCTGGCGAGCCCAGGACGTCTTGGCGTTGGTGGAAAAGACTTCTGTGAAGCCCGGCGAGGCACTCATTGCCAAACTCCCCAAGGGGCGTGGCGCAAGCATAGAGATCGTCTTCACAGATGGTCAGTCTCTGCGCGAGATTGTGGAGGTTCCCGAAGGCGACGCGGTACGCCCGCTATCGCGATCGTCGCTCGAACACAAATTCATGAATTTTGCGGTCCCTGTTGTTGGAAAGGCAGGCGCGGAGCATGTCTTGTCACTTGTTTGATGGCCTTGAAGAACTGAAGGATATCCGCGAATTGACACGCGCTCTAAAGGGAAGCGGACAACAAAACCCGGGATGATTGGAAAAAAGCTCCACCAGCGAATGTCTATGTCGTTTGCTGGCCGATCCGCGAAGTGGCGGCCCGCCTCCAACGAGGTCCGCTCACCGAGGCATCGAGGACTAGAGTTGCTCACGTTGAGTTCTTCGCATAGTTTGAGGTGTGGTAGATAATTGAACCCTTATTGCGATCATGGAATCCGGCTATTGGCGGATTCGACGAAAGTGTGGTGCTGCAGTTAGTATCGCAGAGAGCAATTTCGGAGGGAAACAATGCAGCTTGCTATCGACTACGTCGCCTCCTTTGCCACATCCCCTCTCAACAGATTCAGCAAACGAGCACCGTGGGAACTTACGTCCGATGCACGCGACGTGATTGAAGAACTGGTTGCGGAGATCGATAGCTCATATCGGGTCGTTGGCACTGTCGCCGTACATCATACCGCAACCGTGGAAGATCGAGCTTCGATTAAGGGGCCAGCTATCATTGGGCCGCACTGCTTTGTTGCTGCCAACTCACTAATCCGCGGCGGTTGTTGGGTAGACGAGAGTTGCATCGTGGGGCCTGGCTGCGAACTGAAGTCCTCGTTCATCTTTCGAAAGTCCAAATTGGCGCATTTCAATTTCGTTGGTGACAGCATTCTCGGATCAAGCGTGAACCTCGAGGCAGGATCTATCGTTGCCAATTATCGCAATGAGCTGCCGGAGCCCACTATAAAGATCCGTTACCAAGGAAGAATTGTAGATACTGGCGTGACCAAATTCGGTGCTTTGATTGGCGACGGATGTAAAATCGGTGCAAATTCTGTGATAGCACCGGGCTCGCTCGTTACACCAAATACTGTGATTGCCAGGTTAGCGCTCGTTGAGCAGGCGTCGTGATGAAGCCCAATCATACCGCTTGTTCTGGCACATGAACGATTTTTGGCGGACCGTGCCAACTTTGCCGGGCCTGCATCTCGCCGGACGATTCGAGCGTATTGTGCACATGAACCTGTGGGGTGCGCGGCCACCTCTGCGTCCGGCCTTGGCCCCGAGATAACCGCGACTGGGAGCGCGCTCCTTGCTTGATGCGCCTTGTGGGACGCGGGTTGGATCATGGATTGCATCATGAATCTACATTACACAGGCGTGGATATCGTGCCGTCGCTCATTGCCACCAACAGCAAGCGGGCGCAGCGAGGTGAGATCATTGGTCGCTTCCTGGATCGCCGACATCTGCAGTGACGCACTACCGCAGGTCGATGTAGTTCTTTGCCGCGACTGTCTCGTTCATCGTAAGCCTTCGGTGGAGGCCGCCTTCCCGGATCGGGTTCGAGCGTGAGATGGTTTGCTCATTAATTCGCAAGCAAATGAGCAAACGTGACGACGGTTACGGTTCTATCCGGTCCAGAGCGGCGACGGCGGTGGACGAGTGCCGAGAAGCTTAGGATCGTGGAGGAGAGTCTGGCGCCTGGGGCCAGTGTTGTCGAGGTTGCTCGGCGACATGACGTTCACCGCAATCTGGTTACGGCTTGGCGGCGGCAGGCGCGCACAGGCGTCCTCGCTTGCGGGTCTGATCCGATGCAGCGGCAGGATGGCGAAGTCCGTTTTGCGGCAGTCTCCATTGCGCCAGACCGGCAACCGTTGACGGCGCCCTCCGGAAGCTGCGGTGCGATCGAGATTGAGTTCGCGGCCGGGGCTCGGATGCGGATCACGGGCGCGGTTGACGCGGCGACGCTGAGCGCAGTCGTGGCGGCGCTGACTGATGGACGGCCACGATGATCCCGTTGCCGGCCGGCGTGCGGGTATGGCTGGCGACCGGCCATACCGACATGCGGAAGGGCTTTCCGTCGCTGGCGTTGCGGGTTCAGGAGATCTTGCATCGCGACCCGCTGGGCGGCCACCTGTTTTGCTTTCGCGGCCGTCGCGGCAATCTTTTGAAGGTCATCTGGCATGACGGCCAGGGCGCCTGTCTGTTCACGAAGCGCCTGGAGCGGGGGCGCTTCATCTGGCCGAGCCCTGCTGAGGGTGTGGTAACGATCTCATCGGCGCAACTCGGTTATCTCCTGTCCGGGATCGACTGGCGGCATCCACAAGAGACATGGCGGCCGACATCGGTCGGATGAGGCTTTGAGCTTGCGGATCGTGATGGATGTGATTCCATTATCGTCGTGACCACATCTGAATCGCTTCCCACTGATCTTGCCGCCGCGCATGCGATGATCCTCGCATAGCGCACCGCGCGCCTGGAAGCGGAGGCGGTTACAGCGAACGCCAAGGCGGAAGCCGCCAACGCGAAGGCGGCCGAAGCACTGATCAGTTATCTCAAGCTCGAGGTCGAGAAGCTGCGTCGCCAGATTTACGGCAGCCGCTCGGAGCGCAAGGCACGTTTGCTGGAGCAGATGGAGCTTCAGCTTGAAGAGTTGGAAGCAACCGCGACCGAAGACGAACTCGCAGCCGAGAGGGCGGCGGCCAAGACGCAGACCGTACAATCCTTCCGGCGTAAGCGCCCGTCGCGCAAACCGTTCCCCGATCATCTGCCGCGCGAGCGGGTCGTGGTCCCGGCCCCGGAGAGCTGTCCCTGCTGCGGCTCATCGAAGCTGTCAAAGCTGGGCGAAGATATCACCGAGACGCTGGAGGTCATTCCCCGGCAGTGGAAGGTGATCCAGACCGTGCGCGAGAAGTTCTCGTGCCGGGCCTGCGAGACGATCACCCAGCCGCCGGCGCCCTTCCACGTGACGCCGCGCGGCTTTGCCGGCCCTAACCTCTTGGCCATGATCCTGTTCGAGAAGTTTGGCCAGCATCAGCCCTTGAACCGGCAGAGCGAGCGCTATGCGCGGGAGGGCATCGAGCTGAGCTTGTCGACACTGGCCGACCAGGTCGGCGCCTGTGCGGCGGCCCTGCAGCCGCTCTATCGGCTGATCGAGCGCCACGTCCTTTGCGCCGAGCGGCTGCACGGCGACGACACCACGGTGCCGATCCTGGCCAAGGGGAAGACGGTCAAGGGCACATCTGGACCTATGTCCGCGACGATCGGTCGTTTGGCGGCCGTGATCCGCCGGCCGCACTCTATTACGCTTCGCGCGATCGACGGCAGGAGCATCCCACGCGGCATCTTCAAAACTTTACCGGCGTCCTGCAGGCCGACGCCTATAGCGTGTCATTCGGCCTGCAATAT
>NZ_VSSR01000056.1 GCF_008123515.1 Bradyrhizobium cytisi
CTTTAGATTCACGTGACTAGTCCCAGGCCGGCGCGAAGCCGGGATTGACGCAGCGCTTGTCCTTCAGCAGCGCCGCGATCTTCTTGCGGTCGGCATCGTCGAGGGTGATCGTCAGCGCATCGAGATTGGCTTGCTGGCTCTCGCGGCGCGATGCCTTCGGGATCGCGGCGACACCATCCTGGTCGAGCAGCCATTTCAGCGCCACTTGCGCCGCGCTCGCGTTGTGTTTCGCGCCGATCTCGGCGAGCACCGGGTCGGATGCAACGCGCCCCTGCGCGAGCGGGCAATAGGCGACAAGCGGTATCGACTTGGCGTTGAGATAGGCCAGCACCTTCGATTGATCCAGCATCGCGTGATATTCGATCTGGTTGCAGGCGATCGGCGCCTTGACGTCCTCGACCGCGACCTTGAGCAGCGCCGTGGTGAAATTGGCGACACCGATCGCTCGCGTGCGCCCCTTCTCCTTCAGCTTCATCAAGGTCTCGAACACCTGGCCCCAGTTCGCCGACTTCGACGGCCAGTGCACGAGATAGAGATCGACGTGGTCGAGCCTCAGTTTCTTCAGGCTGTCATCGAAGGCGCGGCGGATCGCGTCCGGCGCCAGGTTCTCGTGCCAGACTTTTGTCGTGATGTGCAGCTCGCCGCGCGGCACGGAGGCCGCAGCCAGCGCGGCGCCGATGGCTTCCTCGTTGGCATACATCTCGGCGGTGTCGATGTGGCGATAGCCGATCGACAGCGCGCTCTCGACCGCAGCGCGGCAGGCGTCGCCCTGCATGCGGAAGGTGCCGAGGCCGAGCTTGGGCATGCTGATGCCCTGTGTTTTCAGATTGTCCATTGAACAGGCTCCTGAGCATTTCAGCCCGCCGGATGCGCGCGGCGATGCCGCGTGAGCAGTCTCTTCGGTGATGGAAAAGAGGTGGCGGGAGTGGCCACTATAGCGCGGCAGGCGGGCGGCAGCCAATCAAGATCGGGTTAGGTGCTTCCTCACCGTCATGCCCGGGCTTGTCCCGGGCATCCACGTTCTTGACCCCACAAGGGGAAGGCGTGGATGGCCGGGTCAAGCCCGGCCATGACGACGGTGAGAATGACCCGTCCCTTTACGAATGCTGCGCAACCATAGCCGGGCGCGCCTGCGGCTGCGGCACGAGATCGACCGACCAGAGATCGCGGTTGTCGACGTCCTTCAAGGTGACAGTCATCACGCCGCTCGTGCCGTCGATGTCAACGCGGCCGAAGAACTGCAGGCCGAAGCAGGGCGCGAGGTTCTCGCCCTGGGTTTCGCTGCACCCGTTCCGGTACATCGCTACGGGGCCAAACGTGTTGTCGAGCTCGCCGGGGCCCCAGGTGCCTGCATGCAGGGGGCCGGAGACGAACTCCCAGAACGGCTCGAAATCGCTGAACCGGGCCTTGTTCGGATCGTAGTAGTGCGCGGCCGTGTAGTGCATGTCGGCGGTGAGCCAGACGATGTTGCGGATACAGGCGCGCTTGATGAACGCAAGCAGATCGGCGATTTCGTGCTCACGCCGGTCGGGCGGCCCGTCGCCGAGCGCGACGGCATCGAGGCTGATCAGCCCGATCGGCAAATCTGCCGCGATCACCTTCCAGGTAGCGAGCGAGGCAGCGAGCTCCCGCTTCAGCCAGGCGAGCTGCTCGGCGCCAAGAACCCAGCCGCGATGATCGTTGCCCTTGTTCCAGGTCTCGTCGCGATAGCTGCGCATGTCGATCATGAAGACGTCGAGCAGCGGGCCGTAGGCGATCTTGCGATAGACCCGGCCCTGGCGTGCGCCGATGTCCCGGATCGGCATGAAGTCGAAGAAGGCGCGGCGAGCACGCGCGACCAGGCGCGGCGTGCCGTCCTCCTCGTAACCGGCTTCGTCATAGCTGCCGGTCGGCGACCAGTCGTTGGTGACCTCGTGATCGTCCCATTGCGCGAACATCGGCACTTGCGCATGGAAGGCGCGGAAGTTCTCATCGAGGTGGTTGTATTTGTAGTTGCCGCGGAACTGCGCCAGTGTGTGCGCGACTTGCGCTTTCTCCTCGGTCACGACGTTGCGCCAGATCTCGCCATTCGGCAGCTTCTGCTCGGACGAAATCGTGCAGTCGGCATAGATGTGATCGCCGGAGTGGATGAAGAAGTCCGGGCGGTTGTCGAGCATGGTGCGATAGCTGCGATAGCCGCCTCGCGCGATGTCGATGCCCCAGCCCTGCCCCGCGACATCGCCTGACCACAGGAACGAGATCGACTGCCCCTCGGCCGGCGCAGTGCGGAAATGGCCGACGCGGCTTTCGCCGGCGATGCCGCTCGCGATGTCGTCGAAGCGCACGCGATAGAAGACGTCCTGCCCGGGCGGCAGATCGTCGAGCTGCAGTTTTGCGGTGAAGTCTGCGTCGGGCAGAGCGTCGCGCGAAGCGGACGCGATGATGGTCTTGAAGCTCTCGACCGTCGAGCATTCCACCTGCATTCGAGCAGGCCGATCAGCGCGCGCCCAGATCACGGCAGAGCCGTCCGAGACGTCGCCGGACTGGATGCCGCCCGCGATCTGCGGGCGATCGGCGGCGCGGCTGATGCTCGGCTTTGCGAGCGAGGCGACGGCGAGGCTGGAGGTGGAGCGGACCAAAAACTGCCGCCGGGTCCATGCGCGTGAAGCGCGGAGCGTCGCCATTCAGGAAACCTTCGTCGAATCGCGACGGAAGGTGCCTGCGCTCCTTGACTCCTACCCTTACGGTTTCTTGACTCTGCGCCTACGATTTTACGACGCGGGGATGACGTTCTCGAACTGGTCAGCGCTTCCAGTTGCAGATGCCGCCGGAACGACACGGCCAGGTCTGGATACGCGTGTCCATCGCCTGGGCGTCCAGCGGATTGCCGTGACGATGCGCGAGCTTCGTGCGGGCTGCGCCGCGCGGCTGCGCGCTCTTCGCGTGCGCCACCTTCGGCTCGGAGACGTGCACGCGCTCCGCCGCAACCTTCTTAGGCACGTCGACCGGCTCGGCGCGAGCCTGCGCCTCGGTGCCACCCTTCGCCTCTAGCGCGACTGGGGCGAAATGCGTCTCGGGTCCGAGCCGCTTCGGTGACAGCACGGCCTTGGAGAGGTCAAGGCCAAGGTATTCATCAGGCTTGTAGTCGTCAGCGCGTGCGATGCTGCCCCATGCAAGCACGAGGGCAACGGCAACAGCGAAAGGAACGCTTTTCAGGACCACGGACGCCTCCTGAAATTGATTATTAAAGGAGTAATCTGCGTCTATCTAGGAGGCGCCGCGTGCAATTCCAGCGGTCAACTGCCGCCGTGGTTAAGAAGTTAGGCGATGTCAGGCGACCTTTCGCGTTGCACTCGTCCCGTCCAGGAACCCCATAAGCCGGCTGCGGATGATTTGTTCCGCCTCGGTCATGATGCGATCGACGAGTTCCTTGCAGGAGGGTATGTCGTGGATAAGGCCTGCGACCATGCCACAGCTCCAGGCGCCGGCATCCATCTGCCCGTCCAGCATGACCTTGGGATAGACACCCGCGACCTGGTCGTGGATGTCGTCGATGGTCAGCTTGGCGCCCTTCTCGCGCTCGACCTCGAGCAGGCGGTCGACATTCGCATTCTTCAGCACGCGCTCGGTGTTGCGCAGGGCCCGCATGATCAGGCGGGTGTCGAGCTCGGTCGCCGCGACCAGCGCGTTCTTCACGTTCTGATGGACAGGTGCTTCCTTGGTCGCGATGAAACGCGTGCCCATGTTCATGCCGGCAGCACCCAACGACAGCGCCGCGACGAGGCTGCGTCCATCGGCCATGCCGCCCGAGGCCACAAACGGGATCTTCAACTCCTCCGCCGCGCGCGGCAGCAGTATCATGTTGGGAATGTCGTCCTCGCCGGGATGGCCGCCGCACTCAAACCCGTCGACGCTGACGGCGTCGCAGCCGATCCGCTCGGCCTTCAGCGAGTGGCGCACCGAGGTGCATTTGTGGATCACCTTGATGCCTGCCGCCTTCAGCGCCGGCATGTAGGCCTCCGGGCTGCGGCCCGCGGTCTCCACCGCCTTGATGCCGCCCTCGACGATGGCTGCGATGTATTCCGGATAAGGCGGCGCCGAGAAGGCCGGCAGGAAGGTGAGGTTCACACCGAATGGCTTGTCGGTCATGTCGCGGCAACGCGCGATCTCCTTGGCGAGCAGCTCCGGTGTTTTCTGCGTGAGGCCGGTGACGATGCCGAGCCCGCCGGCATTGGAGACGGCGGCGGCAAGCTCCGCAAAGCCGACGAAATGCATGCCGCCCTGGATGATCGGGTGCTCGATGCCGAACAGTTCGGTGATCGCCGTCCTCACGTACATATCCTCCCGGAATTTTGCTTCAGCTCTGCTTGGGGACAGTCTAGCCGCACTTCTGCGCCGCGGTCACCATTTCTCTCCGAACGGGCGGATCTCCATCTCGAAGGTCCAAGCACTCTTGGGCTGCTGATAGAGCTGCCAATAGGAATCGGCGACCGCCGAAGGCGGCATCAGCAGATCGGGATTATCAAGCGCATTCGGCCCGAGCGCCTCGAGCCGGCGCTGCCGCACCCATTCGGTGTCGACACCGGAATCGATGATGAGATGGGCGACGTGAATGTTCTTCGGCCCGAGCTCTCGCGCCATCGCCTGCGCCACCGCACGCAGTCCGAACTTGGCACTGGCAAACGCCGCAAAGCCGCTGCCGCCGCGCAAGGACGCCGTCGCACCGGTGAAGAAGATCTTGCCGCCGCCGCGCGGCAGCATCAGCCGCGCTGCCTCGCGCCCTGCGAGGAAGCCTGAATAGCAGGCCATCTCCCAGACCTTGCGAAACACGCGCTCGGAGGTGTCGAGGATCGGAAAATTGACGTTGGCGCCGACATTGAAGATGCAGACCTCCAGCGGCGCATGCTTGTCGGCATCGTCGAGGAAGGAGATGACCTCCTCCTCCTTGCGCGCATCCAGCGAGCGCGCGTGGATCTCGCCGCCGGCGGCCTCGATGTCCTTCACCAGCGGCGCGAGCTTGTCGCCGTTGCGGCGGCCCGCATAGATCGAAAAGCCTTCGGCGGCGAATTTCTTGGCAATCTCGGAGCCGATGAAATCGCCGGCCCCGATCACGGCCGCGGTCGCGTTTCGCTTGGGCAAGGTCGCCTCCTCCGGTGACAGCATGTGATTGGGCCGGGAGGCTATAGTTCTAAAATAGAACTGTCAAACTTTGACGCCGGATGCTAAGTTTCTCTAGAAATACCCCTGATCATTCAAGTCAGTTCTTTTTTCAGACTTATGGTTGCCCAGGCCGGAGACGGGATCATGAAGTGGGATACGCTGGACGAGGAGCCCTGCTCGCTCTCCCGCACCGTCGCCGTGGTCGGCGACCGCTGGACGCTCTTGATCCTGCGCGAATGCTTCTTGCGCGTGCGCCGCTTCGAGGCATTCCAGTCGTCGCTCCAGATCACGCGGCATCTTCTGTCGGAGCGACTGAAGAAGCTGGTCCGCTTCGGCATCCTGCGCCGCGTCCCCTATTCCGAGTCTCCCAAGCGCTACGAATACATCCTCACGCAGAAGGGGCTCGATCTCTATCCGATCATCATGGCGATGGTGCATTGGGGCGACACCCACATGGGTGACGAGCGCGGCCGCCCGCTGCTGCACGAGCACAAGAGTTGCGGCAAGCTGTTCGATCCGGTGATGGTGTGCTCGGAATGCGGCGAGGTGCTACATGCGAAGCAGGTGCACGTTCATGCGGGGCCGGGGCGGCGAGGAGCTGACGCTGCCTAGTGCCCTCGCGCCGGGGCGTGCAAATCGACCGGTCGGATGACCGCGGCAATCGGGATCAACAACGCCGCAATAACGGCAAGCGTCCAGAACACGTCGATATAAGCAAGAAGATCGATCTGCTGCTGGAGGGTCTGGCCGATCCAGGCGATCGCTTGCGAGGCAGCGTCCGTTGCGTTCGAGCCTTGGGCCTGGAAGAAGCGCGTCATTGCGTCGATGGTTTGCTGATAGCCGAGATCGGACGGCGCGGCGTGCTCGATCAGGCGACTCTGATGGAATTGCTGGCGTTGCGCCAAGAGCGTTTGCGCCAGCGCCACGCCCATCGAGCCACCGATGTTGCGGGCGACATTGATCAGGGCGGAGGCCTGGTTGGTCTTCTCGGGTGGCAAGCCGTCATAGGATGCCGTCGTCACCGGAAGGAATAGGAAGGGAAGAGCGACCGCGAGATAGATTCGCGCCAGCGCGGCGTAGCCGTAGCTGATGTCTCCGGTAAGCCCGGTCAGATGCCACATCGAAAGCGCGGCCGTCGCAGCGCCGAACATGATCAGATATTTCGGCTGCACCATCGTGACCAGTCGTCCCGCCACCGGCATCAACATCATCGTCACGACGCCGCTCGGCGACAGCACCAGTCCCGCGAGCATGGCGGTGTAGCCAAGCTCCGTCTGCAAGAGCTGCGGCAATAGCTGCGTCGTTGAGATCAGCACCGCAAATGTGCCAAGCATGACCAGGAAACAGGACCCGAACTGGCGCCTGCCGAGCAGGCGGATGTCGACGATCGGATCATCCCGCATCAACTCCCACGGGATCAATGCGAGCAGGCTGAAGGCGGCAAGCAGTGCAAAGGACAGGATCATGTTCGATCCGAACCAATCATTGCGCTGGCCTTCGTCAAGCACGAATTCGAGTGCACCGAGCCCGATCGCGACCAGCAGGAAGCCGATGTAGTCGACGCGCAGGCCTTTGCTCAGCAGCTCCGCCCTCTCCTCTTCCGCGCCCGACGGCTCCTTGACCAGCGTGCCGACCAGGAACAGCGAGATCAGACCCATCGGCACGTTGATCAGGAACACCCAGTGCCAGGAGTAGGTATCAGTAATCCAACCGCCGAGCGTCGGGCCAATCACTGGGGCGACCACGACTGCGACGCCATAGATCGCAAACGCCTGGCCGCGTTTTTGCGGCGGAAAAGAATCAGCGAGGATCGCCTGCTCGCTGGTCGCCATGCCACCACCGCCCAGCCCCTGCAGAATCCGGAACAACACAAGCGCCTGCAAGCTCCAGGCGAGGCCGCACAACAGCGAGGCCACCGAAAAGGTCGCCACGCAGATCATGTAGAAGCGCTTGCGGCCCATCACGGTCGACAGCCAGCCTGAGATCGACAGCACGATGGCATTGGCGACCAGATAGCTGGTGATGACGTAGGTGCTCTCGTCGATGCCGACCGCGAGCCCGCCTGCGATGTGGCGCAGCGCGACATTGGCGATGGTGGTGTCGAGCACCTCCATGAAAGTCGCGATCGAGACCACGAAAGCGATGAGATATGGATTATGGCCGCCGGCCGCCGAGCGTTCCGGCGACCAGCCGCCGGCAGATGCGCCGTCTTGCGTGGCGTCCGTCATCGCACCCTGGTCCAGGGCACGACCGACATGCCGGGACCGACAGGCAGATCGGCCGGCCAATTGTCGACCACGATTTTCACCGGCACGCGCTGCACCACCTTGACGTAATTGCCCGTTGCATTCTCCGCCGGGAGCAGGCTGAAAGCGGTGCCGGAGCCCGGCTGCACGGAATCGACATGGCCGGTCAGCTTCCGCCCGGGATAGGCATCGATGCGGATCTCCACCGGCTGGCCAGGTCGCATGTCGGCGAGCTGGGTCTCCTTGTAGTTGGCGACGATCCAGACATCATCGGGCACGAACATCATCAGGCTCTGGCCTGCGGTCACGAACGTACCCTTGGCGCCGGAGAGCTTGACGACGCGGCCGGACTGCGCGGCGACAACACTGGTATATTGCAGGTTTAGCTTCGCTTGATCGAGCTGAGCCTGGAACTGCTCGAGCTGCGCCTTGGCACCTTCGAGCTGGGCTTGCAGCGTCTTGATCCCGAGTTGCGCGGCTATCACCGCGGTCTTGGCGCGCTCGGTGTTGGCTTGCTGGGCCTGAAGATCGGAGCGGGTCTGCTGCTGGCGCTGCACGGTGCCGGCGCCCTTCTCGACCAGATTCTGGGCGCGCGCAAATTCCTCCTGCGAGAACTGAAGCTGGGCCTGCGCCTGCTCGAGCTGGGCCTGGGCCTGCTTGATCTGCTCCTGCTGGGAATCGATCTGCGCCTCGACATTGGCGATGTTGGCCTTGGAGACCTCTACTTGCGCCGCTGCCTGATCGACGGCGATGCGATAGTCGCGCTCGTCGATCTTGGCGAGGAGATCGCCGGCGTTGACATGCTGGTTGTCCGTGACCGGGATATCAGTCACGTAGCCGCCGACCTTCGAGGCCACGGAAAAGCTGCGCGCGGCGACAAAGGCGTCGTCGGTGGATTCGTAGTGGCGGACCTCGAGCCAATAGAGCAGACCGCCGGCCAGCGCTGCGATCAGCACGACGGCGCCAACGGTCGCGAGCAGCCAGTGCTCGCGGAGCCGCTCGCGCAGCGACGGGGTCTTGGCCGGCTTGCCGGACTGATCCCTGGTCTGGCGCTCGGGGTCCGGCGAATTCTTTGGAGCTTCCAGCTTCTGCGGTTGCTCCGCGGACGGCCCGCGCTCCCGGGTTTGAGCATCCACTGCGAACACCTCGATCGAAACTATGCAGCGAACGGCTTTGCCATGCGTGCACACCGGGAGCCTAACCGTAGCCTTAAGGCATGGTTCCGGGTTGTGGGAGCACCGCTCTCATTCGTGAATGCATTGCGCAAAAAAGAAGCGCGGCACCATCTGTACCGCGCCCACAAATTTGCCTGCGCATTTGTTCAATGCGTCTTGTTCAGTGCGTCTTGGTCTCGTGCCATTTCTCCAGGTCCGGCCTTTTCTCGCCGGACCTCTGCTCCTTCTCCGGATTACCCTTCCAGGGCTTGTCCGTCTGGGCGTGCGATCCCCAGTCATTCTGCTGCCGGGGATCGTCGGTGGGCTTTTCCTGGCTCATCTGATCTCCCTCTGTCTCTCCGCCAACCGGTTAGGCGAAGGGAACACCGTAATAGGCGTTGATGCTGCGCGTCGCGGCGTCATCGCTCCAGTTCCAATCGCTGCGCGCGCCATACTTCGGCGCCCCTTCAAGGGCCTTCGCAGTGATTCCGGTGACATAGCCGCCGAGCTCGGTGTCGTATTTCAGCGACTGCCAGGGCAAGGGATAGTGATCGTTGCCGAGGCCCAGAAATCCACCAAAGCCGAGCACAGCGTAGGACACCTTGCCGCTGATCTTGTCGATCATCACGCGTTCGATCGAACCGATCCGGTTGCGATCCGCGCCGTAAACCGACGTTCCCTCGACCTTGTCGCTGCCGATCAGACGGCCCATCTCGGCGCGATCCAGTTCGCCTTGATTCAACATTTGGATCCTCCACTCAGCCAATGTGTGAATCAACTTGCGTGAAGGGGTGATCGTTCCAGAAGGCGCCTGCGGCCAACAGGAACATCGCCGGGAACGCGCTGTTCTTGATGTCAGATCAGGAAACCGGGAGCCGTCCACGATGTCCCAGACCGTCTCCGACTTCATCGTCCAGCGTCTGCATCAGTGGGGCGTCCGCCATATCTTCGGTTACCCCGGCGACGGCATCAACGGCGTGTTCGGCGCCATGAACCGGGCCGAGGCCAAGATCGATTTCGTGCAGGCCAGGCACGAGGAGATGGCGGCGTTCATGGCCAGCGCCTATGCGAAATTTTCCGGCGAGCTTGGCGTCTGCATCGCGACATCGGGACCTGGTGCCTCACATCTGATCACGGGGCTCTACGATGCACTGCTGGATCACCAGCCGGTGCTGGCGATCGTCGGCCAGCAGGCGCGAAACGCGCTCGGCGGAAGCTATCAGCAGGAACTCGACCTCGTCTCGATGTTCAAGGACGTCGCCAGCGCGTATGTCGCGCAAGCGTCCTCACCCGCCCAGGTGCGGCACCTGATCGATCGCGCGGTGCGCATCGCGCTCGCACGCCGGGCTCCGACTGCAATCATCTTCCCCAACGATCTCCAGGAAGAGCCCTACGAAGGACCGCCCCGTGCCCACGGCACCCTGCATTCCGGTGTCGGCTACAGTGCCCCATGCGTGATCCCTCGCGAAGCCGAACTCGATCATGCCGCGGAGGTTCTCAACGCCGGCCACAAGGTCGCGATGCTGATCGGTGCCGGCGCGCTGCATGCCACCGACGAGGTGATCGCGGTCGCCGACCGCCTGTCCGCCGGCTGCGCCAAGGCGCTGCTCGGCAAGGCGGCGCTGCCGGACGACCTGCCGTGGGTGACGGGCTCGATCGGCCTGCTCGGCACCGAGCCCAGCTACAACATGATGATGGAATGCGACACGCTGCTGATGGTCGGCTCTGCATTCCCCTACGCAGAATTCCTTCCAAGGGAAGGCGCCGCGCGCGGCGTGCAGATCGACATCGATGCCGGCATGACGTCGATCCGCTTCCCCATGGAAGTCAGCCTCGTCGGCGATGCCGCGGAGACCTTGCGGAGCCTGCTGCCCCGGCTCGCGCCCAAGAGCGACGGCGCCTGGCGGAAGGGCATCGAGAACAACGTCGCCAAATGGTGGAAGACGCTGGACGACCGTGCGCATCAGCCCGCCGCGCCGATCAATCCGCAGCTCGTCGCCTGGAAGCTGTCGTCGCGCCTGCCAGAGCGCGCCATCATCACCAGCGATTCCGGCTCCTGCGCCAACTGGTTTGCGCGCGATCTCAAGATCCGGCGCGGCATGACGGCTTCGCTCTCCGGCGGCCTCGCCTCGATGGGCGCCGCGGTGCCCTACGCGCTCGCCGCGAAATATGCCGATCCGGACCGGCCTGTCATCGCGCTGGTCGGCGATGGCGCGATGCAGATGAACAACATGGCCGAGCTGATCACCGCCGCGAAATACTGGCGATCATGGCGCGATCCGCGCTTCGTCGTTTGCGTCTTCAACAACGAAGACCTCAACCAGGTGACCTGGGAGCAGCGCATCATCAATGGCGACCCCAAATTCGAGGCCTCGCAGCGCATCCCCGACGTGCCCTATTCGCGCTTTGCCGAGATGATCGGCCTCACCGGCATCTTCGTCGACCGCCCGCAACTGCTCGCCTCGGCCTGGGAACAGGCGCTGGCAAGCGAGATGCCCGTCGTGCTGGAGGTGAAGACCGATCCCGAAGTGCCGCCGCTGCCGCCGCACATCACCCTGCAGCAGGCGAAGAATTTCTCGCTCGCCTTGATGAAGGGCGATCCTGACGAGACCGGCGTGATCAAGGGAGCGGCCCGGCAAGTGCTGGAAAAGATCCTGCCCGGAAAGGAATGAGGTGAACCATGAGCGACTTCCGTGACATTCAGCATGGCGTCAACGATCCCGTCGACGGCGTCGACGTGAAGCGCCAGATCAACACCAACCAGACGCCGCATGAGCGGGCCCAGCGCCATGCCGACGTGCGGGCCGAGCCGTCGGCCTCGCCATCCGAGCCGTTCCTGCCGGAACGGCTGCGGCGCAAGCCGACCGACCCGATCAATCCCCGCACCGGCCGCCATCCAACGGATTAGGAACATCGGCCCCGGGGCCGTGTTGGTCGCCGCAAAGATCCGCGCGGCAAAGGCCGCGTGGCCAATCAGAGGGACCGGACCATGAAACGTACCGTCATCGCCTTTGCCTGCGTGCTGCTCGCAGGCCCTGCTCTCGCGCAGTCGTTAGGTGAGAAGACCGGCGTCAACTCGGCGTTGGGCGTCGCACCGACCACCGCCGATTTCGTCAAGGAGGTCGCCGTCAGCGACATGTTCGAGATCGAATCGAGCAAGCTCGCCGAGCAGAAGGGCAACGCGCAGGAGAAGAGCTTCGCGCAGCAGATGGTGACCGACCACACCAAGACCAGCGGCGAGCTGAAGGCCCTCGTCGGCGATGGCAAGGTGCAGGCGACCCTGCCGACTGCACTCGACAGCTCGCACCAGAGCAAGCTGGACAAGCTCAAGAGTGCCTCGGGCAAGGACTTCAGCTCGGACTATGATTCCTATCAGGTCAGCGCCCACGAGGACGCGACCTCGCTGTTCGATCGCTATGCCAAGGGCGGCGACAATGCCGCGCTGAAGGATTGGGCCGACAAGACGCTGCCAGCACTCCGGCATCATCTCGACATGGCCAAGGAGCTTGGCAGGGCGCCGAGCGTCGGACAGTCGAAGTAAGACTTGCGGCTTCGCTGGCATCTTCGAGGGCGAAAGGAAGCACTGATATGGCCGAGCACGACCTGATCGATCCCCTCACCCGCTATCCGAAACCGCCGTTCAAGAAGCAGTCGCAGCCCTGGCCCGGCCTCGCCGGCAGGATGGAGCCGCGACCTGACCATGGCGAGGCGAGCTACAAGGGCTCCGGGCGGCTCGCCGGACGCAAGGCGCTGATCACCGGCGGCGATTCCGGCATGGGCCGCGCGGCCGCGATCGCGTACGCGCGCGAGGGCGCCGACGTCGCCATCAACTATCTCCCTGCGGAGGAGCCCGACGCGCAGGAGGTGATCGCATTGATCAAGAAGGAAGGCCGCACCGGCCTCGCAATCCCCGGCGACCTCAAGAACGAAGCCTTCTGCAGGAAGCTGGTCGAGCAGGCCGTGCAGGGCCTCGGCGGGCTCGACATCATCGTCAACAACGCGGCGCGACAGCAGGCGCGCGCCTCCATCCTCGACGTCTCGTCAGAGGATTTTGATGCCACCATGAAGACCAACATCTACGCGCCGTTCTGGATCATCAAGGCGGCGCTGCCGCATCTCAAGCCCGGATCCTGCATCGTCGCCACCACATCCGAGCAGGCTTACGATCCCTCGCCGGATCTCTACGACTATGCGCAGACCAAGGCGGCGACCATGAATTACGTGAAGTCATTGGCAAAGCAGCTCGCCTCCAGGGGCATTCGCGTCAACGGCGTTGCACCGGGGCCGATCTGGACGCCGCTCCAGGTTTCGGGCGGCGCCACCATGGAGAAGCTCGAAAAGTTTGGCGGCATGACGCCACTCGGCCGCCCCGGTCAGCCCGCCGAACTCGCCTCGATCTACGTGCAGCTCGCAGCTGCCGATGCGAGTTATGCAACCGGCCAGGTCTACGGCTCCGCGGGCGGATCGGGACAGCCGTAACGCCTCGGCTCAGGAACAATCGTCGGTGTTCGGCTTTACAAAACTGTCATGGAGAACCTTTCGCCGACCTGGGATCAATGGCGCTCGTAGCAGTCAAACCCACACGGATCGATACCGCGATCGCGAATGAGATCGCAGGTCGCACCAACCCGGAGATCGAGGAGGCTGTCGAAGCGCTGACCTGGGGCGCGGATGAACATGTGCTGCTCGCTCTCGCCGCTGCGGGTTGGCTCTACACCAGGCATCGCTCTGCCGAAGAGCGCAATGCGGCCAACCACATCCTCGCGGTGTCGCTGGTGACGGCGATACTGCCCCACATCCTCAAATCCGCGTTCGATCAGGTCAGGCCGGACCGGCTCACGGTACGAGGCCATCGCCGCGGCATCCCGTTCTCCGGACGGGCGCGCGATGCCTTTCCGTCCGGCCATGCCGTGCATATGGGCGCGCTGGCATCCGCGGCCGGCCTGCTGCCGCCCGCCCGCCGACGTCTCGTGCGCTTCATCGCCGTGGGGCTTTCGCTAACGCGCGTCGCCTTGCTTGCGCATTGGGCCAGCGATGTGGTCGCAGGCTTCACCCTGGGCATCGTCATCGAGCGGATGATGAGGCCATGGACGCTCACGAATCGCAGCACGAAGCCCCCGGATCGGCGGGCCCGATCATGACCGAGTACGTTCTCCGCTTCATCGCCGGCGGCATGATCGTGTCCGCCTTCGCGATCCTCGGCGATATGTTGCGGCCCAAAAGCTTTGGCGGCCTGCTCAGTGCCGCGCCATCGGTGGCACTGGCGACGCTGGGCATCGCTGTCGTCCAACACGGCCCGCAATATGCTGCGGCGGAAAGCTGGACCATGATCTATGGCGCGGCAGCCCTCGCTTGCTACAGCCTCGCCGTCTGCCATCTCCTGATGAGGTTTCGACTAGCGGCGCTACCAGCCACCATCGTCGCTTCCGTCGTATGGCTTGCGGTTGCTTTTGCCCTGCTCGCGGGTTTCGGAGGCGCCGCCTGATGCTGGTCAAACTGTCATCGTCGTCCCTGAAGCAAACGCGCTGGTACGAGTACAGCGTTCGCTTCCTGCTCGGCGGACTGGCGACGGTTTTCGCAGGCGTCGTGAGCACACGGTATGGCGTCGCCGTCGGCGGGCTCTTCCTCGCGCTTCCTGCCATCTTCTGCGCCAGCGCGACGCTGATCGAAAGCCACGAGCGCCGGGCCAAAGAGAAGGCGGGCCTCTCGGGGCGGAGACGCGGGCAGCAGGCTGCAGCTCTCGATGCTGCGGGTGCCGGCCTTGGGAGCCTCGGTCTTGCGGCGTTCGCCGCGACCTTCTACGCCCTGGTTGCGGCTAACGTGACCGGGGCATTCGCAGCCGCCATCCTGGTATGGGCTGCTGTCTCGGTGTCAGCGTGGTGGTTGAGGCGGAAGCTTCGCATCACCACCCAAACCACGCCCGCTGAACGCTGAGAGCGATCAGCGAGAAGCCGCGGCGTCTTCCCGTAGCATCACAAACCCTACTTCCCCGACGGTCTACGCGTCGTCGGTCCTCGGGGGTTGCAGGCCCGGGCTGTTGGCCCAGCGCTCGACTTGCTCAATGACCTTCTGATGGCTCGGCCGCACCGGCTTTGGTGCTTCGGGTTCCTCGGAAAGCTTGCGGGGTAACCTGACCTTGTCCGTCATGGCGCGTCTCCCTTCGTCTTTAAAATGCGCCTGCAGGGAAAACGTTTCAAGACGCAAGCTATTGATTTTATTTGACTATCATTCTCAATTGACGCATTTTCGGACTCCTGCGGAACAGGTCATGCTCTCGCCGGAAGAGCTGTCTGCAGCTGATGATTTCCGATTCAAGCACAACGAAGCCGGAAGGCGACGCCGAGGATTGATTTCCAGCCTCTCACAAGCACGACGACCCCGGCACGGTGGGTGCCAGGGCCGTCCTTGGAGATTACTTCCGGCTCACCGGGGGCATGACAACCGGAAGCAATCAGTCGACTCATCGTGCGGGGATTCGTTCCTCGCTTAATTAGCCGCTCGGCGCAGCGCCAGAATCGTCCGGCGTCATGCCGGAGCCCGGCGTCTTGCTGTTATCGTTGAGCTTGGGATCGCGCGTCGCCTCGCGCGACGGCGAGTCCCTCCGGCCCGTCTTGTGCGCAGTTTGCGCGCGCTGCTTGTCGCGCGGCTGATCCTCCGCGCGCTTGTCCTTGACGATGCCGTGGTCGGAATGTGCCATGATTTCCTCTCGCGTGTTCCGATGCCTCGAAGCGCTTACGCTCCGGTGCGTCGAATGTTCCGAACATGCGAAAGGTGTGCGACGCTAGCTATGCGCCGCATGCACCGCCACGGATGCGTTCTCCTGATGCACCTGCCGGACCGTCGTCGCCGTCGCGAACGCGACCGAAACGCCAAAGGCGAGAATGAGTGAGAAAAGTGCCAGACGCGGAGCCATCGCAAAACCTCCTTCTGGAATCGGAAAAATCAACGCGATCGACTATTCCCGGATGATGGTTGATTGGTGCCGCTCATTCCGTGAGCGGTCTCACACTGGGACTCACGGATGGGACTCACGGAAACGAGAGCGGTCAGGCACTCTGGCTTTGCAGGATGCTGACCTTAACGGGCGGGACTTCGCCATCGAGCCAGTCCTGCTCTTTTGCCAAGGCCATCCAGGCATCCGCCATGCGCGAATAGCGATTATAAGCGGGTTGCCCTTCCGAGCGCTCGGCCAATTGCAGGCAGTTCTCGGCGTTGTCCCTGAAGATGTCAGACTGTTTCATGGGTAAGACGTGGGCATGGAACCCGCGCCGTGCAACCGCCCTTACATGATCGTAACCTCTGCCGGAACTTCGCACGTTACAAGTCATTGGATCTTCATGCGGATATTTGTCGCGATCGTCCTGGCCTTCATAGGCACCGCAGCTCTTGCCGACAGCACCGGCGAGCAGGTGCGCGGTGATCGCGCGCCTGACGCGACGGACGTCATCAGCGGCCTCTACGCCTTCAGCCGCTTCCAGCAGGGCCTGCTGGAGAGCACCGACCTGAACGGCAATGCGGAGGTGAAGAACCTTGCCGCCTTGCGCGCCGAAGAGGCGGCCAAGCGCGACAAGGCGCTCAAGGAGATTCAGGACGCCATCGGCACCGAGCCGTGCGTGACAAAATCGGCCGGCATCAGTCTCGCCAAGCCCGATGATACGGATGGGCCGGCCTATGTCCGGAGTTTCTATGCCGCGCAGATTCCCGAATACGAATCCACGATCGCCCTGCTCGAGCGCTATCTGAGGACGCCTGATAATCCTGCGCTCGCCGCCTTCGCGCACGAGCACCTGCCGGTGCTGCGCGCACAGTTGAAGGACGCCGAACGCACCATGGCCGACAGGTAGAGCAGCCCTACTTGTCCTCCGGATGATGCTGCTGGCCCATCGGCCGGACGGTGCGGTCGCTGTCGGGCATCTTGTCCCGGCCGGCATCTCCATTGGCATCTTTCCCGCCCGAGGTCGAAGTGCCGCTGCCGCTGGGGTTTGACTTGGGGGCGGCCCCCGTGGTCTGCGAGCCCGCATGCGGGGTGGCGGAGCTTGCGGCGGGATCGCCGGTCACGGCTCCGCGCCCGCTTGGCGCACCGGCCTGCGCCAGCGCCGATCCGGCGGCTAATGATGCGGCGATGAAGACGGCCAATCCGGCTTTCATATGCTCTCTCCCTGGGTCTGCGGGCTAACTTGGGGGCTTGTGCCGGCGTTCCTAACGATGGCGGGCGGCTCCGGAATTTGGAACGCCCACCCTTTGGGTGAGAATTTTGGGTAATCGGATGGAACTCTCAACAGTCTTCGCCGTTGGTTTGGCCGGGCTGAGCACGGCAGGTTCCAATTCCTCGCGTCGCAACCTTGGCGCTTGATTTCGAATTTGGCTAACGCTCTATTTTGACAGTTGCGTCACGCCTAAGATTCGGCCGACGCCCGCGGGGGAAATAGCATGAGCGACCTCGATCCCGGAACGGCATCACGCTCCGGTCGTCGCGTCCCAAAACCAAAACCCAACGGTATGTCGGAGCAGGATTCCCGGCCGGAATTGCTGCTTGCGCTCCAGGCCATGCGCAGCGGCGATTTTTCGGTGCGGATGAGCGGCGACTACCTCGGCATCGACGGCAAGATTGCCGACACCTTTAACGAAATCATCGCCGCCAACCAGCGCATGGCGCAGCAGCTCGAGCTGGTCGGCCAGGTGGTGGGACGCGAAGGCAAGACCCGCCAGCGCGTGAAATTCGGCCTCGCCTCCGGCTCCTGGGCCGACATGGAAGGCTCCGTCAACACGCTGATTGACGACCTGCTGTGGCCGACGCGCGAGGTGACCCGCGCGGTCGCAGCCGTGGCGCAGGGCGACCTGCTGCAAACCGTCAAGCTCGACGTCGAGGGCCGCCCGCTGGGCGGCGAATTCCTGCAATCGGCGACCATCGTCAACACGATGATCAAGCAGCTCGGCGTGTTCACCTCGGAGGTGACGCGCGTCGCGCGGGAGGTCGGCACCGAAGGCAAGCTCGGCGGCCAGGCCCAGGTGCCGGAGGTGACCGGCGTCTGGAAGGATCTGACCGAGAGCGTCAACTCGATGGCGAACAACCTGACCAACCAGGTTCGCAACATCGCCGAGGTGACGATCGCGGTGGCCAACGGCGACTTGTCCAAGAAGATCACCGTCGATGTCCGCGGCGAGATCCTTCAGCTCAAGGAAGCCATCAACACGATGGTGGACCAGCTGCGCTCCTTCGCCTCCGAAGTGACACGCGTCGCGCGCGAGGTCGGCACCGACGGCAAGCTCGGCGGCCAGGCCATCGTGCCCGGCGTCGCCGGCACCTGGAAGGATTTGACTGACTCCGTGAACGCGATGTGCGGCAACCTCACCGCGCAAGTCCGCAACATCGCCAACGTCACCACCGCCGTGGCGCGTGGCGACTTGTCCCGCAAGATCACTGTGGACGTGCGCGGCGAAATTCTGGAGCTGAAGGACACCATCAACACCATGGTGGACCAGCTGAACTCCTTCGCCTCGGAAGTGACACGCGTGGCGCGCGAGGTCGGCACCGAAGGCAAGCTCGGCGGCCAGGCCCAGGTGCCCGGCGTGGCCGGCACCTGGAAGGACCTCACCGACAACGTCAACTTCATGGCCTCGAACCTGACGGCGCAGGTCCGCAACATCGCCGACGTCGCCACCGCTATCGCGGGCGGAGACCTCTCCAAGAAGATCACGGTGAACGTGTCGGGCGAAATCCTTCAGTTGAAGGAAACGCTCAACACCATGGTCGACCAGCTCAACGCCTTCGCCGGCGAAGTCACGCGCGTCGCGCGCGAGGTCGGTACCGAAGGCCGGCTCGGCGGCCAGGCCAACGTGCTCGGCGTCGCCGGCACCTGGAAGGACCTCACGGAAAGCGTCAACTCGATGGCGTCGAACCTGACCGCGCAGGTTCGCAACATCGCCGAGGTGACGACGGCGGTCGCCGGCGGCGACTTGTCAAAGAAAATTACCGTGGACGTCCGCGGCGAAATCCTGGAGCTGAAGGACACCATCAACACCATGGTGGACCAGCTCAACGCGTTCGCCGGCGAAGTCACCCGCGTCGCGCGCGAGGTCGGCACCGAGGGCAAGCTCGGCGGCCAGGCCCAGGTGCGCGGCGTCGCCGGCACCTGGAAGGATTTGACGGACAGCGTCAACTCGATGGCCTCGAACCTGACCGGTCAAGTCCGCAATATCGCCGAGGTCGCGACCGCGGTGGCCAAGGGCGACCTGTCCAAGAAGATCACGGTGAACGTCTCGGGCGAAATCCTTCAGCTGAAGGAAACGCTCAACACCATGGTCGATCAGCTCAACGCCTTCGCCGGCGAAGTCACGCGCGTGGCGCGCGAGGTCGGCACCGAGGGCAAGCTTGGTGGTCAGGCCCAGGTGACGGGCGTCGCCGGCACCTGGAAAGATCTCACCGACAACGTGAACTCGATGGCGGGTAACCTCACGGCCCAGGTCCGCAACATCGCCGAGGTCGCAACCGCCATCGCCGGTGGCGACCTGTCACGCAAGATTACGGTGGACGTCCGCGGCGAGATCCTTCAGCTCAAGGACACGCTGAACACGATGGTCGACCAGCTCAACCGCTTCGCGGGCGAGGTGACGCGCGTCGCGCGCGAGGTCGGCACCGAAGGACGCCTCGGCGGTCAGGCCAACGTGCCCGGCGTCGCCGGCACCTGGAAGGACTTGACGGACTCTGTGAACTCGATGGCGGGCAACCTCACGGCCCAGGTCCGCAACATCGCCGAAGTGACCACCGCAGTGGCGCGCGGCGACTTGTCACGCAAGATCACAGTGGACGTGAAGGGCGAAATCCTCGAGCTCAAAAACACCATCAACACCATGGTGGACCAGCTCAACGGTTTCGCAGGCGAAGTGACGCGCGTGGCGCGCGAGGTCGGCACCGAAGGCAAGCTCGGCGGCCAGGCTGAAGTGCCCGGTGTTGCCGGCACCTGGAAGGACCTCACCGACAACGTCAACTTCATGGCCTCGAACCTGACGGCCCAGGTCCGCAACATCGCCGAGGTCGCGACCGCGATCGCCGGCGGCGATTTGTCGAAGAAGATCACCGTGGACGTGCGCGGCGAAATCCTGCTGCTCAAGGATACCCTGAACACGATGGTCGAGCAGCTCCGCTCCTTCGCGGCGGAAGTGACGCGCGTGGCGCGCGAGGTCGGCACCGAAGGCCGGCTCGGCGGTCAGGCCGTCGTGCCCGGCGTCGGCGGCACCTGGAAGGACCTCACTGACAACGTAAACCTGCTCGCCGCGAACCTCACCACGCAGGTCCGCAACATCGCCGAAGTCACAACGGCCGTGGCGCGCGGCGACCTCTCGCGCAAGATCACCGTGGACGTGAAGGGCGAAATCCTCGAGCTCAAGAACACCATCAACACCATGGTGGACCAGCTCAACGCGTTTGCCGGCGAAGTCACCCGCGTTGCGCGCGAGGTCGGCACCGAAGGCGAGCTCGGCGGTCAGGCCCAGGTGCCCGGTGTGGCCGGCACCTGGAAGGATCTCACCGACACCGTCAACTTCATGGCGGCGAACCTGACAGAGCAGGTCCGCGGCATCGTCAAGGTGGTGACCGCGGTCGCCAACGGCGACCTCAAGCAGAACCTCACCGTGAAATCGAAGGGCGAGGTCGCAGCACTTGCCGACACCATCAACAACATGACGGAGACGCTCGCGACCTTCGCCGACCAGGTGACGTCGGTGGCGCGCGAGGTCGGCGTCGAAGGCCGCCTGGGCGGTCAGGCCGACGTGCCCGGTGCCGCCGGCACCTGGAAGGACCTCACGGGCAACGTCAACCTGCTGGCGGCCAACCTCACCTCGCAGGTGCGCGCGATCGCCGAGGTGGCGACCGCCGTGACCAAGGGCGATTTGACGCGGTCGATTCAGGTCGATGCCCGCGGCGAAGTGGCCGAGCTGAAAGACAACATCAACACGATGATCACGAATCTCCGTCTGACGACGGACGTGAACACCGAACAGGACTGGCTGAAGACCAACCTCGCCAAGTTCACCAACATGCTTCAGGGCCAGCGCGATCTCACGACCGTCGGCCGGTTGCTGCTGACCGAGCTGTCGCCGCTGGTCAACGCGCATACCGGCGTGATCTACCAGGTCGAGAACGAGGACAATCCGCAGCTCCTGCTGCTGGCCTCCTATGCCGGCGACGGTGTCTATCCCTATCAGCGCGTGCTTCCGTTCGGCGACGGCCTGATCGGCCAGTGCGCGCTCGACCGGCGCCCGCGCATGGTCTCCGACATTCCCGCCGACGTGGTGCCGATCAACTCGGCGCTCCTCCGCGTCGCGCCGAAGAACCTCGTGGTGCTGCCGGTGCTGTTCGAGGGGCAGGTCAAGGCGGTGATCGAGCTCGCCTCGCTCACCTCGTTCACGACCTCGCAGATGACATTCCTGGAGCAGCTCACCGACTCCATCGGCATCGTGCTCAATTCGATCGAAGCGACGATGCAGACCGAAGGCCTGCTGAAGCAGTCACAACAGCTCGCCGGCGAGCTCCAGACCCAGCAGCGCGAGTTGCAGCAGACCAACGACCAGCTCGAGCAGAAGGCGCAGCAGCTCGCCGAGCGCAACGTCGAGGTCGAGCGCAAGAACCAGGAGATCGAGCAGGCCCGCCGCGCGCTCGAGGAAAAGGCGACCGAACTCGCGCTGACCTCGAAGTACAAGTCCGAATTCCTGGCCAATATGAGCCACGAGCTGCGCACGCCGCTGAACTCGATCCTGATCCTCGGACAGCAGCTCACCGACAATCCGGACGGCAACCTCTCCGCCAAGCAGGTCGAATTCGCCCGCACCATCCACGGCGCCGGCACCGACCTCCTGAACCTCATCAGCGACATTCTCGATCTCTCCAAGATCGAGTCCGGCACGGTGACGGTTGACGCCGAGGAAATCCTCACCGCCAACCTGCTCGAGACGGTCGGACGGCCGTTCCGGCATGAGGCGGAGAACCGCAATCTGTCGTTCAAGATCGACGTCGATCCGAACCTCGCGCGCAGCCTCGTCACCGACTCCAAACGCCTGCAACAGGTGCTGAAGAACCTGCTCTCCAACGCCTTCAAGTTCACTGGCGAGGGCGAAGTACGGCTGAAGGTCGCCGGCGCGCTCGGCGGTTGGGGCACGGATCATCCCGTGCTGAACTCCGCGCCGGTCGTGATCGCCTTCGAGGTCTCCGATACCGGTATCGGGATTCCCCTGGAGAAGCAGAAGCTGATCTTCGAGGCGTTCCAGCAGGCGGACGCCGGCACCAGCCGTAAATACGGCGGCACCGGCCTTGGCCTCGCCATCAGCCGCGAGCTCGCGAGCCTGCTCGGCGGCGAAATCCACCTGCGCAGCGCCCCGGGCAAGGGCTCGACATTCACGCTGTATCTGCCGCTAAAATATTCCGGTCCGACGCTGGCGCCGCGCGCAGCACCAGCGCCGCAACAATACAACCAGCCGCCGGCACTCCAGGCCGCCGCACCGGAACAGCAACGCGTCATCGAGCAACTGCCCGACGACCGCCTCAATCTCGAGCCTGGTGACAGCATCCTTTTGATCGTCGAGGACGATCCGCATTATGCCCGCATCCTGGTCGACCTAGCACGCGACAAGGATTTCAAGGTCCTGGTCGCCGCACGCGGCGCCGAGGCGCTCGAACTCGCAAAGCAGTATCAGCCGCGCGCCGTTTCGCTCGATGTATTCCTGCCCGACATGCTCGGCTGGACGGTGCTGAGCCAGCTCAAGCATAACCCGCTGACACGCCACATCCCCGTGCAGATCATCACGCTCGACGAGGACCGCCAACATGCGCTGGCCCGCGGCGCCTTCTCCTTCGTCAACAAGCCGACGACGACCGAAGGCGTTGCCGCCGCGCTGACGCAGATCAAGGAATACGCGCGACCGCGGCGCAAGCGGCTGCTGATCGTCGAGGACAACGAGGCCGAGCAGTTGTCGATCCGGGAGCTGCTGCATCACGACGACATCGAGATCGTGACCACCGACACTGGCGCCGGTGCCCTGTCGACACTGCGCGGGGCGCCCTGCGATTGCGTCGTGCTCGACCTCAGGCTGCCCGACATGAGCGGCTTCGAGGTGCTGGAGCAGATCCGTCGCGACGACACGCTGTCGAACGTTCCCGTGGTGGTGTTCACTGGCCGCGAGCTCTCCGCGGAAGAGGATGCGGAACTTCACACCATGGCGCGCAGCATCGTGGTCAAGGGCGTGGAATCGCCCGAACGCCTGCTCGACGAAACCGCCCTGTTCCTGCATCGCGTGATCACGGAGCTGCCGGTCGAGAAGCAGCGCATGCTGGAGAAGCTGAACAGTTCCGATGAGGATTTGATCGGCAAGACCGCGCTGCTCGTCGACGACGATGCGCGCAACATCTTCGCGCTGTCGAGCGTACTGGAACGACGCGGCATGAAGGTGCTGACAGCGACCACCGGCCGCGAAGCGGTGACGCTGGTCGAATCAAACCCGGAAATCGCCATCGTGCTGATGGACATCATGATGCCGCAGATGGATGGCTATCAGACCATCGGCGTGATCCGCGAGAATCCGGCCTTCCTGCGCCTGCCGATCATCGCGCTGACGGCGAAGGCGATGAAGGGCGATCGCGAAAAATGCCTGGAAGCCGGCGCGTCCGACTACCTCGCCAAACCCGTCAACACCGATCAATTGCTGCTTGCGATCCGCATGTGGCTGCATCGCTGAGTTGGATCCGAGAATGGACCACGAAAAGGTCAATATCCTCCTCGTCGACGACCAGCCGGCCAAGCTGCTCGCTTACGAGGTGATCCTAAAGGAACTCGGCGAGAACCTCGTGATCGCCTCGTCCGGCCGCGAGGCGCTGGAGGTGCTGCTCAAGACCGAGATCGCGGTGATCCTGGTCGATGTCTGCATGCCCGAGCTCGACGGCTTCGAGCTCGCGGCAATGATCCGCGAGCATCCGCGCTTCCAAAAGACCGCGATGATCTTCATTTCGGCGATCCAGGTCAGCGACATCGACCGGCTGCGCGGCTACGAGATGGGGGCCGTCGACTACGTGCCAGTTCCTGTCGTGCCGGAGGTGCTGCGAGCCAAGGTCAAGGTGTTTGCCGAGCTCTATCGCAAGACGCGCGAGCTCGAACGGCTGAACCAGGATCTCGAGGATCGTGTCCGTGCCCGCACCGCCGAGCTCGAGAACTCCACCGCAAAACTGCGCGAAAGCGAAGAGCGGCGCAGCATGGCAATCGCCGCCGGCAAGATGGGATCCTGGGACTGGGACTGGGTCAACGGCGACTGGATGTGGGACGAAGGCCAGTACCGCATCTTTGGCGTGACACCGGAGACGTTCAACGTCACCTCGGCCAACATCCAGGCGCTGCTGCACCCGGATGACGTGGACCAGTTCGGCCAGGCGATTGCCGCGTTCGATACCGGCGCGCACGCCTATGAAGGAGAGTTCCGCGTCTGCCGGCCCGATGGTGATGTGCGCTGGTGCGTCGGCACGGCCGCCGCGACTATGGATCCGGGCGGTCGAGTCGTGCGGGTGAGCGGCGTCACGGTCGATATCACCGAACGCAAGCGCGCCGAGGAACGGCAGAACCTGCTGGCGCGCGAAGTCGATCACCGCGCCAAGAATGCGCTGGCTCTGGCACAGTCGATCGTGCGCCTCACCCGCGCCGACGAGGTCAAGGCTTACGTCAATGCCGTCGAGGGGCGCATCAATGCGCTCGCGCGCGTGCACACCATCCTGTCGCTGTCGAGCTGGCAGGGCGCCGAGCTCTCCAAGCTCATCGAGGAAGAGCTTGCGCCCTATTCGCTCGGCGGACAGATCAAGCTCGGGGGTCCCGAGGTGCAGTTGCTGCCGGCGACCGCCCAGACACTGGCGCTGGCGCTGCACGAGCTCTTCACCAATTCGGCCAAGTATGGCGCGCTCTCGACCCGGTCGGGGCGGCTCGCGATCGGCTGGCAGGCCGAGAACGATCTCCTCACCTTGACGTGGGACGAGACCGGAGGGCCGTTGGTCAGGACGCCGAAGTCGCGTGGCTTTGGCACAAGAAGCCTGCTGGCCAGTGTCGAATCCCAGCTCGGCGGACAGGCGCAGTTCGACTGGCGTCCAGAGGGCTTGTTGTGCCGCCTTGATGTGCCATTGACGCGCAAGAGCGCGGCAACATCGGCGGTGCAGGACAAGTTCGAGGCCAGCACCTCTCCCGAACTTCAGCGCGCGTCGGGTTAGCGCGACGCAGCGACCTTCAGCCGTAACATCGGCCGCGGTTCATCGGCGACACGCCCTTCGAGCCAGGCTTCCGTTCGCGCGAGATCGCGCAACGCCGTCGCGTAGCGGCGGGCGGCGCTGCGCTCCGCACCGCGCGGCAGCTTGCGTGCCTTACGCAACATGTCGGCCGCCGCGTTACGGTAGGCCAGCGAGCGATAGAGAAAGACCACCTTGCCCATATCGAATGTTCCCGTGTTGATGGCGTTCATCTTCGCAAAGTCGGCATGAACGTCGGATGAAGCGGCAGATGACAATTCCTTCATGCGCATTGGAACCCGCGATTGCGGCACGCGTTTGCATGACAGATCGATCGGCAGTTCCATGCGCGCAAAAAAGTCGCCAAATAGGTCGCCAAGCCTGATCTCTCCCACCGGCGTCATCAAATTAATGACGCATGCGATGATGGGCGCTGCACTCGGTCTGGCCTTCACGCTCGCGCTCATTCTGGTCAATCCTGCGGTCGCAGAATTGCTGAACCACGGCGGCCGTGCGGCAGCCTTGGTCTTTGTCGGCACGATGGTGACGACGTTTGCCATCGGTGCCGCCCTGACGGGCGTCGTGCTCATCCTCAACGAGGACAAGGAATCTTGAAGCGCGCGTGAGGCGCAATGCGACGTATTGTTCGGAACTCCCGCGGCAAATAGCGGTTGGGTGCCTGCGTCAATTCAACTCAGGGAGTTCCCGCGCATGAACACGACCAAGCTCGCTCTCGCCGTGATGTTGGCAACCGGCCTCGCCGCCGCGCCCTTCGCCGCACAGGCCAAGTCACACAAGGCCAAGCATGAATCATCGACCTCGTCCTCGCAAACGACAGGCGCCAACACGAAGTCCAAGGGCAGCGACACCTCCGGTCAGGGCGGCTCTGACCAGGGCGGCACCATGACGAACAACAAGAGCGCCCCGGGCAACACCAAGTAAGCTCGCCAGAGAACAGGCTTCGCGAGAGCGGGGCCTGTTCTTGGATGATCGAACATCCTCTCAGGGTCACATGGTCGGTGCGCGGGTCACAGCATCCCGGCCGGCCCGCCTCAAATCAACACCTTGCCAGTCGCGATCGCGATTGACGAGATCGCGTACGGCCACCTCGACATCGGCCATCTCCAGCCTCAAGGCACTGATTCTACGTCGAATTTCATTAATTCTGTTGTCCATGACTTGTTAGAGGCTTGCTAGAACAAAATAAGAACATATAGTCAAGCCATGAACTCAGAATGGAGAGCGGACATGCAGGTTCAGGGCAAATACGACGCCAAGGTTTTCCTCATGGAGCAGATGACCCGGGCGCAGGGGCTGCGACTGAAGCGGCTGAGTGAAGAGGCCTACCAACCCGCGCAATACGATCGCAGTCTGTCCTCTACCGAAGCGGCGCACCGCATCCAGGTGCTGGAAGCGGAGATCGAACTCGCGAACTCCTTCTAAGGCTCGCGGCCGGCGCCTTTGGAACGTTGGGTCAGCACTCCTGTTCTCTTCCGAGGCCAAGGGGAGGCCAAGGGAGAGAGTTGATGGCACGCAAGGCAAAGAAGCGCCGCTACTCACGCAGCGCCAGCAGTGATGTCGAGCGCCAGACGCGGCGTTACAAGAAGGGGACTGCGAAGAGCGGTCGCGGCGGACGCGTAAAGAGCCGCAAGCAGGCGATTGCGATTGGCCTCTCGGAAGCGCGCAAGAAGGGCAAGAAGGTCCCGAAGAAGGCTTCGAAACGGAAGACGTCCAAGAAGAAAAGCGCGAAGAAGAGTTCGAAGCGCAAATCCGCCAAGAGCAAATCCGCCAAGCGATGACGCCGATCGGCGTCAGATCATGGTGCCGGGCATGAAGCAGCGGATCGAAACGCCGAACGCCGTCTTGACCGGCCAGACCATGGTGCGACCGGCGCGGTTCGGCTCGGTGATCACAGCTTCGTCGGGGACCTCGACCCATTCCCCATCAAGCCGGACTCGGTAGTGCCCGTTGTGCGAGTCCCAGTCAGGATCGGCCACGGCAACGCCGTCCGCGTCCGAACAGCACGGACCGAGATGGCTGCGCAGGCTGTCGAACCAGGGTTTTAGCGGCGAATCGGTGAAGCGGCCATCATCGCGCCCCATGGCACTTCCGGTCGACAGCAATAGAGGCGCCGCGAGCAGCGCAAGCTTCAGCGAGAGCTTCAATCGATCCATGTCGGCACCGATCAAATGCGAACCACCGGCCGGTTCCACAAAGCGGCCGGAGGTCCGAAGTTCCACTCCTGCAATTTGCCTCGGCGCCGTCATTGCCGCCAAAGCACAACACGCGATCTCAAAGTCTGACGAGTGAACGCGGCTTTTTCGGACGAACCCGTCATCATTGCTGCCGTTAACGAGAATGTTATCGGCGGCCTGTGGGTATCTCGGAAGGCGCGCACGAAAAAGGCGGCCCGCAGGCCGCCTTTTGAATTTGCCGTCGAGACCAAGAGGCGTGATCAGATCAGGCGAGCGGCACCGCGATGAACCGGGTCGCCTCCGCATTCTTCACCTGCAGCAGCACGCTGTTCTTGCCGGACGATTTGGCCTGCGCCAGCTCCGAGCGGACGTCGCCGACAGTGGCGACTGCCTTGCCGCCGACATTGAGGATGACGTCGCCGGTCTGGATGCCGCGCTGCGCCGCCGGTCCCTGCGGGTCGACCTCCGTGACCACGACGCCCTTCTGACCTGCGCCCTGGACGTCGCCAGCGGGCGCCAGGCTGAGGCCGAGGCGCGGCGTGCCGGGGGCCTGCTGCGTCTTGCCGTCGTCAGCGTTGCCGCTTCCTTGGGCCTGCCGCTCGGTAGGCAGTTCGCCGAGCGCCAGCGTCACCGTCTTGGTGTCGCCCTTGTGGACGACATCGAGCTTCACGGACGTGCCCGGCGCCAGCGTGGCGATGGTGCGGGCGAGATCGCGGGAGTCCTTGATCGCGGTGCCGTTGACGGCAGTGATGACATCGCCCGCCTCGATGCCGGCCTTCGCCGCCGGGCTGCCATCCTGCGGGTTATCGACGATTGCGCCGCGCGCCGCCTTCAGGCCGAGGCTGTCGGCGATCTCCGCCGTCACCGGTTGCACCTGCACACCGAGCCAGCCGCGGGTGACAGCACCCTTGTCCTTCAACTGCGCGACCACGAGCTTTGCAGTCGAGGACGGAATATCGAAGCCGATGCCGACCGAGCCGCCCGAGGGCGAGAAGATCGCGGTGTTCACGCCGATCACGTTGCCGTTCATGTCGAAGGCCGGACCGCCGGAGTTGCCCTTGTTGATGGGCGCATCGATCTGGATGAAGTCGTCATACGGACCGTTGCCGATGTCGCGGCCGCTGGCCGAGACGATGCCGGCCGTCACGGTGCCGCCGAGGCCGAAGGGATTGCCAACAGCAACCACCCAGTCGCCGATCCGCGGCTTCTGGTCGGAGAATTTCACGAACGGAAAGTCCTTTTTGCCCTCGACCTTGATCAGCGCGAGATCGGTCTTCGGATCGGTGCCGACCACTTTCGCGGTGTAGATCGTGCCGTCGTCCGTCGTCACCTGCACCGACTGTGCATGGTCGACGACGTGGTTGTTGGTCACGGCATAGCCGTCGGCCGAGATGAAGAAGCCTGAGCCCTCGCCCGTGACCACCTGGTGACGTTGGCGCGGCATGCCGTTCATGCCGCCCGGAAAGCCGAACTGCCGCGAGAACTGGTCGAACGGAGAATCCTCATCCGAATCCATCCGGTTCTGTTGCAGCATCGCGCTCTTGTCGTTGTCCTGGTCGATCTTCACGCGCACCGAGATGACGGCGGGCTTGACCTTGCTGACGAGGTCGCCGAAGCCCGGCGGCGTCGCGGCGCTTTCAGCTGCCTGCGCAGGCGCAATCAGGGAGTTCACGCCGAACGGCGTCGAAGCGGGAGACGCAGCCAGCACGGCCACGCCAAGTGCGGCCACGGTGCCAAGCAGCGCAAGCCGGCGCGGCTTCAGAATTGTACGGCTCTTGGTGGTGTCGGAATTGACGCGATCGATCATGTTGAAATGTCCATGTTGGGTAAGTCGCCTTGCACCCAACATGGACATCGTCACCTTACGGCGTCCCGTCCACGCGATTAAATCTTGGCAAAGAAAGTGCGGCCGGCGGCCGCAAGCCAGATTCTCGAAACGGACGTCGCGCTGCGCAATGAAAGCCCGGCGAGCAGCCCGTTGAGGAATTGCAGTTAGAGCGCTCTAAGCCGCGGCGGGGCGCTCCCATACCGCAGCTGCGATGGCGTCGTCTTCGCGTTGCGCATTGCACGCGTCGAAATGCGCCTTCAGCGCGATCTCGGCAAGATATTCGAAATGTTCGGCCTGGCCGAGCAGCTGCCAGTTCTGGAGCGGCCGATAGGCCGCCTGCTGGCGACAGAGGGACGCCAGCGCGCGGTAGCGACGTACGTTCTCCATGAGACCCTCCCTCGCATTCACACAGGCTTATTACCCTGATTTGCGTCAGGCCGATGGCGGTTATGCAAAACATTTCTTGCGCCCACGGCCCGCTTAACCTGGGTTAATTTTCAGAAAACCTGCAGACGCCCATTGGTTCCTATCGGGCGAACCGAGCCTGGAAGCTGCGATGAGTTCAAGGCGTAGCGGCGGCGTTCGACGTTGATGCCGATCAGATCGCAATACTGTTCGATCGGTTCGGGCCTCCCGATGAGATAGCCCTGCATCTCCCCGCAGCCCTCGTGTTCCAGGAAGGCACGCTGCGCCTCCGTCTCCACCCCTTCCGCGACCACCGGCGCGACACAGCGCGGAGGCGGCATTGGCGAGCAGCTTCCGCCGTAAGACCCAGGGAACACGTCGCGGTCGCGCGCAACGCCTCCGTAGTCTACCGGATGCGCCCGCCTTCTCCTGCACGCATCGGCAGCGCGGAATGTTCCTGCAGTTTCGGAACCCGGGCGGCTTCCGCGGCAACGCGAATGGCGGCGATGTTAGCGGCATAGTCGGCACTGCTCTTGCCGCGGAAAACCGCGGAACCCGCCACGAGCGTATCCGCGCCGGCCTCGGCAACCGCAGCGGCATTGTCCCGTGTGACGCCACCATCGACCTCGAGACGGATCGGCCGCTCGCCGATCATGCTTCGAATGCGCCTGATCTTCTCGAGCTGGGATTCGAGGAAGGACTGGCCGCCGAACCCGGGGTTGACTGTCATCACCAGCACAAGATCTAGACGATCGAGCACATATTCGATCGCGCTCTCGGGCGTCGCCGGACACAGGCTGACGCCTGCCTTCTTGCCGAGTGCGCGGATCGCCTGGAGCGAACGGTCGAGATGCGGGCCCGCCTCGGCATGGACGGTGATGACATCGGCCCCCGCCTTCGCGAACGCCTCCAGATAGGGATCGACAGGCGCGATCATCAGATGCACGTCAAAGACCTTCTTCGTCGCCGGACGGATCGCCTTGACGACATCTGCGCCAAAGCTGATATTCGGCACGAAGTGGCCGTCCATGATGTCGCAGTGGATCCAGTCGGCGCCGGCCGCATCGATCGCTGCGATCTCCTCGCCGAGGCGCGCGAAATCCGCCGCAAGGATCGAGGGGGCGATAATGATCTCCCTGGTCATGTCTTTGCACTCCGCGCATCTGCCCCGCCGCTGAAGACACGGCTCGCCAGGACGTCGATGGGATCGATTGTCTCGAGAGCGGCAACGTCGAGCATGCGGTCGAGATCCGACACCAGGCGATCGGCCTGCCGCAGACGAATGCGATCGACGGCGTTGCGGATCGAGCGCGCATTGGAGAAGAACGGCTGGGTCCGGCGCAACGCGATGTACTTCTCGAAGGCCTCGCGCGCAGCCACCGAGAGGCGGTAGCCGCGCTCCCTCAGCATCAGCTCGGCGATGACCAGCAGCTCGGCTTCCGCATAATCCGGAAATTCGATGTGATGGGCGATGCGCGAGCGGAAGCCGGGATTGGAGGCGAAGAAGCTCGTCATGCGCTCGCCATAGCCGGCGAGGATCACCACGAGGTCTTCGCGCTGGTTCTCCATCACCTGGAGCAGGATCTCGATCGCCTCCTGGCCGTAGTCGCGTTCGTTGTCGGGCCGGTGCAGGTAGTAGGCCTCGTCGATGAAGAGCACGCCGCCCATCGCCTTCTTCAGGATCTCCTTCGTCTTCGGCGCGGTGTGGCCGATATATTGCCCGACAAGATCGTCTCGCGTCACCGAGATCACCTGCCCGCGCCGCACGAAGCCGAGCCCGTGCAGGATCTTTGCCATGCGCAACGCCACTGTGGTCTTGCCGGTACCGGGATTGCCGGTGAACGACATGTGCAGTGTCGGTGGTGCCGATGCGAGGCCCGCACGCTGGCGGATCCGCTCGATCAGCAGCAGCGAGGCGATCTGGCGCACCCGGTTCTTGACCGGGCGGAGGCCGATCAGCTCCTGATCGAGCTGTTGCAGCGTGTCGGTGATCCCGGCCGCTTCGGCCTCCTTGCGGAGATCGAAATGGGTCTCACCGCCTTCGGCGGCCGTTGCATGGGGAACGTCGAGCATGGGCACCTCGAAGAAAAGAGCTTCGCCGCGAGGGGAGCGGCGAAGCAGTAGTCCGCCAAGGATACGGAGCAGGGAGTGCTCCGCGCGGAAGGGAGTGGCTATTGCGAGGCGTGGGCAGCCGGCTTGCGTATGGTGCTGTACCGGATCGCGCGGCCGCCAACCTCCTGCCGCACCAGCTCGAATTCAGCCTCCTGCGGCGGGCGGTTGACCAGGAACGATATGCGCACCGACTCCCATCCATGGCTGGAGTCAAAGCCACTGATGCGGATGTAACGGTCGCCATAGACCCTGCGGCACTCGGCGAGCTCCATCATCACACCGGCGGCGTCCTGGAGATCGAACATCGGCAGGCCCCACATCTCCCAATAGGTGTTGCGGGGATGCGGGTCGTCGGTGAACTCGATGTTCACCGCCCAGCCATTGGCGAGGCAGTACTGCACCTGCTTGGTGATCTGATCGTCGGTAAGATCGGGCAGGAATGAGAAGCAGCCCTGGGTGAGTTTCATGTTGCGTCTCCTCAAGCCGTTTCGAGCGCGGTCGGCACGAAGTCCGGCGTGTCTGTGGATTGATAGTTGAAGGTGACGTCCTTCCAGACCTCGAGTGCGGCCTTCAGCGGCGTACACGTCTCGGCGGCTCTGGCCAGGATCTCCGGACCTTCATGGACATAGTCGCGGCCCTCGTTGCGGGCGAGGATCATCGCCTCCAGCGCCACGCGGTTGGCGATCGCGCCCGCCGCAATGCCCATGGGATGGCCGATGGTGCCGCCGCCGAATTGCAGCACGACGTCCTCGCCGAGCAGATCGAGCAGCTGGTGCATCTGGCCGGCATGGATGCCGCCGGAGGCCACCGGCATCATCTTGTTCAGGCTCGCCCAGGACTGGTCGAAGAACAGGCCATGCTCGAGCCTGGTCGGGTTAAAATCCTCGCGGCAGACGTCGTAATAGCCGCGCGTGGTGTTGGGATCGCCTTCGAGCTTGCCGACCACGGTGCCGGCATGGATGTGGTCGACGCCGGCCAGCCGCATCCATTTGGCGATGACGCGGAACGACACGCCGTGGTTTTTCTGCCGCGTATAGGTCGAGTGACCGGCGCGGTGCAGATGCAGGATCATGTCGTTGCGGCGCGCCCATTTCGCCATGGACTGGATCGCGGTGTAGCCGATCACGAGGTCGATCATGACGATGCACGACCCGAGCTCCTTCGCGAACTCCGCGCGCTCGTACATGTCCTCCATCGTCCCGGCAGTGATGTTCAGATACGTGCCCTTGACCTCGCCGGAGGCCGCCTGCGCGCGGTTCACCGCCTCCATGCAATAGAGGAAACGGTCGCGCCAGTGCATGAAGGGCTGCGAGTTGATGTTCTCGTCGTCCTTGGTGAAGTCGAGCCCGCCTTTCAGCGCCTCGTAGACGACGCGGCCGTAGTTGCGGCCGGAGAGTCCGAGCTTCGGTTTGATTGTTGCGCCCAGCAGCGGTCGGCCGAACTTGTCGAGCCGCTCGCGCTCGACCACGATGCCGGTCGCCGGTCCCTGGAATGTCTTCACATAGGCGACCGGGAAGCGCATGTCCTCCAGGCGTAGCGCCTTGAGCGGCTTGAAGCCGAACACGTTGCCGATGATCGATGCCGACAGGTTGGCGATCGAACCCGGCTCGAACAGGTCGAGGTCATAGGCGATGTAGGCGAAATACGAGCCAGGGGTGCCGGGCACCGGATCGACGCGATAGCACTTTGCGCGATACTTCTCGGCAGCGGTCAGGCGGTCGGTCCACACCACCGTCCAGGTCGCGGTGGAGGATTCACCGGCAACGGCCGCCGAGGCCTCGATCGGGTCGACGCCGTCTTGCGGCGTGACGCGGAACAGCGCGATGACATCGGTGTCCTTTGGCACATAGTCGGGCTCCCAATAGCCCATGCGCGCGTATTCCATCGTGCCCGAGCGATAGCGTTCCTTGCCGCGAACGGTTCCTGCATGTGCATTCATGACTCTCTCCTGCTCTTCTCTCTGCATGATTAGGCTGCGACTGGCTCGCGGGCGTCGGCACTGGGGTCGAGCTCGCCGGTACGGTAGCGCCGCGCCATCTCGCTCAAGGGAACGACCTTGATCTTGCTGGCGTGCCCCGCGGTGCCGAACTGCTCAAAACGATCGCGGCAAAGCTCGCGCATCGCATCCATCGCGGGCTTCAAGAATTTGCGCGGATCGAACTCGTTGCGATTCTGTGCGGCAACCTTGCGGAACACGGCGGTCATGGCGAGCCGGCAATCCGTGTCGATATTGACCTTGCGGACGCCGCTCTTGATGCCCCGGACAATCTCCTCGACCGGCACGCCCCAGGTCTGCGGCATCTCGCCGCCGAACTGGTTGAACATGTCCTGGAGCGGCTGCGGCACCGACGAGGAACCGTGCATCACGAGGTGCGTGTTCGGCAGCCGGCGATGAATCTCCTCGACTACCCGCATCGCCAGAATGTCGCCATCCGGCTTGCGGCTGAACTTGTAGGCGCCGTGCGAAGTACCCATTGCAATGGCGAGCGCATCGACCTTGGTGGCACGAACGAAGTCGACGGCCTGGTCGGGATCGGTCAGCAGTTGGTCGTGGCTGACCTTGCCCTCGACGCCGTGGCCATCCTCCTGCTCACCACCACCATGCTCGAGCGAGCCGAGCACACCGAGCTCGCCTTCGACGGAGGCGCCGACCCAGTGCGCGAGATCGACGACGCGGCGGGTGATCGCGACGTTGTAGTCGTAGTCGGCCGCCGTCTTCGCGTCCGCCTTGAGCGAACCGTCCATCATCACCGAGGTGAAGCCATGTGCGATGGCGCTGGCACAGGTGGCCTCGTCGTTGCCGTGGTCCTGGTGCATGCAGAGTGGAATGTCCGGATAGGTTCGCTCCAGCGCGTCGATCATGTGCGAAAGCATGAGATCGCCGGCATAGCTACGGGCACCGCGCGAGGCCTGGATGATGACGGGCGCATCGACTTCGGCCGCCGCCTGCATGATCGCGATGCCCTGCTCCATGTTGTTGATGTTGAATGCCGGCACCGCGTAGCCGTGGCTGGCGGCATGATCGAGTAATTGGCGAAGGGTGATACGGGCCACGAAGGGTCCTCCTGTTATTGCTTGCGAGCGCGGGCGATCGCCCGCCGGGCAGCTTCGGCGACGCTTTGCGGCGTGATGCCGAATTCGCGGTAGAGCACCGGAGCCGGTGCCGAGGCACCGAAGCCGCGCATGCCGACGAACTCGCCCTCAGCGCCGATCCAGCGATGCCAATCGCCGGCGACGGCCGCCTCGATGCCGACACGCGGCGCCGTGCCGAGAACCGCGGCGCGATAATCGTCCGGTTGCTCCTCGAACAGGGCGAAGCACGGCGCCGACACGACGGCGGCGCGGACATGCTCGGTCGCGAGCAGGCGAGCCGCTTCCAGCGCGATCGAGACTTCCGAGCCGGTCGCCACCAGTGTCACGTCGCGTCCGCCATCGGGCGAGACAATCACATAGGCGCCGCGCGCGACCCGGTTCCTGCCGCGCACATCGCTGCGGAAGGTCGGCAACGCTTGGCGCGACAGGCACAGCACGGACGGACGATCCTCCGATTCGAGCGCGCAGTCCCAGGCTTCCAGCGTCTCCACCGCATCGGCGGGACGGAACACGAGCAGGTTCGGAATGACGCGGAGAGCGGCGAGATGCTCGACCGGCTGATGCGTCGGACCATCCTCGCCGAGGCCGATGGAGTCGTGCGTCATCACATGGATGACACGCAGCCGCATCAGGGCCGCAAGGCGGATCGCCGGCCGGCTGTAGTCGGAGAAGGCGAGAAACGTGCCGCCATAGGGAATGAAGCCGCCATGCACCGCGAGTCCGTTCATCGCAGCCGCCATGCCGTGCTCGCGAATGCCATAGTGGATGTAATCGCCGGCGAACGCGTCACGTCGGACAGGCGCCTGCGCCTTGGCATGCGTCAGGTTCGAATGTGTCAGGTCCGCGGAGCCGCCGACAAGTCCGGGAATCGTTCCCGCGATGCCGTCGAGCACCTGTTGCGAGGCCTGTCGCGTCGCAAGCTTTGGACGCTCGGTGGCAAAGCGTTCGCGCAATTTCGCCGAGGCCTGGGCATAGGCGATCGGCAGGGCAACCGACTTGCCCTCGATGAACAGGTCGCGCTGCTCGGGCGTCGCGCATTCGTAACGATCGAGCCAAGCGAGGCGATCCACTTGCCCACGCTGCCCAATCATCCGCCACGCCTTCAGGATCGGGATCGGCACCACGAACGGCTGATAGTCCCAGCCAAGCGTCCGCCGCGCCGCCGCGGTCTGCTCGGTGCCAAGCGGAGCGCCATGCGCCTTCTCGGTACCTTGTCGGTCCGGCGCGCCATAACCGATGATGGTGCGGCAGGCGATCAGCGACGGCCTTGCGCTCTCACGTTCCTCTGCGATCGCCTGAGCAACAGCCTCGGGATCGTGCCCATCGACGCGGCGCACCGACCAGCCGGATGCAGCGAAGCGCGCCAGCTGGTCGTCCGAGGTCGCAAGCGAGGTCGGTCCGTCGATCGAGATGCCGTTGTCGTCGAACAGCACGATCAGGCGGCCAAGCTGGAGGTGACCTGCAAGCGAGATCGCCTCCTGGCTGATCCCTTCCATCAGGCACCCATCGCCTGATATCACATAGGTGAAGTGATCGACGAGGCCGTCGCCATGCCGCGCATTGGCCATACGCTCGGCGAGCGCCATACCCACGGCCGTCGCAATGCCCTGCCCCAGCGGGCCCGTCGTGGTCTCGACGCCCGGCGTGTGACCATATTCGGGATGGCCCGGCGTCTTCGAGCCCCATTGCCGGAACGCCTTGATGTCGTCGAGGCTGACATCGCCACCGGTCAGATGCAGCAGCGCATAGAGCAGCATCGAGCCGTGCCCGGCCGAGAGCACGAAGCGGTCTCGATCCGGCCAATTGGGATGGGCCGAGTCGAACTTCAGGAAGCGCGAGAACAGCACCGTCGCAACATCGGCCATGCCCATCGGCAGGCCGGGATGGCCCGACTGCGATGTCTCGATGGCGTCGACCGCGAGGAAGCGGACGGCATTGGCGAGATCGGAGTGCGCGACCGCGGTGAGGTCGGCGTCGGCGTGGACGGAGATGTTCATTGGATCCTCCCCTGGTTTACTTCAGGTTTCGCTTGCGCTCGATGAGCTGCATGATCAGCGGCGTCAGGATCAGCTGCATCGCCAGATCCAACTTCGCCCCCGGACACACGATGGAGTTCGCGCGCGACATAAAGCTGTGCGGCAGCATCGAGAGCAGATAGGGAAAGTCGATGCCGCGCGGATTCTTGAAGCGGATCACGACCATCGATTCATCAGGCGTGGGGATCCAGCGCGCGATGAACGGATTGGACGTGTCCACCGTCGGCACGCGCTGGAAGTTGATGTCGGTGTCGGTGAATTGCGGACAGATGTAGTGGATGTAATCCGGCATCCGCCGCAGAATCGTGTCGGTGACGGCCTCGGTCGAATAGCCGCGCGCGCTGCGGTCACGGTGCAGCTTCTGGATCCACTCGAGATTGATCACGGGCACGACGCCGATCTTGAGGTCGGCATAGCGCGCGACATTGACCTTGTCGGTAACCACGGCGCCGTGCAGGCCCTCGTAGAACAGCAGGTCCGAGTTCTCGGGCAGCCGCGCCCATTCGGTGAAAGCACCGGGCGCGACGCCGTGCAGCGCGGATTCCTCGGCGTCGTGCACGTAGTGCCGCGTCACCGCGGTGCCGGTCTCGCCATAGTCGCGGAACGCGCGCTCCAGCTCCTCGAACAGATTGGTCTCCGGGCTGAAATGGCTGAAATGCTTGTTGCCGCGCTCGGCCTCCGTGGCCATCTGCGTGCGCATCTCGGTGCGGTCGTAGCGATGGAAGGCGTCGCCTTCGATGTAGACGGCGTTGACCTTCTCGCGGAAGAAGATCTGCTCAAAGGTCTTCTTGACCGAGGTCGTTCCTGCGCCAGACGAGCCGGTGATGGAGATGATCGGATGCTTCCTGGACATTCGTTGCCTCCCATCACAACCGGAAGAAGCCGCGCCGCGCGAACAGCGGCGCCGAGACGCTGGCAACGAGCAGCGGATCGCAGTGCAGCTCGGCGACGCGCCGCACCTCGTTACTCGACCCCATGACCAGCGGCACGCGCTGGTGCAGGCTGTCCGCCGCGAGGTCGAGGACGCGCTCGCGCCCGGTCGAAGCGGAGCCGCCGGCCTGCTCGATAATCATCGCCATCGGATGGGCTTCGTAGGTCAAACGCAGGCGGCCGTCGCCATAGCCAGGACGCGCGTCAGAGGGATAGAGGAAGATGCCGCCGCGGGTGAGGATGCGATAGGCCTCCGCGACGAGCGAGCCGATCCAGCGCATATTGAAATTATGGTTGGCGGGTCCGTCGACACCGGCGAGGCATTCGTCGATGAAGGCACGCATCGGCGGGTCCCAATGCCGGCGGTTGGACGCATTGATCGCGAACTCGTCGCACGCCTCGGAGATCTGCACGCTGCTGCGCGCGAGCCGGAAACAGCCGGCCTTGCGGTCGAGGGTGAAGATGTCGACACCGTCGCCGAGCGTCAGCACCAGCGAAGTCTGCGGGCCGTAGGTCACGAAGCCCGCGGCGAGCTGCGCCGAGCCGCGCTGATGGAAAGCGAGCGATAGGTCGTCCGGCGCGGGCAGAATCGAGAAGATCGTGCCGACGGTCATGTTGAGATCGATGTTGGAGGAGCCGTCGAGCGGATCGATTGCGACGCAGATCTTTGCTTCGCGGTCTCCGATCTGCGGCTCGCGCATCTCCTCCGATGCCAGCGCCGCGACCGGCACCTTGCCGAGGCAGCGGCGCAGGATCGCATCCGCCTGGATGTCGAGATCGCGCTGGAGATCGCCGTCGCTGTTGCGGCCCGTGGTCAGGCCCGAGGCGTCCGCAAGATCGCCGGTGCTGATGAGGTCGGCGATCTCGATCGCGGCCGCCGCGATGGCATCGACTGCGGCCCCCACCGCCAGCGCGTGCGGTGCCGTCTCGGAATACCGTTGAAGGTGGTCGTCCAGCCTGAGTTGCCCGGTCATGCGTCCATCCCTTCTGGGCGCCGCATCCAGTTCCCTCCCCGGCGGAGGTCGGTGCGGTCGGTCCCGGCATAAGGAGATTGACAGGGGCAGCTTAATAAGGAAAATTTCTAATTATAATGAGCGCCAAAGAATTTTCTTATAGTGGTCCCGGCCATGCGGCGGCCCAGCTCCGGCATCTGACGATCCGGCAGTTGCGCTCGCTTGCGGCGCTTTCGGCCAAGGGCAGCGTCACCGCGGCCTCGACCCAACTCGGGCTGACCCAGCCGGCCGTAACCCAGCAGCTGAGGCAGCTCCAGGACCTCGCCGGCCTGCCGCTGGTGCAGCGGACCGGCGACGGCATGCTGCTGACGGAGGCAGGCCGCGAGGTCCTGGCGCTCGCCGAGCGCGTCGAGGCCGCGATCACGGACTGTCAGGGCGCGCTCGACCTGCTCGCCGGAAGAACCGCCGGCACGGTGCATCTCGGCGCGGTCTCGACCGCGAAATATTTCGTGCCGCACGCAATCGCGGCATTCTCCAAGCGCTCACCGAAGATCGAGATCAAGCTGACTATCGGCAACCGCGAGGAGATCCGCGAGGCCATCCACGGCTACGAGCTCGATTTCGCGGTGATGGGTCGGCCACCGGCCGACGTCAGCGTCGACGTACGCCAACTCGGGCGCAATCCGCACATCATCGTCGCGCGCAAGGGGCATTGGCTGGAGAAGGATTCGGGCCTCAGCCTGACCGATCTCGTGCACGAGACCTTCCTCACCCGCGAGCCGGGATCGGGCACACGCACGCTGATGGAGGGAATGTTCCAGAAGTCCGATCTCGAACCGATCATCGGCATGGAGATGAGCAGCAACGAGACCATCAAGCAGGCGGTGATCGCCGGACTCGGCATCGCCTTCATCTCGGCGCATACGGTGGCGCATGAGCTCGCCGAAGGCCGACTGATCGTGCTCGACGTCGCGGGCCTGCCGATTGTCCGGCAATGGTACGTGATCCGCCGCAGCGACAAGGTGCTGTTGCCACCGGCGCAGGCGATGTTCGATTTTTTGGGATCGGAAGGCGCGAATTATCTGCCCGAGGTGCCCGATTTCGGCGGGCGATAGCGCCGCCGGCGCTTACCCATCAGCTTCATTGCGATCGTCGCCGCCAGAATGACGATGATCTGGAGGAGGCCCTTCGCTGACGTTCGCGTCGGATGGTTAACAATCAGGCAGCGAGCGGCGTGGCGTAATCGGCGCGCGCGGCGAAATAGGCCTCCAGCTCCGACAGCGCGCGGGCTTCCCACTCGCTGGCCTGCTGAAGCAGCGACCAGCGCTGGCCCGGCCGAAACGCCGCGGTCTGGCGATAGAGCGATGCGATGCCGCGGTAGCGGCGCACGTTCTCGAAAATGGCGTGTCCGTTGATTTGGCCGTTCATGTCGAAAAAACTCCCTCGTATTCCCACGGAGGAAATTGCGGCCAAATCTTTTTCGAAAAGTTAGCGGCGCGATCCAGCTGCACGGATGGTTGCCGGACTGTTGCCCGCGCGCAACGCGCACGCTCCGTACAACACCTGATTATTGCGAATTCGTTGCCGCGCTCTCGCCGGAGGATTTGAGTCCGCCGCGGCTGATGATCGTCATGCTCGCGCGGCAGAGATCGGCGAGGCCGATCAGGAGCACGGCCAGCAAGAAGAACAAGTTGATGGAATCCGCGCTCGCACTGGACAGCGGCGTGAACTCGAAGAAGGGCGGGATGAACGCCCACCACACCAGCGGAACAGTGAGCAGTGCGGCGAACACCGCTGCCGGTGCGCCCGCGACAATGCCGAGCACGAACAGGCTGGGCAGGAACGCCGCGAAGTAGAGCTTTGCGCCGAGCACAACGCAGACGGCTTGAAGCGCAGCCGACACCGCGACAACGACAAAACCGAGCACAAACGCCTGCCACGACCATGGCCGTACTCGCGGTACGCCATACAGTCCCGCACGCCTCATAGGGCCTCCCCTGCCGCCGCTTAACCAGGCTGCTTGCGACCAAAGTACTACAGCTCAAGGGAATCCGCGAGACGGAAATTGCACCCGCCGGGCCGCCGACCCAACCCTTGGTAAACGGCCACGGCACACAATCGTACCTCTATTCGGTTGCCGCGTAGATCAGGCTCGCGACCGGCAGCGCAAGGCCAATGGCCGAGGCCAGCGTCCAGCCGCCTTGCGCGAACGCCCAGGTGCCGAGCGCAGACCCGGCCGCACCGGCCGCGAAGAACGTCGCCATATAGAGCCCGTTGAGACGGCTGCGGTTCTCGTGCCCAAGCACGAAGATGGCCCGGAAGCCCACTATGACATTGCCCTGCACGCCGAAATCGATCGCAATCGCGGCAACGACGAGGCAGGCGAGATTGAGGACGGACCCGGCCGCGCCGACATGCGTCACCAGGAAGCCCAGGGCGACAAACAGCATCGCGGCGATCGTGGCGATGCGGCTATGGCCGCGATCGGCCAGCCGTCCTGCGATCGGCGCCGCGAACACGCCGGACACGCCGGCGAGCGCGAACAGGGCGATGCCGCTCTGCGTGAAGCCGAACTGGCTCGCGAGCTGGAGCGGCACCACCGTCCAGAACAGGGTGAAGGCGCCGAACAGGCCGGCCTGATAGAGCGCACGGCGCCGCAAGAGCGGCGTCGCGCGCACCAGATGCGGCATCGACAGCAGCAGCGCGCCGTAATGCATCCGGGCCACCGGCCTGCGTTTCGGCAGCGTGAGACGCAGCACGACCGCGAGCACGATCATCAACGCTGCCGAGCCGAAGAACACCGCATGCCACGACAGCGCCGCCGTGACGAAGCTCGACACCGGCCGCGCCAGCATGATTCCGAGCATCAATCCGGTCGAGACGTTGCCGACGACGCGGCCGCGAATGGCCTCCGGCGCGAGATGGGCGGCATAGGGAATGATGACCTGCACCGCCACCGAGCCGAGGCCGATGAACAGCGCGGCAATCAGGAACGGCAGCGCATGGGTCGCAAACGCGGCCGCGAGCAGCGCCGCCGCACCGAGCGTGATGACGGTGCAGATCAGCATGCGGTTCTCGACAAGATCGCCGAGCGGCACGATGAAGAGCAAGCCGGTGCCGTAACCGATCTGCGTCATGGTCACGATCAGGCCGGCGGCGGCATGCGACAGGCCGAGCGCGGCGCTGATCGGGGCGATCAGCGGCTGGGCGTAGTAGATGTTGGCGGCGACCATGCCACAGGCCGCGGCAAGCACGAAGGTCAGTCGTTGCGACACGGCATCCGGCTCGGGTGCGGCGTCGATCGTGGCATTCATCGTCATTCCAAACTCTCCGGCACGTCAAAGTCTCCAGATATAGGAAACGATCATTTCCTAATTTGACTAATGTTCAGGCAAGCAGCTTCATCGCGACGCCGGCCAGGCGCTCGCAGTCGAGCGGCAGGCGCACCTTGCCGACGACGCGCAGGCCCTGCGTCATGCAGATCATCAGCCGCGCGGTGTCGTCCGCTTCGACATGGTCCGGAATCGAGCCGTCCGCCTGCCCTTCGCGAATGAGGCCGGCGATGAAGTTCTCGTTGGTCTTGAGCTGCGCCGTGACGCGCGCCCGCATCACCGGATCGACCGCCGACAGCTCGACCGCACTGCCGACCACGATGCAGCCGCGGCGCCCCTCGCTGCCCTGGGAGTGCTCGACATAGGACAGCAGCACGTTGCGCAATTTTTCGCGGCCGTTCGCACCCCGCGCCGCCGCGGCGCGGGTCTGCTCCCCGCGCACCGTGGCGTAACGTTCGAAGGCGGCGAGGAACACGGCATGCTTGTCGCGAAACGCCTTGTAGACGCTGCCCGTGGCAAGCCGCATCGCGGCGGTCAGCTCTCCGATCGAGGTGGCATGATAGCCGCGCTCGCAAAACACCCGGATCGCGCCGTCGAGGGCCGTCTCCATGTCAAACTCCCGGGGACGGCCCGGCGGCTGGGGAGAAGATTGAGACTGACGTGCGGATTTTTGCATTGCGGGATAATAGGGAATAATCGTTTCCTAATCAAGACACCTGGTTGTGATTGGGAGGATGGGGACGGGCAGGCTTGCGATGCTGACGCGGCCAGTCCCGTCATCCTGAGGCGCGCGTTCGGCGGCGCATGCGCCGCTGAACAAGCCTCGAAGGATGAACGGCCGAGATGACGCAGCCGGGCCGTCGCCCTTCGAGGGCCGCTGAAAAAGCGGCCACCTCAGGGTGACGGTGAGAGATTTGAGCTCGCCGCTCTCTCCATTCGTCATTGCGAGCGCAGCGAAGCAATCCAGAGTCTTTCCGCGGTGACCGTCTGGATTGCTTCGCTGCGCTCGCAATGACGGAGCAAGGTGCGGCATCGCGGTTTCCAACTCGCATCTCAATCGCAGACACACGCTCGCATCCTCGCGGCATATTCCGCCCGAGCTATGCTCTCTCCGTTACACCCTCATGAAAGAGGGCGCAGGGAAGGCCGGGTGCTGACCTCGCACCCACGGTCCGCTGTGCGCAAGTAGCGCAAGGAAAAATGCACAGCGGCAATGACCACGACGCCTTCAGTTCGTAGGGGGTTGGCGTCAGCGTAACCCACCTCTTTGGTTTCCGCATCGAGAGAAGTGGTGGGTTACGCCGCGCGGACTGCGCTTCGCGCAACCGCGAGGCTAAACCCACCCTACGCAGCTTACGCCACCGCTGCATCCGGCACGCGGGCGGCTTCCATCGGCTGCTTGCCGCGGATCAGGTCCGAGGCACGATCCGCGATCATCATCGTGGACGCATTCAGGTTCGCCGAGATCATGCGCGGCATCACCGAGGCGTCGATCACGCGCAAGCCTTCGAGGCCGTGGACGCGAAGCTGGTCGTCGACCACCGCCCAGGTCGAATCCGCCGGGCCCATGCGGCAGGTGCAGCCGGGGTGGAAGGTGGTGGTGCCGCGTTCGGTGGCGGCGGCCAGGAACTCGTCGTCGGTATTGATGTTCGGGCCCGGGAAATCCTCGTAGGCGTAATAGGGCGACAGCGGCGCGGATTTCAGCAGGCGCCGCGCGAGCTTCATGCCGCCGACGATGACACGGCGGTCCAGCTCGGCGTCGAGATAGTTGGTCTGGATGATCGGCGGCGCAAACGGATCGCTCGAGCGGATGCGGACATAGCCGCGGCTTTCCGGGCGCTGCTGCCAGGAGGCGACCGTCATGCCGGGCTCGTCCTCGAGCTGGCCCTGCACGCCTTCCTTGTAGCTCGCCGGCGTAAAGGTGAGCTGCAAGTCGGAACTATCAGCGCTCTCGCCGGAATGCCAGAAGCAATAGACCATGGTCGGCGACAGCGAGAGCAGGCCGCGGCGCGCGGTCGCCCATTTCAGCGCCTCGACCCACAGCGAGAAGCCGCGGCGAAGCTCGTTGATGGTCTTGATGTCTTTTACGCGCGCCACCGTGCGCGGGGCATAGTGATCTTGCAGCCCTTCACCGACCGGCAGTGCGTGACGCACCTCGACGCCATGGGCCCGCAACAGGTCCGGCGAGCCGACGCCGGAAAGCTGCAGCAGCTGCGGCGAATTGTAAGTGCCGCCGGAGAGGATCACTTCCTTGTTGGCGCGCACCTCGACCGGCGTGCCGCCGTGGCCGCCCTTCATGTAGCGCACGCCGACGGCACGCTTGCCTTCAAAGATGATCTCGGTGGCGTGCGCATGCGTGTGCACATGCACGTTCGGCCGCTTCATCGCGGGCTTGAGGAACGCGGTCGAGCCGGAGACGCGCAGGCCCTTGTCGATGGTGCGCTGGCAGTAGGAGACGCCTTCCTGCTTCGCGCCGTTGTAATCGGGGTTGCGGGGGATGCCGAGCGAGACCGCTCCTTCCATGAAGGCTTCGCAGAGCGGATCGCGCCACTCCATCGTGGTGACGGTGAGCTTGCCGTCGCGCCCGCGATAGATGTCCTCGCCCTCGCCGACCCGCTTCTCGAGCCGCCGGAAATAGGGCAGCACGTCGGCATAGCCCCAGCCGCGATTGCCCATCTGCGCCCAGGTGTCGAAATCCATGCGCTGGCCGCGATTGTAGATATGGCCGTTGATCGAGGACGAGCCGCCGAGCGTCTTGCCGCGCGGCGCGTAGATGCTGCGCCCGCCGGTGTAGGGCCCGACCTCCTGCTGGTAGGCCCAGTTGATGCTCTTCATGTGGAAGGTCTTGATGAAACCCGCCGGCAGATGGATGTACGGATGCCAGTCGCTGGGGCCCGCCTCCAGCACGCAGACGCTGGTGGCGGGATCTTCGCTGAGCCGGCTGGTGAGGACGCAGCCGGCGGAGCCCGCGCCGATAATCACGTAATCAAATCTATCCATAGTGCCTCGGCCGCTCAGCGCGGCTTGTCGTTGAGTTGATAATTCAAATGCGTGCGCACCGTCGGCCATTCGGCCGCGGTAATGCTATACACGACGGTGTCGCGCAGCGTGCCGTTTGGCGCGACCTGGTGGCTGCGCAGAATGCCGTCCTGCTTGGCGCCGAGGCGCTCGATGGCGCGGCGGCTCTGGTGGTTGAAGAAATGCGTGCGGAATTCGACCGCGATGCAGTTCAGGGTCTCGAAGGCATGAGTCAGCAGCAGCAGCTTGCACTGCGTGTTGAGCGGGCCGCGCTGCGCGCTCTTGCCATACCAGGTCGAGCCGATCTCGACGCGGCGGTTGGTAGCATCGATGTTCATATAGGTGGTCTGGCCGACAATCTTGCCGGCGGCGTCGAACACGGTGAACGGCAGCATCGAGCCCGCGGCCTGGAGGCCGAGGCGGCGGTCGATCTCCTTGGCCACGTTCTCTGGCGTCGGGATCGCGGTGTACCAGATCGTGTGGAGCTCGCCGTCCTTCACGGCCTCCACCAGCCCCTCGCGATGCTCCTTCGACAGCGGCTCGAGACGGGCGTGCTGTCCACGCAGGGTGATGGGATCAGGCCAGGGCATTGAGGTTGTCTCCTTACGTCATTGCGAGCGAAGCGAAGCAATCCAGAATGTTACGGCGGAGGCAGCTGGATTGCTTCGTCGCTTCGCTCCTCGCAATGACGGCTTGGCTCACTTATTCAAAAAATTCAACGGCAAACCGCCGCGCGGCCAATCCATGGCGACCAGCTCGCCTTTCCCCGATAGCGTGATGTAGGCGGTCTTGAGCCCGGGGCCGCCGAAGGCGATGTTGGTGGTGACGCGGTCGCCGGTCGGGACCTGCTCGACCAGGGTGCCATCCGGCGCGATCACCGAGATGCAGCCGGAGACAAGCGTAGCGACGCAGACATTGCCGTTGGCCTCCACCGCGAGCGAGTCGAACATCTGGTAGCCGCCGAGGCCGCAAATCGGGTTGCCCCGTTCGCCACGATAGATCACCTCGCGCGGCTTCAGCGTGCCGGGCGCGGAGAGCTCATAGGCCCAGAGCCGGCCCGTAGGCGTCTCCGCGATGTAGACAGTGTTTTCGTCCGGCGAGAGACCAATGCCATTGGCCGGCAGCACGCCGTGCACGACCTCGACGATCTCCCTCATGCCGGGCTTGAGATAGTACATGCCGCCGACATCCATCTCGCGGGCGCGACGCTTGCCGAGGTCGGAGAACCACAGGCCGCCATGCTTGTCGAACACGAGATCGTTCGGCCCGCGCAGATCGTGCTCGCCGCATTTGGTCACGACGGTCTCGACCTTGCCGGATTGCAGATCGACGCGCTGGATCGAGCCGCCGAGATAATCGTCCGGCTGCGGTCCCGGCATGATCATGTTGCGGGTCGGGATCCAGGAGAAGCCGCCATTGTTGCAGATGTAGATCTTGCCGTCGGGGCCGAGGGCCGCACCGTTCGGACCGCCCGGCACCTTGGCCACGATCTCCTTACGGCCGTCGGGATAAACGCGGGTCAGGCGCTGGCCGCGGATTTCCACCAGCACCACCGAACCATCAGGCATCACGACCGGCCCTTCTGGAAATTCGAGGTCGGTGGCGAGAACACGGACGTTGGACATTGGGGGACCCTCCCGGCTGCTTGTTATGGCTTGCTCGGGATGTCCGGCACGGGCCCCGCTGGCAAGTTTTGCCAGCGGTTATGACAAAGTAGGTCCCCCTTGCCAAGCAAGCGGGATGGTATGCCAGCGTTGCAGCGCTACTCTCTTACGGGCACCCAAATCTCGAAGCCGCCGTTGCCGGTCACGGGATCGAACTTCTCATCGTACCGCTCGAAGTTCGGCGCGTCCGCGGCCTTCAGGCCCGAGGCCGGCAGCCACTGATTCCAGATCGTGTTGACCGTGCGGCGGATCGAGGCGACGTGGTCGGTGTGGGTGAACACCGCATAGCGCTGCTCGGGGATGCGGATGCGGCCGAGCCCGCGCGGCAGATCGGAGAAGTCAGCAACCTCGACGCCGGCGATGTAATCGAAATTGCCGGCATCGTCGCCGTTGCAGCACACGCCGTAGGCGACGCTCCCGACGCGCGCGGGAATGCCGGCGACCTCCTGATGGAAACGCTGCCACAGGCCAGGAATGATGGCGCCGTTGTCGCAGGTGATGCGCTCGGCGAGGCCGGCGACGAGGAAGGCCTTTGCAGTTTCGAAACGCGGGGCTTTGAGATCGTCGAGCATAGTGGACTCCATGAGGATCGGCTCCTGAAGTGTGAGATGGTTGACGCATGTCGCGGCCCGCACCGCTTCGGGCGTGGTGCCGAACTGGTCGCGGAACGCGCGGGTGAATGCTTCGTGCGAGCCGTAATCCGCCTCCAGCGCCAGCGACAGAATATTCGGCGCGCCCTTGGCAAGGTTGCGCGCCGCCTCACTCAGCCGCCGTGCGCGCACGTAGCGCATCACCGGCAGGCCGACTGCTGCGGCAAACGCACGCACCATGTGGAACCGCGACACGCCCCCGATCGCAGCAATCTCGTCGAGCGTCATCGGCTCGGCCAGATGGCTCTCGATGTACCAGAGCGCGCGCTGGGCTGGGTTCATGGTTACGACTCTCGTTCGAAGCGTGGCGATGATGCGCGTGCTTTCTGCGCTCCGCTTGATCAGGATTGCTCGCGTGCTCCGGATGCAGTGCAACGCGCCGCGCTTCGCGGCGTGGTGCGCTGCTAAGCCGGGGCCCATATTGCCGCGATCTCGTGGTCCCTGGGTCCCGGCTCTGCGTCGCGTCATTTCATGCCACGCCGCGTCCGGGACATGACACCACCTACTTCGCATCCTTCGGCGGCGGCGCGTCCTGCTTCTTCTTCAGATCGTCCGCCTGCTTCACTTGGGCCGCCTGGAGATCGCCGATGGTCTTCTGGAGGCCTATGAGCGTCACCTTTAGCGCGTCGATCTGACGGTTGGCGGCATCGACTTTTTGCTGGTGATCGAGATTGAGCCTGGTGATGGTCTTCTGGAGAAAATCGACATTGCTCTGGAGACAGCTCGTGCGCCGCTCCATGGTCTTCTCGACCGTGCAGATCTCGATGCCAGGGACGTCCTGCGCGTGCGCCGGCGCATGCGCGACGAGCGCTAACATGGCGAAACAAACGGCGGCGAGCGTGCGCGGCATTCCGGTTCCTCATCAAATTAATCACGGCAATGTGCGCCGATTGAGCGCGCCTCCCCGAAGCTACCACACTCGTACCGCATTCTCGCGTTGAGCTTGGTTGTTCCCTCGGACGGGGAGCAGTGAACCGCGCGCGGAAGAAGTGGGCGCTCTTTCCGCGGCTTTGATTAGGGGAGATTTTTGGAATGGCAACGCGCGATAGACGTCTGGCGGAATTCGACGGTGCCGGCGAGCCGCCAGCTGGCCTGCCGGTCGAAGTGCTGTGCGAGGATCACAGCGGAACGTATCAACTGCCGTTCGCCTGCCGCTATGTCGAGGGCCGCTGGCAGAACGACGCGGCCGGCGTCCCGGTGGAAGCCACCGTCATCGGCTGGCGCGTGCCGCGCTTAAAGCATTCCGGCGTGGCCTGACAGCACTCGTCTGTCTCAAAATGCAACAGGGCCGCGCTCAGCCTTAACGAACGGAACGCGGCCCGAACGAATCACGTCCGAATCAGCCGTTTGGCGCTGTACGCGGCTGTTCACGGCTAGATGTCGACAAGGCCCCGCTATGGCGCACAATATCTGCGCGACGTGACCGCTGCCCCTCGCCAATTGCCGGCGCCAAAAGTTAATATTGACAAGGACATAGGGGGCGGCTGGGGCGCAGTCCGTCGCCGCCCCGGAAACAGGCAGAGCGGTGCAGCGTCTGCCTAATATTCGACCTCGAGCTCCTCGATCTCGGCCGGCTCTTCCTTCGCGGCCACGATCCATTCCTTCATCTCGGGCATCGCCATGATGGTGTCGGCATAGGCCTTGAGCCGCGGCTCGAGCTTGACGTCATAGGTGACGAAGCGCGTCACCACGGGGGCGTACATCGCATCCGCCATGGTGCGGGTCTCGCCGAACAGGAATGGGCCGCCGGATTTCGCCAGGCAGTCGCGCCAGATGAACCAGACCCGGTCGATGTCGGCCTGCGCGCGCGACCAGATCTTGAAGCCGGGAAAATGCCCCTTCAGATTGACCGGAAGCGAGGCGCGCAGCGTGGTGAAGCCGGAATGGATTTCCCCGCAGATCGAGCGGCAATGCGCGCGCTGGACGCGATCGGCGGGCAACAGTCCGGCGTCCGGCATCGCCTCGTTGAGATATTCGGCGATCGCGAGCGTATCCCAGACGGTGGCGCCGTCGTGACGCAGGCAGGGCACCAGGATCGAGGACGACAGCAGCAGGATTTCGGCGCGCGCCGACGCATCGTCCGGCGCGGTGACGATCTCCTCGAAATCGAGCCCGGAAAACTTCGTCAGCAGCCAGCCACGCAGCGACCAGGACGAGTAGTTCTTGCTGCTGATGGTCAGTGTCGCCTTCGCCATAGGGCCTTTCCCTCACGCCTTTGACTTGCAGTGACTTGCACGCCGCCCAGCCTGGGCGCGCCCGTCACCTGTGCTTCCTGCGAAATGAGCAGCAAGCGACGTGCCAGTTTTAAGGGCGGCCCGACGCGCTTCTGGCTCCGATATTGCATGGCACCATCGGACAGGTGGGCGCTTCAGTATGATGTCGATGTATTATCAGGCTTTTCAGAACCAGATGGACCTGACGGCGCCGTGGCGGGCGGGCGCCTCGTCCGCGCTCAAATTCCTCAATCTGGTGCCGCAGGGCCTGTCCGACCAGGTCGTCGGCCGGCTCTCGGCGGCGCTGGAGCTGATCTCGCGCTCCACCCTCACCTATGACCGCCCGGCCTACGGCATCGACAGCGTGATGGTGGGCAATCGCGAGGTCGGCGTCACCGAGGAGGTCGCCTACGCGACGCCGTTCGGCTCGCTGCTGCATTTCAAGAAGGACGGCGTGACCGAGCAGCCGCGCATGCTGCTGGTGGCGCCGATGTCCGGCCATTTCGCCACGCTGCTACGCGGCACGGTGAAGACGCTGCTGCAGGACCACGACGTCTACATCACCGACTGGCACAATCCGCGCGAGATCCCGCGCAGCGAGGGCCGCTTTGGGCTCGACGACTATACCGAGCATCTGGTCGACTTCCTCGGGCAATTGGGCCCGCGCCCGCATATGGTGGCGATCTGCCAGCCCTCGGTCTCGGCGCTCGCGGCCGCCGCGATCATGTGCGAGGGCAACCATCCCTCGCGGCCGGCGACGCTGACGCTGATGGCGGGGCCGATCGACACGCGGATCCAGCCGACCAAGGTCAACGACTTCGCCAAGAGCAAGCCGATCGAATGGTTCGAGCAGAACCTGATCAACTACGTGCCGGTGCAGTGCCGCGGCGCGCTCCGGAAAGTCTATCCTGGCTTCGTGCAGCTCACCGCCTTCGTCTCGATGAACCTCGAGCGCCACATCAAGCAGCACGTGGATCTCGCCAACCACATCGCCAAGGGCGAGAAGGAGAAGGCGGCGAGCATCAAGACCTTCTATGACGAATACTTTGCGGTGATGGACCTGCCGGCCGAGTTCTACATCGAGACGGTGCGCGACGTATTCCAGGAGCATCTGCTGCCGCTGGGCAAGCTGATGCATCGCGGCCGTCCCGTGGACACCAGGGCCGTCGGCCGGATGGGGCTGATGACCGTCGAGGGCGAGAAGGACGACATCTGCTCGATCGGCCAGACGCTCGCAGCGCAGGACCTCTGCACCGGCGTCCGCGCCTATCGCCGCGTCCATCACATGCAGGCCGGCGTCGGCCATTACGGCGTGTTCTCCGGCAAGCGCTGGAATAACGAGATCTATCCACTGCTGCGGGACTTCGTGCACGTGAATTCGTGAGGCTGCATTCCCTCGCCCTCGCGTCGCGCTGCGAACCCAATAGGCAATTGGGCGTCGAGCTTCGAAGATGCGGGCGGAACGATCGAGATGCCTCTCTTGCCACGGCCAGCTGGAGAAACGGCACGTAGCTAAGGCTCCCTCTCGAGCAGTTCCCTCGCTTCAATAACTTCTGGAAGATCTCGCTCCGCATCGAATCCAGCGAGCACGGGAGCCAGCGCCACGGACACTGCGCCCACCCGGCCATTCTTCTTGTGCAGGCGCGCAAGTCCAAGGGCGCTGCGCAGCTCAAAAGTCCTTGACTGTTGGTGTCGAGCGATCTCCAGCGCGCGATTGAGGGCATTTTCAGCCATGGAATCGGCCGCAGAGTCGTGACGCAACAAGAGCTCCCCCTGGACACGATGCAGCTCGGCATCAAGCCAATGCTGGCCGGATTGCCCTGCGGATGTGATCAATTCGCTCAAGATTTCCAGCCCGTTTTCGAGTTGGCCGGACTCCGCGTTCGCCATCGCGACATGCATCCCCCAAAACGGTTCACAGAGATAGCAGTCATTCTCGTGCAGCAAGGCCCAGCCGCGACGCATGTCCGTCAGTCCGGCCGTTCGATCGCCGGCGCGCCACTTGGCCAGGCCATGCAGGTAGGTGCCGGCGGCCACATACAGCGGCATCGTATGGTCGCGAGCGAGACCGAGCGCCAGGATCGTCTCTGTTTGCTGCAACATGCCCCCGCATAGTCCGTCGAACACGGCTCGATGGACAAGCGCATTGGCCTGGGAAAGCGCCCGCTTTTCGCCCGAAGCGCTCACCCCTTCAGCGGCGAGGCGGCGTGCGCGAGCGATTTCGCCAAGCGGCCAAAGCACCAGGGCAAGAAACCTCATGATCACGAACGGGAGATCCAGCGCCGAGGCCCTGAACGTCGCGGGATCCGGCTCGGCACCATAGATATCGAGTGCCTGCTCAAGATGCGCTCTCGCGTTCAAGTAGTCACCCCCGAACCAGCAGGTGACTCCACCCGTCCAATGCGCGACGACGGCGGCCACTGGCGAGTGCGGTCGTCGGTCAGCGGCGCTCATGATGGAATCCGCCAACTCCCGCATCGGAGCGAACTCGCCGTGTGTCAGGCAGGCATTGAAGAGGCCCGAATGGACTGGCGCAAGTTCAACCGGATCGTTGATGTCGGCTGCGATCCGTCGGGCGCGCGTCCATGCGGCCACCGTTTCCGGGGCGCTGTGCCCGAGACTGCCTCGTAATGCGCGGCCATATGCGATTTGAAGATGCAGCCTGCTCATCAACCGGCCAGGCTCATCGGGCAATTCATCGGCGGTGGCAATCGCCTTGCCAAAATGTGCAATCGCTTCGGAATAGGCCGAACGTTTCAACGCCTGCTGGCCCGCCTTGCGCCACCACTCGATGGCGGTTTCGCTCAGCCCGGCTTCCGTGAAGTGGTGTGCTATAATTTCAGGTTCAGTCTCGGCGACGATCGGAAACTTCTCACGCAGGACATCGCCGATACGCGCGTGAAGCACCTGCCGTTTGCTCTTAAGCAGGCTCTCGTAAGCTGCTTCCTGAACGAGAGCGTGCTTGAAACTATAGTCTGCTTCGGGAGGAGCCCCGCGACGCACCAGCAGTCCGGCCTCTCCGAGTTGCTCTAGCGCAGCGCTGAGCGTCAAATCATCGCGTCCCGCCACATATCTCAGCAGCGGGTATGAGAACTCGCGACCGATAGCGGCGCCTATCTGCGCCACCTCCTTGACTGGAGCCAGCCGGTCGAGCCGCGCCATCAGAGAATCCTGCAGCGTCGCCGGAATAGCGAGCGGCGGGAGCGGACGACCGAGGCGATAGCGCCCGGCATCTTCGACGAGCAGTCCGGACTCCAGCACCATCTTTGTCAGTTCCTCGACGAATAGCGGGATGCCATCCGTCCTGTCGATGATCTGCTTCATCATTTCGCGTGGCAGATGGCGACCAACGGTCACCTCCTCGACCAGCGCGCGCGTGTCCCGCCGATCGAGCCGGTCGAGCCGCACCAAGCTGACGTTGGCAAGGCCCGACCAGGAAGGCTCGAACTCCGGCCGGGCCGTCATGAGCACGAGTATCGGGAGTCCCCTGATCCGGTCGACCCCGAGATCGAACAGTTCAAGCGTCGTGGCATCGGCCCAATGCATATCCTCGCAGACAACCAGCAGGGGTTGCTCTCGCGCCAGCCCCTCAAGCTGATCGAGAAGGACGGCAAATGTCTGTCGTCGCTGCTGCGCTGGACTCAACCCGAGCGGTGGACAATGGTCGCTGGTTGGAATCGAAAGGAGAGCCGCAATGAGGGGTGTAGCTGGGGCGACCTGCTGTGTTCCAAGCGCCAGCATTGTCTCAAGCTTGTCGAGCTTTTGCCTGGGCGTGTCGTGCGAGCAGATGCCGGCGGCACGCTCGATCTGCGCGACAAAGGGATGAAGCGCGCTGTTGGTGTGGTAGGGCGAACACTGATACCGCACCCGGCGGTGCGCCCCCAAGGCGGGACTTTCGGACAGCGTTGCGACAATGCGCGACTTGCCGATGCCCGCTTCGCCAGAAATCAACACCATCTGGCCTTGCCCCTGCCATGCGAGCCGCTGGCGCGAGAGCGTGAATTCAATCTCCTCCTTGCGGCCGACAAAGCCGATCGAGCGGGCCGCACGGACCGCCTCGAACCGGCTCTCCGATGCGCCCGCCCCCTCGACCGCCCAGACCGCGATGGGTTCGGATATCCCCTTGACCTCGCGGCGGCCGAGATTGCGAAAAGTGAAGAGGTCGCCAAGCAGCCGTCGCGTCGACGACGCAACGACGACCGCCCCCGGTTCCGCCAGGCTCTGGAGCCGGGCAGCGAGGTTTGGTGTATCGCCGACCGTTGCGTGCTCTTCTGACGCATCGCCGCTGATGAGGTCGCCGACCACCACAAGCCCGGTCGCGATTGCGATCCGCAGTTCAACCCGCTCGTCGGCGCCTGTTTTGAGCCGACTAATCGCTGAGATGGCGTCCAGGCCCGCTCGCACTGCGCGCTCCGCATCATCCTCGTGGGCGCGGGGATAGCCGAAATAGACGAGTATTCCGTCACCGACGAACCTGACTATCTTGCCGTCATAGGCAGCAATGACGCTCGCGCAGGCGGCGCGGTAGGCCCGGATCACCTCCCACATATCCTCGGGATCGAGACGCGCCGAGAGTGCAGTCGAGCCGACCAGATCGCAAAACATAACGGTGAGGTGGCGCCGCTCGGCGTCCTGAGGAGGAGGAGCCGGCGATGCGATCAACGCGGCCGGATCGAGGTCAGCAATAGCACGCAGCATTTTACGGCGATGGCCGAGCAGGACTCCGAGCTTATCGAAGTCCTCGCTCATCAGTTCGGGAAGGACGTCCACGTCGATCCCATTTTGGGCAAAACGCTCCGCGTATTGTCCAAGTCCAAGGTTCTCGAGCCACTCCGCAATCTGCATTGGCTCCCACCGATCGTGTGGTTGGCGGTTTCGCAGAATTTTGGACCACGGCGCGGGGACGATATCCCAACGTGACCACGATGGCACGCCTTGTTTGTCGTGCGACAAATTAGGCTGCTCAGTGCCGATACCACTTCCATGGATAGTGCTCGATGCGAACGGTTGCACCGCTAAAATCGCCGGCACGCAAACGTTTGACTACTGAGTTGCGAAAGATCGCCAGCTACTCGCTTTCAGACTGAAGCCGAAGCCAAACACTAGCGTCCAAACAGATGTCTTCCGTGAGCACATCATCATTCCTTGTCCATGGGGACTCCGCGGGTACGAGCCATCGTGCCCGCCGCAACTTGAAGCGAAGAGCCAACCACCCAAGAGCCGGCAACAAAGCCTATCAGGCCATTGGGCAGGTTTTGATCAAGGACAAGGATGCTGACGGAGAGAGTTGCTGCCATCGCAGCGCCGAACGTTCCTGCGGCGCTCATGATCTCTGCCACCTCGGAACCATTCCACTCTTCCGAGATGCTCGAAATCGACTTCCGCGCGACGCTGCCAGACAAATCAATTCCGACATAACAGCTAAGAGCTCCGTAGAGCATCATTAGCAGCACGATCCAGCCGCTTTCAAACAGTCCACCTCTCTGACGCAACAAGGTCGCACCCACATAGAGGCCACAAGATGCCCCGATGGCTGCGAGCCCAATTCTTTCAAGAAGATGGGCCGCTTTGATCAGGTCAGAACGAGCAATCCGAAGATTTCCGACGTATCCTGTTACGGATAATGCGCTGGAAACTGCGTTGCTTATCTTCATTGGGGAACTCCTCAGGTAATAAGCGACCTACCGGCCGCCCCTGAATAGAGGGCAGCCTCGTGGACGCGTTTTGCGATTCCCTTGATTCCAATTTCTGAAAAATCTGTGCTGAGTGATGGGGCTGACTTGCTCGTGAGCAAGACGAGGGCCAATCCAAAGCTGCGAGCACGCGGCTTCGCAGGCATTGCATCTCACCCGTGTCTGTCAGTTGGGTCCGGGTGCGGCAATTTCTTGCGGGCGTGATAGCTCGAAAAGAGAGTGATGGAATATGAGGCAGTTCACATACCGCAGTTCCTTGTCGTTCGATCTGGTCACAATTTCCGGAGGACAGGTCTGCATTGTCGCGATACTCGGGAGCGCAGGAGCGGAAGCTGAAAGGCGCGGTTAGTTCACAAGCTGTCCCGCGTTTCGCCGACGTCAGATCTATCCACGCTTGCCTGTTTCGCGCACGTCAACTCATGGGTTCGGCCGCGTCACCGAAAGCGCACCGCACCCTGCGCGCGTCAGGCCGACCACTCCTCGCCCCAGGCCTGGACGACGTGGCCCGGCGAGACTTCACGATATTGCCGGGCCGGCGGCTGGTAGTCGGCCGCGCGCACCGGACTTCTGATCTCGTCATTGGCGACGTCGCGCCTGGTGCCGCGGCGTGACGGATCTGGCACGGGAACGGCCGCCATCAGCTTCCTGGTGTAGGGATGCTGCGGGTTGCCGAACAGAGCAGCACGCGGGCCGATCTCGACGATCTCGCCGAGATACATCACCGCGACCCGATGGCTCATCCGCTCGACCACCGCGATGTCGTGGGAAATGAAGAGATAGGCCAGCCCCATGCTGGCCTGCAGGTCGAGCATCAGATTGACGACCTGCGCCTTGACCGAGACGTCGAGCGCGGAGACCGCCTCGTCCGCGACGATCAGTTTTGGCCCCAGCGCGAGTGCGCGCGCGATGCAGATGCGCTGGCGCTGGCCACCGGAGAATTCGTGCGGGAAACGCGCGGCCATGTCGGCGGTGAGACCGACGCGCCCGAGGAGGTCGGCGACCTTGTCGCGCGCCTGCGACGCTGTCGCGAGACCATTGGCCAGCAGTGGCGCTGCAATCGCCGTTCCCACCGACATCCGCGGATTGAGGCTCGCGAACGGATCCTGGAACACGATCTGCATGTGCTTGCGGAAATCGCGCAAGGTGCGGCCGTTCATGGCGAGCACGTTCTGGCCGTCGATCAGGACCGTGCCGGCGTCGGGCTCGGTCAGCTTGAGGATCGAGCGTCCCGTGGTCGACTTGCCGCAGCCGGATTCGCCGACCAGCGCCAGCGTCTCGCCGCCGCGCAAGGTGAAGGAGATGTTCTCGACCGCGTGCACACGGCCCGAGACCTTGCCGAACAGGCCCGAGCGGATCGAAAAGCGCGTGGTGAGATTTGACACCTCTAACAGCGGACGCTCGGCGCTCGACACCGTGTCGGGCGTCTCCGCCGGCTCGTCCGAGGTGCCCGTCACCTTGTCGACGATCGGAAAGCGCATCGGCCGCGTCCGGCCGTCCATCGAGCCGAGCCGCGGCACGGCCGCGAGCAGCGCGCGCGTATAGGGATGCGAGGGTGCAGCGAAGATGCGCGACGTCGCGCCGGTCTCCACCGCCTGCCCGCCATACATCACCACGGTGCGATCCGCGATCTCCGCGACCACGCCCATGTCGTGGGTGATGAAGAGGATCGACATCCCCTCCTCCTGCTGAAGCTCCTTCAACAGTTGCAGGATCTGGGCCTGGATGGTGACGTCGAGCGCGGTTGTCGGCTCGTCCGCGATCAGGAGTTTCGGCTTGCAGGCCAGCGCCATCGCGATCATCACGCGCTGGCGCATGCCGCCGGAGAAACGATGCGGATGCTCGTGGAAGCGCGATTTTGCCCCGGGGATACGGACGCGGTCGAGCAGGCGGATGGTCTCGGCTTCCGCTGCCGCGCGCGACAGGCCGCGATGCTGGATCAACGCTTCCGCGATCTGGAAGCCGATGGTGAGCACCGGATTGAGGCTCGTCATCGGCTCCTGGAAGATCATCGCGACATCGTTGCCGCGGATGTCCTTCATGCTCGCTTCGGGTAGCGTCAGCAGATCGCGGCCGGAAAGCATGATACTGCCCTCGCTCTGGCCGCTCTCCTTGGGAATGAGCCGCATGATCGAGAGCGCGGTGACACTCTTGCCCGAACCGGACTCGCCGACGATCGCGACGGTTTCGCGGGGCGCGATCTCGAAGGAGACGTTGCGAACGACCGGGATCCATTGCCGCTCGCGCAGGAACGACGTGGTGAGGCCCGCAACCGACAGCACGGGCGCCTGCGCTTCGGCAACGACTTGGTCAGGTGCGTTTGCGCCGATGCTCATGCAAGGATCCTAGTAGCCGCGATCACGGTCGACACGCCCCGGCAGGGGCTCGCCGCGGCGGTGGCGCGCGATAGTGTCGAGCACGTAGTCGACCGCCGTTTCCGGCTTCGTCGTGCTGGCGATGTGCGGGGTCAGAAGAATGCGCGGATGGCTCCAGAACGGATGGCCCGCGGGCAGCGGCTCAGGTTCGGCAACGTCGAGCACGGCGGCCGACAGCACGCCGCCATCCAGTGCCGCGATCAGGTCGGCCTCGACCAGATGCCCGCCGCGCCCGACATTGAGCAGCCGCGCGCCGCGGGGCAGACGCGCGAACAATTTTGCGTTGAGGATTCCGCGCGTCTCCGATGTCAGCGGCAGCAGGCAGACGAGAATGTCGGTCTGCCCCAGGAAATCCGGCAGGGTGTCCGCACCCGCATAACAGGTGACGCCCGCGATGCTGCGTGGCGAACGGTTCCAGCCGAGCAGCGGAAAATCGAACGATTTGAGCCGCTCGAGCACGGCCTGGCCGAGCAGACCGAGGCCCATCACACCGACACGCCGTTCGCTCGTGTGCGTCACGGAGAGCTCGCGCCAGACTTGGTCGCGCTGCTGGCCGATGAACTGCACGAGATCGCGATGCAGCGCGAGCACCGACATGCAGGCATACTCGACCATGCGCTCGGTGATACCGGGCTCCATCATGCGGACCAGCGGAACATGCGGCGGAAGTTTTGTGATGTCGAACTGATCGACGCCGGCGCCGACCGAGAACACCAGCTCGAGATTGGGGAACGCCGCCGCGATATCGTCCGGCGGCTGCCAAGCCACGAGATAGCGCACCGTTGCGGGATCACCGATGTCGGGCCACAGCCGGAACGGCATGTCAGGCGCGCGCTCGGCGAAGAACGTCGCCCACTCTGCACCGCGTACCATGTTGGCCTTGTAGAGAACAGTCATGCCGCCCTCAGAACGGGCTGACCGGCGCGAGCCGCCGGCCGTCGATCATGCGCTTGTGGCTGTAGGCGGCGGGATCGACCAGTGGCGTTGCGCCGGTCACGATGTCGGCGGCAAGCTTGCCGGCCGCAGGGCCGATGCCGAAACCATGACCGGAGAAGCCGGTCGCGAGGAAGAAGCCGGGCAGCGCATCGACCGGCGAGATCACGGGGATCGTATCCGGCGTGCAGTCGATGGTCCCGCCCCAGGCCTCCGCGATCTCGATGTCCTTCAATTCCGGATTCGCCTTGATCAACGACGCCAGCGCGGCATTGACCAGCGACATGTCGGGCTCGGGATCGCGCACGCGCTCGGTCTCGAACGGCGACGGCTTGTCAAGGCTCCAGCTGGTGCCGCGCATGACCTGGTCGAAGAACGACTTGCCGAACGAGAGCTTCAGTCCGTTCTTGCGATGCAGATAGGTCGGCCAGAACGTGCGGGCGTAGCGGAACAGGTCGGGCGACAGCTCCACCGTGCCGCGGTTGCGCAGCGCCAGCGTGAAGCCGCCATCGAGGCGGCGGCGGATGCAATAGAGATCGGTACCGAGCGCGCCCGAGGTGATCTCCGGCGCTGGCGTGGTCCGGCATGCGGTGGCGTTGACGAGGCCGATCGGCAGCTCGATGCCATGACGACGGCAGAACAGCGACGACCATGCGCCGCCCGACAGCAGCACGGCTTGCGTGCGGATGGTGCCCTTCTCGGTGACGACGGCGCTGACCCTTCCTCCTTGTGTCTCCAGCCCGCGCGCAGCGCAGCCCTGGTGAATGGTGACGCCATGTTTTCGCGCCGCCGTCGCCAGCGCCGGCACGGCCATCGACGGCTCGGCGCGGCCGTCGCTCGGCGTGTGCAGGCCGCCGACCCATTTGTCGGTATTGCCCGGCATGCGCTCGGCGACCTCGGCCGGCGTCAGCACGGTCGAGTGAACCTGCATCTCGCGCGCGACCGCCGCCCAGCGCTCCCAGCTCGCAAGCTCGTCCTTGCTCTTGGTCAGGAACAGCACGCCGGTGCGGCGGAAGCCGGCATCGACGCCGGCGTCGTTCTGCATGTCTTCCCACAGAAGCAACGCTTCGCGTGCGAGCGGAATCTCCTCACGGGCGCGGCCCTGCTGACGACACCAGCCCCAATTGCGGCTCGACTGCTCGCCGCCGACATGCCCCTTCTCGACCAGCGCGACGGAGAGGCCCTTCTTCGCAAGGTGATAGGCCGCGGAGACGCCGATGACGCCGCCGCCGATGACGACGACGTCCACCTGCGCGGGCAGGCGTTCGTCGCTATTTATACGGTTGAGCGGCGGGGACATCGGACACTCCTGGAATTCAGTTCGATCGAAGCAGGTCGGCTCGTCATGGTATGTTCATCCGCGGATCGAGCGCATCGCGCAGGCCATCGCCAAGGAAGTTGAAGCTCGTCACCGCCAGCGTGATCGCGAGGCCCGGCGCAATCGCAAGCCAGGGCGCGCTGGTGAGATAGATCTGCGCGTTGTTGAGCATATTGCCCCAGCTCGCGGCCGGCGGCTGGATGCCATAGCCGAGATAGCTGACATAGGATTCGAGCAGGATCGCCTGGGCAACGTTCAGCGTTGCCGCAACCACGATCGGCGCAATCGCGTTGGGCACGAGCTCGCGGAACATGATCCGCAGGTTCGACGAACCGAACGCGAGAGCTGCGACCGCGAATTCGCGCTCCCGCAGTGAACGGACCTGCGCCTCGACGATGCGGGCAACGCTCATCCATGCGGTAGCAGCAATCAGCACGGTGGTGGTGACGGGGCCGGGCTCGGTGAGCGCGGCGAGTGCAAGCAGCAGGAAGATCGTCGGGAAGCACAGCACGGCATCGACGAGCCGCATCAGCACCGCGCCGACCACGCCGCCATAGAAGCCGGCGAAGGCGCCGACGACGATGCCGACCGCCATCGCCATCACCATCGCGACGATGCCGATCGAAAGGGACACCCGACCGCCCATCATCAGCCGCGCCAGCACGTCGCGACCGAGTTCGTCGGTGCCAAGGATGTGCGCGCCCGAGAACGGCGGCGCGAACCGCTTCATGATGTCGATATAAGTGTCGTCGAAAGGCAGCAGATAAGGAGCGAATGCCGAACCGAGCACGAGAACCAGAATGATCACAGCTCCGGCGAGCGCGAGCCGATGTCGGCGGAATCTCCGCCACGCCGCCTGGCCGGGCGCGGGCTGCTCCGTGGAAAGGGTCGCGATCGTCATCGCCTAGCCCACCCTGATGCGCGGATCGACGACGGCATAGAAGATGTCGGCCAGCAGCGAGCCGATCAGCACCATGATTGCCGAAAACATCAGAATGCCCATCACCACGGGATAGTCGCGATAGCCGATGGAATCGAGGAACAGCCGGCCCATGCCGGGCCAGGTGAAAACGGTCTCGGCGACCAACGCGCCGCCGAGCAGCGTCGGAAATTGAAGACCGGCCACCGTGATCATCGGCAGCAGCGCGTTGCGCAAGGCATGCACGGTGAGGATCCGCCATTCCGGCATGCCCTTGGCGCGCGCAGTGCGGATGTAGTCCTGGTTGATGACCTCCAGCATGGAGGAGCGCATGAAGCGGCCCCACATCGCGGTCTCGACCAGCGCCAGCACCAAGGCCGGCGCGATCAGATGATGCAGCAGGTCGAAGAAGGAGCCGTCGCCAACGGTCTCGCGGTTTCCGGCCGGCAGCCAGCCCAGCGTCACTGAAAAAACGTAGATGGTGATGAGGCCGAACCAGAAGGTCGGGATCGACAGAGCGATCATGGCGCCGACGGTGGCAAGCGAATCGAACAGCGAATATCGCCGGAGCGCGCCTGATATGCCGATCCAGCAGCCGAGCAGCACCGCGATGATGGTCGCCGTCGTCATCAACTCCAGCGTGGCGCCGAGATGCGAGGAGATCACCGACAGCACCGTCTCGCCGTCGCGATACGACCTGCCCCAATCACCCTTGAGCATGCGGCCGAACCAGTCGAGATACTGGATCGGCAGCGGACGATCGAGCCCGAGCTGCCTGGTGACGCGGGCGAGATCCTCCTGCGTCATCTGCCCGGAGACGGCAAACTGCGACAGCGGGCCGCCAGGCGCAAGATGCAGAATCGCAAAGCCGATCGCCGAGACGATCACCAGCAGCATCATCGCCTGCGCCAGGCGATTGGCGACGTAACGGGCCATCTCAGGCGATCCCGCGGATCGAATGCATCAGGCCCAGTACCACTCGCGGATGTTCCAGCAGTTGATCGACATGTTGATGTTGGGGCGGAACCCTTGCAGCCCTTCCTTCACGCCTTCGGCGATGAAGCCCTGGAACAGCGGCAGGATGGCGAGGTCGTTGCGGACGAGCTTTTGCAGATCGCCATAGGTGATCTTGCGCTGGGCGAGATCGAACTGCCTGGCGCCTTCGGCAAGCAGCCGGTCGGCTTCCGCGCTCTGGTATTGATAGGTGTTGTAGCCGCGGCCGCCCTTGGCGAGAATGGCGCCGGAGCCGAAGCGCGGCGTCACGTCGGGGTCGCTGCCCAGCATGAAGTTCACCCCCACGATCACCGAGTTGAATTTCGACTGCTGCCAGAAATCACCCCAGATCACGGCCGCCGGCATGTTGTTGACGCGCATCGTCGCGCCGATCGCGCGCCAGTCCTGGATCAGGAGTTGCTGGGTCTGCTCGCGAACGGCATTGCCTGACGTGGTCGAATTGGTGAATTCGAGCTTCACGCCACCTTTTTCGCGCACGCCTCCGGAGCCGCGCATCCAGCCGGCCGCATCGAGCAGCGCATTGGCTTTCGTCGGATCATATTTGTGCTGCGGCAGTCCCTGCTGGAACGACCAGGCCTGCTGCGGCACGAAGCTTTCGGTCGGCGTCGGCAGGCCGTAATTCAGCGCATCGATGATCGCCTGCTTGTTGATCGCAAGATACAGCGCTTCGCGCACCGTGCGGTCGGCGAGCGGCCCGAACTCCAGATTGGGCGCGATGTGCTCGACCGAGGACGTCGCAGAGACGAAGATCTTGCGGCCCTTCAGCGTCTTTGCCTCCTGCACGAAGTTCGGCAAGATGCCTTGCAGGCCGGTGTAGTCGACCTGACCGGTGCGGAACTGGGTGTAGAGGACGGTGAGATCAGGGATATATTTGAAGACCACGCGTTCGACGTAAGGTCCTTTGCCGTGATAGCCGGTGTAGGCATTCAACTGAATATGGTCGCCGGGCACGCGCTCGCCCCAGCGGAACGGTCCGGTCCCGACCGGCGCGTTGTGGAACGGCGAGGCATTCGGATCGGACACCTTCTCCAGGATGTGCTTGGGCACGATGAAGGTCAGCGCCCCCAGAATCGACATGTAGGGCGAATAGGCAGCCTCCATCCGCCAATGGATCTCGTCGGGCGCGACGATCTTGATATCCTTCACGAGGCTATGGCCGACGCGGCTGCGCGCACGAAAGTCGGGATTGTTGTTCAGCTCGAGCGAGAATTTCACGTCGTCCGCCGTGAACGGCGTGCCGTCGTGCCACTTCACGTCGCTGCGCAGCTTGATCTTCCAGGTCAGGCCGTCGGCCGACAGGCCGCCATTCTCGATGGTCGGGACTTCGCGCGCGAGGTCGGGGATGAACCTGCCATCGGGATCGATGAACCAGAGCGGCGAGAACACCTGCCACCAGACGCCCTGGTCGACCTCGATGCTGGGCATCAGCGGATGGAAGACGGTCGGCTCCTGCGACAGCGCCGCAATCACCTGCCCGCGCGGCTTGTCCGGCGGATTGCCCGAGCGCTCGGTCTGGGCGAAGGCGTTACCGGCAAGGCTCCATCCCGCCGCCGCGCCCGCGCCGAGCTGGAAGAACTGACGGCGATTCGGAATGCCGAGATGCAGTGCCCCAACGCCGAACTTGCCGGTGTCGTCTGCCATGACCACTCTCCGTTGTCGCACCCGGCACCGTCTCCCGCGCCCCCAGACCCCGGCAAAGGGACAGGAGTGGGCTTTAGTGCTTCTAAATTTTTCGATCAAAAGTTCATCATGACTAAATACAGCTGTCAATCGGATTGCTAGGATGCGCGACCTTTTCACACCGCCGGCCAATTCCGGCGGTGAGGTCATGCACGGGAGAGCGACATGGATGGTCGCGGCAACACGAACGGTCCGAAGGACGCGCCGACGACCGAAACCGACGATGCGGTCGACCAGCGGCTCGGCGAGACCGTGCGGCTGCTGCGCCAGCGCGCCGGCCTCTCGATCCAGGACGTCGCCACCAAGACCGGCCTCTCCAACGGCATGATCAGCCAGCTCGAACGGGCACGCGCGATGCCGTCGATCCGCACGCTGCGCCTGCTCAGCATCGCGCTCGACGTGCCCATCTCCTATTTCTTCGAGACCAGCGATCCCGCCGCCGACGTGCAGCGCTACATCGTGCGCAAGAACAACCGGCGCCTGCTGCGGCTCACCGCCAGCGGCGTCGTCAAGGAAGCGCTGACGCCGGAAGGCACGGGCCAGCTCGAGCTCTACGAGCTCACGCTCAATCCCGGCGCCTCGTCAGGCACCGACTTCCTGCAGCACACCGGCGAGAAGGCGGGGTACATCCTCTCTGGCAGCCTGCGCCTGTGGCTCGACAACGAGGCCCATGTGCTGGAAGCCGGCGACAGTTTTCGTTTTCCGAGCATCGTGCCGCACATGTTCGACAACCCAACCCAGCAGGCCGCGCGCGTGATCTGGGTCACAACGCTGCGCCAGACCGATTCGCCTGCAAGTTGACCCAAAGGAACACCTCGCCCCGATACCGCCGGAAATTGCCCTCGACGCCGCCGCAGGGAGTCTGTAGCTCACATGGAGCCGGACCGGACTCATTTGACAAAGCGGACTTTGGGGGTTCGCGACTGACGTCGTTGGTGCGAGAGCATGAAACTCAGGGGGCTTCTGACACTCGCGATGGCCGCGCAGGTCGCCGTGACCGCCGCGGCTCTCCTCGTCTCGTATGCCGTGACCGGACCCGGGTTCGGCGTTGCGGAGATCATTGCCCTGCTCGCAAGCGGCGCCGTCGCGGTGCTGATCGCGCGGCTCTGCACGCGCATGATCGAGGCGGCCCAGGAGAAGCGCACTGCCGCACAACTGGCCGAGCAGGCGCAGTCGAGTGCCCAGATGACCCAAGCTGTCATCAAGACTGCGCTGGATGCTTTCGTCCAGACCGACGCGAACGGGATCATCCTGGAGTGGAGCCTTCAGGCGGAGGCGCTGACCGGATGGACGCGCAAGGAGGCGCTCGGCGCTGACGTCGTCAGCCTTCTCATCGCCGAGCCGCTCCGCGACGGTTTCAGGCAACGCATGATGCGCCTTCTGCCCGAGCTCTCGAATGCGCCGATCGGCATCCGGTTTGAGGCGACCCTGCTGCACCGGGAAGGCGACGAGATCTTGATCGAGGCGTCGAGCACCACGCTCCAGCTCGGCGGGCGCACCGTCATCAACAATTTCGTCAAGGACGTCACCCAGAAGCGCGCCGCCGAGGAGCAGCTGATCCAGGCGCAGAAGATGGAAGCGGTCGGCCAGCTCACCGGCGGCATCGCGCATGAATTCAACAACATGCTCACGGTGATCACGGGCACGATCGAGATCCTCGCCGAGGCCGTGAAGGATAACCCGCCGCTCGCCACCATCACCAAGCTGATCAGCGAGGCCGCCGATCGCGGCGCGGCACTGACCTCGAGCCTGCTGTCCTTTGCGCGCAAGCAGGCGCTGCAGCCGGCCGATATCGACGTCAACGACCTGCTCGAAGAGCTCGCAAAGCTGCTGCTGGCGACCTTCGACAAGAAGATCGAGATCGTGAGGAGGCTCGACGGCACCATCTGGCTCGCCTTCGCCGACCGCGGGCAGCTCTCTTCGGCGCTGCTCAACCTCGCGATCAACGCCCGCGACGCGATGCCTGAGGGCGGCAGGCTGACGCTGACGACGCGCAATGTGGTCTTCGGCGTGCGCGAGTCCGTCGCGGTCGGCGCTGGCTATGCCGGCGACTATGTCGAGATCCAGATTGCCGACACCGGCACGGGCATTCCGCGGGCGATCCTCGAACGCATCTTCGATCCGTTCTTCTCGACCAAGGAGGTCGGCAAGGGCACGGGCCTCGGGCTCAGCATGGTGTTCGGCTTCGTCAAGCAGTCGGGCGGCGGCATCAAGGTCGAATCCGCCGAAGGCAGCGGCACGACATTCACGATCTACCTGCCGAAGGCCGAGACCAGTGCGCTTCGCCCGACCGGCTATGACGAGCGCAAGATCGTGGGCGGAACGGAAACCATCCTTTGCGTCGAGGACGACCGCGATGTCCGTCACTACGTCACGGTCCAGCTCGAAAGCCTCGGCTACAAGGTCATCCCCGCCGCCAACGCGAGCGACGCGCTCGCCATCGCGGCCCAGGGCACGCCCTTCGATCTGCTCTTCACCGATATCGTGATGGCCGGCGCCTTGAACGGACGGGAGCTCGCCGACGAGATGGTGGCCACGCGGCCCTCCTTACGGGTGCTGTTCACGTCGGGCTATGCGCACGACGCCCCGCATGGGCCGGGACACGCCACCAGGGGTGCGCCACTTCTGACAAAACCCTACCGCAAGGCCGAGCTCGCACGCATGCTGCGCCGCTCGCTCGACACCGCCGTCGATGCGGCAGGCGACCCGATCCCGACGCCCTATTCGGTGCAGGCCGAGGTCGAAGGGTTCTTGCGGAAAAATGCGTCCGACCGCGACGGCTAGGGCGGATGGACTCCGCTCCGCACCTGGGCAACACTCCGATACGGCCGGAATTCCCAATGGAGGCGAGCCATGGCGTCACTTGAAAAAGGCATCACCGCGAACGGCACGGGTTTTGGCGGCAAGACCTGGAACATCCTGGGCCAGGTCTATTTCCCCAAGGCCGTCACTGAGTCCGCCTTCGCGTTCGAGACCAACAGCGAGCCCGGCCAGTTCGTGCCGGTGCACATCCATCCGACCCAGGACGAGTTCATCCTGGTGCAGGAAGGCACGCTCGACCTCAAGCTCGACGGCAAATGGGTGAAGGCCCATGCCGGCGACCTCGTGCGCCTGCCGCGCGGCATTCCGCACGGCTATTTCAACAAATCCGACAAGCCGGCCCGCGCGCTGTTCTGGGTCTCGCCGATGCAAAAGCTGGAGGCGCTGTTCAACCAGCTCCACAATCTGACTGACCCCGCCGAGGTCGTGCGTATCTCGGCCCAGCACGAGGTCGACTTCCTGCCGCCCGAGGCCAACGACTAGGCGGGCGGACCGGATTTCATCTCGCCAGCCCTCACATCTGATGCTTACGATCCCTTGACCGACGAATCGTTGGGGGAACCAGCCATGCGTGCACGACGTCATGCCATCGCAGTCATCGCGGGGCTCGGGCTGATCCTGGCGACGCTCACCGCGGGCCAGGCGCAATCGCTCCCGCCAACACAATCGGACGCGCAAGCCGCCTACGATCGCGCACTCGGCGATTTCAAATCGATCCTTAGCGAGCGTCGCCGCCAGATCGAGGCGAAGCAGCCGCTGCCCAACCTGCCCGGCCAGGCGCTTTATCTTGCGCGCGTCGCGGTGATCAGCGCGTACAAGGATCTCACCGACGCCGTACCGTCGCGGATCGGCAAACCGAACAAGTTCGAAATTCCCCCGGCCTATTTCGATGCCGCAATCGAGCCGCTGGTCGACGAATATGCCGATCTGTTCGAGATCATGGAGGCGCCGCCGCCGAGCGCGCAGAATTCGGCGACGCCGTTCAAGGATGTCGTCGATCTCGCCGCAGCGATTGCGCGCGCCAAGGGGCTTGCGCCTGTTCATGCCGACGCGGCGGGCCGCATCAGCCTCGGGCTGTTCTTCGCCGAGACCAACGGCAAGCAGAACGTCCGCAATGCGCGCTCGAACACCTATATGGGCAGCCTGCAGACCGGCCCGTCCGAGGACCGCAACGGCCAGCGCAAATGGGAGGCGATCAAGGGTGCGATCGCGGCGACCGATCCCGCGCTGAACGCGCGCGACGACAAGGAAGAGGCACGATCCCGCGGCACCGATCGCCGTTTCAATCACTGGACCAATGTGCGCGACGGCCTGATGAACGCACATGCCGAGCTGTTTGCCGAGATCCCGGCGATCGTGAAGACGCTGCCCGATCCGATCGACCAGATGAAGCTGTTCGAGCTGATCCAGATCATCCCGACACCGACACGCTCGGCACTTAGGTCGGGCGACCTGCTGAACTACCGGGTATCCGATCCCACCATCATGAAGCACCTGCGCAACAACAGCATCTTCGCCTTCGGCAAGGCCGACCGGGCGCGAAGCTCGGCCAGCTTCCGTGAGATTCTCGGCGCGATGTGGCTGTTCAAGCGGAAGTTCGAGAAGGCGATGGTGAAATACGCGGAGATCAAACCGCACTAGCCCTGTTGGACGCGCCCTAGTTCTCCGCCTTGTAGCCGTCCGTCAGCGTCTTCAGGAAGGCGATGATGTCAGCCTCGTCCTGATCGGTCATCGCCGGCTTGTCGCCGGAGTGACGATCGAACGGGGGATCGGTGACGTCGACATTGGCGTGATATTTTTCAGGCAGGTCGTCGTATTTCCGCACCGTGCCGTCGGCTGCGCGCGGAAACACCTTTTCCGGATTGGTGTCGCGGAAATTGTAGAAGTCGAGCACCTGCTCGAGGGTTCTGAAGCCGCCGTTGTGGAAGAAGGCGCGACGCGTCGCGGTGTTGCGCAGCGTCGGCGTCAGGAACATGCCGCAATACTGCGTCTGCTCGGGAATGTCGGTCCGATGCGGACCGCACACGCCGAGATCGAAATAGCCGGAATCCTTGTTGCCCGCGAGCGCGGCATTCCGTGGCGCGCCGAGCGCTTCATATTGATGATCGGTAAACATCGGCGGCAAGCCGTCGCGGGCCGGCGCCGAGGTATGGCAGCCGGCGCAGTTCGCCTTGTCGGGATCGTTGAACAATTGCAGGCCGCGCAATTCGCTCTCCGACAACCGCGCCTTACCCTCGAGCCAGTAATCGTACTTGCTGGTGTAGGGATGGAAGCTCGGCTCTTCGACCTGGTAGCGCGCAACCGCAAACATCGCCTCCGCGATCAGCAGCCGCTGGTTTCTCAGCACGCCGGCGCCGAACAGCTCGACGAAGCGGTTGACATAAGGTGCGCGGCGCAGCTTGTCGGCCACGATCTCCGCGCTGCCGCCGTCCATCTCGTTGGCGTCGAGCAGCGGAAACAGCGCCTGGTCCTGAAGCGTGTCGGCGCGGCCGTCCCAGAACAGGCCGCCCTGCGGCACGATGTTGGCCGAGGCGCCGGTGCCGCCCGCGGTCTTGGTCGTGCGCGCGGCCTGCTGGCCGAGCATAGCCATCTGCGCGAGGTCGATGATGTTGTCGTCGTCGCCCTTGTCAGGGCCGATGCTGAAATTCGGCTGGCGATCGAGATAGGTCAGCGACGGCACCGCGCGTGCGCCTTGACGCGACAGACTGGCGCCGCCGAGCATCACCGGCCCGTCGTTGGGCGGGCCGTAGGCGTGATCCGGGCTGTGACAGGATGCGCAAGACAGCGAGCCGGACGACGACAGCGAGGCGTCGTAGAAAATCTCCTTGCCGAGCTGCGCCATCGCGGACAACGGGGCAACGGACGGACGCATGAGGCGAACCGGGTTCGGGTTGGTGCCCGCCGTATTCGCCTCTGCAAGCCCTTGCGCTAGTCCTTGCGTCTCGGCTGCAAAGACGGCGCCGGCCAGGACGAGCAGGCCGGCGCCGAGGAGCCACAAAGTGCGGCTGTTCATTATGACGTCCCGTTGGACTAGTGGTGGTGGTGCTCGTCCGGCGGGCTGACCATCACCGTGCCTGTGGTCGGATCGAGGAACAGCGCGTCGGTGCGGAAGTCATGGCTATGATCATGGTCGAAATCGAACAGGTCCATGATCGATCCGGTGGTCGCGTCGAACGAGCCGCCGCCGAGGCGCTGGCCATGCAGCCAGTTGTCCTCGATGAAGCGAACCACCGAAGCCTGGGTCGTATAGGTGTGGCTGACATAGTTGGTCTTGGCGTAAGGCGAGACCACGATCAGGGGCACGCGGGTGCCCGGACCACAGCGGCCGTTGACCGGCTTGCCGCTGAGACCGTTCGGCGCCGGCTGCTTGGTCGGGCCGAGGCCGCACAGGCCAGGACCGTTGACCTGATCGGCGGTCGCGTCATACGAGGCGTTCTTCGGTGCAACGTATTGGTGATCGTACCAGCCGTCGGAGTCGTCATAGGTGATGATGACGGCGGTCTCGCGCCACTCCGGCTGCTTCTGGAGGAAGTTGATCAGCTCGACATTGCCGGCCTGCTCGTCGAGCGGGTCGGAGTTGCCGGCGTGACCGTCCTGAAAGGCCGGCATCTTGACGTAGGACACGGCCATGAAATTGCCGGCCTTGATCGCCGCATAGAGGTCTTCGAGGTCGTAATTGTGGTTGGCCGGATCGACCTTGCCGTTGAAGTCATGGGTATGGCCGATCGCGTGCACCGAGCTCGGCCGCGCGTGGGTCGGGTTCGCCGTCGACGCGTGATACTGGAAGAAGGCGTGGTGCGGGATGTAGTCGACGATGGTGCCGTTGACGTTGGTCGAGAACGTGCTGCGGGCGCAACCGGTGGTGCCGTTGGCGTTCTTGAGGGTCAGATCGAAGCCACCCATGAAGCTGCCCCAGCTGATACGCTCGGCGGTGAGCAGGTCGCCGATGTTCTTGCCGCCCATCAGCATGGTGCTGGTCTTGCTGGAGCAGGCATCGTTGCCCGGATCGGTGTCGCCGGTCAGCGTCAGGCCGCCCTGCCCGTCCGCGATCGACGCCGTGGTGCCGATGACCGGCTGGACGCCGTTGGTCTGGCCGCCGACCACTTCCAGCATGCCCGGCGTCGACGGACCGAACGTGTCGGTCCAGTTGTTGTCGGTCATGGCGAAATGCTGGGCGTAGTTCCAGAATCCGGTGACGGTGTTGCCGTCGAAATAGCCCATCACCTGACCATTGGTGCCGAACGCGCCGGCGCCGCCGGCGGTGCCGCGACCGGTGAATTTCGGGAACAGGTCTTCCTTGCCGTTGTCGACGGCCTGCTGCTCGGGCGTATAAGCGTGGTTCTGCGAACGCGTGTTGGCCTGGGTGCGGTCAAGGCGGAACGGGTCCGTCGCGCCGGTGCCGTTGGCCGGATTGTTGTTCGGGTTGTTCACCAGCAAATTGGCGTTGGCGAGGTTGTTGACCCGGGGCGTATGCGGCTTCGGCACGAAGGGGATCGAGCCCGACGGATTGGCCGCGTTCGGATAGGTCGCGAAATAATGGTCGAACGAGCGGTTCTCGTTGAAGATGATCACGAGATGCTTGATCGGCGTTTCCGTATGGATCTCATGCGGATGACGATCATGATCACGATCGTGGTCATGATCCCGGTCCCGGCCGAAATCGTCTGCGAGAACCGGCATGGCGCACGCAAGTGCAGTCGCGGCCGCGAAAATCGCAGCCGTCGTCAAAAATTTGGATTTCATCTCTGTTTGCCCCGAAGGAATGACGCCGCGACCCTAGCGTTCACATTTGACAGAGCTGTGTCAGTTTGACGCGTGAGACACTTCGCGCAGCCAATCAGAAAGAGATTTTTACGTGCTCCTGCTGGCGACAAAGGCGGGTCTTCTGCCGGAATGCGCCATCGGCAATTATTCCACGCGTGGAGATAAAAAATCGCAGCCCTGCATTTGGCTTTGCGGAACAAGAACGAATCCTGCACGGCAAGATTGCCGCGGCTGTCCGCGGCGACTAATGCTCGCGATCGAGCGAAGCCAGGAATTTGTCGGCGATCGCTCGCCAGCGTTCGGGATAAAGCCGCAGCAGATGGCCATCGCCGGGGACGCCGTGTAGAATCTCAAAGCGCGCGCTGCCGCCGGCGGCTGCGAACGCCTCGTGATATTCGCGAATAAGATCCTCCTTGTAGAGGCGGTCGTTGTCGGCATAGAGCCAGAGCTGCGGGACCTTGGCGGCTGCGCCGCGGCCCGCATTGGCATAGTACGGCGTGGTCACCGGTCCATACGGGTACCAGCCGCCGCTGAAATTCACCGCGCCCAAGACCTCGCCGGGCTTGAGGCCGGCATAGTGCATGGCGAGGAAGCCATCACGCGACTGGCCGGCGAGCAGCACCTTGCCCGGCTTGACGCCGGGCAGCGTCCGGCCATAGGCGATCGCGGACTCAATATCCTCGACGGCTTCAGCGACACCGGCCGAGACGTCGGTCAGGCTGCCGTCGTGATCGCGGCCGAAAGTCTCTTCACCGTTGATGCCCTCGGAGCTGCCGCGTCCGCGGCGCATCAGCACCAGCACTGCAAATCCGTTGTCGCGCAGCCAATGCGCTTCGGTCGAGAACGACCAGGATCTCAGCTGATTCCGACCGACGTCGGATCCATGGGTGACGATCGCGAGCGGTGCCCGCTCCGGCCCCGACGGCGGGTAGAAAGTGCCCTCGAGCGTGATCGGCCGCGTGCCATCAGGCGTGCGAACCGCAAGATGCGGAATCCGGACGCGCGCGCCGGGCCACGGCCAGTCGTTCGGCCGATCGCCCGCAGCAAGACGCGCAGGATCGGCGCGGACCAGCGCTCCGGAGGTGACGACGCCATTCTTGAGCGTGGCCGTCATGTACAATCGGTCGGGGCCATCAAAGGCATAACGGAAGATGCGAAACCCCGTCATGGTCAGCACGCCGTCCACGACCGTGGCCTGGTCGCGCCACCATTCGCGATTCATGCCGTTGAAGGCCGAGTCCGACCTGGCGAAGACGACGTCCGCATGCCCGTCAGCCCTGACGCGCTCGACCACGAGGATGTGCCTGTCGTCTTGCCAGGTCCCGATCCATGCGTCCTGGAAGTGCGCGATCTCGGGCGGCACGTCGGAGGCCGGCGGCTCCATGTCGAACCGGGGCGGCAACGGGACGATGGTCTCGGGATCGACCGTCAGCGGTTGGGCCTGAGCGCTCTGCATCATCAAGACCAGCGACACCATCGCGGCTGCAATCCAACGTCCAAGCATGTGCGCCCAGTCGAAATCCAATGTGGCCGGTAGGATAAACCTATTCGGTGCGGATCGGCGTGTCCTTCAGCCCGTTATTATCATAAGCCTTGCGCAAGGTGCCGTTGGTCACGGCCTCGGTCATGAACCTGGTGACGAACGCCAGCGACTGGCCATGGCCGAGCGGGACCGCAACGGCGGTCACCGTCTTCTTGAACGTCTCGTCCAGCACCTTCGTGCCCGGGATCTTCTGCGCCATCTTGTTGAGCTGATCGCGCGACAGCGCGAAGGCGTCGATCTCGCCGCTCTTCAGGAGGCCATAGATCTCATCGTAGGTCTGATAGCCCGTGACCTTCGCATTCTTCAGATGCACAACGGCGCCGCGCATCGTGGTCGTAGCGTTGACTGCCGCGACCTTGATGCCGGGTTGGTCGAGCGTGGCGAAATTGGTGACGGTCGAACCCGCCTTGACGATATAGGTGGCGTCCGCGACCTCGTAGATCGGGCCGAACATCATCCTGGTCTCGCGTTCGGGATCTTTCGGCAACCAGCTGACGTCCCAGCTGCCCTTGCCGGCCGCGTCGGTGATCTGTCCGGAATTCTGGTACACGACATACTCGACGGGGATGCCGATTTGCGCCGCCATGTCCTTGCCGAGATCGACGGGGACGCCGGCGTAACCGGCTTCGGTCTTGGTCGACCAGAACGCCCCGCCCGCCGGGCTGATCGCGATCGCGACCCGCAGCTTGCCGGTCGGTGCGATCTCCTCCTTCAGGCCATCAGCTAGTGCGGGCATGGCGACCGCCGCTGCGAGGACGAGGCCGGCGCAGGCTGACCAGAATGGCGTAGACATGTCATGTTCTCCTCACGTTTCTTCTTGTCCGCTTCTTTCCGCCAGCCTCGCGCCGATCGCGCTCCTTTGACACAATTCTGGTCGATCGTGCGCCCGGTGAAAAGCGATTTGTCACGACCAAAATGTCGAAGACACGCCGCTGTTTGCAGTGCAAGGGCTGCGCCTGCCATGGCTATGGTGTTTCACGGCCGGTCATTTGTTGCTAGCCTGCCGCACCGACAGCTAGCCATCGGGGGCCACCGAATGACCTCAGCGTATCCCGTCCATTCCGCACAATCTCGTGGCGCATGGAGGCATGTCGGGCGGGCCCTGGCCGCCACGGCGGTCGTGATTGCGCTCGCCGGCTGCGAGGACAAGAACGCCTTCGTCGCGCCGCCGCCGCCCAAGGTGGACGTCGCCACACCCGTACAACGGTCGGTGACGCGCTATGTCGAGGCCACCGGCAACACCGCGCCGGTCAAGAGCGTCGATCTCGTGGCGCGCGTCCAGGGCTTCCTGCAATCGATCGACTACACGGACGGCACCTTCGTCAAGCAAGGCACCCAGCTGTTCACGATCGAGCCCGAGACCTACAAGCTCAAGCTCGAACAGGCGCAAGCTGCCGAGACCGGCGCGCAGGCCACGCTCAAGCAGGCCGAAGCCGATTTCAAGCGGCAGGCCGATCTGGTGCAGCGCCAGGCGGTCTCGCAGGCGACACTCGACACTTCGACATCGACCCGCGACAACGCCCAGGCCAGCCTCCAGCAGGCCCAGGTCAATACAAGGCTCGCCGAGGTCAACTACGGCTACACCAAGGTGAGCGCGCCGTTCGACGGCATCGTCAGCGCGCATATGGTCTCGATCGGCGAGCTCGTCGGCGTCTCCTCCCCGACCCAGCTCGCCACCATCGTCGCGATGGACCCGATCTGGGTGAATTTCACCGTCAACGAGCAGGACGTGCTGCGGATCCGGGCAGAGGCTCAGCGCCGCGGACTGACCGCCGCCGACCTCAAGCAATTCCCGATCGAAGTCGGCCTCCAGACCGAGACCGGCTATCCGCATGAAGGCCACCTCGACTACGTCGCGCCGACCATCAATTCATCAACCGGCACGCTTGCCGTGCGCGGGCTCGTGCCCAACGACAAGCGGGTGCTGCTGCCCGGCTATTTCGTCCGCGTCCGCGTGCCGTTCGACCAGGACAAGAACGCCCTCCTCGTCCCCGACACCGCGCTCGGCAGCGACCAGGGCGGGCGCTATCTCCTGGTCGCCAACAAGGACAATGTGGTCGAGCAGCGCAAGGTGCAGATCGGCGCCGTCGACAACGGCCTGCGCGTGATCGAGAGCGGCCTGAAGCCAGACGACCGCGTCGTGATCGCAGGGCTGCTGCGCGTGATCCCGGGCCAGAAGATCGACCCGCAGATGACCAAGATCGAGCAGCCACAGGCCTCGAACAAATGAGGCGCCGGTCATGATCTCAAAATTCTTCATCGAGCGGCCTGTCCTCTCCAACGTCATTGCGCTCCTGATGATCCTGATCGGCGGCGTCGCGCTGTTCAACCTCGCGATCGCGCAATATCCTGATGTGGTGCCGCCGACGGTGCAGGTGACGACGCGCTATCCCGGCGCCAGCGCCAAGACCGTGATCGATACCGTCGCGCTGCCGATCGAGCAGCAGGTCAACGGCGTCGAGGACATGCTCTACATGCAGTCCTACAGCGGCTCCGACGGCACCTATACGCTGACGGTGACGTTCAAGATCGGCACCGACCTCAACTTCGCGCAGGTGCTGGTGCAGAACCGCGTTTCCAGCGCGCTGTCGCAACTGCCGTCGTCCGTGCAGAACCAGGGCGTCACCGTCCAAAAGAGATCGACCTCGATCCTGCTGTTCGTGACGCTGACTTCGCCTGACTCCCGGTTCGACAGCCTTTACCTGAGCAACTACGCGACGATCAACCTACGCGACGAGCTCTCGCGACTGCCCGGCGTCGGCAACGTCACGGTGTTCGGCGCCGGCCAGTATTCGATGCGGATCTGGCTCGATCCAAACAAGCTGCAAGCGCGCGGATTGGTGCCGCAGGACGTGATCCAGGCGATCCAGCAGCAGAGCCAGCAGGTCTCGGCCGGCCAGGTCGGCGCGCCGCCGACGCCGCCGGGGCAAGCGTTCCAGTACACGCTCAACGTCAACGGAAGGCTCGACGACACCACGCAGTTCGAGAACATCATCGTCAAGACCGGCACCAGCGGCGACGTCACGCGTGTGCGCGACGTCGGCTGGGTCGAGCTGGGTGCGCAGACCTATAGCCAGATCTTCTCGCTCAACAAGCAGCCCGCCGTCGGCATCGGCGTATTCCAGTCGCCCGGCGCCAACGCGCTCGAGGTCGAGCAGGCCGTCGAGAAGAAAATGACGGAGCTCGCCAGGCGCTTCCCGGAAGGCATCAAATACGACACGCCGTTCGACACCACCAAGTTCGTGCAGGCCTCGGTGCACGAGGTCTACATGACGCTGATCGAGGCCGGCCTGCTGGTGCTGGTCGTGATCCTGGTATTTTTGCAAGACTGGCGCGCGATGCTGGTGCCGGCAACGACCGTGCCTGTCACCATCATCGGCGCCTTCGCCGCGATGGCGGCGCTCGGCTTCACCATCAACATGTCGACGCTGTTTGCGATCGTGCTCGCGATCGGCATCGTGGTCGACGACGCCATCGTCGTGGTGGAAGGTGCCGCCCACAATATCGAGCAGGGCATGAACGGCCACGACGCCGCGATCAAGGCGATGGACCAGCTGTTCGCGCCGATCGTCGGCATCACGCTGGTGCTGATCTCGGTGTTCTTGCCGGCGTCGTTCCTCGCCGGCCTCACGGGCCGCATCTACTCGCAATTCGCGCTGGTGATCGCGGCGACCGCGCTTTTGTCCGCCATCAACGCAGCGACGCTGAAGCCGACCCAGTGCGCACTCTGGCTGCGGCCGACGGTGCCGCCGGAGCAGCGCAACTTCTTCTACCGTGGCTTCAACGCCGTCTATAACCGCGTCGAGCGCGGCTACATCCGGCTGATTGGCGTGCTGTGCAGGAACAGTACGATTTCGGTTGCGATCGCACTGGTCCTGATCGGGATCGGCGGCTACGGCCTGTCGCGGGTGCCGACCGGCTTCCTCCCGATCGAGGACCAGGGCTATCTGATCGCCGCGGTTCAGCTGCCCGACGGCGCCTCGCTGGAGCGAACCCAGAAGGTGCTCGACAGGGCCGCCGATATGATCAAGGACACGCCCGGCGTTCAGCAGGTGATCACGATTGCCGGCATCTCCGCGCTCGACAACAGCGCGAGCCTTGCCAATGCCGGCGTCGCCTACATCATCCTGAAGGACTGGGACGCGCGCAAAGGCCCCGGCGAGGATTTGCGCTCGCTGGTCTACGGCCTGAACGACAAGGTCGCGACCATCATGGAGGCGCGCACGCTAGTGCTGCCGCCGCCGCCCATTCAAGGCATCGGCAACGCCGCCGGCTTCTCGATGCAGGTCGAGCTGCGCGACGGCAACAGCGATTTCGCCAAGCTGCAGGCCATCACCGGCGCGATGGTCTCGAACGCCCAGAGCCAGAGCGCGCTGCAGCGCGTCTCGTCCTCGTTTCGTTCGGCGGTGCCGCAATTCAACGTCGAGATCGACCGCGTCAAGACCCAGACGCTGCACGTGACCACGGACGCCGTGTTCTCGGCGCTGTCGACCTATCTCGGCTCGTCCTACGTCAACCAGTTCAACAAGTTCGGCCGCGTGTTCCAGGTCTACACCCAGGCCGATCCGGCGTTCCGCGTCACCGAGCGCGACATCGCCAACATGCAGGTGCGCAACCAGAATGGCGACATGATCCCGATCGGCACCGTCGCCACGATCACGCCGGTCACCGGCCCGTCGCTGATCAGCCTCTACAATCTCTATCCGTCCTCGACCATCGTCGGCCTACCGGCACAGGGCTATTCGTCCGGCCAGTCGCTGAAGCTGATGGAGGAGATCGGCGACAAGACGCTGCCGCCGGGCACCGGATTCGAATGGACTGCGATGTCGTATCAGGAGAAGGCGGTCTCGAACCAGATCTACTGGGTGTTCGGCCTCGCCATGCTGCTGGTCTATCTCGTGCTCGCCGGCCAGTACGAGAGCTGGTACGCGCCGATCTCGGTGATCCTCGCCGTGCCGCTGTCGCTGATCGGGCCCATGCTGGTCCTCAACGGCTTGAAGATCGATAACAACCTCTATTGCCAGATCGGCCTGGTCCTCTTGATCGCGCTGTCGGCCAAGAACGCGATCCTGATCGTCGAGGTCGGGCTCGAGCTGCACGGGCGCGACGGCAAGCCGGTGCTGGAAAGTGCTATCGAGGCGGCGCGCGCCCGTTTCCGCCCGATCCTGATGACGTCGTTCGCCTTCATCCTCGGCGTGGTGCCGCTGGTGATCGCGACCGGCGCCGGTGCCAGCGCCCGCAAGTCGATCGGCATCACGGTGTTCTCGGGCATGCTGGCCTCGACCTGCCTCGCGGTGCTGTTTGTGCCGGCGTTCTTCGTGGTGGTGCAGCGGTTCGAGAACTGGCGCGCGTCGAAGAAGGCGCCGAAGGCGCAGCCGGTCGCGGAGGCGAAGTCCTAGGCCTCGCTTGGCGCCTGCCGCGCCTCGCCGCTCGAGACCAGCAGCACCGAGACCTTCGACTGCCTGAGCACGGCGTCCGCAACGCCGCCAAAGGAGAGGTGATCGGCCTGGATGCGGTCGACGCCCATGACGACGAGATCGACATCGGTGGTGTCGATCTCGCGCAGGATCGCAGCTTCCGGCGCCCGGTTCACACGCAGCGTGGTGGTGATGTCGACGTCGTAGCGGGCAGCGAGATCGCCGGCGTCCTTGAGGATGCCGGCCTCCTGGCTCAGGCCGCGGGAGGCACCGCGCTGCGCGCCCTTGTCCCGCGTCGTCGCGACATAGATCACGCGCAGCGAGCCCGATCCGGCCTGCGTCAGCGCGACCGCAACCTCCGCGCCGCGCTTGGCGACGCCGCTGCCGGAGACGGGAACGAGGATGTTGAGCGCATCCGGCATCGGCTGCTTCAGGTGCTTGCCCCTAGCGGCCACGATCGCGAGCGGTCCGTCGAACCTTGCGGCGATGTCCTCGATCTTCCGATCGAACCGATCGTTGGCCGCAGTGACCTTGTCGACCCCGACGATCAGGAGATCAAAACCCTTGCGCGCCTCATCGGCGATGGTCTCGCCGAGCTCTGCGCGCCTGGCACGGGTGACGACATCGACGCTGCCGGCATCGCCGTCACCATTGGCGGAGACGGCTGCCTTCCTCACCACGGCCTCGTGGCTCACCTCCTCATCGCGGACCTTCTCCTGCTCCCTGGCGTGCGTGCCGATATGCAGCACTGTGATGGGCAGGCCGCGCATGCCGGCCATCAGGCCCATGATGTGCGAGGCGAAGGTGGCGTTGACGCTCTCGTCGACCGCCAGCAGCGGACGTTCGAGGTTGGCGACAAAGCCGCGCTTCTCGAATTCCTCGCGCTCCAGGCGCTCCTGCTCCTCCCGGTTCATCGGCAGCTTCGCGAGCGCCGCGCGCAGCATCGGGGGCATCGCCATTGTGGTCACGATTGCCATGGTCACGATCATCGTGAACAGGTTCTGGCTGAGCACGCCGATGGACAGGCCGATGGTTGCAATGATCACTTCGGTCGAGCCGCGCGCGTTCATGCCGCTCGCGAGCGCCAGCGATTCCCGCGTGCGCAGGCCGCCCAATGTGCCGCCGACAAAGGCGCCGCCGAACTTGCCGACGCTGGCGATCACGACGAGGAGGGCGGTGAGCATCAAAAGGTTCGGATCGCGCAGCACCGAGAGGTCGGCGCTCAGGCCGGCGAGACCAAAGAACACCGGCATGAAGAAGCTCGAGATCAGCCCGCGCAGGCGCTCGTCGATCTGCCGCGTCAGGATCGGCGACTCCCCGACCAGGATGCCGGCGACGAAGGCGCCGAGCACGGTGTGAACGCCGATCGCATGGGTGATCAGCGCCATCGCGCCCATCAACAGCAGGATCACGGTGACGACCGCCGCGGCGCTGACGAGGTTGTCGTTGGCCCAGCGGATAAGCTGAAACACCAGCCGCCGGCCGATGGTGAAGCTGATGGCGAGGAAGGCGAACGTGCCCAGCACGGCCTTCGCCACCGAGGCGATATCCAGCGTGCCTTGCGAGGCCAGGCTGAAGATGACGGCGATAATGATCCAGCCGATGGTGTCGTCGATCACGGCGGTCGCGACGATGATCTGGCCGACATTGCGGCGCATGAAATTCATCTCGCGCACGACCACCGCGACGATCTTCACCGAGGAGATCGACAGCGCCGTGCCCATGAACAGCGCGGCCACCAGGCGCTGCTCCGGTTTGGGCAACAGCGCATCGGGCAGGAACTCACCGAGCGCAAAGCCGCAGGCGAAGGGCACGAGGATGCCGGCGATCGAGATCGCGATCGCGGCCCTGCCGACCTTCCTGACCAGCTTGAGGTCGGTCTCTATGCCGGTGAGCAGGAGCAGCAGCAAAATGCCGAACTGGGCGATGCCGTCGATCATCGCCTTCTGTTCGGGCGTCGCAGGGAAGATCGCGTGCTGCGCTTCGGGCCAGATCCAGCCGAACAGCGACGGCCCGAGCAGAATGCCTGCGAGCAATTCGCCGATCACCGAGGGCTGGCCGATCCGCTGCATGATCTCGCCGAGGCCGCGCCCCACCGCGATCAGCAGCACGATCTGCGCCACCAGCAGGAATTCGGACGGACCGGCCGATTTGCCGCCCTCGGCGCTGGCCGCAATGGTCGTGAGGACAAGCGCCGCGGGGACAAGGCCGACCGGTCGGAGCAGGCTCCACTGCATGCAGGTGTCTTCCCCCTTCACCCGCCCCGGCAAGGTGCCGGAGCCACGGGGATAGAACCCGCGGGAGGTGGAGCGGGTTCCCGCGGCATTCACGGTCAGCTAGAGGCGAAAGTCGAAAACAACCCCATGCACAGTAGATATGAGGTTGAAAAGGCCCGAGAAATTTCGGCCTTGCCGAAATCGCTTGCTCCGTCGGGCAAAACACCGGCATGATGGCATCATGGGTGGTGTGCACGACGTCCCCTCTCCGTCATTGCGAGGAGCGCTTGCGACGAAGCAATCCAGACTGTTTCCGCGGAAAGATTCTGGATTGCTTCGCTTCGCTCGCAATGACGAGTGGGGAGACTCCCGGCCTCACGCCCCGCTCGTGCCCCGGACGCAGCGCAGCGCCACTTCGGCGGTGCGCTGCAGAGCCGGGGCCCATGCGACAAGGGAAATCGTAGCCCCTGGGTCCCGGCTCTGCGCCGCAACGCTCACGCGTTGCAGCTTGTCCGGGACACGAGACCTCACGCCGCCGCCGGCGTCCGGATCTCGCGCGGGAGGATGATCGCCGCTGCAATCGCAAGCAGGCAGAGGGCGGCAAACGCGTGCAGCATGGTGACGAAGCCGCCCTGCTCGTAGAGCCAGGCAACCAGGCCAACGGACGCACCCGCCGCGGTGAAGCCGATGAAATAGCGCACGGCGTAGGCGCGCGAGCGCCATTCCTCGCTGGTGTATTTGCCGACCATGGCGTCGTTCACCGTGACCTGCCCGAAGGCGCCCATGACGATGCCGATCGACACCAGGATCAGCGGCAGGTTGGACAGGCTCGCGGCAAGATACAGGAACGGCGCCAGCATGAAGGACAGCGGCAGCGCCACCGTCTTCAGCGAGTAGCGGTCGAGCAGCCGGCCGATCGTGTACTGCGTCATCGCGCCGAACACATAGACGCAGGCCGCGATGACCCCGAGCAGCGCCGGGCTCTTGGTGAGATCGGCGAGCCGCTCCGCGAACAGCTTTGGCAGCGCCACCGTGACGGCATTGAAGGTGGTGGAGATCGCGATCACCACGATGAGCAGCGACAGCACCACGCGCCACATATCCTGCTTGGCGACACGCGCCTGCGCCGCCGCCTGCTTCGAGCCCTTGCGGTCCTCATGCACGACCAGCATCGCGAAGGCGATGCCGATCAGGATGGTGACGATGCCGGGGACGATGAAGGCAAAGCGCCAGCCGAGATACTGGCCGATCACGCCGGTGACCAACGCGGACGAGGCGACGCCGAGATTGCCCCAGACGCCGTTGATGCCCATCTCGCGGCCGAGCCTGTCGGCATAGGACACGATCATCGCGGTGCCGACGGGATGATAGATCGAGGCGAACACGCCGATCGCAAGCAGCGCGGCGCCGAGCTCGACCTGCGTCTGCACGAAGCCGACCGAGATCATGGCAAGGCCGATGCCGATGAAGAAGATCAGCATCATGTGGCGGCGGCTCCAGCGGTCCCCTAGCCAGCCGGTGAGCAGCGAGCCGGCGCCGAAGGCGATGAAGCCGGGGGTCGCGTAGGGCAACAGTTCCGAATAGGCCATGCCGAGCGCCGGCCCCATGATGATCACGGCGGCGGCAAAGATCAGCATCGCATAATGGTCGATGAAATGGCCGGCATTGACGAAACTGATGACCCGGCTGGGGCTGTTCATGCGAATCCTCTCCTGCTCCGAAATGAGTTATATGTCGGAGCCATGACGGGATGCTGCCAATGAGTGTCGTCGAAACGCCAATCCTCAGGGAGGTCCGCGGCAACCACCGCTCCACCGCGGGCGTGCACCTGGTCGCGCGCGATTATCCCAAGGGCCTGCGGCTCGACCCGCACATGCACCGCGAGGCGCAGCTGGTCTATGCGGCACGCGGCACCATGCAGGTGACGACGCCCGGGGGACGCTGGCTGGTGCCGCCGGATCGCGCGGTCTGGGTGCCGGCCGGGCTCGAGCATGCCATCGACGTGCTCGCCGACATCGAGATGCGTACGCTGTATTTCGACCTCGCCTGGCTGAAGCGCGAGAAGCGCTACGACGGATTGACCAGGGAATTCGTGGTGCGGGTGTCGCCGCTGCTCAATCAGGCGATCCTCGCGCTGTTCGACGCGCGCAACACCGAGGAGCGTACCGAGCTGCTGGTGCGTCTGGTGATGCTGGAATTGCACCAGGCCGAGGATTCCGCAACCTTCGTGCCGCTGCCGCACGAGCAGCGCTGCCGGCGCGCCGCGATGATCGTGCTCGACGATCCAACCGGCTTGCACGACATCGACACCCTGGCGCGCGAGGTCGGAACCTCCGCGCGCACGCTGTCGCGGCTGTTCTCGAGCGAGACGCAACTGAGCTTCAAGAGCTGGTGCCAGCGCGCGAGGATTGCGGCGGCGATCCAGCGGCTGTCGACGGATGCGAGTGTCTCGGTGAAGCAGCTCGCGACGCAGCTGGGCTACGCCAGCGTCCCGGCGTTCTCGGCCGCGTTCCGTCAGGTGACGGGGCGGACGCCGACGGAGTTTGCGGGGAAGAGTTAGCCCCAACCTCGTCATTGCGAGCGCAGCGAAGCAATCCAGAATCCTTCCGCGGTGGCAGTCTGGATTGCTTCGCTGCGCTCGCAATGACGGCGTGTGAGGCCGCCCCCTCGCTGCCTAAATGCCGCCTGATGCCTCCGCCCTCGCCGGGCATGACAGCCTTCTCGAAACGCACGGCCCAGCTAAAGTTGGCAAATTCGCCTGCTTGATTGTGATCGGCTTCCGCCTAAATCCCGTGTAAGCTTCCGCACCGCACAAACCCGGTTTCGAAAGGCCCAGATGGCTAACGCCTTCTTCTCCGACCTGCTCGCCACCATCTCCGAGCGCGGCCGCACGCTGTTGCGCCGCGATTCTGCCGACACCAAACAGGACGCCGACGGGCTGATCGAGCTCTGCGACGCGCTGCTGTCGGGCCGGGGTGAAGCTTCCGGCACCGCCATGGCGCGTGAAGTGCTCGATATCTACCAGGAGTTGGATGCGGCAGGACGCCGCGCCTTCTTCGAGGCGCTGGTGCGCGACTTCGGCCCGGACCGGGAACGGCTGGCACAGGCAATCGAGAAATGGCGCGCCAAGCCGGCAGACGAGGACGCAAGCGCGTTGCATTTCGCCTCCGAACCGCGGCGGCAGGAGCTGATCCGCCGTCTCAACCGCGCGCCGGGCGGCACCGGCGATCTCGTCGCCATGCGCGCCGACCTGCTCGGCATGATGAACGGACACACCGATCTCGCCGCGCTCGACCGCGACGTCTCGCATCTTCTCTCCTCGTGGTTCAACAGGGGGTTTCTCGTGCTGCGCCGGATTGACTGGTCGACCCCGGCCAACATCCTCGAAAAGATCATTCGCTATGAAGCCGTCCACGAGATCTCCGACTGGGACGATCTGCGCCGCCGCATCGACCCGGTCGATCGCCGCTGCTACGCCTTCTTCCATCCCGCGATGGTCGACGAGCCATTGATCTTCGTCGAGGTCGCACTGACCGAGACCATTCCCGGCGCGATCGCGCCGCTGCTGGCCGTCGACCGGCAGCACCTTCCGATCGAGAAGGCGCGCACCGCCGTGTTCTACTCGATCTCCAACACCCAGCGTGGTCTCGGCGGCATCTCCTTCGGCAGCTTCCTGATCAAGCAGGTGGTCGAGGAGCTGCGCCGCGAGACGCCGAAGCTCGACACCTTCGTGACGCTGTCGCCGGTACCGGGCTTCATGCCGTGGCTGAAGCAGGACAAGGATTTGCCGCTGTCGGACGAGGATCGCGATATCCTGAAGCGCCTCGACGATCCCAAATGGTTCGAGAACCCCGAGACGGCTGCGCAACTGCGTGCCTTCATCGAGCCGCTCGCCGCCCATTACTTCCTGAAGGCGCGCACGCCGAAGGGGAAGCTGATCGATTCCGTCGCCCGCTTCCATCTCGGCAACGGCGCGCGCCTCGAGCGCATCAACTGGCTCGGCGACCTCTCGCCGAAGGGCGTGCGCGAATCCGCCGGCGTGATGGTGAACTACCTCTACCGCCTCGACGACATCGAGAAGAACCACGAAGCGTATGCCAACGACGGCGAAGTCGTGGCGTCCGGCGCGGTGAAGAAGCTGCTCAAGGGTGAGGGGCGGCGGCTGCTGGATATGCGGCTGTCGTAGCGGAGACGCTCGCGTCTCATTGCGAGTTGGGATCGGCTTGAGGAGCCGACGCGCGCTGAATGAAACTTTACGGCTGCACCGCTCCGTCCACCGTCATTGCGAGGAGCTCTTGCGACGAAGCAATCCAGACTGCCTCCGCGGAAAGATTCTGGATTGCTTCGCTTCGCTCGCAATGACGGAGAATGTGGCGGCACCTCGCAATTCGGCACCACCGCGCATCGCAGACGAAGGCACCAGCAGACGACCCAGCTCCCTCCGCCGTCATTGCGAGGAGCTCTTGCGACGAAGCAATCCAGACCGCCTCTGCGGAGAGACTCTGGATTGCTTCGCTGCGCTCGCAATGACGGAGGATGAGGAGATAGCTTGCGTCTCGGTCTCACCGTCCTAAGACGCTCAAATCAGCGTCTCGTACAAATCGGTCCAGCCCGGATTGACGCTCTCGATCAGCGCAAGTTTCTTCGCCCGGCTGCCGCCCTTGATCTGCTTCTCGCGCGTAATCGCGTCGGTCATGGTCGCATGCAGCTCGAACCAGACGAGGAGCTTGCAGCCGTACTGCGACGAGAAGCCCTTCACGAGGCCCTCGCGATGCTCGAACGCGCGGCGCGGCGGATTCGAGGTGACGCCCGTGTAGATCGTCCCGTTACGACGATTGGCGAACATGTAGACGCACGGCTGCTTCATGATTGTGCTCGATCAACGAGAGCCTTCACGATATCACAACCTGAAGGAAATTGCGAGCGACGCTTGAGACAGGAGCAAAAAAAGTGACGTCGCCACACCGTCATTGCGAGGAGCCCGCGACAAGATTGCGAAGCAATTTGCACTGATGCGACGGAGCACACCAGACTGCCTTGGCGGAAAGATTCTGGATTGCTTCGCTGCGCTCGCAATGACGGAGTGTGTGGCAGCACCTCGCGCAGTTCCCTACCACCGTGCATCGCAGACGAGGGCCGCCGGTAACCGACACCGCCCTCTCCACCGTCATTGCGAGGAGCTCTTGCGACGAAGCAATCCAGACTGCCTACGCGGAGAGATTCTGGATTGCTTCGCTGCGCTCGCAATGACGGAGTTGGTTGCGCCAGCGGAGGCTATTCTGCCAGCGCCTTTCAGTCTGCTACTCGCGGAAAGACTCTGGATGGCTTCGTCGCAAGGGCTCCTCGCAATGACGAGGAGGGAGAATGCGTCCCTCGCAATGACGAGGAAAGAGAGTGCGCTGACGAGGAGAGAGCGCGTCGCGCTTACTTCTTGTCCCGGAAATACGGCTCGACCGGACCATGCACCTTGATGGTCAGCGGATTGCCGTAGCGGTCCTTGGCATTGCCCGCGGTGACGCGGACCCAGCCTTCGCTGATGCAGTACTCCTCGACATTGGTCTTCTCGATGCCCTTGAAGCGGATGCCGACGTCGCGCGACAGGATGTCGGCGTTGTAATAGGGGCTGTTGGGGTCGACCGAGAGGCGGTCCGGAAATTCGTCGCTCATGATTGTCTCGCTCATAACAGGGTCTCGATCTTCTGCCGCAATCCTTCCGGCCGCGCGGTCGGCGCATAGCGCGCGATCACGTGGCCGGCACGGTCCACCAGGAATTTGGTGAAATTCCATTTGATGGAGGCGCCCAGCAGGCCGGATTGCTGGTGTTTCAGGTACTCGTACAAGGGATGCGCGTGGGCGCCGTTGACGTCGATCTTCTCGAACAGCGGAAACGTGACGTCGTAATTGGTCGAGCAGAACGCCTGGATCTCGGCGGCCTGCCCCGGCTCCTGCGCGCCGAACTGGTTGCAGGGAAAGCCCAGCACCGAGAAGCCGCGCGGCGCGAGATCGCGATGCAGATCCTCGAGGCCCCGATATTGCGGCGTGAAGCCGCATTTGCTCGCGGTGTTGACGATCAGGAGCACCTGGCCCTCGAACTGTCGCAGCGCGACCTCCTCGCCGGCAAGCGAATTGGCCTTGAACTCGTAGATCGCAGCCATCGCTAACCCACGGGGTCGATCGGCGATGGCGGCACGCCGCCCGCCTCGATCGCTTCGCCGGCGAGCAGGCACAGATCCTCGCGATAGCGGCCGGAGACGATGTGCACACCGACCGGCGTCTTGCCGACGAGGCCGGTCGAGACCACGAGGCCCGGCAATCCCATGAACGGGATCGCGATCTGCGGCAGCTGCGCTTCCCAGACGCGCTCGAAGGAGGCGGCGTCCTTGCGGTCGAGATGATCGGCGAATGGCAGCTCGCCGGACACCGGCGTCAGCACGACGGCGTATTTCTCGAAGAACAGCATCCAGTCGCGGGTCAGCGTGGCGCGGCGGGTCAGCGCCTGGGCGTAGTTGGCCTGATCCATCGGCGTGACCTTGGCGCGGATGCCGCGCAGGCACGCCAGCGCGCCGGGATCGCCCTCGCGCTCGGCCATTTCCAGCTGCGCCTCGTGGCCATCGCCAAGCCAGAGCTTGCGCTGCCATGCGACGGCTTCGCGCATCGGAGGGGTGTTCTCGATCACATCGACGGTCCACCCCGCCCGCTCGAGGCGCTTGCCGGCGTCGGTCACGGCCGCCTTCACCTCAGGCGTGGTCGCAAGACCGTCCGGATTGAGGCAGAGCGCGGCGCGCTTCGGCACGGCCGGGCCATCGAGCGGCGCCGGCACATACCAGGGATCGCGCGCATCGCGGGCCGACATCGCCGCGAGCGAAATGCGGAGGTCATTCACGGTGCGTGCCAGCGGGCCCGACACCGCCATGATCTGCGGCCCGATCGGCCGCTCTGGCAGCGCCGGGTTGAAGGCGGGGATACGGCCCAAGGTCGGGCGCAGACCGTGCACGCCGCAGGCATAGGCGGGATAGCGGATCGAGCCGGCGATGTCGGTGCCGTGGGCGATATGGCCGATACCCGCCGCGACCGCCGAGCCGGCGCCGCCCGACGAGCCGCCCGGTGTCAGCGAGGCGTCACGGGGGTTCTTGGTGTCGCCATGGACCAGGTTGGTGGTGAACCAGCGGTAGGAGAAGGCGGGGCAATTGGTGCGCCCCAGGAGAATGGCGCCCGCTTTGCGGAAATTGGCGACCACCGGATTGTCCTCGCGCGCGATCAGGTCGCGCTGGAGCTTGAGGCCGTTGGTGGTGGCAAAGCCTTCCTGGTCGACATTTGCTTTGATGGTGACGGGCACGCCGGCCAGCACACCGGGGTCCTCGCCCCGGGCAATGGCGGTATCGACGGCGTCGGCCTGCTTGAGCACGTCCTCGGGCCGGTGGTCGATCACGGCGTTGAGCTGGGGGTTGACGGCGTCGAGGCGGGCGAGCCCGGCCTTGGCCGCCTCCCGGGCGGACACCTTTTTGGATTTGACGAGGGTGGCGAGGTCGGCGGCCGACAGGCGCCAGAGATCTTGCATGACGTGCTCCGTTTAACCGGCGTCTTTTAGCGCCGGGAACGCGGCAAAGCCATGCAGATTTCGCGGGGAAGAAGGACGGGTTTGCCTCATTCTCCGTCATTGCGAGGAGCCCTTGCGACGAAGCAATCCAGACTGCCTCCGCGGAGAGATTCTGGATTGCTCACATGGGGAATTGGTGTGTCAAGGCGGTTGTTCAGCTCTTAGTTCGATTGCACGCCAGCTCTTCGTCCCGACCATGGAGCAGTGAGGATGGCGCGCGGAGATCAGGTCAAGGTCGGCCCGCAGGGCCGCC
>NZ_VSSR01000057.1 GCF_008123515.1 Bradyrhizobium cytisi
GCGCTAGCGCAGCGCCGGAGCTTGTGTGTTTTCTGGTCGATGATGCCGATCGGTACGTCGAAGAAGCGCACTTGCCAGTATCCGTCCTCGGTTTCCTCGACGGCAACCGCTTCACCGACGAGAGCGCTGCAGATGTGGATGAGATCGCCCCGCCATTTGATCTCGCCGTTGGAGCGGACCTGGCGCACTGCGGCTTCAGCTGGATAATCCGGCTCGGGAAGCCGCCTTGGCATTGCACGAGGCGAAGGCTGATAGACGCTGGCAGGTGGGTATTGGCCAAGCGATTCGTGTGGCCGTTCTTCGTTATAGTCGCGCACAAATGCCGCGAACCGACGGGCCTGCGCAGCCTGGGTCGGCGGCGGTGGCCGCATGGCTTCCAGGAGCGTGAGGTGAAAACGCTCGTGCCGGCCGTTCTGCTGCGGATGGCCAGGATCAATCCGTTCATGGCGGATGCCAAGCTTGATCCACCATACCGACAGCGCCGTCAGACCCGTGGTTCCGGTCGAGGCGAACGGCGAACCGTTGTCGGAGCGGATGATCTGCGGCAAGCCGTACTCGCGAAACGCCCGTTCCAGCGGCGGCTGGCACTCGGCACATTGCGTGCTGCCCGTCGCCGCCAGGCTAATCAAATAGCGGCTGAAGCCATCGGTCGCCGTGAACGGTTCAACGCGAGAGCCATCCCCCAGTCGGATCCAACCCTTGTGATCGAGAGCCCATACATGGTTGGCATGCTGAGGCACCGTCAGTTGCCCCATCCGCGGCGGCGCACGTCGCCGGACCCGACGGCTGCTGACCAGTCCCGCCCGTTTGAGGATCTCGCCTGCCGTCGAGGCTGATGGCCAATTGACATCCCCCTGGCGAGCCTCGAGCTTGCTTACGATCTTGCGCGGCCCCCAGCTCGGCCGCTCGAGCCGCAGCCCCACAATCGCATCCACGATGTGCTGCGGCGTCGCGCGCCCATGCACCCGCGCCGCGTGCGAGCGATCCGCAAGCCCTCTAGGCCCTTCCAGCTGGTAGCGATCCAACCATTTGTAACCGGTCTTGCGGCTAATCTCGTAGCGTTCGCAAAGCTCCGTCATCGTCCACATTCCGCTTCGCTGATCCGAGATGAAGCTAACCCGCTGGTCCATTGCACAGCTCTCCCGCCAAGGCATCGGCTGATCCTCCCAGCCGACAGAGAACTGTCACCCATCCATCCGGTCTACTGTGTTACCTCTCTATCCGGTCTGGAC